>NJBN01000002.1 GCA_005223185.1 candidate division LCP-89 bacterium B3_LCP
AATGCGAACTGTTTGAGCGTAGCGAGTTTTCGCATTTTAGCTGAACGGAACTTAAAATCCGAAATGGCTCGCTTAAGCGCGCAAAATATGCTTTTGCCATATGAAATTCCCAAATGCGTTAACCCTGTCGCTCAAAAATTCCTAAGTTGACATCATGGATAATTTTTTATATATTAATCTACTATCGCTTACAGATATTTTAAATCCCGTTCATTTTCCAAAAAGGAGTTAATATTATGCTTTGTGTAAGAAAAAATAAAATCACATTCAAAGGAATGGCGATCTTCACTCTGCTGGTGTTTGCATCAACTGCTTTTTGTGCCGGATTGTCTTTGGGAAGAATAATACCCAAGGGTAAGGTTACATTATATCAAGGGAACCAGAAGATTGGAGAGTTCAGTGCCGAAGCACCTCTTCCCGAAGACACCCTATTATCTGTCCAGGGTGAATGCGGTGTCAAAATGAGGGATCTTTATCTGGTAGCGATAGATAAGAGCCTGTTTTCCGTTACAACAAAATCCACCTCCCGCAAATTGACAGTTGAGCATGGAACGGTTTATTTTGCACTTTCTTCCTTGCCGCGCACCCTTGTATTCCAAACACCCGAAGGAGTGATAACCACCAGCGAAGTCATGCTGAAAGCATCTGCGGATACCGGATTGCTGGAAGGCTATGTCTCGGTTGCAGACGGCATCTCCAAAGTCGGAGTCCTTGAAGGCGGGTCAATGTTTTTGTCGGTGGGTGATGGCGAGACAATGAGGGTCAAGGCCGGTCAAGAACTCAGATTGGCCCAGGCGGATCTGTTTGGAGAGGAAAAGAAAGAAAAAGAGGAAGAACCGACTGAACCGGCTGAAGGCATGTCAACAACTACAAAGATTATTATCGGGGCTTGTACTATAGGTGCTGTGGCTGCTGTTGCAGGCGGTGGCGGTGGCGGCGGCGGTGGCGGCGGCGGTGGCGGCGGCAAATTTCCAGGTGGTCAAGGTGGTAGTGGCGCCTGTGGTGGTTTATATACCACGTGGTCCGCTGGATTGGGTGGCTCCGGTGGTGGCGGCGGTGGCGGCCAAGCCGGCAGCATCATTGGTTCATACTGGAATATAGAAATTCTTCCAGGGCTCGGCGGTTTCGGCGCACACGCTATCGGCTACAACACTGTCGGAGGTGGCGCAGGCAGTCCAGGCAATCTTGTTCTCGGAGCAATAGGCGAAGATGTAACTGTTGCGGGTGCAATATCGCTGCTTGCAGGTAACCCCCCCGAGGGCGGAATGGGTGTCCTTTCGGTTTATGGTACTTTGATTAGCGACTGCACCTATGTGGAAGCCAACATAAACGTGTCCAATGGAGTTAACGTCGAAGCATGGTACGTCAACGGTGGAGCCGGGGGCGGTGGTGAGGGTGGTCCAGGTGTGCAAGACACCTTGGAATGCGTTGGGGTCATGCTGACACCCTACAACCCGCCCATCCTCATCCCAGCTTCAGGTGGTAGCTTCGATTATAACATTGGTGTGGGAAATGGTAGCCCCACAACCGAAAATTTCGACTTTTGGTGCGATGTAACCTTGCCCAACGGTTCAATCTACGGGCCGGTGCTTGGACCGTTTAACCTGACTTTTCTCGCAGACATGTATGCTGATCGCGATCGTAGCCAGAATGTGCCTGCTCACGCTCCTGCAGGTGAATATAGCTTCAATGCGTATGTGGGCTTCTATCCGGATAGCGCCACCTTTGGACACAGTTTCCCCTTTGAAAAGCTATCTGATGGATCGCTTGCCGTTGGCGATTGGACGGAAGGCTGGACCAACAGCGGCGAGCCTTTCGACGAATGGCTGACACAAGCGGCTGTAGTTCTTCCTGAGGAGTACTCCTTCTCACAAGTCTATCCCAATCCTTTCAACCCGCTGGCGCGGCTGAGTTTCAGCTTACCTGAAGTTTCCCACGTCAAACTGGCCATCTACGATTTGCAGGGCCGTTTAGTCGCCAACTTAGTGGACGGGATGAGTGAAGTAGGTGCTCACGAGTTCACCTTTGACGCTACGAACCTATCTTCTGGTATCTACATTGCCCGGTTGGAAGCGGGTTCATACAGTGCTTCCCAGAAACTGGTGTTGATGAAATAACCCTGCGCAGTTTCATGAATAAGGGGCGTTCCACCATAGTGAGAACGCCCCTACTTTTTCCTTTTTAGTTTAACCTCTTACTTTACAAGAACAATCTTCCCGCTGATGTTGTTATTGCCAGCGTTCAGACGGTACAGGTAGATTCCTGAAGCTAGATCTGAAGCATCGAAGGCGACCTCGTGCGTACCAGCATCCCTCATACCGTCAACCAGAGTACTCACAAGCTGTCCCCGCAAGTTATAAACTGAGAGCTTCACATGGGAAGCTGCGGGCAGGGCAAAGCTGAATTGTGTGGTTGGGTTGAAGGGATTGGGGTAGATACCGGAGAAAGCAAAGTCTTGTGGTATCTCAGTCCTGAAAATTGGATTCGACATCCATTGATCGAACTCTTCTCCCCAATTTAGCCAGCCTTCGACGAAATCGCCACCGCCATCGCTCTGTTTGGTGAATTCAAAGTTGTCGATACACCAGATTGAATCCGGATACATACCTAAATAGGCATTATACATATAATCTCCAACAGGAGCACCGGCAGGGACACTTTGAATACGATCGCGGTCAATAGCGGTGCTGCTCTGCATGGTCAGATTAACCGGGCCAATCACCGGACCGTAATATTGGCCGTTGGGCAAGGTTATATCACACCATACATCGAAAGTCTGAACGTAGAAATCGTGATTGGCTACTTCAATGTTGAATTCCAGTTCACCACCTGGTGGGGGGATACTGGTGGGGTATACCGGATCCAGAGTAACCACCACTGCAGGATTCAATATACCGTGCGCTACATGAAAGGGTATGTTCTGAGGTACCAACGGTGTTGTGGAAATGGAATCAACCGATACCTTGTGATAGATGACATCATTCAGTGTCCATGCTCCCGAGGTGTAAATGACCGAACCAGCATCATAATCCAGGATGTACATGATATCACATTCACCATCGACTGTTTTTCGCATAGACGGTGTATACTCGGACAGGCATTCTCCGGGTGGGGCATTCTGAGGCGTGATGGTATTGGTAACGTTCTTCCCTTCCGACCAGTTTAAACCTCCATCGGTTGACACTGAAATATAAATCTCACCTGAAGGATGCCCCGCTTCTGACTGATGCGTTGGATCCAAGTCGAAGACCTGATACATGCAGTACAAGTAGCCGGAACCGGGATCTTGCCCTAATGAGGGACGTTGGGCAGCGAAATTCCAGGCACCGCATTCAGTCGTGTCAGCTGGAGCTATGGCTTCATGGATGATGCTGAAATCTTCCGGATATTGTTCTGACCAATGCCAGATGATGGAAGAATTAGCGTGAGTCGTATCCCATAATTCAAAGTAGCAGCAGGTGGAGAAGGCGGCATGAACGTAATCGTTCTGATCGATATACAGGCTTAGATCAGCGACTGCCCGCAACGTATCCATGCATGCCATGAGTGTATCAGGACATAGAAGTGTATCTGGACTGATAAAATTCGTGAGATTCAAAGAACCGCGGAAATCCGGTTCCTGACCATCTTCCTCTATCTTCAAGTAGATATCATTATTATAGCTGGAGAAAAAGGAAAGACATTCGGGGAAACAATTCCATCGGCTATAACTCCATCCAACGGCAGTCTTATCAGAAACCTCAGAAGTAGCAATATCTGCAGCTAAGGTTACTGACCAATCAACTAATTCCCAATCACTCTCGAAATTCACTGACCCTGTTCCAGGGTTGTAGCTGGCAGTGATGTAGTACTGCCGCTGAGCGTTCGTTCACGTGGCGGGATTCTCAGCCGCTACGATGTGCATCAATCCGTTGCGGTCAAACTGCATTTTGGGCCAGCATATTTCGTAAATAAAGTACCAGGGATCATAAATATCCGGCGTATAGTAATTGATGAAGGTACCCGAATGAGGATAGAAGTCGGTGCCGACAGCAGTCCAGAAATTAGCATCGGGTTCGCTGTACTGGTGAAAAACTGGGAAAGCTCTGCCATCATAAGCAACATCCAGAGTAACATACCCAGCGCGTGTAGCGTAATCCACCTGGTATCCGGTTCCGGGCCAGCCTTGATTACCACTGGAATCGATGTAATTATAATAAATGTGCCTTTGACTGGCTCCTGAATTTAAACCGTTCATCCAGGCGAAATGCATATAGCCGAATTCATCCTTTTCCAGCATTCTCCCGGTGGAACCGTTGTGCTGGTTTTCGTGCCATGTGGTACCGATGACAACCGTATCCCCGACTACGTCCAGATCATCCGTTGGGTGGATTTTCGGGTAAGGTGGGAAAGCAACCGGAGCGTTGATCTCCTCATTCCCAGTCATAACGGGATGATTGACAACCGGGCTGAGAACGGGTTGGTCAGCGATTGAGGATAGAGCGAACAGGAGAACTGCTAAGGTGGCGATAAAGATTGTGATTTTCATAAATCCTCCAGTTTTGGTTGTTTATTACTAAACACTCCATCCTTCAATATAGCAATTTTTTCGGTAAAGTCAAGCTCTTTTTTATTTGGGGGTATTTTTTCAATCAAAAGGTGTCGGGGTCAGGGGCGACCCCGACTACGAAATATTAGAAAACCGTCAGGTCTCATCCTGCCAGAGCGGGACAGGCTCCCTGCCTCCTGATAAATTAGTTTATATTTAGGAGGCTGGATTGCAGGATGCCCTACCCACACCGATGAGGATTTTGTACAACAAAAAGGGCATCCCGCATTAGCCGAGATGCCCCAATTAATCCTTTAGACTTTATCCTTTCTATTTGACCAGTACCATTTTCCCACTGATGTTGTTGCTACCAGCGCTCAAACGGTACAGGTAGATTCCTGAAGCCAGATTAGAGGCATCGAAGGAAACGTCGTGTGTGCCGGCATCTCTCATACCGTCAACCAGAGTGTTCACAAGCTGTCCCCGCAAGTTATAAACTGAGAGCTTCACATGGGAAGCTGCGGGCAGGGCAAAGCTGAATTGTGTGGTTGGGTTGAAGGGATTAGGATAGATGCCGCCGAAGGTGAAATCATCGGGAATGATCAATTCTGTTTGAGCAGTAATGATCTCTTCGAACGGATCAAGTACATTGGCAGGTTTCCAGGGCACAAAATTGGCATCGGCAGCACCAGCCTTCTGCCAATCGAAACTGCTCTGATCCCAGGCAACCGAAGGATGAATCCCAACTTTCCCGGTCATGGTGTAATTACCACCTGCATAAGATTCCGGCACGGGGAAGTATGCATCCGGACGATTGATCTGCCAGCCGGGTAGATAATTTGTCATACTGCGCAGAATCATAGTTTCAGGAGGTCCACCTTCATAAGATAGCTCTATCCAGGCGTCAAAGTCCAGGGGAACGCTGCCGACATTCTCGCCGAATATGGCGTAGTATAGAGTACCACCGGTAGCCGGTATTGGGGACCCTGAGACGTAACTCAACTCTATGGTCATTTCAGGCGTGGTTCCGGTCGGCAATCCAATGATTTCAACGTCGTCTATATACCAGCCTTCATTGTTGGTATTGTCATCGGAACCGAAGACGAACCTGAGCTGGATATCACCGACGTAAGCCGCCAGATCTGCATTTACTTCAGTCCAGTTGAAGCTGCCTGAGTAAACTGGAGTCTGTGGCGCAAAGGGACCGGAATAGGGATTGCCCCCGCCAGCTTCTGCGCGGATATAGTGCGTGTAGGCAAGATCCAGAATGCCCCAGGGACCGCCGTTATGAGAAACTTCAACGCAGCCGCCGTCGTATGCCGAATCAGCGTATGCTCCGGAAGCTTCAGCCTGTATCCTATGCCAGAAGGTCAGTTCGCAGGCATCGCCAATGCTGATGACAGGCGAAATGAGCGTTCCGTGAGCATGGTCGGCGTAATTGCCGCCTACATCGCCGAATTTCCAGGAGTGCGTGGGTGAGTGGCTGTTTTCAGTTGAGTAGTGCCACTGGTCAGCCCAACCCGGGGTGACGACTTCGTGCGTCCAGCCGCCGATACCGCTTTCCATGTCATCGGAGAACAGAATACCCAGAATCAGGAAGCTGTAAGTATCCGTGGTGCCGGTGTTAGCCGCTGGAGCCGCATCTGTGGCTTCAAGGTAATAGTCAATGGTTGCGCCCACCGCCTGACCGGGGATATCACCTACCCAGGTATCGCCGACCGTGTTGACCATAGCTACTTCGTCGAAGTTGGAGCCGTCAGTGCTGTACCAAACGGAAGCAGAAGCTACTCCGGAGTAATCCATTATGGTCGCTTCTACTGTATAAGGTCCGGAACTGGTGGTGTTTTCCAGTGGTGTATGAGCAATCAGCGGGGGCCAGAGATCAGGGCCACCGGATACGACCGGAAGTTGCACGATATACGGCATGGCGTTAAACGCTGTAACAGTTAGGTCAACATAACCAGGAGGAAGTGTTCCTGGCGTGATTTGTACAGAGGCCAGTCCTTGTGCATTAGTCAAGGCGGATCCAAACAGTTCGCCCTCCCAGGAAATCGCTGCCATGGCGCCTTCGATACCAGTTACGATAACCTCGAAAGTGGGATTATTGGGATCGATCTGGTTATCATGAGCTACTGCCATTGTGAAAGGAGTATCTGTGCGTACCTGTAAAGATGGATCACCGAAAATGGTCCAGTGATCGGCTTCATTTTCACCAGATCCGCCGGTCTCGTCAATCATCAAGGCGGCACCGTTCGTGCAGAGACCTCCGAATGTATTCTTCAGTTCGGGGGTCAATAAGTCGATGACTTCATCCTGCGCGTACATAGGTGGATTCCACGATTGACTTATGGAAGAACCCCAGAAACCGATACATCCAGTCGGTTCCCCGAGATTGGTAGCGCGCAGCCATGCTTCACCAAAGCAGGTGGCATTAGCAAAGTTGCCATTTACGCACGCTACACTGGTAGCAAATGGAAGCATACTATTGTTAACCAAGGCATTGACGTTTGTATTGCTGAACCCGGTTGTGCCCCAGGAAGTGGTGCTGCCGTGTCCGCAATAGGTGATGATGCTGCGGCCTTGATTGAGTGCATTGCTGATCATGGATTGCGTTGCAGTAGGATCATAGATCTGATCAACTGCCGTGTAAGTGAAACTCAGCAATTGATCGCGGATAAGATCCACGTGCTCATCGTCATATTCACCATAATGACCGGGACCCTGGTTTGAGGCAATACCGGTCCCTTTGTGATACCAATCAGCTCCTGACTGAGGATATTTCTCGTAACTGATAGTTCGTTCAACCTGAGTGTTGACATGGTCTAAGTTTTCGGCAGAAAAGCGGCCAATGAACAGCTCGGAATAGTGGTCGTTTCCAACAAGATAACCATAGGTAGGATCCTCGCCACCGCTGGGTGTCGCCACCTGAGCCGCATCACCGACCAGCAAAACGTATTTCAGGTCACTGGTGTTGTAGAGATTCTGGATGTAGTTCTTTATGGCAGTGGCGTTGTTGCCAATAGTGCCAACATTGACCATCGTGGTAGAAAGACCTTTCTGATTCTTCCAATTAACGAGGGGCATCATGGCATTGTACCAGGCATCGTGCACAATCACCAGCATAGATCCTTCTTCTTCCACCGGAGTATAGTCCAAACCATAATTCAGAAAGTGACGATCGTAAATCCGCTTGAATTCAGGATCGATGGTTTCAATATCACCGGAACGTTCCAGTACGTTAACTCCGCCGGAGCCTACCTGCTTCACTTCGATAGTCAATTGAGTGTAAACGCGCAGTACCTGAGTAACCGGGTTGTACTGGAAGGCATTCACTTCCACAACCTGCCCGCGAATGTCACGCAAGATGTAAGGATTGCGAAGCTGGACGATATTTTGGGGATACCAGGCATCTTGCTGATAGATTTCTCCGAATTCGTAAGGCACGTCACCCGGATTGATTTCACGGGAGAAATGCCCCTTTGAAGGAAGCACTTTAATACCGGAAATATCCCTGTATTCGGAAGATACTACTCGCGCGCTCATCAAGGCATTGTCCGGGATCATAATACTGCGGCACAGACGCGGCAGTTCGGGATTCCCTTTTGCCCAGAGGCGGCTTTCACTTTTTAGTGCTATCAGATCGTAAGCTTCTCCCTCGACGATCACCTGGTCCTGGATAAACCCGTTGATCCGGTAATCGAGCAGAATGTTACCAGCATCGGATTTCAGGACTTCCACAGCGGGTGCTTCGGATGAACCTGTCAGGTTCACCACTTGAGCCGCACCTGCGAAATTGACCAGGAGAATTAAAGCAAACATTAAACTGCAGAATTTCTTCATAACCCTCTCTCCCATTTTTATGTATGATTTATCTTAACTGTTCAAGCAACGTCAACAAACATAGCTTAATTAATAAAGGCAAACGCTATGCCCGACTATTTCAACCTGAAGTATAGAATTTAATCGGGCAATGCGGGTTGTCTGTATGCCGATTTTGCGCACTATTTTACATCGGTATCTTTTAAACCAGTATAATATACGGCTTTTTTCGCCGAAAGTCAAGCGATAAAGTGAAACCAGCACGATTTATTCTGGTGATCAAGTGATCCTGAGTAATATGACTTGCATTTTAGAAAGCTATTAATTATATTTTTCTACCAAAGGAAATAATTATGAGAAATTCACTGATCATTTTCCACCTGGTTTGTTTCTGTACGGTGGGGTTTTGCAGAACCATTGTATTCGAAGACAGTTCAAATCGAGCCTCTGTACAGGAAATATTGGAGAAGACATTCCTGCTGGAATATGAAGAGGCGCTTGATAGCGTCGACAAACTGCAAGAGAGACTGCCCGATCATACCATAGGTCCATTATTACGTGCTGGTGTGTTGTACTGCCGCATGCTCGATTTAGAAGACCGGCTCGATATGGATCAATTCGTTCGGGAGTATGAGAAAGCGTGGGAATTATCCGAAGTGTTGAAAAAATCAGGGGAAGAAGCCGAAGCCAACCTCTACCAGGGAGTTTTATTAGGCTACAGGGCTCTGTTAGAACAGAGGCGGGGGCGATGGTGGCCTGCAGTGAAGATAGGGATTAAGTCGGTAGGGCGTATGAAGGCCTGCTTGAAGGCTGATTCCACTTTTTCTGACGCTTTGCTGGGGGTGGGAACGTATAAATACTGGAGCAGCAAGGCCACCGATTTCATCAACTGGCTGCCCATCATTCCGGATCAGAAAGAAAAGGGCATTGAGTTGATGCGGCGCGCTATGAATGAGGGTCTATTCGCTCGTGAAATTGCACGCAGTACGTTAGTCTGGACTTTGATCGACGCGGGACAACCTCATGAGGCTGTGGAACTATCACTGGAAGGTTTGCGGCTGTACCCGGGAAGCCGGCATTTTCTATGGCCTCTGGCGGATGGATATTTTCTATTGAAACAATTTAATAAAGCGGTTGCTACGTATCAGCAGCTCTATGATTCCATACAGCCACTGAAACGCAATAATCATTATAACGAATTGATCGTCTGCAAACAGATGGCACGGATTTATTATCGATTAAGCCAGCCTGAGGAAGTCCTGAAATGGACCGAACGCGGGCTTTCATATCCTTTGGATGATGATGTAAAAAAACGGAAGAAACAGAGTCTGGGAAAGCTTCAGGAGTTGCGAGATAAAGCGATGAAAACAATCGAAAAAAGAAGCGCCGGACCCGATAATTAAGCAGATTACAGAGAATTGAAGGCAGGTAAAATATTACAACAATCCGCGCTGCGCACCATAGTTCAGGAGGCACGACAAAGGGGTGTGCAATTATACTTGGTCGGCGGCGTTATGCGATCAAGGCTCTTATGTCCGGAGGAGGACGCCCAAGACATAGACCTGATGCTGATCGGCGACTTGCAGTCTTTCGCGGAAAATGTGGCTGATGTTTTTAAGAGCCGCGTTGTCAGTATCAACCGGCAATTCGATACGGTTATGATTCCTTCACGGAAAGTCAATTTCGAATTGTCCGGGCCGCGTATAGCCAGATATATTGACGATGAATCTCTATCTTTACCCTCCGATCCGTTAGAACGGGATTTGCTGCTACGGGATTTCACTATCAACGCTTTGGCGCTGCCGTTATCGCCCCAAAAAGGCGATGTTGTCGATCCCGCTGGCGGCAGAAAAGACATCGCTGACCGGGTGATCAGAACACCTATAGAGGCAGATATTACTATTCAAGAAGATCCATTGAGATTGATGAGAGCAGCGCGATTTGCGGCACAACTGGATTTCTCCGTTGCGCCTCCATTATTAAAAGCGATGCATAGAAACCGGAAATTGTTGGCTAAGGTGAGCATCGAAAGAATAACTGCTGAGCTGTTAAAGATAATATCCACTCCCAAGCCTTCAATCGGTTTGAAATTATTATACGTGACTGGAATTCTGGATACATTTTCCCCGGAACTGTCCGAACTGGCAAATCTAAACCAGGACAAGCGTCATCATCACAAGAACATCTTTGAACATACGCTTAAAGTATTAGACAATGTCGCTGAAAATGGAGGTTCTCTGCATACACGGTTGGCAGCACTACTGCATGATATTGGAAAACCTGTCACGAGGCGGTATGATAAGGTGCAGGGATGGACCTTTCACGGTCATGAGGTCATCGGTGAGAGGATGGTCAGGCGTTTAGGGAAAAGCTGGAAAATGCCGTCATCGCTGATGAATACAACCTCCAAACTGGTGCGTTTGCACATGCGCCCGATCAACCTGACAGATGAAGGCGTAACTGATAGTGCAGTTCGCCGTCTGGGCTTTCAAGTCGGGGAACATATAGACGATCTGATTACCCTGTGCAGAGCCGACGTTACCTCATCTGATCCTCGCCGGGTGAAGCGATATTTGGCCAATTTTGAGAGAGTTGTGGCACACTTGAAAAAAGTCGAAGAGAAGGACGAAATCAGGGCATTTCAATCACCGGTGCGAGGGGAAGTGATAATGGCAGAAGCCGGTCTGGAACCGGGTCCTGAAGTAGGGAAATTGAAGAAGATGATTGAAGAAGCCATCTTAGACGGCAAAATCCCCAATGACTATGACGCGGCGCTGGAGTACTTGAGAGATCAAATAGGTACGGGTGAAAAGAGTAAGAGAAGCTAAAGTGAAGTGAATATAAATTCGTCGGTAAAAGGAGATCTTCAAATGAATGAAAGTAACGATACACCAGAAGTAACTATCACGCAGGAAGAGAAACCCCATCTATCACCGCTTCAACGCCTGATCGGTGTTTTCAGCGCACCGAAGCAGACGCTGGAAGACATCGCCATTCGTCCATCATGGGTACTGCCTTTTATCCTGACAATTGTTATTACTATAGGGGCAACACACGTTCTGCGTGAAGCCATAGTCGCCGATTTCAAGACGAGTCCCGCGTACGACAAGCTGATGGAGAACGACCAGCTCACTGTAGAGCAGGTGGAACGGGCACGCGACATGCAGATTACGGGAATGAGGAATTTCGCGGCAATTGGTGGGGGAATAGCTACCGTTCTGGCGATATTTGTGGTTGCGGCTATACTGCTTTTTGTCGGTAATGTCGTATTAGGAGGTACCGGCTACTTCAAGCAGACGCTGGCGATATTCTGCTGGAGCGGTCTTATCGGCACTTTAGGTTATATCCTCCAGGTCCCAATTTCACTGCAGAAGCTGAGCATGAAGGTGTATTTCAGTCCGGCAGCGTTTATGTCAGCAGAAATGGAGGAAACGGCTCTATTTAAGATCGCCGCTGCACTGGACGTCTTCGTGATATGGCGCATTATAGTGTTGGCAATGGGTTTCGCTGCTATCTATAAGTTCAGCATGAACAAGTCACTTGCTGCGCTGGGTGGTCTCTACGCGCTGTTCGTCCTCATCGTAGTTGTTTCCGGGGGATTGTTTTAAGCCGGTGCGTGGCATATCCTTTGCTTTAATTGCGCACCAGATGATCTGTCACGCACAGATGGGATGATTTTCCAACCTAAAGAGTAGCAATACGATACAAAAACGATTTCTGGAGAAGGAAATGAGTATAAAACAGGTTATTAACGCTTTTACAATCACGGTACTACTGGTTTCAATATCAGTCGGCGGGGAACGCGAAAATTTGGAGACGCCGCTTATAAACTCAGCCGAACTTCTGACTCCAGACGATCTATTCGAGATGGCTCTGAAGTATAACCCCGATCATCAGATATTTATTCAGAATGCTTCTCTGTCAGGTGCGAATTTGAGAAGCGCCTGGGGAACGCTAATGCCTTCTTTAGACGTAAATTTCCAGCTCAGCCGATCCGAATATTATAACCCCTCTTACGTCGAAGCGAATGGATCGGTGGCGGCTTACCCGATAACTGAGCAGGGTTACGCTATGACCATCGATACGCTGGCAAACGGGCATATAGTAGTCGGATTCGATCCCAATTCACCGACTGCGATAACCTATGGCGTTCCGCAAGGCAAATCATCAGCTTCATATGGGTGGGCAAACCTGAGGGAGACAATAAACTTAGGCGGTCAGCAGTATTATACTATCAAGAACGCCGGACTTCAAAATGATATGAACGAACTCCAGGTGGCTGCATCCAAGCAGGGTCTGCAGTACAGTGTCAAACAGAACTATTACACCGTGTTGGCACAGAAGAAACTGTTCGATCTAACCCTGAAAGTCCTGCAGCAGAAACAGGAACAACTCCATTTAGCACAAGCTCGATATGAAGTCGGATCTGTCACAGAATTGGACGTCCTGCAAGCGGAAATAGACGTGGGGAATCAGGAGAATGCCGTTATCGAAGCGGAAAACAGCCTGAAGTTAGCGCGTGAAGAATTGAATCGAGTTCTGGGTATCGACCTGAATTCGGAATATTCGTTGGCAGAGGAATTCAGCATATTCAACCCTGACTTCGATCTGGTAACCCTCAGTGCACAAGCCGTTACCGCCCGACCTGATTTTTTAGTTTATCAGAAACAGGAGATTTACAGTAACAACAGTGTCAAAATCAACCGTGGCGAATTCCTCCCTGATTTGAGCGCCTCATTTTCGCACACAAGGTCGCAGAATTCCGGCAAGGACATGGATTTTACCTTGAATCCCCGCAATAAGAACACCTCACTTTCGTTGACATTATCATGGAATTTGTTTTCCGGTTTTGCGGATGAGGCTAATTACCAGGGCAGTAGAGTGGCTCTACGTAATGCTCAATTTGACCGCAAGAAGCAGGAACAACTGATCGATCAGGAAGTACGCCAGGCGTATTATAATCTAGTCCAAACTTATGAACAATCGCGTGTCACTGAGAAGAATCGGGAATTAGCTTCACGGCAACTGGCATTAGAACGGGAACGATACCGTTTGGGTGCTTCGTCTCAGTTGAACCTGCGCATTGCACAGATTACCTTTGAACAGGCTGAGGTGGACTACATTTCGAGTATTTTTAATTTCTGGTCCAATTTAGCAGCTTTAGAACGTGCAGTGGGAAGTAAACTCAATTGAGAAACATTTAAGAAGATAAAAATTAAGCTTAATCAGAGAGTATTAAATGGCTAATAAGAAAAAAAGGCGCTGGTTGAAGATCCTCATTATTGTCGGTGTGATCTGTATAATCGGCGTATTTGTCGCTGTGAATATGTCTAAGAATAGGGACCGGTCAACAGAAGTGATGGTTAAGAAAACCAAGCGCGGCAGGTTGGTGGAGACCATCCCGGGAACGGGGCGAGTACAGCCTGAGGTTCAGGTGAATATCTCGGCTAACGTTTCCGGCAAAATAACCGGTCTTTTTGTAGAAGAAGGCGAATTCGCGCATAAGGGCGATCTGCTGATAACGCTGGATAAGGAACGCTACAGCGCCGTGGTGGAACAAGCGGAATCAGGATTGAAGTCCGCACAGGCAGCTCTGAAAAAGTCCCGCAGTGAACTGAAGAGGACGAGCCAGCTCTTCAAACAGGGAGGGGCGTCAGAGGCTGATCGTGAATCAGCGGAAGCTGATTTACAATACAGAAACGCTGAAGTGGAAAGTAGCAAAGCTTACTTGAAACAGGCGAATGACGATTATAATAAGACGTCCATTTATTCACCTATGGATGGGATCGTCTCCATAATTTACAAAGAGTTAGGTGAAATGGCTTTGGGCGCTCAGTATCAACAGGACATCATATTGATCGTCGCTGACTTGAGCAAAATGGAAGTGGAAGTTGAGGTTGATGAGAGCGACATAATCAACGTGAGTCTCTCAGATACGGCAAAAGTTGATATAGACGCTTATCCCGATACAACCTTCCGAGGTGTTGTGCGAGAGATTGCTCATACAGCCACCACCCGCGGATTGGGCACGTCTGAAGAGATGACCAACTTTGAAGTCAACATAACGCTTTTAGATGTTCCCGCAAGCCTGCGTCCGGGGATGTCAGCAACAGCGGACATTATCACGGAAGTGCGTGAAGACGCACTTTACCTTCCTATTCAGTGCGTGGTATTGAAGTACCCCTTAAAGGAAGAGAAGTCTGGTGAAGAGGAAGCTGAAGAGTCTCAAGCGACGGAGAATACTACTTCCGAAGATGAGATGGACGAGGACGAAACAGAAAAAGAGATGATCGAAGTTGTATTCCGCGTGGAAGAGGGGACGGCGAAGCAGGTAGCAGTCGCAACGGGCATTTCCAGCGATACGGATATTGAAATTATCTCTGGTTTGGAAGAGGGTGATAAGATCGTAAGTGGTCCTTTCAGAACTCTGAGCCAACGTTTGGAAGATGGTGACAGCGTCAAAGAGAAAAAGCGATCTGATAGAAAGAGAGATAGTAACAGCGAAGATACCTCCGATGATGAATAGTAATATAGAAACAAGTAAACCAGGTGACGCCTCGTTAATTCACTTCAAGGACGTTGACAGGACTTATCAGGTGGGTCAGATAAAGGTACCTGCTTTACGCCAGATCAATATGGACATTGTCAGGGGTGAATACGTAGCTATCATGGGTCCTTCGGGATCAGGCAAGAGCACGTTGATGAACCTGATTGGCTGCCTTGATACCCTAACCTCGGGGGAATACTGGCTAAGCGGTGATGACGTATCGAAATTGACAGATAATGAACTGGCTCACATACGCAACCGGCGTGTGGGATTCGTATTTCAGACGTTTAACCTGCTGCCGCGTGCCAATGCATTTCGTAACGTTGAGCTGCCGCTGATATACGCCGGGATTACTCCGCGGAAGCGTAAGGACATGGCGCTGAAAGCGTTGGAATCTGTGGGTCTATCTGACAGGATCAATCACAAACCAACCGAACTTTCCGGTGGACAACGACAGCGGGTTGCCATAGCCAGAGCTTTAGTGAACAACCCATCCATAATCTTAGCTGATGAACCTACCGGTAACTTAGACAGCGCCACCGGTGAAGAGATATTACAGTTGTTCACTGATCTGCACGCTGCTGGAAATACCATGATAGTGGTGACTCATGAGGAATCGGTGGCAGCCCGAGCGGCGCGGGTGGTAAGATTGTTGGATGGCAGGATTGTGTCAGATACGTTGAACAGCCATTCTGATTGATATGTTCACGGAGCAGTACTATTCAGTTTTATGCGACAATGAAAACCTTACTCTGGGATATAGTTGAAGCTGCCGGTATCGCTTTTGATGCTCTAAGGGCAAACAAGGTAAGGTCCGTACTGGCAACGTTGGGTATCGTCATCGGTGTGATGACGGTGGTCCTGATGGTTACGATCGTGGCTGGTTTGAACCAGTCATTTGAGCGTCAACTGCGCGTAATCGGATCGGGCACCGTTTATATCCAGCGCTATCCCTGGATTGTGAATGACGATTACTACATTTACAGAAATCGCCCCCGCCTGAAACGCAAAGATTTCGAATTTGTTAAGGAATATTGTCAGAATGCCAGTGCGGTAGCTCCGAATGGGGAGACGATGCGATCTGTCGCTTATGGATCGGAGGTTCTAAAGCGTGTCTATATTTTGGGCACTAATGAAGATTACATTGAGACCTCAGATACCATGCCGGAGGTGGGCCGCTTCATTTCGGCAATCGATGCTTCAGCTAACCGGGATGTGGCTGTTATTGGAAAAACAGTGGCTGACAAGCTCTTGGAGAAACGTAATCCCATCGGACAACGAATTCGCATAGGACCGCACGGGTACAAAGTTATCGGGGTGTTGGAAGAGCAAGGCACTGTTTTCGGTTTCAGTCTGGATAATCAAATAATAATTCCATTGGGATCGATGCTGAAGCACTTCGGGCGGCGAAGGGATATCTCCATCGTCGTAAAAGCCAAAGACCCTGCTGCAATTGACGAACTCAAGAATGAATTGATCGGTATAATGCGGAGATCCCGTGGACTAACGCCTGGTGAAAAGGACGACTTTTCCATCAACGAGCAGGGGCAGTTGATGGATCTATACACTCAACTTACTTCGGGTATTTATGGGGCGGGTATAATCATCGGGGGGATCTCATTGTTAGTCGGCGGAATTGGTATTATGAACATCATGCTGGTTTCCGTAACTGAGAGGACGCATGAGATCGGAATTCGTAAGGCGTTGGGAGCCCGGAGAGGTCAGATTTTACGGCAATTTCTGATCGAATCAGCGCTGATATGTTCTGTTGGAGGGATTATCGGCATTGGGTTAGCCTGGGCTGGAGGACGCCTCATCGAACAATGGCTTCCCGTATCCATGCCTCTCTCGGTGATAATCGGCGGTACGCTTTTCGCCGCTTTCATCGGAATCTTCTTCGGTCTTTTCCCCGCTGCAAAAGCCGCGAAATTGGATCCAATCATAGCCCTCCATAGAGAATAACCTTCTTAAAATCCTCCCAAAGAGTTGACCCAGCTCACTGAATATGGGATTCCTTATGATTACCTTCCCTCCTGAAACCTGATTGCTCATTCTAAATAACATAAAAATATCTTGACTAAATCTTACTTTATCCTTACTTTAAGTTGATATTTAGATAAGCTAGATCACGAAATAACAGGTGGAGAACGTTCGATGCTGACGCGTCGATTTAAACTGATATACCTCTCCGGAGGCACTTCAAAAAAATGCGAATTCGACTTCAGTAAGAGGTTATTCCTACTCTCGTTTGTCGCTTTCACCACAGCTTTTTTCCTGCTCAGTGTGGTCGTTGGTGGGCTGCTTTTCAACAGGCACAGCGCCGGGCAGATAGCCTCGCTGGAATTTAAGAATTCCGCTCTGGATGCGAAACTCAACCAGGCGGACGACCGCTTTGAGGAATTGCAGGGGAAAGTCGAACTGTTAGCCCAGAACGGCAATGATTTAAGGTTATATACCAACCTGCCCGTTCTTGATCCTGAAATTCAGCAGATGGGAATCGGCGGGTCGTTACCTTATCATGAATCAATCAACACTGGCGCTGAGGGACTTTTAGCGAAGATCGAACAGCTTGACAGGCAGATAAATTTGCAGGAGAATTCACTTCAGCAGGTTAGAGAAGAGATAGAAGAACAAGCAGAGTATTTACGGACTGTACCATCTATTAGACCTACCAACATCGGTGCTTTCAGTTCACTGTATGGACGGCGGCGTGATCCTTTTACCGGTCAGTGGGAGCCTCACATGGGGGTAGATATTTGTGCACCTACCGGCACACCGGTTTACTGCACTGCTGACGGCACTGTCCTTCACACCAGCAGACAGCCTGGTTTTGGTAAGGTGCTGGTGGTGGATCACGGGAATGGATACCGTACCCTGTATGCTCACCTTCACCGCTTCCGCTCCGTCAAAGGACAGAAGGTGGAACGGGGAGAGCTGATCGCCGAATTGGGCAATACCGGAAGATCTACCGGACCGCATCTGCATTATGAAGTGCTCAAGGACAAACGTTATCAGAATCCTTTAGATTACATGTTCGATGGTTACGCTATGGCGCGTTTACCTTGATAGACAGATAGATTTGTAACTCAAAACGCCGATTTTATCGGCGTTTTTTGTTTTTATATCCCACTTGATCTACGCACGAATGAATTCGTACGCCCAAATCTTAGGCAAAGTCGCTGAAGCGACTGAGTGAATAGAGCTTATTGAATTTATTCAATTGGATCTACAAATTGAGCACCGGAACTTTCCCGAAGGGATCCCTATGGGATAGTCCGGTGCATATAAACGGAATTTTTCAGCCATAAATTTCGACACTAAAAAGACCTTGCATCCGGCGCTATTTTTACGTATATTTTCAAGATAGATCAATATGATATAGGAAATTTAACATGACACAGTTAAGCCAGGCTAAAGAAGGGATCATCACCGAAGAGATGCGTGAAGTAGCCGGGCAGGAAAATATGGATGCTGAAACTTTGCGGCAAAAAATCGCTGCAGGGCACGTGGTCATCCCCAAGAATCATGCCCGGGATTTCTTCATTAAGGGGATCGGCTCAGGTCTGACTACCAAGGTTAACGCCAATATAGGGACTTCTCCGGAACACTACGATATAGACGAAGAGATCAAGAAACTGCAAGTTGCCATGGCTTCAGGCGTTGACAGCGTTATGGACTTATCAACTGGTGGAGATCTGGACGCTATCCGCAAGGCGATACTGGAGCATTCCTGCGTGATGGTCGGCACGGTGCCTATCTACGGTGCGGCGGCGCGCTTGCTGCAACAGGACAAAGAACTGGTGCAGATGAAAGCGGAAGGTCTTTTCGAGGAGATCGAAAGGCAGTGCGAACAGGGAATTGATTACATAACCGTACACTGTGGAGTTACCCAACGGGTGCTGGAAATGCTGGAAAACACGCCGCGTGTTGCTGGCATGGTCAGCAGAGGGGGATCTATTTTAGCCCTCTGGATGAAACATTACGGCAAGGAAAACCCTCTGTACGAACAGTATGACAGGCTATTGGACATCGTCTTTAAGTATGACGTCACACTCTCGCTGGGTGACGGCTTGCGACCCGGCGCTATAGCAGACGCCGGTGACCGTCCTCAAATTGAAGAGTTAGTGGTGTTGGGTGATCTGGCGAGGCGCGCTCGTTCAAGGGGTGTTCAGGTGATGATCGAGGGTCCCGGACACGTTCCACTTCAGGATATAAAATCGCACATACAGATGGAGAAAACAGTCTGTGACGGCGCTCCTTTCTACGTCTTAGGACCGTTGACCACGGACATAGCGCCGGGATACGATCACATCACTTCAGCTATAGGCGGCGCTATCGCAGCGGCTGAAGGCGCTGATTTTCTCTGCTACGTAACGCCTGCTGAACATCTGCGTCTGCCGACATTGCCTGAGGTTCGCGAAGGAGTTTATGCGGCTCGCATCGCGGCTCATTCTGGCGACATAGCCAAGGGCGTACCCGGGGCGACAAATAGAGACCTGCAGATGTCGCAGTACAGACGTGCGTTAAACTGGGAAGGCATGTACGAGCAAGCTTTAGATTCCGAATTAGCCAGATCGAAAAGGCGGGACAGCGAAGCTTATGACCAGATTATCTGCACCATGTGCGGAAAGCTCTGTTCGATAAATATGGGAAAAACGGACGACGAAAAGGAGGATGAGGAGGTCTAATGCAAACCGTCAAGAACTCAATTTCGCCGTATAGGTATAAAATATGACTGAAAATAACTCCATAAATTTTCAAAGAGAACCGTTGCTCACCGAGACAGAAATCAAAGTACGTATGGCGGAGATGGTTCTTGAAATAGCACGTGATCTTCAACATGAAGAGCTGACTGTAATAGGCATTTTACGCGGCAGCTTCATGTTCATGGCGGATCTAGTTCGCCTTCTATACGTCAACGATATTCACCCCTTGATAGACTTCGTCTTCGTCACCAGCTACGAAGGCACCGAATCCACCGGACATTTGAATTTACTGCGAGATATGTCGTTAGACGTCAAAGACCGAAAAGTGTTAATAGTCGATGACATATTGGATACCGGTAGAACGCTTAAGTTCACCAAGGAATATATTATCGAGCGAGAAGCGATGGAAGTAAGCACCTGCGTACTGTTGGACAAACCATCGCGAAGAACCGTACCGATAAATGCTGATTATGTCGGTTTTTCGATCAATGACGTCTTTGTTGTTGGCTATGGATTGGACTATAACGGTAGGTACAGAGACTTGCCCTATTTAGGGGTTATCGATTGTGTAGAAGTTGAGTAATCGTACCTCTGTCGAAACCGGGACATCCCCGGAGGGGCTCTCCTTAGGAGTCCTACGGACCTATGGAGCAAGCTGTTCCAGCCACCTAACCAGTGCAAAAAATTTCGCTTGACTTTCTGCTTTTTATTTTTTATACTCTGACCAATACACTCACTTGAACTTGCCCTGAAACACACCTGAATTAACCAGCTTTACAACCCCTCACTGCTCTTCTTTGATACGGGGATGAAACAGTATCAGTATCATTGACTGAACACTACATTATCCATTAAAGACGGAGGAGTAAAATGAAAGAAGGAAAATTTATCTCAGTGCTTATCCCAACGTTTATGGTAGTCTTGTTCATCGCTCTGCTTTATCCTGTAGGTGTGGATGCGACAAAACTTGAATTGCCGCCGGTGACTATAGATCCAATAGTCAATCGGTCAGACGGGCAAGTAACATTTGCCACGGAATGGAGTGGCGCTCACTGGGTGGTTGATTACTCACCACTTGATGGAACATATTATGGTGAGAGTAAAGAGAATTGGAATGCGATATCTTCAATGGGGAATCAAGCAACCTACCCGCTCGTCACCGCTTTTGTACTCCATGACATCTGGGAACTTACTCAGCGAAATGATTATGATTACAATACCTTCTGTATAGTAGGTATCGATGGCACGAAGATCACAACCTGGGTTTTTGATGACCTGGATTGCAGGAATGATAGGCGATGGCTGGGTGGTTCCGGTTTGACCGGACCTCAATACAGTGCTGGTGTGGATGACCGTGGCTACATCGTCCGTAAGAACGACGATCCTACCACTGACGTACATTGGTTTCCCGGTATGGCTGAACCTGGCGATCCTGGCTGGAGCTGGCCGCCCTGGTACGGCTTCTTTGGTACTTATGGGTTCAATAACACACCCTACACACAGGGTCTTGCTGGTTCACAAACTGTCAGTGATCCTCGTGAGATTTACGAAGTAGCTTTTCGAGATCCGACGGAGACCGGGAGCGCCGGATTCCAACCTGGTGTGAGCCTGTATCTGGCTATATGTGACGTAGCAGGAGACGATCCAAGTTCACGAGCGAATGCGATGCGTATGAAAGGATCGAATACTGTACAGAATCCCGATCCATATAGGTATGTTCTTATGACTGCCGAAGAAATGGGGATGAATGTTACGTTTGGCGATACTTCAAATTTGCCCATTAATTTCAGAAACGTCACAGGGACTAGCCATACCACGACCTATACAGCGTACGACAGCAAGAGTTGGGGCGTTTCTCCCCCATCCGGGAGTTTGGTGTTAGCAGGCGAAACGGATCAAACGATTAACTTCGAAATTGTGATTCCCGATGATTCTACGCAAGTAGGGGCGAGGGATACTCTCTGGGTAATATCTGATGAGGATACCTGCTATTCCTGGTTCGAGGTAGCTGATGAATTAGCCACTGTACAGATAACCCCTGACTCGGCCTTGATACATCCCGATAGCATAGTTTTCTTCGGTGCAACGGGGTATGACTCCCAGGGTAGAATTCTGCACATTGAATTAGAAACTGATTGGTATCTCGAACAGCTATTTGGCGACTACGAGGACTGGCCTTGGGATCATCTACCAACATATGTCCCCATAGTATCTCTTCACGCTCTCGCTCAAAGTCAAGGTTTCCTCATTGCTCAATTACCAGGATTAGTGTTTGGCGCGGCATACATCGTTATTTGTCCGGATGTTGCGACTAATTTAGTTCCATATAATCCGCCGATCACGATACCTGCTATGGGCGGCATGGCCGAATTCAACATATCCGTAATCAATGATGATCCAAATATGGCTACATTCGATATTTGGACTGAAGTAGTACTACCTAATGGAATCGCCTTTGGTCCACTCATCGGTCCCATAACAATCACTGTTCCACCTGGTGTTATGATTGAACGTGATCGTTTCCAGATGGTACCTGCCGGTGCTCCATCAGGTGCGTACACCTACTACAGTTATGTGGGTGTGTATCCAGACACAGTTTGGCACGAAGCCAGTTTTGATTTCGAAAAACTGCCATTTGGTGATGGCCAACCGGTAGAAGAATGGACTTGCGGAGGAGAGTCGTTTGAAGCATATTTGGCTCAACCTGAGTCAATTGTTCCGGAAGAGTACAACTTCTCAGCAGCTTATCCTAATCCCTTTAATCCTGCAGCGATGTTAAGTTTTACTCTGCCTGAAGCTTCACAGGTTAAACTGTCGATTTATGACATTCAGGGTCGCTTAGTAGCCATACTGGTAGATGAACTGCGTGATGCGGGTACCCACGAGATTACCTTCGATGCGACGAACCTGCCTTCAGGTGTCTATATCGCCAGGATGGAAGCCAACGATTTCCACCGTACACAGAAATTAGTCATGATTAAATAAGGATAACCAAAATCCAATTGATAGCCGAGGTATAATAGCCTCGGCTTTTTATTTGTGCGCCCTGCCGGACGTATTCACTTAAGTCTGTATGTCCCTTACAGACTCGGGTTGGGGGAACTGTTGGCTGGACGGCAAGGGTGTCGAGCGCGAGGTGGAATCTGCAGCGAATCTGAAGTCGCAGCATTGGTACCCTTTGATAGCTTTCTAAAAGGTAGCGCCTTACACTACCAAACTACCTGATCCAAACCCGCCCTAAAGTAATCAAAAACAGAGCTAACAACATCCAGCCTATTAGACCCTCGCACATGGCAAGCGTCCTGAAACGTATCGGCAGAGTTATCTTAAACCTTCCCGGTCCTATCTTCAGTTTTTCCGCTGTTGGATACCAATCACCGTACCCGACCGTAGTAAACGTATTGACGCTGAAATACAACGCATCTCGAAAGCGTGCCCAGCGGTTTCTTTCGTCTTTATTCACTCCTTCTTTCTTCGATTTTAAAGCCGGATCATCGAATTTGCGCTCCTGGATGGCTCCGTGCAAATAGTAGAACAACGCAAATAAAATAATCACAAAAAAAGATGTGAAAATAACCCGCCCCGGCTTGACGCCGTACCCACAGGAATAGTGCAGTAACGTCTTTAACAACCAGTCGCCTATGTTGGCATGTCTTCGCTCAATGGTCATGCGTTCATAATAGCACGCATCCTGATCCTCAAATTGCCCCAAGTTGGCAAAGTTATTTTCTAAGTGTATAAATACCTTGCGAAGCCTATTTATGTCATCGAATCTCTTCGCGGGTATTACACCCAAATTGCGGTCATAAAAATGTAGGTGCTCTTCCAACTGCAACCATGATAATTCGATATTTCTTACCTCGATATCCTCAAGTAAAATACGACAGTTCTGTAAAAAGCTAGTTGTTTTCAAATTTAGTGATTCTAAAAACTTCGCACCAGTGAGGTCTATTGTGGAAGTTGAATAAATTTCATGGAAGAAAACTACACCACTAAAGTTGGTATAACCTGAAAAAAATCCCTTTTCAAAGGATACATTGCCATAGAAATCGGTATTCTCAAAATCGACATTGCCTGAGAATGTTGTTTCTCGAAAGTAAGCATCCCCAAAGAATTCGGCAATATAGAACCGAGTCTCTCCAGAAAAAATGGTCGAAATAAAAACTGAATTATCATGAAAAACTGCAGAATTATAATAAACATCACCAGAGAAAATCGCTTCTTCAAATCGTACTCCCTCTTTGAAAATAACACCCCTAAAATAAGCATTACAGTTGAAAGTTGCCTTACTGAAGTATGTACCATGGGAAAAAGTTGCATCGTCAAAATATGCATTGTCATGGAAAATCCCTTTACTGAAATTCACATTACCATGGAAAATCGTTCTCTCAAAATAAACACATGAAGAGAAATTAACTTGGCCGCCTGTATTTTGCAGAGTGAAGTCATCAGAAAATTCCGAGTCTGAAAACCTTATAATACATTTAACGGTATCAATACCTGATCCTGAAATGTTTATTTTACCTGAAATTATTAGGCTATCACACCTGAGCACATCAGACGTATCCTGCAATACCTTAATCGCCTCTATAATCTTATCTGCTGAGATGGTGTCCGTGGTGGTGCTGTCACGCAGGTCTATCACTCGCGCCTGTAATTCGGCTCCCGCTGGCAGTAAGCACAAAAGCACTAAGGCAAACAGAATAATCCGCTTGTTCATTATGTCCTCATTCTTAAGAAAACGAAAGTTTGCCTGAATATATCCATCTCTGAGGTAAGTATCAAGTTCTATTTGGCGGGATTGGTTTCCAGTTGTTAGGTGGGCAGGCGCACTGGGTGGTGGCCCGATCCCTCAAAAAACGTTGCGTCGGGTCTCCGTTGTACTAAGGACCTGACGCAACAACTAAATACACATATAGTTTCCTTGTTCCCTAATTAGGTGATCAAAATTTGGTAAAACTGTCTAATAAATTAGCAATTAAACGTATAATATGTGTAACGGTGGTAGGCTAAGGACAATAAAGTAGTTATCACACAATAAAACTTAAGGAGATAACTATGAAAAACGGATTAATATTTTTACTGGTAATCGCATTTCTGGGGGTCGGTGTCACCATCACACCAAATGACGCGTTTGCTAAAAATCCCAAAGTGAAGTACAATAAAGCCAGTACTCTCAATTCAGAAGAGACTGTAAGATTGATTGCAGACATTGCGAATCCCCTGGTATCGACTACTGCCTTGATAACGAAGATCAACCGAGGTGAGGAAGTGACAGTTATCGATGTAGCTATGGTTGCAACAGATTTCGTTGTACCTCTAGCTTTCATGAGGGTTGCCAAGAAAGCAAAGAAAGGTTACTGGCTCGCAAATGCCCTTGAAGCAGCATTTCGTTAACTCATGTCTCATATCCATTCAATAGAACACTCTTCCCAGGTAATGGGAAGAGTTTTTTGTTTATACACTTGAGTATTATTCTTTATCTTCGGGCGGGTGGCCCGGACAGCTAGATATCCGGGTACAACTTCTCTAGGACTGCAAAACGTCCGGATAGATTCCGTTGATGATGGTGTTGAGGTCTTCTAAGTGGAAGGGTTTGCGCAGTAATCCCAAGGATCTATCTATTAAGTACTGACGTGATCCTTCGAAGGAATAGCCTGTAATGAAGAGGAAGTTCTGATCTGGTTTCAACTTAAGGATTTTCTCATATACTTCAAAGCCGTCCATGCCCGGCATAGAAACGTCGCATATTATCAGCCCGAAAGCATCCTCCTTTAATGCTTTTATTCCATCAGATCCCGTCGCTGCCGTGTGGACGTCCAATCCGATGATTCCGATATATTCCTTCAGCAGTGTTCGGATCGCTTCCTCATCATCGATGATGAGGACTTTGCGAGGTAGATCTATTTCAGTTTGCGCAGAAGCAGTGAGTTCGGGATTATTCATAGCGTATTCTGGTATCCGTTTGATTCGAAGTCCGTCGATTATTTTAACAATCGCGAACAGTTCTCCGTGATCGAATCTAATATGGGGTGCATAATGCGATTTTACAAAATTAATATAAAAGATTCGTGGGGTTGTGATGATCTGCATCACAATACGGCAAGTATTTCGCACCGTTGGGTTGCGATCGATGGATAATCGTCCCCTTGCAACTTGACATCTTGCCAAATTTGACCTATATTGTTTAACTTTCTAAAGAATATAAGGCATCTTCAGCATACCATGAGAATAGGAATTGACGTCGGTGGTACCTTCACCGATATAGTCGGATTCGACGATGACAGCGGTCAGATCCACTACGCTAAAACGCTGACCACACCACATGACCTCACCCAGGGTGTCATACAGGGAATAAATGACCTGTTAAGCGAAGCTGGCATCGAAGGCAGTTCCCCAAATCGTGAAAACCCTTCGATTCAGGGTGTGGTGCATGGAACCACCATTGGAACCAACGCCTTAATCGAGAAAAAAGGCGCTCTGACCGGTCTAATTACCACGGAAGGTTTCCGAGACGTATTGGAAATAGGTCGGGTGCAGCGCCCCCCCGAAGCGCTGTATGATTTTACCGTGGATAATCCACCACCGCTGGTGCCCAGATTCCTGCGTCTCGAAGTTAAAGAGAGGGTTGGCGCGGATGGCAGTGTGGTAGTGCCGCTTGATGGAGATTCAGTCCGGAAATCCGTACGCTTTTTAAAAGAACAAGGAGTGAAATCAATAGCTGTCTGTCTGCTTTTCAGCTTCCTGAATGATAATCATGAAAAACGTGTAGCTGATATAATTACAGCTGAGATCCCTGATGCGTTTGTCACGCTTTCCAGCATTATCTCCCCCGAATTCAGAGAATATGAGAGAACTTCCACGACTGTGCTTAATGCCTATCTGTTGCCTATCATCAAGAAGTACTTAGATGACCTTTCCAGGCGACTTAAAGGTGAATATTTAGTAAACGATCTCCGCATTATGCAGGCATCCGGAGGGTCGATGACCGTTAAAGTGGCTCGCGAACGCGCGATCAATACGGTCAATTCCGGCCCCGCCGGTGGCGCTTTAGCCGGGGCTTTCATGGGGTCAATCGTTGGAGAGCCGAAACTTATCACCGTGGATATGGGCGGAACGAGCTTTGATATAGGGTTGGTCGAAGACGGCAAACCGAAAGTTTCATCCGACGGAGTATTAGAGGACTATCCCGCCAAAATCCCCATGGTGAATATCTATGCAATCGGTGCCGGTGGTGGTTCACTGGCACGCGTTGAACCGGGGGGAGTGCTGGAAGTTGGTCCTCAATCTGCCGGTGCGGATCCCGGTCCGGTCTGTTATGGGCATGGCGGTCAACAACCCACTGTAACTGACGCAAACCTGGTATTAGGTAGGTTGAATCCTGATTACTTCTTAGGAGGCCGAATTCATCTTGAAGTAGAAGCAGCTAAAGAGGCAATGCAGGATAAAATAGCTTCCCCGATGGGTTTGACATTAGAGGAAACTGCGGCCGGAATTCTCAGAGTTATAAACGCTAAGATGGCGAAAGGCATCACCACCAGGACTACTCAGAAAGGTCTGGACATCCGCGAATTCGCTCTGATGGCGTTCGGGGGTGCGGGAGCCCTTCATGCTGCCGAAATCGCGGAAGAACTGGGCATGACCCGGGTGGTGGTTCCGCCGTATGCAGGTAACCTCTCAGCCTTAGGTTTGTTAGTCGCCGATGCGCGGCATGATTATACTAAGACAATAATGCTGAAAGATGACGACCTCAAGGTGGGGAATATAGCTGAAGTTCTTGAGGAGTTACAGCAGGAAGGCTACCGTCAGCTTCATGCTGAAGGGATCCCGGATGAAAGGGCATCGTTCATTCTATCTGCTGATTTAAGATTGGAAGGGCAGTCTTATGATTTGAACGTCGTCTTCCCTGACTTTAAAGGCAAGTGTACCCGCAAGGTACTGGACAGAATTGTTAAGGATTTTCACCGGCTTCACGAACAGGTTTATGCGTTTAAAGCTGTAGATGAAGTGACGGAATGGGTGAATCTGCGCGTTACCGCGATAGGGCATGCCGCAGAATTGAATCTGCCGGAGTTAAAACCCGGCGCTGGCGAAAAACCCCGCCCCAAGAGAAGACACCAGGTATATTTCTTCGGTAAAGGATTCAAAGAGGTGCCGGTTTACGAACGGAGCGAGTTTGCCCCTGGTGACGCTGTTAAAGGTCCCTGCCTCATCGAAGAAATTATTTCCACTACAGTTCTTCCCCCAGGCTGGGATTTGGCAGTTGACAAAAGCGGTTGTCTGTTGCTGAATAAAGTCGATTAACTATATTCATAGATTAATCAACAATATAGGTAGCGCGGGGGCTTGCCCCCATTGATGGGTGGCATGCTTCTGGATCGCCGTAGGCGAGACGAAGCATGTTCCTAATAAGCGACAGATGAACTGCCGCACTACCATCGAGTGTCAACACAATCAGCTAAATACCATATATGAATGATATAACTCAGGTAAAAATCTGCCGCCACCAGGACTGCCGCTATAAAGCGTTAGCTCTTGCTGAATACTGCTGGTTCCATCTGGAGAATAAGAGACATTATCGCGGAGACCTTGAACTGCGAGTGGAGATGGGAACGGACCTAAGTGGAGCAAATTTAGCTGGCGCCGTTCTGGAAAAAATCCGCCTGCCCAATGCGAAGTTAGCACACGCTGATCTTTCCGGCGTTCGCTTCGCTTCTGTTGATCTATCCGGCGCTGATCTTTCCGGCGCGGAGTTGCATGGAAGTGATTTACGATCTGCACGTTTACTACGCTTGCAGGGGAGTGGGGCGCGTTTCGAAGGCGCTTTTCTAAGTGGCTGTAACTTTGAATACGCCCAATTGGCTGATACCAATTTCTCCCATGCTGACCTGAGAGGAGCACAATTTACAGGCGCTTCACTGTACCAGGCACGAATGGATTTTGCGGTATTGGAAGGCGCTGATTTCAGTAACGCCGATCTTTCCTTTGCCATATTGGGTGGTGCTCACGCTTCTGATGCCATCTTCCATGAAGCGGATCTTTCCCGTTCTAACTTAGTCGGAACGGATCTCGAACGAGCAAATTTAAGTGGCGCAAATCTTTTCTATGCGCGCCCCGGCAGAGCTAAACTTCGCAAGGCAAACCTGACCAATGCCAGGCTGGAAAGAACGATCTTCCGCGAAGCCGATCTCACGGAAGCAAAATTGGTGAAAGCTGACTTGAGCGGCGCCGTGCTGGAACGTGCCATTTTAGAGGGTGCGGACCTTAGCGATTCTAACCTTGGCGCTGCTAATATCAACTGCGCGCTTCTGTCGGATGAGGTATAACATGATCATCGAACATTTTCTCCTTTCAGTAAACGAAACCAATAGTTACATCGTTGCGTGCAGCGAAACGCGTAGTGCAGTAATTATCGACCCCGGCGAATGGAGTCCGCAAATGGCTGAATTTGTCAATCAACAGGAACTGGAGGTTGAGTCAATATTGATCACGCACGCGCATTATGACCACACAGGCGGTGTTCAGGCTTTAAGAGAGCAATATGCTGGAGTACAGGTTTATAGCCATGCAAGCGACGATCTGAAGGATGGTAACGTATCAGATGGGGACGTTTTGGAGTTAGGCAAATTGAAAATCAGAGTGTTCGAAACGCCAGGTCATACCGATGATTCGATCACTTTCGTGGTGGGATGCGATGTATTCTGCGGTGACCTGCTCTTCGCCGGATCGGTGGGGGGGACGCCTGACGATGAACATTTTTATGAGGAAATTAAGTCTATTCGCGAAAAAATAATCCCTTTAGGTGATGACATGTTAGTCCATCCCGGTCATGGTCCCGCCACCACTATAGCCATTGAGCGTTTATATAATCCTTTCCTGATGACCTGATCAGAATTTGAAAGAGCAGCCCTATCGCTATCTGGACAGATGTTTGTTGAAAGATGATCTGGATCACGATACCTTATTGGCTTTATAGATATATTATCTAAATTATCTTTGTGAAACCTGATGAAATTGCCCAGCAGACTAACGGTAAAACTTTTCCTGAACTACATCTGGATAGGCGGGCTGGCGACAGTAGTGGATACTTTCGCGCTACTGGTGTTCCGTGTCAAATTTGGAATGTACGTCTGGCTATCTGCGGCTTTGGCTTACGCCTGTGGTATGGCAACGAATTTTGTTCTGAATAAATACCTAAATTTCACTTCCAAGGAAAGGCACATCTTAAAACAAGCCCGCACCTTTTTCATCGTTGCATCCATTGGTTTATGTTTGAAGGCTCTACTGATGGAAGTTTTCGTCCAGGTAGTTCACATGCGTTTGCTCATAGCGCAAGCTTTCGGTGTTGCCATCGTTATGATCTGGAGCTTCTGGGGACACCATAAAATGACCTTTCGGGGCGGGATCAGATCATATCTTTCGGATAGATTGAATAAAGAATAAGGGGTATTCCACCAGAGCGGAGTGTGCCCCGATTCTTGTTGCGTCAGGTCTTGTCCCGCGTTAGCAGGGTGTGACCTGACGCTTTTTATCCTTTATCCTTTCACTTCAAGTGTTCCTCAAAGTAATCGGCTATCGATTTCATCACGTGCACGTCCGATTCATCGCGGGAAAAACCGTGGTTTTCACGTGGATATAGAAGCAGATCGAACTGCTTACCCAACTTGATCAATTTGTCTATCAACAGAATCGTATCCTGGGAATGCACGTTGCTGTCCTTCATGCCGTGAATCAGCAGTAATTTGCCCTGCAATCCTTCTGCAAAGGTAATCGGTGAAGATTGGTCATAAGCTTCCGGGTTTTGGTCAGGATCCTTGAACCGCTGCATCGTGTATTCCAAATTATAATTACGCCAGTCATTCACTGCAGCCACTGAACAGCCCACCTTGAATATGTCCGGTCGTTTGAACATCGCCATATTGGTCATAAAACCGCCGTACGACCACCCCCAGATACCCACATTATTCGGTTTGCCCCAGCCTTCTTCGATGCAATAGTTGGCGGCATCAACTGCATCGTCCAGATCCTTTCCGCCGGTATGTTGATATATCCCCACGCGCCAGTCCCTTCCGTATCCAGATGATCCCCGGTAATCGATATCCACTATAGCGAATCCTTCTTGTGCCAGATAACGGTGAAAACGATCTTCATAACCCCAGGCGGCTTTTTCAACGTTTTGATGATATCCAGCGCCGTGTATGTAAACTATCAAGGGCGCTGGTAGCCTGTCCGCACTGGGTAACCACAACTTTGCCGGGAAGGATAAACCATCGGATGTCGGTATGGCTACGTATTGCGGGCTGAACCAATTGTGTTGGCCGAAAGCCGCAGGTTGAGAAAAGATCAGTCGCTGTATGGTTTCATCAGAGCTAATGTCGCACCAGTACAGGTCGTAGGGATTTTCCAGGTCACCGTATATTAGGGCAGCTTTGGAGCCGTCCTCCGAAATCACAAATGATCTGATCCATCCTTTGGCGGTGGTGATGCGCTGCTTTTTTCCAGATGGCAAATCAGTCTTGTATAAGTGCCGTTCTGATGGATGGTCTTCACTGGAAATAAACACTAATGTTTTCCTATCTTCTGACAGGCGCCAATCGTTGCTGCCTCCCCATGATCCTGATGGTATCTCCCATTCTCCGGAAGTCAGAGCCTGCACTATCTGACTTTCAGAACCTGTTATGGGAATGGAATAGAGGTGACACCATCCGCTCATTTCCGATCCAAAAATCGCCCGTTTACCCTCCGGACCAAAACGGACGCGCGCCATGTTGCGAGGGATCCATTTGTCATCGCTCTCATGCCATATAGTGTCAACTTTCCCCGTAGCAACGTCTGCCAGAAGAATATAGCGATCCAGCATATCGCGAAGCATGACTTCGATCAAAAGTTTATCCGATTCCGGCGACCAGTCTATGGATCGCAGATAGAACTGTTCATCTGATGGTAAATCCATCCATATTGGCACTTTATGCGCTGCTTCGGGGCTCACTATCCCAAGTCTTATGGCGGGTAATTTGCCACCGGCGATTTCTCTCTGCTGCTTGTGAACTTCGACCTTTTGGGTGGTATAATCAGGAATCAGCATCCTTTCAAAACCGGTGACGTCGTGTTGCACGAAGGCTAACTTGCGGCTATCCGGCGCCCAGAAAACCCCCCGTAAATAGGTATCGTACGCTCCCGTACCGTTACGTATATCACCACTTCCATCTCCGGTTAGCTGAACGATTCTGCCATCCGTTGTCGAAACCGCGAAGATATCGTTACCAGACGTGTAGGCGATCCAATCCCCGGCTTTATTGATGGAAAAGTTTCCCTCACCGCCCTGGGTCTGGAAGTGCCTGCTCGTTTCTTCGCCAGCTTTCGCTTTAACGCTGTATAAATCCCCCCTGAATCCGAAATAAATCCTCTTCCCATCCTGTGACCAGAAAGGCTGCGACAATCCCCAATCGAGGACTCTCTCATCATCCTTTTCCTGCTCGGTGCGGTCATCATCCTCGATCTCCCATCTGGGTTGATCCTTGAAGTCGGTCAGCCGCTCAATCTTTCCGGAAGTGCTGGCAATGTACAGGTCCCTGAACCTGTTTCCATCCGCATTCCATAAAAACGCCAGTTTCTTTCCATCCGGCGACCAGGTTAATCCCGAGGGGGGGTAGCCGACGATAAGGGGATGTGTGTAAAGGTCTTTCACCTGGAATTTTTCTGTGGCAAAACAAGTGGTCGTCAGCAGCGATAGGAGGAAGAAGATCAGTTTCAAGCGCATGATAGTAGTTTTCCTTTTATTTCGACATAATCCAGTTAGAACCATTCAACCAAGCTGATAAGCACGGAATCATCATTCCATGTTGAAGTACTCCTTCAGATTTACCTGAATAAAACTGCACCAGTTCCATCAAAACGACTCAACGTACTATGGTTGCAGCCGTTCTGGTTTCAGGTAATTTAAATATCCCACTTTCTTAAGTGAAAATCAATAAATAAGTGTAAAATTTTCAATGGAATGAACGTGAGGATCCCCATAATGTCACTCTGAGCGTAGCGCTCCAAAGGAGTCCCTATGGGAAAGAGTCTCATTCCTCTTTACCAAGCAGCTTCACCGGTGAATATTAAAGCAAAAACTTCAATAAAAATCCCAACTGAAAAACAGCCCCCTCGAACCATTAGTGAATAAATACGCTATTATGTTGTATTATAAAGAATTATGAATAAACTAATTGAGAGAAAAATCCCAAAAATAATAAAAAAGGTCTTGACATTAAGTGGGGAATTTGTTATACTAAAACCCACATAAAGGGTAATATGGGGTTATGAGCAAAGAGCCAGAAAAGAAAACGGGTAAGGGCAAAAGCAATCCGTTTCCTAATTCCTTTACGGATGAGTTCCTCTATACGATAGACAATCGGGGACGCATAAATTTCCCCGCGCCCTTCCGCCGCATCCTCTCTGATGCATCAAAAGACCGGGTTGTTATCGCCAGAGGTCTGGATAACTGCCTGCTCATTTACCCCCGAGACGTCTGGGAAGTACGGCGCAAAGATTTTAATCCATCCCCATACGCATCCAGAAACCAGAGACGGCTTCAGCGGGAGTTGTTGCACGGCGCCAGGGAATCATCTTTCGATTCGCAGGGGCGCATCTCCATCCCATCGCGCTTGATGAAATTGGCAAAACTCGAAAAGGAAGCGCTTATCATCGGTGTCGGAGACTGGGTAGAGGTTTGGAATCCATCCGTCTATGAACAGTACTTAGCGCAAACTGATCAACAGGTTGAGAGTATTCTGGAAGATTACGCCAACCGTTCCTCTTCGTCCACAAGCGACTCCACCGATAAATAAAATAGATCGGATTATCATCCGCATATAACCGGAAACTGACAAACTGCTGTTTTATGACACCAGAATCATGCATCACTCTCCATCGGCCGGTGATGGTCGATTCCGTCATGAAACTCCTTCTGACGTCAAATCCGGATGATGATATTTTAACGGGCACAATGGTCGATGGCACCGTGGGCGGGGGAGGGCATGCCGAGGCGATCCTCGAGAAACTCTCCCCCGCGGGGCGTATCTTCTGTTTCGACCGTGATCCCGCCGCCATTAGCATAACACGCCAAAGACTAAAAAGTGATCCTCGAATTCAGTTGGTGCATGACAGCTACTCTGAGATCGGCGAATATCTGGATTTGGGTTCTGCTGCGGGTGTCATCCTAGATCTGGGGCTTTCTTCCGATCAATTGGAAGCAGCTCGCGGGTTTTCTCACAGTCAGGATTCCATCCTCGATATGCGCTTTGATCCATCAGCCAGGATAAATGCGCATGATGTGATCAATAGTTATTCAATCGAGAAATTACGAAATATTTTTTTCAGATATGGCGAAGAGCCACTCTCACCTCGAATTGCCAGGAATATCTCCAATGCGCGCCAAAAAGGAGCAATAAGAACCAGTGAACAATTAGCCGCAGTCATCAAGAACTCTGTTCCGGCGAGGTTTGAGATGAAAGCTGTATCGAGGATCTTTCAGGCGATTCGTATTGAGGTAAACAGTGAGATAGAGCTGTTGGAGGCAGGGTTGAAAGCATGCTGGGATATATTGAAGGATGGTGGTGTTCTCTGTGTGATATCCTACCATTCCATCGAGGATCGGCGCATGAAGCGCTTCATAGCAGAAAAAGTAAAGGGCTGCGTCTGTCCACCTAAGCTCCCGGTATGTGCCTGCGGGCAAAAACCATCCGCGCAAGTTTTAACTTCTTCGGCTTTACGTCCTTCACCCAAAGAAATTCGACTGAACCCCCGTTCCCGAAGCGCCAGGCTGCGCGCCGCCAGGAAAATTCCCAGCAAATAGACGGGGTTTTAAGATACCACAAACCGGTCTTATCATGCCCAAATCGAAGACTACAAAAAGCGTGAATTCGCGCCGGGGAACCGCGAATTCCCGGCAAAAGCGTGCGCGCAGTCAGGCTATAAGACCTCCAGGACCCTATCGCCCCAAGCGTAAACCACGTCCGAGCAAGGATTTCAGGCTTAGATTATACTGGTTTGCGATTGCACTGATTGTTCTGGCGTTCTGCTTGGGTGAAGTATGGAAATCTCATCAGGTTAATCGGCTATGTGCCCGACTGGATAAACTCCGCAGTCAACAAGCGAAATTGGAAGAGGAATATTTAAACTTGCAGCTCAAGGCTGATGAAGTATTCTCTTATCATCACGTCGAGCCGCTGGTGAAAGAACGGTTGGGAATGATTCCATCAAAGAAATCACCAATAGTTATTACGCCCCTGGATGATGAATTTTTGGCTTACAGACAGAAGAGAGTAAAACTATGACAGCTCGCAAGAAGTCGAATGGAAGAAAGAGCCGCAGAAAGGTTCATAAGAACGTTTCCAAGCGCTATGTGTGGAGAATGCGCATTCTGGCTTTCACCATCATAGTCCTCTTTTTTGTCTTAGGCGGTCGTCTGTTTCAGTTGCAGATAGTTGATGGTCAGAAATACGCACAGATAGCGCGCAGGCAGCACATTCGCAAGGTGAAATTAGAATCCCGCAGAGGCTCTATCGTCGATCGTGCTGGACAGGAAATTGCCTTAGACCATCCGCAGTATTTCACTTGCGGTGTCAGACCCGCTCAATTGAAAAGTGCGGGGACTCTCTGCACCGAACTGGCAGCTTTTACTTCCAGGCCAGCCAGCCATTACCAACGCAGGTTACAATCACATTCGCCTTTTGTGTATTTAGAATGGCGCTTGACTGCCTCACAGGCTGACAGGCTGCAGAGCCTCGGCATGAACGGGATGAACCTGAAGAAAACCTCAGGGAGATTCTATCCATTCTACCGTGCGACTTCACAACTACTGGGTTATACCGATGTTGATGGCTCCGGTATTGCTGGTCTCGAGGTACAATGTGATGAAGCTCTGCAAGGAGAGAAAGGCTGGGAAATTCATCAGAGGGACGCCCGCGGCGTCAGCATTTGGGACCCGTTGCGTAGTTATGCTCAACCACGTGATGGTGGCACTGTAAGGCTATCGATTGATATTCTCTCTCAAGAAATACTGCATGATGCGTTGATACAGGTGCAGGAGAAATATCAGGCTAATTGGGCAGGAGGCGTGCTGTTAAACCCCAAAACCGGCGAGATATTAGCAATTTCCAGTGTTCCCGATTTTGATCCTATAAGACCGGAAATTGGGCCTTTGGCCAATCACAAGCTGAAACCGATTACAGATTTATTTGAACCAGGATCGGTATTCAAAGTTGTCGCAGCTACTGCCGCTTTGGAAAAGGGGATTGTCTGCCTGGATGATTCCATTTTTTGTGAAAACGGCAGTTACCGAATTGGCAGAAAACGGCTAAAAGACACTCACGAATACGGATGGCTGACATTCGAGGACGTCATAGTGTATTCGAGCAATATAGGTATGGCGAAAGTTGCCGAAAAACTGGGATCGAAAGAGATCTATCGCTTTGCAGCGCGATACGGTTTCGGTACACCAACTGGCATTGACTTCCCCGGTGAGAACTCCGGGAGATTACGTCCCTATGATAAATGGAAGGATATCGACCGCGCCAATATAGCTATGGGACAGGGGATCGCTGCCAATATGCTGCAGTTGGCTTTGGCATTTGGAGCCATAGCTAATGATGGAATACTGATGGAGCCCCGTCTGGTTCTCGATCGAACGGACATGAAGGGAAATCACCGGTCCTATCCGCCTCGGGAAGTGCGCAGGGTAATGGAACCCGAAACCGCCAGACAGCTAAGGCAGGTTCTAATCAAATGCGTTGATGAAGGCACCGGGAAGAACGCCGCACTTGATGGTTCCGCTGTCGCCGGTAAAACTGGTACGGCTCAGGTTCCTGATCTAATAAAGGGTGGGTATTATGACGATAGATTCGTCTCTTCTTTTGCTGGTTTCATTACCGATGGCAAGGAAGACCGGCTGCTGGTTATAACCGTCTGTGAACCCCAAGAAGAACACTTCGCTTCGCAGGTAGCAGCGCCGGTATTCAAAAAGGTGATGCAGAGGCTTCAACCTGCTGACGTCATTAGAAAAACCTGGAAACCAAATCCCATCGAACTGGCGGACGTTTCTGGAGGAATCGGGAAAATGGTGAGTCTCCCCGATAGGAACATCGATCTGAAATGGCTGCGCGGTCCAGCACTATCAGATATATCAGAGCTTGCCCGGGAAGATGAGTCTATCGAACAAACTGAAGTTCTTCTTCCCGATCTAAGAGGAATATCCATACGCGAAGCTACAAGAATTTTAACCAGTTACGGCATTACAGTGGAAATAGACGGCAGCGGCTGGATCGTAAAACAATCCTTTAAGCCCGGGACGTCTCTGATTAAGTGCAGTACTTGCCGGCTTAAAGCTAAACCATTATAGGTCTTCATGAAACTTTCAGAAATAGCAGCGGGGATTCCCGGATCAGCAATAAAAGGCGTTTCTGATCCTGAAATAGCTAAAGTTGATTATGATTCACGGCAGGTGAACGCGGGGAGTCTCTTTTTCGCCCTTCAGGGTGAGCGTGAGGATGGGCGCAAATTCATCCCTCAGGCTTTAGAACGAGGTGCGGCTGCTGTAGCTTTGTCCGCTGAACCGGACAGCCCGCTGGACGTGCCTTATATCATCGTTTCACAACCGCGTCAGGCATTGGCTTTGGCGGCGGGCATTGTAACCGGTTACCCGGATCAACATATCGATCTGGTGGCAGTGACCGGTACTAATGGAAAAACCACCATAATTTCGCTAGTTGGTGAAATTCTAAAATACGAAACCGGCAAATCGGGCGTAATTGGGACTTTAGGTGGGGTAATCGGTGATCGCACACATTCATTAGAACGAACCACACCGGAAGCGCCGGATATTTACGCTCTCTTAGCGGAGATGTACCGGGAAGGCATCCATCAAGCAGCCATGGAAGTTTCTTCACATGCGCTTTCATTGGAGCGTGTCTTCGGTATGAAATTCTCCGCCGCGGTTTTTACCAATCTAAGCCGTGATCACCTGGATTTCCATGAAACCATCGATGAATATTTTAACGCCAAAGCTAAACTATTCAGCGACTACAAAGTCGGAACGGCGATCATCAATGTCGATGATCAATATGGACAAAAACTGGTTTCGTTGACGGATAGCGACGTGCTGACCTTTGCCCTGGAATCGAGTGCAGATGTGCATCCTACCGATTTGCAGGTTACCGGAGATGGCATATTCATAAAGGCAGGCACACCGCGTGGTGAAGTCGAGTTCCAGTCGCCGCTTTTGGGTAGATTTAATGCCTATAACCTCCTCGGTGCTTTAGCTGTAAGTGAAGTTCTTAAAACCTCTCATGAAGCATTCGTCAGTGCGGTGAAAGAATTCAAGGGTGCGCCCGGCAGGTTGGAACAGATTATCCTAAAGGACCGCCGGGTGTTCATTGATTACGCTCACACCCCGGAAGCTTTGAAACTCGTATTGACCGAGATAAAAAGAATAAGTGAAGGTCCCCTCGTCGTAGTCTTTGGATGCGGCGGCGACCGAGATCAGGAAAAACGACCCATTATGGGTAGGATAGCAGAAGAGAATTCCGATACAGTCTATATCACGACCGATAATCCGCGCACGGAACGACCTGCGAGAATCATGTCCGAAATCTTATCCGGCCTCCAGCGTCCCCAGGATGTGATGACGATTCTGGACAGGCGGCACGCTATCTCGACTGCTCTGCACAAGCTTCCTGCAGGTGGCACCTTATTGATTGCCGGGAAGGGTCATGAAACATATCAGGAAATCAACGGCAAGAGATTTCCTTTTGATGATAGAGCAGAAGTTATTAAATACCAACGTGAACTGGTGCGATGAGTCTGTTTTTTGAGGAGCTTCCGGCTCTCATTCACTGCAGCTTGAAACCGGCAAATTTACGGGGGAAAATGGGACCTTCGTGTATCGATTCCCGGATTTTAAAGAAAGGAGAGGTCTTCTGGGCGCTCAAAGATGAAGCCGATGGTCATGATTTCGTTGCGGACGCTTTCAGGAAGGGAGCGCAAGCTGCAGTCGTTAGCAGGAATTGGTTGAAAAAGGCGCCCCCAATCCAAAAAGCGGCCTATATAGCAGTGTCTGATCCATTGAAAGCTCTGCATAACCTGGCAAAATCTCACCGCAGACGGTTTCATATTCCCGTAATAGCCATAACCGGAAGCAACGGAAAAACCGCCACAAAAGAGCTGTTAGCCACAGCTTTGAGTCTTCGTTACAATCTATTAAAATCTCAAGGTAATTATAATAATCATATAGGATTACCGCTGACATTATTGCAATTGCATCCGGATATTGAAATGGTGCTCCTGGAAATGGGCGCTAATCAACCAGGGGACGTCGCTAAGTTGTGCGGCATTGCCAATCCCAATTATGGGCTGGTGATCAACGTCGGTCCAGCGCATCTTGAAGGATTAGGAAGCCTCGAAGGTGTAGCCAGCGAGAAGAGTTCTCTGTTCAATTCCCTTCCATCCACCGGCACCGCTTTTATAAACTGCGATGACGCCAAAGTCTGCGCTATGGATTCAACCGCAACTTCAATGGTATGTTACGGGTTCGATGCGGAAAGGGCAGGAGAGGAATGTGACCGCATGGTCTGCGCTGAGATGCTGGAACCCGCTGATGACAATAGAGCACGTTTCCGTATCAGAGACACGGTATTCACTTTAAGTTGGTCGGGACTTCATCAAGCCAGTAACGCTCTGGCAGCTATAACTGTTGCCGACCGGTTTGGCGTTCCCATGGATGAAATGGCGGAAGCTTTCGCATCATTGCCGCCTCTTGAAGGCAGGCTCCAGACCGAAGAGATTGCAGGTGTTACCATAATAAATGACGCCTATAACGCCAACTTAGGATCGACGAAATCTGCTTTAGAGTTTCTCCAGGCGCTGAAGACTTCCGGTAAGAAGTTCGTGGTGATAGGTGATCACCTGGAATTGGGAACAGCCAGCGATGAACAACATTGCCAGATCGGTCACCTGCTGGCTGATAGCGATATTGACGGTGCGTTCTTAGTGGGGCAAAAAATCCAGAGTATCTCAAGATTAGTCCCGGAGCTGGTACTTTTTTATGTAGCTAACGAACCTTACGATTCGCTTGTAAAGGAGATCTTAGCGACAATTCAGAACGGCGACGTTATCATGTTTAAGGCTTCCAGAGGTATGCAGTTGGAAAGAGTCATGGACTCTTTAAAGTTCAAGTTAACGGAGAAAGGAGTCTGATGTTTTACCATCTATTATACCCCTTTCATCAGGAAATTTCCTGGCTGAACCTCTTCAGATACATAACTTTCCGTTCTGCTGGAGCTGCGATTACTGCGCTTCTGATAAGTTTTTTAATCGGTCCATTTATCATTCGCAAGTTACAACAGCTTCAGATAAAAGAGGAGATTAGGTCGGACGGACCTCAAACACATCTGACCAAGAGGGGTACGCCCACCATGGGAGGTTTGATAATTCTCTGTGCGGTGATAATTCCCACTTTTCTATGGGCCAGACTCGATAACCTTTACGTGGGCATCATCCTGTTAGCGACCGTCTGGATGGGTTTCGTGGGTTTCTACGATGATTACCTAAAAGCCGTTAAGAAGAAAAAGAAAGGGTTAGTGGCTAAGTATAAGCTTGCGGGTCAAATATCGTTAGGTATTCTGATAGGCGTAATTCTTCTATCAGCGCCAAGAGCGTTGGGACTTAACTTTTCCCATCATGTCACTGAAACCACCATTCCGTTCTTCAAAGATCTCTTGCTTAATTTTGGCGTTCTCTATATCCCCATGATAGTGATAGTGGTAACAGCCACTTCCAACGGCGTCAACCTGACCGATGGTCTTGACGGTCTGGCTATCGGTATTGTCGGTATCGCCGCTGCTGCCTTTGGAATGATCTGTTACGTTTCCGGACACGTACAATTCAGCGACTATCTCAATATAATATATTTAGATACTTGCGGGGAATTGACCGTATTCTGTGCAGCTTTGATGGGCGCATCTTTAGGTTTTCTCTGGTTTAATTCGCATCCTGCTGAAATCTTCATGGGCGATACCGGCAGTTTGGCGTTAGGAGGCGCCTTAGGAACTCTGGCGGTGCTGGTCAAGAAGGAATTCCTTTTAGTCATCATCGGTGGAATTTTCGTCATCGAAGCGGCATCTGTGATCTTGCAGACAACTTATTTTAAATACTCTCGCGCTCGTACTGGTACCGGTCGCAGGATATTTCGCATGGCGCCAATCCATCATCACTTCGAACAGTTAGGCTGGCCTGAGAACAAAGTGGTAGTGCGCTTCTGGATCATACAGATTTTATTAGTGCTCATCTCCCTGACGACATTTAAGATCAGGTGATGATTCATGCTGCGATCTGAAGACGTTTATAACTGGGACAGATTACCGCCCGATCTAAAAGGCATGAAGGCATCTGTTCTGGGAATGGCGCGCAGTGGAATGGCGGCAGCACAGTTGCTGAACGAATCCGGCTGTCATGTTTTAGTCAGCGATTCAGCCGATTCTGCCTCACTGAAAGAAAATGCGGCGGTGTTAGAGAACCTGGGCGTTGATGTCGAACTGAGCGGGCATTCAGATCGCGTTTTGCAGAGTGATTTCATCGTCCGTAGTCCGGGCATTCCCAGAGACATTCCCATTTTGTATGAAGCCCGCCGCCGGGGCATTTTGATAGTCTCTGAGTTAGAAGTTGCCTTCTGGTTCAACCGGGCCTCGGTTATCGCGGTTACCGGTTCTAACGGAAAGACCACAACGGTTGAATGGCTGGGTGATCTATTCAATAGAGCTGGCAAGAAAGCGTTCGTATGTGGAAATGTGGGAAGATCCTTCTCTTCAATCGCAGCGATAACCGCACCTGATGACATCGCCGTAGTTGAAGTCTCCAGCTTTCAATTAGAAGACATTGTCCTTTTCAATCCACATATTGCGCTTATCACCAATTTTTCTCCAGATCATTTAGACCGATACCAGTCATATGAAGAATATAAAAGAACCAAGTGCAGGATATTCGCCAACCAGCATGCTGATGATTTATTGATCTACAACAGGAACGATGATGATCTGGCTACCTATGTCACGAAAGTCCCTGGACGCAAGTCCTCTTTCGGGCTGGACGAGCCGGAAACTCCGGGCATTGGTTTAAAGGACGAAGACGTCATAATCTCTGATGCTTCACGTCAAATAAATCTCTTAAACCGGAAAAATCTGTCACTTCCCGGCCGTCATAACCTGGAAAATGCGCTGGCTGTCGCTTATGCAGCCTGGAGTCTGGGAATTGCTAAAGAGATAATTGTCGAATCACTAAAAATATTTCCCGGAGTACCGCACAGGCTGGAAAAAGTGGTGGAACGGGACGGTGTCCTCTGGATCAACGATTCCAAAGCAACCAACGTGGCATCAGGAAAGGTGGCTTTGGAAAGCATGCATCGTCCGGTGATCCTCTTAGCCGGTGGGCGTGATAAGGGCGGAGCATTTTCTGATATAATAGATACTTCTGCTGATAAGATCAAACAGGTCATAGCTTTTGGAGAAGCTGGCGGCACAATCGAGTCCGCCTGGAATGGACATTTACCTGTAATGCGTGTTGATTCGTTGGCTGAGGCTATCACCAAGGCTGATGATATTGCCGAATCAGGCGATGTGGTGCTCTTATCTCCCATGTGCGCCTCTTTCGATGAATTTGAAAATTACGAACAGCGCGGTGATTATTTTAGAAATAGAGTCATAGAATAATGCCAGGGAAAATCCAGAAAAACTCAATCTTAGGGTTCACATTCCCGCAATCCGAGTCTCTTCATGGTGACCGTTTGTTCATTCTCAGCATAGCGCTTCTATGCGCAGTTGGCATTCTCATGGTTTACAGCTCATCGTTCTACATGGCCTGGCAGGATTTCCGCAATCCGTATTATTTCTTAAAGAGACATTCGCTACGATTATTGATCGGTTTTGTCGCTTTTATGGCGGCGTACAAGTTCAATTATCATCACCTGCGGCGTTGGAGTATCATACCTCTTATCATATCGATAATACTGCTAATCTGGGTACTCATAACAGGCAGTAGATGGATTTCAGTTGGTGGGATAACCTTGCAGCCCTCAGAATTTGCCAGAATAGCGCTCTTAGTGTATCTTGCTGACTGGTGTTCGCGCAACGCCAACAAACTGCGCCAATCTCCGAAAGGATTTCTGTTTGTTCTAACGCTGGTGATGATCACCACCGGGTTGGTGATGGCAGAACCCAGCTATTCAGCAGCTGTTATGATTCTAATCTCCGGAGTGGCATTACTGGTGATGTCTGGAGTCAAGTGGCGGTACTTGATTGCCGCAGCACTTCCGATCCTACCTGTAGCAGGCTATATGGCAGTAGCAGCGTCTTACCGCTTCAGACGCGTCTTCAGTTTCTTAAATCCTTTAGCTGATCCACAAGGCGCTGGTTATCACACTATTCAATCGAAGATTGCAGTTGGCAGCGGACAGATCTGGGGTTTCGGTTTCGGCATGAGCGGTCAGAAATTTCACTTTCTACCTGAATCTCACTGCGACTTTATCTTTTCCATACTCTGTGAAGAGAGAGGTTTCATCGGTGCGGCTCTGGTTCTGTTACTGTTCATCCTGTTTTTCTGGCGCGGTATAAGAATAGCCGTCAAAGCACGAGATCATTTTGGCTTTCTATTAGCTGGTAGTCTAATTTTCTGTATTGCTTTTTTTGCCCTGGTCAACATCGGTGTTGCGTTAGGTTCACTGCCTGTAACAGGTCTTCCACTGCCTTTTATATCTTATGGTGGCAGTGCTTTAATAACCAATCTGCTGGCTTGTGGAATAGTGCTGAACGTTTCCAAGCATAATAATTCACCGGAGCTGACTTGAGTTCCCCGCGCGTTCTCATCGTTGGGGGAGGTACCGGCGGACACTTATTTCCCGCGCTGGCGGTTGCGGACAAGCTGAGTGAAAAAGGCGCCCAGATCATCTTCGCAGGTACCAGAGCAGGCATTGAAGCTAAGTTAGTACCCGCCAGAGGTTACTCTTTGAAATTTTTGTGGCTTTCAGGTTTTAAGCGCAACCGTATTATTTCTAATCTGTTATTACCGCTGAAGGTTCTCATATCCCTGGTGCAGTCTCTGGCAATTATATGGAAGTTCCAGCCACAGGCTGCACTGGGAACGGGCGGATATACCTGCGGACCTCTGCTGTTAATAGCTTCATTATACAGGATTCCCGTATTCCTGCAGGAACAGAACAGCTTTCCCGGTGTGACCACCAGGATGTTGGCGCGCTTTGCCAGGCGGGTCTTTCTCAATTTTCCCGAAGCGTCAGAGTTCCTCCCTAAAAGAACCAGGTGGAGCCAATCAGGCAATCCAGTTCGGGCTGACATTGATCAAATCAGCAGAGAAGATGCGCTCTCAAAGTGGGGTCTTGATCCTTCACTGCCGATCCTGCTGGTATTTGGAGGTTCACAGGGCGCTGCCAGTATTAACCGGGCGGTTAATGAGTGTCTGGAAGAACTTTCGGCCATGTGCAACTTGATCTGGGGACATGGTAGCAGGGATCAGAAGGAAGTTGATAGTTGGACAGGTAAGGGTAAATTGATAGAGAAGTCGTTTATCGAAGATATGCCTTCAGCTTATGCGGCAGCTGATTTAGCTATCTGCCGCAGCGGGGCTATGACCCTGTCCGAACTGCAAGTAGCAAACGTGCCAGCGCTGTTAATTCCCTATCCTTACGCTGCGGGAGATCATCAGATGCATAATGCTATAGCTTATTCGAAAAAGGGTGGCGCTGTGGTGATTCCTGATGCGGAGTTGAACGGGACTAAGCTTATCGCGGAAGTAAAAAATCTTCTGAACAATCCTGAAGAGCTAAAGAATATGCGTAGCGCATTATCCGGGATTCAAAGTATAAACGCCAGCGAGATGATAGCCGAAGAGATCATTGATTCCATCAGCGAGAAGGTGAAGAGTTAATTCCTATGTTCCTGCGTCTGAAAAATTTGCATTTTATCGGTATAGGCGGTATCGGTATGTCCGGGATAGCTGAAGTCCTGCTTAATCAAGGATTTAGTGTCAGCGGTTCCGATCTGATGGATTCAGAAACTATAGATCATCTCCGAAGGCTCGGCGCTGACGTACATATCGGTCATGCTAAGGCTAACGTCAGAAAGGCGCAGGTGGTTGTCTATTCGTCCGCAGTTAAACCGGACAACGTGGAATATATCGAAGCGAAGCGCCAGGGTGTGCCCATCATCGCGAGAGCGGAAATGCTCAGCGAACTTATGCGCATGAAATACGGTATAGCTGTAGCTGGAACTCATGGCAAGACCACCACCACGTCTATGGTTGCGGCTATAATGACTCAGGCGGACCTTGACCCCACATTTATAGTCGGTGGCAAAGTAAAATCATTGGCTACCAACGCGCGCCTGGGTTCTGGTGAATTCTTAGTGGCGGAAGCGGATGAATATGACCGCTCATTCTTAAAACTGACACCGGCAATTGCTATAATCACTACGCTGGAAACAGAGCATTTAGATACCTACGGAAATCTGGCGGAAATCCGTCGGGCATTCGTAAGATTCACTGAACGGGTTCCTTTCTACGGATCAATTGTCCTTTGCCTTGATGAACCTGTGGTAGCGTCACTGATCTCTGACATTCGCCGACCCGTAATAACCTATGGAATCGATGCCGGCGCCGACATAAGCGCTGTAGATATTTCATTTTCAGAAATGCAATCGACTTTCGATCTGATCGTCAGGGGTGATAGTAGAGGAAAGGTAACTATCAATCAGCCCGGGTTGCATAATGTCAAGAACGCTCTGGCTGCCATCGGAGTAGCCGAAGAACTGGAGATAGCTTTTGATTCTATTCAGAAAGGGCTGTCGGGATTTCGTGGCGTAGAGAGGCGCTTTGAGATAAAAGGTCAGGCTAAGGGCGTGATGGTAGTGGACGATTATGCACATCATCCCACCGAAGTAAGAGCGACCTTGGCGGCTGCCAGGAATGGATTCGACCGTCGCATTATAGCGGTCTTTCAGCCTCATCTATTCAGCCGAACCAAGGATTTCACTGAGGACTTCGGAAGGAGTTTCTCCGATGCTGACGTCTTAATTGTAACGGACATTTACGCCGCGCGCGAAGAACCTATTCCTGGCGTTAATGGTGAATTGATCGCTGATGCGGCTAAAAATACCGGTCACGAAAATGTGCTTAACATTCCCGAAATGGAAGACATTTCACCAGAATTATCGAAGATAGTGCAATCCGGAGACATGGTGATTACTCTGGGAGCAGGCAACATCTGGAAAGTTGCACGAGATTTCCTTAAATATCTTGAAGATGATGAGTAATCATGCATCTGCCCGCGGAAATATCCGAAAATGTTTTAATGGGACCGATGACCTCCTATTCTATAGGCGGACCGGCGAAGTATTATGCAAAACCTGCTGAACAGGAAATACTTATTCGCATATTGCAGTGGGCTTTTGACAATGGGGTACAGACTTTCATCTTGGGCGGAGGAACCAACATACTGGTTTCCGACCGAGGATTTGAGGGGCTAGTCGTCCATTTGAAAGACCTTGATGTAAAGCCCGTTGAAATAAATGAGAACGGTGAATGCACAGTAGGGGCCGGTACTATGCTAACTCCCTTTGTCCGGCATTTAGCCGGTAGAGGTTTCAGCGGTATGGAGGATTTGATCGGGATACCCGGTACCGTAGGTGGAGCGCTCATTATGAATGCCGGTGCTTATACTCAGGAGATAAACCAGTCTCTGATCTTCGTTGACGTACTGACTGAAAACATGCGAGTTAAGCGAGTAAAGAAAGAGGAGATAGGTTTTCAATACCGGTCAGCGCCGGGGCTAAAAGGTAAGATTGTGTTGTCCAGTAAATTTCGCTTTACACCTGGTGATCCACAGAAGCTCATGACACGCGTGCGCGAAGTAACAGCAATGCGGCGGGATCGCCAACCGCTGAAATGGCATTCCTGCGGATCCGTATTCAAGCGACCACCGGGTGACTATGCCGGTAGGTTGATCGAAGCAGCCGGATTGAAAGGAACTTCAGTCGGTGGCGCTGAAATTTCTGACAAACACGCCAACTTCATAATCAATCGGGGTAACGCTTCCGCTTCTGATGTGATTGAATTGATAAGAATTGCCAAACGCCGCGTGGAAGAGGAGTTCAGTGTTTCTTTACAGAGAGAGGTATCGTTAATTGGCTTTAAGAAAAAGGAAATCCAGGACACATAAAAAGGGCAAATCGCATTCATTGCGAATCCTCGTCAGCATATTGATTGCAACGTCAATGGTGTCGTTGGTGGTCATTGTCGGCTGGTTTTTAAGCCCCAACGTTCTACAATACCTTTCCCAACAGGAATGTTTCAAACTGGAGGAAGTCTGCTTTACGGGTAACGAACACATTGAAGAGACGGATCTTCTGTCCCTTCTTCCTGAAGTGATCGGTATCAATCTCTTCTCTCTGGACTTAAATATCATAAAGCATGCGGTACTACAGCATCCCTGGGTTTTGGAAGCGTCAGTGCACAGGCGCTTGCCGGATAGACTCTTGATTAGAGTAGAAGAGAAGCAACCAGTTGCCTTAGTAAAGCTAAAAACTCTTCAGGCAATATCAGCCAGTGGTGATCTTCTGCCTCTGGATAAATGGCATGGTGCCATAGACCTACCGCTAATTCAAGCGGCAAAATTTCAAAATTCCCTGAAAGATGATAAAATAAATAACCGACGTTTAATGGATATAACCAGAAGTGTCGCTGCCCTGAAGAAGAGAATCCCCGATCTCTGGCTGTTAATTTCGGAAATAACACTTGATAGAAAGGGACGCATAGTGATGTACCCTTCCTGTAGCCATACGTGTATTTTAGTAGGAGATGAACTTGGCTGGCAGCAGATGCGCGATTTTTATTCCTTTATCATCTTCCAGGGTTCACCAAACGGTATGGTTGATATCAGCTTTGTGGATTTGCGATTTCGGGGGAAGGTAATCGTTCGAAGAACCAGCAGCGACACCTGATGATCAGCAGGTGCGATCTTTCACCTTTTGCGAGGTACTAATGAACAACAGAAAGCGGAACCCCGGTGAAGGGGAACAGGATGTGGTCGTAGGATTAGACCTGGGAACTTCCAGGACTACAGTTGTAATCGCCGAGCGAGATGGTCATTCCCTGAACGTAATCGGTCAGGGAACGAGTCCTTCCACAGGATTGAAGAACGGTGTGGTGGTCAATATCGAAGGGACGGTCGAAAGCATAATTAACGCTGTCGAAGCTGCTGAGAGGATGGCTAACACGACCGTCAATTCCGCCTATACGACTATTTCCGGTGATCATATCCGTTCGGTTAATTCCAAAGGTATGATCGCTGTGGGCAGGTCCGGCAACGGGATTGGCAGTAAGATTTCACGTGAGGATATTCACCGGGTGATAGATACGGCGAGGACAGTTACCTTCCCTGCTGATCGTGAAGTACTCCATGTCGTGCCGCAGGATTTCTTAGTTGACAATCGCATGGGTTTTAAGGATCCCGTGGGGATCGTGGGTTTAAGACTGGAAGCCAACGTCCATATTATCACAGCTGCGCAGGCGGCTGCTCAGACGATTCTGTTCTGCCTGCAGGAAGCTAATATACAACCTGAAGACCTGGTCTTTCAGGCATTAGCAGCCAGTCAATCGGTTCTGACCGAAGACGAACGCGAATTGGGTATAGCTTTAATTGATATAGGTGCAGGAACGATGGACATAGCAGTCTATCATGAAGGCGCTATCAGGCATACGGCAGTTATCGGTTTAGGAGGCGAAAGCGTTACCCGTGACCTTGCGCATGGGCTGCGAATCCCCAGAAATGACGCAGAAAATCTGAAACTTGAATTCGGATGTGCGTTAGCTTCCTGCCTGGAAAATGATTCACCCATAGTCTTGAACGGCAATGAGGAGAGACCCGATCGCAGCGTTGCCCCTGATATCGTCTGTTCGGTCATTCAACCACGCATGGAAGAGATATATGATTTGGCCATAAAAGAACTCAGGCAGGCAGATTGTTTCGCTAAAATTACCGCAGGAATTGTGTTGACTGGTGGAGCTTCGATGATACCGGGAAGCGTGGAATTAGCAGAAGAGGTGTTCACCTTGCCCGCGAGGCTGGGAAAACCACGCGGTTTAGGTTGTCTCACCGAGGTTGCCAATGCTCCGGATCACGCTACCGCAATTGGGCTCGTGAAATACGGTTTGATGCAGCAGGATTCTGAAATTCGCGGCATGCGGGTTTTACGCAGACGCCGCAGAGGCTATAGATCAAAGAACAACCGCATCGAAAACATCAAGCGCTGGTTTACGGATATATTTTAAGGCTTTCACAAATTGATCATTTGTAGTCATTACAGGTAATTGTATCAAATAAAAGTAAATGTCATTCTGAGCAAGCCGAAGGCGCAGCGAAGAATCTCTTGTTATCCGATAATCCCATAGTCGGGTGGCATGCTTCTGGATCGCCAAAGGCGAGACGAAGCATGTCTTACACGGCTATATAGACAGAAAAAACAAAACAATTAAATACAGGGAGCGGAAATGGAGGAATTGAGAATAAGATTTGGTGATGAAGGAGTCAAGCAGGCTCGCATCAAAGTAATCGGCGTCGGGGGCGCTGGCGGAAATGCTTTGAACGGCATGATAGAAGCCAACCTTGCCGGCGTAGAATTTATCGCCATCAATACCGATGAGCAAGCGCTGGAGATGTCCAGAGCTTCAGTCTGTTTGCCCATAGGTCATACGGGTTTAGGTGCCGGGGCAGATCCCGAAGTCGGCAGACAGGCGATGGAAGAAGACCGTGAAAAACTCTTTGATCTGTTAATCGATACCGATTTGGTATTTATTACCGCCGGATTGGGAGGTGGAACCGGTACTGGAGCATCCCCGATCGTTGCCCAGGTTGCGCATGAAATGGGTGTGCTGACTGTCGCAGTGGTAACCAAGCCGTTCTTTTTCGAAGGGCGGCAGCGCATGGTGCGCGCCGAAGATGGTATCACCAGACTGAAGGATCATGTGGACACTTTGATATTGATACCCAACCAGCGGCTGGTAGCGATTATTGAAAGGGGTACTCCACTGAAAGAAGCCTTCCGTAAAGCGGATGAAGTTTTGCTTCAAGCGACCAGAGGTATAAGCGACCTGGTTATGGTACCCGGTTTGATCAACCTTGATTTCGCTGACGTCAAAACGGTGATGTCCGCTGGCGGGGATGCGCTTATGGGAGTCGGCGTTGCGCAGGGTGAAAATCGAGCCCTGGAAGCGGCTCAGCAAGCCATTGCTTCGCCATTTATGGAGGACGTCTGCATTCAGGGAGCTCGTGCGGTTCTAGCTAACATCACCGGCAACTTGAGCTTCGACGATTACAACGAAGCATCCAACGTCGTCCATGAAGCGGTCGGCGATGATGCCAATATCTTCGTTGGCGCAGTTGTCGATCCCAACATGAACGATGAAGTCAGGGTCACGGTTATTGCCACCGGTTTTAATCATATCAGGGAACGCAAGCAAGTAGTACCGGAAAAAGAAGCTAAACCGGCTGGCGATTACCCACGTCAGGTTGCCTATCGTCCCCTGCGTAAGATCACTGAAAGACCGGCTATATTAACTCCTGGCTCCACCGAATCCGGACCTGTGCAGCCCACTGCCAGCGCTAAAAAACTGCCGCTGGAACGCCCCACTGCCGGGATCATAAATCTGGATGACAGGAACATTCCCGCTTTCTTGAGAAAGCAGATGGACTGAAAGCATCGTCTAATGTTGTCTTATTCGGGAATCGTAAATCCGGTAAATCTGTGGTGAGCAAACCCAAACGCGGTCATCGGAAGCCTGAGAAGGGTCTTTTATCCGGCGAGAGGAGAGCCTTCACAATTCAGTTCCCCAGAAGACCGCAGGCGGTGATAGTTTTCCCCGCTCCCTATTCCGCCGCGATAGCTAACCTGGGCTATCTGACCATCTGGGAAAGGCTTAACAAGGTACCCGGATTTACCTGTGACCGAGCTGTCTGGAATCCCCGCTCGAAAGATATGCCGAGAGGCATGGAGAGCGGGCTTCCTCTCTCTGACTTTCCCCTGATTTTCATCTCTTCCAGTTTTGAACTGGACCTGATCCGCTTCCTCGATATGCTAATCACCGCCGGAATAGAACCTGAAATCGTAAAGCGAGGGGAATCCGATCCGATTGTCGTGGCAGGTGGTATCACGCCAACCTTGAATCCTCATCCCTGGGAACCAGTTGTCGATCTCACCATCCTGGGTGAAGGTGAAGATAGCGTTTTGGAATGGATTGATATTTATCAGGATTGGATACTAAGTGGAAAAGACAAAGAGAGGCTTCTGGAGGCGAGTTCCCGGCTGAAATATGTCTGGATGCCGGGAAAGTCAGAAGCTGATTGCCACCAGGCAGAATATAGTTACTACCGGAAAGATCCACCCTGTTCACCGGTTGTTCACCCTCAAGGGCACTTTGGTGATTGCTTATTGATAGAGATTAACCGGGGCTGCCCGCATGGCTGTTCCTTCTGTGCTGTCTGCGGTGCGTTTCCAGCCCGGTTCGCAGACACAGAGGCGATCCTTCAGAAGATTGATGATGCTAAATCATTGAATTCGACCAAGATAGGTCTAGTTGGCGCGGCGGCGGGAGATCACCCTCACCTAAAGGAAATCGTCAGACAGATAATTGCTTCCGGCAAGGAGATAACCATATCCTCCCTGCGCATCGAACGTACCGATTCGGAACTGCTGCACCTGTTAGCTTCCGGCGGTTTTCGCACTGTAACGGTAGCTCCCGAGGTCGCTGATGAAGAGCTGCGGCGAAAGATAGGTAAGAGGGCTTCTGACGACGACTTGGTGCAATTGGCGAAGGACTCGGCACAGGCAGGTCTGTATAAAATGAGGGCTTATATGCTGATCGGTTTGCCCGATCCAGAACCTCTGGAAAAAGTGGTCGCTTTCGTCAAAATGCTGCGCCGGGAAGCTCCCACCAGTTTGAAATTAGACTTTAGTTTCTCCAGTTTTATCCCCAAGCCCAGATCGGTATGGCAGGATGCTGTCTTTGCATCCACCAAGGAACTCAATCAAACCAAACGCTATCTTCGTTCGCACCTCGCGCGGATACCCGGTGTATCCGTAAAGATGGAGTCAACCCGCACCGAACGCCTGAGCGCCGTTCTATCCCGCGGTGACTGCCATGTCGGCGAAGCCCTGATCCGTTCCCAACGATCCAGCCGTCCCCTCGAACAGGAACTGAAAGCAGCAGGGATTGAGCCGGAAAGGTACCTCGTCCCCTGATTGTTCTCTCACTAATTCTACCACCACACGGCACAAATTACCTATTATTTGCTGAATTCTGGTAATATTTCCCTCTTCACCCAAGTGCAATTCGCGAATATTATACTATTTAAGTAGTATTCCTTGTCTTTGAAACGTGGCACTGCCTTTGCGCTTGTATACCTGAATAATTCCCTATTACTCAAATGGTAGAAAGATGAATTATCGTCCTGTTTTCATCGGTGGGCTACGCCGTAGTGGCACGACCTTAATGCGAGGCGCTCTTGGTCGCCATCCTGACTTGGGTATCTTCCTGAACGATCTTCCCTTCTTTGAAGTGGTATATGAAAAATACAAATTCCTGAATATGAACTCCTCTTTTATTTGCTCCAAGATGGTCGATGATATATTGAACCATTACAGAATGGAAGAGGTCGAGGTGAAGTTCGATAGAAATGGCATCTTGAAGAATCTGGGATCGTACCCTAGCATAAATCCGGTCATCATAATTGAGGAAATCCTGAAAAGTTACGCCTCTGCTGTGGGAAAGCCGCGTTGGGGTCTGAAAAATCCGGTTCTTGAATTCTATGCAGACGTCTTATTCGAACAATATCCGAATGCAATAATGGTTCATATGATCCGCGATCCCCGCGATCGCCTGGCTTCCATCAAAGCTATTAATTGGGAATATACTCTGGAAGGTAATATTGACGAGTGGTCGAAATCGGTCGCCCTGGCGAAGGAAAACAGTATAAAATATGAAGGATCTTATTTCGTTGTTCGCTACGAAAGCTTCCTGGTTAATCCTCAGCAGTATCTAAAAAAGATAATGGAGGCTGCAGAATTGCCACTTAGTGAAGAAGTACTGGATATGGAATCGGTGATGGGGGAGAGGTCATCTCACGACAATTCGGGAGAGCCAATCAGAAAAGGTATATACAAATCCTCAATCGGAAAATACATTTTTCATCTACCTGCATTTGAAGTGTACGTTCAGCAACAAGTTTTAGGCGAAGAGATGATCAAATGGGGATATGAGCTATTGCCTCTGTCCCTGCCTACGAGCTTTAACGAAGGTGGTAGCAAGGTGCCTGAGTGGCGGGATGAGATCAGTCACACCGGCATAGCTAATCCAGAAGAACAGCTAATGGGATTAAATTAGATTCAAATGTAAATCCCAATTGTTTGAGGAGTAAAAAGCCCCGCACACCGCGGGGCTTTTGTTATTAACTAACTACGAACAGCTAACAGCTAACTGCCAATAGCTAACTGCTATTTCATCAGTACCATCTTGGCGGTTGAAGTGAAGCTGCCAGCGGTCATCTTGTAGATGTACACGCCAGAGGCTAAGTCAGTGCCATTGAAGGTAACTTCGTAGGAACCGGCATCCTTCCAGCCGTCAACCAGCGTTCCAACCATACGTCCGCTGACGTCATAGACAGCGATGGTTACCTTACCAGCGTCAGCGATGCTGTAGCTGATAGAGGTGGTCGGGTTGAACGGGTTGGGGAAGTTGGTGTTCAGGCTGTATTCAGAAGCCATGCTCACCGTTACTTCGATCGGATCGGAGAAGGTTACCGCACCGCTGATGTCAGTTTCCTTCAGACGGTAGGTGTAAGTACCTTCACCGACGTTGTCCAGGTAGCTGTAGGACTGCGGTTCGATGGTTGTTCCGTGACCAGGCAGCGTAGCAATGCTGACGTTGTCACGCAGTACTGTCCATTCGTAGCAATCTGTTTCACTGGCGGTATTCCAGGTCAACAGGACGCCTTCTTCAACGACGTTAGCGTTAAATGCAGACAGTTCAACAGGTGTTGGATATTGAGGAACCGGATAAATGCGGATACCCATGTACTGTGCTGGTTCCAGCGGACCAGAACCGTCAAAGGTACATTGGACACCCATTGCTCCGAAACTATCCTCGACGCCAACTGTAGCTGAAAGAGCCGTACCTGGTGTCAGGTCGCAGTACATGTAATCGATGGTACCATCATCGTAGAGGATGAATTCGAACTTGTAGTTACCGCCAGTTGAATAGTGAGGTACGTTATACCATTCACCAATGAAGCGGCCGCCAGCTACGTCGGAATAGTACCATACAGAACCACCCAATGAGGGGTTCATGTCATCCCAGTACGGACAGATAAGATCGTTTGGTGTAGCTGCTGTCGGGATGGCATAGTTGATGTACGACGTCAACGTAGAGGTGAACGACGCCCAACCGTTGGAGCAGAAGTAAATCTGCGTCTGATCCGTGTAGAATGGGAAGGTGAATCCCAGAGCGAACGGACCTTCGTTATCGTCGTCAAGGACGATGCCGGTGTTGGTACCGGGGAACATCGCATAAGGTTCAGCTGGGTTGATTTCGATCCAGTCATAAGCGATCTCTTCGAACTCGGGCGGACCGACGAAGAAGGTGTTGCTGATGACTTCAGGACCGTTACCCGTAGAGTTGTAGGCTACCACACCATATTCGTAGAAACCGTTGAGGGTCATGGTGTTGTCGTAGTAGTAAGTAGCCAGACCGGTAACCGTGAAGGTTGCTGGATCAGGTCCGTAACGGTAGATGGTGTAGCCATCGATGCTGCCAGCGGGGAAGTAACCACCGTTGGCGCCCGTTGTCGGATTGTCCCAGTTGAGTTCGGCTTCTAAGTTCGTTAAAATGCCTGCGCCAACTAAGTTATCTACACCTGCGGGAACGTCCAGACCAATGGCTGCGTTACCTGAAACGGGAATACCGTCACCGAGACTGTTTACGCACATAACACTGTAGCCATACACGCCAGCGGAGGAAACGATGTCATCATAGGCCATGGCAGCACCAGGTGTGCTAACGCCTAAATTATCGATGACTATGCCGTCACGACTGATGACGATGTCTGTAATTTCTGTCAGAGGATCACCACCGACGGTCAAAGTCGGGTTGTCCCAGGACAAAGAAGCTAACAGATCAGCTCCGTTGTTAGCGATTGCGAAGTTCTCAGGAGCACCAGGAGCACCAGGATCGGCAACTATGGTCAGCTCCAGAACGAACAGCATGTCATCAGGAGTACCCTGAGTTATACCAACCAGGCAAGCCAGACCAGGTGCATATTGGTCGGTCATGGACAGACCACCGGCGACCTGCGCAGTCGAACCGGGAACCAGAGGCACAACATAGGCGAAGCCCGTGAGCACGTGGTCAATCGGGTCGTACTGGTGAATGGTTGTCTGAGGAGTACCGGTCTGATCAAGGATCCACAGCCAGGGACCGTCTGCAGAGTACTCATCAAAGGCCATACCGTAGGCAGCAGTTACGCCGCTTGTGCCGGTGTACAAGACTGCACCGGAGCGGTCAAAGTTGTAGATCGGACCGCTGAATGACTGCGTCCAGAAAGTATCTGTGTCAGGATCGTAAGCCAGAGCACGGTTCGGCAGACTTGGTCCGTTGATGTTCATGGCAGGAACCAGGTTACCAGCTAAGTCGAAGGCTTCCACTGTGGTGGTGACAGATCCATACATATAGGTCCCGTCATAAGCCAGATCACGCCAGCCCCAACCTGTTGAAGCCGCTGACTGGGTGAAAGAAAAGTTAAATGCACCAGTCGCGTCACATACATAAACGTAATTTGGATCGGCAGCATTACCGGCGCCGGTAATGTAGAAGTTGCCATCTGCGAAGTGAGGTCCCAACAACTGATTGTCAGCACAGACGACACCAGCGTTGAAGTAAAAGATCATGTCCCAGGGATCGTCAACAGGTGGATAGTTGACCGGTCCCGCTGTTGGTGATACATCGTTCAGCAACGTTACTTCTTTATCCGCCCAGGCGGAAGTTACCATAAGCAACGCTACAAACATACATAAAACTGTCATTGTTCGATTCATAACCACTCCTTCATTTTGTTGAGCATTATTACAGTTGATTTATTTTGAACTCATTTGTTAATGCAGCACATGAAGTTATGCGCATAAGTGCAACCATTAGGAGAAGCTACTCCTTAAGCTGCATATCTCACGCATATAAACCTAAAAATGTGAACTCCGGTAATTTCAACGTTATATAATATAACATTTATTCAAAGCCCTGTCAAGCACTTTTTTTTAAATATACACTTATTTTATTCTTGAATATATCAATAAAAACAAGATGATAAGGTTTTTATTTGATTTTTTTGTGAAAAAAGAAACGCATGACTTTTTAGAAGATGCAAATTTTTACATCTTTTTTCCGTACCGAGATTAAGATTTCTTCAAGTTCCACTTCAAGTGGTGTGAACCATCTTTAATGCTGTTTAGCGGTAATGACCTCTAAAGAATGTGAATTTATGCTTGACTTTTGGCGGTATTGCGTCTTACAATTAGTGGATGTTTTTTCTCAAGTGGATGTTAGCGCCAGGAAACAGTTCTGATAGTTATCAATTACAAAGTGGGGATAAAATGTTTGACATGACGCATTTATTGTGCTATATTATCGGTTTCGAAGCCACCGTAACTCAGTTGGTAGAGTAGCTGATTCGTAATCAGTCTGTCGGAGGTTCGACTCCTCTCGGTGGCTCTATGAAGAGCCCCCCAAGGCTTAAAGGGGCTCTCATCTTTAAGTTGGAAATCGGAAATTGGAAGAATAAGTATATGAAACCTGTTGTCATCATCGGAGCAGGCCCTTCCGGGTTAGCTGCTGCTTATGAATTAGCTATTAACAGCGTACCGGTCGTCTTAATAGAGAGACTTGGTCAAGTCGGAGGTCTCTCCCGCACCATTCGTAATAACGGCGCGCACTTTGACGTTGGGCCGCACCGTTTCTTCACCCAAAATGCGGAGATTCATCAACTCTGGGAAGATATACTGAAGGAGAACCTGCTGTCCGTTCCGCGGTTAACACGCATCTTCTATAAAAACAAGTTCTTCTATTACCCATTAGCTCCCATGAATGCCTTCTTCGGTGTTGGGCCGGTTTCCGCCGCTGCCATAGTTACCAGTTATTTGAGTACCCGCCTGAGCCAGCGTATTTCCCCCAATGAACCTAAAAATTTCGAGGAGTGGGTCGTTAACCAATTCGGTCGCAAACTATTCGAAACCTTCTTTAAAACTTACACTGAAAAAGTCTGGGGAATCCCCTGCACTCAGATTGGTGCTGACTGGGCTGGTCAGAGGATAAAAGGGCTATCGCTCTGGACCGCAGTAATGAACTCCATATTCAAATCCAAACAGAAGAACATCAAGACTCTTGTCGATGAGTTCGTCTTTCCCCGTGGGGGCGCTGGCTTTTTCTATGAAGGTCTGGCTTCTGTCGTGGAAGATAAAGGTGGCAAGATCCTGTTAAACAGGTATGCTGAAGGATTCAGGCATGAGGATTCCAGGATCAAATCTGTAATTCTAAGAAATGAATCTGGTGAGCGTGAAGAAATCGAGGGCGATGCATTTCTGGTAAGCTCTCCTCTATCGGACGGGATCTCAGGTTTAACTCCAGAACCGCCAACCGAAGTTACGGAGGCTGCTAAAGGGCTTCGCTATCGCTCTCACTTAGGAGTGGACATGCAGGTTGAAGGCAACCCCTTTCCGGATAACTGGATCTACGTCCATTCCAGCGATGTGAAATTGGCGCGTATTGCCAATTACCGCAACTTTTCCCAGGAGATGGCTGGTTCTGATTCCACCACGCCCATCACGGTAGAATATTTCTGTTTCCCTGGCGATTCTGTGTGGGAAAGGAAAGATGATGAACTTATCGATCTTGCCCGAACTGAATTAAAACACATGAAGATACTGCAGCCCGATCAGGTTCATTCATGGTTCATCGTCCGCAATGAAAAAGCTTACCCCGTAATAGAAATCGGCTATGAAAGTAAGATTCAGATTCTAAAAAGTTACATCGCCCGTTTTAAAAATTTCCAGCCCATCGGTCGTTCAGGTATGTTCAAGTATAATAACATGGATCATGCCATCATGACAGGATTATTAGCAGCACGTAATTATATGGGTAGTAAATTTGATATCTGGTCTGTGAATATCGATGCTGAATATCATGAATCGGCGGAAGTCCCCCAAAAGAATCATTCCCAATGATGATAACTGACGGCATTACTCCTCATGCAAGCCATCCACGGTAACGATTACTCCAAAAAAAGACAGTTAATTTTTTACCTTATCTTACTAGCTCTTGTCATCTGGGCTGTCGGCTGGCTCTTATGGTACGAACCTGAACAGGACGAAGTTGAACACTGGCATGTAGCCTGGTTGATGCACCAGGGACAGCGTCCCTTCGATGATTTTTTCGAACATCATTCCCCACTGCTCTGGAACATACTCTCGCCGATTTACTCCATAACAGGTACTTCCTTTGCTGTAATTCCGATCTCACGTAGCGCTATGATCCTGGTTTTTCTGCTTACCGTTCTGCTGATCAGGAACATTGCGGGACACTGGGTCAATCCGGAAGCTGCCTGGATAGCAGCCCTGGGTTTTCCCCTGTACAGTTTGAGCTTACTCACTGCGCATTTGTACGTCCGCGGCGATCCATTTATACTCTTATGCCTGGTCTTTGCTCTTTGGATTGCTATCAGACTCCTTAAAGAGGACAACCGGGAGAAGCCTTACCTAAGCCGTCTTGTTTTAATTTTTATCAGTTTAGGTCTTGCTGTCGGATTTTCCCCGCGTGCGGGACTGCCCGCGCTAACTCTATTCCTCACCTTATTCATTCTAAGTCTGCGGCATTTGAAGCTTCTTCAAACTGTAGCGATATTCTTCGCAGGTGGTTTCATCATCTTGATCCCAACTCTAATACAAGCCTTAATTTACGGGTTCGATCAGTATTTTCTGTGGGTATATCGTTTTAGTGCAGGTCTTTATCCGTCATTTTCACCAGTAGGAAATCTGCAGCGAATACTCATCGCCGCCGCTCCCATCTGTCTGTTCTCAATCTATGGGTTGTACCGTTTTTTCCGGGATCGGGATCTTCGCCGCGACCGTCCGCTGATCTTGATGGTGACCATGACTGTGGTCAACTTCTTCGGTTTGTGGGCCAGTGCCAGACCTTACATGCAGCATTTCCTCATGACTATACCCTTCTTCGGTATAATGGCAGCTATCGGCTATTCCCAGATGAAGGAAAAGTTGATGGGAAGGTTTAAACCCGCCCGCTGGAATTGGGCTGCTGTGGTTTTAACTGCAGGAGTATTAGTCTTATACACCAAAACCTGGAAGATGCACAATAGCGGATTTCAGGAAAACCGGCAAGTCTGGACCGAGCGAGCGCAATGGCTCCTGGATCATACAGATGACGATGCGACTTTTGCTGCGGGAATGGCTTATTACCAGCCGATATTTTTGGATGATGCCTTTCATCACTGGTTTCCCGGTCGTTATGTTGTGCCCAGCATGAAACGGTTGAACCCCGGTTTTACACCGTATTCACTTAATGATCTGCAAACCGCCTCACCTGACGTTCTGCACGAATCCTTCGCCGAAGCCTGGGGTTTCATGTGCTCCGAAGATTATCTGAACTGGCTTGAAGATAACTACAAGCCCACCCCCTACAGGGGCTACTGGTTGAAGAAATCCCATCCGTAATCCTGCAATCATATATGCTGCACAGCCGGGACATCCCCTTGATGGTAACCTTTCCACAGCTTCGAAGGAGTGGCTTCGAAAAGCACACGAATAAATTCGTATGCCCAGATTTTGGGTAAAGTCGCTAAAGCGACTGATTAAGGCACAAGGTCGGGTGGACATATCATGTGACAGATGTGGCGGACACAATGAAGTGTCCGTCATTTTTTGCGTCTGTTTTGTGCTTAGGAAAAGGGGTAGGCGACAGTTATGTCTTTTATATTGGGATTTGGGATTGATGGATTCTGGGTTCAGTTTGCATCAGACAAGGGCGTCTGACGCCACACTATAACGTTGGCACACCACTTAAGGGTCCTTACGGACGAGGGCGTGCGACAGCACTGTGCTGGAGGGGTTCTGTATATAATATACAACATTTGGCGGGAAAAAGCAAGGGAAATTTTGGGATTTTAAGGTGGGAGTGGAGTAATGAAAGGCATGAGATCGCTTCGTCATCCGTCGGCTGACGGATTTCTCGCGATGACGGTAGTGGAGGATTGCTTCTCAATTCTGAATAGAAAGATTTGTTTGACAGTTTGGACTTCTCTGGATTCCCGCGTACGCGGGAATGACAGTGTGGGGGACGGGGGATTGCTTTGTCCGGTTTCGCCGTCCTCGTCAAATAGTGATCAATGAGGGTGGCGTCTGATGCCATTTTGCGTTGGGTTGTCCCGTAGGGACGGCTACGCCGCGCTGTGCTTAACCCAACCTACTAGCTGATCCCCCCGGGACATCCCCAAAGGGGTGGCTTCGCCACAAGCTGTCCCGGCCACCCGCCAGGGATCAGTGAGTGAATGGGAAGATTTGGATGATACTTTGGACACCTCTGGATCCCTGCGTCCGCAGGGATGACTGCATCCATTTCCCCGCAAAAAATATCCCCTCTTGACTTTTGGTGATTTATTTTGTATATTGTTATTTGGGTACTTGTATTTATCTTAATGTTCTGGCGGTAGCCATGCGCGCTAAATTCATACTTCTACTACTTCCCACCCTTCTTCTGGCACTCCCCTACCCTCTCTCCGCCCAGTGGACACCTGACCCGTACGATGGTATGGTGACGGTTACCAATGAACCTGGAAATCAGAGTAACATCGAAATCTTAAGCTTATCAGGAAATAACACAATTTTAGTTTGGCAAAGTACCAACAATTGGCCTCTGAAGTACTATTATCAGGTACTGGATCTGCGAGGTAGAGCTTTATTACCTGAAAACGGGGTTCCCCTTATAGATGGAAACTGGGAATATGGTTGGGGGTATGGAGGTTTGATGCCCGACGGCGAGGGCGGCTGCATTGCCGTTTTCGATGACTGGCGAGATGGATCGCGCCAGATTTACGGCCAGCGAATAGACGCCAGAGGAAGCCGCCTCTGGGGAGAAAACGGGCTTCCCCTGGCGATTTGGCCTGAATACGATCTGAATAGTTTAGATATAGCCTATGATTCCCTGGGCAATTTCTTTGTTTGTTTTACCTATGAGACGATTCAGAGTGATTATTATTTGTACGCACAGAAATTCGACAACAACGGAAATTGCCATTGGGGACCCTATGGCATTCCGATTTGCACATATGGTGGATATGCGATTTTTTCAGAAGCCGTACAGGATGAAGAAGGAGGCATCCTCATTGTCTGGGAGGATAGCAGGCAGAGTGGTAGTTATTATGAGCGTCTATTTTACTTTCAGCATCTGGATGCTGCAGGCAATCCCCTTCTGCTGGAGAATGGCATTCAGATTCGACTGGCTTCTGAGAGTCTTGATTGCTGCCATGATGGCGTTTCAGACGGCCAGGGTGGCGGCATCTGGTCCTGGCAGAAGAGCGGACCCGGTATCGATTCTGAACTTGCTGCTTTCCGGCTCTCAGGAGATGGACGTACCATATGGGAGTGGTATGGAGGCATCGTATGCACGCGTTCGTTTTTAGAAATGAAATCACATCCTGATGACGGCAATATATGGTTAAGTGATAATGAGGATAGAACCGGCCAATATGTAGGTTATATTTATTGCTTCACAGCTGACGGAACACCGTTGTTTGGTGATGAGGGTCTTCCTTATGGTGGATGGCTTGTACCAGCTCCCGGCGGTATCATTACGATATATTCCCCTTACTCCGAAGTTAGATCAGTTCTAAGTGCTCAATATGTGCACAATGATGGCAATCCTGGCTGGAAGACCACGATGGCGCAATGTGACACTTTGGGACAGGCTCTTACTGGACAGTGTGGTGCGCCCGACGGTTTTGGGGGTGCTGTGGTTGCAATCTATGACGACCGCATTCAGACAGCTGGTCATGACATAGCTGCCCAACGGGTTTGTTGGGATGGCCAGGTCGCCTGGACTAAATATAAACCACCAACAAAAATTACCATCATAGATGCTGTTCTAAACTACCATAACGGAATACTATCATACAATCTTCCTCAAGCAGGTATAATAAAACTTGACCTATTTGACGTTTTAGGGCGTAGAATAGAGACCCTGGCAGAGAGCTATAAAGATGCAGGGCAATACAATATACACATAAACAACACACACTTACCTTCAGGAATTTACCTCACAAAACTGACTTCACCTGTAGGCAGCCATGTCGCCAAGATGGTTGTGGTGCGGTAAAAGAAAAAATCTGAACCGCTGATTACACGGATTTCACAGATTAACAGGGATGACAGACTGGCTAGGGCATTTGTCATTCCGGGCGAAGACCCGATGCGTAGCACTCTCCATAGGAGTCCTATGGACCTACGGAGAATCCAGTGATTATTCCAAATTGTCACTCCGTTGTCGCACCAGAATGAATTTCTGGTGCTCAGTATCTTAACTACAAAGTCGTTGAAACGACTAAAATACTTCAGACTGCGGTATTGGCTTTCCCGTAGGGATTCTTATGGAACAGCCAATTTGTACTACAAAATTGAGCACCGGAACTTCAGTCCGGTATGGAACGGTAGCTGTTGGGTTGTCCCGTAGGGACGGCTACGCCGCGCTACGCTTAACCCAACCTACAATTTACAAACTCCCAATTTATCCTTCATCCTTATATCCTTTCATTTAAATTCCCCCTGAAAAAAAATGCACTTGACTTTCCGGTAAAACATCATTATATTATAAATTAGGTCTATCCGCAAAGTAGTTCGCTCGTCTGTAGTACCAATGTGGAGGAGTCATGAGACGCCTGACATTCCTGGTGGCTTGCATTGCTCTGATCCCCTTCCTGCTTTTTGCCGCCCAATCAACTCACAAAATTCCGGTTGAAAACTATCCCGTAACAACCGGTGATGTAACTGTAATCGCACCCACCAGTTTTCCGCCCTACCCAATCCCCGACAATCTGGACACGGTCGGTATAGTCGAAACCATCGGCACCACCTGGTATGAAAACCAGTGCCTGGGCGCTGCCGGACGCCGGATCAACCGTACGGAAGACGGCTACACTCATTTCGTCTGGGCTAATGGGGAGAATTTCGGGTCGTCACATCGAGTTTACTATAATTATGTCGATCCCTCTGGAAACCAGGCTTGGCCCGGGACCGGTTATCCGCTTGTATCGGAACAATCAGGTTCACCGACTCTTGATGTAAGTGATGATGGTGGTTTGTTCGCCGCCATGAATTACTACAGTCAGTTCTACGGAATGTATCACACTGCTGTTACCTATCCATCTCCATGGCAACCTATTCCCAGCCAACCACCTCTGGCAAATGGAGAGCCGGTACTCTGGCCCAAGATCAGGTTAGATCGAAATGGAGGTATACATTTGATTGCCAGTACCAATACCTCGATGCCCGGCGATCCTCATCACGATTATTACATTTCAGGGACTTATAATCCGGTCACATACACAATCAACTGGGATCCTTCCTGGACGCCGATGGATTGGACCATGACTGTAGCGTCCGATATTGCTGCATCCAGCGTTTCCGACCGGATGGCATACGGATGGACTTACTGCCGCGATCAGGGATTTCCTTTTTACGGCGATTTCAGCCAGCGCAACAATGACATTTACATATTGATCGATGAAGACGGCAGTAATCCCGATTATAACGAAGCTTTCAATCTGACCAATTTCTTCTATCCGGATTATGGCTGGTTGCCGGATACGCTCTTAGCCAACATGGATACCCTGCGGGCTTACACGGACGTCTCCCTCTTCTTCGACCAGAATGATTTTCTCCATGTGGTTTTCACCACACCGGCGTATTTTCAGTTGCAGGGAACTACCTACTGGCACGCATCCATAATCTGGCACTGGTCAGAACAGACGGAGCAGTTTTCAACAATTCACAACGCCTTCGATGATTATTGGTGGAATTTCGTTGACTGCGGAGCCTGGAATGTCAAGGCGCAACGGGGTCAGTTAGGGCAGGATCCCAGCACCGGTTATCTTTACTGCGCTTATCAGGTGTACGACTGCGACCCGATGGCAATCAGCGCGGGTGGGTATCCTTCCGGCGAAATCTATATGTCCGTATCGACCGATGGTGGCAACAACTGGGCGGTGGGGACGAACGTAACCGAAACAGTAACGCCCAATAATGCAGCTCCCGGTGCATGTTTATCAGAAATCTGTCCCACTATCGCTGAATTTATGGGTGATGGCCGACCGGGACAGTGCCATTTAATGTATATAATGGACTTCGACGCCGGGAATGTGGTCCAGGGTGAAGGCACCTGGACGTTGAACAACGTGAGTTATCATCAAGTACCTGTTGATTCCATCCCGACGGTGCCTCTGTTGCCGCAATGGCCCTATCCGGGAGGGATTTCTTTACATGTGTTTGCCTGGCACAATTTTTACATCGAACTCGCCCCATTGAGTATGACTTCTTTCCCCTCCACTGGAGGTATATTAGAATATAACATTGAAGGTGGAAATAACGGCTTTTTTCCGGACGTGGATATCAAAGTTGAGGTCATGATCCCTGGCGGTGAAATAATCCCGGTAATGGGTCCCATATATAATTTCCCCATGCATCCAGGCTGGTCAGTCAGTCGCAACAGAGAATTGCTCATACCAGCAGGTGCGCCTGAAGGAAATTACGTTTTGTACGCCTGTATAGGTCAGGACAATACCATTTTCCCCTGGACCATTTACGCTGTCGATCATTTATACTTCAGCAAAGAGGGAGCTGAAGGGACATGGTCAAGTCCCTGGTTTGCAGATAGCGGGGAATCATTTGAGGAACTGCTGACCGCCGATCCGCCGGATTCTCCAGCCAGGTTCCAAGTATATCAAAACTATCCCAATCCTTTCAACCCGACGACAGTTATCAGTTTCAATCTGCCAGTTGCAAGTTTGGTGAAGTTGGAGGTGTTTGATATAAATGGGCGCAATGTAGGGGCGAGGCATGCCTCGCCCTCGGGTCGGCACAAGACCGACCCCTACGCGAATGGGTACTATCCCTCCGGTACCCACCAGATTACCTTTGATGGATCGGGGTTGGCGTCGGGGATATATATCTACCGTTTGAACGCAGGAGATTTCACGACATCAGGTAAAATGATATTGGTGAAATGAACAGGGGAGGACAGACATTCTTGTCTGTCTGGTAATTATCGAATGGTGTCAGAGAGGAATGTCTAACCTCCCCCAAACGTGTTAAATGTTGCGTCAGGTCTTGGACGCCGAAGGCGGGTGTGACCTGACGCAAGTTAACAAAACAGGAGGAATCATGAAACATCTGATTATTTCCTTAACCTTAATGACCCTGATCCCGGTATTCTCCTTCGCATCGACGAAACCACTAAAAACCCCGATGGTAAACTACCCGGTCATGACAGGAAATGAAGTGTACCCGGGATCACCGAAGTCCACACCGCCTCTACTTTTAGATAATCTCGACGTCATTGGAGAGATCGATACAATCGGTACCACTTGGGTCAAAATTCAGCACAATGGTACCATAGGTCGAATGATTGAGAGAAGCACCGACGGCTACACGGATTTCGTCTGGATGAACGGTTTGGACTATGGTGTCATCAACCGCCACATTTACTATAACTTCATCGACCCCCTTGGCGTCCAGGCTTGGCCCGGTGGTTATCCGGTGGAGTCTTCCCAACGTGCCGGTTATACTACCATGGATGTTGATTTTAATGGAATAGCCTTTCCTGCTTTCCATTGGACAAATACTCCGGGTGGTGATTTCTGGACAGCGGTAGCAACAGATTTCTTTGCGCATACAGGTACGTTCATCACCTATGAGACGCTACCATATGCTGGAGTGGATAAAATCATCTGGCCAAAGGTTCAATTCGATAGAAACCAGGTACTGCAAATAGTGTCTACAGAAAATCCGGGAGGTTTTGAATCCTATAGACATTTCTATACGACTGGAACCTACAATCCCTTGACTTACAGCATAGTTTATGAACCTTGGGAAGAGATGACCTGGACCATGACCATAGCCGGCGATGTGGCGGCTTCGGACATCTCAGACCGCGTCGCTTACGGATGGACCTACTGCCGAGATGACGGTTTCCCTGCGCCTGGCGGAGATTACAGCCAGTACAATAACGATATCCACATTCTAATAGATGATGATGGATTGGATCCTGATTGGAGCCAGGCTGTTAACTTAACGGATTTCATTCCCCCCATACCTTTTTGGCCACCCTTTACACAAAATGGGGACACATTACGAGCTTACACTGATATGTCCCTGTTCTTCGACCAGGATGATTACCTTCACGTTGCTTTCACCACGCCTTCCTATTTCGAAATTCAGGGTATAATGTATTGGCACGCATCCATAATCTGGCACTGGACCGAACAATATCCCGATGAGTTCGTCATGATCCATAACGCATTCGATGACTTCTGGTGGAATACAGTTGACTGCGGCACCTGGAATGTGAAGGCGCAGAGACCTTCATTGGCGCAGGATCCCAGTACGGGTTACCTCTATTGTTCCTATCAGGTCTTCGACTGCGATACTAATGCTATCAGCGCTGGAGATCTTCCCTCGGGAGAAGTTTTCGTTTCGGTTTCCACCGACGGTGGAATGAACTGGGCTCTGGGTACTAATATCACCCAAACTGTCACACCTGATAACGGAGCGCCTGGAAGCTGTTTCAACGAAATATGCCCCAATATGGCTAAGCTTGTAGACGGCACCTGTCACATCATGTATGTGATGGATCACGATGCCGCCGATCCATACCGTTGAGCTACTCCAACGATAGGTGAGATCATCTATCACAAAGTACCGGTTGACCTGATTCCCCAAACGCCTTTGGTTCAGCAGAATGTGCCCTTTCATGTGGATTATCCTCCCTTTGGGCCCTTTATAGCTGTTAATTCAATGGGAACCACTATTTTTTCTAATGAAGACGATACGCTGCTTTACAACATAGTTGGTTGGAACGATCAGCCCCGCATGGTAACTGTGGACATATGGGCTGATGTGACGCTGCCTGATGGCAGTATCAGAGGTCCAATTTTCACTCCAGTTTATGATTTCGTGATGTATTCGTGCTATTTGGATACAAGCTGGTCCATTATCCGTAATCGCGATTTGTGCATCCCCGGATTCGCTCCTGAGGGTACATACCTTCTCAATGTCTATATAGGTGAATATGATCCGATAAATCCTACCATAGAGGCTCTGAACCATCTCTATTTCTACAAAAATGAATCAACAGGAGGTGGTGGTGACCTATGGTTGGGCGGCGTTGACCTGTTGTCCGTTGAAGATAATTCATTGACCACACCTGTTTTATATTCAAACTACCCCAATCCTTTCAACCCAACGACAGTTATCAGTTTCGATTTGCCAGTTGCGAGTCTGGTGAAGTTGGAGGTGTTTGATGTAAATGGGCGTAATGTTAACATGTCGGGGTCAGGGACGACCCCGACTACGGAATTCGGCGTTGGCACCCACCAGATTACTTTTGATGGGTCGGGATTGGCGTCGGGGATATATATCTATCGTATAAGTGCTGGGGAGGTTTCGGTGACGGGTAAGATGGTGCTGATGAAATAACCTGGGGAGGATAGGCGCCACTAAAGGGGCTTACGCCTATTCTTGCCCGTCGGATAACAATACCACAGAGGTGTCGGACAGGAATGTCCAATCTCCCCCTACTATGTAGAGGAGACTAAGTTCATCAGCCGGTGGACACCGTCCACTAACTAATCTGCGTAATCAACGGTTCAGGTTCTTCCTTCCGCAATATCATAATTATCTCCCTAAATATCCCAAAGTAAATACTCCATTTTCGGGTTGACTTTTCCATGAATTATTTCGTATCTTATTTGTTCAAACTCAAATCCAACCATTTGGGCTTGAGTAGAAGATAAATGGTTTTATTGTCTAAATACGGTACAGATTTGTTTGATTTAATTGATCTTTAAGGGTGTTAAATGCAAGCTGCTTCAATCTTACGCTGGAAAAATTTGAAATTATCCTGGAATCAAGTTAACATACAGTGCCTCTTAGTTTTGTCGATTCTCGAGGCGAAAGAGTTGTGATAAGTGCACGATAGCAATCGGTGCACTTTTTTAACGCCCATTTTGATATCACTATGGTTCAAAAGGAAAGTCATTGCGCATTCAGGACGTTATAGATTTTATCGAAAGATGGTGCCACCCGGGTGCAGCGCTGGAATATGACAATCCCGGTCTGCAGGTCGGTGATGCCAGCGCTAACTTGAAGAATATCCTGGTTACTCTGGATGTAACCGACCGCATCATTGAAGAAGCCGTTGAAAACCAGGTTAATCTCATACTCTCGCATCATCCTCTAATTTTTGAACCGTTGTCTCAACTGAACGTGAAAACGGGTCTGGGAAGACAGATCTCTGAATTGGTAAAAAACGATATCGCCGTTTACGCGGCTCATACCAATTTAGATGCCGCCAAGGACGGCGTTTCCATCATGTTGGCGAAACTCTTAGGAGTTGAAGACCCAACTTTCCTGACTCCGCCCGAGGGTGCCTGGATGAAGAAACTGGCGGTTTTCGTCCCGCCGACTGATGTTGAGGCTGTCCGCAGCGCCATGGCTGAAGTGGGCGCCGGTATGATTGGCGATTACTCTCACTGTTCCTTTAATATCCCCGGTGAAGGTACTTTCCTGGGTGGAGATTCTTCTTCACCAGCGGTCGGGAAAAAAGGCGCTCTTCAAAGCGTAGAAGAGATAAGGTTGGAAATGCTCCTGCCGGGCTGGTGCACGGACAGAGTGATAGCCGCCATGAAGAAGGCACATCCCTATGAAGAGGTTGCCTACGATCTTTATTCTTTGGATAATCACGATGTGAATTTCGGTTTTGGTGCTATCGGGAACCTAACACAGCCCGTACCACTTAAAGAACTACTGGAACAAATTCGGAAAAAACTCGGCGTAAAGATGTTGCGCGTGATGGAAGGTCCTGCTGAGAAGGTGACCCAACTGGCTGTTTGCGGTGGTTCCGGTGGACAATTAATTAAGAATGCCTGGTTGCGAGGTGCAGAAGTTTTCCTTACAGGCGAGATGAAGTACCATACGTTCTTAGAATATGAAGACCGGTTGACGGTTGTAGTCGCTGGACATTACGCTACCGAACGGATTATCCTGCCGATCTGGGTAGAAAAGCTGCAAAAATGGCTGGCAGATGAACCGGTTTCCGTAATAGAAACAAAAATGTTGACGAATCCTGTTAAATATATCTAAATAAAAGGTAAGGGAGGCGGACTTGAGGACGCAGCTTGAACAATTAATTCAGTTGCAGGATATTGACAATGAGCTTTTGGAGCTGCAACAGGAACGCGGCAATCTACCGGAAACTGTTGAGCGTCTCAGGGCCGAAATAGAAGAGACCACTCACCTGCTGGATCTAAAACAAAAAGAGCAATTAAATGCAGGCAAGGAACGGCGGCGCATTGAAAACGAAGTCGAACTGGCTAAGGTTAGTTTGAAGAAATATCAGGATCAGCTTTTCAAGGTAACGAGTAACCGGGAATATGATGCCATCACCACCGAGATTGAATCGGCTAAGGCGGTAGTCAGTAATGGTGAATCCCGCATTATTGAACTCTTGGGTCAGGAAGAAGAACTGGTTCAGACATGCGAGGAACTTGAGAAGAATCTCGAAGAAATCAAGTCAGATTTCGATGTGAGGGATGCTGAACTGCAGGAGAAAATAGCAGAAACATCGGACACCGAAGCGACTCTTAAGAAGAATCGCGTCAAAATTGTGGAACAACTGGCAAAACCGGTCTATGCTCATTATGAAAGAATCCATGTCGCCAAAGAAGACGGTATGGGAGTTGCCAGAGTTTACAACGGCGCTTGCGGAGGGTGTTTTGCCGCTATTCCACCTCAGAAGCAGATGGAGGTAGCTTCCATGGAAGATTTCATTTTGTGTGAAACCTGTGGCCGCATCCTTGTCGATCCAAATAGCATGGAAATGTGATAATATTAAGGAGGAGGCCAGGCGACCGCCTTCTGCTACATGCGGGGGGAGGAAAGTCCGAACACCACAGGACAGGACGCCCCTTTATGGGGGCGCCGCAAGGCGACGGAAAGTGCCACAGAAAATATACCGCTCCGGTTATCCGGAGTAAGGGTGAAATGGTGAGGTAAGAGCTCACCGCTCAGGTGGTAACATCTGAGGCAGGGTAAACCCCGTCCGGTGCAAGACCAAATAAGCGAAAAATTCCGCTTGAGCGGAAGTGAAGCGGTCCGTTTCATTCGATTCGCGGGTAGGTCGCGTAGATAAATGGTCGTCCATGACAGAATTCGGCTTATCGGCCCCCTCCTAAAAGGAAAGCTACTCTAAGGAGCAAAAATAAATGGTCAACAAAGGCAGTGAGGATGCCTCTACTTTAGATCCTATCTTTCGCCCGAGATCGATCGCTGTTATCGGCGCCTCTCGAAAAAAGGGATCCATAGGTAGAAATATACTCCACAACTTAATTGAATTTGAATTTAACGGTCCCGTATTTCCCATCAATCCACAAGCGAACGTTATACATTCCATAAAGTGTTATCCATCTTTGCAGGATGTACCTGATGAGGTGGATCTGGCGATCATCGTTGTTCCCAAAAGTCTCGCCAACAAAGCTGTTGAAGATTGTGGTAAGAAAGGCGTAAAAGGCATAATCATGATCACCGCTGGTTTCAAGGAAGTTGGTGGTGATGGTTTGGAGCGCGAAAGAGAAATAGGGAAGATTCTAAAAAAATACCAAATGCGCATGGTCGGGCCGAATTGTATGGGCGTGATCAATACTCACCCTGATTTCAATTTGGATGCGACTTTTGCACCTTCCTTTCCTGCCGTTGGTAATATAGGCTTCCTGTCTCAATCAGGTGCGCTGGGAGCAGCTATTTTAGAGCATGCGAATGAACTGAATCTGGGAATCTCTCAGTTCGTGTCCGTGGGGAATAAACTGGATATTTCCGGTAATGACATCGTTCACTACTGGGCTCAGGATGAACAAACCAAAGTTATACTACTCTACCTGGAGAGCTTTGGTAATCCTCGTGTTTTTACCCAGTTGGCAAGGGAGATCGTCAAGAAAAAGCCGATTATCTGCGTGAAGTCAGGCAGAACGCGGGCTGGAGCTAAAGCGGCTTCTTCTCACACCGGAGCACTTGCAGGAATGGATGTGGGGACCCACGCTCTATTCGAACAGTGCGGTGTGTTACGTGTCAATACCGTTGAAGAGTTGTTCGATCTGGCGCAAGCCTTTTCACGCCAGCCCATTCCGAAAGGAAAACGGGTGGCGATTTTAACAAACGCCGGCGGTCCAGGCATCATGGCAACGGATGCCACTGTCAGTGTTGGGCTGGAGATGGCGAAATTCAGCAAAGATACCGTAAGCAAACTGCGTGAGTTTCTTTCCACCGAGGCGAGCTTTTCAAATCCGTTAGACATGATAGCCTCTGCCAACGAAGAAGGTTATTTCAAATCGCTGAAAATCCTGCTGGCAGATGAAGGAGTGGATGCCGCTATAGTTATCTTTGTGCATCCCGTTTACATAGATGCCATCGGAATCGCCAGTTCCATAATAAAAGCCAGCAAGACTCAGAAGAAAAAGCCTGTGCTGTGCGTCTTTATGGGACGGAAGAATGAAGCTTCTGGTATTGAAGAGCTACAGAAAGCCGGGCTTCCTACCTATCTTTACCCGGAATCTGCTGCCATTGCCATTGCCGCCATGGAGAAATATCATAAAATTAAGACGCGGAAGAAGGGTAAAGTTGTTACCTTTAAAGACGTCAGCCCAGAAACTGCAGAAAAGATATTTAAGAAGGTACAGAGGGACGGGCGTGAAATGCTGACGGACCTGGAAGTCAACCGGGTGCTGGCAGCTTACAATATACCCATGCCGCCCTTCACACTGGTAAAGTCCTTGGAAGACGCAGTCCGCTTCACTGAACAGAAGAATTATCCTGTAGTTCTAAAAGTGATTTCACCTGATGTGGTTCACAAATCTGACGTCGGAGGGGTCATTGTCGATCTTCGTGATGAGGCTGAACTGGTGCGCGGCTACATGAAGTTACGGGAGAATTTAGCTAAACTCGACCCGCCATTAGAAGACTATGAAATATTAATCCAGGAAATGGTTAAAGGCGGTAAGGAGTTGATCCTGGGGATGACGTACGACCCATCCTTCGGACCGCTTATAATGTGCGGATTGGGTGGCATTTACGTAGAAATTCTGAAGGACGTCAATTTCCGCATCCACCCGATTACCGATCTCGATGCCAAAGAGATGCTTGAGAATTTGAAAGGCATCAAACTCCTAAAAGGTGTGCGCGGTGAAAAGGGTGTTGACTTAAAAGCGGTGATGGAAACTCTGCAGCGCCTATCGCAACTGATCGGTGATTTCCCCGTCATCAAGGAAATGGATATGAATCCCTTCATGGCCTTCGCAGATCGCAAGAAATGCATGGCGTTGGATGCACGTATGTCCATCCAGCCTGCTGAAATTGAAGAACTTACAGGTAAAGGGACGTCGTAAACCGACTTAACGGGCGTCCTGATAACATGAAAGTTAATATTAAGATAAATAAAGCCAGATGCAAACCAAATGGGAAGTTGCGACTCCGGCCGATCAAAACTATGTTCAAAATCTTGCTGAGCAACTAAGTATTCCGGAACATATTGCGCAAGTTCTGATCAATCGGGATATCGGTACCCCAGAAACAGCGCGTCTCTTCTTCGGAGGAAAGACTGAAGATCTATACGATCCTTTTCTTCTGGCAGATATGGATGCTGCAGTTGACCGAGTTGTCAAAGCTCTACAGAAACAGGAAAAGATCATCATCCACGGGGATTATGACGTCGATGGCATCACTTCTGTTTCCATGCTCTACTTATTTCTGCGGGATCTTGGTGGTCAGGTAAGTTACTACATTCCTGACCGTCAACAAGAGGGTTATGGTCTCTCCATGGGGGGAATCGAGGAATCGAAGCGCCGGGGCGTGAGCCTCATGATCTCGGTTGATTGCGGCATTACCTCGGTCTCAGAAGTTGAACTCGCCAAAAAGTTCGGCATTGACACCATAATATCCGATCACCACGAACCCGGTCCAAGCCTGCCAGAAGCTGTAGCCGTTTTAGATCCCAAGCGAGCAGATTGTTCTTACCCTTTCAGTGAACTTGCCGGCGTTGGTGTAGCCTATAAACTGGCTCAGGGTGTTCTGCGCCGGATGAACTTAGAAGGCACTTACTTAGAACGATATCTTGATCTGGTTGCCATAGGGTCGGCGGCAGATATCGTCCCCCTGGTTGATGAAAATCGCATACTGGTAAAAGAAGGGTTAGAGCGTCTCAACCGTAATGGTAATGAGGGTTTGAAGGCGTTAATAGACACCGCAAATTTCAAACGCGGCAACATTCAGGTCGGCAATATCGTTTTTGGACTGGCTCCGCGCATCAATGCAGTAGGTCGCCTTGGTTCCGCCGAAAGAGCGGTGCGGTTGCTGATCACCCGTGATTATAACCGCGCCCTGAATATAGCTTCCGTGCTTGAAAAGGAAAACAGAAAGCGTAAGGAAATCGACAACCACACGCTAAACGAGGCGCTGGAGAAAATCGCCGAGGAATATAATCCAGATCGTGATAGCGTAATCGTCTTATCCAGAGAGGCATGGCATCCGGGAGTAATCGGTATTGTTGCTTCCCGCATCGTGGAAAAATATTATCGTCCCACAGTGATGATCACCATAGATGACGGGATCGGCAAAGGATCAGCACGGTCCATACCAGGGTTTGATCTTTTCAGCGCCATCAGGGAATGTTCTGATCTTTTAGAACAGTATGGTGGACATAAATATGCGGCGGGACTGACCATTCGTGAAGATCGGATAGAGGAATTCAGGGAACGGTTCAACCGGGTTTCAGCAGAAATGATCTCTCCGGAAGATCTCATACCGAAATTAGGGATCGATGCAGAAATTGATCTCGATGAAATATCACCCGAAATAGTGAAGACTTTGAGGGATTTTGCTCCTTTTGGTCCCAAGAATATGAAGCCTAATTTCGCCAGCTATGATCTGGATATCGTTGGTGTTCCCAGAATCGTAGGTGCCAATCACCTGAAGTTCAAAGTTAAGCAACCCTCTTCCGGTGGGTTGGTCTTCGATGTGATAGGCTTTAACCTGGGGCACCTTCTTCCTGTTGCCCAACATGGGCACGGTGTCGATATGGTTTACAATATCGAAGAGAACGAATGGATGAATCAGGTGAACCTGCAATTATGCGCGAAGGATATAAGATAGTCTGAAAAGTAAATAATCGACAATACAACAATCAGCACAACTAACAATTGGAGGAGTCCATGCGGGATGTTTTTGTAGTTTCTGGTGGCGTGTCAAAGTTCGCCAAAGCCAGACCCGATCGAACTTTTCAACCAATGGTCAAAGAGGCTTACGACTATGTACTCCAGGATATCGGTTTGGAGTTCAAGCAGGCTGCGGAATTGATTGAAGGATCAACAGCCTCTTATTTCTCAGATCACTTTGGCAGGCAGTTGATGGGTGGCGCTATGACCACCGATTATCTGGGTCTGTGTCCCAAGCACAACAAACGCATCGAAGGCGGAGGCGCTACCGGTGGTTTGAACTTCCAGGCAGGTTGGGAATCCGTTGCCTCCGGGCGTTTCGACATTGTCCTTACCTACGGCTGGGAGACCATGTCACACGTGAATACCTGGAAAGGTAATGAATTCATCGCCTTAGCTTCAGATGTAAGCTTCGACTATCCGGTCGGTGGTTTCTATTCCGGATATTATGCCATGATGGTTACACGGCATATGAAGGAGTACGGCACCACTGTAGAACAACTGGGGTTGGTTTCCGTCAAGAACCATAACAACGCCTTCTATAATCCTTATGCTCAGAAGCGCATGAAGATCAACATCGAAGACGTCAGGAATTCCGAAATGGTAGCCTGGCCCCTGACGATGCTCGATATCTGTACCATGAGTGACGGAGCGGCAGCGGTACTTTTTGCCAGTGAAGAAGGCATGAAAAAGCTGGAAAAAGCCACGGGTAACACCATAAAACCGACCAAGGTTGTCGGAGTTGGCGGTGGTATGGACGCCATGCGTATGGCAGATCGGCCGCACGGTAAGGTTCCACTGCTGCCTCATGAGAATGCCGAGGATTACAAAAATCTGAAGTATCCCGGCGTGCACTCATTCCGTTCCGGGCGTAATGCCAGCATAGAAGCATATAAAATGGCTGGTATTGCCGATCCCATAAATGAATTGGACTTCATTGAACTGCATGATGCATATACATCTTCAGAAATACAGACTTACGAGGACATGGGTCTCTGCAAATATGGTGAAGGTGGCGGCTTTGTGGAGAGTGGAGCGCCCTTTATGCCGGGTTTAGACTACGGTTACAAATTGCCTGAACAGGGCAAAATCCCCGTTAATCCATCCGGTGGATTGATAGCCTGCGGGCATCCAGTTGGCGCAACCGGTTTGATGCAAGCGGTCTTTGGGCACTGGCAGTGCCAGGGAACCATCGACAAGCACTTCGGTGATAAGACCCTCCAGATCAAAGACTGCAATCGCGGCGCCATCCACAGTCACGCTGGCACCGGAACCTATGTAACAGTTTCTATTCTCGAGAAAGGATTTTAATCATGGCTGAAAAGAAAAAGTACTTCAAGCTGCCCGAAACCGATGATGGGACGACAGTCTTCAAGGTTCCTTTCCCCGAGAATTTGGAACACCTAAAAGAGATGTCCCCAATCTACATCAAGCAGCCCTATCAAATAGACTACCTGCACAGTTACGGTCAGGATTCACCCTTCTTCGCTGGTTTAACGGCGGGGAAGCTGTTGAGTACCAAATGTCCAAAATGTGGGTATTCTTACGGTACGCCACGCTTACATTGCATGTACTGCGGTACCGAATGCGATTGGGTTGAACTGCCGCGTGAAGGGTATGTCCACTGTTTCACAGTATGCCATTTCGGTAGTGAAGCATTCCTGCCCGAAACACCATTCATTCTGATAATGGTGGAATGGCCCGATGTGGATACCCTCTTCTTAGCGAGGTTGGTAGATGTGGATCCTGCAGACGCCAGTTTAGACTGGATCGGAATGAAAATCAGAGCTCAATTCCGTAGAAACTGCAAATTGAATCCCACTGACGTTTACTTCGTTCCAGCTTAAACGTCCATAAAAATAGTAGTTCCGGGGGTTCATCCCCCGGGACTGCAAAGTTCCCCTGATGGCTCCGGAAATGGAACTTTCAACGCATGCCCAGACTGCACTGGAGCAGATCGAGAAATGTACTTCCTGCGGTCTGTGCAAAGACGTTTGTCCGGTCTTCGCGCTCACCTTCAGAGAAGCCGAAAGCCCGCGCGGTAAGATCAATCTGCTGCGAGCCGTCCTGGATGCGAAACTCGAATCTGCACCGGAAACGGCGGACGTATTCAACAGATGCCTGTTGTGCTATGCCTGCCAGGATGCCTGTCCTGCTGGCGTCAGCACGGAGAAAATATGGATTTCCGGCAGGCAGACGATTGCAGATGAGGCGGGAATACCGTTATTAAAATCGCTCTTTCTAAAGCAGTTCTTGACCAATTCCAGTCTGTGGAAGACAGCACTCAAGGTTGGTGCGAAGCTGCCGGGTGGCGACACCACTATTAAACTGAAAGGAATGCGCTTCCCCCGGCCGTCCCAGAACCGTTTGGACCGGATTCTACCGGAAGTGCTGGAACCGCGTGGCAAACAGGTGGGCAGAATAGCGTTCTTTCCGGGTTGTATGCTGACGGAAGTGTTTCCTCACATAGGCTTGAAAGCGGCGGAGATACTGGCACATTTGGGTTATGAGGTGATAACTCCTCAGGATAGAGTCTGTTGTGGCGCTCCGGCATTCAACAATGGTGATATGGATACCGGCAGAAAACTGGCGCAGAAGAACCTGGAAGTATATTCTCACATGGAAGTGGATGCCGTCATATCTCCGGATGCAACCTGCGGCGGCGCCTTTCGCCATGAATATGATATACTCTTCCCGCCTGGGTCAATTGGTCATAGCGAACACCGGGAATTCAGGAAAAAGGTGAAAGATTTCGGCGAGTTTCTTCTGCAGGTATTTTCTAAAAGGTCTGACGTCGGCTTTAAACCTGTTGAGAATGTTGTTTCAGTGCACGATTCCTGTCATCTGAACCACCTGCAACACAAAGCAGATGTGCCCCGGAAACTGCTGTCGTATATACCTGAATTAAAACAGGTGGAAAGCCCTCGCAATGAACTCTGCTGCGGTTTTGGCGGGTCGTATTCCGTCATATTTCCATCTGAATCGAAGGCAATCGCCCGGCGCAAACTTGATTTCATGCAATCGTCTGGTGGGAAGACCTTTGTCGTGGGTTCACCGGGTTGTCTCTGGAACCTGCGTACTGAAGCCGCTGAACTTGCTCTTGACGTAAGTGTTGTGCACTACCTGGAACTGGTATGGTATTCATTGATAGGAGCGGCAAAGCAGACCAAAAGTCCAGTTAGTAAGGAGAGTGATTCCGTAGCGGACTGAGTCGTTTTAATATGAATATATCGCAGACAACGTTCTTTGAAAAATTGACGATCAGAGGGCAATCGTTGTACCAGGAATTCGGATATGATTGCCAGAATCGGTGAAGTAGCAAGCAGAATATCCGCGCGTTTCGTTCCCGATCCGTTCATCTTTGCACTACTGCTGACTCTATTGACCATGATTTTGGGAGTCATCTTCACGCCCAGTTCACCGTTTGATATGGCGAATCACTGGATGGGCGGCTTCTGGGATCTGTTGACCTTCGGCATGCAGATGGTTCTGATTCTGGTAACCGGCGGTGTATTAGCGCAATCTCCACCGGTTAAAAGGTTGATCACGATGATGGCAGGTATACCCAGAGATACTAAAAGCGCAGTGCTTTTAGTCAGCCTTTCTGCCATGATGGCTGCCTTAATTAACTGGGGACTGGGTCTGATTGTCGGTGCTTTGCTGGCGCGGGAAACGGCGAAATCACTAAAGCTACGGGGAATAGCACATCATTATCCCTTAATAGGTGCCGCGGGTTATACCGGACTGCTGATATGGCACGGTGGTTTGTCGGGATCAGCTCCTCTGACTGTGGCAACAAGCGACCATTTCCTGTCTGATCTAACCGGCGTCATACCGGTGAGTACGACGATTTTCGGACACTTAAACGTCATTCTTGTCATAGCGCTCTTGATCGCAGTTCCCCTCTTTCTTCGGGGAATGCTTCCCCGCAAGAAAGACGAATGGCAGGAGTTTACCGGTGAAGTTGTGCAAGCTCAACCTGTTGCAGATTCACCCGCTGATAAGAAGACTCCGGCGAAAAAGCTGGAAGATAGTAGCACTCTTACTGTTGTAGTCTGTGTTCTTGCCCTTGGTTACCTGATCTTCTATTTTGCACGTGAAGGGCTTTCTGGGCTGAACCTGAACAGCATGAACCTGTTATTTCTGTTCTTAGGATTTCTTTTCTTTCTACGCCCGGTAAAATATGTGAAAGCAGTCAATCAGGCGGTCAAAGGCACATCGGGCATCATCCTGCAATTTCCCTTTTACGCCGGTATTATGGGAATGATGCGCCAATCAGGTCTCGTAGAAGTTTTTTCCAATGCTCTTGTTAATATATCAAATTCGGTGACATTCCCTGTGTTTGCTTTCATCTCCGCTGGTCTAGTTAATCTATTCGTTCCTTCCGGCGGAGGACAATGGGCTGTGCAGGGACCTATTCTCATAAACGCTGCCCAACAGTTGGGCGTTACTTCCGCCGATACTGTGATTTCTTTAGCTTACGGCGATCAGTGGACCAACATGCTGCAGCCCTTCTGGGCGTTGCCATTGCTGGGCATCACCGGCTTAAAAGCAAGCCAGATAATCGGTTATACTGCTGCTTTGATGTTTTTAGTATTGCCGTTGATTGTGTTGGGTTTAATTCTGTTTACATAATTTGTATTACAAAATAAAGCTGATAATCATAATAGAAATAAAAACTTGGAGGCTGAATGAACAAGGTTTTATCCTCTGCTGAAGAAGCCCTGAAACTGGTTGGAGTCAAGGATGGCGACCGCATCATGCTGGGTGGTTTCGGGTTATGCGGAATACCGGAAAATCTGATCGAAGCATTGCGCGCCAGCGGCGTTACAGGTATCACTTGTATATCCAATAATGCCGGTGTGGACGATTTCGGCCTGGGCCGGCTTCTGGACACGCGCCAGATCAAAAAGATGGTATCCACCTATGTAGGTGAAAACGCCATCTTCGAGAGACAATTTTTGGATGGTGAACTGGAGGTAGAATTCGTACCCCAGGGGACGTTTGCTGAACGCCTGCGAGCTGGTGGCGCGGGAATTCCCGCTTTCTACACTCCCACAGGTGTAGGTACGCCCATTGCCGAAGGCAAAGAGGCCAAGGAATTCGATGGAAAAACCTACCTCATGGAACGCTGGCTAAAGGCAAGGCTGGCTTTTGTCAAAGCCTATAAAGGCGACCATTTTGGAAATCTGGTCTATCGCAAGACCGCACGTAATTTCAATCCCATGATGGCTACCGCCGGTGAAATTACCATCGCCGAAGTCGAACATCTGGTGGAACCGGGAGAACTGGATCCGGAAGCGATCGTCACCCCTGGCATCACTGTACAGTACATTTTTGAAGGCAAGAATTACGAAAAGCGCATCGAACAGCGTACCGTACGTCCTAAAGCATAACTTAAGCGTATTTAACGGAGAATTCTCATGGCAGAATTAAAACCTCGTGATATAATCATCCATCGTGCTGCACAAGAACTGCAGGATGGGTTCTACGTAAATTTAGGCATCGGCATGCCCACCTTGGTTTCCAATTACATCCCGGAAGGGATGGACGTCTTCATGCAGACTGAGAACGGTATGATGGGTTATGGTCCCTTTCCCTTTGAAGGTGAAGAGGACGCCGATCTTATCAACGCCGGTAAGCAGACCATCACCGAACTCCCCGGAGCGTCGTACTTCTCATCAGCGATATCATTCGCTATGATCCGCGGCGGTCATGTGGATCTGACCATTTTGGGCGCCATGCAGGTGGCGCACAATGGTGACCTGGCAAACTGGATGATTCCCGGAGCTATGGTCAAGGGAATGGGCGGCGCTATGGATCTGGTGGCAGGCGCTAAAAAAGTTGTGATTACCATGATGCATGCTGCCAAGGATGGCAGCCCTAAGATCCTGAAGAAATGCACCTTGCCTTTGACCGGAGTCAGCGTCGTGGATATGATCATCTCAGAACTCTGTGTGTTCGACGTCAAGCGGCCTGAAGGCTTGGTCTTGAGGGAATTAGCGCCCGGTGTATCTGTTGATGACGTGCGCAAGGTAACCGAAGCGGATTTTGAAGTGGGTGATGTTAAAGAGATGACAATCTAAAAATGCCTATCGATAAAGCGACAGAAATTGCGGAGTTTTCACGGTAGTGTCCGGATTTTTGAAAGAACCAGAATTTGCATCCCAACGCAACCTGAAGCGCTTGATCCTGATAATCGCCTTGATAGCAGTTGTCTTAAGGCTGTTGGCTATCTGGATTCGTTCTGCTGATATTGAACAGAATGCCTTCGAATTTGGTAGGATTGCCGAGAATATCATTGCCGGTAATGGATTCTCATACGATTTCTGGGGAAGATATCCGCTTGCTCTGACCAGTTGGATGGCGCCACTTTACCCTTACATTCTGGCAGGTTACTATACGCTGTTTGGGCACAACTTATTAGGTATGGCGGTAATTCAAGCAATTTTGGGTGGTGTAGTATGTTGGGTGTTGGGATTAATTGGCGTTCGTATTTCGTCCGGATTCGTCGGAGTAACGGCTGCAGCGATATGCGCAATTTACCCGGAATCCATATTCCACCCCCAGAAGTTCGTATCCGAACCCTGGCTGCTGGTATTCGAAGTGCTCTTCGTGCTCTGTGGTGCGAACTATATATGGTCGGGTAAGAGCAAATACCTCATTCTGGCAGGAATCTTAAGTGGATTAGCAGTGTTGTGCAAGGAATCAGCGCTGTTATTGCCGATAGCACTGATTGTTTGGGTTGGATTGAAGAAGGGATTAAAGGGGAAAACGATGCTGAAAGCACTGATTCCCCTGGCGTTGACCGTCGTAATTATCGCACCTTGGACGGTTAGGAATTACATCGTTTTCGATAAATTCATACCGGTGCGAACCAATTTCTGGTTTAACGTCTGGCGAGGTGTAAATCCCCATGCTACCGGCACTCCTCGGGGTTTCGATAAACTGGTCATTGAAAAGAGTATGGCGTCAGAGTATTTAAGTTCAGTTGATTCGCGTTTACATAATAATGAAATACAACGCGAAGGGGTTTACCGGGAATTTGCCTTACGGCATATCAAAGATGATCCTTTGCGGTATTTAGGATTATCATTGCGACGACTGGTTTACTTCTGGAGTGTAGATCCCACGCACCCTCTGACCGGTCATCCTCTATATTGGCTGCCCTGGTTAGGGCTGCTCATACTGGCGGGGTTAGGTGTTTTTGCGATGCGTGTTTCTTGGCAGGATTATTCTCTGTGGTACTTACTCTTTTTCGTCACCACGGTTGTATTCAGCCTGACGCTGGTACTTCCCCGATATCGAATACCACTGCAGCCTGGATTGATGCTCTTAGCCGCCGAAGGGATAAGATGGATAACCAGGCGCTGGTTCACAAGTGATCATTATATACGAAAATAGAAAAAATAAAGGTTCAAGACATGTTCCTGACTGAAGAACAAGAACTCCTACAACAGACTGTGTACGATTTTGCTCAGAATGAACTAAAACCACGCGCTGCCAAGTTCGATGAACAGGAATTCATCGACCAGGATATTCTCACCAGTATGGGAGAACTTGGTCTGATGGGTGTTTGCTTTCCTGATGAGTACGGCGGCGCCGGGATGGATATGGTCTGCTATGCTATAGCTGTCGAAGAGATCAGCAGAGTTTGTGCCGCTACCGGTATCACTCTGGCTGCTCATATTTCCTTAGGTACCAATCCCATCTATCTCTTCGGTTCTGAAGAACAGAAGCAGAAATATCTGCCCAAACTCTGTTCAGGGGAAGAACTGGGATCCTTCGGGCTGACCGAACCGAACGCAGGATCTGATGCCGGTGGTACGGAGACGACCGCCATACGCAAAGGGGATGAATGGGTTCTTAACGGTACTAAAATGTTCATCACCAACGGCAGCCTTGCTTGGACCAGCGTCAACACTGCCATGACGGATAAGTCGAAAGGTTTAAAAGGGATATCGGCTTTTGTGATTGAACGGGGTACTCCAGGCTTCAGCGTCGGGGAGAAAATCCACAAAATGGGTATCCGTGGATCCGATACCACCGAACTGATCTTTGAAGACTGTCATATTCCTGCTGAGAATCTGCTTGGCGAGGAAAACGAGGGTTTCAAACAGTTCATGATCATCCTGGATAGCGGGCGAATCAGCATCGGCGCTATGGCGTTGGGGATAGCTCAAGGGGCTTTTGATGAAGCTCTGCGCTATAGTAAAGAGCGCGAACAGTTCGGGCGTCCCATTGGTAGTTTGCAGGAAACTCAATTCAAACTGGCTGATATGGCAACCGAAATAGAAGCTGCCAGGCACCTGGTTTACCACGCTTCTCGTCTTAAGGATGCTGGTAAGAGCTATTCCAAGCAGTCGGCAATGTGCAAGGTGTATGCTTCAGAAGTGGCGGTGCGAACCTGCATCAAAGCTATACAGATTCACGGTGGATACGGATACACCAAAGAGTATCCGGTCGAACGGATGTTCAGGGATTCCAAACTCACTACTATAGGTGAAGGCACGTCCGAAATTCAGAGGATTGTCATCGCTAAAAATCTACTCACAGATTAACTTATAGGATAGAAGCAAAACATGGAATTGGGAAGTTTTAAAATCGATATCCTTCACGACGGTTACTTCAAATTAGACGGCGGTGCCATGTTCGGCGTGGTTCCCAAACAGGTCTGGGACAGGCTGGAACCTGCTGATGATCGCAACCGCATCAAGTTAGCCTCCAATCCGACCCTCGTGAGGACCGGGGACCACACCATTCTCATAGATACCGGTCTGGGCGATAAATATGGTCCCAGCTCACTTGATCACTATGAAATTGAATTACCGCGCTACCTCACCGCAGAACTGCATCGATTGGGGTTGGAACCGGAGAACGTGGACTATGTCATAAACACTCATCTGCATTTCGACCACATTGGTGGTAATACCGTGAGGAACGAAGCGGGGGATTTCATCCCCGCCTTTCCCAACGCTAAATACGTCATGCAGAAAGCTGAGTATGAAGACGCCATGTCGCCGGGGCCGCGCACCAAAGCGAGTTACAATCCCGATGATATCGTACCACTACAGGAGAGCGGACAAATACACTTAATTGACGGTGATACTGAAGTTGTTCCCGGAATCCGTATGCGGGTCACGGGAGGGCACACGCGCTCCCATTCGATCGTGGAAATCGAAGCCGAAGGGCAAAAAGCTCTGTTCTTAGCCGATCTGATTCCCACCTCATCGCACATAAGAGTGCCCTATGTTATGGGATACGATCTCTTTCCCGCTGATACAGCCACCTACAAGGAAGAGTTATTCAAAGAAGCAGTAGAAGGGGATTATATCCTCATCTTCGAACATTCTCCCCATGTGAAAGCAGGACGGGTTCGTTTCGATGGGGATGAGATACGTTTCATTGCTGAACCTTACGCCTAATCACATATAAGTAAATAAAATATCTAAAAGGAGGAACTATGGCCAACCTTAGAGATGTAGTTATTGTCAGCGCTGTGCGGACACCGATCGGCTGTTTCCTGGGTAGTTTATCAACTGTGCCGGCGCCACGGTTAGGCGCTGTGGCTATCAAAGCTGCGCTCGAACGTGCTCATCTGGATCCCGAACAAGTGGATGAAGTTATCATGGGATGCGTATTAGCCGCTGGAGTCGGTCAGGCGCCTGCTCGCCAGGCGATGATCTATGCAGGCATTCCCAGATCGGCTGGCGCCATGACCATCAACAAGGTCTGTGGATCGGGTTTGAAATCAGTCATGCTGGCTGCTCAGTCAATTCAATGCGGAGAGGCTGACATAGTAGTGGCTGGTGGTATGGAGAACATGAGTTTAGTGCCGTTTTATTCACTGAATGGTCGTACCGGTTTTCGTATGGGACATGCCCAGTTGACCGATGGCATGATCTTCGACGGTCTCTGGGATATATACAACAATTTCCATATGGGCAGTGCCGCTGAACTCTGTGCCAAGGAATTCAATATCACTCGCGAAGACCAGGATGCCTACGCGACAGAATCGTACACACGCGCTCAAGCGGCAATTGCTGATGGCAAATTCAAGGCTGAGATCGTTCCCGTGGAAGTGCCCGGACGCAAAGGACTGGTAACGGTTGTTGAAGAGGATGAGGAACCAGGAAAGGGCAACGTCAGCAAATTTACTGCTCTTAGATCGGCCTTTATGAGAAATGGTACGGTAACGGCTGCAAACGCATCATCAATTAACGATGGTGCCGCAGCAGTGATCATGATGTCAGCAGAAAAGGCGAAGGATTTGGGATTGAAGCCATTGGCGAAGTTCGTGGCACACGCGACAGCAAGCAAGGATCCGGAATGGTTCACCACAGCTCCAACCGACGCCATCAATAAACTCTTAAAGAAGACCAAGCTGTCAACCGATGATATTGATCTCTACGAGATCAACGAAGCTTTCTCGGTCGTTTCCGTCGCCAACAATCAACTGTTGGGATTGGATCCGGATAAGGTCAACGTCAAGGGTGGCGCGGTAGCTTTAGGTCACCCCATTGGAGCTTCGGGAACGCGCATCTTAGTAACGCTGCTTTACGCCATGAAGGATCGTAAAGCCAAGCGAGGTCTTGCTGCGCTCTGCATCGGCGGCGGCGAAGCTGTAACGGCAATAGTCGAGAGATAAGTTGTAAAACTTGACAGAACGGATCTTCCCGTTCACCAAATAAATACTATCAATTAAGTTGAGATTGTTACAGAAGTCCCGGAAGGTCATTGCTCCATAGGAGTCACTACGTGACGAGCCGAAGGCGAAGCAATCTTAAGTACTTATAAACCAAAAGATTGCTTCGGGGCTTTGCCCCTCGCAATGACGGTTAGACATAGTTATTCAATAATCTCAAGTTATACTTAAATAACCAATAACAAAAAGATTGCCTCTGGAGGAACGCATGGCAGAAATAAAGAAAATCGCCGTAATTGGCGCTGGGACAATGGGCAACGGAATTACTCATGTCGCTTCGCAGGCTGGATTCGAGGTTACTTTAATCGACGAGAATCAGGAAGCTCTGGATAATTCGGGTCAAGTTATCGTGAAGAACATGAGTCGTCAGGTGCAAAAACGAGCTATCCCGGAATACCGCATGAACGATGCCCTGAAGAGAATCACATACACCAAAGACTGGAAGGCTATCCCTGACGCAGATCTGATCGTGGAAGCGGTTTTTGAGGACGCAGATCTGAAAAAGAAGATCTTTGCGCGATTGGACAAGGAAGCGAAAGCTGGCGCCATTCTGGCTAGCAATACCTCTTCCATTTCTATCGCCGAGATTGCGGGAGTTACCAAGCGCGCTGACAAAGTAATAGGCATGCACTTCATGAATCCTGTCCCCATGATGCAGTTGGTGGAGATCGTCTGCGGTTCGGATACCTCTGATGAAACCTATGAAATCATCGAGAAACTTGCCCGGAAGATGGGGAAAACTCCGGCCAAAGCGAACGATTCCCCCGGTTTCATCGCCAATCGTATCCTCATGCCTATGATCAACGAAGCGATATTCACCTTGCAAGAGGGAGTCGGCACGAAAGAAGCCATCGATACCGTCATGAAATTGGGTACGGCTCATCCGATGGGACCGCTGACACTGGCTGACCTGATCGGTCTGGACGTCTGCCTATCAATTATGCAAGTGCTATATGCCGGTTTCGGTGATGAAAAATACCGCCCTTGTCCATTACTGGAGAAAATAGTGTCTGAAGGAAACCTGGGTCGTAAGACGGGTAAAGGCTTCTATGACTACTCCACTTAAATTATCGCAAGAAACCCTGTAATATCATAGAATAAAGAGCGCTTTATGGACTTAGCTTACACAGAAGAACACGAACTTATCCGCAAGACGGCACGAGAGTTCGCTCAGGAGAGGTTAGCGCCCGGCGTAGCCGAACGCGATCGTGATATGATTTACCCCGAGGAACAACTCCGCGAACTCGGCGAACTGGGTTTCTGGGGCATATTCTTCGATGAGAAATACGGCGGCGCTGGATTAGACTCCATCAGCTACTGCATCGCCATTGAGGAGCTATCCAGAGTTGACGCTTCTGTCGGAGTGATAATCTCCGTCACCAACTCTCTGGCAGCTTACCCTATAGACAAGTTCGGCACTGAAGAGCAGAAACAAAAGTTCCTGGCGCCTCTGGTTTCAGGACAAAAACTTGGTGGATTCTGTTTGACAGAGCCGGGTGCCGGTTCAGATGCCGGGGCACAAAAAACCACAGCAGTGGTTGACGGTGATAATTACGTCGTAAACGGTTCGAAGCATTTTGTTACTTCCGGTAAAAACGGCGATATCTTCATCGTTACTGCGGTGACCGACAAATCCCAAGGCTTGAAAGGTACGTCAACGCTGATTATCGAACAGGGTACGCCTGGATTGACCGTGGAACCTCCTGAACATAAATTAGGCATCCGTGGCAGCGATACTCATGCACTCACCTTCGATGACTGCAAAGTGCCGGTTGCTAACCGTTTAGGTGCCGAAGGTGATGGATTCAAAGTCGCCATGACAGCTTTGGATTCAGGCAGGATGGGAATTGCAGCTCAAGCGCTGGGCATTGCTCAAGGTTCCCTGGATGCCTCACTTCAGTATGCCCATGAGCGTCAGCAGTTTGGGAAATTCTTGAAGGATTTCCAGGCAATACAGTTCAAATTGGCGGATATGGAGACCAGAATTCACGCTTCCAGGCTTCTACTTCATCAATCAGCGTTGCTGAAGGACGCCGGAAAGCGTTATACCAAGGAAGTGGCAATGGCGAAGGTCTTCTGTTCAGAAACTGCCATGTGGGCTGCTGAAGAAGCCGTTCAGATTTACGGTGGGTATGGTTATTCAACTGAATATCCGGTGGAGCGCTTCATGCGTGACGCCAAGATCACCGAAATCTACGAAGGTACCAGTGAAATTCAGCGTGTTGTGATAGCTGCAAATCTCTTAGCTGAATGGGCAAAGATGCACGGTTAGGATGAATAGACCGTGAACCCTATTGATGCTATTTCGAGGGTGCGTTAACAATGCTTTCAATATGGGTGTATGATCCGGTATGAATGAAGTAACAGACTTACAGCCGGTCCCAAGGGCTCGTGCTATGCCGCCTTTCAGGGCTATGCAGCTTTTGGCAGAAGCACGTCGTTTGGAATCCCAGGGACGCGACATCATCCATATGGAGGTAGGTGAACCGGACTTCAAGACGCCCCAACACATCATTGAAGCTGCTTTTCAGGCCGCAAAGAACGGATTTACTTCCTATACACCGGCGGAAGGTATAGCTGAACTGCGTGAAGCGCTTGCGGACACTTACGAGGCGAGGTACGGCGTAGAAGTCAACCCTGATCGGTTCATCGTAACGGTAGGTTCCTCCCCCGCGCTCTGGCTGATCTTTTCAGCGATATTGGAACCAGGTGATGTCGTCATGATGTGCGATCCTCATTACGCCTGCTATCCGAATGACGTTAGATACATTGGCGGTGAACCTGTCACATTCCCGGTGCGTTCCCAGGATGGTTTCCGTCTTGACCCTGGAGAAAGCTGGAGCAAAAATGTGGATCGAGCTAAGGCTTTTCTGGTAAATTCTCCTTCCAATCCCACCGGTGCAGTGGTGGATCATGATGATTGGAGAGAATTAGCCGAACTGCCTGTGCCCTATATCATCTCAGATGAGATCTATCATGGCATAGAATACGGCGTCAAATCACATTCGGCTCTTGAATATCGACCGGATGCGTTCGTAGTTTCCGGATTTTCCAAGCTTTACGCCATGACTGGCTGGAGATTGGGTTGGATCATCTGCCCTGAAAATTTCATCGAACCGTTGCGCCGCATCCATCAAAATCTGTTCCTGTGTGCGTCTTCGTTCGTTCAGAAAGCAGGGATTGCTGCTCTGACGGGACCGCAGGGTGAGATTAAAAAGATGGTCGAAACATACGATAAGCGCAGAGTTTTTATCGTAGGTGCTTTGCGAGATATGGGGTTTGACGTTCCGGTTGAACCGAAGGGTGCATTCTACATATTAACAGATGCGCGTCACTTGGATGAAAATTCAGAGAGGCTTTCACACCGCTTGTTGAATGAAGCCGGCGTGGCGGTCACGCCGGGCATAGACTTCGGTCAGGAAGCGGAAGGTTTCCTGCGCTTTTCCTATGCCACTTCAATCGAGAGCATAGCAGAAGGAATGAAGCGGATAAAGGGTTGGATTGACTCTCTGTGAAGATTAGAAACGGAGTTGTCGGTGCTATACCGGCAACTTAGACCCTGTATTTAATTGATCTAACCAGATCATAAATATTAATAGTGTCAGGCTGAACTAAGCCATAAATTTCTCAAAAAGGGATCGAACACTAAGTAATCTTGATCCTTTCACGAAAAGGAGAAATAAGCATGTTAGAAGATTTCCCCAAAACGAAAACCCTTGTAGGACAGAAAGCAGATTATAAAATTCTAGAAAGCATAGGCGAAGGTGGGAAAGGTAAAACCTATCTGGCAGAAGTTGTAAATTCTAGGGATTCGTTAGCTATTGGATATAAATGCGTTGTCAAAATCCCCAAAATAGAATTTCCAAAATTCACAATACAACAGAATATAGATTGGCTTCAAAAAATTCAGAACTCATTTGCCAATGAGCTTAACAGTTTTTATCGTCTTCAAGGCTTAGACTGTGCCGCAGAAATCCTGGATTATGGAGCTATAGAGTTAGACATCGGTGATAAGAAACATCCTGCGCATTTTCTAGTGCAGCGCCATATAAAAGGTGAACAGCTTGATGAAATATTCCCTAAAAATTTGGGGGGTATTAAAACAGCGAAAGAATACTTTGAATGGTGTAGAAAATTAACTGAAGCGCTGCTGAAGATTCATCAGAGAGAAGTGATTCACGCTGATATCTGGCCGGCAAATATTATGGTATATAAGGGAGAGATCGTCTTCATTGACTTTGGTCAAGGTATTCTGAAGGATATTGATTTTATTACAGAAATTGGCGATAGGCGTGGTGATCATTATAATTATGTTGCTCCTGAACGCCGAAATCTAAAAATGAGATGGTATGTGGAAGCTGATATTTATTCCTTAGGTGGTATTTTTTATTATCTTGCTACAGGGCAACCTCCACCTATACCCACAGAAGATCATGATAAATTGAAGGAAAAGATAACCCGTAACATAAAGAGAATCAACATTGAGCTATATAATGCAAACTCGGGCGTTGTGGACGTTATTGCAAGATGCCTGCGCTATAAAAACCTGCACAGAACACCACATGCTGAAGGTATTCTACAGGATTTAGATATCTTTACGACAAAAAACGTCAGAAATCGGGATAAAAAACAAATCGAGATTACAAAGAATATTCCCAAAGAATTGGATACATTGAAGAAACATAATAATGGCCTGTTCTGTTGGATGGCTTACTCTGAAATTAGCCTCTTCCAGCAGAAATTGGAAAATATGCAGCAGGGAGTTTATGATCTAACTGGGGATTATGATGATATTATTAATGGATTGTGTAGGAATCTCGCAATTTTAAGTCAAGGTCATAAATACATCACCGTATCAACTCCACAGTTTTGGCATCCGGATAACTTGGGAGTGAATGGACGGTTCCTTACCATGAACAAATTGGTCGCTCAGCGCGGAGCCTGCATTCAGCGGATATTCCTCGTTACTGATGAGGACGAAGAAAAAGATGAGTACCTGCCTCATATTCTCAGAGCTCATAGGGGGAAAATTACCGAATTGCGGAAGGAGGGTTTCCAAAATGATGATATCAACAAAGCGGGATTACATGAATGGGTTTACAAGGCTACTATTGAGGAACGTGAATTGCTGTTTCGTCGTGGCGGTCATTTTGGATTGTGGAAGAAAAGAGGTCAGTCCATGCTGATTTCACCGGTATACAACGAAAACAGAAGGATTGTAATTATCCGATTCCGTTCTAATTCCCCATATAATACTGAAATGAGTAAAATTTTCAAAGGACTACGACAAGGTGCCAAATCGTTAATTAATTACAGGATAAAAAGTAAATAGAACAATAATCAAACCCAAATAACTACAGATATCAGTTAAGGACAGCTTTTGTTTTGAGCTTGGTTGCAGATTGATTCCCATTTTCTATATGGGCGATAGGATCGAACTAGTTGTTCTAACCTTAGACTTCGGAGGAAACGTGAATCCTGAAGATGAAAAAGGAAAAATCTGGTTTAGCGGCAAATTCGTGGATTGGAAGGATGCCAACATCCACGTTATGTCACACGTTATACACTACGGTTCTGCGGTATTTGAAGGTCTTCGCTGTTATGATACGGCAAACGGCCCTGCCACTTTTCGGTTAAAGGATCATGTCAACAGGCTATTCGATTCTGCCAAGATCTACCGCATGGAGATACCCTTCACGAGAGATGAGATTTTCGACGCCTGCCAGGAAACCGTTAAGATAAACAATATGAAGTCCGCGTATGTGCGCCCCATAGCCTTTCGCGGTTATAATACTCTGGGCGTCGATCCCACCGGTATCCCAATTGAGGTCGTCATCGGCACCATGAGCTGGGGCACATATTTAGGCGAAGAAGCCATCAATGTGGGTGTGGACGTGCGCATATCTTCCTGGACTCGCATCGCGCCCAATACCTTTCCCGCTATGGCTAAGTGTGGAGCTAACTACATGAATTCTCAGTTGATAAAGATGGAAGCTGCCGTCGATGGCTATATCGAAGGCATCGCCCTGGACGCCAACGGATATGTGAGTGAAGGCTCCGGAGAAAATATATTCATCATCAAAAATGGTAAAATTTTGACGCCCCCGCTGGGAGCGTCTGTACTGCCTGGAATCACGCGGAATTGTGTTATCACTCTGGCTGAAGAGATAGGTTACGAAGTAATCGAACAGTTAGTGCCCCGCGAACTGCTGTATATCGCAGATGAGGTCTTCTTCACCGGTTCTGCTGCTGAAGTCAGCCCTATCAAGAGCATTGACAGAATTCCTATAGGTTCTGGTAAGCGCGGTCCCCTTACCGAAAAACTGCAGCGACGCTTCTTCGATATCATCGAAGGTAAAGCGGAAGATAAATACGGCTGGTTAACCTACGTGTATAAATAGAAGAATAAATCTTTGACAGAGATAACCGTTAAGCTTTAAACAGATCATGAATACTCGCAGGGAAGCACGCGAATGGGTAATGCAGGTGCTTTATGCTCGGGAAATCTCCGGTGATCCACTAAAACAGATCCGAGCCCAATGGCAACCCCGTAATGCACGGCTTCCCCTGTATAATTTTGCCCTTGACGTTGCCCAAAAAACTGATGAAAGACATGATCAGTTAGACAAAATTATCATCGAATATGCTGACAAGTGGGAGCTGGAAAGGATCGCTATTCTGGATAGAATCATCCTCCGCATGGCGATTTGTGAAATTCTCCATTTCGATGATATTCCGCCCAAAGTAACTATCAACGAAGCTATCGAAATCGCCAAAAAGTACTCCACGGAAAAGAGCGATAAGTTCATCAACGGCATTTTAGATGCCGTCCTGCATCGGCACGACAGTGAAGGTGAACCTAAAAGCAAATCGAAAGTCATTAAGGAGAAACAGGGGAAAAAGACAGCATCGCGGGGTGGTTGATTGAAGTTAGCGCTTATTTCTGACATTCACAGTAATTTGGAAGCTCTGACTGCAGCATTAGAAGCGGTTGAACGATTTAAGCCGGATGAGCTGATCTGCCTGGGTGATATAGTCGGGTATGGTGCTGATCCAGGTGAATGTATCGAACTGGTTCGGAATCATACATCCAGAGTAATCATGGGAAACCATGACGCTGCTGTTGCGAATCTCCTGCAGCCTGAAAATAATTTCAACGATTACGCGCTTACGGCTATCCATTGGACCCGATCCGTATTATCCGACGACCACAGGGACTATCTTAAAACTCTTCCACTTGAGATACTGTTCGATGACCTTCATTTAGTGCATGGAACCCCCGGAAATCCGGGGTCGTTTGATTATGTGCTCACAACCTACGACGCTGAAGTTCAATTTACGAATATCAAGGGCAGCAACTGCTTTATAGGTCACACTCACCGCCCTGGCATCTATATGGAAAGAGACCCAGTTGACAAGACCCAGCCAAAACGCATCATAAACATTGGCAGCGTAGGGCAACCCCGCGATGGAGATCCACGCCTCTGCTTCGCCCTGTATGAAACCAAAACCGAAGAGGTGGAGTTCATTCGGGTGGAATATGACATCGAAACCGCCGCCACCAAGATCCGCACTGCCGGTTTACCGGCACTTCTGGCGGAGAGGTTGGGGAGAGGGGGGTGAGGGGAAAGTCGAAGCCACAGAAATCTCCAATGAATCACTAATAGGACGGAGAAGAAAATGTTAGTGAATAAAATCAAGTTCAACAATTTTAGAAGTTTTAAGGATATAGATGTCGACCTTGGTAACTTCAATGTACTAATAGGGGCAAACGCGTCAGGGAAATCAAATTTCATTCAGGCCTTTAAATTTTTAAGAGATATTAAGGACTTTGGACTTGAAAATGCTATATCTATGCAAGGAGGTATCAAATACTTAAGGAATATTAGAATAGGCAATACAGGAGATTTATCGGTTGAGATTCAATTTGATGGTGTTTTCAGCCATATTAATAAAGATAGCAATGGTGGTTATACCGCTGTGAAATTTACTGATTCAGCCTACACATTTACAATGCGATTTCACAAGAAAGGTGAGGGTTTTACTATCGTCAAAGATAAACTTGAGCAGAACTGCGAATGGTATGAGATTGAGAAACCTTTTAAAACGGTTTATGAAATATCTAAAGGGAAAACTCTTTGGAATGGAAAATTTATCAATGAAGTCTTTGGACCAAGAAGAAATAGAAGGGTGTTCTCTACATTCGATCCTAGAACGGAGGACATCGAAAGCAAACTTGATATGATGTTACCCCGATCCGTTGAAACCTACGAATTTAAAGAAAGGGAACTTATGTGGGAGCATCGATTCAGCTATAATATTATACCACCTCTTGCGCTTTTTATTGAGTATACTGCAATTTATGATTTTGATCCAAAGCTCCCCAAAAAGGCTGTACCAATCACTGGTAAGGCGGAATTGGAAGAAGATGGCAGCAATTTAGCGTTAGTTCTCAAGAATATAATTAAGGATAAGGAACAAAAAAGAAGGTTCTTAAACTTAATCCAAGATCTTTTGCCGTTTATTGATGATCTTGGTATAAGCAAATTTGCAGATAAATCTCATATATTTAAGTTAAGAGAAAAGTACTTCAAGGACCAATATCTTCCTGCATCGCTAATCTCAGACGGTACAATAAATCTAACAGCGCTGATTATTGCTCTTTATTTTGAGAAAAAGGATTTTATTATAATAGAAGAGCCGGAAAGAAATGTGCATCCAGCATTAATTTCCAATATGATTGAAATGATGAAAGACGCATCTGAGAAGAAACAGATAATTGTAACTACTCACAATCCTGAAGTTGTGAGACATGCAGGATTGGAGAACCTATTATTTGTCTCCAGGGATTCTGACGGTTTCTCTGAAATAAAAAGGCTTCATGAAAGAGAGGAAATAAAGACATTTTTAAAGCATGAAATTGGCGTAGAAGATTTGTATATATTAGATCTATTGGAGGGCTAAATGCAACACAAAAATCTCTGGGTGTGGGTAGAGGGAAATGACGATGCTCGTCTATTTAAAGAAAGAATAAAACCGATTTTCGATCAACGGTATTCGAGAGTTCGTATTCGGACGTATAGACACCTAAATAAAAAATTAATGTGTAAATTAATATCAGTAGCTAATGAAGAGAATGCTGATTATTTTCTCGTTGCTGATATAAATTCCGCCCCTTGCCCTTCTGCTAAAAAGAGCGAAGTAAGAAAAGTTTATTCAGATTTAGAAGACGAAAATATTATTGTAGTGATCCGTGAAATAGAAGGTTGGTATTTAGCTGGATTAGGTAATGATAGTTGCAGATCATTAGGGATAGAAACTTTTAATAATACTGACCAAATTGGGAAGGGGAAATTTAAGGAATTAATGCCAACGAAATACGATTCTCGTGTGGATTACATGAGTGAAATTTTAAAACACTGGAATATTAGAGTGGCACTTAAGAAGAATAGTTCATTTTCCTACTTCGCAAAAAAATACAATCTCTAAATAAGGTGAAGTCCCAACTTACAAACAGGTTACCAGAATTTAATAAATGCCCAACTTCCTAAATAAATTCTTCGGAACTAAATCCGACCGTGAAGTCAAAAAGCTGCAGCACGCAGTAGGTGAGATCAACGGATTCTTTGAAGAGTACGAATCCTTGAACGATGACCAACTGCGCGCCAAGACGGATGAGTTTAAATCCCGCCTGCAGGACGGTGAAACCGTTGACGATCTCCTGCCGGAAGCCTTCGCTGCGGTTAAGTCCGCCTGCAAGCGGCTCGTGGGCAAATCCTGGGAAGCGGGGGGAGCTAAAATTACCTGGGATATGATCCCCTACGACGTCCAGTTGATAGGAGGTGTCGTTCTACACCAGGGCAGAATCGCGGAGATGGCTACAGGTGAGGGAAAAACGCTCGTTGCCACCATGCCGCTCTATCTGAATGCTCTGGAAGGCGAGGGCTCTCACCTGATTACCGTCAACGATTATTTAGCCAGACGCGACGCCGAATGGATGGGCGGAATCTACGAAATGCTGGGAATGACTGTGGGTATCAACCTGGCGCACATGCCCTACGCCGAACGCTATGCCGCTTACCGAGCCGACATAACCTACGGCACCAATAACGAATTCGGCTTCGATTACCTGCGCGATAATATGTCAGTCAGCGTAGAAGGCGTCGTACAGCGCAAACATCATTACGCCATCGTTGACGAAGTTGATTCCGTCCTGATAGACGAAGCGCGCACCCCCCTGATTATATCCGGACCCGTTTCCCGCAGCACCCACAAGTTCGATGAATTAAAAGGACACATCCAGAAATTGGTCAGAAAGCAGAATGATCTGGCTAATAAACTGATAGCGGATGCCGAAAAGCTCTTTGCTGAAGAGACCAACGATGCCGAATACGAAGCCGGAACAAAAATACTGCTGGCTCACCGCGCTGCTCCGAAAAATAAACGCCTGCTTAAACTCATGCAGGAAACAGGCACCAGAAAGCTGCGCACGCGCGTAGAAAACGATTACCTGCGCGATAAGCGCATGCCCGAAATTGATGAACAACTATATTTCGTCATCGATGAGCATCATCACACCATTGACTTGACCGAGATGGGTCGAGATGAATTAGCGCATTCCACGCGGTCGGATGCCTCCATGTTTATACTGCCTGACATGGCTGAAGAACAGGTGCGCATCGATAATCTGGAAGTGGATGAGGAAACCAAACTGGAGATGCGCCAGAAAGCCGAAGACCTGTTTTTAGACCGCAGTGAGAGAAACCACAATATCGGTCAGCTTCTGCGAGCTCACATGCTCTATGAATCCGATATTGAATACGTCATAGAAGACGGCGCGCGCATCGTTATTGTGGATGAATTCACCGGTCGTTTGCAGTATGGCAGGCGTTATTCCGATGGTCTGCACCAGGCTATCGAAGCCAAAGAAGGGGTGAAGATAGAGCGGGAGACCCAGACCATTGCTACGGTAACCCTGCAGAACTATTTCCGCCTTTACGATAAATTGGCTGGAATGACCGGTACTGCTGAGACCGAGGAGCAGGAATTCTACGACATATACAAACTTGACGTGGTGGTTGCGCCTACCAACCAGACTGTCATCCGCAAGGACATCGATGATGTTATCTACAAGACGAGAAAGGAAAAATACGAGGCAATTCTAAGCGAAGTAGAAGACTGCTATCACAATAAACAACCCATTTTAGTAGGTACTACCAACGTTGAAGTTTCAGAAACCTTAGCCCGTCTGCTCAAACGGCGCAAGATTCCGCATGAAGTCTTAAACGCCAAGCATCACGCACGTGAAGCTGAGATCATCACCAGGGCAGGGCAGCCAGGATCAGTAACGATAGCCACAAACATGGCTGGCCGTGGTACTGACATTAAACTCGGAAAGGGTGTAGTTGAAGTTGGCGGATTGCAGATACTGGGCACTGAACGTCACGAATCCAGACGTATAGACCGCCAGCTTCGCGGCCGTTCCGGTCGTCAGGGCGATCCCGGTGTCAGCAAGTTTTTCCTCTCGCTGGAAGATGATCTGATGCGTCTCTTCGGATCTGAAAGGATCGCCGGCATTATGGATAGATTGGGTGTCAAGGAGGGTGAAGTTATCACCCATCCCATGATCACCAAATCGATTGAGAAAGCCCAGAAACGCGTGGAAGCCCAGAACTTCGCCATACGTAAACATTTGCTGGAATATGATGACGTCATGAACCGGCAGCGCGAGGTGATTTACGAACGTCGCCGCCGCGTTCTGTTCGGTGAAGACATCGAAGATCTAGTTCTGGAGATGATGAACGAATGGATTGAAGATCTCTTCCTGAATAACACCGAAGAAGATGCTCCCATGCACGAATGGAATCTGGATGATCTGCAGAGGTCCCTGGGGAGCATTGCCCGCATCTTCTTCCAATCCGATGCGGAAGAATGGACGTCTTTGGGTCGTGATGAAGTAATGGATAGGATAAAGCAGGAAGGACGGGATAGCTTCGAGAGACGCAAAGGGGAGATTGACTCTGAACTGCTGCCTAACTTCCTGCAGGGAACGATCCTGGCGTTCATAGATGAAGAATGGAAGGATCATTTATACGAGATGGATCGTATGAAAGAGGGAGTGGGTTTACGCGCTTACGGTCAACGAGACCCACTGGTGGAATATAAACGTGAAGGTTTCGAACTCTTCGGAGAGATGCTCAACCGTGTCAATGAGAAGGCTTTACGCAGCATATTTCAGAGCAAAATCTTGAGTTCAATCAAACCTGCCGAAAGCGTTACCGAGGAACAGATGACTGCGGTTCATCGGCAGGCGGCGGGTATGGCTTATGCTCATGCCCAGACTCCTCAGGAGGATGTACGAGCTCCTGCTGCTCGTGCACAAACTCAAGGTCAGGAACCAGGCAAACAGCAGCCTATTCGCAAGGGAAAAGCGCCCGGGCGTAACGATCCCTGTCCCTGTGGCAGTGGTAAAAAATACAAGCATTGTCACGGTGGCTGATCTTCACCGGTTGAGAATTAAAAAAAAGTATTTCTTTAGGGAGAAAATTTTATTATATTAAATAAGGGGAACAAATTGGGGGGAGAAATAACGCTTGCAGAACTACGAGGCCCCCGTGTATAATAGAATAATGGAAATCCTGGTCCTTCTTATGGACGAATTCGGTGATGACAAATGGCAGTTTGATCACATGGACCAGGTAAGTGAGGATTTAATTCAGAGAGGATATACTGAACAGGAAATAAATACTGCTTTTTACTGGCTTTATAATCGTTTCGGCTGGGAAGACGCAACTCCTCCATATTCGCTTCATATCGACGATGCGACAGGTTCATCCTACCGTGTGCTTCATCCACAAGAACAGAGGTTGATAACGCCTGAATCATACGGGTTCTTGTTGCAGCTCAGTTACCTGAAGTTAATCTCCCCCAGGGATATTGAAGAGGTGATAGAACGCGTCGCTATGCTGGACCTCAAATCCGCCACAGTCGATGAAATAAAGCCCATAATACAATCCATCCTTTTTGAAGAAAACAACATGTGGGGGAACAAGTATAAAGGCTTGAATCTCTCTCAAAAAGGTGAAACCTATCATTAAACTCATGTTGGACACCGTCTTCAAGATATATGAACCTCATTGTAGTTGAATCACCTTCAAAAGCTCGCACGATCAAGAAGTTCTTAGGCTCTGGATTCGAAGTTACAGCCTCCTCCGGTCATATAAAAGATCTACCCAGGAAGGACTTAGGGGTTGACATTCTACACGATTTCAAGCCCAGTTACGGTCTCATCTCCGGAAAGAAGGGATTCGTAGATACCATCCGCAAGTTAGCCCAAAAAGCTGACCGGGTTTACATCGCTACCGACCCCGACCGCGAAGGCGAGGCAATCGCCGCTCACGTTGCTGAAATCATAGCCAAGTCTCATCCTGACCCTAAGCGAGCGCTCTTTTATGAAATCACCCGCGACTCCGTTCGGAAAGCGATCAGTGAGTCTGGTGAAATCGACTATCACAAAGTCGATGCCCAGATTGCCCGGCGCGTGCTGGACAGACTGGTAGGGTACAAAGTAAGCCCATTTCTGTGGAAAACCATAGCCAAGAATCTTTCCGCAGGCCGCGTTCAATCAGTTGCTCTACGTCTGATATGTGAACGGGAAGCTGAGATGGAGGCGTTCGTTCCTGAAGAATACTGGTCGATACACGCCCAGTTTTCTGCTAAGGGTGTGGACCCCTTCTGGGCTGAATTGGTCAAGTATAAAGGCAAAAAGGTCGCGCTTCCTGATCGAGAAACAGCGCAATCAATTCAGGATATTATCAAGTCCTCCGAATTTGCAGTAGCCGGAATTAACAAGAGCAACAAGAAGAGCAGACCGTACGCTCCTTATACCACCAGCACATTGCAGCAGGATGCTTCACGCCGCCTCTATTTTACGGCTAAGAGGACCATGGCGCTGGCGCAGATGTTGTACGAAGGTGTCGAACTCTCCGGAGGAGAAACCACCGGTCTTATCACCTATATGCGAACCGATTCAACTCGTGTCGCCCCCGAAGCTTTAAAATCCGCTAGAAGCTTTATAAATGGTCAGTTGGGTTCAGAATTCCTCCCGGAAAAAGCCAGAATCTATTCCCAGAAGAAACGAACGCAGGACGCCCATGAAGCCGTTCGTCCGACCGACGTATCTAACACACCCGATAGTTTAAAGGACATTCTGGAACCAGCAGCCTGGAAATTATACGATCTGATCTGGCGGCGCTTTGTTGCCTCGCAGATGACTGATTCAATTTCGGAAGTTACCACCATCGAGATTGAAGGGAATCAACTGATTTTCCGCGCTCGAGGTTCAAAGCGAATATTCGACGGTTTCCAAAAGGTTTACCCATTGGAAAATAGTAACGGAGAAACTCTACCGCTGTTCCCCGCAACTTTCAAGAAGGGTTCCACTACGGATTTAAGCGAGTTAAAAGCCAAGCAGCATTTTACCCAGCCGCCGCCACGGTTCACTGAAGCGACTTTAGTGAAGGCTCTGGATGAACTGGGTATAGGTCGTCCCAGCACTTACGCCACGATCATTGCTACACTGCATGGTCGTACCTATACGAAACGGGAAAAACGTAAATTAATACCCACGGATCTCGGCAAGACCGTTAATAAGATTTTGGTGGAACTGTTTCCTGATGTATTTGAAGTTAGTTTCACCGCTCGTCTGGAAAAACAGTTAGATCAGGTTGAAGATGGGACAAACTGGGTAAAGATCATTAGTGAGTTTTATGGACCTTTCGCCCGGACGCTGGAAGAAGCTGAAGGGAAGCGCAGCGAAATCAAGAAGAAGGTCCAGGAGGTTACCGATCAGCCTTGCGAAAAATGCGGCAAGCCCATGGTGATCAAATGGGGCAGACGGGGACGCTTTATAGCCTGCAGTGGGTTCCCGGAATGCAAGAACAGCAAGCCCTTAGAACCTCCTCAGAGCTCCGGTAAACAGTGCCCTGAATCTGAATGCGGCGGTGAACTTCTGATAAAAGAGGGGAAATACGGTCGCTTTTTAGGTTGCTCTAATTTCCCCAAATGCCGTCATTTAGAACCGATCGGTACCGGTGTGAAGTGCCTGCAGCCAGATTGTGATGGTGAATTAGTTGAGAGAAGTTCAAAAGGCAGGCGATTTTATTCCTGCAACCGCTATCCTAAATGTAAGTACCGCATTAATTATAAACCTGAACCAACCGCTTGTGACAACTGTGGACATCCATTTTTGATCCAAATTGGTAGTTCCGATGATGAGCAACTTGGCTGTCCCCAGTGTAAAGTAAAAATTGAGAAAGTTACGGAATCCGAAAGCGCCTTATGAGCGTATAATGGATAGTATGAGACAACGGATCGATAGCTTTTCAGACTACCTTATCAACGAACTCTCCTTATCGGTAAATACGATACAAGCCTATCAACGTGATTTACTGCAATACAGCGATTTCTTAGATACTACCGAAAGAACCGGCATTATAAGCCCGCAATCCATCAAGGATTTCGGGGCTTATCTTCTTAAAAAAGGACTGGTTCGCAGCAGCGTGGCGAGAAAGTTATCTGCCTTGCGTAGTTTCTGCAAATTTCTAAGCGAATCTGGCGATCTAAATATTGAAATACCCAGCAGGATTCTACTGCCTAAGCGCGGCAAACAATTGCCCCGCTTCATCGATCAGAAATCCATAAACCAGATCATCGATTCACTTCCGACCGATGGTGAATTGGCAGTCAGGTCGAAGTTGATCGTAGAGTTGCTGTACGGCTGCGGTCTGCGGGTCGCTGAATTGGCAATACTACAACTGGAAGATTTCGATCGGGAGCGCCGGGTAGTGCATGTTCTTGGGAAAGGTGGCAAGGAACGCTTTCTGCCAGTTGGCGATGCAGCTTTGCACTGTTTGGCTGAATATCTTAAAGTCAGGGGACAGACCGCTTCAGAGCGGAAATCGGAAGTTACTACTTCGCGGTTGCTTATAAGTGTAAATGGAAAACCCTTGAACGTCCGCGACCTGCAGAGATCAGTCGCCTCTATCCTTAAAAAACTTCCTGACACGCCCGGTCATAATCCCCATCTCCTGCGGCATAGCTTCGCAACCCATCTTTTGGAAAATGGCGCTGACCTGCGCGCCATCCAGGAATTGTTGGGTCATTCATCGGTAACAATCACTCAGAAATATACTCACGTATGTCGAACTAAACTAAAGGAGGTATTTGAACGAACACATCCGCGGTCATAAATTCGATGATTTTCAAGACACAAAACCTCGAAAGGAGCCATTATGCGAGTCAACGTCTCTGCAAGACATTTCAAAGCCAGTGATAAACTCCAGGAATTTGCTACTGGAGAAGTTATGAGATTGCAAAAGTACTTCGACAATATAACCTCTGGCGATATAGTTCTTAGCTGGCAAAAGGGTAGCAAATCCACAGAAATTATACTCAATGTCAACGGGACGAAGCTGACCGCAAACGAGGACAGCCATGACTTTTATAAAGGAATCCCCAAAACAGTTGGCAAGTTAGAATCACAGTTACGTAAGTACAAAGCCAAGCTGTATAAGCGTTAATTAGTATGCTTACATGGAATTACAGGGCGGGTACCACCTACGGGATTTACCCGCCCTTTCACCTTAAGTTAAGGGGAATCAAAAAATGGATACTATTGAAGTCGGTCTTTTTTTTAAAGAGAATGAAACCCGTCTGCGCTTAGAATTAGTCACAACCCGGGAAGGTCTGCGGAGGAAGATCACTCAAAAACACCTGCACCGACCGGGATTGGCTCTGGCTGGGTTTCTGGAACTCTTCACCTTTGACCGTATCCAGATTTTAGGTAACACTGAGATGACTTATCTGCGTAACCTAAGCGAAGAAGAGAGGCGCGCAAAATACCAGAAAGTTTTTTCCCACAATATCCCCTGCATGATCGTTACCGATTCTAATCCCATACCGCAGGTATTCATCGATGAAGCTAACGATAAGAAGTTGGCAGTGTTCAGCACTTCTCATTCTACAACCGTTTTTATTCATCTATTGAGTGATTATTTAGATGACAAATTTGCACCGAAACTGACCATGCATGGATCACTTGTGGATGTCTATGGAACAGGGCTTCTATTAACGGGCAGATCCGGTATTGGCAAGTCGGAAATAGCACTTGATTTGGTGGAACGAGGTCACCGTTTGGTAGCTGATGACGTGGTTATTATCACCAAGAAAGCCGAGGGGATCTTAATAGGTTCCGGCCCGGAAATGCTCAAGCATTTCATGGAAATACGAGGTGTGGGCATCATAGACGTCTGGCAGGTTTTCGGTGTGCGCGCCATACGTTTGCAAAAGCGCGTTGAAGTTCAGGTCGAACTGGTGGATTGGGATTCCCAGGAAAACTACGAGCGAGTGGGATTAGATGAAGAATTTAAGGATTTCCACGGTGTGAAGATTCCCTACCTGCAACTGCCCATATTTCCCGGTAAAAACATCACCGTTATTGCCGAAGTTATAGCGTTGAATTTACACCTGAAGGTCTATGGTTACCATCCCGCCAGAGCTTTCAACCGCCGCTTGATAGGTGCCTTGACAAATAAGAAACGGGTATCCAGTTACCTTGATAAGGATTATGAATAGAAGGAAATTTGCACACTATGAATCTTTAATATGAGCTAATCTTATCAGCCCTTTTATCTTGACTTTCTCCTTTCCCTGAGTTACTTTTATAGATATCAGCGTAAATCATCCAATCTTAAATAGAAACATAGCGATGAAAGATTCCCATTCTGAATTTAAGATAGGCATAACCGTCTTGACTGCCATATTCATTCTGCTGGCAGCGATAATTTGGGGCAAGCAGGTGCGCCTTACTTCCGGTACGTATGAGGTGGACGTACGTTTCAAGGATATCTCCGGCTTGGATCAGGGTGTGCCGGTGTTAGTCAACGGTGTGCATCGTGGCAAAGTGAAGGATCTTATCCTGCAGCGTGATGCTGTCATCGTGCGGATGGCATTGGAAGAAAGTGTCGTGCTTTATGATGATGCCCATTTTGAGATCACCAGTCCTGAACTGATGGGTGGGAAAGTTGTCAACATCTTCCCCGGTGTTTCCACCCTCATACCCGAAGAGGGTTTCGTTTTCCAAGGCGAAATCGGCGGCGACATGAATGAACTGATGCGGCGCTCCAGCGACCTTGTTGCGGATGTAAAGCGGCTCCTGAACGTTCTCGAATCGACCCTGCAAAACATCAATAAAACCGCAGGTGACCCCCGGCTCCAGGAAGCGTTGGCTTCCAGCGTCCACAACCTGGATGAATCGTCGCAGAGAACTTTAGAATTCTTAACCATAAATGAAGGAAAACTCACTCAGGTGATGGACAACTTAGTGGTATCGTCAGGAGCGATTCGCGGTCTCGTGGAAAATCGCAGTGAAGATATAGAAAAGGCGATAGCAGAAATGGAAACTTTTTTCTTGCGGTTAAATACCATTACCTCAAAGCTCGACCAGATTGCCACCAAACTGCAGAGTGAAGACGGAACCCTGGGCATGTTGCTCAACGACGATCAATTAGCAATATCCCTGCAAACTACATTAGCTGATGTTGACTCACTGGTGAAGCAGATAAAAGACGAAGGCATCGAGACCAATATACATCTTTTCGGAAGAAAGAAGAGAAATTGATCGCCTCCATAATTCTATCAGCTGGTGATTCAAGACGGATGGGTCAACCTAAAGCTCTGCTGCCATATAATGGCAATTGCTTTCTTGATAAAATAATTTCTGATTACTCAAGCTTAAGCTGCCAGCCCATAATTGTAGTTTTAGGGAAGGACGTCGATCTCATAGAATCAGGGTTACAGGATCAATTACATAAGGTGATGATAAATTCCCGCCCTGAGTTGGGACCCCTGTCCAGCTTGAAAGTTGGACTTTCAGGACTATTACCGGAAAACGAAGGCTGTTTCTTCCATCCGGTTGACCATCCGGTTGTGAAGGTGGAGACTCTAAAGAATGTGATTACCGCCTGGAACACCAACCCTGCCAAAGCCGTACGTCCGCGTTATAACCGGCGCGGAGGTCATCCGGTCTTAATCGGGAGCGAATGGATACAGCCAATACTTGACCTGCCTCCCCAGGCGAACATGCGGGACTTAATGCATTCCCGCTCCGAGGACGTCATCGAATTGGAGGTGTCAGATCCCGGCGTTATCCTGAATATCGACACCCCGGAACAGTACCATGAACTGCTTGCGAACGCAACATGAGGACGATTTATTGTAAGTCCACCGCTTTTTTTATAAGCGCCCTGGTGGCAATTTCAATCACGGTTGATGTTGCGCTGGCAAACTGGTTCCTCTTGCCGGGTATATACTATTCTGATGATTACGGTTTAGTCGGTAGTATAGCTTTCATCAACGAAAATGCCGATAAGGAAAGAGTTAGTTTAGGATTTTCCTATTTTGGTGAAGGGCAGGGGCAAGGTGATTTTCTCATCTTCCTTCCCGAAAATCATTCTGAATGGACTTTCAACCTTCTCTACCAGGCGTATGATCTGGATGCCTATTCTGTCTATGAATCTTTTCAGCAAGAGGTTCTAACCACAGATACCAGGTACTGGGTGGATCTCTGGATGCGATGCGATTTCCCCCGTGACGGTGGTATCTTCTATGGATTTGAGACTGCTTACCGCAGTTCTCAATTCAAGTACGGTTCTCTGGATTCCAGATATAACGGTTATCCTTCACCCATTACTTCCATTTTTACCGACGCGGAAGAATACGTCTTCTCACTGCGGGCAGGTTTGGAACGCCGTGATGACCGTTATAACAGCTTCAGGGGAACGTATTTCCTCTGGCAGATAGATATCGGCAGATCAGATACAGGGTTCGACAACCATCAACTAATCAGAACCCAGGCTGATTTCCGTAAATACATACCCCTATCAAAAAGAAATTCAGCGATAGCGTTTAACCTGCGCGGTGGAGTTATCCACCATCAGGTACCCTACTTGAGCCAATTCAAAATGGGCGGTTCATTGAGCTTGCGCGGGTTTCCTCTCAATCGCTATTACGGAAACGGTTACTATCTACTGCGCACCGAATTTCGCAACGATGTGATACACGATCTGCCCAGTCCCTTAAGTCGGTTCTTCCAGGCTGAAGAGGGTGTTGACAATACTTTTTCATTGGGATTTGCACTTTTCACCGAGATTGGCGATCTCTGGAGACCTGACTTGGGTTGGTGGGGATTGCGGCAGGGAGTGGGTGTGGGTCTACGGGCAGTGTTCCCACCCAGTGTGGTTGCCACCATAGATATCGCTACTCCCGTCGATTCCGATCATATCACCATTTACCTGAACATAGGGCAGAGCTTCTGATCTGATGAATGTTGATAGTGAAAATACGATGATAGAAGATAACAACAGCCGTGTCCTTGTGGTCGATGATGATTCGATGGTGCGAGAAGTTCTCCTGACCAAATTGGAACGGGCTGGTTATTCCGTGGATGGAGCTGCAGATGGAAAGGCGGCGCTGGACAAACTCACCGCTAATCCTCCCGATCTATTGGTATTAGACATAAAGATGCCTGATATGGATGGATACGAAGTTTGTCAAAAGCTCCGTAATGATGACCGCACGAAAACGTTGCCGGTTTTAATGCTGACAGCATACGGTGGAATTGATCATATCATCAAGGGGCTGGAAGCTGGCGCGGATGACTACGTAACCAAGCCTTTCCACATTGAAGAGGTTCTGGTGCGAGTGAGATCTCTCCTGAGAATGAAAAATATGGAGAGGGAATTAAGGGAAAAGGAGACTTTTTTAGCACGTTTGGAGACTATGGGTCGGCTCCTGGTAACCATGTCTCATTATATTAACAATTCTCTGGCGATAATCAGCGGGCGCGCTCAGGCGACGAAAGCTGATAATCAGGATCAGGTGCGAAAGTTAAAGCGAGCCTGTGCTAAGGAATCAAAACGCATTGCTGCAGTTTTGAAGAGCTTGGATGAGATGGCTAACGGTATGAAGTTGGGCACAACTTCCTATGTCGGTTCTGATGTCTCCATGTTGGATATTGAGGCTAAGATCGCCCGTCATCTGGAAACGGTTGAGGATTAGATGGGTGCGGTACGGTCTATTTATCTTCGAGGTGATTTAGAAGTCTATTCAATCCTAAGAACATCCATGCCTGAACCCAGCGGATGTGAGGTATTTTGTTGAGCCAGTATCGACGCTTTTGGAAATAATAATATCCGGAACGATCCTGAAAGTTTTCAATTCCCCAGTGCGCAATTTTCTGGGCGAATTCCAATCCATCGGATGTGCGGTCATGCAAATGTGAGAAAGTAAGTATCCCTTGTGCTAAACAGTGTCCGTCAATGGGGTAGAGCGATCCGGGAGAGAACTTAGGAGCGCCATCCTGTTCAAAGAGTTGGTTGCGATAGTATTGGAGTCCCTTTTCTATTGCCGGTATAACAACCGGATCATCACTATAACGATAATAATCTTCCAACGATTCCAGTACAAATCCCGTGTGATAATTGTCGATCCAATTGTGTACGGGATCCTCACCGTAGGGCCATGAACCATCTTCTTCCTGCGTTGAGATTACGTAAGCAGCCGCACCTCGCGCTTTCTCTAATAAACTCTCGTCATTGACCTTTCTACCCACACGCGCCAGCATTCTGGCTGCTAAAGCGGTAACATTTATTACACGGGAGAGGTCGTTGGGAGTGTAGCTGAAACATAAACCACCGTGAAATTCCCGGATGGTCAAATCATTTAGTGCAAATTGACAGGCGCCCTGTACAGTTTCAATCAGTTCGGGGGAAGGCTCCATTTCATTTAAATCCAGGATGGCTTCAACTGCGAACGCAGTATGAACCAGCGATGGTGTTTGAGCTGGTACGTAAAACGCGCGAGTCTGGTAGGGGAGATTGGTACCCCAGCAGGGTCCTGCATAACCTGGTATGATCTTATCAAACAACCGTTTTTTCAGTAACGATATGGTCTCGTTGAATTTAGGATCAGGTTTTCTCTTATTACGTAAGACATACCCGGATATGAAGAGCGCTAAACCTTTGGCGAAACAATCTCTGCGGATGCCCATCATACGCCTGACGTTCAAGGGACTTATTTTAATTAAGTGATTCCCTGTCCAGCGCGGGTAACGGGTGCTGAATGGGAATATCCTGAATAAAGGCGAACCTAAAGCGTCCCAGGGGTCCCAACCTGAGAAATCGGTTTTTTCACAGTAGGCACGTAACGCTTGTTCTGATTGGGTAATTTTTGTAACGGGCTTCATATCTGTTAATAATACTTGATTTTGTTTATAATATTTACTATATTTTTTGGAATTTACCGGTAAATATTTCTTGCAGGCAAGAATTTCCTATAGAAGGTAATAAATGTGTTAAAGCGAAAGCAAGCTGAAATCCTAATAATTATAACCATCCTATCGCTCACGATTCTTCTTTGTTCTTGTGGTGGAGGAACGCCGCCAGCCATAGAAGAGATAGCCAGAATTCCGCTTCCCCAGTACATACCACCTCAGTCGGAAGAACTCCCTGAATATCTAATTGATTTTAACGATCTGATAGAAATCAAGTTTTTCAATAACCAGCAATTTAATGAAATAGTGCGCGTCAGACCGGATGGTAGAGTATCATTACAACGTATCGGTGATTTGCTTGTTGTGGGCAGAACCCCGGATCAAGTCAAGGGTATGATCACAGAGAGTTATGCCCGCATCATAAAGGATCCGGACATTACCGTTTTTGTCAGAGAGTTCGGATCACCTGAAGTCTATGTTCTAGGCGAAGTCCCCAGGCCCGGCGCCGTGCCCTATCGCGGGCAGTTGACCGCTCTTCAGGCAGTAGCCTTAGCAGGTGGTCCCACTAAATACGCAAAGATGGGCAGCGTACTGATAATCAGGCAGGATGGCAATGAGTTGGTAGCAGCACGCTGGGATATGGATGACTTGATGGATGGCGACATCTTCAGGGGAGATCCGCCGGTGAGGCAGTTTGACATAATTTATATACCGCGAAATTTTATTTCCAAGGCTAACGATTTTGTGGATGCTTATCTTCCGGCAATTCTGATGCCGCTGGATCTTACGGTGCGCTGGATGTACTACCAGAGAATACTAAATACAGGTGAATAGTAACCAATAGATAAATTTAATTTGCTAAGATTACGGTAACCCCGATGTATTTAGACTTTTTCGGTTTCAAAGAACAGCCCTTTAACGTCACCCCGGACCCCAAGTTCCTGAACTTCAGCGAATCCTACCAGGATGCCCTGGCGTATTTGATATACGGCATCCGCATGCGTAAGGGTTTCGTTGTGTTGACCGGGGAAATCGGAATCGGCAAAACCACCGTGATCAACGCCCTGCTGGAACGGCTTGACGATTCCCATCGAATATCTTCTCTGGTTCATTCCAACATGAGCTTGAAAGATATGCTGCGGTTTATTTTCCGAGATTATGGTCTTGATGCCTCAGGTAAGTCCAAAAGTGAACTTCTGCTGAATTTGCAGGAATTCCTGATCAGATTGGACCAAAAGGGAGGTAACGCCGTATTAATAGTTGATGAAGCACAGAATCTGCGCAGTTGGCAGTTGGAAGAAATCCGCCTGCTATCCAATATCGAAACTGCCAAACGCAAACTGATCCAGATAGTGTTGGTTGGACAGCCGGAGTTACTGCATCTTATGAATTCCCTCGAACTGAAACAGTTCAAACAGCGCGTTTCCCTGCATTTTCATCTAACAACTTTGACTCAGGATGAGATGGAAACTTATGTCGAGCACCGCTTGAAAGTAGCCGGTTATCAAGGGAAACGGCTTTTTGAGGATGGCGCACTTGAAGAAATCTACAAGTTCAGCGAAGGAATTCCGAGACTGATAAATGCTATTTGTGACCGTGCTTTGATAAAAGCCTGTGTATCAGGGCACCGTAAAATTGATCGTAAGTTACTTCGTAAAGTTATGTAGATGTAGTAGTTACAAATTAAACCACTAAGGCAATCATCCACTTTTTGAGTAGCTCATGAAAATATGGTCCAGAATTTCTTTACCGCTTCTAATCTTCATAACTGCTCTCTTACTCCGTATTCTCCATATCGCATTCCTGGAAGAAGGCTTTTATTTTAGTGATTTCAAAGCCTATGACCGAGCCGCACAGTACTTAGTTGAGGGGCAGGGTTTCGATCCGGAATTTAAAAGACCACCTCTTTATCCCCTGTTTTTAGCGTTGCAGTATTTATTATTTGGGCATCACATCCTATTGATTCGCATATTCCAGGCAATTATGGGCGCCTATAGTTGTGTTTTGATATTTTATATCGCTGATAAGCTGTTAGGGAAAAAACCTGCATCGATTTCTGCCTGGATATCCGTATTTTACCCCTATTACGTGTTTATTACGGGTCTATTGTATCCCACGATGCTAACGACGTTCTTACTAATCTGTACAATATATTTCCTGGTTCTTGCAGTTCAGGACAAGTCTATTATATCTGCAGGCATCGCTGCATTTCTATTAGGTTTAGCCTCACTGGCTGTTCCGGTATGTTTGGCGTTTGTACCTTTTCTCTTGATCTGGTTCATATTTTGGAGTGGTCTGGGAAAGAGCCGCGGCTTAATCTACGGGTTGATCGCTTTGGTTGTCGTAGTTATCACGCTGGTTCCGTGGACTTATTACGGTTACCAACATTATGGTCGCCTTATAGTCATTGACCCTCGTCTGGAGAAACATCTTCCTATTATAAAATCACCAGATGAAAGTAATCCCAATGCGGGATATAATGGGGGGGGCGAGCGATTCAACATGATTCTCGACCAACCTGGTCGTTTTATGGGTAACGCTGCTGGAGAATTCGTCCGATTCTGGAAATTTATTCCCGATCGTATCGTAACCAGCAGGATGGACTATCGCCAGAAAGTGCACGAAGAAGACGATCGGATGGTCGTTGATCATCCTTATACATCCCATTTTCTTGATTGGGTGAGTATTTTTTCGTATGGTCCTGTGTTTCTTCTTGCGTTGGTGGGCATTGCACTCAATCTTGCACATTGGCAATTGATAAGTTTGCCGCTGCTGTTGGCAATATCCCAGGCGCTGGGTTATTCGATGTTTTTCGCTCAGACGAGATATCGTCTGCCCATCGAATTCTGCCTGATGATCTTAGCTGGCGGGGGCATATACATTATATGGAAAAAGATAAGAAACCATAAAGAAGAGTACAACGAGGGATAAATGGCGACTTATATGGTAACCGGTGGTGCTGGATTTATCGGTTCCAACCTGGTTGAAACACTTCTTGAACGAAACCACCAAGTCCGGGTAATCGATAACTTCTGCACTGGCAGGAGAGAAAATCTGGTGCCTTTTAATAATTCCTATACTCTCTTCGAGCATGACATTGCTGACTATGAGGGATTAGAAGAAGCGCTCAATGGAGTTGATTATGTGCTGCACCAGGCAGCTCTGCCTTCAGTGCCGCGCTCAATCGCTGATCCCGTTTCTTCATTTCGGTCTAGTGTCGAAGGTACCATTAATCTACTGCAAGCTTGCCGCACGGTTGGTGTCAAGAGACTCGTTTTTGCATCTTCTTCTTCTATTTACGGGAGTAACCCTGAACTGCCTAAACGAGAATCCATGAAACTCGCACCGCTTTCACCGTACGCAGCCTCAAAGCTGGCTGCTGAGACTTATTGCCAGGTGTATTACAAAGTATATGGTCTTCAGACCGTGTGCCTTCGTTACTTCAATGTTTTCGGGCCCAAGCAGGACCCAAATTCTCAATACGCCGCGGTTATACCCAAATTCATACGCGCCGCACTGCGGGATGATACCCTGACTATCTTCGGTGATGGTGAACAGTCGCGAGATTTCACCTACATCACTAACGTTGTCAATGCTAATATCCTGGCTGCACAGAGTGAATCCGGAGCCGGTGAGGTCTTTAACCTCGCTTGCGGGGATAGAATTACTTTAAACCGCATGGTTGAGGAAGTTGAGAAATTCATAGGGCATAAGGTAAAGCGCCAGTACGACCAACCCCGACCCGGTGACGTGCCCCATTCTCAGGCTGATATAGAACGAATAAGTAACACATTCGGTTTTAAACCGCAAGTTTCCTTCGAAGAAGGATTAAGAATTACTTATGAATACTTTAAAGAGATATTTTCCCATCAGGAGCCATAGATCATACTTGAATTGATTGAAAATGGAAAAATCAAGCATCCCTGACAGAACTACTTCGCTCCGGCATTTCATGACTATAGTCTTCAAGCGTCTCTGGATTATTGCTGTAGTTGCGTTGTTGGCGCTTGCCGCAGGTTCAATGAAAGTATTGCGCACACCAGATTACTACAGGGCGCAATCAAAGTTACTGCTTGAACGCGATCCCGAACTCGAAAAAGCGCTCCTTCTGAGAGTTTCAAGTTCCGGCAGAACCGGTGAAGCGAGCTACAGTTATACACAGGAATCTGAAATAATGACTTCACGACCTGTGCTGGAAAGCGTGATTCGTGCCTTGAAACTGTACTCGTATGCTGACACAACAATTTATAAAACCCAACTGGAGAGGGGAATTGCCATGCAGGAAGCCGTTATCGAAGTCAGTTCGAGGCTCTCCATATCACCCTCACCGGATCCCAATATTATCAAGGTGCGCTATAAGTCCACAGATCCCCAACTGGCAGCTGACGTCGTCAATGTGATTGTCGAGCATTATATCAACTACCGTTTTACCATATTCTCAGACGATCAATCGATTGCCTTTCTGGATCGACAGATGGAAGAAACTGCTCAAAGGCTGAATGACCTTACGCAGAGGAGGGCAGATTTCCAAAAGGATGGCACTCTCTACTCGCCAGATCGCGAAGGTCAACTCCTTTTCAACAGGTTATCGGATTATGAAGACCGCGCTGACGCCGTGCGGCTTGATCGTATCTCTAAAGAATCCAGATTGCGGGCGCTGCGAAATCTTGTCAATAACGGTTCGTATGACGAACTCCCGGCTATAGATATGGGTGAAGATAACGTGCGTACGAAAGGGATATTTGAACTGAAAGATCAACTGCGAACTTTAGAATACGAAAGGGATTATTTACGCCAGAAATACACCGATTCATACGTGGAAGTTCAAGACAAGAACGCTGAAATAAAAGCCTTAACGAACCGTATAAATGATGGCATCATCGAATACGTTACAGTTCTGGAATCAAGCATTACTGCCCTCAGTAATGAAGAATCGATACTACGGCGCAGTGTTACAAATATTAGAACTGAAATTCGAAGCCTTTCCGGTAAAGAGCTTGAATTACAGAAGCTTTCACGAGGTATTACCGAAAATGAAGAACTCTATTCCGTCTTAATTAAGCAGCGTGAAGAGGCCAGACTTTCACAGTCCAAAAAGGAAATGGTAGTCAGAGTGAAGGTCATCAGCCCGGCGGTGGTGCCCATCGATCCAGTAGCGACTAACAGACCATTAAAATTGATGATGGTGCTTTTTTTCGGCATTTTCGCAGGTATTTCACTGGCGTTCTTCATCGATTTCTTCGATCATTCGTTTAAAAACGCTGAAGACGTTCAACGTTACTTAGATCTCGATACCCTCGCATCAATCAGGAGTTTCTAAACATCGTGAGCATTTACAGAGATATATTTAAATGGGCTGACAAGAAGGGGGATACCGATACCGTTCTGGATCTCGAAGAATCCCCGGATGAGGGCGCACATCCGTTATCGGATAAATTGCCTGGCTTTTTGGCTAATGATTTGCAGGTTCTGCAGGAAAACATCGAAGCGGTAAAAGCGGAAAATCCCTTCAAAACGGTATTACTAACTTCTTCTGTTCGGCACGAAGGGAGTTCCACCATAGTGGCGAACTGGGGACGTTTGCTGGCACGGGAACGCCTTGAAGGTCTTCCTATCGATGCAGGTGAGACAATTACGGGTGGTGTCTTGATTATCGATGGAAATCTAAGGCGCCCCAGAATGCACACGCTGTTTGATCTCGACCGTAAGAGGGGACTTACTGAACTCCTCGCGGGAGAACTCCAATTAGATCAGGTGCTGAAAGCCGCCCCGCGTAAGAATCTGTGGGTTATTACTGCGGGGAAACCTGCTGCAAACCCTGCTGATTTATTGGGCTCCCTCCTCATGAAGGGGATATTAGAGGAAAGCAGCCGCCGGTTTCAAGTTGTGATCATTGATAGTGCACCCACTACTCAATATGCTGAAACCATTGCTCTTGCCAAGCAGGTTGAAGCTATCGTTTTGGTTGTGAGATCCGGTGTAACTCGCTGGGAAGTCGTCCTTTCTGCAAAAAAACAGCTCCGGCGAGTTAATTCCCGACTTTTAGGAGTTGTCCTGAATCAGCGTAAGTTCTATATCCCCGAATGGATTTATAGACATATCTAATAACCTGGTTAACTCCCTTTTATCTTAGAATTCCGATGGGAAATAGCGACCTTTTATACTGTCTTAAAAGGTTCATTAATTACTGGAGCGGCGCTCAGTGATCAAAGAGGACGTCCGTAAAGGATTTGCCAGCACTGTTTACAACTACATTGGTCTGCTCTTTGAAAAGCTGGTAACTGTTTTTGTGACTGTTTATGTCATAAGGAAACTCCCGGTTTTCGAGTTCGGTGTTTTTAACCTTTTTCAGGATACGATAAGCTTAGTTGCTGTTATGTTCTCTTTCGGCATTCCTTCACTTATAGAGAGATTCCTACCGGAATTATACGAAAGGGGGATGTTCAAAGACCTTAACCGCTGGGTTTATCGTGCATTGATAGCCAAGTTCCTCCTGGGAACCGTCGGTGCGCTGATCTGTTTCTTCGGAAGAGAATATATCGGTGAATTTCTAAATTCCGACAATTTTGCAGACCTTTATCCCATCTTCAGTCTGGGTCTCATATTTACCATTCTCAATCAAACCGCCCAAACGGTTCTCGATACATTTCTCCTGCAACGCCGCCGCAACGTAATCCGCGTAATTGTTTCAGCAATTAGAGCCTGTTTGTACCTGCTGGCATTGTCTATGGGATACGGCTTAGTCGGTATCCTCTGGAGTTTTTCTATCGCCGCTATAGTAGGTTCTCTTCTATTCACTCACACCATCATCAGAATCAAATATCCGAAGAACGTCAAAGAAAACACCGAAGGAATGGGACAACTTACCGGCCGGTTCAAACGGTACGGGGCGTACAGCTATTTGAATGAAATTGGCGGCATGATCCTGAGCCGCCGCATTGATAATTATCTGATTAGCTCCTACTTAAATCCGGCCGCCGCAGGAATTTACTCCTTCGCTCTACGTATCGTTGAAATGTTCATAGGTTTGACGCCACTACGTGTGGGTCATCTCATTATTTCGACGATTCTCTTCAGGCAGTTTACCGAAAATCCCACTGAAGATTTTCTGCAGAGGCGCTTTAATCTGCTCTGTAAGTTAGCGCTCTTTCTAACGCTTCCTGTACTGGTGGTTTTGGTAGGTCTTCGTTATGAAATTACTAAGCTGATTGACGAGCGTTACTTAAAAGCGGTGAATATTATTGCTCTAATCGGTGTTTTTGAAGCGTTGAACTGCTTTTCCTGGCCCATCGCCTGGATGGCGCAATCCACTGAAAGGGTTCAGGTGCAACTCTGGTCGAAGATTGGTGCGATATATAATATAATCAGCGCTATAATTTTAATCCCCATGTACGGACCTATCGGCGCAGCTTGGGCGACGGGAACTTCAGCAGTACTTAAGAACGGTTTGATGTTCTTCTTCCTGCGAAGGTATCTTCCCCTCACTTTTCCCTGGGTTTCAATTTTCAAACTGGCGCTTACGGGGGTTTTATCCTGGGGACTGGTTGAAATCCTACGTCAATATGCAGATGGGTTGGTTTTACTTATCCTTCTTGCCTGTGCTGGCGGAATTGTCTTTGTTGTGCTAAATAAACTGTTAAATCCATTTGATCCTGAAGAAATCGGCGGTTTGGAAAAAGCGCTTGGTAAGAAACTATGGTTTCTTTAAGCTTAGTTAGGGAGAATTAGGAAAGTGATAAAGCAAGGCGGTGATATGGCTGATAACGACCCTAAAAAAGTGCATATTAGACCCTTTCCTTATCCGTATAGAGCCGCTCTTACAATAGCCAACGACGTCGATCGTATAGGTACGTTTCAGGAGTTGAAAGCGATCCATGATGTTTTAAATGGCACCAAAGATACGCCCTGCGGACCAGGATTGGGCCTGGAAGTAGGTGATTCCTTCCACTTCTTTACAGTTCATCCCCAACAGGATGATACGCTGTCCTATTTTGACGGTCTCACCAAAAGGCGTTCGTCCGCTGCTTCTGTTTTGCGGGAAGGCGTCAAATCCGGTCTGCTGGATACCATCCACACCTGGGGTAACTTCTCCCAGAAAGGTGGATTTTTCAGAGAATATGCCCAGCGCGCTTTCGAAGAACTGGACAAGTATAACCTGCTGATACCGGTCTGGACTAACCACGGTGATATCCATAACTTTCAAAACATCGGCAGGAATGATTCCTTAGGTGACGTGCCCGAACACGTTTCCATGCGCGGTGATCGTAGCGAAGTTCTGGAATATCACTTTGATATTGCCCGCCAGGCAGGTGTTCGCTATATTTGGATAAAAGAACTAACGTCAGTGGTAGGTCAGGAACGATCCTTAGATCCCCAGGACTGTCTGGACGAAGCTGGCTTTTTGGGGAAAAGTCTGCTTAAAGGCGTATTGAATAAAGCTCGAGGTGAAGGCGCCGCAAAAACTCTGCAGGTTGCCAATAAGTTGATTTCTCCGGTCAGATTGAGGGACGGAACGCAAGCCTACCAGATGCTTCGTTACGGTTACTATGATAAAGATGGATCAGATTCTCTGCCTGATTTAATTACCTCAAAAAACTTAAGACGCTTGGTTGATATTGGTGGAGCGATGTTGCTTTACGTCCATCTTGGTAAAGGACGCCCTTCAGCGGAAACACCCTTTTCACCGGAGAGCTACAGAGCTTTAGAGAGACTTAGCCATTATGCCTACGACGGTGATATCTGGGTGACCACAACTTCGAGGCTGTGTCGTTATGTGGAATTGCGCAGGCGTCTTCAACTCAACCTGAACACAACAGGTTCCAATCACATTATTTCCACGCAATTAGAACCATTTGGTGCTCTACCTGGCCCATCTTTGGATGGTCTTACTTTCTATTGTGATCTGCAACTTGAAGATCATCTAAATGTAGATGAGGAGACAGTGCCAATTGTCCGCAATCCTGTTGATAATACGGGCAGAATTTCCTATTCGGTTCCACTTGCACCATTAGAATATTGCTGGCAGTAGTATGCTTAAGATTGCGTTTATTCTTCAAGCTTTTTACGGAGATCATATCGGTGGTGCTGAGAGGCAGGTACAGATGCTGGCAGAAGCCCTGCGTGAAGACAACTGGGAGACTGCTTATATATGCGAACGCACATCCGATAAACCTGCCCATGAACGTGTTGCGGGAATGCAGGTTTTTGCCTTGCCTATGCGTAAGAAGAGGAGTGCCTGGAAGAATAAGCGATTATTATGCCGTGCTATGGATGAAAGCCGTGCTGATATTTTCTATCAACGTATTAGACATCCCTACACAGGATTGGGTGCAGCACATGCGAAAAAGCTGGGTAAACCTTTCATATTTGCTGCAGCATCCAAAGCGGACGTGGTGCGCGATAAAGATCTGCGGCAGAAGAGCCAGTCTAACAGTATTCAGGATAGTTTATTCCGCCCCTTAAATCGCCATCTGGAAGATGAGGGGATTTTAACCGCCAGTGCCCGGATTCTACAGACGTCTGAGCAACTGGAGTTACTGAAACGGCACTACCGTTGTAGTGGCGTGATTATTCCCAATCATGTTGTTATTCGTGATGATTTAGCCAGGCAACAGGAAGGTCCACTCCAGGTTATCTGGATATCAAATATTAAGGCATTTAAGCGGCCTGAACTTTTTATTCAATTAGCTGAAAATTGTGCTGACATTGACGCTGAATTCATCATGATCGGTTCCTGTGTAAGTCCTCAAATCCTTAAAGACATCAAGGAAGCCGAAGATAGAATAGAGAAATTCAGCTACATAGGTCCCATGGATCCTGTTGAAGCGGAAAAGCGGATTTCCCAGGCGTCAGTTCTGGTGAATACCAGCGAGTTCGAGGGATTTCCCAACGCTTTTCAGCAAGCCTGGATTTACGGAGTTCCAACAGTTAGTTTGGGCGTCGATCCGGACGGTGTCATTTCACGCGAAAAACTTGGTTCTTGCGTCTCTTCGCTAAAGGATATGGAAAATGAAGTGAGATGCCTGCTGAACGATGCCTCCCTGCGATCTGAAATCGGAGATAAAGCTCAGAAGTTTTCACGGCAAGAATATGATATTAAGCAGTTACTTCCTAAGTATCTTGCACTATTTCACGATCTGCTGAAACAATGAACGTTCTCTGGGTAAATTCCGGCACAACTGATACACTGAGTAATACCAGATTGCACGGCATTATACCTGTATTTAACGAATGGGGTGATAAAAGCCACGCCATATTAGGTGGGAAATCCAGCGCAGATTTACCGGATTATTTTATAATCATTCCAGTGCCTCTGGGTAAGCAGAGATTATATTGGTTACTGGTGACGCTGCTTCTCCCTTTCTTATGCCTCAAATATAAGACTGACATCATTTTGACTGACTGGATGTCAGCAAGACTAACTTATCTGGTTATACTACTTAAGAAAGTGGGACTGCTGAAATGCAAGTTAGTGCATGACGTTAGAACGGTTCCCGTCAGAGAAGACAGCGGCAAAGCTTACAGAGCTTATTCTGGTTCGTTGAAATATGCCCAACGCCATTTTGACGGATTAACCACCATCACCAATCCGCTTCGAGATGAAATCTGTGCCGAATTCGGTTTCCCCGAATCTAAGATTGGAGTTTGGACGTCCGGTGTGAACGTCGATCACTTTAAACCGCAGAATGCCTCCGGTTTGCGCAAAGAGCTGGGCTTGGAAGGAAAATTTGTGGTGTTCTATCACGGCGCAGTAAACGAAAACAGAGGCGTTATCGAACTTGCTGGTGCCGCTGAACATTTACGTGATTTGCCAGATCTGCGCATCATCATTGTCGGGCGAGGAAACCGTTGGTCGGAATTGGAAACAGTCATAAAGCAGAAATCACTTGAACAAGTGATATTAAAGCCGGGTGTTCCCTATGCAGAAATTCCACGTTGGGTTGCCATGGCTGACCTCTGTGCGGTGCCACTGCCGGATCATCCCTGGTGGAGGGTATCCAGCCCTTTGAAGCTGATGGAATACTTGGCTATGGAAAAACCTGTATTACTCACTGAAATGCCCGCTCATCGTGCTGTTATTCCGGACGATAAAGATGCCTTCTACGTCCCCTCAGCAAACCCTGAAATGTTCGCCGTTGGGATTCGCAGGGCGATCTCACAGAAGGAACGATTCAAAGAGATGGGCGAAACGGGCAGACACAAGGCAAAATCCATTTTAACCTGGGAAATGCAGGCAAAATTCTTACACGACTATTTCGATAAAGTGCTGCAAGCTCAGATTAACCTAAACTAAACATTCTAATTGGCATGATACTGAAAGGTACAAGTCATACCGTGATCGGCCGGCGAGCCATCATTACTTTGTTTCTGCTGCCATTTGCTATATTTGTTTCTAAGGCGGTAACAGGCGCGAGCAATTATTACCTTTTATTAGTAATGGCTGCAATCGTGTTCTTTACCGTCCTGACTCGCTTTGAATTCTCACTGTTACTTATCGGGTTCACCAGCTATTTTCTCTCCTATATTATCTGGCTCTATGATCTTCCCGGTCCCTTGATCAATATGGGATATGCCTTGATCATCATGCTTCTTGTAAGAGAGCTCTTTTTTACTTCAGGTCTGACAATAGTTAGGACGCCAATTAATTATATCCTGTTTGCCATAGTGGCCTTAGGTTTTCTCTCCATCGCAGGTGGTGAATCCGGGGTATATCCCTCTTTGAAGGGTCTTCTAAGGCATATAGGTTTCCCCTTTCTCTTCATTCTGATCTTATTGGCAGAACCAGATGAAAAGCTGATGCGTAAGCTTATTATAGGGATAATCATTATAGCATTCGTCCAGGTGATTGCTTCAGTTCTCCAATTTACCTGGTACTCGACTATCGCGCCGAAACCCTACGGAACCCGCGCTGACCTGTCCGGTGGTTTATTGGCTTTCTCATGTGGAGGATTTACCGCCGTACTGATGGTGATGACTTTCTGCCTGCTGATGGGATTCATTATTGTAAAAGGTCTAAACCTCAAACTTGCCGTTCTAACAGCACTCACTTTAGTACCGATCTACCTGTCTTCCGCTCGAGCTGGCGTTATGCTTATAGCTATGTCAGTTTTCTATATGCTGATCGTTGCGCCGCTGTCGAAACATGGATCGTTATTCAATCGCATTCTAACAGCCCTATCGCTGTACTTTTTACTTTTGGGAGCGGCTTTAGCGGGTCTGGGAGGGCAGAGTTTCAAGGAGATACTGAACCCTCAGTATGCCTATGATTATAGCATCAAACAGTCCGATTCGGGTATGGGCAGGCTGCAGGCATTTGAAGTCGCAGAAAAGGAACTTCGTAATTCGATAGAGAGGCTAATAGGGAGAGGTCCTGGCATTCTTACACCGACCACCGTTACCGAGAATCCTAATTCATTAATTGCTTCAAACCCGGCGCTTTTCAGGAATGTTACCGGTTACGCTACAACGGTAATTGAATTGGGTTACACCGGTTTGGTCTTATTTTTGCTTTTATATTTTCAAGTCTTTAGATTTACACGTCGTTTCCTCCGCTTGATAGACGACAAGTTTTGGGAATCAGTGGCGTTAGGGTTTTGTGGAACTATTGTAATTTATGTAATTTCAGCAATTTACATTGATTCCTGGATATTTTATCCTCTACCTTTTACTTTCTGGGCGATAGCTGCTGCTATCTACCGTGTTGGCCAGATTCGAGGTATATTTTAGTTTTAAGTTTAATTTTTAAACTGGATCATGTTATGCCTGATACGCTATCGAAATCCAGTTATTTGCAGTCTCAGTTGCAGTGAAAGGAACGAGTATAAATTGTCGCTTTCAATCTCTAATCACTGAGGAACTATTTTGCGGATCCTGATTGTATCACATCTCTGGCCACGGGAAAGCTGGTCTAATTACGGGATCTTCGTATCCGACCAGGCAGCGGCTCTCACGGAGCATGTTGACGTTACGGTCGCCGTTCCCATTGATTTGACCGTGAGAAGGTCCGAAATCAGCGTATTGAGTGTGATTTCAGGGATGGATAAGTACCGTAAGCGAACCAAGCCGGAATTGATCAGCTATCCTGAAATCAAATTGGTGGAAGTCCCTTTTAAAGCCGCATTACTCAGACAGAAATTCACTGAAAAAACGATCGGCAATCTGAGTGAAGCATTAAGCAGCGTCTCTTTGGGCAAGTTCGACTTGGTGCACGCTCATACAATCTATCCGGATGGTCTGGCTTGCGCGCAATGGTTGGAAGAACAAAAAACGCCGTTGGTAATAACTGCTCACGGTACAGATGTTCATTCCATATCCGAAGGCGTCTTGAAGCTTTTGGATCCTCTGCTGCATCGGGCGGATGCTTTGGTTCCTGTGAGTAATTTCTTGGGCGACCAACTGATCAAATTCGGCGCCGATAAGTCACAAGTTCGGGTGATCCCTAACGGCTTTGTAGCCCAACAGTTTTCCGATGTGGACGATTCCCATCGCGACCCTCGAAAAATCGTTCTGCTGGGAAATTTAAGACCGGTAAAGCGGGTTGACATTCTCATCCGTGCACTGCAATATTGCAGCGAAGATATCCATCTGGAAATTGGTGGGGATGGTCCCTCGAAAAAAGAACTTGAAAACTTAGTGAAAAAACTGGATCTGCAGGATAGAGTCAAGTTTTTAGGATTAGTGCCACGTAAAGACGTCCCGAGTTTCTTTGCCCAGGCATCTCTCATGTGTCTGGTGAGTTCACGGGAAGGTTGGCCCACAGTGATATTCGAAGCGCTCGCCTGCGGTACGCCGGTACTGGCAACCTCGGTTGGTGGAGTCCCGGAAGCGTTGTCGCATGCGGGTCTGGGTCAGCTTGTTCCCCCGGACATCAATCCGGAAGCATTAGCAGAAGAGATCGAATCATCTTTGGATTTCAACTGGAATCGGCAGTTCATCAGGGACTATGCCGGTCGTTTTTCTTGGGCGGAGATCGCTAAACAGTTAATGACTCTTTACAGAGATATATTACCCGATTGCAACCCATCTGTACCTGATGAGTTACATTTACGGAGCTGACGCCTTGCCATTTTTAATTACAGGTAAAACTCCGGTACAGATTTCCGCTGCAATTATGGGGAAGATGAGGATATTCATCAGGCGGTTTGTCCTTAACCTGAAACGATCTTTGAAAGCAACCAGCGAACGCAATTGGATAGAAAATACCAGGGCAGTCGGTTTCATCTACGATGTCAAAGAAGCTGAGAGGATACTTAAGAAATACCCTGCTGTACATGATTCAATCATGCGAGAGGCTGAAAAAGCTATATCCGGTTACACGGATATTCCGGGGTTTGGCGAACGCTCCATACAGTTTAACGGAAGCGCTGATATATGGTGTGAAGAACCCTATGCCCATCGCATGCTCTGCCGACTGGATTTTTTAAGACCTTTGGTTCGAGCTCATATTTTATCACCCGGAAGGTCTGACTATGCTTCATCCATTGAACGGTTACTGATAGATTGGAACAATATTCACCTGACACACCGGCACTGGGATTCAGTTGATGAAGCCATACGCATCTTGATTCTGCTAGAAACCGTAAGCCTGGTAGGGAATGATCTTTCAAATGAAGCTTTTCTGGCTGGGATAAAGAGCATCGTGCGCGCTGCCTGGTCGGTGGAAAAAAATCGTACCCGCACCGGCAATCACCTGATTTATGAAGGTTTAGCGCTCTACTTCGCGGGGAATTGCCTGCATAATTATTTTCGTTCATCCCATTGGCGAAAGCTGGGATCAGAGATCCTAGAAGAGACTATGCGTCTGCAGGTTTTGAATGATGGCATGAACGCTGAACTATGCACCAGCTATCATCTCATCACCGGTACTAATTTTATCAAAGCGTGGGTGCTGGCGCAGAAGAGAGATGGGAGTTTTTCTAAAGAACATATTGACCGCTTGCGAAAGATGGCTCTTCAGGCTTCCAGACTGCAAGCAACTGATGGTGGATTCTTCTCTTTAGGCGACAGCGATAGGATGGCAGGATCGAGCAGGGAAGAGAATGAAGCGCGGGCATTCGCCCAACTGGGAACATTCCTGCAGAGTCCTGATGACAGCCAGAAACCACACGACCTTGAATATGAATTTCTGCTGGCTGACTGTGACGTAAGTTCTCTTATAGATGATAAAATAGCGGATGAATCCGCCTCATCGGAAGCTGGCGGTTATCATATATTTTCAGCTCAGGACGGTAGCAAACTGATCTTTGATGCAGGTCCCTTTGGACTTTCGGGTGCATCCCACCACGGGCATGCGGACAGCCTGAGTTTCGCGGTGCATCTGCCGGATTGCCGGTTTCTCGTGGATCCCGGCGCCTTCAGCTACGTGGATTATAGAGCCCGTTCCTATGCGCGTTCGACTTCTGCGCATAATACCGTCCGTATCGATGGACAGAACAGCTCTGAAGTATCAGGCGGTTTCACTTTTGGTAGAGGAGCTGACGCTGAACTGATCGAGAAGAAGGATCTGTCCTTTGGAGTAATCCTTACTGCGGAGCACGATGGATACACAAGGTTAAGTAATCCTGTCATCCATCGCCGGAGTCTAATCTGGTTGTATGAAATGCCACTCTGCTTCATCGTTATCGACCATTTTGAAGGAACAGGAAAGCATTTAGCTGACCTCAACTTTCACGGTGAAATAGGGTGGAAGGTGATCGCAGAGAGCAATGAACGGATCATCTGGCAATTTGAAGATAAAAGCATCATACAATCAGCCCATTCGAATTGCCCTGTTCAGTTAGACGTTCTTCAAGGTGTGAAGGAACCGGAATGGCAGGGGTGGGTGTCACCTGTATTGGGTCAATATAAACCCGCTCCGGTGTTAGTACAAAAGTTAGAATTCAAGCAGCCAATTGACATAGTCAATATATTCTGCCGGGTTGATCAGGGAGATCCTGAACTTCAAATCGTTCAGAAAGATCAACATATCGAACTGGAAGGGCGCTTCGCGGTTCGCTGGAAATGGGCTGGAGAACGTCTTGAAGTAGAGATGGATTGACTTAATGGAGATAAATCTTTTCGGTAAAGAGCGCCATATCCCTCTGAACGGGTTGAATGTTTCCCGTCAGTTGGAGTATGCCCTTTTAATGGAATATCTGAAACTAACAGGCAGTGAACTGCTTCTGGACGTTGCCTGCGGTGATGGCTATTGGACCGCTAAGATGATTCCTGAAGCGAAAAGTATCATCGGTTTCGATATGAACGATAAGCGTCTGCTTCAAGCACAGAAGTTAGCGCCCGGTCTAAGTGGTGCCATCAGAAGCGACGCCCATCATCTACCTTTCAAGGATGAATCTTTCGATGATACCATTGGAATCTGCGTACTGGAACATTTTCAGGATGACGTCGGTGCTCTAAAAGAACTGCGCCGGGTGACCAAAACCGGCGGTAAAATTGCCCTGACGGTGGATTCCTTCTCATATCCCGGCATGTCCGATGAAGAAAAGGCAGGACACGCGGAGAAATTTTCTGTAGCCCATCACTACACCATAGAAAGTATGACGGAAAAATTGCGGCAAGCCGATTTCGAAGTGACCCAATGGGATTATCTCCTGCGTAACCCCATTTCGGCGAATCTATACCGTCTTGCTTTGAAAGTACCAAAGCTGGCTTACTTCCTATTTCCTATCAGTTATCCTTTGAGCTTATGGAGCGAACGACTCTCGAAAAACCGATCGAACGGGTACAAACTGGCGGTAGCCGCCCGGGCGCTGTGAAACCTTCAGGTGAAAGAGTCTTCATCACCTGGCTTCCCTTTTCCAGCCGCAGTGAAACTCTGGCTAAGAGCTTCGGCGCTGTATCGGTATATTTTGGCTATCTGGCTGGCGGTAACAACTTATTGAAGATCGCTCTTCGCTATCTGTTGATGACAATTCATACTATCGGTTTCGTCCTGTCCCGAAAACCGAAATTGGTTTACGTGATGAATCAGCCAGTGTTTCTACCGCTGACACTCTTTCTCCTGTCGCGAATAATGCGAGTGAAATACGTCATAGATTCGCATTCCGGTCTCTTTAATAAGAAGGAGTGGCAGTGGGCGCTGCCACTGATGAAATATGCCTACCGGCATTCGCTTTTTTCCATTGTGACCAACAAGAACCACTGCAATTTGGTTGAATCCTGGGGTGCAAAGGCAGAGATCTTGGGCGCTTTGACCGTCGGGGAAGAAGAGGTCGTACCCTTCAACAGGGTAGATGATCCCAGCATGGTGGTAATAGGCACTTTCGCTTCCGATGAACCCTTAGAAGAAATATTGGAAGCATGTCAAAAACTCCCGCATGTCAAGTTTTACGTCACAGGAGCACTGAAAAAAGCTCCCCCGGAATTGATCTCCAGCGCCCCCGAAAATGTCATCTTTACGGACTTCATTTCCAGACCTGAATATGTCGGTTTAGTCCGGGCGATGGATGCGGCTATTATACTGGTAACGCACGATGACGTGATGCAGAGAGGAGCTTATGAAGCTATGTCCTGGGGAGTACCGATTATCACTTCCGATTGGCTTATCTTACGGGAGAGCTTCACTAAAGGCACGATGTTTGTAGATAATACGCCCGCAGCCATCGCAGGGGCTGTAAACCAGTTACTGGAAAACCCAGACCACTATAAGAATGAAATAGACCAGTTACGTCGTGAGAGAGCTGATAACTGGGATAGAAATATAGAGCGTATCAACGCTTATACGGAAAAAAACCTTTAACCAGAGGCTGTCGGAGATAAATATGAACATTTCTGTATTTGGCCTGGGCTACGTTGGCTGTGTTTCCGCCGCCTGTTTCGCCAAACTTGGACATAAAGTGATCGGTGTGGACGTCAATCCGGAAAAAGTACGTCTTATAAATGAGGGTAAGTCCACCATCATTGAAAACGAAATCGGTGATATTGTCCGGGAGACGGTCGGGAGTGGGCAGCTTTCTGCCACCGAATCCACTGAAGAAGCGATTCTGGCGTCCGATATCAGCCTTATATGCGTGGGGACCCCGTCGAATGAAAACGGCAGCCTTAATCTAAAATACGTCGAAAGTTGTGCCACCGCCATCGGTGAAGCGCTGGCAAAACGAAATGGGTATCACGTAGTGGTTAATCGTTCAACCATGCTCCCTGAATCGATGAGAAACACAGTCATACCCGCATTAGAAGCGGGTTCCGGGAAAGTAGCCGGTTCCGACTTCGGGGTGTGCATAAATCCTGAATTCCTTCGCGAAGCAACTTCCGTTCGGGATTTTCACAATCCCCCCTATACTGTTATAGGAGCGTTAAATCAGCGCTCAGCGGATTTCTTCGCTCCGGTTTACGATGCCATAGATGCGCCGGTTCTGAAAGTCCCCATCGAAGTCGCCGAGATGATCAAATATGCGTCGAATTCATACCACGCCTTGAAGATATGTTTTGCCAACGAAGTTGGCAGACTCTGCAAATCAGCAGGCGTTGATTCACACCTACTGATGGATATATTCTGTAAAGATGATAAATTAAACACCTCAAAGGCTTATTTGAAGCCGGGATTCGCCTTCGGAGGATCTTGCCTGCCGAAAGATGTGCGAGCATTAAGTTACTACGCGCGTTCAGTTGACCAGGAAGTCCCCGTCCTTGAGTCCTTAATACCCAGCAACAAGGTGCATCTTAATGAAGCGATCAAGATGATAACGCGGGGGGGACGCAGGTCAGTAGGCATGCTGGGTCTAGCCTTTAAATCCGGCACTGATGATTTGCGAGAGAGCCCGCTGGTTTCGCTGGTGGAATACTTGATTGGGAGGGGTTTTCCCGTAAAAATATTTGACGCCAATGTGAGGATTTCATCCTTATTCGGCGCCAACCGGCAGTTCATCGAGAGCGAAATCCCTCACATAGACAAGCTTATGGTTGATGATTTAGGAGAATTAGTTTCCTTTGCCGATATCCTGGTAGTTGGACAGAAATCGATAGATCTACACGGATTTGATCTAAACGGGAAGGAAGTTATAGAACTCGACAGAATGAGTGAGAAACCAGCCGATGCTGAAGTACAGGGCATCTGCTGGTGACGAAAATACGATGTGAATTAACTTGGAGATTTACAGATGAAGAAGATGATGGCAGCACTGGCAGCGCTGATCATGATCTCAGGAACGGTTCAAGCCGCTGATTGGTACGTTGATTGGAACAGTGGCAGCAACGGTGCTAACGGATCTCAAGCAAACCCCTGGCAAACGCTGAATTATGCGTTGAACCAGGGAAGTATTGTAGAACCCGGGGATACCATCTGGTTGCGCGGTGGTACTTACATTGAAGATGTAGTGCTTGACTGGGGAGACGTCGTCAACGGAACTACTGACAATCTCGTAACCATAAGAGCCTACGAAGAGGATACAACTATCGAAGAGGTAACCCTTCAAGGCAAAATACGCGTATATTCCAATGCTGGTGGACAAGCTTACGGAATAAACCATAGATATATGAACTTCAGGATAACCGGCAGCGGCGCTGATGCTTACCGGCTTTCCGGAGATAACCCTGACGTAGTAACTGAATTCATCAACATGGAAATGGACAGTTGTCAGGCCAGCGGCATCTACATGGGTTACGGAAGTAACAACTTCGGTATCCTCAGAGTGCTGGGCTGTGATATCCACCATAATCCGCCGGGTAATATCAACGGTAGTGGAGACGGCAATTCCGGCATAATATTGTCCGCTAAGGGTCACATAGAAATCGAAGACTGTGCGATTCATAACAACGGCGACCGCCAATTTGCCAGTTTCGAAAACAAGGGGATAAACATACAGAACCAGCCCGGCTATACCGGCCATCTGAAACGAAGCTATATCTACGAGAACGTGGAAACCGGTATCGATTGCCCTATCGAGTATGGATTGATCGAAGACTGCGTATTCTACTATAACGGGATCATGGATACCGTAGAAGTCGGCTGGGGAGAGGAGAACGGCGACTCTAACATATCCCTGCAGAGTTCCGGACACGATATCATCATCAGGCGTTGCCTGATCTACAATTCCGGTCGTTATGGAATCTGCAGCATGTGCGATGATAATGTGATCTACAATTGCACCATAGTGGATACTATACCCTACGAAAAGCAGTACTATCAGGCTGACAGAGGCCCTCTGTACTTCGATTCTGCTGCAGAAGGAAACGTTGCCAAGAACAACATAATAGTAAATTTGATACCATACACAGAAGGCGACGATCCCGATCTGTTCATCGCCATGTTAGCCAGCGACGATGAAATGGGCAATAGTTACACCGGTAATACAATTGATCATAACCTGTACTATACCCCTTACCATCCTGATGGTAAGATCGTGAAAATTGCCGGAGGTGGCACCTTCAATCTGCCCGAATTGCAGAGCGCCTGGCCCTCCACCAACAACGATGATAATTCTCTATCCGAGATGCCGCACTTTACGGATAGATTTAACAACATATATAGTTTAACCGAACTATCACCAGCTATCGATTCCGGGACTACCGCGATCACCGGATCGATCTTTATCCCGCCCGATGAATATAGCGGAGACGCTCCCGACATGGGTTATTGGGAGTTAACCGATCCGGGTGGCGCTCCAGCTCCATCCGAACCACCCTGGCTGGAGCCGCCTATCGGGCAGTAGATTTCAAACGGATGCGCGGTTACCCCCATACTAACCGTGCATCCGCAATTAGTAGAATTATTGGGTTAATTGGTATTGACGAAAGAGCCTAAAAAATGAAACTCGTCGTTCAGATCCCGTGCTTGAACGAAGAAGAGCACCTCCCTGGTACAATCGCCGACGTCCCCCGCGAAATCCCCGGCGTTGATGAAGTCCAGATATTGGTGATTGATGACGGCAGCATTGACGATACTTCCGGTGTTGCCCAACGTTCCGGCGCTGATCGTATTGTCCGTTTCCGCAAGAAACATGGTTTAGCCACTGCTTTCAAGACCGGCTTGGATATTGCCCTGGCGATGGGAGCTGACATTATTGTCAACACAGACGCCGATAACCAGTACAAAGGCAGTGACATTCCCCGCCTGATTGAACCCATCTTAAATGGCAAAGCGAACATGGTGATAGGGACGCGAAATATCTCCGCAATCGGGGATTTTTCCGTTTTGAAGAAGTTCCTGCAAAAGCTGGGATCGGCAGTCATGCGCATCGTCAGCCAGACCAGAATCCCCGATGCGACGTCCGGGTTTCGCGCTTATGACCGTCGGGCAGCTCTCAATTTAAACGTAATATCTATCTTTACCTACACCCTGGAGACCATAATCCAGGCGGGTAAGAAGAATTTCGCCATTCATCATGTACCCGTGGAAGTCAACGAACGACGCAGAGAATCGCGCCTTTTTCGCAGCACGCCTATCTATATTAAACGTTCACTTGCTACCATACTACGCATCTTCGTAACTTACGAACCGCTGCGCGCATTCTTCTACTTAGGCACTTTGATATTCTCTTTGGGACTGCTGTTGGGAATGCGATTCCTGTATTTCTTCCTCAGTGTAGAGGGGCCTACCGGACACATCCAATCTCTGATCTTCATGTCTGTGCTGCTCTTTATCGGCTTTATGCTGTTTATGATCGGCTTGGTCGCTGATCTCATTTCAGCTAACCGGCGGCTCATGGAAGATGCAATATTGAGAATGAAACGCCTGGAACTGCAAATGGACACCAGGAATAAAGTCTCTGACGGCACTGAGATATTACCTTGAAAATTGTTTTCATTAGTCCTACTTTCCCATTAAGGGGCGGAATAGCGCGCTACGGTACCTATCTTCTCAATGCATTAAAAGAACGGCACAACTGCTTGGGGATAGGATTTAAGAAGCTTTATCCATCACTGCTCTTTCCGGGTAAGAGCCAACTTGAACGAAGCGCTATACCCACTGATGGAACTGAAGTTTTAAGAATCCTGCACTATGGACGCCCCGGGACATGGATCAAGGCGTTCAGAGAAATAAAAAACTTCCAGCCGGATTGTGTCATCATTACCTGGTGGGTACCCTTCTGGGCGATCCATCTGGGTTGGTTAGCCAGGGCGTTAGCGCCGATTTGCCCGGTGATTTTCCTGTGCCATAATGTTCTACCCCACGAACAGCGGCGGTTTGATGCCAAGCTGATCCACTGGGCATTGAGACCCGGTCATGGTTATATTGTTCATAGCGAGGATAACCGATCCCAACTGTTGGACTGGTTCCCTCAAGCCAAGGTAATTCGCCGTGAACATCCGATATACGAACTCGTAGGGCAGAGAGGACTATCACGGGAAAAAGCCCGCAAATCGCTGAAAATCAGCGGGCGAATGCTCCTCTTCTTCGGCTTGATTAGGCCTTATAAGGGGTTGGACGTTGCCATAGAAGCCTTTTCTGAGTTAGGTCCCCAATATAATGATCTGAAACTCTGGGTAGCAGGTGAATTCTGGGAAGATGGTGCTCGTTATCGCAGCTTGATCGAAAAGTATGGTCTTCAAAATCGCGTTATCATAGAACCGGGTTACTTTTCAGATGAAGATCTCGCTGAGCGTATCTGCGCCAGTGATGGCGTTATTCTGCCTTATAAATCGGCTACAGGGAGTGGCGTACTTGCCAACGCCTTCGCCATGGACCGCCCCGTAATTGCCACCCGCGTGGGTTGTTTCAAGGAGATGGTGCAGCCGGATGTAAACGGCGTTCTCTGCGAACCGGATAATGCTGAAAGCTTAGCCACGGCTATCGAAGATTTCTTCTCTGGAGAAGGTCCCGGACGCTTTGATGAAGGGATACAGGAGGCGAAGAATAAATTCACCTGGGACGCCATCGTAGATGCTGCTATGGAGCTGACCGGACATGGGTAAATGGCTGGTAACAGGAGCGACCGGATTTATCGGCGGGCAAATAGCCAGATACCTGGTTCAGAAAGAGATAGACATCCGTCTTCTGGTGCGTAAGCCTGAGAAACTGTCTGATGATCTGAAATCCACCGCGGACGTTATCCAGGGAGACTTAACTGATTCAGGTTCGCTCGACCCCGCCTTTGCGGATGTGGAAGTTATCATCAACGCAGCCGGTTTGCTGGGACTGTGGGGCAATACCTATAATCAGCTTTTCAAAGTTAATGCAAAGGGTGTGGAAAACCTCATCACCGCTTCGTTCAAGAATGGAGTGAAACGGTTTATTCACTTAAGTGCAGGAGGCGTCACAGGTCCTGTGGGCGCCGACGCGGTTGACGAATCATATCCGCCACAGCCTGTAACTGACTACGAAAAAACCAAGTGGGCAGGGGAAAAACAGGCGCTTGGTATAGCGCACCAGCGTGATCTCAACTTGCTGGTTCTGCGTCCCACTTTTACTTATGGACCGGGTGATCCTCATAAACTGAATCTCTTCCGCGCCGTTAAAAAGGGCATGTTTGCCTTCATCGGTGATGGATCATCAACCGTGCATCCGGTTTACGTTACCGATCTTGTAGAAGCCGTGTACACTGCTGCGCATTCGGAAAAAAAAGGGAGGGCATATATAATCGGCGGCGAGAGACCAATCACAAAGAAAGAACTCATCTTCGGGATCGCTGATTGCTTAGGCGTTCGGCGGCCCTCACTCAAGATTCCAACCCCAGTGGCGAATGCGCTGGCTAAAGGATGTGAAACGGCAGCGAGAATTATCCCTTTCACACCGCCCTTGACGCGTTCCCGCGTTATGGCGTTATCATGTAATTGGGGATATTCCATAGAAGCAGCCCGAATTGATTTAGGTTACAATCCGAAGGTGGATCTATCTGAAGGTTTGCGCCGCACAATAGGGTGGTATCGGGAGCATGGATGGCTGTAGCTACTGATCTGCCGGTGGAAGTTGAAGTTTTCGGCGTTACCTATGAAAGATACGCACTTGCTAAGCTCTTCAGGCGGCTTGTCTGCAAATACTCTATTAAAACGGTCATTGAAATACCGGCTTCAGGAGCCAAGGCAATGCCGTCCCTTTATTCGTTAGGATTTGCTCTGGCTGGTTGTAGCGTTACTTTAGTAGATGCGGAAGCAGAAGGATTGGCGATTTGGAAGAAGTTGGGACTGGATGAAAGGCTAGAAACGGTATCCAGTGAAGAACTATCCGGACTAAAAGATGACCACCGTACCTGGGATCTCGCCTGGAACTTTGCCGTTCTACCCAACCAGGAACAGCCTGAACGCCTTATCGAGCTTATGAAGAGCTGCAGTTCCGCCTATCTCATGTTCATAAATGTGAACCGTTTCAATGTGGGCTTTTTCATGCACAGGACTGTGCATCGCTTGTGGAAGATCCCCTGGACACACGGGGCGATCAGTTTCTTTTCGCCTTATAAAACCAAGCGATTCATGCGGAGAAATGGCGTAAAAGGGATCGATTGGGGAGTGGTTGATTGTCCGCCCTGGCCCGATTCGCCCGGATTTCGAGACCTTCGGTTGCACCGCATGGAAGATAAACCCCATACCTGGTCCTGTCCTTACAGCGAATATATTACAAAAAGTGAATTCCCAGCGTGGATGAAGTGGGTTTATGCAGGTGAACGGTTGCCGCTGCCAGCGATATTGAAACTGCCCTATTCACATCTCTATTATGCTATCGGTCAGGTGCAGGATGAAATCTCTTAGCGAACTGAAAATCTTAATTGATAGAATCCCCTTCGCAGAAGGCAACTTAGGTGAAGAAGCTATATTGGCTTCACTGCTGCAGGATTTGAAGGAATGCGGTGTTACTGACGTTTCCGTCATCAGCAATATGCCTGATAGAACCCGGTCGAGGCATGGAAGTTCAATCAAAGTCATAACTGATAAACCCGGGAATTGGGCTGCTTTTCCCGCCCAGGTAAAGCGTGCGGATATTTTAATCTGGGGTGGGGGACACATGCTGCAGGATCGTTCCAGTCAGCTCTACATACCCTGCGTTGTCAGAAACCTGATGCTGGCGAAAATTATGCGCATTCCCCGCTTTATCTATGCTCCCGGTATGGGACCGGTGGTCAACCATCTGGGGAGATCCCTGTCGGCAGCAGCCATCAAGGGTTCCCGGGAGATAGTTATAAGGGATGACTCTTCCGCAGGATTTTTAAATTCAATTGGAATCCAGCGTTTTCACAAAACCGCAGATCCGGTTTTCAGCCTTAAAACAGATGCCGACGATCTGCCACCTCCGGATAACGATCACCCTGTTGTGGGGTTTGCCCCCCGGAGACTTTTCTATCGTAAAGGTAGTATCATACCTGTCAAATGGCAGTTGGGAAGTAGTGCTGACCAGAATCCCGAGTTTGAACGATTCGTCCGGGAAACTGCATCTGCTTGTGATCAGTTAATTGAGAAGCGGAAGACTGAAATTATACTATTACCAATGGACCTGGGACCCAATCCCCGTGATGATCTGATTTGCAAGCAGATATTTCAGAATGTGAAGAATAAAGAAAACGTATCTATCATCGATAATGATCCACCCCTGAACGATTTTATCAAAATATTGGGATCGCTCGATCTACTGGTGAGCGCTCGCCTGCACGGTATTATCATGAGCCTCCGCTTTGGGTTGCCCTTCATCGGCATCGATTCCGATGGCAAAATAGCCCAAATGGCGGGCATGGTAGACTGCCATGGCCGGGTGATAAAAGATAAACAATTCAGCGCGGAAAACTTCTGCGATTTAGCCTTGCAAACGCTTGGTCAAGGTTCATCACTGCGTCAGGAACTTCGTAATAAAGGCAAAATACTGCGTGATCGCGCCCGCGACAACCGCTTGATACTCAATAGATGTTTAGGAGAAATAGCGCGCAATTAACGCTCAGTTGTCATGTATGTGAACGGCATAAAAACCTATTTCAACCTGAAGAGCAACCTGAAGAAGCCACTATCCGAATTAAAGGAGATGCAGTGGCGTTCCTTCCGGGATTTGGTGGAATTCGCCTACCGTCAGGTATCCATCTATCGGCATCATTTCGCTAAGACAGGTTTTTCACTGGAAAACTTAAGAGACCCATCCGATATCCCCAACGTTCCCACAACCACCAAATCCCTGTTTCAGCAAGCGGATGCCCAAGACCTGATTTCTGACCAGCTTCACATAGAGAAGTTAGTTCGCAAACGCACTTCAGGTTCATCCGGTTCACCTCTCGATGTATATTACACACCTGAAGATCGAATCTACAGGACAATTCTCCATCTACGCATCCTCTTTTATAATGGTATGCGTTTTCGCGACAAGATGGCGCACATCAGCGACGACCGCAACGTTCCCGATTTCCGCTATTCTTTTCAGAGGCTGGGCTTTCTTCCCAAAGAGTTCGTTTACGCCGCTGACTCTGCAGGTGATCAATTGGATAGATTGGCAGCCATCGATCCGGCAGTTATCTACAGCTATGCTTCCAGTATGGTTCTGCTGGCTTCTGAAGTGGAGACCCAAGGATCCTGTCCTATAAAACCAAAGATTATCTTCACCACCGGCGAACTTTTAAATTCTGATGACCGCGCCCTAATCGAACGGGCTTTCTCTACAAAAATTCGTGATATCTACGGCGTTGTCGAAATGGCTGACGTCGCCTGGGAATGTCCTGCTGGTGAAGGGTATCACATAAACATAGATAGCTTTCATGTTGAAGTCCTGAATGATGGAAAACCGGCGTTGCCGGGTGAGCCCGGAAAACTGGTGATCACCAACCTGCATTCCTACGCTATGCCCTTCATTCGTTATGAAGTTGGAGACGTCGTTACCGCTCCTATCGATGATCCCTGTTCCTGTGGGTGCACCTTCCCTCGCATAGGAGTTTTGCAAGGTCGCGCCGATGACTGGTTATACAAAGCTGACGGCAGTAAGGTATCTCCTTTAATATTTGTCGTGGCTTCCATAAAGGGCGTGCTGCAATATCGCATGATTCAGAAAGCCTATGACCAGCTTGCAGTGGAGATCCTCCCCGGACCCGATTATACTGACGACACCTTACCGGATGTGAAGAAACATGTCCTCGAAGTGATGGGTTCCGGTGTCAACGTCGAAGTAGTGAAGGTTGATATAATTCCCCAAAAGTCCGGTAAAATGAGGAGGGTAATTTCTGAAATTGAATCTTCCCCCTGACATGCGTTATCTAATCCTTAAAATAACATGTATATCTTTGCTATTTGCCGGCATTAGTGCCAATATGGACCTTTTAGCCGATTCTGATGTCACCTTCTCAACCAACTTCGAGAGCGGTGCCGCGGCGGACTTGAAAGTCCGCCAGGATGGTTCAATCGAATTCTCCATTCCACCTGACCCCGGCGGTGATCAATATTTGTGGTTCTACTTTCAGGTTATCTCAAAGAAAAAAGAACCGCACCGTTTCATTCTGAAGAACGCCACGGGCGCGCACCAGACCGGTAAGCGCTGGAATATCACCAAGCCTATATTTTCAGCCGATGGCGAAAAATGGGTGCGAGCGCAGAAGGTTCAATACGCCCGCCAAGTCAGCATTTCAGATATGTCCATCGCCAAAGTTTTCCGCTTTCAGTCACCCATCATAGCTGAAACGCTGTACGTTGCCTATAGCTACCCCTACACTAACACAGATCTACGTGATTATTTAGGTACTATCTGCATTGACCAATCCGTGGAGATAACCAAATTTGGCTCGACTGAAGAGGAGCGCCCTATTCCTCTATTGCAGATCGATTCTCCAAGGGAAAAGAAGATATGGATCATAGGGAGAGAACATCCCGGCGAAACTCCTCTTTCCTTCGTCTGCGAGGGGATGATACAAGCCCTGCTTGATAGTCCCGCCGGATGGAAATTGCGTCAATCGTACGGTTTCTCCATTGTTCCTATCCTGAATGTCGATGGCGTTGAGAATGGTTATTACTATCATAACACCGGTGGCGTCAACCTGGCGCGGGACTGGGAAGAATTCAGTTCGCAAGAGGTGCAGTCGCTTCACAGCGCCATGCTTCACGATATCGAAAATGGACGCCTGAAATTGATCGTGAACCTGCATTCATCCAATGATCCAAGCAAAGGTCATTTCTTCCTGCGCATACCGGAGAATAAGCTGAGTGCAGACAACGCTTTGTTACAGAAACGAATATTTGAGGTCGCAGGCAACTATCATCCGCAAATACAGGGCAGATCACCAGTTACACTTTATGACCTGCCCGGTATCACCGGCAATGCCTTAAATGAGAAATACGGCGTTTACTGTCTTTACTTAGAGAGCAATTACAGCCGCGGCGCTGATGGAACTATCCCTGACCCACAATCCTGGCACGCTGTTGGTGAGGCGTTAGTCAAGGCTCTGGCTGAAGTCCTTTTGTCTGAATAATTATGGGTGCACTTAATTCAATCTATCACCTTTACAAGTTAAAACGCAGACTCTTTTGGTCAGAAGATAAGCTAAAAGAGCTGCAGCGCCGTAAGCTGAATAATCTCCTTAACTATTGTTACCAGCATATTCCCTATTATCGAGAACAGTTTCAACATATTGGCGCTCAGCCGGGTGATTTCAAGTCCCCTGCTGATCTGGTTAATTTCCCTATATTGGAAAAGGAAACACTGCGCGATAATGCCGACCAGTTCGTAGATCCAAAGGCTGACCGCAGTGCCTGGATCAAGTACCATTCTTCCGGTTCAACCGGAATACCTCTGGAATTATGGTACACTCCGGCAGAACGTCTGCGCATGGGGCACACAGTTACGCGAGAGCTTCTCCATAACGGATTGAGACCCTGGTATCGCATGGTCAACATAACCGAACCGCGACATTCTGCATCTAAAGACAAATGGTATCACCGATTGGGCTTCATGAATGAAAAATTCCTGTCGGTGTACGACCAATCCAACATAAATATCGAAAAACTACGAGAGATCGGACCGCACCTGATAATCGGTTTCCCCTCCAGTCTAATGCTGATAGGTGACAAACAGGCGCGTCATTCTGGTGAGCATCTTAAACCTAAGCTACTGTTTACCTTAGCCGAAGTTTTGACCGACGCAGATAGGGAAATCTTGAAAAACCTCTGGGGTACTGAACCGATTGATCTGTACGGTGCAAACGAAGTTGGGCATATTGCCTTTCAGTGTCATAAGCGTCAGGGATACCATATAAATCTGGATTCATTGCACGTAGAAATTATCACCTCCGATCGTCCAGTGTCAGCCAGTGAAAAAGGTGAGGTTGTGGTAACCAATTTAGACCTGCGCGTTATGCCCATAATCAGGTACAGGGTGGGAGATATTGCCTCTATGATTGAAGATCAGTGTTCCTGCGGCTGCCGGTTCCCTCTGATGGGAAAGATTGCCGGGCGTTCTAATGGATTCATTAAAGGTGCGGACGGCAAACTCTTCTCTGCTCTGGAAATTTCACTCCTTCTTAAATTCGTCAAAGGGGTTGCCCACTACAGGTTGATTCAGGATAATCCCGCTGAAATAATAGTAGAGTGGGTTACTGATGGATCCGGCGCCGAGCCTGCGCCAGAAATAGAGAATCGGCTGCGCGAAAGGCTCGGGGACGGAACTGAATTGGTCATCCGCAAGGTTGAACGGATAGAGAGGGAAAAATCCGGAAAGATTCGCACGGTTATCTCCAATTTACCGCATCCGTTCTGGACGAAGGGAAATAATTAAACTACTTCAGAGAATATCATAAAAATGCGCTGGTGGAACACCTATAAAATCCTTCATGATATGAAGGAGAAACTGCACTGGTCAGCCGCTGAAATTCGCCGCTATCAGTTCTGGAAGCTACGCCAGATAGTCCGGTTCGCTTATCATAACAGCCCTTTTTATCGGGAGTTCTACGACAAGGCTGGCTTTTCTCCCGACCAGGTTGTTTCATTCGAAGACATTACTAAAATTCCTCTTCTGCAGAAGAAGCAGATTCAGGAAACTGACCCCTCCCATGTTGTAACTCAGAGGGATGAGAATGGCGAACCAGCAGACCTGGATTGGATGGTGGAAAATACCAGTGGATCCACCGGTCGCCCATTGACAATTAAAAGAACCTGGGGCGATCTCTATCACATAAAGGCTAAGATAATCAGAGCCTTCAGTCAGACCGGTTTCAGGTTCTATCATCGTCAGGCGGTCATTAAGTCATCAGCCGAAAGCCTGACTGGAAAGCACTGGTTTGAAAGATTGGGGATACTGCGTAAGTACTGGATGGCTGTTACGGTCTCACCCGAATTCAACCTTGAGAGCTTAAGGCGCATCCGTCCGCAGCATATACACGCCTATCCCAGCGGTGTGCTGGCTATCGCAGAACTGTTGATAGAACGAGGTCAGACTCTTGACATACCTGTAATCTGCACCGGGGCTGAAGTGCTGGATCACATTTCACGTGAGAAGCTACAGGAAGCATTCAACGCCGAAATTTTCGACCTGTACGGCACCAGAGAGGTCGGCAATATCTCCTGGGAATGTCCGGCACATAATGGCATGCACGTTAATGAAGATGCCCTGATCTTAGAGTTGTTGGATGAATCTGGCGCGCCTGTCCCCGATGGTGAGGAGGGGCAGGTGGTGGTAACCTATCTTGACGGAATGGATTTCCCCTTTATTCGCTACAACATCGGTGATAGAGCTATCCGTATGCCGGGGATCTGTTCCTGCGGAATAGAATTTTCCAGACTAAAGCAAGTAACCGGACGAAGTGATTCGCGCATCCGCTTGCCTTCCGGTAAGTGGATCTCAGGGTTAGTATTTCAGGAACTGCGCGATACCACCTGGCTGAATGCCTTTCGCATTGTGCAGGACGATGAAAAAGCGATCAAACTTCAAATTGCCGTCCGGTCAAAGCCGCAAAAGAGACAACTGGACGCCTTGGTGAAGAAAACCCGCAAGCTGGTTCAGGATGAATTGGATGTGATACCGGAAATTGTGGATAAACTGGAATATGACAATTCGGGGAAAATAAAAGCCGTTGTTTGTAACCTTACATCGGATGATGCACCGCTATCAAAATAAAGCGCGCGAGGAGAACCTGTGAATCCTCCCAAAGTGCGTGTGGGTACTATCTATCTCTTAGCTGCTCAATCCGTCTTCCTGGTCAGCGGGTATGTCATGCACATAGTTTTGGGGAGGCATCTGGGACCGGCTGAATACGGATTATTCGGAGTCGTCCTGTATGCCGCTGCTATAATTCGCACCTTCGTATCTTCCGGATTCCCCATGGCTGTGGCGAAATTTGTCTCTGCAGTTCCCGAAAGAGCAGAATCGATCTTTCGTAAGAGTTTTTCTTTTCAATTACTTCTGGCGGTTATTATAAGCCTGACTTTTTTTATTTTCGCTCCCAATATTGCCAGGCTTTTAGGTGACGACGCCTTGATTCCCTTATTCCAAGTGATATCTCCCATACCAATTTTTTTCGGAACGTTCTTTCTGGTGATCCAGTACTACAACGGGCTTCGCCGCTACTTGACACAATCCGGATGGTTGACGATTTCGTACATCCTTCGTGCAGCGTTGGCAATCGGTTTAGCGGTAGCAGGTTTTCACGTTTTCGGAGCAGTTGTTGGGATCGTTCTCGCATCTGCGGTCGTGTCAATTGCAATCTTGATCACACGGAAGAAATCATCATCAGCCGAAAAATTCGCCCCATCTGAACTTATTTATTTTTCCGCGCCGCTTATCATATCTTCCATAAGCCACGCTTTTCTGATGGATTTAGATCTCATGTTCGTTAAGAGGTTGGTGCCTGACGCAGCTTCAACCGGATACTATACTTCGGCTAAAGCTCTGGCACAAGCAATACCCTTTGCTTTTTTTGCGCTTTCCGGGGCTCTTTATCCCGCTGTATCTCGAGCTTATTCTGCAAATAACATGCAGAAGCTTAAGAATTACATTGAACAGGCAAACCGGCTCCTGATTGCAGTTGTATTACCGCTAATAGCCATCATTACCATCGAAAGTGATTCGATTCTCGTTCTTTTCTTCGGTGGACAGTACCTTCCCGGTGCTGCTATCCTGCGTTGGTTGATAATTTCATTTTCACTGCTGGCGATATTCATAATTCATAAAACTGTTATAACCGGTTGCGGCTACCCTAAAATTTCCAGCTTTTTAACTATATCATTACTGCCATTTAACGTTATATTATTACTTGTGCTAATTCCCAGATACGGTTTCATTGGAGCTGCGGTCGCTTCAACCATTACTTTCTCTTCGGGCGTCCTCATGTCAACTTTGGTTCTTTATCGCAAGTTTAATTGCGGGTTTAATCTTCCCGCTACATTCCGTATCCTTATCGCCGTATTGTTCGTTATTACTGCTGAATTCGTCTTCTTACAAATGGGCTTGAATCTGTTCTTTCGCCTGTTTTTGACCGGTTCTGTTTATCTCCTGGCGCTGCGATTTTTAGGAGAACTACGCAATATCAATCTGCAGGAACTGATCACCGGTTTAACCGGAACGGATAAATCAAAAAAGGGATAAACGTAAAATAGATATGAGTGCACAAACACGCATTTTAGGACACATTTTGCACGCCTATGGACGGCGGTTTCGTCTGGCGAAAGGATCGCATCCGATTACACTTACATTCTCAGTTACTTCACGCTGTCAATCGAGGTGCCTGACCTGCCACATAGGCGATAAGAGCCGCAAAGGTCATTTCAAGGACAAACCCGATCTATCGCTCGATGAAATAGAGAAGATCTTCAAGTCTTTGGGCAAATTGTATTTCTTCAACGTCAGCGGAGGAGAACCATTCCTGCGTTCCGACCTGCCGGACATTGTAGAACTTGCCATTGAACACCTTAAACCCGGTATCATTCATATCCCCACTAACGCCCTGGCGCCCGGACCCATTGAAAAGGGGTGCAGAGAGATTCTGCAGAAGATCAGAAAACGCAACATTAAAATCCCATTAACGGTTAAACCATCGATTGATGGTTTAGGTGACCTGCACGATAAAATCCGAGGCGTTCGTGGTAATTTTGAAAAGCTTGAAGAGACGATTATAAGGTTGAAATTATTGGAAGAGGAATTCCCGGAATTCCACCTTGAATTGGGCACGGTTATTTCCAGGTATAATATCGGTCAACTGAGCGAGATTGAAGATTACGTTCATACGCTCGGCGTTCAGAGTTATAGGAACGAAATCGCTGAGGAGCGTGCGGAATTCTTCAACAAAGGAGATGGCATAGCCCCTTCGGCTGAATTATATGAAAAAGTCATTCAACGATTTGCAGAAGAGATTCGCCGGCACGTGGGTAAAAAGCGTCCTTTGACGCGTTTGACTGAAAGCTTGCGCTTGACCTATTATGAATTTGCGGTGAAGATCTTAAAAAAGCGCACGCAGGTGATCCCTTGTTACGGCGGGATAAGCAACTTGCATTTAAATTACAACGGTCAATTGTGGCCCTGCTGCGTTTTAGGCTACGATAAACCCTTAGCTGATCTTCGTGATTTGAATTATGACGTGCAACGTGCTATGAAGACACCTCAAGCGCGAGCCATCCTGGACTTCATTAGAAAAAAAGGCTGCTATTGTCCACTGGCAAATCAGTGGTACTCAAATATCCTGTTGAATCCTCTTGCCCTTGCACGAGTCATCTTAAACTACTTTTTTATTGACTTACGGCGAAAACGTGCGTAATATAAATAACTGAATACATTAGTGGTCTCTAAATAAAAACAAACTTCACCAAATAGTGTGGGAAAATATATCACACGGGGAATACACCAGGAGACAGGATGCCTGACAATCAGCAGCTAAGTGAAATTATTTCCAGAATTGAAAACCGCCAGAGCCAGGTTGCGGTCATTGGTTTAGGCTATGTGGGGCTGCCGCTTGCAACTGAATTTGCCAATGCAGGCTTCAAAGTATGCGGACTGGACATTAGTAAAGAGAAAGTTGATTCCATCAACGCTGGTGAAAATTACATCGCTGACGTGCCGGATGAATTACTGGCTGAATTAGTTCAAAAGGGCAGTCTCAAGGCTACTACAGATTTCTCGAGTCTGGCAAATTACGACGCCATCAGCATCTGCGTACCGACGCCTCTGAGTAAAACCGGCGATCCTGATCTGTCTTACATCCTTCAGGCTCTGAGCGAAGTTAAAAAATACCTGCGCAAAGGTCATATAGTGGTCCTGGAATCAACTACATATCCGGGAACCACAGAAGAAGTCCTGCAGCCGGAGTTAGAAGAGAGCGGCTTAAAAGCTGGTGAAGATTTTTTCTTAGGTTTTTCACCGGAACGTATCGATCCCGGCAATGAAATTTACGGCACTCACAACACGCCCAAAGTTATTGGTGGCGTAACCCCCAACTGCACTAAGATCGCTTCGCTTCTATATTCGCAGGTGATCGGCAAAGTCGTGCCGGTGAAATCCTCACGTGCTGCTGAAATGGTCAAGCTCTTAGAAAACACCTTCAGATCGATTAACATCGGCATGGTCAACGAATTGGCAATTATGTGCGATCTGCTGAAGGTTGATGTATGGGAAGTAATAGACGCGGCAGCGACCAAGCCTTTCGGTTACATGCCTTTCTATCCCGGTCCGGGTCTGGGTGGTCATTGCATCCCTATCGATCCCTCTTATCTTTCCTGGAAACTCCGCACCCTCAACTATCGGGCTCGGTTCATAGATATGGCAGTTGACATAAATCGCGGTATGCCCGCTTATGTCGTGCAAAAAGTCGCCAATGCACTTAACGATCACAGCAAGTGCGTCAATGGTGCGCAAATTCTCGTGTTGGGCGTTTCCTATAAGAAGGATATCGACGATATCAGAGAATCACCGGCTCTCGATATCATAAAACTACTCCGCCAGAAGGGCGCGGTTGTCAATTACTATGATCCTTACATTCCGCAGTTCTCCTATGACGGTATTGAAATGAAATCCGTTGAGCTGACTTCTGAAACTGTAGGTGAGCAGGATTGTACCTTGATTGTGACCAATCATTCTTCCGTAGATTATAATTGGGTGCTTGAAAATACTAAGCTGATTGTGGATACGAGAAATGCGTTAAGGAATGCCACGGAAAATCTCGACCGCATCGTTAAAATCTGATCACTTCTATGCTGCGTGTTTTTAATGTCGTTGGTGCCAGACCGAACTTTATCAAGATAGCTCCAATATTGAAGGAGATGTTCAGCTATCCGGATCTGATTGATCCCGTATTGATCAATACGGGACAGCACTATGATCAGGAAATGGTTGATTTCTTCTTCGCCGATCTGGATATCCCCAAACCCGATATAAGTCTCGGTGTTGGATCGGGAAGTCATGCGCAACAGACGGCTAAAGTTATGATGGAATTTGAACCGGTCTGCCTGGAACGGGAACCAGATCTAATCCTGGTCGTTGGAGATGTGAATTCCACGCTTGCTTGCAGCTTAGTTGGTTCGAAGCTGGGCATAAAAATCGCTCATGTCGAATCCGGTCTGCGTAGCTTTGACCGCGCCATGCCTGAAGAAATCAATCGGGAAGTAACCGACCTGCTTTCCGATTTTTTATTCACTACTTCAAGTGAAGCCCGCGATAATCTTTCCAGATTAGGAATACCCGAAGATCGGGTCTTTTTTGTGGGTAACGTGATGATAGACTCGCTGAACCTGAATATGCCTCGTGCCCGCCAGCGTACGATCATCAAAGACTTAGGATTGCAAAACACGGATTTCAGCTTGATGACCCTGCACCGCCCTTCCAATGTGGATGATTACGAAATCTTCTCACGGCTTTTAGGTGCGATTGACAAAATACAGAAGCGTATCAAACTGATCTTCCCGGCTCACCCCAGAACTGTTAAGAATATAGAGAAACTGGGCTTATCCAAAAAAGTTGCCAAGATGAAGAATTTGCAGATCGTTTCGCCACTGGGATATTTAGATTTTCTGGCGCTGATGGATAAATCCAAATTCGTATTAACTGATAGTGGTGGATTGCAGGAAGAGACCACGGTCCTGGGCGTTCCCTGCCTGACCTTGCGGAAGAATACCGAACGCCCTGTTACTATTACCGTTGGGACGAATATTTTAGTTGGTCTCGATGCAGACAGAATTGTGGAAGAAGCTGATAAAGCTTTAAATGGAAAAGCTAAAATGGGCAGCATACCCCCATTATGGGATGGTTATGCTTCTCAGAGAATAGTGAAAAACTTGATCGAACAATTTAGTGATTGAATTGAGATCTCCAGATATTAATTACAGTGAAGAGCCATCTCTGACAGAGGTGGTTCTTTTAACATCTATCATCAGTTTAATTTGACCTCTAATCTGATACCGGAGAAAACCAAAGTGAAATCGTATATCGCCCTAATCAGCACCTTGTTGTTCCTGGGGCAGGTTGCTGCTAATGATACCGATATAGCTCCAACTGCCGGTCCGTTAGCTCTATTTCCACCCTCAGATAGCGTTTGGGACCTACTCTTCTTCACCAGTGCAGAACCGATTTGTAACGACGATCAGTTGTTAGGAGTTACCTTTGCGGATCAATGGTTCTTTGTAACCGGTGGAGGCAACAACGCCGATCCCAATTATGTCTATGTTCTTAACTCTAACGGTTCTCTGAATTTCTCATTCGAACAGTCGATCACCAGCACCAGTTGGGGGTGGCGCGACCTCTGCTACGATGGAACCTATCTATACGGTTCCTGTACTTATACCGTAGAAGCCTTCGATACGGCTGGCAATCTGGTTCCTGCTATGAACGTCAACGGACCCAGTCTGCCCAACCGTGCCCTGGCTTACGATCCCATTTCGGACACTTTTTGGACCCAATCCTTCAGCGGTCCCATCTACAATTTTGACCGCACCGGAACCGTACTCTATACCGGCACCAGCGGCGTGATAGCTGCTTACGGAGCTGCCTGGCATGATCCCACCAACATGCTGTGGATATTCTCTCAGGAAGGCACTCCACAAACAACATTGTATGAATATGATCCTGTTGATCATGAACTAACAGGATCATCATATACGGTACAACTGATCGCTGCATCCACCGATCAGATAGCAGGCGGCATGTCCTGGACTGACCAATACGATCCGCTATTATTGGGTGGCGCCTTCATAGGTATGACTCAGGGCACACCCGAAGACCAGTTATTTGTACTGGAAGCCCCGGAGAATTCACCCATCCCTGTGGAATTTGGCGCTCGTAATCCCGGTGTTCTTGAGGATTTCATTACCGTTTCCAACTATCCCAACCCCTTCAACAATCAGACAATCATTAGATTCGAGTTGCCAATTGGCAGTTTTGTTACTTTGGAAGTTTTCGATATCAATGGTCGTAATGTAGGGGCAAGCCTCCGTGCTTGCCCGGGTAGCCACGGAGGGCTACCCCTACAAGATTGGTACTCCCCCGGCACCCACCAAATCCTTTTCGACGGTTCAGAACTTGCATCGGGAGTTTATCTTTACAGACTGAAATCGTTCGGATCAGGAGTTCCGATTACACAGAGCGGCAAGATGGTCCTGATGAAGTAATTTTTCGAAAATATCTGACCTTTTGGTAGAAAATTTAAAGCAGCCACTCAAAGAAATGAGTGGCTGTCTTTAACTCTTTTCATAGTGTTTTATCTATTAACCCATGGTAAGTAATTGTAATTATGTAAGTAGGAGAGAATCGGAATCATACTCTCAAAGATATTGTCAATAAAAAAATATTTAACCTAAATAAAATAAATGCTTGACATTTAAAAATGAAAATAGTAAATTTAAATTACTTGTCTAATTGCGCGAAACTTTGCATGTGATACTGCAACTCTTTGAGTGATTTTTCTGCATTTACTAAGTTACATATACATGTACATGGCGTAACTTTGTGAATTGAAGATCCCGTACTAATCCAAATCATCATAAAGGAGGAAGTATGACAAAGATTACAATTGTAGTGATGCTAAGTTTACTGGTTGCTTTCACAGCATTCGCTAATCACGCGGATGTGTCCCCGACGGCTGGTCCAGCGACCACATTTCCGCCGACAGATGATCCCTGGGAAATTGCATTCTACTTTGAAGCGGGTACCGTCTGCGCTGACAACCAGTTGCTGGGCTGTGCCTTCGCCGAAGAATGGTTCTTCATCACTGGTGGAGGTAACGCAGCAGATCCCAACTATGTTTACGTCTGCAACGCGGACGGGACCTTCAACTTTGAGTTCGAACAGACAAACAGCACAGGTTGGGGTTACCGTGACCTTTGCTGGGACGGTTCCTATCTGTATGGTTCCGTTACGACTACGGTTGTTGCCTTCGATGTGACAGGTACATATTTCCCTGCCATGAACATCAATGGTCCCAGTCTGCCCAACCGTGCCCTGGCTTACGATCCCATATCGGATACATTCTGGACCCAGTCCTTCAGCGGCCCGATCTATAACTTCGATCGCAGCGGCGCTGTTCTTTATACTGGATCCAGTGGCGTAACCGCCGCTTATGGTGCTGGATTCAATGACGTTTCCGGAATGCTCTGGATCTACTCACAGGATGGAAGTCCTCAGACCACCATGTATGAGTATGATCCTGTCGCTCATGCATTGACCGGATTCTCCTTTACTGTGCCTCTGGTACCGGGTTCCACCAGCCAGATCGCCGGCGGTATGTCCTATACGGTTGAATTTGATCCCTTGATCCCGGGCGGTCATTTAGTCGGTATGACCCAGGGTACTCCTGAAGATCAGCTCTTCGTGCTGGAAGAGTCCCCAAGCTGGCCAGTCGAGCTGTCCGCTTTCAACGCCAACGTGGTTAAAGATGGCGTCATGCTGACTTGGACCACTCAGACCGAGACCGACTGCTACGAATGGACTGTTCTGCGTAACGGCGAAGCGGTTGCAACTCAGCCGGGTAACGGCACCACTGTCGAAGTGCATAACTACAGCTACTTAGACGTCATCGGTTCCGGCACCTACACCTATCAATTGATGGAAACTGACATCAGCGGCGCTGTCACCTACAGTGATGAGCTCACCGTTACGGTAGGTTCAGTTTTCGTAACAGAATACAGCCTGAGTGCTAACTATCCCAACCCGTTCAACCCGACTACCAACATCAGCTTCGCTCTGCCAAATGACGGTGTTGTCAGTCTGTCCGTTTACGACATAAGCGGATCACTGGTTGCCACTCTGGTTGACGGTTTCCGTTCAGCCGGTTCTTACGAAGCTACCTTTGACGCCACAGGTTTAACCTCTGGTGTTTACTTCTACCAGTTGACTGCAGACGATTACAGTTCCATGCACAAGATGGTCCTGATGAAGTAATTTTGCGAAAATATCTGACCTTTTGGTAGAAAATTTAAAGCAGCCACTCAAGGAAATGAGTGGCTGTTTTTTAACTCTTTCGTAATATTTTAGCATTATCCTCTGATAAGTAATTGTAATTATGTAACTAAGGGATGATTAGGGCAAAATTTTACCAGGTATTGTCAATAAAAAAATATTTAACTTAATTTAAAAAAGTGCTTGACATTTAAAAATGAAAGCAGTAAATTTACATTACTTGTATAATTGCGTAAAACTTTGCATTTGATAATGCAACTCTTTGAGTGATTATTCTGCATTTCCTAAGTTACATATACATGGCGTAACTTTGTGAATTGAAAATCCCATACTAATCCAAATCATCACAAAGGAGGAAGTATGACAAAGATTACAATTGTAGTGATGCTAAGTTTACTGGTTGCTTTCGCAGCGTTCGCTAATCGCGCGGATGTGTCTCCGACCGCTGGTCCGGTGGCCACATTCCCGCCGACAGATGATCCCTGGGACATGGTGTTCTACTTTGAAGCGGGCACCGTGTGCGGTGATAACCAGTTGTTGGGTGTCGCTTTTGCAGAAGACATGTTCTTCATCACTGGCGCTGGTAATGCTGGCGATCCGAACTACGTTTATGTCTGCAACGCTGACGGAACTTTCAACTTCTCATTCGAACAGTCAGCATCAAGTACTGGCTGGGGTTGGCGTGACTTAGCTTATGATGGAACCTACCTTTACGGATCAGTTACCACTACAGTGGAAGCTTTCGACACGGCTGGTAACCTGGTGCCGACCATGAACATCAACGGTCCTAGTTTGCCCAACCGTGCCTTAGCTTATGATCCGATTAGTGATACGTTCTGGACCCAGTCCTTCAGCGGCCCGATCTATAACTTCGATCGCAACGGCGCTGTTCTTTACAGTGGATCCAGCGGCGTAACCGCAGCCTATGGCGCTGCCTGGAATGATGTATTCTATATGCTGTGGATCTACTCCCAGGATGGTTCACCCCAGACTACGATTTACGAGTACGATCCTGTCGCTCATATGTTGACTGGATACTCCTATACTGTGCCTCTGGTTCCGGGTTCCTCCGACCAGGTCGCCGGTGGTATGTCCTACACGGATGAATATGATCCCCTTCTGCCATGGGGCGTTTTCGTAGGCATGACTCAGGGTACACCTGAAGATCAGCTCTTCGTGTTGGAAGGTCCTAGCCCAGCGTTTCCGGTCGAACTGTCCGCTTTCAATGCTAATGTGGTTGAAGAAGGCGTTATGCTGACCTGGACCACTCAGACCGAACTCGAATGTTACGAATGGACCGTTCTGCGCAACGGTGATGCAGTCTCCACGCTGCCTGGTAATGGTACGACCGCCGAGCCGCACAACTACAGCTATCTTGACGTTGTCGGTGCTGGCACTTATACCTACCAGTTGATGGAAACTGACATCGGTGGTGCTGTCACCTACAGTGATGAGCTCACCGTTACGGTAGGTTCAGTTTTCGTAACAGAATACAGCCTGAGTGCTAACTATCCCAACCCGTTCAACCCGACTACCAACATCAGCTTCGCTCTGCCAAATGACGGTGTTGTCAGTCTGTCCGTTTACGACATAAGCGGATCACTGGTTGCCACTCTGGTTGACGGTTTCCGTTCAGCCGGTTCTTACGAAGCTACCTTTGACGCCACAGGTTTAACCTCTGGTGTTTACTTCTACCAGTTGACTGCAGACGATTACAGTTCCATGCACAAGATGGTCCTGATGAAGTAATTTTGCGAAAATATCTGACCTTTTGGTAGAAAATTTAAAGCAGCCACTCAAGGAAATGAGTGGCTGTTTTTTAACTCTTTCGTAATATTTTAGCATTATCCTCTGATAAGTAATTGTAATTATGTAACTAAGGGATGATTAGGGCAAAATTTTACCAGGTATTGTCAATAAAAAAATATTTAACTAAAATGAAAAAAGTACTTGACATTTGAAAATGAAAGTAGTAAATTTATAATGCTCGGAAAAAATGTGCAAAACTTTGCATGTGGTGCTGCAACTTTGTGAGTCATTATTCTGCATTTACTAAGTTACATATAAATGGCGTAACTTTGTGAATTGAAAATCCAGTACTAATCCAAATCATCACAAAGGAGGAAGTATGACAAAGGTTACAATCGTTTTGATGTTAAGTTTCCTGATTGCGTTTTCGGCGTTGGCGTACAACGAAGATGAAAGCTTCGGTTACACCGACCCCGTCTTGTCTCAATGGGGACTTGATAACGTAACATGGACCCAACAGGGAAATGCCACAGCCACATTCAGACGTGCCGCGAGTGGCGCTGTTGGTGATTATTGGTACTGCTTCGGTGACCAATATGTAGGTACTGCGCATGCATTCAATTTAACTACGAATACATGGGCTGCTTCAACACCTCCACCAGCTGGCGCTACTTGTAACTGGCCTGGCATAACCACTGATGATGCGTTATACATAATTGGTGGTTATAATCCAAGCTATTATAACACCTTCCTGAGATTCACCCCGACAGGTGGTGGTCCCACTGGTACCTGGTCGCAATTGGCAGTCTATCCGCAGACCGCTTGCGGTATTGCCGGCGGTTGGGATGGCGGTGACATCATTTATGGCGCTGGTGGTGGTGGCTCAGGCGGATCTTTATCAAACGCCTACGCCTACAGTATCTCCGGTGATATGTGGATGCCAATAGCCTCCATGCCTGGCCCAATGAAATATTGTGGCGGCGGTTTTGCTGGCGGCAAGTTCTATGTAGTCGGTGGTATTGATAACGCGACAGGTGTTTACGAGTATTCTCCCGGTACCGATACCTGGGCGACTGTTGCTTCAATTCCGGTAGCTGTGTGGTTCTCCACTTTCAGTATCAGTGCCGATGGTGACTATGTTTATTCCATCGGTGGTGGTGGTGGTTACGGTTCCTGGCCGGCAGTCGACGCCGTGCAGATCTACGATCCTGTAGGAGGTGTCTGGGGTATGGATACTCCTTTGCCAGTAGCTTACGGAACCAACGCTTCGGATATCATCCCTAATGATCCCACAACTGGTATGGATGCTGGTGGGTATGATGGTGTTGCCAACCATGCAGAAACCTACAGAGGTGACGGTTTCGAAGGTATGCCATCGGTACCGATTGAACTGACCGCTTTCAATGCTGAAGTGGTCGAGGGTGGTGTTTATCTGACCTGGACAACCGCCAGTGAAATCGATTGCTACGAATGGACCGTTCTGCGTAACGGTGATGCAGTTGCCACATTACCTGGTTATGGTACTACAGTTGAACCTCATTCATACAGCTACATGGATGAAGTCGGCGAAGGTACCTATACCTACAGGCTTCTGGAAACTGACATCGGTGGAGCTACCACGTACTCCGATCTGATCGAAGTTACTGTGGGCGCTGCCGAAGTTACCGAATATGCAGTGTCGCAGAACTACCCCAATCCGTTTAACCCCTCAACGAGTATCGCCTATGAGATTCCTGAATACTCTCTGGTGAACCTCTCTGTTTACAACATAAATGGGGAACTCGTTGCTGAATTGGTTGATGGATATCGTTCAGCCGGTCGCTATGACGTAACATTCAGTGCTTCTGGATTCACTTCTGGCGTCTATTTCTACAAGCTGACGGCTGGGGACTACAGTTCCATGCACAAAATGACACTGATGAAGTAACAAATCAAGAAGACTGTAAAAATATTGTAAATGATAAACCATGAGGAGAAGAATATGGTAAGAATTGTAATGAGTTTGATGCTTAGTCTCCTGATCGCTTTCGCAGCGTTCGCTAATCACGCGGATGTAGCTCCGACTGCTGGTCCGGTAACCACATTCCCACCGACAGATAACTCGTGGGACATGGTATTCTACACTAATGCTGGTGTAACTTGTGCTGACAACCAGTTGCTGGGCTGCGCCTTCGCCGATGAATGGTTCTTCATCACTGGTGGTGGTAACGCAGCAGATCCGAACTACGTTTATGTGCTGAATATAGACGGTACGTTCAACTTCTCATTCACGCAATCGGTAGGAAGTACTGGATGGGGTTGGAGAGACCTCGCCTGGGACGGCAATTACCTGTACGGATCAGTAACCACTACAGTAGAAGCTTTCGACACGGCTGGTAACCTGGTTACGACCATGAACATCAATGGTCCCAGTCTGCCGAACCGTGCCCTGGCTTATGACCCAGGTTCTGATACGTTCTGGACCCAGTCCTTCAGCGGCCCGATCTATAACTTCGATCGCAGCGGCGCTGTTCTTTATACTGGATCCAGCGGTGTAACTGCTGCCTACGGTATGGCCTGGGATGATGAATCAAGTATGCTGTGGATCTATTCCCAGGATGGTTCACCTGCGACTACTCTTTACGAGTATGATCCTGTCGGTCATGCACTGACCGGATTCGCATATACCGTGCCCATGGTCCCAGGATCTACCGATCAGATCGCAGGTGGTTGCTCCTTTACAACTGAATATGATCCCCTGATTCCTGGTGGTCATATTGTTGGTATGACTCAGGGTACACCTGATGATATGCTCTACGTTCTGGAAGATCCTGAAGCAACGACTCCAGTCGAACTGTCGGCTTTCAACGCCAACGTAGTTGAAGATGGCGTTATGCTGACCTGGACGACCCAGAGTGAAATCGACTGCTACGAATGGACCGTTCTGCGCAACGGCGATGCAGTCTCCACGCTGCCTGGTAACGGCACCACCGTCGAAGTGCACAACTACAGCTATCTCGACGTTGTCGGTTCCGGCACCTACACCTATCAGTTGATGGAAACTGACATCAGCGGTGCAACCACTTACAGTGATGAGCTCACCGTTACCGTCGGTTCCGTTTACGTGACCGAATACAACCTGAATGCGAACTATCCCAATCCGTTCAACCCGACTACCAACATCTCCTTCGCTCTGCCGAATGACGGTGTTGTCGGTCTGTCCGTTTATGATATAAGCGGTTCACTGGTTGCTACTCTGGTTGATGGTTTCCGTTCTGCTGGTTCTTACGAAGTAACTTTCGACGCCACAGGCTTGACCTCTGGTGTTTACTTCTACCAGTTGAATGCAGGTGACTACAGTTCCATGCACAAGATGGTACTGATGAAGTAACATAACCCACAAGATTTGGGTTTACAAACAAGGGCAAGCCATCTGACTTGCCCTTGTTCTGTTTGTGGAACTGCATCCAGTTCTACAAAATCCCCAAATCTAATCTTGCTAAATGTATCTTTTTTATTTATCTTGTCTTAATTATCAGGAATATGATTAACTCAGCATTGGAGGAATTGTGGAACTTCTAAAGAGACTTACCGCTGCAACGGGAATTTCCGGGCACGAAGATGACGTTCGTTCTTTGATTATAGATGAGATGAAACCTCTGGTGGAAAAAGTCAATACCGACGTCATGGGTAATGTCATCGGTTATAGAAAGGGAAAGACCAACACCAAGCTTGTTATCGCCGCTCATATGGACGAAATTGGCTTCATGGTCAACCATGTGGACGACAACGGATTTCTGCGTATCATCCCACTTGGCGGATTTGATCCTCGTACTCTGATGGCGCAGAAAGTGGTTGTACACGGCAAGAAGGAGTTAAACGGGATCTTTGGCTCAAAGCCTGTTCACGTACTCTCCGATGACGAGAAGAAGAAAGTATTGAAAGTAACCGATTACCACATCGACCTGGGTCTCCCTGCTGATAAAGTCAAGAAGTTGGTATCGCCAGGTGATACGGTAACCTGGCACAGGGATTTTACCGAAGTTGGTGATTGCTTTACCAGTAAAGCTTTTGATGACCGAGTTGGCGTTTATGTTATGCTCGAAGCGCTTCGCAAAGTAAAGGGTAAAGCGCTGCAGGTTGATCTTTATGCAGTAGCTACAGTTCAGGAAGAGGTTGGCGTCCGTGGCGCCACAACTTCCGCAATCGGAATTGATCCGGATATCGGTGTGGCGGTGGATATTACTCTGGCGAACGACATCCCCGGAGCTTCAGACCACGAAAAGATTACTAAACTGGGAGAAGGCGCTGCGATTAAGATCATGGATAGCTATTCCATTTCAAATCCCAAGCTTTTCGAACATTTTAAAGCGGTTGCTAAAAAGCATAAAATCAAGACTCAAGTGGAAATACTCCCACGCGGGGGCACTGATGCTGGCGCCATCCAGAGAGCTGGCAGCAAGGCGGCTGTAATTACCATATCCATCCCCACGCGCTATGCGCATTCGACGGTTGAGACCATTCACAAGGAAGACGTGAAGTCCTGCATCAACCTTGTGGCTGCCTTTATTCTGGAAGCCGGGTCGAAGAAATATATTCTGTAAATGTACGAATAATAAAATTCAAGGCAATATACATCTACATGGCAACGAAGATTAAAATCAGCAATGCTTCCGGCACCAGGGATTTTCTACCCGATGAAATGATCCTGCGCAAACACGTGCGCGCTATCATCGAAGAAGTTTTCACTAATTTCGGTTTTCAGCCGTTGGAGACGCCAGCTCTGGAGAGGCTGGAGGTGTTAAGTGGAAAATACGGAAAGGAAGCTGACCGTCTCATCTTCAAAATATTGAAAAGAGGCGAAAGCCTCAAAAGCGGAATGGAGAGCGGGGAATTATGTGATCTGGGGCTGCGTTACGATTTGACTGTTCCGTTAGCCAGAGTCATCGCTATGAACAGGGGGCAATTGGTATTCCCTTTCAAGCGTTACCAGATCCAGCCGGTTTGGCGGGCTGAAAGACCTCAGAAAGGGCGCTACCGCGAATTCATCCAGTGCGATGCCGATATAGTGGGAACCGGTTCAATTTCCGCTGATGCTGAAATTATCGCACTCACGGATTCGATACTTAAGCGGTTGAAAATTCCAGGTTATAGAATACATCTCAACCATCGTTTGCTGCTTCAGGCTGTGACCCAAAATGCCGGAATCCCCGGCGAGCGATTTAACGAAGCGTGTATTTCGATAGATAAGCTGGATAAGATCGGCTGGGATGGCGTCAGGGGTGAGCTTGAAGACCGGCAATTTAATAATGATATGATCATCCGCCTCTTTGAAATCCTTCAGATTGAGGGCAAACCGGGCTTTATTTTAAAGGAAATCGAAAAGATACTATCCACCTCTCCTGACGGTCAGAAAGGTATCACTGAGGTAAAACAACTCTTCGATGATCTGGCTGCTTTTGGTGTAGCCGAAGATCATCTCAGCTTTGACTTATATTTAGCGCGCGGTCTGGATTACTATACCGGTCCCATCTTCGAGACACTTGTGGAGAAACCTAAGATTGGCTCGATAACCGGCGGAGGTCGCTATGATGGGTTGATTGGTATGTTTTCAGGAGAACCGATCCCCGCCAGCGGCACCACTATAGGCATCGAGCGCATCATTGAGGTCATCAAAGAACTGCAACTGTTTAAATCGGATTCCAGGTCCGATACCAAGGTGCTGGTAACGATGTTTTCACCTGATACACGGGCAGAATCGTTTAAAATAGCCGCTGAACTGAGAGCTGCCGGCGTTCCGTCAGACGTCTTTCTTGATGGTGGGAAAAAGATCGGCAAACAGTTCTCCAACGCGGATCGAAGGGGCATACCGGTCGTCATTGTGGCAGGACCGGAAGAGATCGATAGGGGGGAGGTAACACTGAAAGATTTATTGTCCGGTGAACAGAAAATAATTCCCCGAACGAAATTGGTGAAGGAAGTAAAAAGTCTATTACAATAATTCAAGACCATCTATAAAGCCAACCCCAACACCTCCCGATTCTTGAAGTAGTGAGTTGCTCTAATTCCGTTTACCGCCACCAGTTGCCGCACTTTAGCTAATCCATCACCCACACGACCCACTTCATGCGCATCTGATCCTGTGGTGAATTTTACTCCTGCGTGTACTAATTTCTTTACAAAAGGGAGCGTAGGGTACATTTCCTTCATACTTTCTATGCTGAATCCACGGGTATTCACCTCAACTGTCATATTACTCCTGGAGATTTCTCCCGCTACTTCATCGTAGATCTCGAGTGCATATTCCGGTGGTTCTCCAGGTGGATGAGGAAGGCTTCGGCGTAGGTAATCTATATGTGCGAACCCGTCGAATAGACCGCACCGGGCGGCATCGATGATTTTCCCATAGTACAGCCTGTACAATTCCTTTTCGGTCTTCTTTCCATGAATTGAAGGTGATAGAGAATCCGGGTTATCTACATGCCAGTCATCTATGGTGTGCAGGGAAACTAAGAAATAATCGAAGGGGAATTCGGTTTGAAGTTTCATATACGAATCGAATAAGTCGGGATGATAGGATAGTTCCAACCCGCAAAATATTTGGATGAGACCGCTGAACTCCTCCTTTAACTTCAGTACACTCTCTACGTAATCACCAATCTCATTCAGCTTCAATCCCCGATAACACTGGTCGGAACCAATTTCGGGTCCATGCTCTGAAAATCCCAAAATGGCGACGTTTCGATCCAAAGCTGCTTTGACGAACTGTCGGTAAGTGCCTTCACCGAATTTCCAGGGCGAAGGGTGGACGTGAAGATCTGAAATAATCATTGCAGAGAGGTCGATGAAGCGGAGAGTTCCAATTGCAGGGTGCATTTTTCCAACCCGTTAGGGCTGTCCAATTCTTTCACAGCGGCGCGTATTTGATGCGGCGTCCACCACATTCTCTCATCATCTCGACGGAGGATAACGCGATCTATGGTGAACTTCACATCCTGGATTTCTTCTACGACGGCTTGGGCTATAATGGCTAATATTTCCCTGGTTTCGCCATGCAATATCTCTATTTCTATTAATATTTCTTCCGCATACTGAGGTGAATCTATCACCAGTACTTCCGAATCTGTCAAACCGCGGTTGTGCAGATTATGCCTGATAGCGCTTTCTAAATGCAGGGGGTTCCTTGATTTGGACAGATTGTGATACTGCCGCTCTATATCCTGCCTGACGTCAATATAGTCCCCGTAAACTTCTTCGCGGTGCTGAGTCCAGATATTCCTTTCTGCGTTAGATTCCAATAGCCCAAGCAATTGGTCGATGCGAACCTCTATGGCGAGCAGGCGATGGTAAATATCATCCAAAACTTGCGCTTCTATCGACAGGTTATGCTGTTGGGAAGAAGAGATTGTCTGGGTCCAATTCGCAGTGTTGATTTTTATCTCACTGATTCTGGCAGGATCGCTGCCCGGATCAACTAGCCCTCCGCCGTAAATAGACTTTGGCGTCTCAGTAACTTTTGCAGCCTGCTGCTTTCCGCTTGAAGCTTTAGTTTCAGTGATGGTGGGTATTGCCGGTCGCCTGCCTTTGGGCATGTAAGCATCGGCTATTTCTGACAGTGAAAACCTGCGCTGAGCCCAGCGCTGAATTTCTTCAGGTTGCTGAGAATACGGCGCCACAGTTGCTCGAGCATTATAAATCATCTTTTCAATCGCAGGTTCGATGATTAGCTTAAATGTTCCTCCACTGATCCGGGAGGCATAAAAAACCGATGCGGGTTTGTCTTCTCCTAATAATCGAATGCGCAGGAGTGTGGATTCAGGCAGCTTACTGGAACCGCGCACCATACCGCGATCCAGCAAACAGGTTGGGTGGATGGGATACCCGGTATCTTCCAAGGACCTCCTGAAAGCTAAATCAACAATATGGTTGCGATTGCGTCTCTTGACGGCAGAGAATTTAGTTCGCAATTCATCACTCTTCTGCGGACGTTTCACCGCCAAGAATAAGCGATTCAACTTACTTTCGATTTCATCTAACTTAAAAAAAATCCTTTCCGCCGGAATCCCTCTATCTAACTGGTTGTCCTGTTGCTGCAGTGTCCCTTCCCAGAGTTCGATGTTTAGCTTGATTTCCATCTCTTCCTGGGCGCTGGAAGTCTGCGTAAAAATGTACCAGCTTATCAGACCCAGAACCGCTATTAAAAGAAACAGTATTAAGACATTGCCATACTTTTTATCCTTAGGAAATTTAAAACGACCAAGTTTCAAGATCTCATCAGGTGAAGCAGGTTCACCCAACACCTGCACCTGATCTTCAGGGATTTCGATGATTTCTTCTGCTGATTCGCCTTCTTCAGGGGCTTCATCATCTTTGGCAGTCTGATCCTCATACACTACTTCATCATCCGACTCAGCGGTATCAACTTTTACTTTGATAACCCGCGTGGTAATTCCGATGCGCTTAAGCTGCCTTTCAATCTCAATGGCTTCTGATAATTGCACCGATTCGGTTATTACCATCGGTAACATCTGCAGCCGGGTTTTGACGTCCCGCTCATTAATACCGGAAATAGTACAGATTAACCTTATAGCCTTGGTATTGGAGGGCGCTGTTAAAATTTCTACGTCGTATAATGCCATGAGTCCCTATCTACTGTCAGGGTTCCTTATTCGGAAAAAGCCTTCGTCGTACACCGGCGATCTCTTCGGGAAGGAAAAATCCGAATAACCAGAGTAGCACAAAGAAAACCACGATGAGCACCGGCTTTAAATACCAGTGTGAAGCAAATATCGGGATGAAAGACAGCGCGTAAGCTATAGCGCCAGCCACTATCAGTATCCCGATGCGTTTCCATTCATAATCCACGCGGTAATGAGGCCGGATGAACACATATAGCAACGCAGCCAATACGAAGTACGATACCAGTGTAACCCACGCTGCCGCCATCATTCCATAGATAGGGATAAAGATGAAATTCCCGGCAACGTTTACCAGGGCGGCTATTCCGGTTACAACCGGCATAAATATCGTCTTCTTCTTCAGGTACACACCCACGATGAAATTAGCGTAAGCTCCGTTGCAGATGTGTGCTAATAATATGACGGGGAATACTTTTAAACCGCCCCAGTAACCCGGATCGATCATTACGCCGATAAATGGTAGAGGAAGCGTCATTATCGGTTCAATTGTATAAACCAGTACCAGAAAAATCGTCCCGGTAACCAGCATAAAATACGTAAAGATCCGGGCGAAGGTCTCTTTGGCTTCCGGTTGGTTGGCGATACCTAAAAAGAATGGATGCCAGGCGAAGCGGAATCCCATCACCACAACCGACATGAAGAGCCCTAGTTTATACCCGGCGCTGAAGATACCGACCACAGTCAATCCCATAATGATCTCTAATATCTTGCGGTTGGCGAGTTCAATGACCATGACGAAAACCTGTGACGGCATAGCAGGTAGACCGAATTTCAGGTATTCCTTCATTTGTACAAAGACGTACCGCACCCGCAAATTCCTGACTATCGCTGGCAGCAGGGCGGCTAATTGCAGTGTCGATGCAACTAAGTTCGCTTCAAAAACGCCTTCGATCCCGCGCTCGAATACTGAAATCAGCAGTATGGTCAGGGTGATATGGATGGCTGCGCCAAATGTTTTCAAACCGATAAAGGGTAGTGATTTTTCCACTGACCTTAAATAGAGATATGGATACAGCCCCAAAGTCTCTACGAAAAGGATTGCAGCGCTGATCAGTATCAGATAGCGCGCCTTCGATCCCAGCGCTTCCGGGTTTGCGAATATTATCCCCTCCAGCCATCCGGCAGATAGGATAATTATAAGGGTAACCAGCCCTGATGTAACCAGTGAAGTCCAGAAGATCGTGCTGAATATGGCTTTGCGGCGGTCGTCATCCTCTTCCATTATGTAAAAACGGAGAAAGGTAACGTCAAAACCGTAAATGTAGAACACCAGAGCTATAGCTATGAAGGTATAGAGGAGGGTTATGGCGCCATATTGATCGGGCGTGAAGGCATGAGTTAAGTAAGGGAGAAGCAGGAAACTGACCACGCGTGTGAGTACATGACCAATTCCATAAACGGCTGAATGCTTGAGGAGGCGGCGAATCTGTGCGAACATACCCTTACGATTTCTATTTATTTTAGAAGTACGGTTGGCAAGACGTCTATAACACTACCGCTCTTAAGGCGGATAAAATACGATCCCGAAGCCAGATCACCAGCGTGCCAGGTTACCAAATTCTGTCCCGGCTTCAATTCCCCTTTCCAAATCCTGTCTGCAAGCTTTCCCGCAGGAGTCCACGCTTCTAATGATCCTTGGGCATGACGAACCGCCTCTACCTGAATGGTGAGCACCGGATTGAACGGATTGGGATATGCACCGGTGATATGAAAGTCTCTGACTACTTCGGGAGTGTATCCAGGTGGGACATAACCCGGTGATTGATCGAAATAAAGGGCGCCCATGTCAGTTATAGTCGCATCCGGGTCTAAAGGGTCAGCCGGTCTGCCTGCGTCTATACAGGGAGAGGTCTCCTGCAGATTATAATCCATTCCGAACCAATCCACATATTCGGGATTATCTTCTAAAGAACCGGTCCCGGCTTCGCATCCCGAATAGGCGTCACCGATGTTCAGGTAAGTATCGTTATATTCCAGGATAAATGCCCCTCCTGACTGATAATAAAAACCGAAACTGCCATTGCGATCTACTATGGAACTGGTTACTTCCATTACATTAGATGGACCGGTGAAGGATATTCCTCGATCATTATTGCTGCTCACGGTCAGGTTGCGCCCATCCAGAGTCGTGTTGACCAGAAACAGTCCGTGCCCTTCGTTGCGAAAAAGCTGTACTCTGGCAGCCTCCAGTTCCCCCGAAGAGTTTAATTCAATGCCGTGAACTCCGTTTTCTCCGATAGCCACGTTTTCAATGATACTATTGCCTATTTGCAACCCATAAATGCCAGACCCGAGATTATGACCGATAAAACCTCCCTGGATGTTCAGGGTAGTTCCATCCCCTTGGGCAAATATACCTCGTCCATAAGTACCCCCACAGTAAGTTATCTCGCAGTCAACCAGTTCCGCAGTGCAATTATCCAGTAAGAGACCATTACCTGCGTTCTGCGTTATCAGGCAGTCATTCAGGTGCAGGGTGGCATCATTTCCTTTGATTGGGGATGAGAGGTTCCCCACTATGTTGCAATGGTTTAAGGTAACAGCGCAGTTTTCCGCCCATACAGCGCGATCACCAGATTGAATGCGGCAGTAGTTAAGCGAAGTCGAATCCCCCCAGGACTCATCGTACTTTATGTACATCCAACCATCAGGAATGTAAGTGTGGAATATAACAGAATCCTCTTCCGTTCCCCAGGCGGTCATACCACCCAGCACCGTGATTTTGTAGTCACCCATGAAACGCACTTCAACACCCGGCAGGATCGTTAGAAATTGGCTGTAGGGTACCGTAATGTCGCCAATTACTGTGTATAGTGAGTCCTCCACACCCCAGGTGCCGTACTGGTCACCACTAACATTCACCTGCGCTTGCAGTGATGTAACTACCAATAAATTCAGGAGGATATATCGTAATCGCATGATGAGACCCCTTAACTCAGAACCCGTATCTTCGACCGGTGCGCTGCACTTCCTTTATGGATGAATCAAAAGTAGGCGCTTCTTTACTTTGTGCCAGAGAATAAGCCATTCCGAAGGCTAATTTTACCACTCGCGTAAGTTTTCCGTAGAGAATCTTATCCGGAGTATCCTGCGGGCTGGTGTAATCGCTGTGGAAGCCAGTGAAGAGAAAAATCGAAGGGATATTCAACTGATGGAAGTAAACGTGATCGCTCCCCGAATGAAAGTTCAAGACCGGTTCCAAGACCAGGTTGAGCTTCGCCTTCTTGTTTTCTTCTAATGCAATTTGCGCCAACTCTGGCGTTTGCCCCGAATAAAACGCCATCAACAGATCTTCCTCCATAGGAATAGTTGGATCCATCATAGCACGAAATTGAGACGATCCATCGCGCCCGATCATGTCCATGTTTATGACCGCGACGATCTTTTCAAGTGCAAGCGGAAGATTCTTCAGGAAATGCTTGGCGCCTAAACTACCCTTCTCTTCAGCGCCACTCGACAGAAAAACCACGCCACGCTGCGGTTTCTTACCCCAGGCTGAAAACGCTCGAGCTATCCCCAAAAGTCCAGCAGTGCCGGAAGCATTATCATCAGCGCCTGGATACAGTTCACCGTTTTTGATTCCTTCATGGTCGTAGTGTGCCATTACCACGACAGTTTCATCGCTTTTACCTTGCCAATAACCTATCACGTTAGACGTTTCACAGAGCTCTTCTTCCTTAAAACGCAGATCAATGCCAACTACCGGTCCTTCCATAACCGCCGGTGCGTTCGTTGATGAATCATTGAGATCATGGTGATATTCTCCCTCATCGAAAGAGTCACCGAGTAGTGACGATAGGATATTTCGTTTAATGTATATAACCGGAAACCATTCGCGTTCATCGATCAGTTGAACCAGAACCTCATCCATACGCCGCAGGTAGCGTCCCAGAGTTTTTTCAACAGGGGGAACGTCGGGTGAGGGTGGTTGCACCAGTATCAAGCATAATGCTCCTGCTTCCTGTACGATTCGCGATTTCACCAGATAATTAGCATACCTTGATCTCTTGCCATTGTTAAGTATAGGTTTTCCTTGATTATCCGTGGGTTCACCGTTAAATGCCAGCACGATCTTACCTTCTACATCGGTATCGGAAAAATCATCCCAACCGAATTCTGGAGCACTGATGCCATAACCACAGAACAGCAACTGTCCGATGACCTCCATATCACTACCGCCGCGTGGGAAAAAGAAGAAGTCATTATTGGCTGACAGAATGAAGGCGCTATCGCCTTTCACGAAGCTGATGGATGAGTTATCGTAATCTGTTTTGCTTACGTGCAGCGGAACGGTTTGAAAGTAACCATCGAGATTGGGAAATGCTTGCAGTCCATATTCCGCAAACCGGGTGGCTATGTACCGCTGAGTAATTTCAGATCCCATTCCCGGCATGCCGCGTCCCTGCAGTTCATCTGAAGCTAAAAATTCCACGTGCGCTCTTAACTCCGCTTCCTGGATGGCATTAGTTCCATACTTGGGAGCTGCCTGACTCCAACCCGGCAGAAGAACAACCAGCAGGATGAAGGCTATCAGCCTGTTTCCCACTTTAATTCGGATATGGTTCATCGCTGTTTACGATCTCTGTGATATTTGTAGTCTGTCCTGATTATTTTTTGTTCATCAAAAAAGGTAAGAAAAAAAACCATCTGTGTCAAGCACAATATCTGCTGTGATGGACTTGGTTAAGAGTTTTCAGTCTTTGGAACCGGACTAAAGTTCCGGTGCTCCAATTAGACGTTCAATTGACTGTCCCATAGGGATCCCTTCGGGAAAGTCAATGAGTGTTGGGTGACATGCTTCTGGCGCCGGTTTACCGGAGACGAAGCATGCTATCGCCGCTCGATGTCCGCGTATAAGGTTTCCCATAATTTCCTTACAAACACGAATGTGAAAAAGCTTGATTCTTTGAAAAAAATTAATTATCTTAGTATTTCAACTTTCTCTACACACAACCTATTCTTCAATAGAGGCATATTTGGCAGAGACAGAAGCAAATTCCATCTCATCCCAACCCACCACAGGTACTGGGAAAAGCACGGTTGTCGTCCTGAAAACCAAGCCTGATACCGTTATTGACGATTATGTCCGTGCTCAAGAAATGGCGGGCATGTCCGATGTTATGGATAAGTCCCAGCCGACTATATTGAAGGACAACATAAGCTGGCATTTCGCCTATCCAGGAGCTAACACCACTCCCTGGCAGCTTGAAGCGGCTATAGTTGGCTTGCGCAAAGCAGGGTTTGATGATTTAGTTTGCGTGCAGAACAAAACGGTGGTAACCAACGCCTACAAGGGTGAACGGTTGAACCGTTACTTAAGTGTCTTCAACAAGCACGATATCGAAGTGCGCTATAACTTCAAACCGGAAGACATGAAATGGATCAAGTATCAACCCAAAGGCGAACTTCTGGTATTGAATAAGATATTTCCCGATGGTTTCTTGATCCCTGATTTCTTCATGGGTAAGAACATCATCCATCTACCCACCGTAAAGACGCACATCTATACTACAACCACAGGCGCTATGAAGAATGCTTTTGGTGGTCTTTTAAACACCAGACGTCATTACACGCATTCGGTTATCCATGAAACGCTGGTTGATCTCCTCATGATTCAACAAGAAATCCATTCCGGCATTTTCGCCACTATGGATGGAACTTACTGCGGCAGCGGACCGGGTCCCCGCACTATGATACCGGTTAAAAAAGATATTATTCTGGCTTCGGCGGATTCCGTCGCTATCGATGCTGTTGCTGCTAAAATCATGGGTTTCGACCCTATGGATCTGCCTTACATACGTTTGGCTCACGAACGCGGCTTGGGCTGTGGGCAGCTTGATGATATAGAAGTTCTGGGTGAAGATATCTCCGATTGGAATTTCAACTTCAAAGTCGGTGATAACTTAGCGTCAACCGGCGGTGATCTCTTCTGGTTCGGGCCCTTGAAAAAGCTGCAACACCTGATGTTTCATACGCCTCTGGTCTATCTCTTTATATGGGCAAGTTTTTTATATCATGATTATTTCTGGTATCCGTTCAAATCCAAGAAATACGTGGAACCGTTCTTGGAATCCCCCTGGGGAGAGTTGTTCCAGAATTATTGATTTTATCTGCTGTATGATATCAAACTGGAAACGTCCGTGCTGAAAACTATTGAAGATATTGAACGCTTCATTGCTGAACGAAGCGTCGTCATGGTTGACCTCAAGTTCTCCAACCTCTTCGGCGGCTGGCATCACATCTCTCTGCCCGCTTCACATGCAACGGCGCAAGTGCTGGAAAAAGGCATCGGTTTTGACAGTTCATCCACACCCGGGTATAAATCGGTCGAAGCGGGAGACATGGTGTTGATGCCCGATCCAGAAACTGCCTTTTTAGACCCATTCTGGGAAGTTCCTACTCTGTCATTCCTGTGCAATATCTGCGAAGCGGACACTAAGGAACAGTTTCATCGGGATCCCAGGGTCATTGCCCGCAGAGCTGAAGATTATCTGATCTCCACCGGCATCGCTGACCGGTCTTTATGGGGACCCGAATTCGAATTTTACGTATTTGATAGCGTCATGTACCGGGATGAAGCGAACTCATCCGCCTACAGATTGGAAGCGGGTGAATCCTTCTGGAACAGCCACGATGATCTGGATCCCGGTCTGGGGCATGCTGTGCCTCGCGGTGGGGCTTATCACGTCATTCCCCCTCAGGATCGGTACTACAACCTGCGCGGGGAGATTACTCAGCTTTTAGAAGCTGCAGGCGTGGAAGTGCATTACCATCACCACGAAGCGGGCTGCCCTTCACAGCAGGAGATTGAAGTTGTTCTGGGCTCCCTTACCCGCATGAGTGATGTTACCCAGATGATTAAGTACTTCATTAAGAATACTGCCAAAAAACACGGCCAGACCGCCACTTTCATGCCCAAACCGATGCACCAGCAAGCCGGTTCGGGGATGCATTTTCATCAGCATCTATTCAAGGGGGATGAACCCCTGTTTTATGATGCAAAAGGGTATGGAGGACTTTCTGACTTAGCATTGTCCTATCTTGCTGGCATATTGTTACACGGTCCGGCGCTGATGGCTTTAACCAATCCTTCCACAAATTCATTCAAACGTCTGGTGCCGGGATACGAAGCACCTGTGAATCTGTTCTTTTCATTGGCGAACCGTTCTGCAGCTATCCGCATCCCTAAGTACACTCAGGCGCCACCTGATAAACGCATTGAATTCCGTCCCCCGGACGGAACCTGTAATCCCTATCTGGCTATGTCCGCTATGCTATTAGCTGGAATTGACGGTATAAAGAAGAACCTAAATCCAACTGACTTAGGCTTTGGTCCTTACGACCAGAACCTATTCGCTCCGGAAAACACCGAACTAAGGAGATCAATAAAGAATCTGCCCGCCTCACTGGATGAAGCGCTGGTGGCTTTGGAAGAGGATCATGATTTCCTGTTGGAAGGTGACGTTTTCCTTGAAGACGTCATCACTACCTGGGTTGAATTCAAGATGAAGCAGGAATATCTGGAAGTGCGCAATCGTCCGCACCCCTACGAGATCGCTCTTTACTATAACTGTTAACGAGTCTTGCTGTAGAATTTAAAAGTGCGATCAGCTTCACTGTGTTGATTTAACTAACCTTACAGTAGAGGGTTAAAAAAACTTAAAATTTTCTTGCATTATTCATAGGTAGTGGTTAGTATTTTAGCGACTGGTATAAACCCGTAAGTTTTTTCACATATTTAGGTCTTCACGGGTCCCGCTAATCTAACTTCGTAGTTGCTGCCGCCTCGTGAAACTACCGTTTCTGTGGATAATCTCCCGATAGGCTTTATGTGAAATTACTATAAAAGATACAAGAACTAACAGAACGAAATAATATAATCTATCTCCAAAAGAGGAGGAGTACCGAAATGAGACGCACAGTTTCAATCATGTCAACCTGCCTGTTATTAATGGCATTAACGTGTGGGTTGATTACAAATTTGCAAGCCCAGGAATTGGATCCCCTTTCATCGAATCTGGTTGTGGGAGGGTATAGCGCCCTGGGGTTTGATTATTGGAACCAAAAGTATGGATTCACCAATTATGGTGTTATCTCCTACGCTCTTGATGCATCTAGTGTTGTTCCTTGGGACCTTGTTAGCACTCCAGGCAACAGCTTTGAGGGTATTCACAAAAATCCAGATTCATGGGTTAATGATGACGGTATCTTTGTTGCCGATGGATATGTAGGGCTGACATTTGTGGATACTTATGATCCCCATGCTTTATACCTTGGACCAATCCTGGACCTTGGAGGAATTTGTAAGTGTGTTGACGCGGATGCAACGGATGATTACGTTTACTGTTCGGTTGATGGTGTAGGTATGAAGGTTGTGGATATTGGCGATAATACCGCGCCTGAAGTTGTGGGTATCTACGAAGATCCTGATATTGTTATCCAGGATCTGAAGTACAGAGACGGATATGTTTTCCTGGGAACTGTAGAGAATGGTTTAGTCATTGTGGATGTGAACATTCCGGATGCTCCGGTATTCCACAGTGAATGGATCCCGCCGGCTGCTATCCCTTTGCTGGATCTGAGCTTTGTTCCGGACGGTGATTCGCTCTACGCAGCTCTGGGAAATCCTGGTTTCGTAATCATAGATATCTCCGATCTTCAGAATCCCGTGAATGCTGGCGGCGCAGTCGCGACGGCGGCTCCGGCGCTGGGTATTTCTGCCTACCAGGTTATGGCAGGAGGCAGTACATATAATTACGTTGCCATTGCAGAAGGTACTCCTGGCGAAACGGGACCTGGTACTCTGGAAATATTTTATCCTTCTGCTTCCACGATGGCAGGTTCAACTACCACATCAGATCAGGCCACTGGAGTGATTGTTCTGGGTGGTAATGCTTACGTATCTGAGGGTACAGGTGGCTTTGAGATATTCAATGTCTATGAGCCTTTTGTAGGTTTGACATTGACGAGTGCATACGTTGAACCAGGTGGTGCACGCACTGCCGAAATCGTTGGTGATTACGCTTATGTTGCTAACTACACCGCTGGCTTGACCGTTATGGATCTATCCGTGACGGATCAACCGGATAGCTTAGCTTCAGTTGATACTCCGCTATGGTGTTACGACGTTTGCGTTATCGGGGATTATGCTTACATCGTTGATTTCATTGGTGAGTTGACAGCGGTTGACATCCTTAATCCAGCAGCGCCGGTTGCCGGTACCCCCATCACCGGTCCTGAAGGCTTCCGGGCTATCGATGATTGGGGCGGTTATCTGTACGTTGGCAGCTATAACGGAGAAGGCATTCATGTCTATGAAGTCAATACCAATCCAGCAGAACCGACTTTTGTCATAACTCTGGGAGCACCCAATCCCGACACGAACGTCAAAGGAATCACCTGTGCGGATGGTAAACTCTACGCCTCTGCCAAGGATGATGGCGTTTTAATCTATGATCTGATTAATCCCGCGATGCCCGATCCCATGCCAGGTTACGCGACCACCGGCGACGCTCGCATGGTATTCATCGATGGCAACACCATGTACGTAGCTGCCAACGAGGCAGGTGTGGATATAGTGGATCTTTCCACCGGTACGCCCACACTGATAAATACCATTTCCTTTGAAGATTTAGGGGATGATGCCCGCGGCGTAACCTACGATGGTGATGGCAATCTCTTTATAGCTCACACCGCCACCGGCATGAGTGTTTACGACGTCTCAAGCCCACTGGATGAACCTACACTGGTATCAAGTTGGGATTCGCCCGGTTCAGCATACGAAGTAATCCTCTACGGTGATGACATCGCTCTGTTGTGCGACAGCTATTCTTTAGAAGAAATCGGGCTGCTGGCTGTTGGTATCATCGTAACCGATCCTACAGTTCACCCGGATAAGTTCAGCTTCAGCGGAAACTATCCCAACCCGTTCAATGCGTCAACCACGCTAACTTTAAGCCTGCCCGCTACCGGTCAGGTGCGCGTTGACGTCTTCGACACGATGGGACGTTTGGTAATGACCGTCTTCGAAGGGGAATTAGGGCTTGGCGAACATCACCTGCACCTGAACGCAGGTACCTTCGCCAGCGGTTCCTATATAGTTAAAGTGAACTCGCCCTGGGGTCAGGAAGTCCAGAAGATGGTGCTTCTGAAGTAGAACCTTAAATTTACCAAAAGCATATATAAAACCCCCGTATTCTTAATAGAAGCGGGGGTTTTTCTTTAGTTTATAGTTGCGCATCGCCAGTTTGTGAATTATCTTAAAAGTATCATTCTTTCAAAATGAGCGATTCAATTGAGGGAGTATCCATGAATAGATCAATACTGATTTTTGCTCTGTTATTAGCGTTATTCTGCGTGCCATTATTACAGATCGTGCAGGCAACACCTTACTGGTCGGAAGATGATTTGAACCGCGCCCGCCAGGAAAGGCAGGGATTTATCGAGATCCCCCGCTTTCCTATCACCCTACGGGAGATCGACGAATACATCCTCATGGACGAATACACCCAGATCTGTGATTTTCTGGTAACCATGCAGGAACCCGACACGTCCAGCCCCGATTACGGCGGCATGCACGAAGGGGAGTCCGCGTATGCCTGGAGTATAATACAAACCGACAACACACAGGAATCTATCCGCGTGTGGAGTACCTACGGTGAATTGACCGGCGACATTGAGACCTACCGCGAGAACGTTCAGGCTGCCTGGGTTTACACCATGAACTACCCCGCCTATGACGAAGAGGGTTCCACCGATTACTACCGAGTGCATAATTGCGGGTGGGCGTTGGTCGCCGAATCGAAATACCGCCAGGTGTACGGAGATGACCGTTATCTCTGGTATGCTGATTCCTGTGCCTGGTATATACAGCATCACCGGCTTTCCTATACCGGCGCTCTAAATCCCCTTGTGGAAGGATGGGCTGCTGGTACCTTGTACGACTATGGTATTGAGCAATCTGATCAGGGTGCGGTTGACAGCGCTCTGGTAATCGGCGCTGACGTTCAAGCCTGGATTGAAACTGATCCCGACCGTCTCTGGAACAACGAGGACTGGGCAATGTGCGGAGGAACCGCACTCTGGGGTGTGTGCCGTTCGGTTTTCACTGACGATCCCGTCGCCGGGCAGCTCTGGCTGCCCCAATATCTCCCTTACATGGATACTTACGCAGGACCGGGACAGTGGAACAATTCCTGGAACGTCTGGTATGCTCATGCCTGGCATGCCAGCGCTGCTATCACCCTTGACCCTTGGGCTACTGGTTACGCCTTTGCCCTGGTGGATACACTGCTTGACGCCGACACCGACAACGACGGCGGTATCATGGCTACTTCCACAGATCCGGATACCGAAGACCAGAGTTGGGTTTCCTGCTATCTTGATTTCATGGGGTTGGAGCCATTTTTCGCCAATCAGATGGCGGATGACGCCATCGCCTTCGGATTTACTCAGCCAGACACTTCCTATCCCATCGCAGAAGGTGAAGCTTATGATGTTGAGGTGTTGGTGGCTCATTTCGGAGGGTTGCTGCCTTTTGGCGACGTAGATGTACAGATAACAGGAGACTTCACTGCATCGGGTTCAACTTATCTCGATATCGTTGATATAGACACCCTTCTCATGGGGCAGTGGACGCCCTCGCAAACAGGATTCTCAAATCTGTCCATGGAAGTATCACCCGGCGGGCAGATTAGTGAAAATGATACTCTGACTATGACCGTTCAAGTTCTGGGCTGGGGGACAATTCAGGGCGAAGTGAGTGATGCTTCCACCGGTGAACCTATTGCCTCCGATCTCTTCTTTTACCGCCAGGGATTGCCTCCGGATCAGCCTCTTTACAACATCAGCAACAGTCCCTCGAACGGAATCTATGAAGTTGACGTTATCGAAGGAACATACAGTATTACAATAGATCCAGAAATCCCCTACACCGATAGAGAAATCACCGATATTACGGTCGGAGTTGGTGAGTCTGTAACTGTTGACTTCAACCTCACACCCGCCCCGATTCTCTTAGTCGATGACGATGGTGGTGCGGCGTATGACAGCTTCTTCACCGCGCCGCTAACAAATCTGGATTACGATTTCTACTTATGGGAGAACGCACAGAATGGCTCTCCCGGCATCGACTTAGAATATTTCCAGGCTGTTATCTGGTTTACCGGCGATGAAACTGAAGATGCACTGATAGAGACTGAGAGCGAAGATCTGATACTTTACCTGCAAACTGGAGGCTCGCTACTACTGACCGGGCAATACATAGCAGAATATCACGGTTTGAATCCATTGTTGAGCGGTTTCCTTGGCGTCTATTACGACAGTTCCAACGTCGTCCAATTCCAGGCGCAAGGAGTTGAAGGCGATCCAGTGACAGGAGGTATGACTGTAATGTTCCCCGGCGCTGCGGGTGCAGCGAATCAGGATTCAACGAGCATGATTTCAGCCACCGGTGATGGTGTCATCGCCATGAATTACATTTGTGCAAACCAGCCCGGTGCAGCAGTGCGTGTGGAAACAGATTACAAGTCCTTGTTCTTGGGTTTCGGTCTTGAAGGCGTTTCCGGCGGAGCGCAATCAACCACGCGGCAGGAATTCTTGGCAGCAGCCATAGACTGGTTCGATCTGTCAACCGGGATAACCCTGGAGTTCACAGAAACTACACCAGCGGATTACGCCTTGGTAAGCCTTGCTCCGAATCCTTTCAATGCAAATGTTCAATTCAATTTGAATCTGCCCCAGAGATCATCAGTTGATTTTCAGATCTTCAATCTGGCAGGTCAGATAATTGGCAGTCGTTCACTGGGGACCATGAAATCTGGCCCGCACCAGGTCAATTACCCCTTTGATAAAGGTTGGGCGTCCGGTATTTATTACTTCGCTTTCAAGGTGGGAGGCAAAATGGAGGTAATTAAAGGTGTTTATCTGAAATAGCAAGCGGCTATTTCAGATTTTCGTTGACTTTCGGTATTAAATTGATTAAATTGTTAGCTTAAGTGTTTTCTCAACAGAGGTGATTGATGACTCTGGATCGCATGCTCGAGAGAGCTGGTCAAAGCTGTCCTGACAAAATCGCTGTTCAAACTATCCGGCGCAGGCTAACCTATAATGAGTTGAACGATCAGGTGAGCGCGCTGGCTAACAGCCTCCTGAATTTGGGAATTGGGCGCGGAGACCGGGTGGCGATGCTCCTGCCCAAGTCAATCGAAGCGATGATAGCTTTCTTCGCGGTGATCAGGGCTGGTGGTGTTATAGCGCCTATAAACATGCGGCTTAAAGCGGATACGCTTCTGGCAAATTTCAGTCAGCTTGATCCTTTCGCCGTAATCGCCGATCCCCTCTACCTCCCTTTGCTGCAGAAATTTTTCCAAAAGTCCCAACCCAAGGGACGCATTATTCTGACTGAAGCAAATAAAAATCAGGATTACCTATCGTTTGAGAAACTGATTGAAAAGGAATCCACAAGTTCCCCGGAACTTGACTTGAATGAAAAGGACGTTGCTTATCTGAATTATACGTCGGGTACTACCGGCATCCCTAAGGGAGCCATCACCACGCATGGCAATCTCTTCTGGAACACCAAAGGTGCTGTCGACCTGCTAAAATTAAATGGTGAAGACGTTCATCTCTGCATGTTCCCGATTTACGCACACCCACATGAGATTTTCTGCCGTCCGGTATATCTTAGTGGTACTATTATTCTGTTGGACAGTATGTACCCCAAGACCATTGCCAGAGCGATCCAGGAATTCGGCGTTACTACGGTAATGGCGGTTCCGCCTTTCTTCAAGTCTCTCTTTCCGCTATGCAAATCAAAGGAATTTGATTTTTCCAGTTTACGGATTCCCGAATCTGGCGGTGTCTATTCATCGGAAGAATTCTGCCGGGAATTTGAAGACGTTTTCGGTGTCCGCTTTCTGCCAGTTTGGGGCAGCACCGAAACAACAGGAGTCGCTTTAGCCACTCCACCCGAAGGCGAATACACCATTGGTTCCCTGGGCAAACCCTGTACAGGTTATGAAGTAAAGGTATTGGGAACAGGTGGGCGGGAGGTTGATATAAATGAAACTGGGGAATTAGTCATTTCAGGACCGGGTGTGGTTGAAGGTTATTTTAATCTACCGGAAGAAACTGAGGCTACCTTTCATCATGGCGCCTGGTACACTGGTGATATGGTTCGTCAGGATGAATTAGGTTTCTATCACTTCTTAGGGCGTCGCAGCGGGCTGATGAAAGTGGCAGGTTTGAAGGTGTATCCCCTTGAAGTGGAAAATGCGCTCATGCAGCATCCTGATGTGGAAGAGGCGGCGGTAATATCTCTACCGGACGCCCTGCGAGGTGAAGTCCCGCGTGCGTTCGTTGTCCCCAAGGCTGATGCAAAATTAGAAGTTAAGGAACTGCGCGCCTTCTGCCGTGAACAACTCGCCGATTACAAGGTGCCATCCCGCATCGAAATCCATTCCGAATTACCAAAAACGGAAACCGGTAAGGTTTCTCATGCAGAACTCGCCAGGGTGGCGCTGAGCGAATTGGCGGATGATGAGATAAAGTCCATAGAACGACGCGTTGCTTCGGTCGATTCCAAGCTTTTAGAGCTGCTGAACGCTCGTGTGGAACTCATGCAGCGAGTCGCCAAGCTTCACGGCAAAATGGATCAACCCCTCTATTCTTCACTGCGAGGTGATGACGTTATCGCCAGAGTAATCGGAGAGAACAAGGGCCCCATATACGACGAGGCTGTCGAAGAGATTTTCAAAAAGATACTATCACTCGATTTGATGATAAATCGCTGATTAACACTGTCACTTAAAACCGAGAAAACCATGGCAACCATACAGATAGGCGATTTGGTAATAGGCGGTCGTAAGAAATTGATGATCGCCGGTCCCTGTTCGATTGAAGGGCGGGATCAGCTTCTTGATATCGCTCGCGAAGTAAAGGCGCAGGGCGCGCAGATGCTGAGAGGCGGTGCCTATAAACCACGAACTTCTCCGCATTCTTTTCAAGGTCTTGGACCGCAGGGACTTTTTCATCTGAAAGAGGCATCAGAAGAGACCGGATTGCTGACTGTTACTGAAGTGATGGAACCGGAAGAATTAGACCTCATCTGCAAATACGCGGACGTCTTGCAGGTGGGAGCACGCAATATGTTCAATTATCCCTTACTGAAACGAATTGGGCGCACCGACAAGCCTGTTTTGTTGAAGCGAAGTTTTATGGCTACCGTGGAAGAGTTTCTCCTGGCTTCTGAATATATATTGAAGGAAGGCAACAAGCGGGTTATGCTCTGTGAACGAGGCATCCGCACTTTTGATCAAATCACCCGCAATACGCTGGATCTCGCTTCGGTGCCCATATTGAAGAAGATGTCCAGTTTACCAGTGATTGTAGATCCCTCTCATGGAACTGGACGCAGCGATATTTTAATTCCGATGACTCTGGCTGCGTTAGTTGCCGGCGCCGATGGAATAATGATTGAAGTTCATCCCAACCCCAAGAAAGCCTTGTCGGATGGATTGCAGACTCTGGACTTTCCTCATTTTCGCGAATTGATGGCGGAATACCGTAGTTTATGCAAATATATTGAAGATCAAGAAAGCCGTCGCACGGGGCAATCGTTTAGCGGTGCGGCTTCCTGAATATGACCAGGCTTGATTCGATACTGCGCAACACCCTATTCAGTTTTATCGGACGCGGTATCGATGTAATTGTAACTTTTGCCCTGGCTGTGGTGCTGGCTCGATATTTAGGGCCGGAGGGCATGGGTGAATATACGTACATAATCGCTTTCGTGGCGATTTTTGTTCCATTTATAGACCTTGGGCTTGACCATATATTGATTCGTGAGATAGCCCGCCACCGAGATTCGGCTCGCAAGTATGTAGGAGCAGCCTTACTGTTAAAAATGCTGATAATCCTGGTACTCTTACCTGCAGGTATGATTGCCACCTGGATTGTCGGTGATGCCAGTGTGAGTAATTGGGCTGTTTTCCTCTGTTTTGCGGGCACTCTTATATTAAGAGAAATTCCCACGGTCGTGGGATATGCGGTTTTCCTTAGCTATGAGAGGATGGAATACCGCGCACTGGTTACCCTGCTCTTTCAAATTGTGAAATTGGTGCTTACCATCGGCGTGATACTTATGGGTGGTAGTATCGTTGCTATTTTCGGAGCTGCCTTGCTCGCAGAAGCGTTTCAGGGCGCTGCCGCTTTGTACCTCGTCGTTCGTAAGTTCATCAAACCGAGGCTGGTCTTCGATCCTAAGCTATGGAAGCATTACGTCAAGGAATCATTACCCATAGGTATTGCCTTCGCTTTCAATAACCTTTACTTCCAGGTTGACATTCTGATTCTCAAGCACTTCCGTACTGCTGAAGAAACCGGCTGGTTCGGTGTGCCCTTCAGAGTGGTTACGACCCTGTTTTCAGTATTGATTCCCGTGATCTGGGTGCTGTTACCGCACTTGACCCGCGCTGCCAGGAATTCAATCGAACAACTCCATGAAGAAGGGCAGGGATATTTGAAAGCAATATTCGTTATGACTGCGGGTATTACCATCTATTTAGGGATGGAATCTCAAGACCTTGTGGTAAACTTGTTCGGGTCGGAGTATCTACCTTCAGCCGCAGTTATGGCTTTCATTTCTCCGGTGATCGTTTTCCATGCATTTTCCTATTTCTTTGATCTGACGCTTACAGCAGTAGGCAAGCAGAAACTCATCATGATCGGTGCGGGATCTGTCTTCCTGGTTAAGTTGATCGTCGACCTTATTTTAGTGCCCAGATACGGAATTATGGGTGCAGCTATCGGGACATTAGCTGCAGATGTGGCTTGTTTTGCCATAATGTTCTATTTGACTAAAAAGCACGTTACATCTTTTGGTTTCTTACGTATTATGATAAAGCCGTTCATGGCAGCTTTATGTGCTGGTGTGGTTCTATGGTTTGTCAGGGTCTGGCCCTTTTATATATCTTTTCTCATATTCTGCGGCAGCTACATCATATTTATCTGGCTTTTCCGGGTAATCTCCCCGAGTCAGATGACCGCCATTCGCGAAATGCGATGGGGGATGCTCAAGGAATCTGGCATATCGCGGGAAGATTCAGAAGGAAGTGAAGATATCGAATAGGCATTGGTGTGAACGTTTTTCTACTACAAAGTTATCTGGGGCGTCAGGAAAAACCGATTTATCCGGTCGGATTGGCTTATCTGGGTGCTTGCCTTGCGGATCACAATGTAGAGGCGTTTGATCCCAATGTCTCTTCAGATCCATACGGGGAATTAGCACAGCGGCTGAAGAAATTCCAACCGGATGTAGTGGGGATCTCCCTCCGTAACGTAGATACAACCCAATATCGAGATCCTTTCGTTTACTTGAGTACTCTGGAGCCGACCCTAAAAATAATCAGGGAATATGCTCCTTCTGCCGTCAGGATAATAGGTGGCTCCGGGTTTTCGATATATGCCCAGGCTATCATGGAACGTTTTAAGGAACTTGATCTGGGCGTCATGCTGGAAGCAGAAGAAACTTTTCCTGCGCTCCTGAAAGACCTCGATCACCCGGAGATAGTTCCGGGCATATTTTATCAAAAAAACGGTCAGGTTGAACTGTCCTCACCACCCAAGCTGCCGGATTTTGACACCATACCATCACCACGATGGGATATTGTGGATATAGCGCCCTATCGCGGTCAACTCGATACTATTGGTATTGAGGCAAAACGAGGCTGTGGGTTAAAATGTGCGTACTGCACCTATTTTTTTCTCAACGGGTCCCACTATCGCTTGCGCAGTCCTGAAAAGATAGTGTCAGAGATAAGTGAGTTGATCGATAGATTTGCTATTGATCATTTTATCTTTCTGGATTCCATTTTCAACATCCCGGAACAACATGCCCGGGAAGTCTGCGAAGAACTCATCCGCCAGAAGGTCAACGTTCCCTGGACGGGATGGTACAACGAGCGCAAATTCGATGATGATTTTTTCAAGTTAGCTAAAGCAGCGGGATGTAAGTATTTTTCCTTCTCTCCCGACGCCTATTCAGATTTATCGCTGAAGCTTTTGAAAAAGAACTTGAATGTTGAGGATATAAAGCGCGTCTATCAGATCGCCCTGGGAGAAAGTGAGTGCCATTTCGGGTATAATTTCTTCGTAAACCCACCTGGTCAGACTTACCGGGATTTCATGCGCCTGATGTGGTTCTGGCTGCAGGTAAGAATGCATTTGCGCGGCAGGCTTTATGGATTTGGGCTGGGGAATATTCGCGTTGAACCTGATACTGAGATCCTGCGTATTGCCAGCGAAGAAGGGGTGCTGGATGGCGACGCCAATCTCCTGGTTGAAACCAGCGAAGAATTGCGCAAGTTGTTTTATACAAACCCTAAGACACCGCTGATAAATTGGGCATTCAAAATATTTGGTTTGGCGGCACGGATCAAGCACGGCATGAAATCTTGAACGGCATATCCGGACATAAATTACACTGGTGGCGGCTGCGCACCGAATGGTACCGCAAGAAGCTTATATTGAAGAATCCGCCATATTTTATCAACCTGGAACCGACCGGCTTCTGTAACCTTCACTGCTCGGTCTGTTCTTACCATCAGGATCGTGGTAAAGGATATTTTGAAATGGATCTGGCACGGAAGGTCATTGATGACGCCGCTGATTTCGGCGTTAGCCAGATTCGCTTCTTCCTGGCTGGTGAACCGCTTTTCCATCCCCATCTGGACGAAATGATAGCTCTGACTAAGCAAAAAGGGATGTTAACCCAGATCCATACCAACGCCACCATACTTGATGAAAAAAGATCGGTAAAACTGCTGGATAGCGGACTGGATTCCATATCCTTCAGCTTCGATGGCGAATCGGCAGAAGAGTACGAAGCGATCCGGATCGGCGCCAAATTCGAAGTTACGCTTGAAAATATTCTGACTTTCCTGCGTTTAAAGAAAGAGAGAGGGCAGAATAATCCCTACGTCATATTTCAGGTGATTAAGTCCTATCATAAGGATGCTCCCTTCTCCCCTTCGCTATCGGAAGAATTTAAAGGCCGCTTTGAAGGGCTGCCTATCGATAATTTCAGGGTGCTTTATCCATTTTCATGGCCCGGTCAGGAAGAACAGGAATTCAACAGACCTATAGGAAAAAAGATATTCCCCTGCCCGGTACTCTGGCAAAGTCTATCTGTAGGGTGGGATGGTAAAATTCTGGGTTGTTGTGGAGATCTTAATGGAGTCGTTACCTTAGGCGACGTTCATGAAGATCGCCTAAAAAGTATATGGAATAATGAAACCCTGGTGAAGATGCGGTGGCTTCATGTGAAGAAAAAGCACCGAGAAATACCATTATGTCGTGGATGCGATACCGTTTATGTACGCGTCCATCCCCTGATCAGGGACGTCAGAGATTTCGTAACAGGACGCTGGCTGCCAATATAAAAGAAAATGAATGCCTTAGCTAAGTTACTGCAGGACATATATTACCTGAAATTCAGCTTTATCGTCAAGTTGTTGGGTGGAATGCGTACTCCGCAACACAGTTATGCGCTGGCGAAGTTTTTAGGTACGCTCCGAACCAATTTCGGGTATATCGGATCCGGATGGTCACGGGGAAAATACCTTGACACGATGAGCAAAGTCCTCCCTGAATTGGAACAAGCTAAGGCGGACGAACTCCTCAAAGCATACTGGGTGAATCACCAGAAACGCTTCATGGAGCTTTTCTTAGCCAGAGAATTCACTCCGGAAAACATAGGTAAACTGGTTGATTTTGAGGGATTGTCATATCTAGATGAGGCGCTGAAACAGAAACGTGGCGTAATACTGCCTGTGCCGCACATCGGAAACGAAAGGTTGCACCACATTCTGTTGGCGGTTAAAGGCTATCCCATGGCGGTTATTTCATCGCATTATGATGACCACGGTCCTTTTGCTAGAAAAGTAAAAATTGATGCTTCCCGCAGGTTTCATGAAGTCGGTCATCCCGGCGATGTTAAGTGGCTTCTTAAAGTGCTCAAGAGCAACCGTGTACTGCAGGTAGCATCCGATGCGGAAGCTGGCGAAAACGGCGTGATGGTCAAATTTCTGGGGCAGGACACTTTATTACCTACCGGCTGGATCAGATTGGCGCTTACCGCCGGAGCGGCGGTATTCCCTTCCGCTCTTTTGCGGCAGAAAAACGACCGACATAAGCTGATCATTAAACCTGAATTTGAGGTCAAACGAGACGTCAATCGTGAGGAAACCTTAAAGTCCAACGCACAACGCTACATGGATGTTGTTTCGGAATTCTTTCTGCAATCGCCCGATCTGATAGATTGGATGTCCTTGACGGTCAGGCTGGATGAAACAAAACAGGCTGTATAAAGCAGTCTCAATCATAAAATTATAGAAGATCAAATCGTGATTTCAATCCCCTTCAATCTGGGGTAGAGGCATGGTGCTTTTGCATATTTGAAGTATCGATGTCTCTCATAAATAATGCAAATCAATCAGAAATCTCCTACCGCCGAACTGCATCCATACGAGGATTCCGGATACAAAAATGAATTTCTTATAGTCCTCTCTCTCTTTTTATTAGGACTGCTGCTGCGTTCCATCAGGCTTTTCGATCTGGACGTCTGGCTTGATGAAGCCGTACTCTTACTACAACTCGATGGATCATACACAGATATCTGGAATTTCTGTAAGAATGATAATTTCCCGCCGCTCTATCCCTGGGTAATAAAAGCCTGGAGCTCCATCTTTCCCGGTGAGAACTCCCTTAGATTCTTATCGGCATTTTTAGGTGCGCTCACCCCGCCAGCTGCTTACTTTTTAGGAAAAGAACTGCTGAATAAAAAGCTGGGTTTAGCTTTAGGAATTGCCTGCTGTCTATCTGCCGGATTGCTGTATTTCTCGCAGATGATAAGAATGTACGCCATCTTCCCATTTTTCGGTTGTATTTCTCTGATAGGGCTTTTTCGCGGGCTTAAGACTAACCATTGGAAGTACTGGATTCTAATGTCCTTAGCTAACCTACTGGGTTATTACACTTTTCTCTATATGATCTTTCTTATTGCGGTGGAATTTGTTGTTATCCTGTGGCATGCAAAGCGAAACCTTCGATTGATGGTTAAACCCATCCTTGCCCATCTACCTACTGCACTGTTAATCTTAGTCTGGCTGATCCCAATGTTGTCTCGTTATCAGGCTGTTCAAGAAGGATTTTGGTTGGAACCCTTTAGCCTTAGAGATCTGGGCAAACTGTGGTTCTTTTTCGGGTCTGGATCGGATATCGGCAATCGCTATCTGATAGCCGGGATTATCAATCTGCCGTTCCTGTTCGGTTTCGTTGCCGCTTTTAAAGCAATGCGCGGCAATGTTAACGTTCAATTATCCCTGTTCATCGTTATCAGCGTGGTTCTATCCGCACTTGTTATCTCCCTCTTAGGCCAATCCATCTTCTTCAAGCGTTACTTTATATTCCTGCTTCCCTTGTACTTAGGAATCGTCATTTTTGGATGGTTATCGGTCAAGAATAAGATGTTGGCGAATGTCGGTCTATTCTTAACCTTTTTCGCATTAATCTTTACTACAGGGTATTATTATGTTTACTACTATGAAGTGCATTCCGTTTATACATTTACATTACCGCGCGGTCCGGAAGAAAAGTGTGATGGGCACGGTATCTCAAAAGCTGCAGATTTCCTAAGAAAACGCATTGATAATAAAGAGGTCATCATTCATTATTCCAGGCCGCTAACCCGTAGTTTTATCTACTTCCCCATGTTATACTATCATCAGCGTCAATTGCCGGAATATATCATGTCAGCCGTTCCTATACCTAATTATTTCGGTGGACAATACTTAAAAAACAGTGAAAGAATTGGTAGCTTACATGAATTAGATGAACTCCCTAAAGGAATCTGGGTGGTCTCGACAGATTCAGTTGTGAGCTATTTTGATAGAGATTTAGTACTTAAGAGCGGAAAGCAAAATATCTGGTTGCAGCGGGAGGATCTCCTTAAAGAGCTTAAGCAAAACGACTACATTCATACCGAAACCACCCGTTTCGGACGTGTCTCCACGCGATATTATCGTCGTGAATTAAATACTTCAACCACAAAAGGGTAGTGGTCAGGAAGCATCATTATAGGGTATAATAATTACAAATGACGACTAGTAGCGGCAGAAATACACCGGAAAAGATGAACAGACAGGATGTCATAGCGCTGATAGTTCTGTTTCTGAGTGCGATACTTTTCAGGTTGATCAGGCTCTTTGATCTGGACCTGAATTTTGACGAATCAGTCCTGCTTCTACTTTCGAATTCATCCTTTGGTGAGATATTCGAATTCTGCAAAACGGACAATTTTCCACCGCTCTATCCCTGGATGATCAAGCTGTGGGTTTCCATAAGTGAAGACGTCCGCTGGTACCGGTTGTTCGGCGCTTTGATGGGTGCGTTAACTCCACCTGTTGCCTATCTATTGGGACGAGAAGTGGTGGGTCGCCGCTTAGGCTGGATTCTGGGCGCTGCGACAGCAATCTCCGTCTCCCTGATCTTTTATTCGCAATTTGTCCGCATGTTTAATGCACAGCCGTTATTGGTCTGCCTTTCAGTTTACTGGTTCTTAAAGGCTCTTCGAACAAATCAACCGAAATACTGGTTGTTTACTGGGTTAGCCAATTTAGTCGGTTTTTATATATACGTTTTTTCTATCTTCCTCTTTTGTGCAGAAATTGTCGTTCTGATAATTATCTACAGAGTCGATCTTAAGAAATACGCGCGCCCTTTTATCGCCTCTATCCCCTTTTTCATCGGAGTTGCCATCTGGCTGCCCATAACACTTTCTCGCTATGAGCAAATGGCTGGTACATTCTGGATTTCTCCTTTGAAATGGTTTGACTACATAGAAGTGTTGTTTACCGTCGGCACCGGCACTGACTTCAGGAACCATCATCTTTTAGGTGGATTGGTAAATCTGCCCTTTATTATCGGATCCATTCTGGGTATTTCGCAGAGCCGATTTGATAAAAATATTCGCTCGATATTCCTGATATTACTGTTGGTCTTATGCTCTTTTACGATTGTATCACTTATGGGACAGTCATTTATGTTAGGACGTTACCTTATATTCATTCTACCGCTTTACCTTACACTTGCGACTGTTGGATGGTTTAGCGTCAAGAACGTTCGCTGGCGCAACCTGGGGTTGGTATTTTTGACTTTTTCCATGGTTATTTCCTTGAGTTACTATTATATTGACTACTACCATGAACATGATTATTACGGTTTCGTCCGTCCGTTACCATCCAGCGAGGATGGTGAAGGTCATCACCTTTCTGTAATCGCTGATGAAGTGGAACAGCACCTGATTGAAGGTGATGTGATTATTCATTACTCTAATCCATATTTGCGAGTGTGTTCTTTTTACGCCATGCTATGGTATCATAAGAGGAGTCTCCCTGAATATATCTATTCCAGGGAAGAAATCGCTCAACATAACGGACGACAGTACTTACAACCTGGTGAATGGATTAGATCATTATACGATCTCGATCCCTTACCGGAAGGTATCTGGATGATTTCACTTGATGACACGAAAACTTTTTTCGATGAGGATGTGCTGATGGGCAAAAAGCGGCCTCATTGGATTTCACACGAGAATTTGCCTTTAGAACTACGAGAAGCTGGTTACGATGTAGTTGATACAATAGTCAGAGGAAAAGTGAGCGCTATTTATTTCAGGAAGTCAGATGATGAAAACTGAATATTACTTGGGCATTAGAATCTAAGTACAGAACGACATGTTCAGGAAGCTGTTACAACATTTGGATAATTGGGCTGGACGTGCTGCCGCAGATCCCCGTTTTCTGTGGAAGTTATTCTTCATCGGACTTGTCGTCCGCGTTGGTCTGGTGCTTCTGCATCAAAACGTTCATCTCATATCTGACATGCTGGGTTATCACGAATCTGCAGTAAGTCTGTTGCAGTCGGGCGAATTCAGAGTCAAAGGACGCTTGAGCGCAACCCGGCCACCAATGTATTCAATTTTTATCTTTATGTTTTACTATTTATTTGGCGTCGGCAACATCTTTGGCCTGCGGTTGGTGCAATGTGTTATCGGTGCAGTAACTTCGGTATTGACTTTCAGGTTGGGGGAGAAGGTATTCAGCAGGAAAGCCGCTGTTTGGGCTGGGGTAATGTTCGCCTTCTACCCTGCTGGCTGGGGGTACTGCGATTTAATGCTGAGCGAAACTCTATTTACTTTCTTCTTTGTGGCGGGGTTAATATATTTCGTTGACGTCCCCAGGGGTAAGATCAGTGATGCTTTCTTCGCTGCTATTCTGCTGGGAATGGCTACTTTAACCAGAACTGTGCTGTTTCTCTTTCCAATACCGTTTGTACTAATATATCTCGTCCTGTATAAGAACCGACTGTCAAATCTGGTCAAGCTAATCGTTTTCGCAGTTACTTTCTGGATGATTCTCATTCCCTGGGTTGCCAGAAACGAACGTGTCTTTGATGCCCCTATAATGACCACAAAATCAGGTGTGGACCTGTTTCTATACAACCACAGTCCATTTTTATTCATCTTGCACAACTACAGCCTGGAAAATGAGGAGATTTTGGGGGATATCGTCCCGTGGCAGCTTTCCGAAATTGAGAGAGACAACCTCTGTCGAGAAACAGCCGCCCAGTGGATAAAAGAAAATCCTCTGCTTTTTGTCTTTAAAGGCATCCGCATGCAGTGGAATTACTTCGGCGTGGAAAGGGAATATATCTGGTCACTGTTAGCGGGGTATTGGGGACGAGCCCCAAGGTGGCAATTTCTTCTGGCTTTCATCGTATTTGCACCAACTATTTACCTGCTGATGCCGCTCTTTATATGGGGATTTGTGTACAGTTGGAAGAAATTTCCAGGGAAACATAACCTTCTCTGGATAACAGGCTATTTCTTAGCTGTCACCTTTATTGCTTTTGGGTTCAGCCGCCATCGTACGCCGTTAAATCCCATTATGATGTGTTTCGCAGGATATGCTCTAACATTCTGGCAGCCGATCTTAGATGACCTTAAGAGACCAGGATTACTAAAGCGTCCTCTGGCAGTGATCTCTTTAGGTCTATTATTATTCTTCGCTGTTGGCTGGCTGCTGGAGATATATCTTGATATAGGTTCTTTCTTCAATTTAGGGTTCCAGGCTGAAAGCTGGAAAGAACTGAATTGAAGAATATGACTGGACATGAATAAAACTTAAGAAGACCATTAACGTGCAAGTAACCCTAATCAGTCCTCCGCAAAACTTTTCCAAGACACAAGAAACAGCCGGTGTCGTGCCGCCGTTGGGATTATGCTATTTAGCTGCTGTGTTGGATGTTGATCGCTATAAAGTAAATATCATCGATGGGGTGGCGCAAAAGTATTGGCAAACTTACACCTGGCAGGAATACGGTCTGCGAGGGATGACCTTTGACGAAATCTTAGCTGCTATCCCTGCAGAAACAAAGGTCGTGGGGATTTCCAATCTATACACCTTTGCTTTTATGGTTGCTGCCGAGATCGCTCGCCGCATAAAGGAAGAATATCCCGATAAAATCATAGTTTTTGGCGGCGCTCATCCAACTATCATGACTCGTCAGACCATGGCACGTCCCCAGGTTGATTTTGTAGTACTGTCCGAAGGTGAGAACACCTTCCGCGACCTTTTAGATGCCATTGAAAATGGCGGTGGCTGGGAGGATATTGACGGATTGGCATACAGAAAAGATAGCGAAGTGGTAATCAATCCCAAGACCAAATTCGTGAAGAACCTGGATGAAATTCCGTTTCCCCGCAGAGATCTTCTCACCATGGATTACTATTTTGAAGCCAGGGAACCTCATGGCAGCGCCAATCGTGATAGATGGACGACTATGCTGGCGACCAGAGGGTGTCCTTACGGCTGTACGTTCTGCAATACGCCTCAGATATGGCAGCGTCGCTGGAGGTGCCGGTCACCTGAGAACGTTGTGGACGAAATAGTAAAATTGAAAGAGGATTACGGCGTCGAAGAAATTCACTTTGAAGATGAATCTCTAACCACCAAACCGGACTGGGTGCTGGACTTCGGAGCAGAACTGAAACGGCGCAACGTTGACATAATATGGCAGACGTCAAATGGGGTACGTGCTGAAAGCATCAATGCAAGCACTCTGGACTTCATGATTGAATCCGGGTGTACTCAGGTTACCATCGCTGCGGAATCCGGTTCACCACGCGTATTGAAGGAAGTTATCGAGAAGAGACTGGATTTGAACGCCGTTAAGAATGCGGCGAAATTAGCATCAAAAAAACCGGTCTTTATCGCCTGTTATTTCATGCTTGGTTTACCTGATGAGAAGATAAGTGACGTCTTCAGGTCGATCTTTTTGGCGGTACGCCTGGCTGCATACGGAGTGGATGAAGTTGTATTCTCCATCTTTTCACCGTTGCCCGGTTCAAAACTTTTAATCAGACTGCAGGAAGAGGGTAAAGTACATATAGGCGACCAATTCTTCGATGGTCTTACACCCCACGGTGATCTCTTCGTATCCAAATCCTACTCTGATCACATCAGTGACCGTCAGGTGGTGCTCCTCAAATACTTAGGCTACCTCATGTTCTACCTGACCAAACTGGTACTGCACCCATTCAAAGTACTGCATTCGGTCAGAAACGTCCTGACAGGGGTACAACAGATAAAAACTGAGAGAGCGTTGCGAACCTGGTTGCTCAGGCTTTTAGGTAAGGAACATAAAAGGCGGGAAGGCAGCTCCTGATGGCAGATAGTTTGTTGGGGAAAATCTACCGTTCCTTTTGCGCAAGCGAAAGCGCACGCATCAAGACGATCCTGATCATCGCTTTTACGCTCAGATTTCTGGCAATACTGCCTTTCGGAAATGACATTTCCGTCCCCTACCGAGACCAGAACACCTACTATTCTTTAGCGCGAGCCATAGTCGATGACGGCTACTTAGGTATTCCAACTATTCCACGCGGTCCCTATGTAGAACATCGCCAGGATCATACCCGCTCGGAAGGTTTTTACCCCGCTTTCCACGACTCCCTGTGTGCCGTATGGGATGGACAGGGTTACCTGTACGGTATGGTCGAATGGGGTAAGCCGAATTCCTTCTTCGAACCGCTGTATCCCTTGCTTTGTGCGGCGTTCTACGTTGTATTCGGCGATAATTTCTTCTTCTGGAGATTAGTGCACGTTATCTTCGGCACTCTGATGGTCTTCTTTCTCTATGATATTGCCCGGCGTTCGTTCAAAGATTGGCGAATTGCCACTCTTGCAGCGCTATATGTAACTTTTTATCCCCACTTTATATTCTATTCCTGGATACTGATGTCCGAGGCGTTACTGCTGCTGCTTTTATCTGCTGGCGTCTGGGCTTACGTCAGGCTGCTGGAAAAACCTGAATGGCATTGGGCGGTTTTAACTGGAGTTTTTTTCGGGGTTTTCACTCTGACGCGTTCATTCTTGATAGCTTTTTTCCCTTTCATGGTTATCTTTATCCTGCTGTTCGTCCGTAGTCCTAAGCGTTGGTTCTTAGCAGGATTAGCAGCCTTCTCATTCATTCTTACTATGTCCCCCTGGCTAATAAGAAATTACGTGTTACAAGATCAATTCGTTCTACTATCAAGTAGGGGCGGCTATAACATCTGGATGCGCAATAATCCCTACTTTATCGAAGATGAATTGCAGGCTATGGGGGTGGAATTTTCGCCGGAAAAACTGGACAAATTGAACTATCGTGAATATATTTTGGGATACCCCGATTTCACCCCGGAACAGGGTGAGTTGGAACGCAATGAAATCCTGACTCGTGAGGGGATCAAGTTTATCAAGTCGAATCTGGGATTCTTCCTGGAAATGAGTTGGATACGCTTCAAATGGACAATCGGCTATCGAGGGATCGGATTAAGGGGACCGCTTCTGAATGGAATATCCCTGCTTTCCTACGGGCCGGCGCTATTAGGATTCTTGATCTCCATTATCATCGGTTGGCGATTCTTACGATACACCTTGCCTTTGTGGTCTTTAGTCGGTTATTTTATTCTGTTCTATAGCCTGACCCACGAAGGTCTGCGTTATCGCGTGCCGGTGGATCCCTATATAATTTTATTAGCTGTTTTTTCGGCAGTTTATCTTTACTGTCGTTTTAAGAAGAAACCTTTCCCTGTACCTGAGACTGCTCATGCCGGATAACCCTGAAAAACGCTACAGTATCTCCGTATTTTTACCAGCCTACAACGAAGAGGACAATATCGAACAGGCTGTGGGAGATTCCGTTGAAGTATTGCGCCAGATCAGCGATGATTGGGAGGTGATAGTTGTTAATGACGCTTCTCTGGACCGGACGGGTGAAATTGCCGATAGGCTCGCTAAGGAAAATTCCAGCGTGAAAGTCATTCATCACGAGAAGAACACGCGCCTGGGAGGAGCCCTGCGCACCGGTTTCGCCAACGCCACTAAGGACTTAGTGTTCTACACGGACGCTGATAATCCCATCGACATGAACGACCTGAAGTGGGCTGTGCCCATGATGTCGGATGTTGATTTCATTACCGGCTACCGCCTCAATCGGGATGAACCCTTAAAGCGAAAAATCTATTCTCGCTGCTATAACTGGATTATCCGTCTGCTTTTCGGACTGAGGGTCAGAGACGTCAACTTCTCTTTTAAGCTGGTAAAGCAGGAGATATTAAAGAAGGTCAGCTTGCATTCAGAAGGGTCTTTTATCGATGCGGAACTGCTGATTGAGGCGCGTAAATACGGCTACCTCGTCAAGGAAGTGGGCATTCGTTATTTCGCCAGAACCAAGGGTGTTTCAACACTGGCTTCACCTTCGGTTATTTTCAAGATATTCGCAGAACTGTGGTTTTATTATCGTAACCATTACCGGAATCGTAACGGAGATGCCGAACGCGAAAAGACTGATAGTTAACTCCGATGACCTGGCGCTGCATGCATCGGTTAATCGAGCGATCTTTCAGGCCCACCGCGGAGGAATCGTCACCAGCACCACGATTCTTGCCGGTGGGAAAGCTTTTTCAGAGGCAGTGCAGGAAATCAAGCAAATCCCCGATCTGGGTGTTGGTCTGCACCTCTGTCTGGTGGATCAGCAATCCGTTGCTGATCCAGAGAGAATCTCTTCTCTGGTGGATTCGGGAGGCATGCTGCCGAAGTCTTATGCTTCGTTTATCCTTAGATATTTTACCGGAAGAATCAGGTCGGAACATATTAAAGCGGAGTTAGTAGCACAGGCAGCGAAAGCGGTAGATCACGGTTTGAAACTAACCCATTTTGACGGTCATCAACATCTGCATCTTCTGCCTGAAATAGCCGCAATAACACTTGAATTGGGAACGAAATTCGGTGTCCAGCGAGTGAGAATCCCACAGGAGAATATTCTCCCGCAAACGGGACCAACACCCTTGATGCGAAAACTTCAGGGTAAACTGATCAGCAAGCTGGCGGCAAAGCGGCGCAATGAATTTGTCAATGCCGGTTGGCTGACGTCAGATCATTTTTTCGGCTTCAGCCGAGGCGGCTGCATGCATCTGGAAGATTGGCTAGGGCTTATCCCATCTTTGCCGGCTGGGGTGACGGAAATCATGGTTCATCCTGGTGATGATAACTTGAACTTAAAATCTCACACCGGAACGGACTACCATTGGGCTGAAGAACTTGCAGCTCTGATTAATCCTGAAGTAAAACAACTACTTAGGGATCATAATATTGAACTCATCAATTTTGGCGATTTATGTTAGATAAAATCCGTAACTTTTTCATCTTATTAGGCAAACCGAAGACAGTACTCGCTGTTTTCGTATTGGGACTGTTCATCCGCGTGGGGATGACCCTTGTTTTGGGTGAACGCCTCTTGCCCCTGGCAGATCAGCCCGTCTTCCTCGATATGGCTGAGAATATTGCCAATGGTAAGGGAATTGTCATAAGCCAGGAACTGGTTGGCATCCCCGAAAATATATCCGATTCTTTGCGGGCAGTCCTCATGACCCGCCCCGAACGCCTTCGTGATATGGAAATGAATGCCTTATGGGGAATTGTAAAACCTGAGACGCCCACCGCATTCTTCGAACCGTTTTACCCGGTTTTTTTGGGAGGCATTCGTTATCTATTCGGACAGACACCAGGAGTACACTTTGGACCTGAAGTAATTCCCTACGGACCTCGCATTATCGTAGCCCGGCTTTTCCAGAGCATCTTCGATGCTTTGGTGATTCTGATACTCTATTATTTAGGCATCACCCTCTTCACACCGGCAGTGGGAGGAATAGCCGCTCTGATCTACTGTTTTTATCCGTATTCTCTGGCTTTTGTCACAAATCTGGTGACGCAGAATACGTATCTCTTCCTGCAGGCTCTGATGGTGTTCTTCTTCGTGCGTATATTGGGTAAACAGTCCTGGAGCAACTACGTTCTACTTGGTTTAAGCGTGGGGTTGACCCTCTTAACGCGCATCTCCTTGATTACCTTTATACCATTGATCGTTGTATGCCTGTATCTGCCTTTACGCAGCCAGTTGCGTTGGGAAAAGTTAGCTGTCAGTATCCTGATTATGGCACTTGTGGTAATGCCCTGGGTAATTCGCAATCAGAACGTGATGGGCGAGCCGCTGCTGCTGCCCACCAAAGGCGGGCGGAATTTGTGGGAATACAACAACCAGATCTTCAGCAAAGAGAAGATGGAAGAGAAGGTTTCCGGCGTCGATCTCATCTATCAGAATTTTGCTAAGAGGAACTATGCGGACTTGAAGAAGAAGGAGTTGATCGAGTTCCCCCAATTCACGGATGAAAGCGAAATCGAACGTGACGCCATCATGACGGCTCAGGTGAAAGAATTCATCACAGCCAACCCCTGGGTTTATGTGCAACTCTGCGGACTGCGACTCTACCAGCTCTTCAGAGTCATCCCCAGGCACTTAGGAGGTCCGTTGGCTACTATCGCCGCTCTATTAACCTTCGGATGGATACTGCCCGCCAGTTTTTTGGGATTAGCATTATCCTTTAAGAAGTGGCGGCAACGTTCGGTGATATATGCTATCATTCTCTACACCGTAGGCACGCATACTTTGACTGCGTCGGGGATACCGCACCGCGTGCCCACCGATCCTTACTTCATATTACTGGCAGCATTCTTTCTGGTGAGGATATTCAAAGTGGATGAAGAAGAATCTAAGGGAGTAATTACGGTATAAATGCCAATTAAATTATGTATCTGCCGCCTAAACATCACGTTCCCGTTCTGGAAGATCCTATAGCCTATTATTATATACCAATCTTCCGTTCGTTTTTTATCAAGCGCTTGACCATGTGTCTTGATCTTCTGCCCCAGGGCAAGATACCCATGCTATTAGACGTCGGCTGCGGCACTGGCATAATTTTACCCGAACTTATCCAGCGCACCGGCGGCACTGTATGGGCGATTGACAGTTTCCTGCAAGATCAATCCCTTAAAGGGATGATGAAAGCTGAGGGGATCCGGACGCCATTAGCCGCTGCTGATCTGCTGCAGCTTCCTTTTGCTGATTATTCTTTCGATGCAGTACTGCTGATCAGCGTGCTGGAACACATTGAGAATCTCTCCGGTGCGGCTGAAGAGATATTCCGCGTCTTAAAGCCCGGGGGAACTTGCGTAGCCGGCTTCCCGACGAAAAACAGCATCACCGATAAACTGTTAGGCGGTTCGACGGGTTTTCACGTTTCCACGCATTTACAGATTTTGGACGCTTTAAAGGAGCGGAGTTCTTTATTCAGGGAGATTCATTTCCCCGCATTTGTCCCGTTGAATCTGTCCTTATATACGGCCTGCTGCGGGAGAAAACCAGAATGACTTAGTGGGCAGGAATTGCCTATTGTTGATTATTGCTGATTCAAATAACAAGTTGGTGATCGTATTAAATTTGGGCAAATTAGAGGTATATGTAAATGATTTTTAAGAGCATGAGAAACAGCTTGAATTTTTGTGAGTTATTTATTCACTCTAAATGGTTGAGATTGTGATAACTTACACAAGAAAACCGCCAATTTTCTTTTAAATCTATTGCCATTCGGTAATTTTTTTCTTATATTATAATCTTGGCATTGTTATAGATTCGAAAACAACCTGAAACGATTACATAATACACCTGAAGCAGAATCTATTTGATTCTGCCTTGGAGAGAACTAAGAACATGCGTATTTTCTTCACACGACCTGACAGCGAAATCGTTGCCGCACCGGCGCCATTGGGAGCCATGTCTTTAGCAGCTTACATCCGCAAGCACCGCCAGGGCGATGAGATGCGTCTCTATGACGCTCGCGTTCACTATGCGGATAACTCCGAACTGACTTCCATCATAAAAGATTACAGCCCGGATCTACTCTGTATTACGGCATTCTCTCTGGAAGCTGAAACCGTCCATGATCTCTGCAAACAGGTGCGAGACGTTCTACCCACTTGCAAGATATTCTTAGGTGGACCATATCCCACCTCAGACCCTGAAACCGCCTTGGATGACGACAACATCGATATGATTTTCATCGGGGAAGGTGAAGTTAGTTTCCTGGAAGTATTAAACGCCATGGATAACGGCGGAAATTACGAGGACATAAAGGGAATCTCCTACCGCCAGAACGGCACAACAGTGAACAACGGCTACGCGGATATGATCGATGACTTAGATGATATCCCCGTACCTGCCTGGGATCTGGTTGATCTGGATTACGTCTATTCCCGCAAGGGCAAGCGCGCCATGATGAACAAACTCCAGCGTCATAAGGAAGCTGTTTCGGTGTTCACGACGCGAGGATGCCCTTACCAATGCACGTACTGCCACAATGTCTTTGGCAAGAAACTGCGGAAACGTTCTGTCGATCACGTTATCGAAGAATTGAAAATTCTGCAGAATAAATACGGCGTGCGTGAAATTGAGTTCTTAGACGACATCTTCAACATGGACTTAGAACGTGCTCACCAGATATTCGACAGGATGAAAGAAGAGGGATTACATTTCGAGATTACTTTCCCCAACGGACTGCGATCCGAACGTATGGACGAAGAGCTGCTGCGCAAGTTTAAAGAAGGCGGCGTTTACTGGATCACTGTGGCGATTGAATCCGGTAGTCCCAGAGTGCAGAAAGCTATCAAGAAGAACGTCAATCTGGACAAAGCACAGGAAAACATCGACCTTCTATCCAAAGTTGGGATAAACTGCAATGGCTTCTTCATGATGGGTTTCATCGATGAAACTGAAGAAGAGATCATGCAGACCATTAAATTTGCCGCCAAGTCCAAACTGATGATCGCCAGCTTCTTCATCTTGACGCCCTTTCCCAATACCGAAATATACCACCAGGCGCTGGAAGCTGGCAAAGATATGTCGGCGCGGTATAGCGACTATCACGATATTTCAGTCAACCTGTCCAGCCTATCCAATAAGCGTCTATGGCAGTTGAATAAATTAGCCTATCGCAAGTTCTATTTCAGCCCCAAACGGGTGTTTCTGATATTAAAAGCCAATCCCTTCCGAATAGGCTTATTGGGGGGGATATTGTATCTATTCCGCATGGTTTTGACCGGTAGGGAGTTGAAGAAAAAGAAGAATCAGCCTTTAGATCAGATCCCTGAAACCGCGGCGTTAGCGGAATCCCACAGACCGAAAGGACCTAAGGGCTGATAGCGTAATTTCGATACGAAAATGAAGATACTTCTACTGCGTCCAAATTCCGGAATTCCGGTGGCCCCCCCGCCTATCGGACTTATGTACCTTGCCGGGTATCTCCGCAAAGTACGTCCGGGAAAGGATGAAATTACCATAATAGATGGACGCAGTGATCTTATGTCTGATGATGAATTAGCTGACAAAGTGGCGCAGATCAAACCGGACTTGGTGGGGATTACCAGCTTCTCTATGGAGAAAGATACAGCGCACCGCTATGCTGCCGTCGCTAAGAGTAATTCCCCTGATTGCACCACTGTGATCGGAGGACCCTACGGTACTTCTGATTCGGTAGAAGCGCTGCAGGATCACAACGTTGATTTCACCGCCATAGGAGAAGGCGAAGTAACTTTAGCCAAACTCATTGATGAACTTGAGAAGGGTAAATGTCATAAGGGTAAAGAGAGCTTGGACGTCAGCGGACTGGGATTTCGCAGGAACGGTGAGACTATTGAAGGTACTCTGCCGGAGATGTTAGATGATCTGGACGATATCCCCTATCCCGCCTGGGATATGATAGACCTTGAACCCTATTTCCGCTTCGGTAAGATACGCAGGCTTACTAATCCCATCCAGTCGCGCCCGCGTGGCGTTTCCATCTTTTCCACGCGAGGCTGTCCCTATCGCTGTACCTACTGCCACAACGTTTTCGGCAAAAGGATGCGCAAGCGATCGGTGGAAAACGTATTGGGTGAGATCCGTTGGCTGGTGGAAGATTTCAAGGTGCAAGAGATCGAATTTATCGATGATTGCTTCAACCTGGATAAACCACGCGCCAAAGCCATCTGCGACGGCATGATCGAGGCGGGATGGGACCTGCGCTTCTCCTTTCCCAACGGTCTGCGAGCCGACCAGATGGATTTCGAACTGATAGACAAGATGAAGAAGGCTGGATGTTACAGAATCAACTATGCAGTGGAATCCGGCACGCCCCGCATCCAGAAGATGATCAAGAAGAACCTGAACTTGAAACGTGCCCGGGAGATTATAGATTATACAGCGCTGAAAGGTATTTCCACCGGCGGTTTCTTCATGCTGGGGTTCAGAGATGAAACTGAATCCGAAGCCTTAAACACCATCAACTTTGCCGTGCAATCCAAGCTGCACACCGCCAGCTTCTTCATCCTGACGCCGTTTCCCAACACTGAGATGTACGATGAAGCGATAGAATTGGGTTACGACATGGAAGCGCTTTATTCTGACTACGGCGCCGTATCCGCTAACCTCTCTAAGATGTCCACCCAGAGGATAGATGCGCTTCGTAAGAAGGCATTTAAAAGCTTCTATTTCAGTCCGAACAGGATGATATCTATATGGAATACCACGCCCGGCAAGTGGACGCTCATGAAGAATTTCTTACGAGCCGCCCGCATGGGTGTAACCGGTAAAGAATTTTAGAATCTAACTAATTTAGTGGCGTCAAACGCCCTCGTCCGCAAGGACCCTTAAGTGGTTTGACGCCTGAGTCAATTAGTCATTTGCTTGAATAAAAAATGACAACGGAAAACGTTCCATGCACATTCTCCTGATTCGTCCGCATTCGGATATACCTGCAGCAGCCCCGCCTCTGGGTCTACTCTATCTGGTGTCTTATCTGCAGGAGCACACCGATCATACCTGCAGCATCTGCGATGCCCGTATGCATGAATGGGAAATCGATAAGGTTCAATCGGTCATCCGTGATGAAAAACCCGATCTCGTGGGTATCACTGCGTTTTCGTTGGAATTGCCGCAGGTTCATGAACTGGCTAAGGTTTCCAAGTCCGTCTTGCCGGATGTACCGGTAATAACCGGAGGTCCCTACGCCACTTCCGATTACATGAAGGCGTTGGAAGATAAGAATATAGATATTGCCGTTATCGGTGAAGGTGAAGGGTCGTTCTGCCAGCTTGTGGAAGCAATGGACAAAGGTGAAGACTGGTCGCAGATCAAGGGATTGGCATATCGCAAAAACGGCGAAATGGTGAAGACCGGAATGCGGGAGTTTCTGGATAATCTTGATGAACTGCCTTACCCTGCCTGGGATTCGGTCAATTTAGAGGAGTATTTCAATCATAAAAGCACCCATAAACGCAACGCCTTCAATCAACATCAGGCGACCCAGCGAGTACTGTCTATACAAACAACGAGAGGTTGTCCTTTTCGCTGCAGTTATTGCCACAACCTGTTCGGGAAGAAGCTCCGCAAGCGTTCCGTAGAGAATGTAATTGGCGAGATGCGCTTGATGAAGGACAAATTCGGCGCTACCGAAATTGAAATCATCGATGATATCTTCAATCTGGACATAGGTCGCGCCAAGCAGATTTTCCGCCGCATCATCGAAGAGAAGTTCGATTTCAAGATCAGTTTCCCCAACGGTCTGCGTTCTGATAGTATGGATGCCGAACTTTTGGACCTTTTCAAAGAAGGCGGCGTTTTTCGCCTGGTGTTCGCCATCGAATCAGGCACACCCCGCATCCAGAAGCTTATCCGCAAGAATCTGAATATAGAAAAAGCCAGGCAAAGTATAGCCTTAGCAGCAGAACGTGGCTTTTCTATGGGTGGTTTCTTTATGCTGGGGTTCTTGGATGAAACTGAAGAAGAGTGCTGGAACACCATCAACTTCGCCCTGGAGTCAAAACTACAGACAGCCGCTTTCTTCGTGGTGACTCCATTTCCCAATACCGACATCTGGACTCAAGCTCTGGAGATGGGACACAATCTGGATGCCAACTACGAAAACTATCAGAAAGTATCGGCAAATATATCCAGAATTCCATCCAAGCGACTGGAAGAATTGAGGAAAATTGCCTTCCGCAGGTTCTACTTGAATCCTAAAAGGCTGATCAGCTTTATGAGAACCACACCCTGGAGGGATCGTTTATGGGAAAAAATATGGATATTAATTGCAACGTCGTTCTTTAAATATGAAAAATAACTAGATTTCATCTGAACGTAGTCCGCTTATAAGAGTATTCTAAGCATCTCATGGCAAGAATCGCATTATTACAAAATCTTCTAACTGAGAATCTGGGACTAATGCACCTGAGTTCCTATCTCCAGTCGAAAGGACACGAGAGCCGTATCTTTATTGACGTTCAGGGGACTAACGCCTTCGCAGATGTGGAAACCTATAAACCCCAGATTCTGGGTTTTTCTTGCACCACCGGAATGCATCACTGGGCACTCGAATTCTCAAGGGCTTATAAGAGTTCTCATCCAGATGCAACTGTCATCTTCGGAGGACCTCATCCTACGTTCTACCCGCAGATTATCAGCGAACCTCAAGTGGATTACGTCTGTGTGGGTGAAGGAGAAGAGGCCGTAGTCGAATTAGCTAATGCCCTGGATGGTGGAGATGATACGACCAACATCGCCAACATCTGGACGATGATTGACGGGGAGGTTATCCAGAATTCCGTCCGCCCTCTGATTATGGATCTCGACTCACTCCCCTTCCCGGATAGATCCTATTACGAAAGATACCCTGCCACCGCTCGCGAAACTTCCAAGAACTTCATTTCCGGGCGCGGTTGTGCTTATAAATGTAACTTCTGCGCCAACCATACTCTGATGAAACTCTACCATGGCAAGGGTAAATGGGTGCGTTTCCGCAGCAAGGAAAATGTTATCGAAGAGATCAAACAGGTCAAGAAACGCTATCCTATTCGCTTTATCGGCTTTTCCGATGACATTCTAATTGTCAACAGAAAGTGGCTGTATCCTTTCCTGGATCTTTACCGCCAGGAGATCGGCTTGCCTTTCCTGTCCACCGTTCGAGCGAACTTAGTTGATGAGGAACTGGTACGAGCGCTTAAAGAAGCTGGCTGCATTTCATGCGTTTTCGGCGTTGAATCCGGTGTGGAAAAAATTCGCCAGGACGTCTTAGCCAAAGGCGTTACGGACGAACATATCTACGAATCGGCGCGGCTATTTAAAAAGTATAAAGTACACTTTGGCACTTACAATATGGTTGGTCTTCCCGGAGAATCACTGGAGGACGCATTCCAGACAGTGAAGATCAACGCTAAAATACGACCGGATTTCCCCTGGTGTTCGGTGCTGCAGCCTTATCCGGGAACGGAAATACGTGAGCGTATAGAGAAAGACTTGGGCAGGAAACTGCCGGTTGACGAAATAGGGGGGAGTTACTTCACCAGTTCTCTGGTTCAGGACCGGGAAATGCGCCAGAAAGAGAACCTGCAAAAATTCTTTCACCTGGCTGTGCGGTATCCATTTCTGCAGCCGCTTATCAGACAGTTGATCAAGTTGCCGCCCAACCCTTTGTTTCAGTTGGTATTCCAGAGTTGCTATGCCTTGCAGTTGATGAAGAGATCGAAAATCAACTTTCTTACGCTTTTACGTTATGCTATCACCTCCAGGCAGTTGTTTAATAAAAAGAGAGAGTCCAGTGTTTCGCCAGTTCGGGACGAACCTTCTCCAGCATCATAGAGATAAGTCATGAAAGTGCACCTGATAAATCCCCCTTCACCCGGCGATTTCGGTTTTACCAGGGAAGGTAGATGCATGCAGAAGGAAGGAGTATGGACTACCACCTGGCCGCCTATCTCTTTAACTGAATCTGCCGCCGTCCTGCAGCAGAAAGGGCATGACGTGCGCGTCAATGATTGCAGCGTAGAGGGTGTGGACACTGAGAAGCTAAAGGGTATATTGAAGGAGTTCGCTCCGGATTTGGTGGTGATGAACTCAACCACTCCGTCACTGAACTTCGATATGACCATGCCACCTCTGATCAAAGAGGTACTGCCCACAGCGAAAATAGCCGCCTTCGGTATTCATGTTGGCGCACTTCCTGAAGAATCCTTCGCCCTGACGGATGCTTTAGATTTCATAGTTCGCGGTGAACCGGAATTAACCATTGTCGATTTAGCTGATAGACTGGAAAAAGGAACCGATCCTTCAGACGTTCCCGGTCTGTCGTCTCGCTTAAACGGCACTATAGTACATGCGGGTGACAGAGAGTTTGTTAAAAACATCGATGAATTTCCTTACCCCGCCTGGGACCTGATTGACCTTGATAATTACACTCTGCCGTTCTCTGGACGCCAGTTTCTGATGGTTACCACAGCACGTGGATGCCCGTACAAATGTATCTACTGCGTGGCACAGAGTTATTACGGCAAGAAGATCCGCATGCGCAAGGTGCCCAAAATTGTCGATGAATTGGAGTACCTTGGTGATATGTATGGCGTGAAAGATTTCTTCTTCTGGTCAGAATCGTTCACCATCATTAAAAAGGCGATCAAGGAACTCTGCCGGGAAATCTTGCGCAGAAACCTGGATATCCGCTGGGTGTGCAACAGCCGGGTGGATAACGTCGATCGGGAATTGTTGGAACTGATGAAGCAATCCGGCTGCTGGATGATCTCCTACGGGATCGAATCGGGTGTGCAGGACATACTGGACGGCATAAAAAAGGACGTCACCATCGCAGAAATTGAAGAATCCATCAAGCTGACCAGGTCTGTTGGATTCCAGATTGCGGGGCATTTCGTTTTAGGATTGCCGGGTGAAACTAAGGAAACGCTGCATAAAACCTACAATTTCGCCTGCAGTCTGGATCTGGACTACGCTCAGTTCTATTGTGCCAGTCCCTGGCCCGGTTCTGAGTTCTACAGAATGGCTAAGGCGGAAAACTGGCTGGCTTCTGATAACTGGGATGATTACGAGCAGGATAAATCGGTAACCAACTATCCCGGTCTTTCCGCTGAAGAGATCACCCGCTTTCGCAACCGGGCGACGCGCAGGTTCTACCTTCGCCCTAAAATCATCTGGCGCACCATGACGCGGATGAAATCACCCGAAGAGTTCATGAATTTCCTGCGCATGTTAAAAGCTTTTTTAACCTGGGTATAATCAATAAAGATGATTTATGAATCTAGGCCTCATACGGCATATTGATTCCAAAGTCGGTCAAGTTGTTTGCAACTATCTCTATTATTATGATAAGTTCCGTGGCCTCTTTCCACCTCTGAAAGTACCAGAAGGCGTTCATCGTATCTTAATTATCAAGTTCTGGGGTATCGGGAACTTGGTGCAGGCTTCACCGACTTTGCGAGGTATTCGCGATAAATACCCGGATGCGGATATCGTATTTTTGACTCTGGAACAGAACAAGGGCGTCTATGAAGGATCGGGGTTATACGATGATGTGATATATCTCAGGTTGACCACCATCTGGGATTTCACCCGTGAACTCTTCAAGATGTTCTTTATGCTGCGAACCTACAATTTTGATCTGATCATTAATCTTGAGCCGCTGGTCTATTTTGGCGAACTGATAAGTTTCTACGTTGGGGTTGGGCCTCGGGTGGGTTTTGCCGTCCCGAACAGAAAAACGCTTTTTACCAAACCGATAGAATTCCGTGAAGACGAACATATAGCCAGATCATTCTATCGCACTTTAAGCGTTTTCGGATTACCAGAAAATCCCGCAGAAGAAGCGCTGCAGCCTGAACCGATTCCCTTAAGCTCTGCAGATGAAAAAAACGCTGCGGAAATTCTACAGTCAGAAGGGATCAGTGATGAGGGATACTTAATCGGTATGAACGTCAACGCTTCCGATGTAGCCGTAGAGAGACGATGGCCCCTGGAGAACTTCGCCGCTCTGGTTGACTTAGCCATGACCAAACTTAATGCTCAAGTCGTTCTTTATGGTTCGCCGGATGAGAGGAAATACGTTGAACGCGCCGTAGCCATGATGAGACGGAACCCTGTAAACCTCGCAGGGAAGACGTCATTGCGTCAAGCGATCGCCATTATGAACCGGTTGGACATGTTCCTGACCAACGATTCGGGACCACTGCATCTGGCTTATGCGATGAATGTTCCGACCATCTCCCTCTGGGGACCGGAAAGCCCTGAAAGGTACGGTCCTTTAGGTGACAAACATGTAAAAGTATTCAAAGACGTCGATTGTAGTCCCTGTATCAACTTTAAAAACTTAAAACAGACCAATTGCAAAATGGACGCTGTCTGTATCCGTCAAATTACCGTGAAAGAAGTTTTTGAACTTCTGCAGGAAGCGCACGAAAATTGGCTGAAGAAGAATTATAACCATGGCTAAAGTTCTTTTCCTCCAGACAATCCAGTTTGAATTCACCGGCGTCATGTACATCTCCGCGTACCTGAAGCGCGCCGGTCACCAGGTGGATCTGCTCCTTGAATCGGAGGAAGGGGATCAGTTTTACCCAAAAATTAAAGAATATAATCCTGATCTGATCGCATTCTCATCCATGACCGGTGATCACGTGAGATGCCTGGAAATTGCCAGTGAGGTGAAGAAGTTCTCAGACGTTCCCACCTTGATGGGTGGACCCCATGCCACCTTCTTCCCCGAAACTGTCGAACATCCGGCGATGGACGTCATCTGCCGCGGCGAGGGCGAGGAAGCCGCCGCAGAACTGTGCCAGCGCATAGATGCCAGAGAGGATTTCTCCAATGTTCGCAACCTCTGGGTGAAGCGCAACGGTCAGGTTTTTGAAAACGAAATAGGTCCCGGCGAAAATGACCTGGATAAATATCCCATCCCAGACCGGGACGTTTATTACAAATACCCTTATTTGAGAGATTATCCCACCAAACCCTTCATCACTGGACGGGGATGTCCTTATCTTTGCACCTTCTGCTTCAACAGAGATTTCAACCGCATGTACCACGGTAAAGTGAAGATGCTCAGGAGACATTCAGCTGAACGGGCAGTTGAAGAAATGGTGCAGGCGAAGCGGAAGTATCCCTTAAAGCGCATCTTCATCAACGATGATATCTTCATCCTTGATCCCGATTGGCTGGAAGAATTTGTCCCCCTTTATAAAAGAGAAGTAGGTCTCCCCTTTGCCTGCAACGTCCGCGCTAATCTGGTTGATGAAAGACGCGTGGTGCTATTAAAGGATGCCGGCTGTTTCATGGTTTCATTCGGGATCGAATCCGGTGATGCTGAACTGCGCAAGTCCATTCTGAGGAAGAATATAACCGATGAACAGATATACCGTTCCGCTGAGCTCTTCCACAAGAACGGCATCAAGATGAAGACCTTCAATATAATCGGTCTGCCCGATGAAACACTGGAAAAAGCACTCAAAACGGTACGCATTAATGCCGATATAAAGGTAGATTATCCCTGGTGCTCCATCCTGCAGCCTTACCCTCGCACGGAACTGGCTGAAATTGCCAGATCAAAGGGTTTGATTAAGGAAGATTTCTCATTAGATGATTTGGAAGCATCTTTCTTTTCAGGGTCTGTGTTGAAACAGCCCAATATCAAGGAACTGCTTCGTATTCAGAAGCTCTTTTACATAGGAGTCAAAATGCCCTGGACGATTCCCCTGATCGCCCGCATGGCTAAATTGCCGTTGGATAAACTCTACTTTTTACTCTTCGGCTTGACCTATACGTATCGTTTCATGAGAGAAACTGACATCGGTATCTGGAATACCATAAAATTCGTTCTACGGCATCGAAAGAATCTTTAATTCTGTATTTAATCATCAACTTCATAACACTGTAAAACGGGTTAGTGGAGGCACACTTGAAATCATTAGTTACCGGCGGCGCAGGATTCATGGGATCACATCTGGCGGACTATCTTCTGAAGATGGGACACCAGGTAATAGTATTGGACGACCTGTCCGGCGGATTCACCGAAAACGTACCCTCAGAAGCCCACTTTACCGAGGGCACTATCCTGGATCGTGATCTGATCGATAGCCTCTGTAAAGAGCATAATTTCGATTACATCTTTCACTTAGCCGCTTACGCTGCCGAAGGTTTGTCTCATTTTATCAAGCATTTCAACTACCAGAATAATCTGATCGGTTCAGTTAATCTGATTAACGCCGCCGTTAATTATAAGGTGAAACGATTCATCTTCACCTCATCGATCGCTGTTTACGGTGTTGCCCAGCTCCCCATGACCGAGGAGATGGTTCCATCACCGGAAGATTCCTACGGCATCGCCAAGTTTGCCGTCGAGATGGAATTGAGAGCAACGGCGGAGATGTTCGGATTGGATTACGTCATCTTTCGTCCGCATAATGTCTATGGTGAACGTCAGAACATAGGTGATAAATACCGCAACGTAGTGGGCATCTTCATGAACCAGATACTGCAGGGGCAGCCGATGACTATTTTCGGTGATGGCGAACAGTCCCGTGCGTTCTCATATATTGACGATGTGGTTCCCGTGATTGCACGATCTGCGGCAATGGATGAAGCTCGCAACCAGATTTTCAACGTTGGCGCCGACAAACCCTATTCAGTGAACCAACTGGCTCACCAGGTCGCTGATGCCATGGACGTCGAGCCGAATCTTGGCTATCTGCCTGCTCGCAATGAAGTTGCACATGCTTTTAGCGATCATTCCAAGGTTGAGAGGGTTTTTAATTATTCACCGGAGATCGACCTCGAAGAAGGTATCAGGCGCGTGGCTGCCTGGATTAAACAGCATGGTGCGCGGCAATCCAAGGAATTTGGCAACATTGAGATAACTGAAAATCTACCTCCATCCTGGACTTAGGGAATAGTATTGAATTCACCACGCTATAAACTATCCATCGTCACCGCTAACACCAATGAGAAGCATTTTACGCTTCCCATGCTTGAGTCTGTGTACGAAACTGTCAAGGAGGCACAGCCGTTCGAATTCTGGATTGTGGATAACAACTCCGGCGATGGATCGGTGGAAGCGATAAGGGAGAAATTCCCTCAGGTGAACCTCATCTGCAACCAGACCAACGCTGGCTTCACCGAAGCGAATAACCAGGCGATAAGGGAATGCACCGGAGAATACATCTTCTGCCTGAATCCCGATACCATCTGCTTTGATCGTGCTATCGATCGCATGGTGAGATATTTAGACGAACACCCCACTACTGGCATCGTAGGGTCAAAGTTGCTGAATTCCGATCGCACACTGCAGTCATCATGCCGCAATTTCATGACTACCAGGCATCTGATTTTGCAGCACATGCTGCCCTGGAACTTAATCTCACCCAAGCTTGCTGGTAAGATATCACTGATGTACTGGGATCATGATGAAACCCGCGCAGTGGACTGGATTTTAGGCGCCAGCTTGATGATTCGCAGAGAGTGCCTTGACCAGATCGGTCTGAAAGATGAGCGTTACTTCATCTTTCATGAGGATAGCGATTGGTGTTTTCAGGCACATAAGGCTGGCTGGAAGGTGGTCTTCGTCCACGATGCGGAGATCATCCATCATGGGTCCGCTACGGTGAGTAAACTCTGGGGTGGTAATTTAAATATAGAAGTTTACAAAGCTCAGCACCAGTTCATCAGAAAGAACTTAGGCAAAACGGAACTCTTCTGGCACCGTTTCTTGCTGACTACTCTGCTGACTATACGGCTTACCAAATTGCGTTTATTAAAGTTGCTTGGGCGAATCTCCGAGGAAGATTTTAAATCAGACGGCGATTTCCTGCGCAAAGCTATAGAAGTGCAGGTTAAAGCGCCCCAGGTTGACCGTAAGCCGAAGATGAAAATAATCGTTGAGGAGTGATCTCATTTTTGTTATAATATCAGATATTATCCATTCAGTAGTATGATTTCCGTAATCATTCCGGCATACAACGCCGAGAAGACCTTACCTTATACCCTGCGAGCTCTGCAGAACCAGACGCTGCCGCGTGAACTGTACGAAGTCATTGTGGTCGATGATGCTTCCACTGACGGTACCGGCGCAGTAGCTCGTGAATTTGGGGTTCGCTACAGGCGTCAGCACAAGGAAGGACCTGCTGCAGCTCGAAATCTGGGTGTGCGCATTGCCAGAGGTGATATCGTTCTGTTTACGGACAGTGACTGCATACCACGTGAAGATTGGATAGAAAAAATGGTCAAGCCCTTTGAAGACACCCGCATAGCCGGCGTAATGGGGCGCTATTTGACCAGGCAGAAAGATTTCGCCGCCAGATTCGTGCAGTTGGAATTTGAGGAGCGCTTCAGTATATTGGATAAAGTGGATAACATCGATTTAGTGCCTTCATTTGCGGCGGCTTTCAGGCGGGAAATTTTTGAAGAAGTCGGCGGGTTTGACGCGCACTATCCACTTGCCAATAACGAAGACGTGGAATTATCGTACAAGATTGCCTCTCGCGGTTACCGTATGGTCTTCTGCAACGACGCCATAGTATATCACCGCCATCCTTCCAACTGGAAGAAATATCTGAGCATAAAGTTCTCCCGCGCCTTCTGGCGTATTTTAGTGTACAAGAAATTCCCCAGTAAAATCGTTAAAGACTCTTATACACCCCAAAGTCTAAAACTACAAATATTAACTTCCTGGCTATTGTTGCTTTCGCCTTTGGCTTTTTTCTATAACTCAATGACTGGCGTTGTTGCCGTTATAACAGGAATAGTGTTATTCTTGATAAGCTGCATTCCCTTCATTCAGAGAACCTACAAGTTCGATCCTAAAATCGCCATAGCATCGCCTCTGGTCCTGTTTCCCAAAGGTCTCAGTTTCGGTTTGGGTGTCTATTTAGGGTTGATTATCGGCAGTGAAAGGGATACTCTTTTCCCCCTAGCATTAGCTGCTTCCGATGCTTTCATGGCTGCTGCAGCGCTGACTTTAGGTTTCTGGGTTCGATCTGAGTTATTCGGTTATACCATGATTTTCAGCAAACCGGTGGAATATTTCTATCCTTTATTGTTGATCTACCCCTTGCTGGTCTTAATAGTTTTCCGGCAAATGAGGCTATACCAGGTGAAGACCTGCCTTTCTAAATTGAACCAGTCGATGCAGTTCTTTCGAGCTTACTTCATAGTAGCGGTGTTGCTCATGGCTGGCATGTTTCTGTTTAAGATGAACTATTCCCGCACTTTGTTAGCTGTCGTTTTTACTACGTCCATCCTGCTAATGGGTACTGCTCGGCTGATTTTGAATCTGATCCATGACCGCTTGCTGGTAAGAGGCGTTAACGCCACCAGAGTTCTCATCGTGGGATGCGGTGAAACGGCTCAGATGCTGTTAGAAAAAGCACATAGCTTCCCTTTGTTGGGATACCATGTTGTCGGATTTATCGCTGAAGCTGGTCTTGGTAAACGCTATCTTGGCAAGGAAATTCTGGGCAGTTCCAAAGATATCCTGCGAATTATTGAAGAATTCCAGGTTGATGAAGTTATCTTTGCCAGACCAAATATGTCGCGAGAAGACGTGCTCAGCCTGATATTCAAACTTGAGAAGGTGGATGTCAGCGTAAAAACCATCAGTGATTTGTATGAGATTGTAACTTCCAATACGGTAATAGATGGAATCGCTGACATTCCCATGGTTGAAATTCAGAGACCCAGATTCAGGCGTTTGCAGGATACCATCAAAGCCTGGATTGATTATTCGCTGGGAACAATTTTTATGATTTTTTCGTTACCATTCTGGTTAATTATTGCTATATTGATACGAATTGAAAGCGCAGGGCCCATTCTGGTTCAAGTCAATCGAATTGGAAAGCGGGGCAAGCCCATTAAAATATTCAGATTTCGGGTTCTTTATAACGTCGATGATGAAGACTTGCACGGATCGGTCAAACCATCGGATTCTCGGGTAACTAAGTTCGGTCGATTCTTGAGCCGTACCAGTCTTGATGAGTGGCCACAACTAATTAACGTGCTGACCGGACAGATGTCTCTGGTGGGGCCCAGACCGGAACGTCCGGATATCGTCAGCGGTTATAAAGAATGGCAGAAACTCCGTCTCGAAGTCAAACCGGGCATCACCGGACTCTGGCAGATTATGGGGCGCAGGGATCTTTTCATGCACCAGAATCTCGAATACGATTTCTACTATATCAAGAATCGATCTCTGTTGCTTGATTTATCCATCTTGCTGCGAACCATTCCCATGATGATTTTAGGTAGAACTGCCAAATATCGTGGTTGGTTCACCAATGCCGAAATCGAACGTCGAGATTTTGACAGACTTAAGATGGAACGGGAACCTGATGAAAATATGCCCTCCAGCGCGAGTGCATAAATCACTAAAATCGTTACTGTAGATTTCAAATTAACTAAAATGGGGAAAACCATGAGGAGCCTTCTTCAAATATTGACTTTTGTTCTGGTAGTCTTGATTATCGCTTCCCCTGCTGCTGCTCAGGATGAAGGAATGTACCGCATTAAATCTGCTGACAACCTGTATATTTATGTCCATGAAAATAACGATCTTACGATGCAGATAACGGTTCTACCTGATGGCAATATTTCCTATCCATTGGTAGGTAGTCTCTATGTAGATGGACTGACCACGGTAGGGCTGCAGGATGCTTTAACTGCTAAGCTGAAGCAATATTTACAGAACCCTGTGGTCGTGGTCACCATCAGCTCCCAAACGTCTTATAAGGTTTACGTGCTGGGTGAAATCAATAAACCTGGTGTCTATCCCTATGAAAGTAATAACCGTCTAACGGATTATTTGGCTTTGGCAGGCGGAACTACCCCACAAGCTAATTTGAAGGAATGTTACGTCTATCCCAAGAATAATTGGGACCAGGGTGAGATATATAACTTGAAAGATCTGTTTGAAGAAGAAGACTTTACTATAAATATCACCCTGCAACCTGATGATACCATCCTGATGAAGCGCAAGCCGGACTTCTTCCTGGACGAATGGGCTGAGATCGCCCAGTTGGTGGGAGTAATAGTGGGATCTGTAACCCTCTACTTTGTTGCAACTAGATAGTAATCCCGGAGTAATATATGCCAGTGTATTATAAAACAGTGCGCTGGGTGAGCGTCTTCTTTGTGCTCATTTCAGTGCTTTTTACCTCATGCCAGACGGAACAACCATACGTCCCCAAAGATCAGAAGTTGATAATCTTAGGATTTGATGGAGTTGATCCCGGATGGATGATGAAATGGATGAATGAAGGAAAACTCCCCAATCTGCAGAAATTAAAACAAACCGGCTATTACCATGAATTGGGCTCAACCATTCCGCCCCAATCCCCGGTTGCCTGGTCTTCGTTTGCGACCGGAACAAATCCCGGCGGTCATGGAATATTTGATTTTTTGAAGAGACATACCGACAGCTATCTGCCGGACATTGCCACTACGGATTTGCAACCGCCGGAACTCACCCTGGGATTGTTTCAATCAGAATCAGCGCATGGAATACCTACCCGAGGCGGTGTGTCATTCTGGAAAGTAGCCGCAGATTCAGGCGTGCGCGCCACATTATTAACTATTCCATACTCCTTCCCCCCGGAAGACGTATCACCAGGCAGGATGTTATCCGGCTTAGGCACTCCTGACATACGCGGCACCAACTCGACTTTTACCTATATGGCTACTGACTTGACGCCTGACGAGTTAGCTGAACCGGTTGCCGGTGGCAGATTAGTTAAGATAAATGAGATAAACGGTCAGATAGCTGCATACATCGATGCCCTGATCAATCCTAAGACAAAAGAACGCACTCAGATTCCCATCAACTTCGGCGTGAGGGATGACGGAACCGTGGAACTTCGTTTAGATGACGAAACTACCCTCATTAAAGCTGGATCATGGAGTGAATGGATGCCGTTCCACGTGAAGATCACTCCCTTTATGACCGTCACCGGAATCTGCCGGTTTTTCCTGTTCAGCACTAAACCGGAATTTCGCATTTACGTAACCCCGTTGTGTCTTGATCCAGCCAACCCCTACATGCCTTTTGCCTTTCCCACAGAATTTTCCCGGGAACTCTTCGAAAAGGTCGGTTATTTCAAAACAGTTGGATGGCTGTACGATACTTCAGCGCTGAACGGAGAATATCTCTCTGACTCTCAGTGGATTGAAGACATGAAATTCCTTACGGCAGAACGGGATAGGATCTTCTATTCGGAACTCGATAGAAGGGACTGGGATCTCTTCATCGGCGTTTTTACCGATACCGACCGGGCTGCTCACATGTTTTATAGATACTTGGATACCCAGCATCCCCTGTATGATCCTGTTGAAGCAACGCAATACGGCGATGCTCTGGAATGGACTTACCGCCACATGGACCGCTTTGTTGGTGAAGTTATAGACAAATACGTGGATGAAAAAACCACCTTGATCGTCATGTCCGACCACGGTTTCCACAGCTACCGTCGTAGCTTCAACACCAATACCTGGCTGGCGCAAAATGGCTATCTTTTCTTCAAAGGGATGGAAGATTTGCTTTCCGGGCAGGATATCCCGGAAGAATTGTATCCTGAAGGAGATTTCTTCCCTGAAGTCGTATGGAGCAAGACTAAGGCTTATTCACTGGGAACTGGGCAGATCTACTTTAATTTGCGAGGTAGAGAGAGCCGTGGTATTGTGCGCCCCGGCGAAGAATACACCGATCTTTTAGATGAAATAAGCGAAAAGCTGATGAAATTAAGAGATCCTTCTAATGGGGAACTCGTCTTTAAGAATATATACAAGGGTAAAGAAGTATATAACGGTCCCTTTGTGGAAATCGCACCTGATCTGCAGTTAGGTTTTGCTGAAGGTTACCGAACCTCAAAGGAGACCATGCTGGGAGGCATCACTCCGGAACTGATCACCAGCAACTTAGGTAAATGGTCCGGCGATCATTCCGCTTCGGCGGTGGAAGAGACTTCCGGAGTCCTCTTCTGCAATCGTCAGATTACCAAAGAGAACCCCGAGATCATAGATTTCGCACCCACGGTTATGGACTTCTTCGGTATACATAAATTGCCAGAAATGGAAGGCGCATCTTTCTTCGGAACAAATGCTCGTTAAATACAATCTAACAACTGAATACTAACTACATCACCATGTCAGATAAATCTACCAAACAATCGGAAAAAATGGTGCTGCTGGGCTTGGACGGTGCCACCTTCAGATTGTTGAGACCCTGGGCAGAAGAAGGTATTCTCCCCAATTTCGCCAAACTGTTCGAAGATTCAACCTGGGGCGAATTGGCTTCAACGGTTCCTCCCACGACCCCACCCGCCTGGGCTGCCTGCATGACTGGCAAAAATCCCGGCAAACACGGGATCTTTGACTTCAGAGAATCACCGCTGAAATTCCCTGATAGGCCTTTAATCAATCTGAGTTCCATTCAAGGGCGCAAACTGTGGCATCTCTTCGCCGCAGATGGCCGCAAGTCAGCCATAGTAAACGTTCCCATCACCTATCCGCCTCAATCGCTGGATGGTTTGATGGTATCCGGTATGATGACGCCTTCCAATGATTCGGATTATACCTACCCCGATGAACTGAAATCCGAAATAATGGGTGCGGTGGATGATTATGTGGTCAACATAGATATCCCCAAGTATGATGTGGAAATCGAAGCTGATGCGCTGCGCTTTTTGGATGATGTCGAACATTCCTTCTCCAAGCGCAAGGAGTTGTTCTATTATCTGCTGGAGAAGAAAACCTGGCACTTTTTCTTCATCGTCTTCGTCAATCTGGATCGAATTCAGCATCTCTTCTGGAAATACCTTGATCCGGAATGTTCGCTTTACGAATCAAAGATGGCTAAGAAGCTGCGCCCGCGCATCATTAAAAGCTACCGGATGGTCGATGAAATGATCGGTGAAGTGCGCCAGAAAATCGGCGATACTCCCATGCTCATCATGTCCGATCACGGTTTCGGTGCTACCCATCAATGGTTCAATGTCAACACCTGGTTGGCGCAGAAAGGTTACCTGAAGGTCAAGGAAGAAGTGCTGCGCAAGAAGAGGCTGTTCTCCTTCTTCATGAACCTGAACGATTCACCCGTAATTAAAGCTTTAGTTCCTAAAGCGATCCAATCCAAACTGAGAGGAAAAATACGCGCGGGTCGTTCCACCTTCAAGAGCGACATCGAAGGCGCTCTGGATTATGACAATACCAGAGCTTTCTTCGCTTCCATCCCCGCGCAGGGTATATTCATCAACGTCAAGCGGGACGGCGCCGGAATTGTCGAGCTTGGCGAAGAGTACGACAAACTGCGAGATGAAATTAAGGAAAATCTGTTGCAGATAAAGGACCCCGAAACCGGCAAGAAGATAGTGGATAAGGTTTATTTCCGTGAAGAGCTGTACCACGGCGACCAGATGCAGTATGCGCCTGACATTATCTTCGTGGCTCGCGACTACGGCTGCTTGGGGCGGCAGTTGTTCGGATTGGGATCGGTGCTGCAGCCCAGCGATAAAGTCCCCAACGGCTTCCACCGTATGGAAGGGATTTTTCTGGCTGTAGGCCCGCAGTTCAAATCGGGTCATGAGATAAAAGGCGCTCAGATGACCAATATCGCCCCGACCGTCCTGCATCTGACCGGTCAGGCTGTTCCTGACGATATGGACGGTGAACCGCTGTTAGATGCCTTCCAGCCCGAATTCGTCAAAGCCAATCCCGTCAAGCAGATTAAAGCCGAAGATCTCCCCGAAATGGAAAGATCCGACTTCTCCGAAGAGGAGAGTGAAGAAATCGCCAAGCGCCTCCGCAGTTTAGGATATCTGGAGTAAAACAAAATCTCAATATGTCATTCTGTCCGAAGGACTCCTATGGAGAGCACCAATTCATTGGTGCGAAGAATCTCATAGGCCATACGATCACTTCAGTGATCTTGACTGGTCTAAGCCCCAGAATTTATTCTGGGGTACTGCCTATGGAATAATACAAAAACCTGAAACATAGATAACATGAAAAAAATCGTCATCAATCTGATCAAAATCCTCGTAACCGTCACCATCATCTATCTCATCTTCAAGAAATTCCAGATAGGGTTTGATGATATCCTGGCTTCTTTTACACACCAGCCCGGTTGGTTTGCCATGTCTTTCCTCATGCAGGTGGGAGCGATCCTGTTCTCCATCATGCGCTGGAACGTGCTTCTTAAAGGGCAAGACTTAAATGTGCCTTTCCCGCATAAAATCAAAACTTTCTTGGTTGGTAGATTCTTGGGAACGTTCACCCCCACAGGCGTGGGCCTGGAAGCCTACAAAGCCTATGATATTGCCAGATATACTGGTAAAACCGAAGCTTCCGTTTCCGTAGTGTTAATCGAGAAGATGATAGGAACTTTCTTTTCCCTTAGCATCTTGGTTCTGATCACTCTGCCGTTCTTCGTAGGCTCAATAAATGTGAAATTCCTGTATGTCTTCGGAGCGTTCTTTGCCGTTTTGCTGCTTCTGGCTCTGGTTCTGTTATTCAGCCCCGGTCTCTTGCGAACATTCCTGAAATTAAACTTCCCCTTAAAGGGCAAGATCGAAAAACCGTTGAACAAGATGGTGGATGCCTTCACCATCTACAGCGAGAGAAAGGGAAGCCTGCTGCAGGCAATTCTGCTGGGGCTGGTAGTTTATCTGTTCTGGTTCTTGACCTACTTCACCAATTCTCTTGCCTTAGGAGCTGGATTAGCATTATCCGACGTGTTGAAGGTCGGTCCCATGACCCAGATCGCCACCATGATCCCCCTTTCGATCGCCGGTATAGGACTGCGCGAAGGTGCCTTTATGGGACTGTTGGACAGTCTTGGTCTAGTGGGGGGTGCTTCTTCCACAGCACGCAGTGCCATGATGCTGTCAGCTACTATGGTCTATTTCGTGTCCATCTCGGTGAACATTTTCGGAGCCATCATTTTCCTGACCAGGAAGACCGATTATAAAAAGCAGATGGAAGAGATGAAAAAACAGCGTGCGGGTGATTAATAAACCAGCCAGACTCGCGCCAATGTAAGGATGACATTGTTTCGATGGAATGGCTTAAATCAGATCTTCACCTGCACAGCGGTGAAGATAAATTCGATATTATACCATATTCCGTTTTCGATCTGATTGACCGTTGCAGTCAGTTGAATTTCAAGGTCATAGCGCTGACCAACCACCGCATTATGACCTATAATGAAGCCTGGCGCGATTACGCAGCCGAAAGGGAGATTCTCTTAATTCCCGGCGTGGAAGCCAACATCCTGGGTAGTCATGTAGTGATCTTAAACGCTGACGCTGATGCAAATGGTTTGAATAACTTTGAAAACCTTAAGAGTTACAAGCAAAGTCACGACGTTTTCGTTTTCGCACCGCACCCATTTTATTCCTCAGGTATATGCCTGCGGAATAAGCTGATTGACAATGTGGAACTGTTTGACGGCATCGAACATCACCATTACTATACAAAATCCTATAACCCGAATCGGAAAGCGCGCACATTCGCTGAAGAACACAACCTGCCTTTCATAGCCAATTCTGACTGCCATCACCTGGATCATTTGGGCAGGACATATTCCTATTTGCTAGCCGACCCTACTGTTGATTCAGTTCTAACAGCACTTCGTCAAGGTGATGTAAAGATCGTTACAGAGCCGCTGAGTACACGGGAAGCAATTAATTTGATGATCTATCTGCGCGTAGGGCAGAGCAAGCGGATGGTTCGCCAATTGCTGAGAAACATAGGCTTACTGCCTGATCCTTATGAAGAACAGGCTGAATTACAGATACATCAGAAAGACAAACCGGCTTCAATTAGCCGCCCGAGCAACACCATTACAGGAAGATCATGAATGATGATCAACTGCAAAGTCCGTTAGGAACGTTCACCTTCAGTTTTTTCGCTGGGTCCATCGGAGGAATTGTCGCGGGATTCTTCGAAATCCTGCTGATATCCGATTTCGGTGCATCACTGGCGAACTTTTCAGGACTGCTGTTCGCTGTGCTGGCTTACGGCATCTTAGGCGGAGTCATCGGTATGGGCAAAAACATCGTCGCACAGGTGATGCCTTTCCACAGGGAAAGGAGGAAAAGCCGCAGGTATTTGGGAGCCTTTATCACCGCCGCATCGACGAGTGCCGTCCTCTTTTTGATTCTGTTCTTCAGAGCCTTCCGCGACTTCCACGCCGAAAGAGTGCGCTATTTCGAGCCCACCGGATTGTTAACGATTGTGGTACTGTTGGTTGGCATTTTCCTGCTGATGTTGATCATGAGGCTTATTTTCGCAGGACCTCTTAGGAGCTTGCTTAACTTAGTTTTAAAACCTGCAGGATATACCGTTTTGATCCTCTGCCTTCTGGCTGCAGGTTTCATTCTGGATTTTACCTTAGCGCAGGATACAGAGAAAGTGTCTTCCCAATATTCTCCGGTCAACCAGGCTGAGCTTAATGATAAACCTAACGTTATACTGATAATGGTCGATACCCTGCGCCGTGATCGTGTGGGCTGTTACGGCGACAGTAATACCGTCTCCACGCCCAATATCGATGCGCTGGCATCGGACGGCGTAATTTATGACCAGCATTACGCGCAGGCAACTCACACTAAGCCTTCGACCGCTTCACTGCTGACTTCTAGGTATCCTACGGGGCATGGCGCGGTGCATAAGAATCAGGCTTTGCCGGGTGGAGTGACCACCCTTGCAGAAGTCTGCCATGACGCTGGCTATTACTGTGGCGGAATCGTTACCAACATAAATCTGGCGCCCATATACAACTTTCAGCAGGGTTTTCATGAATATACCTACCTGCCCCCGAAATTCTTCTTCGGTGCCAACGAAGCTGCTTCCAGGCTGGTGGTTTACGGCGTTCTGCGTCTGGTTCGCATGAAATTAGTGAAAAGCAAATACGTCTATCATTTCTATCGTAGCGGAGAAACCGTTAACGGCTATTTCGATGATTTCCTGACCCGTAATGGGGATCAGAAATTCTTTCTCTTCCTGCATTACATGGACCCTCACGACCCCTATTTCGAACATCCCTATTCCGGTTTCGGGTACGCCCGCGCCGCCATGCCTAATCCGGATCCGAAATTCGCTGAACCGTTTAAAGATTTTTATAGGCAGGACGTCGAATATCTGGATCAGTGGATCGGTACGCTGCAGGAAAAACTTAAATCGTTGGATCTCTATGATAACTGCATGATAGTCTTCACCAGCGATCATGGCGAAGAGTTTTATGAACACGGCGGCTGGTGGCACGGGACCACTCTGCATGAAGAGCAGATACGCGTTCCCTTGATAATCAAAAAAGCCGGAACCGTCATAGGTGATAGCCTTCACACCGGGCTGACTCACAGCGTTGACGTTGCCCCTACGATTCTGACAACAATTGGTTTGGGTGTCCCTCCTGAAATGCGCGGGCGTGATCTTTTCGCGGTGGATGTGCCTGAAAATTTCATCCCGGAAGTCTTTGCTGAAGCCGATCACGAAGGCAATGTGGTGCAGATGTTCAGAAGCGGTTCCTGGAAATACCTGCAGACCAATCCTGATAATCCTCGCAAGCGTCCGCCGCAGCAACTATTCTATCTTAACGATGATCCCGGCGAACTGAACAATCTGGTTGACGTTGAACACTCCAAAACCAGCGAAATGCAGCTTCTGCTGAAAGCCAAATACCAGGAAGTACTCGCAGGAATGGTAGGAAGCGCAGAAACCGAAATGGATCAAGCCACCCAGGAACGCTTGCGCGCACTCGGATACACGCAGTGATTAATCTGTGAAATCAGTGGTTCCGACAAAAAAACGTCAGTTTACCAAATAACTAATCCCTTGCCAACAAATGTCAAACGAAAAACCACTAAACCAGTTCACATCCTTAAAAGCCAGCCTGCAGGGTGGAATAATCGGCGGTGTAGCCGCCGGGTTGTTCGAAGTGTTATTAGTCTCACGCTGGGGAGGGAACCCTGCTAATTTATCCGCCCTTTTATTTGCTTCAATAGCCTACGGACTTCTGGGAATGATAGCAGGAATCGGTATGTGGATCTTTCTGCAAGTCGTTCCTCTCTATCGGAAAACTCGTGATAATTTCGTTCAGATGGGCGCTATCTACCTGAGCGGCTCTCTTTCTGCAATTCTATTCGTCATCATCCATTTCCTCACCTTCCGGGATTTTCACAGAGAACTGGTTCGGCATACCGATCCTTTAGGTATCGCTACCATGATCATGCTCTTAGCCGGAGCACTAGTACTCTATCAACTGGTCAAAATCATCCTGACCGGTTTATTGGGAAGCTTCACAACGTGGCTGTTGAAACCGAAAAATACTATTCTGATCATCTCTTTAGTTATTGTTGCAGGGATTATATTAAATATATCGTTGGCAAAAGATGCTGAGAGCACTTTCAGCCCCTTTGATGATTCTGGGCAGAGTAACTTAAAGCAAAAGCCATGCGCAATCCTGATCGTTTTAGATACGCTCAGACCAGATTACGTCAGTTGTTACGGCAGTGTCAAAGCTTCCACACCCAACTTGGATAAAATCGCTGGAAACGGCATTATATATGAACAGGTGTACGCTCAGGCTACTCACACCAAGCCTTCAACTGCCACTATCCTGACTTCGCGCTATCCTTCAGAACATCGCGCCATTCACAAATCGGAATCGCTGCCGGAAAGCGTGACTACCTTAGCTGAAGTCTTTAACCAATCCGGCTACTATTGTGGCGGTATAGTCGCCAATATCAACCTGGCGCCGGTGTTTAATTACCAGCAGGGCTTCCACGAATACAGCTACCTCCCACCGGACTTCTTCTTCGGAGCTAATGAAGCTTCTGCGAGACTGGTAATTTATGGCGTACTTCGCCTGATGCGTCTTAGATTTGTGAAGTCCGTTTACCCCTATAATTTCTATTCCAACGCTGAAAGAGTTTACGGCTATTTCGATGATTTTATGAACCGCCACAAGGGTGAAAATTTCTTCCTGTTTCTGCATTTCATGGACCCGCACGACCCCTACTTTGAACATCCCTATTCAGGCAGCGGTTACGCTCGTGCCCAGATGGAAAATCCACCCCCGGAATTAGCCACTTCCTTCATGGAATACTACCGTCAGGACATAGAATATTTGGATGAACAGATCGGACTGGTGATTGACAGATTGAAAGAATCCAATCTCTACGATAACAGCATCATAGTGATAACCAGCGACCACGGCGAGGAATTCTATGAGCATGGTGGCTGGTGGCACGCCAACACTCTGCACGAAGAACAGGTACGCGTCCCCATGATAATCAAATATCCGGGCAATGAATATGCAGGGTCGGTAGTCAATTTTTTAACTCGCAGTATAGATATACCCCCGACGATCTTGAAGTCTTGCGACGTCCCGGTTCCAGCGGAAATGCGCGGAGAGGATCTCTTTAACGTTGATCCCGAAAACTCCGGTATCATCGATGCTTTCGCTGAATGCGATCATGGTGGTAACTCAATCCGCATGCTGCGAGTGGGTCCCTGGAAATACATAAAAACGGATCCTGAAAGCAGGCGTAAACGCCCACCTGAACAGTTGTTTAATCTGGATTCAGATCCGTTTGAACTTAATAATCTATTCGATTCCGAACCCGAAAAAGCCACTGAAATGAAATTCCTTCTGCAGGCAAAATATCAGCAGATTCTGGCTTCGCGTGAGAGCGGTTCTGCAGTGGAACTCGATCCTGCCACACAGGAACGGTTACGTGCTCTGGGTTACACACAATGACCTCTTCACGAATGAAATTGTTGATACTGGGTTTAGATGGCTTCGATCCGGATCTTTTCGCCATCTGGAAGGATCATCTGCCAAACCTGGCGCGGCTGGCTGATAATGGTTTCTTCGCCCGCATCAATTCCACCACGCCCCCCATGACTTTCCCTGCCTGGTCAACCTTTTTGACCGGTGTCAACCCCGGAATTCACGGAATATTCGATTTCACGGAACGTAAGGAAGACCGCCTGAGCGTCCGTTTTATCAACGCTACCCACCGGCGTGTGCCCAGTTTCCTGCGAGTTGCTTCCGAAGCTGGATTCTGTGTGGGATCGGTCGGTATTCCCACCACCTACCCTCCCGAACCGTTAAATGGATTTCAGATATCCGGCTTTGATTCACCACTCCCTTCCAAAGCGGATGCTTCCTATGTGTATCCTCAGGAACTTGCTGCTAAGATAAACCGCAAAGCAGGCGGGTATCATTTCGGGAATTTCAACGAAAGCCGCATCGGTCCCGGGTGGCACCGAACAGTATTAAAAAAGCTGGTGCAGGGACTTGATCGCAAGAAGAAATTAGTGGAATTACTATTGCGGGAATTTTCTCTGGACTGCTTAGTCCTGCATGTAGGAGAGACCGATACGGTCGGTCACCATTTCTGGTCCTTCAACGATCCGGAATCCCCGCGCTACGTTCACACCGATGATAAAACGCTTTCCAATGCCATCTTCACGATATATCAAAAGGCAGACGAACTCTGTGGGGATGTAATCGCCGCCTGTAATCCTGAAGCCGTGTTGGTCGTCAGCGATCACGGGATGGGGGGGACTTCAGACAGAATGCTCTACCTGAATAAGTTTTTGGCGCAGCACAACCTGCTGGAGTTCTCTGCTGAGGACAGCCGTTCACATCAGATGAACCACCTCAAAAAGTTGGGGATGAAGTGGATTCCCTATCATTTGCAGCGGCACGTCTTCCGGATTGCCAATGGAAAGATTGCTTCGAGAATAGAATCCACCCAGCGCTTCAGCGGTATTGATTGGTCAAAGACATACGCCTACAGTGAAGAACTCAATTACTTTCCTTCCATTTGCCTGAATCTACAAGGGCGGGAAAAATACGGAATCGTTCCACCGGCAGAATTCGATCAGACGATTAAGCGGGTCAAGGAGATCCTACTGAATTGGGAAGATCCTGAAACAGGAGGAAAAGTCGTTGCCGATGTGTTGCGCAATGAAAACGTTTACCAGGGTAAAGAAACCATCAATGCACCGGATCTCTTGCTTACATTAAATCAACCGGATGGTTATAATTACGCTTTGGGAAGGAGCACTACTAAAGAATGCACATCTCCCTGGCGCAAATTAAGTCCTGATGAATATATAGGCTATAAGGGCGGAACCATGAACGGTTCCCATCGCCAGAAAGGAGTCCTTCTGCTTAATGCAGGCGGCGCTGATATCCCTTTACGCGAAGATATTTCTCTGCAAGACGTTGCACCGACAGCACTGGCGTTGTTAGGTCTTAAAGTCCCTGAATGGATGGAAGGAGTGAACTTATTTAGCGAGACATCACCTGCAAGCGGTGAGATCCCCAAAAGCGAATCAACAAAACATTATTCACCCGAACAGGAACAGGATTTGCAGGATAAATTGCGTCAACTGGGCTATCTGTAATAAGACCTTGATCGATCCCTTAAAAATAGCCATGGTGGCAGCGTGCCCCTTTCCGACCTCGCAGGGTTCGCAGGTGTTGATCCGAGAACTGTCGCAAGCGTTGGTCAAGCGTGGGCACGATGTGCATGTTGTAACTTACCACTTCGGTGAAGATCAGGAATGTCCTGATTTGAAGATCCACCGTATTCCGAAACTTATCCGTTACAATAAGTTCCGCTCAGGTCCGGCGTTGCGGAAACCGATCTTAGATCTGCTGTTAGCCTGGAAACTGAATCAGGTTGTCAGAGATGAAAAAATTCAGATCATCCATTGCCATAACTATGAAGCGCCCGTTTCAGCGCTTCCCGTTCGTCTCTTTCGCAAGATACCAGTTGTGTACCACAGTCACAACACAATGTCGGATGAATTCTACACCTATTTTCGGCTGAAATTCCCGCAGAAGCTGGCAAAATATGCCGCCTATCTGATGGATCGTTTCATCCCACGATCGTCTGACTTTGCTATTGCTATCAACCGCAGAGTAGCCAAATTCTTAATGGATATGGGAATGCCGCCATCCAGGGTCAAGTTCATTCCGCCTGGCATTGATTATGGTCTTCCTGTCGATGCACCCGATCCTGACCTGCGCGAAAAATATGGAATGGGATCTGGCCCACTAATTGTCTATGCCGGTAATCTAGACGGTTACCAGCGCCTGGATCTTCTTCTGGAAGCTCTTTCTGAAGTATTTAGGGAAAACCAGCATGCCAGATTAATCGTAATGAGTAGTTCCGATCCCGGACCCTTTCTACGCGACGCTAATAAAAATGGAATTAGTGAAAAAATCGTCATCCTTAAGGATCCTGCATTTGCATTGATAAGGGAGGTCATGGCGCTGGCAACCCTGGCGGTGAACCCTCGTATATCCTGGTCAGGTTATCCCATAAAACTGCTAAACTATATGGCTGCGGGTTTGCCTGTGGTAGCTTTTGAAGGGGCTGCTCCGGCGATTGAAGACGGCATTAACGGAGCACTTGCACCACCGCTCGATACGCGTGCCTTCGCATATAAGATTAACAATCTATTACGACAATCCCACCTGGCAGCCAAACTCGGTGAAGAAGCAATGAGAACTGCCGTTTACGACCACGACTGGAACGAAATAGTTGAGGATATTGAAGATATCTACGCCAAACTCTTAGGTCTTGGGATCGTATCCCCTTCATCAAAGAGTTTTAGCGATAAGAGATTAATGACTGCAGGTTGATTTAGCAACATTCTCAAGGAATTCATTTAAGTGTGCTTATTTAAAACCCTCTTATATGGGAATTGAAGAAACTTCTGAAAATTATATAATTATCTTGACTTTTGCTTTTTTTAATAGTAACTTATTTGATAAGATGGATTAAAATGACAGGGATCCGTTTTGTTCGAGGGATACTAAGATGGAAATCAAGCACGTTTGGGACATCCTCGTACGTAGGAAATGGTTGATTATTCAAGGATTCGTGGTGATCTTTGGTATCATCATGATTGCCACATTCTTGAAACCGAAAACCTACCTCGCAGAATGTAAACTGGTTATGGAAGGCGAAGGTACGCAAGAAGCTCTACTACGAAGTATGGGGCTCGAATCAGTTAGCGAAATGCTATTCTCAGCCAACCTCAATCAGACCTCATCTATGATTGAGGTCGAAACAGCTAAGATGATGAGCAAGCCCATTCTCGATAGAGTTTCACAAAAACTGGACTTACGAGAACCTGATGGCAGCTATACGCCTGGTCCAAGCTTGGTTCTGATTTCGGGAACGTTTCAATGGTATGCGTTGCGCGGCTTAAAGGTGAAACCTTCAAAAAAATCGCCGATTTTGAAGATTCAAGGGTATTCACCCAATCCCCAGGAAGCGCTCGATATGTCCAATACCTTATCAGAAGTCTATCTGGCAGAAGACGTCGCTCGCAAACATCGCGAAACGGCTGATGCAGCCAGGTTCGCTGATGAACAGTCAAAAATTGCCAAGCGAGATTGGAATGAAGCGAAACGTAAACTGCGCGAATTCCAGGAATCCGAACATGTCGTGGACGTCTCCGCTGAAGTCACCACTCTGATCGGACAGATAGCCGAACTGCGCGCCCAGCAGAATATGATGAACCTGTCTTTAGAGGAAATCTACGCAATGGAGTCCTCCTTTGGAGGGCAGACTTCCTTAATTGGTGGTAGTACCATTTCCAATCAGAATCAGATAGCCTACCTGAAGTCGGAACTCGCGAAATTGGAAGCGGAACTTCAGGGCTCCTTGAGTAAATATACCGAGAGTCATCCGACTATCATTGCTATGAGGGAACAGACCATTGATCTGCAGAAGAAATTACTGCAAGAAAAAGATGTCTATCAACAATCGGAAGAAGCGAGATTCGGTGAGCTGCAATCACAGATAGGTGATTATCAGAACATTCTTCGTGAATTCCCCTCGAAGCTCTACACACTGGCTCAATTGCAATTGGCTGCGAACACCTCTGAACAGCTATATACGATGCTGCTCGATATGAAATATCGCTTGAATATCACCAAAGCGATGCAAATTTCCAACATAAACATAATTGAACCGGCCTGGAAAGCGAAAGTCGATTCGCCTAACATAGAAGACAACATGATTATTGGCGCTGTCCTGGGATTGATATTTGGGCTCGGCTTGGCTATTCTCATCGAATACTTAGACGATTCTGTGAAAGACGCCGATGCCATTCAGGTGCAGCTTGGTTTGCCGTTATTGGGAAATATTCCTTTAATGAACCGCAAAGAATATCCACTGATCGTCGGAAATGGAGAAGCACCCGAAAGGAAATCCCTCTATTTCCTGCGAGAAGCCTACAATATACTTTCCCATAATATTAAGTTGGGTAGTTTGGATGAAAAGGTCAAGAGCATAATGGTGACGAGTTCTATCCCTGAAGAAGGCAAGAGCTACATCTCCACAAACTTAGCCATCAATTTTGCTCAGCAGGGTAAAAACGTTCTGCTGGTGGATAGCGATTATCCGCGCCCCTCTATATATAAGATCTTCGGGCTCGAAAATGAGATAGGTCTGACCGAAGTCATCTTAGGTGAGGCTTCTCTGGAAGAAGTGCTGAAACCCTCAGGCATCGATCACCTCTGGGTTATGACCACCGGTCCAAAGCCTCCCAGCACCACGCAATTGTTTGAATCGAACCAGATGAAGGAATTCATCAGGGAAGCTGAGAAGCTGTTTGACATTGTTCTCTTCGATACGCCGCCGGTGTTTTCACTTAACGATCCTGTAGTCTTGGGAGCGCTTACGGATCGCACTATCGCCGTTGCTGCTGCTGGTGAAATATCCCGGCAGATGTTAAAACAAGCCATTGAAACACTCCAGCGCGGTAACAGCCGTCTTTTGGGTGTTGTACTCAACAAAGTTCAGATGGAAGGTACGCATTACTACTACTACTACCATTCCTACAATAAACTCGATGAGGGCGGTTTTAGAAAATTGGCAGCCAAACCGCTGGCTCTGCTGGGTATAAAGAAAAAGTCGAGTCGTCGGCGTTATCGCCACAAGCCAGTTTAGCTATCCGTGGAATTTGAACGGGGGGTGTAAAACCCCCCGTTTTTTGCGTCTAATGAAAAAGTCCCTCCTGCCACTTATCCTCCTCATTGCTACTGTAATAAGAATCGCCTGTTTTATCAGCTTCCAGGACACACCGGTAATACAAGTCCCCATCATCGATTCCGAATATTACCATCAGACAGCTTCTGATATTATATCAGGCGATAGCGGGGATGGGGACGTCTTCTTTATGGCGCCTCTTTATCCTTTTATACTGAGCCTGTTTTACCGTATATTGGGCGTAAATCCCCAGGTAGCTGTGATATTCCAGATAATTGCCGGTGTAATCCTGGTATATCTGGTTTACCTGATTGGCATCAGACTTTTCAACCGGAAGGTGGCTTTGTTAGCAGCCTTGGTAGCCACGCTCTATAAACCGTTTATCTACTATGAAGAGGTACTGCTCACAGCTACACTGATCCTGATCTTAAATGCTTTCGTTATCCTGTTGCTTCTATCGGACAGAAGGAGAGCCCTATCGGATCTATCTGCTGGAATACTCATAGGATTGTCAGCTTTAGCACGCCCGAATATTCTGCTTTTCTTAGCGCTGCTGGTGGTTTATTTTCTGCTTAAACTGAATCGCTCCCAGGTCAAACGTGCAGTGTTCGTACTGCTTGGGACTGTTGTTATTCTCTTACCGGTTGCTTTCCGCAATTACCAGATTAGCGGACACTGGGTGATCACCACTGCCGGCGCCGGAATGAATTTCTTCGCAGGTAATAATTCGCAAGCGGAAGGAATTTACTGGGAAGCGCCCTTTATCAGGTCCGCTGAACCCGAATTCGAAAACCGCGATTACCAACTTGAAGCCTCCCGCTTAGCAGGACGTGATCTGGACATAGTTGAAACCTCTCGTTTCTGGTTGAGACAGGGATTAACTTTCATATATTCAGAACCTCTGATATATCTGAAATTGCTGCTTAGGAAATTCTTTCTCTTCTTCCACCGGACAGAAATTCCCAATAATCTTAGTATCTATGCCGGGCAGCATTTCTCTTCATTACTGAGGATCATTCCATTTACGTTCGGTATTATTGCTCCACTGGGCATGGCTTTCTGGTTCATCAGTTTTCGTCGAATTAAAATAAAAGTTGTTCATATATATGGTTTAACTTATCTGATTGCAACTTTAGCATTCTTCGCCGCTTCAGAATATCGACTCCCCCTGCTGTTGGTATTGATCCCCTTATCATGTGCTGGCTTTTTTCAGATCATTGATTACATTAAAGATGCCCAGTGGAAAAACGCTTCTGCTTTGATTCTATTTGTGGTATTATTCGCCTTGGTGATAAACATGCCCACCCGCTTCACTGCTCATCTCACTTCCCCACGTATGGATTTCTTCAACTTAGGAAGCGTTCTACTAAAAACTAATCAGTATGAAGAGGCTGCTTCCATGCTGCAGGTGGCTCTGATTACTGATCCTGATTTTGCTGAAGCTCATAACGCTTTGGGGGATTGCTATCATGCTCTGGCGCTTCGTCAACAAGCCATCGAAGAATTTCAGCGGGCAGGCTTGAATCCCCAACTGGAAATGCAGCTCCTCGATGCGGAGAACCTCCTATCTGAAGCCGAAATATTGGCAATGCAGAACAGATTTGGGGAATCACTTTTAATCTATGAAGAAGCCGTTTCCATCCATCCTGAGCCACCTGCATTTGCCTATTTCAATATGGCTTACGTCAACCTGCAATTGGGTGATACCTCCCGCGCGTTAGATGAATTGACGTTAGCATCCCTCGCTGACCCTGATGAACCCCGCGTTCCCTACATGTATGGTCTCATATATGAAAATAGGAATGACTGGGATGAAGCCTTACAACACTTCCTGCATGCCATGGAACTGAATCCTCGGTTCCATTATGCCCGTGCTCATGCTGCCTTAGCCAGCCTGGAACTGGGTGATCTTGATAGCGCCGCCCGCCTCATTGAACCTCTTGCCGGAAAGAACACCTCTGATCCGGAACTGACTGGCTTAGTTGAGCACATATCTTACCGAGTCGGTTATTAGGGGTCTGAAACCTGCACAAAAAAGTTGACATTTAGCCATCTGGTATTTAGGTTTATTTAATCGGATATTATAGAGTTTGATTGAATGTTTTGTTTCCATAATGGCTTCTGACGTAATTGACACTGCTAACCAGCGCATGCGGGAATTGTACCGGATCAGTACAGAACGCATCGCGCGTGCAGCATCTTCGGTGCTAATCTTCGGTGAAAGCGGTACCGGTAAAGAACGCATGGCGGGATTGCTGCATGCCCACAGTCAACGGTCACGCAATCCCTTCATAAAGGTTAACTGCGCGGCGCTGCCGGAAGGGATACTGGAAAGCGAACTGTTTGGTCACGAAAAGGGAGCTTTTACAGGCGCCATAGCACGCCGACAGGGCTGCTTTGAACGCGCTCACACAGGTACTATCTTCCTGGATGAAGTAGCTGATTTGTCTCCGCTGGTCCAGGCGAAACTCTTAAGGGTCATTCAAGAACGAGAATTCGAACGAGTTGGTGGGTCTGCTACCATCAAAGTTGACGTTCGCATTATCGCCGCAACCAATAAGTTCCTCGAAGATGAGGTTAGAGGGGGAAAATTTCGCGAAGATCTTTATTTCAGACTAAACGTCATTTCTATAGAGATCCCTCCACTGCGGGAACGAAAAGAAGATATTCCACTGCTGGCGGAAAAATTTTTAGAAAAGTTCTGCATAGAAAATCAGCGGAAACGTCAATACTTGACCTCTGATACTGAAGACTACCTACAGTGTTACCATTGGCCAGGAAATATTCGGGAGCTTGAAAATCTAATTGAACGCCTGACCGTTCTGGTTCCTGCAGATACCATAACCATCGAAGACCTGCCACGGGAAATTACCAATCCGGAACAATCCTCCCCAAATATTGGTATTAATCATCCACCTACGCTTAAAGCTGCCAGAGAACAATTGGAACGGGGTATGATCGAACAGACGCTGGCGCGCTGCCGAGGAAACGTTACCGCTTCTTCCGCCATTTTGGGCATCGCCCGAAAGAACCTTCAGCATAAAATCCGTCAATACGGTATCGAACCAGCCCAATACCGCGGTCAGCGCGCCGATACCGAAGCTTGATGATAGCCTATTCAACTCACCTTTAAGCTCCTTCTATATAAGTATTTACTGCCACCCAACAGGGACAACTTTTCCTGCAAGTGTAACCTTTTTGTTCCACTTTAGCATCCGATAGAAGTGATTTTGTTGACCCTGAAAATTATCGTATGTACAATAATATCAATATATAAAGGAGCAATAATGAACGTTCTGGGCACTTTGGCAGAGTCTTTGCAAAGAATAAAGTAAAACAGGTCAAGAATCATGTCCAAAATCAACCCATTACAGAGAGTTCCAGGACTACCAGATCAGGGATCTAACGACAAGAACCGCATCCATAGATCTGATAAGTCCTATAAAATGTTTGAACTGGATAAAGTGGAAATATCCAGAGAAGCCCGCGAAGTACAGCGCACGGAAAACGCTGGTGCGATCAATACCGGACACACGGAATTGACCAACGAAGCGCGTAAAATGGGTAACCAGTGGTATCTCGTCGGTTACCACATGCAATCTGTGAATAAATAAAAAAACGGAAGCTGGATGTATCACCAGCTTCCGTTTAAATTGAACTTATAAAAAAGGCCAACAGGTTTTGGTCCTGTGCCATGTTGCCAGCATGGTTTCCCGACTCCCCGGTGATTGATTTGCTTTTCAGGTCCTTTTGAACGAACCTTTTGTTGGTCGTCAGTGCGGGACCGTGGTTGGCCTCAGCTATTTCATCGGCAAAAAAAAGAAAAACTTTAATCATGTCGCTAACAATTTCCTGGTTGAACAATTATCCCGAAATCAATTCCCTGCTATACGGGCACAGTGCTGTCGGTCGTACCTTAGGATCATCGCCTTCAAACACAGCAGAATTCACTGAAGTAGCGGAAAACCAGAAATTTAACGCGCACTCATTTCGCGGCATTCCCGCCCTGTTTTCCAGTCCCTTTGAGTTGAAAAGCTCCGGTGATTTCAGAGGCGTTCGAGAGAATCTTTTAGTTAACGACGTAATTTTGAGTAAATCGCCTTACACAACACCTGAAGAGAAGCATGTCAATAGCCCTATTTCTGATGAAGTCGAAGCTTTTGATACAGCCGCGAGGATCAATCCGGAAGATGATATTCTTCTTAAGCAACACCAGGAGTTGTATAAGTTCCTATCAGAAAATACGGACGTGCGGGAAGCTTTTCTAAAAGGCGATCACCAGGAAGTGAAGAATGTGCTTGCCCACGCTGCCAAGACGGAGTTGGGCTGGAGTCCAGAAATTAGTGAATCTTTTCTTCAAGAGCATCCTGAAGTTTCACTGTTAATTGCGGCAAATTTGGGCGGAATTGCTGATAATCTGAGCGATCCTGATATAGCAGAATCACTTGTCGGCGATGTCCGGGGCAGATACGAAGATGAGATATTTTCGGAGTTAGCAGCCAAAACATCCGTTATGATGAAGAATTCGCCCAAACTGGACGAAGCTTTCTTCGCAGAGCACCCCAAAGCTGCTCTTTACCTGCTTGAAAATCCGGAAGAGCGCAAACGCATCGATGGTGAATTGGAAGAACAACTGGAATTCATAAGACACGCATCCAAGTATGAAGATCAGGTCGATCCTGTCACCAGAGCTAAAGCATTAGCCGGTGATAATGCCACTTTGGATGAAAGCTTCTGGCAGGATAATCCCGGGCTGGCTATGATGCTCCACGCTCAGAATGCCACCGGCAATTCGGACTCACTTCAGGATGCTGCCTTGAGCTACCCCGATAGTTTCCATACCGGCGGATCGCCCGCCGAATTAATCAGCAGGGATCAGGCTCAGAATGCTTCAGACGAATTGCACGATCATCAGACTCTGAATTTCGAATATTTTCATAACAATCCCGATTTAACTCGCCTGATAATTGAGAATCCGGAAATAGCAGAAAAATTAGCTGACGATTCACGCGTCCAGGAACTGATCGGTACTGACAGTTCCGCCGCAAATGATGTGCTGCGTTCTTACGTTTCGGGAATGCCCTGGCAGGATAAGTCTTACTGGCATTGGCAGGCTTAACATGAAAAACCCACTGATACAACTTCCACCGGACAGAGTGACGATTTCCGATCAGGGACGTGTGGCATCTAAGAAATGGAAAGTTGGTGACAAACCGTTCATCCAGATTTTGGAAGAAACAGAGCGCAATCCGTCATCTTCCCAGATAGAACGAAATGCAGAGCAGGTTGATCCCATCCGAAGAATCGGGGATGAATCGGAATCTTCTAACTATGGAATGTCACGTAAAGTTACCAGATTGAGTCAGGAAAGCCGTAACATGATTCTGGACATCGGCAGTCGTCTGGAACTGGATAGTTTCCCGGAAACGAACAACATGATCATACGCAGCATTACCAGAGTGAACTTGAACAACGGAAACAGCGCTTGTGAAACTCACTGGGAAGTAATCCCTGAAGATATATAGAATCACGGTGTAAACCCTAAGGTCATACGATGAAAGTGCGTTCAACAGATCCAATTTATATACAGAAGCAGTTCATAAAACCTCAACCCCTGATGGATGCGGCGCCACTGTTCGATCCTTTGAAGGATGAACTTCGCAAGATTCGTCAGTCGCAGAAAGATGATCCCTTACTGAAATCGCTTTTGAACGGTACGGAAAAGATAAACGAATTAGCCTAAAAGATATTAAGATGAATGAAAGCATCGAAGCGGTAGCAAACAGCCGCATGTTAGCCGAATACCATACCAATCAATCCTATGATTTGGAACGTCAGCAGGAATTGGAAGAATTGGACTATCAAAATGAACGCCCTCCTGAAGAGGGAAAAGGGACGTATATAGACGTTTACGTATGAAACTAATCGCCATAATAATAGTAGAATGGGGGAAATCATGATTGACCAGACAAAAATCACAGCATTTTTAGCAGAAAAAATTGGTCAGCAATTGGCCAATGCACAAAATGCTACACAGCGTAACGAGATTTTAAAAGACGCTATGGATTCTGATATGGTGGACCACCTGCAACAGGTGGCTGACGGTGACAGAATTCACGACAAGCTGCAGAGTGTCGTGAATAATCCGGAAATCCGGGATCGCATACAGATTTCCGAAAGAGCTGAAACGCTCTACAGGTTGCGTGAAGCCCAATTAGAACAAGCACCTGCAAGAGTACATGAGCACCTTCGAACTGACGGTTCAGGAGAACCCTTCGAGGGCAAGGGCTCATTAGGTAATATGGATTCAGATACCTAATAAAATTTGCCAAAACCCTTTAGTATCTACATCCACTATCCTTTCTGCCAGAAGCGCTGTCATTACTGCTCCTTCTATTCGATAGAGAGCGCTTCTACAGAAACGATTAAGGCATATCCGCGCCAAATCCTGCAGGAGTTCGCCTTGCGAAACCAGGACTGGCGCGGTCTCGCACTGAAATCCGTTTACCTTGGGGGCGGGACGCCGTCCCTCATGGAACCATCGGGTGTAGAAGAGATTCTCCATACTCTGCACCAGGAATACCCACCTGCTGAATCACTTGAAATCACCATCGAAGCCAATCCCGGCACTGTCGATGTTGTTAAACTTCAAGAGTTCGCTGACGCCGGAGTTAATCGTTTGAGCTTAGGTATTCAAGCTCTAAATGATCGAAGACTTCAGTTCCTGGGTAGAATCCACGATCAGGAACAGGCGATGGAATCGCTTCAAGCTGCACGTAACATTCCCGGCATGAAACTTTCTGTTGACCTGATAGCGGGCACTCCCTTTGAATCCATTGAAAGTTGGGATGTTGAACTCGATCAACTGCTGCAATATGAACCCGACGGGATTTCCTTCTACAACTTGACAGTGGATGAAGGTACTCATTTAGCTAACCTTGCAGGGAGCGGTGAGCGCGTGAGTTTGACTACCGATGAAACTGTCGATCTGCTGATTCACGTCACCAAACGTTTGCATGATGCTGGCTACATTCATTACGAAGTTTCCAACTGGGCGAAACCTGGTAGCGAATGCCGCCACAATCAGCATTATTGGCAGCGAGGTGCGTATTTAGGTCTGGGACCTTCTGCGCATAGTTTCGACGGCAGTACGCGTATGTGGAATCTACCCGACATAAATCGGTATTGTGAGATGCTTGATGCGGGCAATCTACCTCCTTCAGATTCCGAAACTCTGAGTGGGGAAGAGGTGCGTGCTGAATGGGTTTACCTTAAACTCAGGCAGTCACGAGGGTTGGATTACGCAGAATACGAGGAACTCTTCGGTGAAGCGCCCCACTACTGGAAGGTTATGTTTGAGAAGATCACTGAGAGAGGATTAGGCGAATTTGACGGACGATCCTTCCGCCCCAACGATCGGGGGTTGCTTCTAGCGGATGAAATTTCCGCCAGAATTTTGGGTTAATAGTAACCCGAGCTTAAAGATAACCTGAATCCATTAAGTAGACAGGCTTGATCTGCTAACTATCTATCGAGCTGTAGGGTGGGGGGCTTCCCCCACCCGTGTTGGGTGCTTTGAAGCTATGTTGTGGATTCATATTAAAAAAGGAGGGGCTGTCCCATAAGTCATTCTGAACGTAGTGAAGAATCTATAGAATCTCTGTAGGCTTGAAAATAACAAGAGAACCTTCACTTCGCTCAAGATGACATATTATTTTTTGGGGCAGCCCCTTTTTTCTTGATAGTCGAAGCTTCTATTTCAGCATGATCATCTGCCTTGCTGACCGATAATCGTCAACTACCAGTTCATAATAATAGACTCCAGCCGCAGCATCTGAACCTGAATAGGTCTTGCCGTCCCATTCGATACTGTACTCCCCTGGATTCTGTTGCTGGTTGACCAAGGTGGCGATTCGTTGACCCAGGCTGTTATAAATATTGATCTTTACATTACCGGCTTGCTGCACAGAATAGGCAATTGAGGTTGCTGGATTGAAAGGATTCGGATAATTCTGTTGTAATGAATTATCGTTCGGCACAGGATCTACTAGGGATTCCAATCCAGAAGCCGGGAAGAAATTCCAATTCGAAAAACACCAATCGCCTGAGAGATCATTGACGTACTCTTCCAATAAAATGTTATTCTGCCATATCTGGATAGTCAAGACTCCGAGCGATCCTTTCATACACGCTAACTTCAGTTCGTAATCGACAGTCACGTCAAAATTGACCTGAACACTACTGGGACCAAACGGAACTCGACTATAAGATAACTCACCACCGTTAGCGAAAAAGTCAGTGTTCAAAGTGAAGTTATGAATCGGTAGTAAGGTCGAAACCAGTTCGACAGAGCTGCCATCGATAATATCTTCCGCACCGATCTCCATCATGATAACCTTGAACCAATCCGTCCCTGCTGATATCACCTTGACGTTATAGATTTCTTGTGCAGAGACTGGTAAGACCAATAGTGATAACACTATAAATCCACATACTAATTTCTGCATGGTTTGCATGATAATTCCTCTTGTTTATATAGTTTACTCAGTTTTAAAGTAATCAACATGCCAGATCTGTATTGAGTAAACTTTTTATCTTATTCAGAGACGGAAATCTCCATTGATTGAAATGAACCTTGAAAAGTAGTGAATCATAATTATGTCGCTTCTCGAAGACTTCAGTAATGACAAATCTTACGATGTAGCTTGAGATGTTTCACACCTGATAACCGCCAACCAAACCCAGATCCAAAAGAAAAGTAGGGTAGATTAAGCTCTTCAGAGCGCAGTCAAATATTTAACCTTCTGATCCAGTGTTTACCCCCTTTTCAAGGGGGAACGAAGGAAATCTATGGAGGAATAAGGGGGGATCTATTTCCCCTTCACCACTTCAACGCATTCTTTATATCGCGGATGAACAGCAGCGCATCCGCTCCACCTACGTGATCATTGGGATGGAAATAGCCCGTTATCTTGTCCAGATCCATTATGTCGCGTTCCACTGATAACATAGCCGCGCCATAGTAAGGGTGATCGGTGCGCATGTCGCGTATGTGCGACTCCTTCTCACCGATGTACTTGGAGAAAATTGCTTCATCCTGAGTAACCATGTAGATCAGCCGCTGTACTGTACCTGCAAATTCAATGCGTGTAACTGCTTCATCAGGATAAAACTTGTGATCCTGCATAACGTCGAACAGCCCCACTTCCACGAAATCCCGGATCATGGATTGTGCCCAGTGACTTTCAATATCCAGAATTTCTGTCCCTTCCTGCCCCTCTTCACCTACCCCGAACTTTAGTGGATCTTCAGCAGCCTGGAAGGATAAATCCGGTGTAGATTTAGCAGATTTACGCCGTTTGATGCGTTCCACAACGTTCAGCTCTTCGATGAACAGTACTGCCAGGTCAGCCCGGTTGATCTCATCCACCAGAGCGATGATCTTCCCGTACTTGGTGCCCGGCTGAGCTTCCACGATCTTATGCACCAACTGCATCGCCAGACCGGCTTTTTCAGAGTACATCCCGTCTATTTCCAGTGCATTGCGCAGCATGTCTTCAGACTGCCTGAAATCGTAGGCTTCCTTATACGCTATCCCCATGTAGTAATAAGCTTCATCACTTTCGGGGTTGATTTTTAACGCTTTCTTCAGCCCTTTCTCACAATCCTTGATCCAGTCATCACCCTTTTTCTTAATCGAATGGTAGCGTATATGCGCAATCCAGACGATGACGTCTTTATTATCTAAGTCTTTTGCTTGGTCCAAGTGCTCATCACCCTGCTTAACCAGTTCTTTCCGTTCCTTCGACTTTGGATCATGGATATCCATAGCACGAGTAATGGAAACCAGTGCTAAACCGGCATGTGCGGGAGCATGTTTTTTATCCAAATATAGAGCATCTTCGAACTGTGCTTGAGCAGCATCCATATTGCCCTGTTCGAACTTGCGCATACCCTGGTTATAGTGAGATTCCGGTGTGTCCAGCAAACCTTCGGCAGCTCGCTGCTTGGGACCGCAGCCGGTGAATATCAACCCCGCCATTACCAGAACTAAAAGGTTGATGGTTGCTATTTTTCTATACATAAATTCCTCCGAATTCCTGCAGTTGAGTGGATGGTCGAAAAAGGAGTCCAGCCTAATCGAGAATTATCAATACCCGGCACTTCTGCAGGAAGTTTAAGTTCTCTTCCATGCTGTGCAAGGTTTGTGCGTCCTCGTTGGAAATAACGATGTCCGACATGTTGGTGCCCGTAACCCGTAACGCTTCTGCAATCAGCGGCTTGTCCGTGACCCGGTCGTTGTTCGTTGCAGCTTTAATATCCTTTTCATATCCCACCATGCCATATTTTATCGCCCATTCCCGGCTGACGAAACTCGATCCATAGACTTCCTGTCCATCTTCGTTGAGTATTTTAGGAGCTATAGCCGGTCTTGCACCTAATCCGGTGGCGTCAACTATCAAACCGGTGTACGCAACTCCGATGACAGCCGAAGACAGAGGATGCCCTCTACCCATACCTTCCGGTAAAATCGCTTCCAGGAAGGGACCATCAAGGCTCATTTCAATGGTAACCTCAATGGAACCATCATCGTAGTAACGCGGTTCGCCAACCATGCGATAGTTCTTGGCAATTCCCACTACACGGCTTTTAACCACGTCGCTGGAGAGCATCTGGTTCTCAACGGTCGTTTCCGATGTCAGAGCGACTCCGTTGATGATTTCGATCAGGTTACGCCACGCATCCATCTTGGCGGCTCGTTTGACGCCCGCGCGTCCACCCATACCGCCGGATACACCGATGCCGGTAGCCGTTATGGTTCTCTGAGTGAAGTCAACCGACCCGTTCATGCCAATCTGTTGCACGACCCCTTGTGATAACACCGATTCCGCATTGACAAAAGCCAGTACGCAGACAGCTGAAATCACCATCTTCCAACGCATAAGTACCTCCTTATGCTACTTACTGCCTTGTCACTCCGGCCACTATAAGGGCCCTTACGGGCTTGTCCGGAATCTGACAAGAACAATGAAGTATTTTTATATCCTTACAAGCACTTTTATTGTCTATAATTGGACTTTATTATTCTCTACCTTTTACGCTCCTTGTCCCTCTGTAAGTTCCACTGAACCCAGGAGTTTTTCTCATCGGGATCATCAGCGCTGAAACTGCCGGATGCTAAGAGCTGCCCATCTTTACCGATGTGGATTTCTTGCATGTTCTTCACGATGTAATACCACACTTCAAACGTCACCTGCCGGGGTCCTTCTATCTGCTTCGGTCCCTGAATCTGGCGGGGTTGCATCTCAGGCAGTTCCTGAGGAGTCTGATCTAACTGTTCGGATTTGTTCGTGATCCTGACCTCACCCTCATACACCTTCAACACCGTGCTGGAATCTTCCCTGACGCTTATCCTGAACTTGGTACCGGTGATGGCAGCGCCCGTCACCGGAGTTGATATGTTAAATTTAGCATCCTCTTCGACCTCTTCGACAAGAGCCCAGATGTCCCCTTTCTCCACATTTATTTGAGTTTCATCTAAGCTCTCTTTCGTCTCTTCATATAGTTTGATAATGTCTATCGTAGTCAGCGGCGCCATCCTGATTATGTTCAGTTCCTTCAGAGCCAGTTCTGCACGCGATTCACGAAGCGTTCGCACCTTGTCGCCGCCTTCGATTTCGCTGCCCTCTTCCGCCTTAATCCACCTTTCCGATTGCTTGGGAAGACGTTTGGCTCGCCCCTCCAGATAGGTAACTTCACCGCTGTTCTTAGTCAGTTCCATCATGTAATTGATATCCCGCAGGATATCCTCAGGATCTTCTGAGGTTTTAGGAACTTCATCCGCACTTAGAGACGAAACTGCCAACAGTCCTGAAAGTAGCAGAATTACGGCAAAGCCAATTAGCGTGTATTTATTAAGCACTTTATACATGTGTAAAAAGCCTCTTTACTTGTTATCTACCCCCTTATACCAGCGTATCCGGATTTTTCTCCCGAAAGTTTCCCTTAGAATTAATGACGACCTAATCCCGTAGTCGAGGTCGCTTGCGCCAATGGTGCCCCTGACCCCGACATGTCGCCTTACAACCTAATTTCCCAGAACCCGCGACGACAGATTCCCTGACGCTTCACCTGCCAGAACGAATGCTGCCCAGAAAGCTGGATGAGAATTGATTCGTTCCCGAACGTGTTGTTGCGCATGCTGCAAGGCGGTTGCAGGCGTCAACCCCGCTGCGAGATTTCTGTAAAAACGCTTCACTAACACCGCCGTAGCTAAATCGTCAACTTCCCATAACGTTGAAATAACCCTGGGAGTTCCGGCGTAAATGAACGCCCGGTTGAGTCCTATTATCTCATCACCGCCTGCTATCGCACTCAAACCGCTTTCACATGCTGATAACATGACCAACCAACAGTTTTCCAGGTTAAGACTGAATATTTCGTGCATCTCCAATCGTCCATCTTGGGTGCTGTCCGGAGCCAAAAACAGCGTGGAGAACAGCGGATTATTCTCATTAAATATACCGTGGCAGGCTAAGTGCAGCGTGCCCGAACTATCACTTTGTTCTATCAATGATACTTCCCTGGCTCCCGCACCGGAAAAAATGCGCACTGCTGGAAAAGCAAAGCTAATTGACGCCACCTCCTTTTCTGCGAAGAAGAGGCTTTCATGCGAGAGTTCCGAGGACGGATTCCCGAACGCTGAGATGGGATATTCCCCCCAGCTTTCCCTTCGATTTGCACTTTTCCGGCATATAGAAAAAACGCTGGCTGAAGGGGCTGTGCTGATGCTGAAGTTGTCCAGCAGGTATTCCCCGGCGTCATTTTGCAGAACATTGAAGGGAAGGTAGTGCAGCGCACCCATCGGCACAATTATTATATGGCTGTGGTTTTGCAAATGCCCTTCTAACGGTTTGATAAGCTTCTGGTATAGTTTTTGACTTTCATCTGTTACCGATAGTCTTCGATCCAGCTTATACCGCAGATCCGAAATCAACAGCCTTAGAGAATCTTCACCCACAACAACCTTTCTAACCTGCAATTTCTCAGAGGTCGCCAGGAAAATCACCATTTCTCCATCTAAGAAATAATATTCAATCAGCGCTTCATCATCTTCCAATATTTGCCTGATATTCTTCACCTTTTCCGGTTGAGCATCAAATAAATCACGCTGCCGGAAGTTCTCAGTTTCCAACTCGTCAGATAAATGGACATATACTCCTTCCAGCGAATCGATTGCAGCACTGGATCGCCACAGAATTTCAGATTCTTCCGCTGTCCTTTTATCGCCTTTTGCTTGAAGTGTATCTCTTCTTTTCTTTAATACGCTGATGTTCTGTAACAATTCCGAAAGTTCGGCAGAATACTGACTTTGCTTGGCGATTTTTCGATCCAGCCCTCCTCGTTGCAGGAGATCCAGGAAGGACCTGGAACGGGATCTTTCTGCTATTTCAAACGCTGCTTCAACGTTATCTTCATCAAGATAAAGTTCAACCGCCAACTGATACAGCTTGTTCTTGTCCTCCATGAAGCCACTTTTCAAATTTTCAGATGCAATGCTGGCCCGCATAGCTTCCACTCGAGCTATGGCTGGATTAAGAATTTCTATCGCATCTGCTGTTTTTTTGTCAGCTATTTCCAGCTCCGCCAGAGCAAGTTCAATTCTCCAGGTTATTTCATTAAACCCTCTGTCCATCGATATTTCGTACGCTTCTGACAGATGCTTTCTGGCTTCATTCAATCGTTTTATGTTCGTCCCTATTATTCCCATCCCCAGCATGGAACGGACTTTCACCCGATCATCAGATATCTGTTCTCCTAAGCTGAAAGCTTGATTTAAAGCAATCATAGCAGAATCTGGTATTTCTAATTGCAGGTATGCATTGGCTAAATCGAGATATGCATACGCCTGCCCTCTCAGGGTACCCAACCTTAGATCTATCTTCAGCGCCTGTTGGAAGCGACTTTTTGCTCTATGGGCATTTCCGGAAGCTAACTCAATTAACCCTATATTCTTCTCAATCTGGGAACGGCTCTTTTCGTCCTTAGCTTCGATGGCGCCTTGCAGAGCATTCTTGGCTTTTTCCACGGCGCGTTCGTGATCTCCTAAGTTGAGATAGATGAGCGCTTCGGTGTTCTGAGTTAGATAACGATACTGCGTCAAGCCCAATTCCCTGAACTGATCGCGAGCGTTTTTCAGGTGGCTTAAAGCATCCTGATAATCACCCATCTTCCAATATAGACCGGCGATATACTGGTACGTCAACGCTGAAGCGGGCGAGATCTTCTCACCGGCAATATTTAGCGCTTTGAATTGCGCCACCAAAGCCTTTTCGTAATCTGCCAGACCCTCATATGCCAACCCTAAGTGCTGGTAATATTCGATCGGCAGCGATTCGCGCCAATCTAACCAGTCAAGTTCCGCAATATGCTCTTCGATACTTTTGAGCGTATTAACAGCATTACTGAACCTATCCTGAGCCAGATAAAGCCTGCTCTGGTAGATGCCGGAAATAACAAACTGATCGATCTCTTCCCACTCCCAGAATATTGATGAAGCATCCGTTATCGCCGATTCAGCGCTGCTATAGTCGTCCGTCAACTCGTACAAGTTAGCTAATATCTGCTCATCGTATGCCGCCTGAAGATCGTCACCTCTCTGCAAGGCGAGCCTCTGCGCATTCCGGCGAGTTTGGATCGCTTCTTGTAACTGATTATCATATCTTAGATAAACGGAGAGATTACGCAAGCCTTTTTCAAATCCCTGGGTGTTGTCCTGTCTCTGTGCTATTTCGTTAAGGGTAGTCTGTGAGTTCGCAGCTTCTGCCCAATTTTGTGAAATTCGAGCGGCTCTAATCTTTAGCTTATGGAGGTTAGCGATGCTAACTGAATCATTTAGTTGTATTGCCATGTTCAGAGCGCTGTCGTAATAACGTAGCGCCCACTCACCGTCGCCTTTCTCTAAATTGTGGTTGCCTTTCAAGATGGTGGCATTGAAATGCTTCTTCGCGTATTCCTGCCTTGCCGACAGATCCATTCCCCCCAAACCATAGTATCTGAATTTGGCACGCGCTTCTGCTAAAGCTCCATTCACCTGTAGATTTCGCATTGCAGTATCAAATGCAGATCCAGGCGATTTAGTTTCGATCTCTTCTGTGAAGACCTCCATAAATCCTGAAATATAATTACCATCGGCAATATCAGGTATAAATATCACATTGGAAAATCCCGCAAAAAATCCGATCTTCGCCAATAGTCCTTCTTCCGGGAATGAACCGATTATTATCAATATATCACCCTCCGCGTATATGCTGAAGAGATCGCGGACGCACCAGGAATATTCTCCTGGACTAATTATTCTCCGATCCAGAGGATGCCCTCGGAAATCAGCCTCAGGTTTGATTAAAACCAGGCGGGCTTTTTCTATCTCATCCAGGACGCTTCCAGCTTTGCTGTAATCCGCTTTCATCAGCCCCTTTAGATCAAGGTCAACTGCCAGTGAAAGATTAGCCCCCCGGCTCAAACTGGTGCTCTTCTGCAGTAGCGATAGGCTCTGCAGATCAGGTAAATAGTAGATGGTGGGTGTGTCAATAGCGGCTTGTAAGTAATCAGTAATGGTATCACCGGTGTCTGATGACGCAATCATAAATAAACGTTCAGTCGAATCTAATATTCTCTCGATGCTGTCAGGCAGAATGTGAGTGCGAATGCTATCAGTAATCAGATTGTTGAAATCCTGAAAGACCACCAGCGAATCCCGGTTGAGCAGCAGGTAATACTGGTCATTGGCAATTTGAATCAACTGTACTGCCAGATCTCCCTGTTGCAATGTCTTCTTTAAGCTGTCAAGCGGAATCGTTACCGGATAAAAGAGCGATGCAAATTCCGGATCATCCCGGATTACGTCTTCAATTGTCTGTGAATATTCGATTTCTAATGATCTTAATTCCTCAATTAAGCGATAAAGCCCTGCTGTATCCGGTTCTGCACTGCTCCTCAAATCAGCTAACTCGGTTCTCTTGCGTACCATTTCCCGGCGTAGATAAGGTATAGTACCCCCTCCATGTCCCCAGATGAATTTTCGCCGTTCGAATTGTACCGGAACCGTACGACTGGAAGTAGCTTCAAGGAGTGATAAATTGGGGAGTATCTGGGCATACTTTGAACATCCATCGAGATCGTCACTCGCAAATGCGTTAATGAAGCTCAGTTCATACATGATTTTAGCTTCACATTTCCTCCTGCTTATGCCCCCAAAATCCTCCGTATCTTCGGGAAGATCAGCCCAGGTATCTGCTGCCACCTCAAACCACTCTTCTGCTGAACGATTCAGCACCCTGCGCAGTGTGGTATCAGCACCTGAAGAACCGCGCTGCTCGGATAGTATGGCAATTCTACCCAACCGCCACTGAACGCGCCATACCAGATCATCACGCCCTGTTTTTTTCGCCGTAGTCAATGCTCTATGCAATTCGGAGGCACTCGTCTCTAAATCGTCAAGTGAGAAGAAGTAGTCACTCAGCAGACACCGTAGTCTCACTTGCAGATGCGGAAATCCACGCTTCTCGCACTCCCCAATACCTGACCGCATGGCCCAGAGTGCTTCTCCCTGCAAATCCAACTGCTGTATGGTTTCCTCAGGTGATGACGGCTGAAGTTTCGCTGCTGCCTGCAAGCACATAAGACTGTACAGCTCATTGATTCTGATCCTCTGATAACCAAAGCCCAGCGGGTCCATGGAAAAACGGTTGATCTCCTGTCTATATAAAGACATCAGATCGTTTGTAACTCTTACATCCCTCTTACCCAGAAGCAGCAATCGATTTAATAGAGACCAATCCAACTCTGTCTCAGGTTCTTCCTCTGAATCCGGGAATTGTTGGAATTCCCTTTTAATACTTCTCCTGATTTTAGAAGGATTTTCCGGCTCGTTACATTTCAAAAGCCCTCTCTGGATTCTTCCCCACAAATTCTCATCAAATCCTATTCCCTCTTCGACGAACCATTCCACTTCCTCCAGATATGTATTCACATTGATACTTTCATCTCCCAGAGTACTCAAGCTTATACAGGCGCTGTTTATCAAGGACGTCAATTCTCCGCTTCTGTATCCATTCTTTTCAGCGAGCCTGTATGCACGCTGGAAACAACGGCGAGCGCTGATACTCTTTCCTTCTGACCAGAAATAGACGCCCAGTTCATTCCACCCAATGGCTTCCGCTTCAGCATCTTGGCGGCGGATGGCGATTGCCAGTCGCCGGTTAACTTCCCTCTTTGCGGCACGAACGTCCTTCCTGTTATCGCTGACGTCCTGGAGAATGGAATGGTTGAGCAATACCTCATCTATTTGCCCCATCCCCGCAGCAGACATCGCCGATCCTGTTCCCAAATAACCGAAGTTCCATACCGGTACCGGTATGCCCATAATTTCGATTATCAACGGGTTTTCAATCACCGGCAGAGGAATCTCTTCATCGGGTGGCATGGTGGAAAGCGCTTGTTTGGATAGCCGGTGGGCTTCCGTATCGTCTCCTAACTTCAATGAGTTGTAAGCCATATTTTCCCACCATCTCGTGGGTGATGACGGTAAGTTTTCCTTCTCCTTTAAGAGCAGCGCCTCACGGTAGTAATAATTCGATTCCTCTTCATCTTCCAACACCTGATACAGCTCAGCTAACCTCAAGGTTACACGCAGCTCGGAATCGTGTTTGCCTAAGTCGTGATAGACCTTCAGTGAATGTTGGTAATATTGTGTTGCACTCTTATTTCCACCGCTTATAGCACCGGCTTTACCCATCCTTTCGTAAGTTATTCCTTTCTGAAATAGTGAAGTAAATGTGGTATCATACTGCATCCGCCTTTCATAAGCTTCCAAAGCACGAGGATAGCCGAACTCACCTAAATGAAAATAATTGTTACCCAAGTTAAGCAATAATTTTGCCTCCAGAGCAGAGTCTGTGGCTTCGTCATTTACTGCTAATCCCAGTTGTAATGTTTCAATAGCCTTTTCATAACCCTGCAGAGGACCCGGATTCCCCTGAAACGTAATCGCCCTGAAAAAACGAGTTAAACTCTGTCCGACGTTAGATAAGAACCGTCCGGTGTTCACAGGTTTTGCAGATTTTAATCTGCTCCTGGTTTCCAGCATTTCATAGTTATATGCCAGCGTCAAATAACCATATCCGATCTCCGGTTCGATAGTTAACGCTTTTTCGATTAAATCGTTGGATTTATGTAAATAATTATCATTCTTCTCACCCTGATATGAATGGCATAATCCCGAAGCGTAAAGCAGCGCTGGATCGTTCGGTCTTAGTTTCAGTTCGGCTGAGTACTCTTCTAAGATGTCTCCCAACGAACCCAGATTCGTAGCCGCCTCTATCCTGCCGCGATGTAGTTTAACGTTGTCCTGATCCAGTAAAATCGCTTTTTCGTAATTGACCAGAGCTAATTCCCAATCTCCGGTGGAACTTAAAATATCCGCTCTTTCAGCAAGCATATTAACGCGCAGAAAACGTGCTTTTCTTCCGTAGAAGCCCTCTTTTAGTTCGCCGAATTTCTCTTCAACTTCCTGCAGGTGGGCTTGTGCAATCAAAAATTGCTGGCGATCGTTTTCCAATTCGGCGCTTATCAGGAGACTTTTAGCGAACAGTTCCTCAATATATGGAGTCGGATTTCGAGCTGCGTATCCACGCAGGCGGGCGTACTCGGAAAGGGCTAAATCGATCTCTCCACTTTCACGTAAAATCTCTGCTATCTCGTACTGTGATGCAGCCCCCAGAGACGGTATATCCGGATACTTATTGATCAATTGCTGCAACCCCGCGATGGGATCATCGCCGGATACCTGCAATTTTATTAATTCTAAAATAGCTTTATTCGTCGGTTCAGTACGGAGAGAATAGAGTGTAATTACTTCTAAATAGGTCTGCAAAGCCACCGGATCACTGCCCATTTTTGCATAAATGGCAGCAATGCGAAGCAGCGCTTCCGCCGGATGATCTTCTGCTTCAGGATATTCTGTGGTTACATGACGGTATGATGCCAGCGCCTTCTCGATATTGTCCAGGTATTCGTGGATAGCTCCGATCAAGTAATGCACTCGTGCCGAAGATACCCTCACCTTCCGATATCTGGATGCTATTTGTCCAAGATTGATAATGAGAGAAAAGGGATTTTCACAGGATCGAATCTTATCATCTGAGAACCTGACCTTGTGAACATAGAGCTGATAATCTATCTCCGCTTCAACTATAACCGCTCGCTGTTCGGAATAAACCCTGGGAATCCTCTTCAAGAAGGTCTGCGATTTTTGCGATTCCTCGAATATCTGCAACAGCTTGGCTGATTGGATCATGGATAGTGCACCTGATCGCCTCGCATCGGGGAAATCGGTTCTCACCTTTTGGAAAGCTAATAACTTCAGCAACTTCTCTCGTTCAGTTAGAGACCTCCCCTCGACTTTTGCTTCCCTCCCGATGGATTTGGCAAAGTCCAATGCCATTTCCGCAGTTGAACTACGAGGAATCGGTCCAGCCGCATTACTGCGCCATATATCCGCATTTCCACGGCGATTGCTCACGTGATAAATAAAATCTTCTTCAGCCCAGCAAGGGTAATTCTCGCTGGCATCACCTATGGAGACCGGGCGGGCATGATATTCACCGCTTACCAAATCAAAACGATAGAGCGACTGCCCATCCTGCGCTGTGAGCAGACCATCTTCATCCCGATCTTGATTGACCAGAGCTGCGCAGAAACTTTTACCGTTCGGAGCCCACCTGGGCAGAGTCGCTGGAAATGATGAAGCGTATGCGGTTGTTATGGTCGGCGCTGGATCTTTTAGCTTTTCTATCTGGATTATGCAGATTTCGTTTATGCCTTTTTCTGAATCGACCCTGAGGCATAATATCCTGTTATTAGTAGGGTTAAAACAGGGTTGAACGTATCCCGAAGCTGTCAATATCATATCCCCACGCTTCCCGATCCTGCGCATGATCAATTTGCCTTGATCACTAACACCATCCTGATAAACGATGTACTTGGCGTCCTCTGAATAACTGGGAAAACTCTGCCATCCCGGTTTCTCCACGATGCGTCTGATACTGTATGATCGGGGCTTGCCAGAACGAATGGAGAATTTCAGCGTGTATATGTCTCCGGCGGGATCGTCGCGCATGGAAACAAAGCAGATCCGGTTTCCCTTCGGCGACCATACAGGTGAAAAATCGTCAGCGGGATGACTGGTTAACTGGATGGGAACGCCTCCTTCAAGAGGGCGTATCCACAGATCATAGTTACCTGAACTATTGGATACGTAGAGCAGCCATCGTCCATCTGGAGAGATTGCTGGATCTATTTCGGAGCTTAAAGCTGCGGTGAGTGGGTGAGGAAGCTGAAGTTTGAGTTCCGTTGAATCGGCAGGCGCCGCCCGAATGGTTTCAGCAGGACAGGCAGGTTGAATGACGGCTGATAAAAGAAGTATTAAAAAGGATATTCTCTTTAGCATCATTTATTATGCAGGTCATTTCTTTATCCAACGCTCGTCTTCAAGCTGTAACCAGGTACCGGGCGGCGAAGCATCCCAGTTCATCTGAGCGAATACGCGGGCTACGGCTTCGTGATCTAATGGATTTACCGCAGAATTCAGTTCAACTATACGACTCATGATGGTTTCCCTATCCTGATTTTCTTCCTGGAAAACCCGGTCTGCCAAGGCTTGATAATCGCCGTCTTCGCCATAATGCGGCAAGGGTCGCAGAGATAACAATCCCGCCCTGTTTTCACCGAATAAGCCGTCGCGTTTGAAATCTTCCACGTCATCAGCATTGAATTTTCTATTGGCAAAAGCTTCCAATACTATGCGCTTGCTGGGAGGAATCTGGACTTCCTGCTGAGATGGCGATCGCACCGATGAAATCATCCAGGCATCCTCTTCGATGGTGCGGTAAGACCCTAAAATCTGTTTCTCCAGGGCAGTGCGTTCACTGGTGAAGGTAACCTCAGGAGTCTTGATAGTACAGCTTGAGCCAAAGCACACTATCAAACAGAATTGTACGTAAACAAGATATTTCATGGCTACATTTATGCTTTTCTTTGTGCAGCTCTAAGTGTATTTTTCAGCAGCATTGCGATGGTCATCGGTCCCACGCCGCCCGGTACCGGCGTGATCGCTTCGGCGACTTCTCGGGCTGAATCGAAATGTACGTCACCCACTAAGCGGTATCCCTTTTCATTGACCTCTTTGGGAACTTCTACCCGGTTTACACCAACGTCTATCACCACGCATCCGGGCTTGATCATATCCCCATGAATCATCTCCGGACTGCCGATGGCTGCGACGACGATATCCGCCTGCTTCAGGAAATACGTCAAATCCCCACTGCGGGAATGACACAGCGTTACAGTGGCATTTCCGCCGGGGGCTTTGCGCGATAAGAGCGTTGCTAACGGTCTGCCCACGATGGAACTACGTCCGACTATTACAACGTGCCTGCCTGCTGGATCGTATCCACTCCGCATTAACAGTTCAATAACACCGGCAGGTGTACAGGGTGCAAAAGCTTCCCTGCCCGATGGAAGGCGACCGACATTGTAGGGGTTAAAACAATCCACGTCTTTGTTGGGATCCACCGCCTCTATAACTTCAGTTTCATCCAGATGATCCGGCAGTGGAAGCTGCACCAGGAATCCCGATATGTCGGGATCAAGGTTAAATTGAGTCACCCATTTCATTAGTTCAGCTTGCGTAGTATCCGGAGGGAGTTTCTGCGTTACCGAATGAAAACCGACAGCCTCACAGGCTTTGCCCTTCATGCGGACATAGGTTCTCGACGCTGGATCATCACCCACCAGTATGAAACCCAATCCGGGCACGATGCCTTTTCCTTTGAGTTTCTTGGTTTCCTCGGCAATTTCCCCTTTGATTTGCCCGGAAATCGCCTTACCATCTATGATTTTGGCTGACATGAATTCTCCTATCTAAGTAATGATCCTGTTGGCATTAAAGTTCCGTCCCTTCGTTACAGCTTCCCGTCATTTTTCTCGCACTCGCAAGTCAAACTGCTCAGGTTTCTTCTGCAGTTTCTAGTTTGTCTTTGGTAACTTTAAAAACATATTCCGCCCGAGTTCAATTTCATCAATATGTCCAGCTACTTTATTATCGTCTGTTTTAAAGTGCATATGCATATTAGTAGTATGATGAGTAAATATTGCTTTGTGCTTATTTGAGTAAAACCCTAATATTGTTGCATTAACATTAATTAGCTTTCCATTTAGACCAGATTCAATATGTTTGCGATGAGTATGGTTCACATCCTCAGGATTCCAATTAATCACATGCCAGGTAATTGATTTTGCATTACCAGTAATCAAAAAAGGAAATGGTTCTTCAATGTTTACACCACTCTGCAGTGCTATTTTTTCAATATAATTTTCTAACTGTTTATGAGAAATAATCTCATTAGATATTTTTGATTCCTCCCACTCTTTAATTTGTGTGTACACAAGCAGTGAAGCCTTTTTCTCGAAGGAGGTATCAAATGAAAGCTTTCCATGTGATACGAATGAATTATAGGGCACACCATCAAATATTTGAATCTCGCCCTTTAAATTTTCGAGTGCACCTAAAGCATATAACCCATCTTTGTTTTGCAGTTCTGAAAGGGAATATTTAGCAGAGATATCCCCTTTATGCATGAAGTTTTTTAACGCACCTGCATGTTCAACCTTATAGTCCTCAGCATAAGTGGTGCCACAGAGAAAAGCCAAGCTTAGAATTAGACCGGATATTATTTTCATTTGATACTTTCTTTAATTATGACTATTGCTTTCATGCGCGTTCCTCCAGATCTTCTTTAACGTCCACTACCTATATCCCCACCCCCACATGAAACCCATAGAAGTCTCCACCATTGCCGTTTGAATCGGATATCTGTTTGTAGTAGCCGATCCCGATGTTGAACAGAAAGGATAGACTACTTCGTATCTCTGCTCCTGCATAAGTGCGATCAGAGACCGCGGAAATCGGATTTCCCCAGGTGCGCAGGAGTACAACGCGGGCTTCGCTGAAAACACCAAAATCCGGCATTGACGGGGGGGAAAATATGCTTTGATAGCCAATCCCGAAGCGTCCACCGGAAATACCAGGGCTGAGCGTGATGCTGAGATTGTTCAGCCAGGTTTTATTATCACGGTCTCTTTCGAACATGTGCACATACCGCGATGTTATAGACCAACGGTCAGGAGTTCCCCATTCGATAGAAGTGATGGGTAAAATGACGTCCTGATCGCTCAGGCGCAGCATTCCACGCGAATTTTGAGATTTCTTTTGCTTCCCTTCCTGGCTCCAGACCGGTTGGGCCAATAGAAATAAAAGCAAAACGGCATACGCCACCTTGAGTATATATCGAAATTTCATGTTCCCTCTTTTACAAAAAATAGAATTCAAATTAGAGTCACCTACTTATTAAATATAGAACAACTCCTTGAATATTTCAATTATAATATGCTCGTTCTTTCTTTACCGATGGTGGAAGACTTATTGGCAAGATGAACTCTTGACATTAAGTAAATAGGTGCTTATATTCCTGAAGGTATCTTTGCACGCATTGACTGGTTCAAGTTTAAAACGCTTGCCTTACAAGTTCGAGACAATGATTTGATTCCGTTTGCAGGCATAAACAAAAGGAAGGTTCAATCATGTCGAAAATTCTGAAAATTTTAACCACGATCTTCGGGCTGCTTTATGTTCTGTTTTTGATCAGTGGATCATACGGACATTCAGGGTCCGAACCCCTTGTAATCTACATTATGTTCGCAGTCTTTCTGATAGGTTACGTGACGATGTGGAAGAATGAACTTTACTGTGGATTGATATTCGTGCTCTGGTGGATTGGAATGTGGTACCTGGGAGTTTTTGTCGCAGAACAAGATAAGGGGGCTGCTGTGGTTATGGGTTTTCCCCTGTTCATCATAGCGATTCTGTTCATTATTTCGGGAATTAAAAAGAAGAAAGCAACACAATAATCAGTGCAATGGTTTTAAAGCGTCCCACTTCAGTGGGACAGCATTAATATAGTCCGGGAATTCATTCCCGGATAATTGGGTGATATGGGCTTACCCCCGCTAACATCCGAATGAATTCGGATGCCCAAATTTTGAGTAAAGTCGCTGAAGCGACTGTTGAGGTTATAGGATATGACCATTGGTTTTAACCAATTTACGTAAAAATTGGGCATAGGATTTTAATCCTATGGTGTTAAGGCAATCAATTAATGTCCATTATTGTGGGGCACCTGTTCAGCGTTCCGTCATTTCCCGCGCGCCCGCTCATCAAACCATTCAGGTTTCTCACGTGGTTTGTAGCGACCGTATATTAGCGGATGCAGCCACAGCAGGATTACTCTGGCAAAGTGCGATTGGGTAGCTAACCTTGCTGCTGTTATGTGCATCCAGTTATCCGGTTGCGACCAGGGGCAGGATGCAATGCAGATCCCGCAATCAGTTCCCACCTTTGACCAGTAACGGTAGCATTTCAATTCGTCGATCTGCCATTTATCAGCGCCTCGGCTCCGGATTTTCCCACCTGTCGGAATTGAACCCGAAGGGCATGCTTCAGCACACAGCTTGCACATAGTGCAGAAATCGTGAACACCTATGTCCACAGGCGTATCGCATATCAGCGGTAGATCGGTAGTTACCGTTGCCAGCCTGAGGCAGTTTCCGTACTCCCTGGTGAGTAAAAAACCACAGCGACCCAACTCACCTAAACCTGCCTCAACTGCCAGCGGGACCGGCAAAACCTGGTAGTTGCGGAAATGGTGCGCGCGTGCCCGGTAACCCAGCATCCTCATATAAGCCGCCAAGATCACCGCTACATGTGCTGAAAAAGCATAAACCCTTAATGTTTCACTCATCTCTGGTATTCCCGGCGCAGTACGGATCATTTCAATATTCTGACGAAAACCCAGGCTTATGGCAAACTGATGCTTGAGTACTATCGGTGACCCCCACTCCTCTTCGGGATTATTCATCCTCCCCCGGTGGCTGTAGATGTAGGCGGGATTCAGACGGCTGATCCCCACCAGATCCGCACCCAGGTTTTTTGCCAGAGCTTTTATCTTCCTGACCGCCCGTTCAGGTGATATATCGACAGTCCGGGATGCGGGTGATCCATCGACCATCTCCGGTCTTCCTAGATTTCTTGCTAGCCAATCTGGTGCATACAGCAGGGCTTTATCAGCGTCACTCGCGTAGAGCCCCAATTTCAACCGTGCCCGGATATCATCATCCGCTTCCTTCCATTCGGGATGACGCTGGTAGAAATCGGAGTATTCTTCCGTCCCCGCCTTTAAATCATGCCGGCTGAAAACGCAATCACGCTCATCGAATCTTTCTGGCTTTCCCACGATAGTCACAAACATCCCTTCACGAAGATGATATAATTGCTAAAAATACCACAAAAAAAAGAATATGTCAAGCGACATATTCTTTCTGTTAGCTGGAGATTTCTGGAGTTCCTTATGTCTCTGCACCGGACTAAAGTTCCGGTGCTCATTTCTAAATCCAATTGAATAAATTCAATGAACGACTATCTACTCAGTCTCTTTAGAGACTTGAATCCACATAGTGAGCACCCGACTTTTAATCGGGTGAGATAGAATATCCTATCCGTCACTTCATCAAAATCATCTTCCCGGTATGCACTCTGTTTTCCATCATCAGGCGGTAGATGTAAACACCGGACGGAAGCCCCGAACCATCGAATTCAATTTCGTGATAACCACTTTGCAGTCTTCCTGCAAACAGATGAGTTTTTTCTACCTGCTTAACCGGCCTACCGTGAACGTCGAATACCATCAGTTCTACGCTGCCCGCAGTTTCTAAATAGAAACCGATGGTCGCTACCGGATTAAACGGGTTGGGCAATACCTGAACGACTTCCGATAACTCTGATGATGCCGATGAGTCACCGGTTATTATGTCCCCTATATTACTACTCTGGATCGTTGATCCCAACTTATCGAACGGGATTGTGTCTCTACTGCAGATAGACCCTGGATATGAACCCAAACAGGCGATCATTTGATAACTGCCTGCAGGCGCGTTGGCGGGGACGCGCTGTGACCGATCACGATCCACAGAGCTATTCCCCGCCAATGTCAGGCTTACCGGGCCCAAAACCGGTCCGTACTGAGTATTATCGGGTAGAATGATGTAAACCCAGAGGTCAGATTCATGTTCGACGTCATCCGAATTTTCCACCATTATGTTGTAATTAAAAGTAGCTCCAGAGGCAGGAATTATAATCGGCGGATTCTCCGGAGTAAGGACAATATCCAGGAAAATACCAGCCAATGCCGCTCCTGCATCTATGCGTAAGAGACCCTCAAATCCGGGATTCAATGAATCAATTTCCACCGATGTTGCTAGAATGTGATCGACAATTTCTTCATTAGTCAGCGTCAGGTCCGCCGCCCATATAAAACTGGCGAGCCCTGAAGCCAGCGCCGCCGATCCAGAAGTACCGCTCCACATATCGTAGTTGTCAGAGGGGAACGTACTCAGAATGTCTATTCCCGGTGCGAACACGTCCACCCAGTACCCGTAGTTTGCGAACGGTGCAAGGTGATCATCTGCATCCGTGGAACTTACCGCCAGCACGTTATCACACGCTGCTGGATAGATTGGTATCATACCACCATCACCCCCGGCAGCAGCTACCACTACCACGCCTTCACTCCAGGCATAATCTAATACAACCTGAAGATAGTAGGGCAGGGTCGGTGATCCCCAGGACAGATTAATGACGTCCGCTCCGTTTTCCACGCAGTATGTTATCCCCTCGATGCCGGTGACGATATAGAAATCCTCACCAACCTTCGCCGTCATGATTTTGGCTTTGCAGCCCAAACTGGCAATCCCAACGTAATTGTCTGTAACAGCGGATACGCCACCCGAAACGAACGTTCCATGCCCTGATGACAACGGTGATTCCTGCACGATGTTATCGTTATCGTAGAAATTCCATCCCCAAAAATCATCGACGAAGCCGTTGCCTTCATCGTCTATGTTATTCCATTCTGATGGATCCACGATACCGTTGCCATTCAGATCCTCTCCAGGATTTATCCAGAGGTTGCCTCGCAGGTCTTCATGCGTGGTATCGATCCCCATATCAACCACGCCGATGATGATCTCTTCGCTTCCTAAGCTGTAATCGAAGGCGGTTTCCGCGTTTATATGCGTCAGCGCCCACTGAGCGTAATAAAGGGAATCATTGGGCGTGTGCAGAGGGTGGAAGACGTAATACGGTTCAGCGTGAGTAACCGCACTGGCAACTGAATAAGCCGCGGTAATGCCGGATAAACTCACTTCCGGAGAAAATTCCAGTAGGTAGAATCGGGATAAAGCGGGATAATGGGAATTCTCGCGGTTTCTCACATTGGGGAAAAGCTTGCTCATGGAATACACGCCATAACTTCTAGCCAGGTTGTCAAGCTCAGCTATACCGGTCAGCGCCAAATCTGATTCGTTACTGATTTCCAGCGGTACTAAAGCCGCATCCACTTCGATTACTAAACGACCTTGCCATTCGTTGTTCGCGGTGAGGAGTGGGGGAGATGCTATACTTACCACTCCGATGAGAATGCATAGAACGAAAACAGCGCCAAAATGATAAAAATACCTCATGGTCTTACCTCCATATTATTAGAATCGTTTCGTCCACCCTTTACAATAACCCAGGTGGTATCGAGTAGCGACGGATGTGTTATCTATTGCGAGCGTCTGGAAATGTATTGCTTCTATATAATATACAAGAAAAAATGACAATGTCAAGGGGTGCAGAAGATTGCGCATTTCACGTCCAGTCCGAGTGACAGAAATGGCGAGTAATTCGGGTTGATTTTCAGGAGATGGTGATTCTTCGTGCTGGGCTGGCGTCAAATGTGACGGACATATTGTGGCGGACAGATTTGGACGACGTTTTTGTCGGGGTGGGGGAAGATACAACCGGGACATCCCCTTGAGGGCCCCTACGGGGAAGCTGTCCCGGCCACCCGTTCAGGGGGGCAGCAGTTCGAAGAGTGGCAGGGACAGCTTGATGTCCCTGCTTTGGTAAAAATGTCACTCTGAATATAATGTTGTGTATAATGGGCTATATGTATAATATAATAAACAATTGGTGGAAAGTCAAGAGGAGAGTGGGGGAGTTGGGGGTGAGGGGGTATATAGCCTGTTGGGTTGCGCTACGCTTAACCCAACCTACGAGACTAAAGTCTTTCCGGGATAATACTCTAACTATCCTGTCATTCCCGCGTCCGCGGGAATGACACACTCGCCCCTTACTTCAACACTACAACTCTATCTGTAGCTTCGAATTCCCTCGCATCCAACCGAATGATATACACCCCTGAGGAATACTCCGCAGCATTCCACAGGTAATTATGGGTGCCGGGTGGCTGGATGCCGGAAGTGAGGGTGGTGACCTTAGCGCCTAAGATGTTGTAAACGGCGAGAGTGGCTTCTTGCGGGGAAGGCAGGGTAAAGCTGATCCAGGTAACCGGATTTGCGGGATTGGGACCGATGGAGAAATCTAATTTTGGGAAAAGAATGTCCGGTCTCTTGGGTCCCACCTCATTCTGACCGGTGACGTTGCGGAAGAAGAGAGCACCGCCATTGGTATTGCCGCCGAAGAAGTCTCCATCACCGTCCGCATCGATATCCACTATGTCGAAGCCCCATATACCTGTTGTTACCGAATAGTTCAATCCAGTGATACCGTACGGAGTTTCAAGTGTCATAACGGCGCTATCCGGTGTTCCGGTATTACGGTAAAAAGCGACATTCTCATCTCCATTGAAGAAGAGATCTAAATCACCATCTTCGTCTATGTCCCAAAAGCGGCTCCAGCGTTGGATTTGTACTGGATCGATCCCCTGCCAGTTATCGCTTCGCCAGACGAAGTTCGGGTTATAGATGGTTCCGGTGTTTTCAAAATGGAAGTAGCTTCCCCCCTGGTCGCAGAGAAATAGATCAAAATCTTCATCAGCATCGATGTCGGCTAAAGTGGGATATATAATCACGTGGTAAGTTCCAGGAACGAGATTGTCAGAATAGAGGATGAAGTCCGCCTCTTCAGGCGTCCCCCTGTTTATGAATAAGTGCAATCCGGGTGATGGTCCACCTAGAACTCCTTCACCGGAAAACAGGTCATAATCCCCGTCAGCATCTATATCACAGAAGAAGGGGGAAATGCCATAAACGACTATGTTCTGGTAGTTGGAAGTCTCACGGATCAGGCTTGGTGTTTCGTTGGTACCGACATTGCGGTAAAACTGGAGTTCATCACCACAAGCTGTGAACATGTCTTCATCGCCGTCGGCGTCTATGTCTATCCAATCCATATGAGTTAAATGCCCTTCATCGATGCTGAGGTAATTTGTCGTCACCAACTGAAAGTCAGCCTGTTGCGGTGTGCCTATGTTTTCATAGAAGAACACATCACCCGGAGTCTGTGCTGCCCAGTCCGGCTCTCTGCCCACGAACAGATCGTAATCACAATCCCCGTCAATATCGGCGAATTCGGGGGAAGAGTAGTATCCTACGTCTATACCAGCGAAATTGTCAGTTACGTAGGTAAAATCATAATTGGCAGAATCACCGTCGTTACGGTAGTACCAGATTATTCCGTTATATTTCTCCCCGATAAAAAGATCATAATCGCCATCTGCATCAATGTCCACTAAATCTGTAACCGTGTAAATACTCTCGTCTATACCCAGGTAATCGGTCGTTACGAATTCAAAGGAATACTGCTGTGCGTTACCAACATTTTCGTAGAAATACACATCTCCGGGGCCATTAATAGGATAATCAGGATCTCTGCCGACAAAAAGGTCATAATCACCATCTCCATCCACGTCGGCAAATTCAGGTGAAGCGTAATCACCAACATCTATACTGTCGAAATAATCGGTCATATAGGTAAAATCACAACTGTCAGGTGTACCGGTGTTCTCGTAGTACCAGATGTTGCCGTTTTTATTACCTATAAAGAGATCATAATCACCGTCGCTGTTAATGTCAACAAGACAAGGAGAAGCGTTTTGTCCCACATCAATTCCGCCGAATTGTTCTGTTTCCAAAAATAGGTTATACACTTGACTTGTACCAACGTTTTCATAGTACCATATCGTTCCATAATAGTTGCCGATGAAAAGATCAAAATCATCATCAGAATCCAGATCAATAAATGACAATTTACTGTACCCTGGAACGTCGATTAGATCCAGTGAATCAGTGACGAACTGGAATTCTGGTTCTTGAGGTGTTCCTATATTCTCCCAGTGATGAACCAATCCCCAGAAGTTTCCAATAAATAAATCATAATCTCCATCGAAATCTATATCAGTGAATTCTGGGTAGGATTCATATTCCCCCCCCCCCAAGGTGAGAACATTTGCCATCCGTCGATCTCAACAGGAATAGTGTCATACTCTTGCTGAAAATCCAGTGTTTGAGCGAAGAGAAGGGTGGGGAGAAGGAGAAGTAGTAGGATTGTTCTCATGAAAAGCTCACAATTGATAGCCTGTTTAAAATATAGTGAAGATTTAAGGGAAAGTCAAGGGGTTTGTTTTTTTAGGGGGGAGTTCGTCGGTTGACGGATTCGATTCATGGTATGGTAATGAAGGTTTTTTCGCTTTTCAAGTTCGCTGGATTCCTGCGTACGCCCCGTAGGGGCAGGCAGGAATGACAGTTCCACGTAGTGTAATGACGGTGGGATGGGATACATGCTTCGTCCCGCTAAACCGGAGCCAGAACGCAGGCTATCACAATAAAAACGGTGGACTGCATCCGTCGGTTGACGGATTTAGTCCACCCTACAATTGCTTTTTATCCTTTATCCTTCATGTGTCAGTTTCCCGTCCGTGGGCCTTCCAGATACCTGAACAGTGACGAATTGGCCGATAGAACCAGAGTGGCGTCTTCACCCAACGCTGCCCGGTATGTTTCCAGGCTGCGCAGAAATGAGTAAAACTCCGGGTTCTTCTTTAAGGCATCAGCGTAAATCTTAATTGCCTTAGCATCGCCTTCCCCGCGTAGTATTTCACTCTGGCGGCGCGCATCAGCAATTATGATCGCTTTCGTTTTGTCCGTTTCGGCTTTGATTTTCAACTGCTCCTCTTCACCTTCAGAACGGTAACGTTTCCCAATTCTAATACGTTCTGCCTGCATCCTGGAATAGATGCTTTCAGCGATTTCATGAGGAAAGTCGGTGCGTTTGATTCGTACGTCAATGATCTCCACTCCGAATTCTAATCCTTTTTCCTTGGTTATCTGCAGAACTTCCGCCATGATTGGTTCACGTTTCTCGGTGATGATATCAGACTGATCATGAGAAGCGACAGCCTCCCGCAGTTCAGATGAAATTATCGCATCGAGACGCGCATTGGCGCGCGGCATGTCTTTGAGGGTTTCGTAAAATATGCGCGGGTCTGAAATAAGGAAACGCGCGTAGGCGTCAACCACCAGGGCTTTCTTATCTTTAGTTAGAAATTCCGCTGGCGGCGCATCGTAACGTAACAGTCTCTTCTCGTAAGTTGTCACTGACTGGATAAAAGGGATTTTCATATGCAATCCCGGGCTCTGTACTGCTTTGACGAAACGTCCCAGTTGAATAATTATGACCTGTTTAGTTTCATCAACAGTGTAGAACGCATTGGTCAGCAGGATGATGATGACCAGACCGACGATAACGGTGAAAATGCTATTCTTTTTCATTGCTGACCTCCTTTCCTGGTTTCCGCAAGAGGTATTGATGAACCAAGATCACCCAACGGCAGCAGCGGCAGAGACTTGCCGGCAACGTCCTTGGAGATTACTATCTTGTTGGCTTTAGCAAGTACCTCTTGCATAGTTTCGAAGTACAGTCTGCGCCTGGTAACGTCCTTGGCAATTCGGTACTCTTTCAGCATGGACAGGAAACGAGCGGCGCTGCCCTTAGCTTCGAGTATGCTCGTTTCTTTGTATGCTTCTGCTGCGCGAAGCATCTGCTCTGCTTCACCACGTGCTTTGGGCAGCAGATCTTCCTTGTACGCCTGCGCTTCATTGATGATGCGTTCGCGGTCTTCCTTAGCGCTGACTACGTCTTTGAATGAAGCCTTTACTTGATCTGGCGGATCCACAGCCTGCAGTTTAACAGCAGTTATTAGCAGACCGGTTCTGTAAATATCCATCAGCGACTGGAGGTGTGTTTTCGTATCTTCCTGAACTTTTGCTCTGCCAGTAGTGAGGATATCATCAATATCCATACTACCGGCGACGCCACGCAGTGCGGTTTCGGCTGCATCCATCAGGGTGCGCCGGTCTGCGCTGCCTTCAGGATCCCAGACACGAAACAGGAAATCAGGTAAACTGCTGATACGATACTGTATCACCACGCGTACGTTCACCAGGTTTTCATCACCGGTGATCATCAGCGATTCAAGTGGGTATGATTTGATCCGTGCAGGCGGTCCCGGGTGTATGGTACGGAATCCCAGCTCCATGCTGCGAATCTCTTCAATCTTGACCACGTCCACACGTTCAATGGGACCGGGAATGTGATAGTGAGGTCCGGGCCCTGTGGTCGTCCGCATCTTACCGAATCTGCGTACAACGCCCATTTCACCCGGCTTGACGATATATATCCCCGTCAGCAGCCAGAGTACGGCGATTCCACAGATGGCGTAGATCCAGAGCCGTCCGGGGCCCTTACCCGCAAATTGCCTTTGCAAGCTTTTGAAAAACTTACTGTTCAAAAACTCATCGAAAGATTGATCCATCGACTCCTCCAATTTGTATTGTTATATATTTGTCCTTGACTTTCTCACCTTTTCAGAGCTACTTTAATGTAGCTACCAATATGGAGTAATCATATCACTTTGTCAAGTGAGTTTTTACCTGAATGCTTCACCATCTGTTGTAAAATTTCACTTGAGTAGCATTTCAGTACAGTTGGCAATTATGGCGAGAGTTTTATCAGATTGGTTTATGCTTAAATTGTTCGCGACTCACAAATATCATCCCGGTCTGATTATTGCGTTATTCTCTCAGCTAATTCCATCAGAATTATAATCAGTCAACTTACGAGGACTACATGAAACGAATAGTAATGGTGATTTTTATCGTAGCTTTAGCGACTTTGTCCGCTGGTGCTTACACAGATCTCTTTCAGCAGTCCTGGGACCTCAACTGGCGCGGTGACCATCAAGGTGCAGTTAGGGGTTATCTGGAATTCGCCAAAGCCAATTCCAAACATGAACTGGCACCGGTGGCTATGTACAATGCTGCCAGCATCAATTTCCTGGAGTTGAATGATTTTGATGCCGCCCGGGACGGTTTCCTGGAACTTGTGCAAGAACATCCTGCCACCAAGTGGACCGCTGAAGCTTATTCCTGTCTCGCCCGGATAGCCTTAGCTGATGAAAATCCCCGCCAGGCAGTGGATTATTACCGCCAGGCTCTAAAGCTATCTTCAGGGGATAACTACAGTCTGCCTGATACCTGGATAGATGAAGTGTTACAGAACTTCAGGGATAATTTGACAGACCTGAACGATCCTGAATTCACTTTAAATGTTTACCGCGATATCGCCGCTTTTATCCCCCCCGGAAATCAGGCTGCCGAAGCGAAGTACAACTTAGGCATGGTGTTGAAGGAGACCGATCGCAACGAAGAGGCTGCCAGCGCATTCATAGAATTGTTGTATTTCTATCCTTATTCCGGTTTCAGCGGTACTGTCATCGAAAATGAGAGGGAATTAATCGATCAGCATCACGATTTTCCCTGGAATGCCGTCGAAACGATGCGGGAAGGTATCGCTCTTTATCGTCAGAGGCAATATAGCCAAGCTCGCGACATTTTCAAGGGCGTATCTGAAGAGTTTCATGATACTCCACTCGTGGAAAACGCAGAATTGAGTTTGATCGGCGCTGAGATTCACATAACCGGCGACTTTGAAACCGGAGCTGAGATGCTGCAGGATTACATAGATAAGTATCCTGACGGTGTCGGTTCGAGTGAAGCTTCTGACAGGCTCGAGGAGACCGAGAGAATCCTGAGGATGATGGATAGACTGGCGGTCAATCCTGATGACTATCCGACCCATGTATCCTTAGGGTTCCAGTTGCTCCGCCGCGGCTTCTTCGGAAAGGCGGCTGACCATTTCGAAGCGGCTACGGTTGATACCACTTCGGATGCCGCTTACATGGGTTTGGGTTACGCCTATCTAAATAGTGGACGCACCGAAGATGGGATCAAAGCTTTCGAACGCTACCTCCAGAGCAGCCCCAACGATGGCAACGCCTATAACCGCATCGGATACGCATATCTTGGGTTGGGACAGATGGATGAAGCTCTAACATGTTTCCAACGATACGTAGAGTTGGAACCTGATAATCCCAATTCCCACGACAGCTATGCAGAATGCCTGATGAATTTGGAACGCTACGAAGAGGCTATCACCCAATACCAGCGCGCCATCGAACTCAATCCGGGGTTTACCAATCCCTATTTCATGCTGGGAGAAGTATATAATCGCATGGGCGATGAAGAGAATGCCTTGCGGTACTATCGGCAATACTTAGAACAGGATCCCAACGGTTTCCAGAGCGTACAGGCTCAGGCGAATATCTCATCACTAAGTCAGAATTAATCTTGAATTACAGATACTCGGAGGATACATGGCTATCACACGAAGGGAATTCATAAAAAGCAGCGTTGGGTTGGCTTCAGCCGTTTCTCTTGCTGCTGTACCTCTCTACCCGTTAGTAACTCAGGCGGGTGCAAAAACGATAAAACCAATACTGATGGCAGCAACCGGCGACTCACCAGCATTGAATGCTCGTAAGGTTATCGACGCCCTGGGCGGGATTGAAAAGTACGTTAAGCCGGGGAACACAGTCTTCCTGAAACCCAATAGTATCACCCAACTTGGGCCCGAATTCGCAGTCAACACCAACCCGGAAGTGGTAGCCGAAGTAGCACGTCTCTGTCAAAAGGCGGGAGCCTCCAAAATTATTGCCTACGCTCATGATGATCCCAGTAGCTGGGTGGAAAACGGTATAGGCAAAGCAATCGAATCTTTCGGAGGCGAAATTGTGGCAGCAAATACTATTTCCATGTATCGTCAGGTCAATCTGCCTTTAGGATTGGTTCTGCGGGAGACGATGATGATAGAGGAATTCCTTACCGCCGACGTCTTCATTAATCTTCCCGTTGCCAAGCATCACGCGGGCGCTCAGCTCACTTTGGGTATTAAAAACTACATGGGCATCAACTGGGATCGTCAGATAATGCACCGCACCGATCTGGATCAGACTATCGCTGATCTGGCTACCGTCCGCAAACCGGATTTAACTGTAATGGATGCCACACGCATGCTGCTAAACAACGGTCCCTCCGGACCTGGAACGGTAAGAGAAGAGAAGACTATCATCGCATCTGAAGACCCGGTCGCTGCAGACGCCTTCACAGCCACTCTGTTCAAACATGAACCCAATGAGATCAGGCACATCCGCCATGCTTCAGAAATGGGCCTGGGCGTCATGAATCTGAAGAAAATGAAAATAAAGAAATTCCAGGTGTGAGCCATAAGTAAATTATGAATTATGAATTAAGGGCGCTCCCATAGTGGGCGCCCTTTTATTTAATCAGTTCTGTCATCCCTGCGGACGGGGGCGTCTACCAGCATATTAGGAGAAACCCGGCACTTAAGAAGCCGGGTTGCCTGTTCTCCGACACTTTAGTCTTTCGATGGGTCTTTCGTTTTTAAAAAAATATATAAATATTACCTTGACTTCTATTAATAATAGAGTTTATTTTATAACGAAATAAAATTTGATAATGTCGAACTTAGGGCAGCTCGCTTGGGGAAGGGGAGTTGCCTTTTTAATTAAGAAGAAACTTCTAATAAAAAGAGTGCAGATTATATTTGCCTACATATACAGTCTTAATAGGTATTTTTGAGTATATAAATACCTCGAATTAATCTTAAGTGTAAAATACAGTTTAATACAAGGATAGAGAACAGTGAAAATATCACGTAGAAGACTCTTTCAGTTCATTTCAGGAATAGTTGTTGGTGCATCGACCTACTTTCTTTTCTGGCAGAAAGAAAAATCACCATCAAAACCAGAAAAGGCATTTGTTTCGTTAAATCGTGATTTCTTATCCGCAACTGATGTCGCTAAAAGCTTTGTTGAAGCTAATACACCTTTTCTTATGGCCTCATATGCGGTATTTTATCCACCCCTCTTAAGAAAATTAGGACGAGGGGCAGTTCAAGAACTTAAAAAAGCAAAAGAAGCAGAAAAATTAATCAATAAAAAAAATCACCATCGATTGGATTCCATACCAGCAGTTGCAGCAGCTCATTTGCTTTCCGTTAGCCCACTGCAGAATGACAAGGATATGTTATGCAATGAGATTGTACCAGCACTAAATGATAGACGAAGAGAAGTAAGAGAAATTGTTGTACAAAATCTGATATCTGCAGCATCACCTAATATTGATACTTTACGATATTTCGCGGTTAATAAAGAAATATTGGACAGTATTAAAAAGATTTTGCTAGAGGCTGAGGCTAATGAGAAGTTACTAACGCCAGCAACAATCTGCGCAGAATTTTTGCTAAACTCAAGATTAATTTTGAATGCAAGAGAGGTACCTGCTCAAGAAATTAATCAATATGATGAACTGATTAATATGTTAAAAGGATCTCGCGCAAATCACTTTTGGTTTATATCTGAGCTAATTAAACTTCACGAGGCAACGTTTACTTCACCAAAGTACCAGGCAAGTCGCCTTCTTCCACAGTCCAGCGAAGCGTTAATGAATTGCAGAAAGTTCGATTATGCTAGAGACTATCTTTCTCACCTTGCACTCATACGTGCTAGGCTATTATTAACCAATTTTTATACCTCAAGTGGGAAAACTGCAAGCGACGATGTTATGAATTCAAATCAAGCAAAGTATGCATTACCAAAGTCAATAAGTTTCATTAATAACTTTAAACTTCGTGATCTGATTATTAATAATGAAGCAATAAATAGTATACCAAAGAGTGAAAAAGCACTTAAAAGTTTCTTAACCACTGGAGAATTTGATGAGTTAATAAATAATCCACATAAATTTGGTGTATCATTGGTGGATGTTAAGCCGGACCGAGAGGAGATCGACCTTTCAAAGTGCGTGCCATTTACTCAATATAAGGATCATGGAATAATGCAAAAAGTGGTTGAATGTCAGGATGAAAATAGACGCAGGTTTATTTATAAAGTAATTCAAGAAGGTTTTAATGCAGCGGCTACTGGGTATGGCGCATCCGTTGCAAGTGGATTTTTTTATGATTTTGTAGCGCCAATGTTTGGTATTGAGAAAAAGGAACAATCAAAGATACATGAAGACATAAAAGAAAAGGCTGTAGAACAAGCGGTTATGAAAGAAAAAGAAATTGATTCTGGCTACTATAAGGGAGTGGATGAACAAGAGAGAGAGTTAGGGCCAATAGATTTGTCAGTCTATGAGAATAAGAGTACGCAGGATTAAGATATATTTATAATCGGTCGAATCAGGTCCTTAGCGAAGCGGAGACCTGACGCCAGGAATCCCACACCCCTGCTGTGGGTGTACTAATTGATCCCCCCTTACTCCCCCCTTGAAAAAACAGGGGGGATTGTTGATTCCCCACTTTCCCAAGGGCGGAATCCCTCCCGAGCGTGACAAGCTCCTCGCCTTCAGCGTCCAAGACCTGACGCAACACTAAACCCGTCTCCGAGGAGCCAGATCACTCACCGCATCCTAAATCCCGCATCCTGAATGTACTCCATTCCCTGAAGTCAACCACTTTAAAAACGGGGGTTTTCTGAAGTATATACCGGTGTTTTTTTATATCTGCTTGCAAATGGCTATTTTTTTGCGTATATTTTATATAGAAATAGCTTGAGGTGTTACATGAAACAATCTATAATTGTCCTTCTCATACTGTCCATGTTCTGTGCTGTCGTCCCTGATTCTGCTCAGGCTGGAAAAATTCATCCCACTCTGATGGGACCGGGAAGCATAGCTGCTGCTTCTGATTCCATCGATGTATGGGTGGTATTCCATGATCGTGGGTTTAGTGATGATTCTGAACTAAATCGCGCTCTTCAACGAGCAGAAGCTAATATGCTGCCGCGCACTAAAACCCGCCGGCTGAAGGTCAGAACCGCTTCTCTAGTCGATGAAAAAGATCTTCCCGTCAATGTAACCTATGTTCAGGCTGTATTGAGGGTAGGTGGACGTTATCGCACGGTTAGCAGGTATATCAATGCCCTATCAGCGCGAGTACCTCAGCAAAAGTTGATGATTATAGCGAATCTGCAGTTCGTAAAGGAAATAAAACCTGTCGCTAAAGCTTACCGTCCCTTACCTCGACCGGAATGGGCGATACCGAAACCCATGGTCAGAACTACGTCGTTCACGGATGATCTGGATTACGGTCCTTCTTATGATCAATTAGAACAGATCAACGTAATTGCGGCACACGATTCCGGCTATTCCGGAGCGGGCGTTTTGGTATGCCTCCTGGACACCGGATTTTTTACCGATCATGAAGCACTGGTAAACCAGACGGTCGTCGCTGAATGGGATTTTATCAATAATGATCCCGAAACGCAAAACGAACCCGGTGATCCCGATAGTCAGCATAATCACGGTACTTATACATTCTCAGCATTAGGTGGAGCGCATGAAGGAGACCTCTACGGTCCTGCCTATGGCGCTTCCTTCTTAATCGGAAAAACCGAAGCCTTAGCGTTTGAATTACCGATCGAAGAAGACTGGTATGTAGCCGGCTTAGAATGGGCTGACAGTATAGGTGCTCAGGTGGTTTCAACTTCGCTGGGCTATTTCGACTGGTACACTTTTGAAGATATGGACGGTAGCACTGCGGTTACCACAATCGGAGTGGATATTGCCGTTGCCAACGGAATCGTCTGTGCTACTGCAGCGGGAAACGAACGTAATTCCGCCTGGGGTCATATTATCGCTCCTGCAGATGCCGATAGCGTTATCACCGTTGGAGCTGTAAATAGTGCAGGCGAACTTGCCGGATTCAGTTCACCCGGTCCTACCTACGATGGACGCATCAAACCTGAAGTATGCGCTCGCGGAGTAGCCACCTGGTGTGCATATCCTGAGGTAAATGTATACGGTGAGATGGGAGGAACCTCCCTGGCGACTCCCCTGGTTGGCGGATCGTGTGCACTGGTACTGGAAGCGCACCCTGACTGGACGCCCATGCAGGTGAGAGAAGCACTTATGATGACTGCCGATAACGCTCAAACCCCTAATAATGATTACGGCTGGGGCATCATAGACGTAATGGCTGCCATCGATTATAACTTCCCGCCTGTAATCATCCAGCGGCATCCTCTGGCTGGAACCATCATCGCCTTTATAGATACTACGCAGGACTTCTGGGTTTCGGTCGATGACTATGAAGGTGACCGCCTGTTTTATCGCTGGTACGTGGATTCACAGGAGATCCAGACTGGAGGAGATTCCACTTTCGAATATACCTGGTCGGAATCGGGTCTCTATACCGTATCTGTATCCATAGAAGATACCCATAGTGGTTCAGACAGCACCAGTTGGTCTGTGCAGGTGGAAGCGGCAACAGGTATTGTTCCCGTGGATCTTTCTGGTATTCCCCAACAATATGATCTAAAGGGTGTATATCCCAATCCTTTCAACCCTACAACTACGATCACGTTTGATCTTCCTCATTATGGTGCCGTCAAGCTGCAGGTGTTCGATCTGTCGGGAAAGATGGTTGCTGACTTGATTGACGAAAATATCCCCGCAGGCCGCCGCCAGTTGACTTTCGACGCTTCAGCTTACGCTTCCGGTATATACTTCCTGAAGTTTTCAGCTAAAGATTACCAGGCTGTCACTAAGATGGTTTTATTGAAATAGCGGTAATCAGTGATTCAGAAAAGAGCGTCAGGTCACACCTGCCTTCGGCGTCCAAGACCTGACGCAACAGAAAAAAGTCAACCCAAAATAGACTAACCCGTCCTGTGAACCGTAGATAATATACTTGCATTATAACATCGTGAAGTCTTATATTTATTGCTAATGCCTACAGAAGGAGCTCTTCATGATTATTGCCCTCATCACCGCTGCCAGACCCAGGCAGTGGACAAAGAATCTGATCATTTTTGCAGGTCTGATTTTCTCGCAGAATTTCTTCCATATTGATTATTTACGTACAAGCATCTTAGCTTTTGTAGCCTTCTGTCTCGCTGCCAGCAGTGTTTATATCATCAATGATCTTAAAGACTTAGAACAGGATCGTCTGCATCCTATAAAGAAGAACCGCCCCCTTGCTGCAGGAAAGGTTTCTCCTATAGCAGCTGTCATACAGAGTCTTCTTCTTTCAATCATCTCTATCAGTCTGGCATTTTGGCTCAATTATAATTATGGACTACTGCTCACTCTTTATTGGATTATGATGATCATCTATTCGTTTCGATTGAAGCACCTGGTTATCGTGGATATATTGATCATTTCCATGGGTTTCATAATTAGAGCTGTATCCGGCGCTGTCGTCCTGGAGGTGATGATATCTCGCTGGCTATTGGCTTGCGCAATATTTTTATCCCTGTTCTTGATTTTAGCCAAGCGCCGCATTGAAATTGTAGAACTGAATGCGGATGCTGTCAATCACCGCGCTGTACTGGAAGAATATGGCGAACGTTTCTTAGATCAAATGATAGCTGCAGTTACTGCCTGTACGATAATAAGCTACGTATTATATACAGTGGATCCGGGCACGGTGGAAAAATTCCAAACCAACAGCTTAATCTGGACGGTTCCCTTTGTAATTTACGGAATATTCCGCTACTTATATCTGGTGTATCAACGCAACTTAGGTAGCAGACCGGAAATGGTTCTCCTGACGGATAAGCCGACTATGTTATCTGTGCTGTTGTGGATCCTGGTCTCCATGTTCATAGTTTATTAAAGACGATAAAACTGAATTCCTATAGAAGGATATCATTTTAAGGTGAAGAGAAGCAGAGTACACATAGCTCATAAAGAGGTAATACCGGGAACTCCCAACGATTACGATGAATCGTCCCTGAATCTCATCCAGGATATGGTAAGCGAGGCGGTCGATGGACTGGATTTCTCCCAAATGGTAAAGGGTCGTTCGGTATTGATAAAACCTAATCTGGTCAGACCCGATCCCCACGTTCCATCAGCAGTTACCACAGATCCGCGCGTCATCATCGCCATGATGCGACACTGCCTCGATAGCGGCGCCAAAACTATCGGCATCGGCGACAAACCTGGTATAGGTCTTTCCTGCCGTGGCGGAGAGGAACTGCTGGGATTGGGAAAATACTACGGAGAAGTGGGCGCGCACTTTGTCTATTTCGATGAATCCGAAGAAGTCTGGGAGGAAAATCCGCCAGGAAGACTGTGTGAATCAATCCCAATTCCACAGGTCTTACGGGAATATGAAGTTCTGATCAACCTCCCCAAGCTGAAGCTTCACATGCACACCGGCGTTTCCTTGGGAATAAAGAACCTTTTCGGGTTGATCCCCGAACATTTCCGCATGAAGCACCACCGGGAAGACCTGCACCGTTTTTTGGTCGATTATCTCTATCTGGTTAAACCAGATATGACCATCATTGATGGTATATGGGCACTGGAAGGTCAAGCGCCCATCTGTGGGACGCCAGTGCAGGATTTCAACGCTATTATTGCTTCTGCCGATATTGTCGCAGCGGATTCCATCGGTGCCTATCTGATGGGCGTCGAACCGGACGAAATAGCCATGATTCGCATGGCTGCGCAGGAAGGTTTTGGGCATGCGGATCTCGACCAAATCGAAGTTACGGGCGTTAAACCTGATGAAATACGCAGACACTTTAAACGTCCGGTGCTCTCATCACAAAACGCCTATCCAGGGATCGACGTTATCGTGAAAGGTGGGTGCGTAGGCTGCTATTCTTCTCTGCGGCATGCTTTGGATCGTCTCCATGCGGCTGGACATTTGCAGGAGGATCCACAGACCATAATAGTGGGAATGCGGCACAAAGCCAAGGAACAGAACTTAAGCGACCATCCCGGAGTTTTGTGGTGCTACGGGAACTGTTGCGTGGAGCAATTCATTGAATACCATGAAGGGGACGAGAATAGCCATTGGCTGGAAGGCTGCCCGCCGCACTTTATGAACTTCTATAGAGCCTACCTCGAAGCTATGGGTATTGACGTACCGGAACAAAAATAGACCAGCACCTCGCATCCGCATACCTAAAACAAGTATGAATAATCCCATAAAACAAAGGAGAATGAAATGAAAATCGTGAAGATGCTACTCGTAGTGCTGTTAGTGATTCCCTCTGTTTCCTTTGCTACTGGAATTTATGGGACCATATTAATACAGGAAGGTGAATCACAAAGGCCTGCAGATAATGTAAGTATAGCACTTATCAGATCTATCAATATACCACCGGACAAAGGTATGATATATAACGGCTCTTATACCTTGTTTACCGGAAGTTCTGGTGACTATATAATCAGAATATATTACAAGGGATCTTATATTTATTCAGAACAGTTCTGGATACCTGAAAGTTCTAGACAAATCAACTGGGTTGTTAAGCGGCAAGACGATAAATACATTATTGAAAGGAACTAAGAAATGATAGAAGGCGATGTCGGCGACATAGAAAACTCACAAGGTGGGAAGAAGGAAGTTAGAGGAAAGAGAGATTTTTGGGATAAACTGAGTATTCTCAGCAGACCCCTGGGTGGCATACTGGCTGCATTTGTTATTGCACTTATTGGATACATGGGATCAAACTATCTCAATAAGCAGCAGCAGCAAGATATTCAAACGCGGTTATATACTGAATTAATTAGCAAACGGGAGCAATCTGAAAGTTCTCTGCGCCAACAGATGTTCAGTTCAATTATTAGCATGTTTGTTGGAGATAAACGGTCCCATGTGGAAGGACTTGATTTGGATGAATTCGATGAAGTTATTTTAAACCTTGAGCTTTTAACCTACAACTTCCATGAAACCCTTGATATTGAGCCTCTGTTTAAGTATCTAAGGGGTAAAATTGACTCGGCTAAGGGAGATACTAATACCAAAAAAGATTATATTAAACGCTTGGAAAAAGCTGCACAGGAGATTTCCCAAAAACAATTGGCAGCTTTGCGGTCAGCCGGTGAATCAAAAGAATATTTTATTGAATTTGGTTCCGAAGGCGAAATAATAGGTCCTGATAAATTTGAGGAAAACTGGAAAATAAAAGACATTAAGCGGCATTTTACCATTAATGTTGGTACAGTAGGCGTAGCAGAAAAAAAGATTCCGATAGAATTAACCGTATGCACTCTTGATCAACTAGAAGACATAGAAGAGGAGGAACCGCCAAAAAGGGTCCTATTTCATGTAGAATATTTTGATTTTCCTATGATTGATAATGTGCGATTGTCACAGAATGAGCGGTGTGCCATTGTGCTAACTCATTTTAATAAAGAACAAAATAATGCTATGATATCACTAGTTTACTTCCCTGGTTCGCACGCAAGTCTTAAAGAGAAACAATTTTACAGTGAAATAATCAACGATCTGATTCCAGAAGAAAAAGGTATGAGTGCTTCCGGCTTCGTATTTATGGCAATATGTTTGTTCTTGATAATACAATTAGCTCTTGTTACGATCTTTTGGATTATTATTCGCAAGATTGTAGTTTCTAAACAAAGCCCCATATCCAACAGTTGACCTACCACCCAACGGAGCATTAACATGAAACTGAAAATATACCCAACTGCAATTCTCATGATGGCAATGCTGATCCTGACCGCCTGCGACACTACACCGGATGGTTCCTTGAGCACGGGTCCGGTTTACACCGGTTCAGATTCATTCAACGATCTCACCGTCATGAATGATATGTTCTACCTGACCAATTTCGACCTGAACGAGGGTAGTGGAAACAGGATTTACCTCTATTCCTTCGATGAAAATGGGAATCCGGGAAGTCTGTATGATCTGCAGATGAACGGACAGGGATACATCTCCATCAGCAGTGGGGATGGAGATCTCTTCCTCTTCTGTCAAACGACTGGTCTTCTGCTGCGTGTTACCCCCTTTGGCGAATACTTAGCTACCAACTGGCCCGGTTCTGCATTTATCGGTTGGCAGGCTGGAGGCATTCTAAGCTTACCTGGTGATGAATACTGCGTTCTTTTGTGGAAGGATGACGGACATATTAAAATATGTTCACTTGATCCTGTTACCCTGGAATTGGAAGACGATAATTCCATTCAAGTTCCCGATAGATTCGCCTTTCGGTCTGTTTGTGCTAATGTTCAGTTCGATTCGCTGTACGTCCTCTGTTCTGATCAGAACGGAGCCGATTACGTGGAAATATTCGATCAGGGTTGGGTACTCCTGGATGAAATCACTCTGACCGACAGTCTGGTCGCAGGTATCAGCTACTACAATGGCGATATCTGGGTTTCAACCGAAGATCGCAGGATAGTGGAGCTATCCCAGGTGCAATGATGTTTGAAGGAGGAAAATCAGGAAATATCTTGACATTCACCTTCTAATCTGATATATTGTATAGTATAACTTGCTTACGGGGCGGGGTGAAAGTCCCCACCGGCGGTTAGAGCCCGCGAGTTCTGCTTTCTAGTATTAGCTGAACTGAATCGGTGGAATTCCGATGCCGACGGTCAAAGTCCGGATGGGAGTAGGCATATATGAGGTGTGGTATATCTCATACCGCTGTGTGCCCCGTAGTTACAAACGACGGGTTTTTTTCGTTATTAAGTGTGATTGTGGATAGTGACCAGAAATACATGCAGTTGGCGCTGCGCCAGGCGGGGAAGGGTATAGGTTATACGAGTCCCAACCCCAGAGTGGGCGCGGTCGTAGTTAAAGATGGGCAGGTGATAGCCAGAGGTTACCATAGAGCCTACGGCGCTTCCCACGCTGAGATCGACTGTCTGACCAAGCTGAAGGCGGGGCAGGCGAAGGGCGCCACACTCTACGTCAACTTAGAGCCCTGCTGTCATCATGACAAAAAAACGCCACCCTGTGTACCGGCGATTATTAAAGCCGGAATAACCCGCCTTGTATATGGAATTATTGACCCCAATCCTGACGTCAACGGGCAGGGACTTAAGGAGTTACGAAAAACCGGTATCGAAGTATCCGGACCGGTTCTGGAAGAGCAGTCGAAGGAACTTAACAGAGCATATATCAAGCACAGATCTTCCGGATTTCCCTGGGTAACGCTAAAAACAGCCCAGAGTCTGGATGGGCGCATAGCCACCAATATCGGTGACACGCGCTGGATAAGCAGTCAAGAAAGTTTGAAATTGGCGCATCAGTTGCGAGCAGAAAACGATGCGATTATAGTTGGTATCAGAACCGCCTTGGCTGATGATCCTAAGTTGAATGTGCGGTTCGCTAAAGGACCAAATCCCAGACGGGTTATATTAGATGGCGATTTGCGTATAAGCCCTAACGCGAGTATGTTCAAGGTGAATTCTGATCCTGTAATAATAGCCACAAAACCGTATCCACCTGCTGAAAAAGCCGCGAGGCTGGAAGCACAAGGCGCTGAATTCATCTGGCTGCCTCCGGGGGAAGCAGGGACTCTCGATATTAAATTGCTGTTGGAAGAGTTATCCAGGCGCGGATTGTTGTACCTTTTAGTCGAGGGCGGCTCCAACGTAGCTGCCACCATAGTCAAAAGGAATCTATTCGATGAGATGATCGTCGTACAGGCTCCCATGATTATTGGTGGTGATGGTATTCCCAGTATAGCCTCGCTGGGAGTTACTAAGTTAAATGAAGCCAGAAGATTACACCTTGTTAAGCGAAAAACGTATGGATCAGATCTGGTAACCTGGTTCAGATCATCATCAAACAGTGGTGCTGACTGATGTTCACAGGGTTAATCGAAACGATAGGGACTATTCAGACTCGCCGCAAACTGTCTGCTGGTATGTCCTTTGAAATCAAGTGCAATTTCAACGCGGATGAATACCGTAAGGGTGAGAGCATCGCCGTTGACGGAATCTGCGTTACTGTCGAGAGTTTCAATACCAGTAGTTTCACTTTCAACGCCTCCGATGAGACTCTTAAACGAGGAACGATTGGCGAGAAGAAAGTGGGGGATAAAGTGCACCTTGAAAGGGCGCTTCGGTTAGGGGATCGTTTGGGCGGACATATTGTTCAGGGACATGTCGATGACGTCGGCAAGGTGTTGAGGATACTGCGCAAAGGCAATACTGCAGAAATGGTGATTGAAATGCCGCCCGGATTACTGCCGTATGTGGTGGAAAAGGGCTCCATAGCCCTGCACGGCGTCAGTCTGACGATTGCTGAAATCAACCGACAAGCCATTTCTGTATCCCTCATTCCGGAGACACTGAACAGCACATATTTCGGAGATTTTAAGCATGGAGATAAAGTAAACATTGAAGTTGATATCCTGGCGAAATACACTGAATCCATGCTTAACAAGAAGGACATTAAATTAGATGAGAACAAGCTAAGAGACTGGGGATTCGAATAACCTGTGACTAATGAGAAATTAACGGAAAACAATCTGAGTAAACCATGAATAAGAACAATCAGGAAATCCATTTAGATGCTATTGGGGAAACACTAGAAGAATACCGGCGCGGCAAGATTATAGTCGTTGTCGATGATGAGGATCGCGAAAATGAGGGTGATTTCATCATGGCGGCGGAATTTGCTACGCCTGATGCGATTAACTTCATGTGCAAGTACGGCAGAGGGATGATCTGCATGCCCATGACTGCTGAACGCGCCGACGAATTGGGTCTTGACCTTATGGTTGGTACCAATACTGCTCTGCACGGTACTTCTTTCACAGTCACTATCGATGCGGTGAAAAACACTACCACCGGCATTTCAGCCGCTGATCGAGCTACTACTATTCTGACTGCAGTCGATCCGGCCACCAAACCGGATGATTTAGCGAAGCCCGGGCATATATTCCCTTTGAGGGCTGCCAGGGGCGGTGTGCTCAAGCGAGCCGGACATACAGAAGCAGTAGTGGATTTAGGGCGTTTGGCAGGACTGAAACCCGCTGGCGTTCTCTGTGAAATAATGAGTGAAGATGGTTCTATGGCACGTCTGCCGGAACTGAGTGAGATCGCCAAGCGGTTTGACTTGAAACTCATCTCTATAATGGATCTTATCGAATATCGGCAACGCACAGAATCTTTAATCGAACGTTCTGTGGAAGTTGATTTACCAACGCGCTATGGTCATTTTCGCCTCATCAATTACCGCAGTCTGGTGGATGGCAAGAATCAATTGGCATTGGTAAAGGGCGAAATAAAATCAGAAGAATCCATTTTGGTCAGAGTTCATTCTGAATGCCTGACTGGTGACGTCTTCGGTTCGATGCGCTGCGACTGCGGTGATCAGCTTCATCTTGCCATGGAGAGGATTGCTGAGGAAGGCACCGGCGTGTTGTTATATATGAACCAGGAAGGTCGCGGCATCGGTCTGGAGAACAAGTTAAAAGCCTATCAATTGCAGGATGAAGGCAGGGATACGGTTGAAGCAAACGAAGAACTGGGCTTCAAGGCTGATCTGCGTGATTATGGTATCGGAGCTCAGATGTTGTATGATCTAGGTGTGAGAAACATTCGGTTATTGACCAATAATCCCCGCAAAGTCATCGGCTTGAAAGGGTATCAACTTGAAATAGTGGAGAGGATTCCCATAGAAATTCCATCTAATCCCTGTAATAGTGAGTACTTAAAGGCAAAGAAAGAAAAACTGGGTCATTATATACAAGATACATAAACACTGGACGGAGGATATATGAGTCCTAAAACAACAGCGTCGTTTTCATCTGAAAAAATCCAAACAGTACAGGGGCATTTGGACGCTACGGGGAAGAAATTTGCCCTGGTCGTTTCCCGCTTCAACGAACTCATATCAAAGAAGCTTTTAGAAGGTGCACTGGACTGCTTGGAACGCCACGGTGCCAGCGATGAAGATCTGAAAATCGTATGGGTTCCCGGATCATTTGAGATTCCCATAGCAGCGGCGAAGTTAGCGAATTCAGGAAAGTATGATAGTGTGATCTGTTTAGGTGCTGTTATTCGCGGCGCTACTCCGCACTTTGATTTTATTGCTGCTGAAGTTGCCAAGGGCATAGCGCAAACGGCTCTCCAATATCAGTTCCCGGTGGCTTTTGGCGTGTTGACTACCGAAACTATCGAACAAGCATTGGAACGAGCGGGCACTAAATCTGGTAATAAAGGGTGGGATGCGGCTATCAGCGCCATCGAGATGACAGATTTATGGAAAAAACTCTAATTTGATGAAGAAAACTCACCTTGGTATCATATTCCTACTCCTGCTGAACGTTTGGTTATATCGTCCTTGCGTGGCTTCGGATTGGGAAATTCTCCCATCTGTACATTCAGTTCGGTCCCTTATTCGCATCGATCACACTCTCTGGGGAGCTACCAATAGTGGGCTTTTCCAATTTGACCTCTCTACGCATACCTTCAAGTTCTATACCACTGTGGATGGGTTGTCTTCCAATGATATTTCTGCCATGGTTTTAGATGACAGAGGCAACCTGATTTTGGGGATGACCAATGCTTACATCGATATCTTCAACCTAACCACGCACCAGGTTTCACGAATCTCGGATTTCAAGCTCAGCAGCGATGTTTTTCACATCTATGCCATGTACAATCACGATGGGGAAATCTACGTGGGCACCGATGTGGGAGTTCATCGGGTGGTTTATTTTGAGGATTTGAATAAATACTTGATCCAGAATAGCTATGAAAATCTGGGCAGCTTTACACCGCAGGAAGCTAAAGTGCAGGCGATTCTAGTCTATCAGGATGGTTTATGGGTGGGTACTCCGGAAGGCGCAGCGCGCGGTGACTTGACCGCTGGCTATTTAGAGAGCCCGCAAAACTGGACTAACTACACCACTGTACAGGGATTATCATCGGATGAGATTTCCTCCCTGGAAGTGTTCCATGATACTCTATATGCCGCCACCCCGCAGACCGGTTTGAATGTCTTTGATGGAAGCGCATTTCAGGCTTTGAACGTTCAGTACACCACGGATATTACTTTCTTAAAAGCCCACCAAGATACGCTGTACATCGGCAGAACGTACGGAATACAATTCCTTAACGGCAGTATCGCTCAGGGTTTCGGTCCCCAGAACGCAAGAGGAGGGGATCTCGAATTCGATAGCAACGGCAATATGTGGGGTGGTTTTGAAACCATCAAAACGTCAGCAGGCAATAGCAAATTCGGCGGCTTGCAAGAATGGGATGGACAATCCTGGACACATCATCTACCGGAAGGTCCTCTGGTTGAAACCGTGAGGGATATACTGGTGGAAGATGATGGTTCTGTGTGGGTTTGCGGTAAACTCAAGCTGAACTACAATAATGGCACTTTATGCCACTTCGATGGCAGTCACTGGACTAACATCGGCCATCACAATGACGATTATATCGGCGGCACTGCCGTAAGCAGTGATAGTTTCTTCTACTTTCAGCCCACGTCAATGACCAGGGATCACACTGGTTCTGTATGGGTGGGAAGTCACGGCAGAGGCGCTGGCTGGTTCGAGTTTACCGGTGACACTATATCAGCAAAGGGATTCTTCTCAGAAACAACTGGTGAATTGACCGGTATCGGTGGAACCCCATACCAATATTGCGTAGTGGAGGATATCCTCACAGATTATTTTGGCAACGTTTGGATTTGTAACAGTCAAGCGAGTTCTGCGATTGGAGGCCCAATTGCGGTTGTGCCTTCGGATTTCATCACGAACCCCCAGCAATTTCCTAACTGGAACTATACTACAGTTATGAATGAATCGGGTAGTGCGCCGATTCCCAATGCTGAATTTTATATTGATCGCATTATAGAAGACTCCTACAGACATAAATGGTTCGGAGCTGATAATGGCATAGGATCAGGAATACACATATTGGATGACAACACTTCACCGCTGTTCCCAGCCGATGATACCTGGTTGACATTCTCTGAATTGGCTACAGAAAATATCACCGCTTTAGCTTGCGACCGTGAAGGTGTCGTATGGGTGGGAACTGCCGATGGTGTCAGATACTACTATCCCGAATCCAATCCGGATTTCCTCTATGGAATTGACGTCTATAATTTTCCCATCGGGCCGAATATAAACGTAATCGCGATCGATCCTCAGGATAACAAGTGGTTCGGCACCAATGATGGCGTAGCTGTATTGGGATCTGACAATTATACCTGGCTGGAAGCATATACCAGTATCGAAGGCGATTATCCCAGTCCGCTGCCGTCAGATGTGGTTCTCTCAATAGATTTTGATATTCACACCGGCGACGCCTATATTGGAACAGGGGCTGGTTTAGCCGTCTTGAAAACCCCCTATCAGCAGATGGAGCAGACCGTTACCTATCTTGCCATTGCTAAACCGAATCCATTCGTCATTGCAGACGGATCAGATAACCGTCTGTTTTTAGATCCTATGGGACTGTCAGAAACCTCTGAATTGAAAGTATTCACGTTATCCGGTTTATTAGTACGGCAATTGATCGGTACGGAGATCACCGCAGGCTGGGATGGTCGCAATGCGCGTAACGAAATGGTGGGTTCAGGCGTTTATCTGCTATTAGCTTACGCACCAGATGGTTCATCAGCGGTGGGAAAGGTGGCAGTTATTCATCAGTGATATGTTAAAGAAGCTGCTTATTAAAAATTACACGGTAATTGAACAGGCAGAAATTCATTTTCAACCTGGATTGAACGTAATTACCGGTGAAACCGGAGCGGGTAAATCCTTGCTTCTGGATGCTATCGGTTCTTTGATAGGTGAACGAAGAGGCGGATTTCCCATCCGCACCGGGTCTGACCGAGCCTATATCGAAGCTGAATTTGACAGCAGGTCCCAATCTGTTCTGACAGGCTGGTTGAAAACACACGGCTTTTCGGTGGATCTGCCTGTAATTCTCCGCCGGGAGTTCTATAAGGATGGAAACACCGCCTCAAGCAGAACGCGCGTTTTTATAAATGACTCACCGGCGACTGTCGCTCTGGTCAGGGAATTGGGCATTCTGCTGATGGATATGCATGGTCAGCACGAAGTTGTGACTCTCTTCGACAGGAATAGACAATTATCGCTGCTGGATTCCTTTTCAGGAAACACTAAATTTCTTTCGAAATACCAGGGTACATTCGGAGAACTCCACAAGCTCAAAGAAAAACACAAAAATCTACAGGATGAAATCAACGATGCCCGGGACGGCAGAGACGCCCTGAAGAGGAAAGCAGAAGAGTTGGAACAGCTTAGTCCGCAACCGCAGGAGATCGTACAAATTGAAAAGGAACTGGATAGGCTGGAGAACTCAGAAAAGATCTTTGACTTATGCAGGGAAATGTGCGACCTGCTCAATGAAAAACCCGGTTCCGCCGTTGAAAAGCTCAGTGACACAATTCACCTGTTGCCGGATTTATACCCTTATTATGCAGAACTCAAAGATTGGGATGGCCAACTTCAAACCATCCGCTCGACAATCACGGAATTAAATCGCTCTCTATTGGAGATAAGCAGGGACGTTTCGCATGATCCTGGCAGAGTGGAAAAACTACGCCAGCGTTTGATGTTGCTTACCGGTTTCCTCAAACGTTGGAACTGTCCCGGGGACGACCCCTGTAACATCGCTGAAGAAACAAAGCGGAAGCTGGATGAATTAAATAGACGGGAACAGGAGTTACGCTTAACTGTAAAAGAGATAAGCTCTACGGAGAGTGTTCTTTTAAAAGCAGGCATTGAGCTTTCTAAACATAGAAAGAAAGCCGCCAGCGCATTAATTGAACAAGTTGAAGAGAGGCTGGCTTCAATCGGCATGGAAAAAGCACGATTCAGCGTTGCTTTTGAAGCATTGCAGATGGACAAGCCGTATGAAGACGGCCTGGATAGAATTGATTTCACATTTTCACCTAACGCTAAACTGCCACACCAGGTTCTGAAGAAGGTAGCTTCAGGTGGTGAACTGAGCCGTATTCTGTTAGCGTTGAAAGGTTCCTTAGCCGGAATTGACGGTGTGGAGACGTTAGCTTTCGATGAGATAGATCAGGGGATATCCGGCAGGATGGCTCATATGGTTGGTCTGGAACTGTTGAATTTAGCGCGCAACCACCAGATGATTGTGGTAACCCATCTCCCCCAGATAGCCAGCTTAGGCGATCTTCACCTTTCAGTGTGCCAGGAATCCAGCAGCGGTGCCGCTACTGTAAATGTACTTGATGGTGAAGAGCGTATCGTGGAGTTGGCTTCGCTATTAGCCGCCACCGGCATCTCCGATAGCGCACTGCAAAACGCTCGCGAGATGTTCGAGACAGCACAAAACCTAAAAAGTGCTTCATAAACGGACTCGAAATGGATAAGTTTGTCATAGAAGGCGGTAAACCGCTTAAGGGAACCCTCCCCGTCTCAGGGGCTAAGAATGCTTCACTTCCTCTGATGGCAGCAGCGATACTGGCGCCCGGAATTCATACAATTGAAAACGTCCCCCGTCTTCGCGACGTTCGCACCATGGCGCATCTTCTGCGCATCATCGGCGCACGCATTGATTTTGAGGATGGTCCTTCTTCAGTCCCATCTTTAGTGATAGATACTTCAGATTGTTCCTTCTGCGAAGCTCCCTATGAGTTAGTGAAGACCATGCGAGCCTCCATCTACGTTTTAGGACCGCTTCTGGCGCGCTTTGGTAAGGTTCGAGTATCACTTCCGGGAGGCTGTGCCTGGGGACCCCGTCCGGTTGATCTGCACATAATGGGGATGGAAAAATTAGGCGCACAGATCGAATTTGAGGATGGTTACATCGTTGCCAGTGCTGAGAAGCTTCGCGGAGATACGATCAGTTTTCCCATCCGTTCCGTGGGAGCCACCGGAAACGTCATGATGGCGGCTTGCCTTGCTGAAGGTACCACCATCCTTCAGAATGCTGCTTGTGAACCGGAGATAGTCGCCTTAGCTCAGTTCATCAATGCGATGGGTGGGCATGTCAAGCAGGCGGGATCAGATCAAATCGTCATCGAAGGTGTGGACCAACTTCATCCGGCAAAGTTCCAGAACATCCCCGACCGCATTGAAGCGGGTACGTTTCTCTCTGCTGTAGCTACGACCGGCGGTGACGTTACTCTGACAAACCTGCGTTCAGATCACCTTAGCGTGGTTCTTGACGGCTTGGAACGAGCTGGTTTTTCCCTCGAAATTCAAGATACTTCAGTTAAAATACAGAGTGAAGGAAGAGCCTATCCAGTGGACATGAAGACCGCACCTTATCCAGGTTTTCCCACAGACATGCAGGCGCAATGGATAGCCTTGATGAGCCTTGCTGATGGAAGCTGTACCATGACCGATACCATCTACACCAACCGCTTTACCCATGTCGCAGAATTGCAGCGGCTGGGGGCTGACATAAGAGTGGAGGGCAACACCGCCCTGATCAGGGGTGTTGAGCAGTTGAAAGGTGCGCCGGTAATGTCCACAGACATACGTGCTTCTGCCAGTCTCATCATTGCAGGCTTAGCTGCGGAAGGAAGAACCGACCTCTCCCGCGTATATCACATTGACCGTGGTTACGAACGAATAGAAGAAAAGTTACGCTTAATCGGTGCCGATATAAGACGTGAGGACGAACCGCTGCAAGTGTAGTCAAATTAGCTTATCAATATATGCTTAGTTTCTTTGTTGACATAATAGTAAAGACTGCTTCAATTCTGGTAGATACGAGTCTCTACCTCCTCTTCGGTTTTTTTATAGCCGGGATTATCCACGTTTATCTACCCCAGAAACGTATCTTCAAGCTGTTCGGCAAGCGGGACGTCAAGTCTGTCGTCAACGCCAGCCTTCTGGGAATACCTCTGCCTTTATGCTCATGTTCTGTCCTCCCCACAGCCATATCACTGCGAAAGAGTGGCGCCAGTAAGGGATCGGTCTTCTCCTTTTTGATATCCACGCCTGAAACGAGTGTTCCCTCCATCGGTATCAGCTTCGCCTTATTGGATCCCCTGATGACGATCTTCCGTCCTCTCGGCTCCTTTATCACTGCCGTTCTCACAGGTCTGGGAGTTAATCTTCTAAACGGAAATGATTCTAACGATAAATCGGATATCATCCCCAACGAAGACGAAACCTCCAATTGCGGTCCATCCTGTAATCAGGAAGTGGATCAGTCCACACCAAATCCTCGCAAGTTTTCAGAGGTCATAAAATATTCCTTCGTGACTCTGATGAATGACATGGCGCCCTACTTGGTATTCGGCTTTTTGGCTGCAGGATTAATCTCAGTCCTCATCCCTGAAAGCATCTTCAGCGGATTTTTAGGACGCGGTATATGGCCCATGTTACTGATGCTGGTGATCGGTATCCCCATCTACATCTGTGCTACTGAATCGACTCCCATTGCCGCAGCTCTTATTTTAAAAGGGTTGTCACCTGGTGCAGCTCTGGTGTTTCTCCTGGCTGGTCCAGCTACCAATATCAGTTCGCTTATCGTCTTATCAAAATATTTCTCCCGCAGAATTTTGATAATTTACCTGGCGTCCATTGCCATCGTTACGTTGATACTGGGCGGCATTCTCAACTGGTTGTACGGTTCACTGAACCTGCTTCCCCATGTCACTATGGGTACCGCTGCTGGAATGTTTCCGACATGGCTGAAGGTAAGTGCTACGTTAGCCTTGCTGATCATGCTGCACATCAGTTTGGTAAAGAGCCAAAATTATTCCACATTTTGGGCCTGGTTAAAGAAGAAATCCACCTGGACGGGTAATAAACTTATCAGGGTTTTTGCTGTATTGGCAGTTTTAGTGTACATCTCTGACGGATTCTTCGTCGTGCCTGCGGGAAGTACGGGCATGTCGGTTACTTTTGGCAAGGTTACCGGTAAGGATTTACAACCGGGGCTGCATTTTCGAGCGCCCGCGCCGATCGGTAGGACTATTCTGGTGAAAACTGATCTGGTGCGTGTGCTTGAGGTCGGTTTTCGGCGCACGGATGAAGGTACTGGAATTGCGATGATGACGCAGAGATCAACTTACTCATCACTTCTGCGGGAAAAACTGGATGATTTTTCCAGTAAGGACATGCCCAAAGAAAGTGAACTGTTAGCCGGTGATGAAAACCTGATTGACATTGACCTGGTAGTTCATTATTCCCTGGAAGACGCCTATCAGACCACCTATTTAATTGAGAATACCGAGCAGTTATTAAGAGAACTGACCGCACACCAGATATTGCGAAAGATCGCTACGTGCAAAGTTTCAGATGAATTGACGTCCACTCGTGCACAATTTGAAAACGACGTGTCCGCAGGGTTGCAGGAATCATTGGAGCACCTGGAAATCGGAGTAAAAATACATAGCGTCAGCTTGGTTTACGCGCACGCTCCTTCGGTAGTTCACGCAGCATTCCGGGACGTTGCCTCTGCTATGGAAGATAAATACCGCCTGATCAACTTAGCTCAGACGGATTCAATTGGCACGGTGGCAAAGGCGCGTGGAAAGAGTTACAGAAAGCTGTCAGGTGCGCGTTCCGATTCCGTAAAGAGGGTAAATGATGCCACCGGTCAGTCAAGTCGTTTTGTGGATATGGCACAGAGTATGAGCCGCTGGCGCAGTACTCAGCAGTTCCGTTTAAATGCTGAAGCGGCTGAATCAACCCTGGTCAATATCGATAAGATTCTAATGTTAACTAAACAAGGACAAGGTCTTGACCTTATTCTCTGGCCAGGCTTAAGTAACAAGAATAATATTCCCCCGGAAGTATTTCAGCGGTTGCAGGGTTCTTCCGGATCACCCTAAACAATGATACCCTCAAAATGAAGAAAAGCATAACCTATGCAATTCTGGCGCTCATCGTAATTACCCTGATTAATTCGAGTCTTTATCAGGTGAATGAGAACCAGGTTGCAGTAATAACGTCGTTCGGTCGGCCCGTAAAAGCTGTCGAAAAATCCGGTCTGCACGCAAAATGGATTTATCCATTCCATAAAGTACAGAAATTCGACCGGAGACTGCTGACCTTTGATCCCCAGGCAACCGAACTTTTGACGAAAGATAAGAAGAACCTGAATGTTGACGCCTTCCTGCTCTGGCGCATCGAAGACCCCATCCAGTTCTTAGTGTCTGTTGGAAACCGTTCAGGAGCCGAAGCCAGGCTTGCGGACCTGCTATATTCTGCTATGGGAACCAAAATAGGTCAGGCGATGTTTTCTGAACTTATCAGCAACGTTCCCGGGGAAATGAAATTAATGGAAATCTGTCGGACTATAGAAGAGAGTTGTTATGAAATCGCCTCCGAGGACCTGGGTATCAAAGTTGAATCCGTTCTGATCAAGCGTATAGCATATCCGCCACAAAACCGCGTTGCTGTGTTTGAACGCATGAAAGCCGAACGCGGCAGAATCGCCAGGCGATATCGAAGTGAAGGTGAAGAGAGCGCTCAGAAGATCAGATCGGGTGCTGATCTTGAATCAGCGCTGATTCTGGCGGCGGCAAATCGAGAGGCGCTTACAATCCGGGGAGCCGGGGAAGCAAAGGCTGCTGACATTTACCGCAAATCCATACAGAAAGATCCGGAATTCTTCCGGTTTCTGCGTAGTCTGGACGCTTATAAAGTCTTCATGGATGAGCGTTCCACCGTCGTGATTCCCAACGATTCTGAACTCATGCAGGTACTGCGCAAAGGGCCACCAAGGTAACGGCAATGAAGAAATTTGTATTCATCCTGATTGGAATTATCTTAGGTATTTATCTGTTGACCGGCATCTATGTAGTTGGATCCGAGAAGATGGGTGTGGTCACCTTTTTCGGCAGAGTAGTTGCTGACAGAATTCCAGCCGGTATCCATTACGCGTTCCCCTGGCCCTTCACAAAAGTATATACACCAGCGGTGGCGGTGGTTAAGCGTATGAGTATCGGCTTTAAGTTAGTGGATCAATTGCAGGGCATAGGGCCTTCGCGCAACGAGAGTGAAAGATTATCGGGTGATTCCAACGTCATAACCGTTTCCATAATGGTACAGTACACCGTTCGTGATCCAGGCGCTTATCTGTTCAATGCTGAAGACCCTGATTTCCTGGTCCGCAAGGCGGGTGAGGCTCTCCTCTGCGAAAAGGTGGGTATGATCAGTGTAGATGACCTGCTCACCGTTGGCAAATCTGAGGTTGAACAGTATGTACGTAACGGTTTACAAACCTTCTCCGACAGCGTTGGCGCTGGCTTGCGAATCCGTTCCTGCAGCCTGCAAAAGGTCGAACCGCCCCTGGAAGTGATCGAGTCCTTCAACGAAGTATCCCGGGCGAAATCTAACCGGGAAAAGATTATAAATGACGCTCACACCTATCGTTCTGAAATGCTACCCAAAGCGCGCGCTCAAGCTCAGCAGATTGTTCAATCTGCACAAGCCGTTTCCGCAGCCCGTGTAAGCAAAGCTGAAGGTGATGCCGCCCGCTTTGAAAAGATCTTCTCTGAATACAGGAAAAATCCCAAAATCTTAAGCCAACGCCTTTACTGGGATACCATCGAAGCAGTGTTGGCAGGCGCCCGTAAAATAATTGTTGACGACAAACCAGACGATCAGGGAACAAACTTGCATATTATCTCTGATACTCCCTAAAATTTCCTGATTGAACCCCATTTCATCACAATATGAGTAACGACAACGGTGCAACCAGCCCAATTACCATACCTCACTACAGCGTAACCGCCGGTCTGATTTTCAATAACGATCGAATCCTGATAAGCAAGCGCAAAGAAGGCAGCACTTTCGGCGGATACTGGGAATTCCCCGGCGGGAAACAGGAAGCTAATGAGACGCTGGAAGAATGCCTGCAGAGAGAGCTTTCCGAAGAACTTGCTATTAAAGTAGAAGTAGGGGATAGTTTCGCAACAGTAGATCATACTTACGCTGATTTTCGCATTACTCTCCACGTATTTATATGCAAAATTGTCTCTGGTGTGCCTGAAGCTATAGACTGCTCTGATTGGCGGTGGGTTTCCTTGGACAAATTGCGTGATTTCAAGTTTCCACAAGCGGATAATTTGGTTATAGACAAGTTGACAGCGGATGCTTCGGTGAATAAGGAAGTTGAATAATCCCTCCAATTTATATTATGAGTGAAAAGCTGCACGAAGAAGCCTGGCTGGAGTTGGTGCATACTTACGGAATAGGACCGAAGAACGCCTGGAAAGTTTACAATCAGATAAACGATTCGGGTTTGAAGATAGCTGAGTTCTTTCCCGTAGCGGCATAATAACAGTAACCGTAGGCGCAGCCTGTGGTATAGATGCCGAGAGCACGCTTGATCCAGGAAGGGTCAAACCAAATGAGCCTCGATATTCGATCCTTCCAGGACCGTAAAAAATCATGGTTGCATGTTTCCGCAGGTTTCACCTGCGGCTACTACGGTGCATCCCCTTCGGGGATAGAAAACGCCAAGAGGATAAATCCACTACTCTGAAATACCAACCCGTCGCTTCTTCCGAAGGAATCTCTTCGGGAAGCGACTTTACCCAAAATTCGGGCGTATGAATTTATTCATGCGTTACCTGTCCCTGACCTCGACTACATATATGAAACCCCTTGGGAGCTTTAAATAAAGTAGAAATTTCTCTTGCTTTAACTTGTATAAGTTTATATATTAAACGTTATATATATAAGGTTGTCTATGTCTGTCGAAATTGGAATACTTGGATTGTTGCGTGAGAAGAATTATCACGGGTACGAGCTTAAGAAGGAAATTCAACACCGGATGAGTCATTGGACCGATGTGAAGTTTGGTTCGATATATCATGCTTTACGTAAATTAGTAGATCGTGGAGCAGTTGAAAAAGCAGCCGAGGAGCGGCAGAGCGGAAGACCTGAAAGAACTATCTACCGGATTACGAAGAGTGGGGAAGAGGAGTTCTTAGTGCTTCTCCGTGATCTGTTGAACCGCTTTCAACGCGTATATCTTGAGTTCAACATAGGATTTTATTTTGCAGGTAGCGTTCCTACTAAAGAGCTGGATGATATTTTGTCGCGGAGAATTGACTACCATCATGAACTGGTAGAAAAATTGGAGAACCACAAAAATATGCCCTACTTTCAGGAAATTCCTGGCGTAACGGAAGTCATTTTAGAGAACTCCATCTTTCATTTGAAAGCAGAAGAGGAATGGTTAAAATTCGCCAGAAAGCGAATCAATAAAGAAGACCTATATTCCATTAAAGGTAAGAAACGGCTTTAATTGGGGTTGCTGAATATGAAGAAGCGTTTGCTGTTAATTATATGTATCATTTCGCAGTTCGCCCTTAGCGCTACGGGATTGGCTGATGAAAAAGTTCCTATTTCGCTGGAAGAGGTAATTGCCACAGCGCTGAAGAACAATCCCTCGCTTCGCCAGGCGCAACTGGACAAATCCGCCGCCGGTTGGGGTATGTTAGGCGCAGTATCTGAAGCCTTCCCCCATGTGAGTTTCAACAGCAGCGTTCTGCGGTCGGACGATGAGAGCGTCTTTCGTTCAAACATCATGCGTGACGTTATCCTGCAGGAATACGGTCAATATATCGATCCTGAAGATTTTCCGCCTTTTCTCTACAAGGATATGTACAGTTCTTCGATTTCAGTGGATCAACCGATCTACAACGGTGGTGTTGAAATCACAGCGTTACGAATTGCCGGTACCAGGAAGAAAATCATCAAGCTGACGTTGGAAACACAGCAGAGGGAAACGATACTTCAGGCTACCATAGCGTACTACAATCTATGTAGAGCTTATCAAGCCTTTTTAGTGCAGCAGAACACACTGGAAGTTTCCAACAGCTATCTGAATCGTTTCAAGCGGAGACAGGATTTGGGGTTGATCTCAGAAGTGGACGTCCTGCGATGGGAAGTCCAGGCTGCTGACGAATACGCCGCATTCATAGAAGCAGAAAATAACTTAAAACTCGCCAATCTGGAATTAGGAAGAGTCATAGGACTATCAAGCGAAGGTTGGTATTATCCTTCGGATTTGGCTGACTTCCTGGGAGTATCTTCCGGTGACCCTTCCGCGGGGATAGAGAGTCCTGAAAGCTTATGGGAAAGAATTCAGGAAAGATCCCCTGATCTTGAGATTGCACGTAGCAGCATCGCTTTAGAGAAGCAGAATGTGTGGTTAGCTTCATCTAACTTCCAGCCGAAATTTAACTTCAACTACACCTATGCCTGGCAATCAGATGGCGATTTAGCGCTGGACGGGTTTGAATCCTGGACTGCCAGCATTTCACTGAGTATGCCTATATTCGCAAGTTTCGGCAACGTTGCCAAAATACAAGAAGCGCGTATCGGTGTAAAGAAAGCGAAGGAGAGCGTGAGGGATTATGAAAATTCACTGCACATCCAGTTGATTGCGGCGTATAGTGATCTTCAATCTGCAGCGGCGCGTTTGAACAGCGCCAAGCGTATGTCACAACAGGCTGAAGAAGTGGTAGCGGCTCAAGAAAACCGCCACGAATTGGGGATGATCACCATGCTGGAACTGTTAGACGCAAAAACCACTAAACTTCGCGCGGAATTAAATCAAATCAACTCACTTTTTGATGCACTCATTGCGCGGGAGAGACTTGTGCGCATCGTTGGACCGATGGATCGGTGAGTGGTCAGCGATCATTTCACGAGAATCTAAATCCACTTAAGGTAGCGCGGGGGCTTGCGGTGAAACCGTGCCAATGGTGCCCCCGCAGGTACATCGCTTATCATTACCCCTTTTGGAGAGTATGATGAATAATTCAAGCTCGAAGAATAAGTTAGCATTTATCGTTGCTTTGTTGGGTACGGCGCTCATATTCATATCCTGCAGTTCGGACAGTAATAAAGAGTCAGATGATTCAGGTGATGACCGTATTGTGCCTGTGCGGGTTTACCATGTCATGCCTCAAACACTGGAATTGACGGTCCAAGCTACCGGAGTTATACGTTCCCACGATCAATGTCCGATCACGCCTGAAGTTGCGGGTAAGGTGGTTGAGAAGATACGCGACGTCGGTGACCCTGTCAGCATCGGTACTGTAATCCTCGCAATCGATCCCGAACCGTACGCCTTGGCAGAAGCGCAAGCTGATGCAGGCTACCGGTCAGCGCAGGTTGCCTACGAACAGACACAGCGTGATTACCAGAGAGCTGAAGAATTAAAGACATCAGAAGATATTTCGCAAAATGAATTAGAAGCAATGCGGCTCCAGGAAAGAACGGCATTTGCCAACCTGAGTTCTGCCGAAGCTGCTTACAAATTAGCCCAACGAAACCTGCGATTGACTGAAGTTGTCAGCCCTATCTATGGATCGGTTGCTCAATTGAATGTGCAAATCGGTCAGCAGGTATCGCCCGGTATTCCTCTGGGAACAATAATTTCTTCTGACAATATTGAAGTTGAAGTTGGGCTCAGCGAAAGGGACATTATCAAGATGGTGAAGGGGATTCGTGTTGAAATCACCACCGACGTATTTCCTGAACGAAGCTTCGCAGGAACAGTGCGGAGAATTGGGCAAGCAGGCTTAAACATGGGACGAACTTTCCCTGTAGTCATCACTATCGATAACAATGAAGGTCTTCTGAAGCCGGGGATGATCGTAAAAGCCCAAATCATCTGGGCGGAACGTTCCCAGGTGCTGGCAGTGCCTCGGGAAGCGTTAGTTTCAGGATCAGAAAAACCGCTTCTCTACATCGTTGAGGATAAAATTGCCATTGGGTGCGAAGTGAAGTTGGGCAGTAGCGACGGTAATAAAATTATCATAGAATCCGGTATTGCGGAAGGCGATCTCTTAGTGGTAGAAGGTCAAAACGTCTTACGTGACAGCATCAAAGTAGAGATCTTTTAAAGGAATCTAAGTATGTCTCCGATTCGACTTGCGGTAAATAATCCGGTATTAGCCAACCTGTTGATGGTTACTTTGACTCTTCTGGGAGTTTTAGCTTTCATGGATCTTCCCCGGGAGTTAATGCCGAAAATATCTTTTAACTGGGCGTTTATCGTTACGCCATATCCTAACGTTCCAGCTGAAGATGTAGAACAACTGGTGACCATCCCCATCGAGGAAGAGATAGCCGACATAGACGGTATTGACCAGATAACTTCGGTCTCCAGGGAAGGGCGGTCTTTTATATGGGTAAAATTCGAGCTCATGTCCGAAGATAAATTTTCCAAGTTGCTTTCCGATCTCAAGATTGAAGTGGACAAGGCTGTTATACCCGATGACGTCGAAGATATATACGTAGAAGAATTTGATACTGAAGATTTCATACCAATAATTTCCATATCCCTTTCCGGAGATTTTCCTGAAAAGGTAATGCATGATCTGGCTGAAGATCTGGAGGATCTCTATCTGGACGTCTCTGGTGTTTCGGAGATCGCCGTAGCGGGCACGCGGGATCGGGAAATATGGGTGGAAGTAGCTCCAGAAAAGTTGTATGCACACGGTTTGACCTTAGAACAGGTAGCCAGCAGTATAAAATATAGAAACTTTAACCTTGCTGGTGGAGATCTAAAAGCTGGAAATGAAAAACTACTGGTTCGCACTGTCGGTGAATTTGAAAAAACCGATGAAATTGGTTCCAGCGTTGTTCTGAAATCAGGACCAGACGGGAATCAGGTTTACCTTCATGACGTTGCCACCATTACCGATGGGTGGGAAGAAGAGATCAGCAGGTCCCGACTGAATCAACTTCCTTCTATAACCCTTTCCATCTCCAAGAAGTCAAAGGCTAATTCACTGGACCTGATCGATACGATCAAGAACATCACGGAAGAATATAGAGATAAACTCCCACCTGGTATGGAAATTACCTATACCAATGACAATTCCATACAGATCGTTGATGTTCTGCAGAAACTTCAGAACAATGCTATTCTAGGTTTCATTCTGGTTATTATCCTCCTCTGGGCTTCACTGGGATGGAGAAATGCTCTGATTACAGCACTGGGTATCCCCATCACTTTAGCCATAACCATGATCTTCTTAAAACATACCGGCAATACCTTAAACGGTACGGCTCTTTTCGGTCTGGTTCTTGTCTTAGGTATGTTGGTGGATGATGCCATCGTGGTGATGGAGAACTGTTACCGTTACATTCAGTCCGGGTTGCCGCCCAAAGAAGCCGTTATAAAAGGGGCAAAAGAAGTTGCCGCCCCGGTGTGCGCCTCGGTTTTTACCACTATAGCTGCTTTCCTGCCCTTGATGCTGCTGCCCGGCATTATGGGACGTTTCATGCGTATCGTGCCTATCGTCTTATCATTAGCTCTGATGGCGAGTCTATTTGAATGCTTCTTCATCCTTCCATCCCACGTCGCTGAATGGTCCGGAATTCAGAAGATCGCAGCCGCCCAATCCCGGCTGATGGAAAGGATCAGTTCCATCTATAAGCGCCTTTTAGAACGCGTTATGCGCTTCCGCATCCTGATCGCCATAATTATGCCATTTGTTATTCTCATCTCCGCCACGATGATACCGCTGGTGGGTGTGGAACTCTACCGGGATGAAGAGATAAGCATGTTCTTCGTGTGGGTGACGATGCCTGAAGGAACCTCACTTGAGACGACAGATCGGATTATTACGCAATTCGAATCAGAAGCAATGAATCTGCCAGCCTCAGAACTATTTGCAGTAGTGGCGACACCGGGAATGATGCAGACTGATGACGAGTGGCACCTTAAATCATCTGTGGGGCAGTTAATAATCGATCTAAAAGAGCGCCGCGACCGCACTATGTCCATCGAAGACATAATGAACCAACTCAGGTCCAGCACAGCGGACATTCCCGGCGTTCAAGATGTCCAGTTTGCCAAGGTAAATACTGGTCCGCCTCTGGGTAAACCTGTAGAAGTGCGTGTCCAGGGCAAATACTACAAAGACACTGAACCTGTCGCTGAAATTTTGAAGAGTGAGTTAGCTCAAATTGAGGGAGTCTATGATGTTACAGATAACTATTCTCCCGGAAAACGACAGGTAAAAGTTAAGGTAGATCCAGAACGTGCTGCTATGTTTGGCTTAAGCGTTACTCAGGTAGCCGCTTCTATTGCCGCCGCATTTGACGGGATAGTACCCACTGTTTTCCGAGATGGCGATGATGGCATCGATATCCGAGTGAAATTTCACGAAGATCATTTGAAAGAAATCGCCGACGTTACACGTTTGAAGTTTCTCTTGCCGGATGGGAGCTGGGTACCGTTCGAAAATGTAGCGTCGATATCAGTCGAACCCGGGATTGCTGACATCCGCCATTTCGATCAGAATCGCGCTATCACTGTTTCTGCTAATGTGGATGAAGGAAAAGTTTCGGGTGTCGAAGTCAATCAACAACTGGTGAAGAAGTTTAAAAACATCGAGAAACAGCACCCCGGCGTGCGCATGTATTTTGGCGGTGAGTGGGAGGAGTTTCAGGAAGCGTTCTCTGGCATATTGGAACTGTTCCTGATCGGACTGGGGCTCATGTACGTTATCTTAGGGACGCAGTTTCGCAGTTTCATACAGCCGATCATCATTATGACTGCCATTCCTTTTGCGTTTGTTGGATCAGTAATTGGATTGCTGTTGTCCGGAAATCCCTTCTCCATAACAACCTTGTTCGCTTTCGTGGCTTTAGCCGGTGTCGTTGTCAACAATTCCATTGTGCTGGTATCGTTCATCAATGATGCCCGCGCGCAAGGAGCCGGTCGGCATGAATCCATCGTGCAAGCTGGAATGCTGCGTTTACGACCTATCATTCTGACTTCAATAACTACCATCTTCGGACTCCTGCCCATGGCTATCGGGTTGGGTGGTCGTTCTGAAGTGTGGGGGCCCCTGGCCAACATAATCGTCTGGGGATTAGCGTTTGCCACATTCCTGACGCTACTGGTTATCCCCGCGGTTTACGAACTTGTAGTTGATGACATTGGCGGCTTGTTCCGTAGAAAGCTGAAGATGAAGAACGGCTGGGTAAAGAATCACGTCTAATACCTTCAAGCTGATTTTGCTTGACTTATCTTTATGATTAATGTATTTTAAAAGGTTGTCACAGGACTAGAATTGTCATTCTGAGCCCCAATTTATTGGGGTGAAGAATCTCCTGTTATTCTGTAAATCCCGTAGTCGGGGTCACCCCTGACCCCGACATGAGACTCTTCGCTTCGCTCAGAGTGACACTTCGAGGAATAGCTCCTCCTTAGCGAAAGTGGCGGAATTGGCAGACGCGCTGGATTTAGGATCCAGTGGCTTATAGCCGTGGGGGTTCGAGTCCCCCCTTTCGCACGAAAAAACTGGACGGTTGAAAAGCCGCCCAGTTTCTCATGTTGGTTAGTAATTCTATAGTCGGGGTCGCTTGCGCCTATGGTGTCCCTGACCCCGACGCTTCAAGCATGTACAGATATGCCCCCGTGGGTAGCATGTTTCTGGCTCCGGTTTACCGGAGACGAAGCATGTCCTTGCTGTCAACCTACCTACTTCATCAGCACCATCTTACCAGTATCCGTAAACTCACCGGCAGTGAGCCGATACAGGTACACCCCCGATGCCAACCCCGATCCATCGAATACAGCTTCATGCACACCTTCATCCCGCCAGCCACTCACGATTTCCGTCACAGAGCGTCCGCCTACATCATAGACGATCAGCGAAACTTTAACTGCTTCGGGCAGGGAGTAGCTGATAGTCGTTACCGGGTTGAAGGGATTGGGGTAGTTCTGATAAAGATGATACTCCGTAACATCCATCCCACTTATAGTTACTGTGATGTAGTCTGAATAGGTGGCGGAACCGCCTATGTCGATTTGTTTAAGTCGGTAGTTATAGGTCTCATGGTTATTGGTTGAACAATCTGTAAAGCTGTAGTCATGGGGCTCAATGGTAGTCCCAGAACCAGGTATAACTGGGCTAATATCTTCCCAAATAGGTATACTCCCCCAGCCTTCAGCTTTATTCAGGGAGCGCTGAACGACCCAGCCGTAGCACTCTATCTCGCCGGCTGTATTCCAGATTAACAGGACATACTCCGGTTCAACAGAGGCACAGAAATCAGTTAAAACCACTGGTAGAGGTTCCCCCCCCGGACAACCCAGTGTTACTGAAGATAGGGTTGTGTTTCCTGTAACTGAAATGTTACTAAACTCCGGATAATACCCCGAGTGGTAGAAATCGACATCATAAGATCCACTTGGAATACCGCTCATTGAATAGTACCCACCACTTCCAGTAGATGCAGACCAATAGTCACTGGCTCCCCAAAGAATAACACCCGTTCCCCCATGATCGGTTGTATCTTGGAGATAACAGTAGCCATCAACATCGTAATAAGGAACAGCAAGAGGGGAAAGCCAGGAGTACATGGTTTCATTAGTATTAACTTCTACATATTGATTGTCATCCCAGTAACCATCGTGGTGAAAATTGGCGTTATACGAACCACCAGGCACACCCTCTATTAGAAAATATCCACCACCGCTTGTTACATCATTAAATGTTCCACTATTACCTGAAAGGGTTACCGTCGTTCCTGCATGCCACGTCGTATCAGTAAGGTAACATTCACCATCTACAACATAGACAGAAGGGGAAATAGGGTATAACCACTCATCATCCAAAGAGGTTACATCGGAGAATACCAATATTGAGTACTGGTATTCGTCCCAATAACCATCATGGTAGTATGTAGCATCGTAGTTATCATAAGGGACATCAAATATTTGGAATCCTCCATCACCGTCTGTCGAACCGCTAAATGAACCGCTACCACCCAAGATCGTTACCGTCGTTTCTGCATGCCACGTCGTATCGCTAAGGTAGCAATTACCATAAACCACACCGTGTAACCGATTTAAAGTGACGTCATTCAGTATAGTACTATCTGCTATCCCCACCGGGCCCAATTGGCCTGGAAGATAACCGGTGTGAGTGTATGAGAAAGTATAATTACCGGCAGGCAAACTAAATTCGTATTTGCCTTGATTGCCGGTAATTTGGGTGTATTCTCCAGAGGCGGATACAGTTGTACCGCTGTGGTTAGCCTGATCATCCAGATAGCATCTGCCGACTACGTAATAAGAAGAAAGCAGTTCTTGCAACTCGAAAGAATCGAGGCCGCCGCTGCCATCGACAATAATATCCATATAATCAGAACTATACCCTGAGTGTGTGAAATCTATGTGGTAATTTCCTGCAACTAACTTTAGTGCGTATCCTCCATTCCGATTAGTCTCTTTCCATTGAGGATCAAAAGACAAACCTGGCTGAGTTACTAACGGAATTATAAAAGTGCCCGCGTAATTGCCAAGTGGCTGATTCTGTAGGGTACATATTCCTTCTAAAGTATATTCTTTTGCCTGTAGTTCTACAGTTTCTAATGTTTTGTCGCTATCGATATAAACCGCCATATGTTTTACGTCATAGTGTGGATAGTTCCAGAGACTAATCACATAGGTTCCGCTTTCATTTACCCAGAACTCATAGTGCCCATTGTTTTGAGTTGGATCGCCGACCATTTGGTTATTAACATACAACTGAGTCCCCGACCAGTCGCTATCTTGGTGTTGCAACTTACAAATCCCATCTACCTGAAAAGCGTGACAAATGTTCGGAATCACCGCCAAACTTAAGGATACTCCCAATAAAAACAGTATTTTCTTAGACATTTTGAAACCTCCTGATTATTAGATATAACCTGTTGACAACTATCACCTTGGATTAAAAGAGCTAAGAAGTGATTGGTTTATTATCCTGCCACAAAAAACTACCCCAAAAAGTCTATTTACTGTTTCCTACTTCACTAATACCATCTTCTTCACATAATTGAATTCACCTGCCAGTATACGATAGAAATAGAGCCCGGACGATAGTTTCGAGCCATCAAACGTAGCTTCATGCACACCTGCATCCCGCCAGCCATTTACCAATTCCGCTACCATACGTCCAGAAATATCAAATACCGTCAGTTTTACCAAACTCGAAACTTGCAACTCGAAACTAAGAACTGTCGTTGGGTTGAAGGGATTGGGATAGTTCTGACCTAAACTGTATGCTGAAGGTAGAGAGCTGGAGGTGACCGGAGAATCTTTAGCCTTATTGAACGATTCGCCTGTATTGAACCATCCTGACAGCCAATCTATTCCAGATGATCCCAACTTCACGAAAGTGAAGCTGTCCATGGAGGTATCCGAACCTGCTATTGCGTAGGCGTTGTAAGTATAAGTTCCAGTTGGTGCAGCCGGAGGAACGGTCTGCGTTCTTTCGCGACGTTCGGATTGGCCACTTTCCAGTGTTATCGACACCGGTCCGAAAACTGGTCCGTAGATGGTTCCATCGGGCAGGGTAGCATCACACCAGCTACTTACCAATTGCGTTAGGGGATCGATGTTGGTTGCCTGGATGGTGTAGTCGAAGGAGCCACCTTCCGGCGGAATCACTATAGGGGTATTATGAGGGGTAAGCAGAACTCGTACAGGCATACTCTGATCGAAGTAAAACGTTCCAATATCTGCTGCAGTGCCATCAGGATCGTTGTATGAAGGATCGGGATCACCAGCATCGATGCAGGGCGAACCCCACTGCAGACGGAAGTCATTTTGATTGACGTTGACCAGGCAGGGATCCAGGAAAATATTGTAGAATGCATCGCAGGAATCCCCGTTGGTATTGACTGTGATAAGTTGCCCTAAACCGGCAGGAACGCTACCCCCCAGAAAATTGCCGATTTCATTGTCGCTAAAATCGCTGTATGTGATCGTACAAACATCAGCATTGCGAAAGTAGATAGCTCCGTTTCCCTGATTACCTGAGACGATGGTATTGCGGAAAACATAGAGGCGGCACATTGACCCGACGTAGATTCCTCCACCGTTCTGTCCGGAAGAATTATTGGAAATGGTGCAATTAATAAAGCTCGGCCAGGTGTTATAATCAACCCAGACTGCACCCCCATCGTTGCCCGATGTGTTCTCGGAAAATACGCAGTATTCAGCCACGAAGTCACCGCACCAGTAGCCGGCAATGGCACCACCACGCACCGCACAACTGTTGCCATTGAAAGTACAATGATCCAGTAACGGGATTGCGCTTAAAGAGTAGATCCCGCCGCCGTAGCCGGAGACAGCCGCATTATTATTAATAGTGCAGAAACTGATAGTCGGCCAGAAAAAGGACAGACTAATTCCTCCGCCGGTGATGGCAGAATTTTCGCTGATATCACAATAGCTTATGTTCGGTTCAGTGGGATACATCCACCCTTCAGTACAAAGTCCTCCACCGAAAATTGCCGCCGAATTTCCGGTTATGGAGCTGTGATGGATAGTGGGATTTGAGGAACTTTCATTTGCGGTGCAATAGATTCCGCCACCGTTTCCCTCTGACGAATTTCTGCTGATAGTGCAGTGGCCGATCACAGGGCTTGAACTTTCGCACATAATACTACCACCGTGATGATCCAATGAATCTCCGAAAGCACGGCCATATTCGATGATACAGTATGACAAATGGCTGCTATCCGGGGCCTCGATGAACCTTATGCCGTGCCAGCCTTCACTTGTATAAGCCGCAGTAAAGAGAATCGAATCACCTTCGGCACCCAAAGCCTCGAGGTAACCGTTGACGATAAGCTTGTAATGCCCCTGGAAGTTCACTTCAACTCCAGGTTCAATGTTGAGAATTGAATCGGCGGGCACTGTGATCTCACCTTCGATCAAGTAGGGAGAACCGACGGCTTCCCAGGTGCCGGAAACGTCTCCACCGGGTATGATCGTCTGCGCCGAGACTGCTGTAACTATTAAGGTTACGGCAAATGCAATTATAAAAGCGTAGTGCTTACCTGCGTTCATGATGAAACTCCATAGTTATGTTAAATCACGCAACAGAATTGGAATATTCCAAACTTGATGAATCTGTCTTCTACTATGGGAGTTTTCCGAACCGACCAAATCTTACCGTGAAATCCATATTATTTGGATTAGATTATTTAATAATGATTATATCAAGAAATAAAGAGGCGGGATACCCCCGCCTCAAATAACTACTCAATAATGTCTATTTACTGACTGTTACTTCATCAACACCATCTTCCCAGTGTCTGTAAACTCACCGGCAATGAGACGATACAGGTACACTCCCGATGCCAGCCCTGACCCATCGAATACAGCTTCATGCACACCTTCATCCCGCCAGCCATCTACCAGTTCCGCTACCATACGTCCAGAAATATCAAATACCGTCAGTTTTGCCAAACTCGCAACTCGCATAGAGAAACTAAGAACTGTCGTTGGGTTGAAGGGATTGGGGTAGTTCTGACCCAAACTGTATGCTGAAGGCAGAGAGCTGGAGGTGACCGGAGAATCTTTAGCAGTACTGAACGATTCGCCTGTATTGAACCAGCCTGACAGCCAATCCATTCCAGATGATCCCAACTTTATGAAACTAAAGCTATCCATGGATGTATCCGTCCCCGCCGTAGCGTAGGCGTTGTAGGTATAAGTTCCAACTGGTGCAGCGGGGGGAACGTTCTGCGTCCTTTCACGTCCAATGGTAACCTCGCTGCCGATATCGATATTCACTGGTCCCAAGGTTGGTCCGAAAACACTTCCATCCGGCATAGTGACGTCGCACCAGGCATCGACATTCAGCGCTAATGGGGCGATGTTGGTCACCTGCACGTAGTAATCGAAGCTTCCACCGGTTGCGGCAATCTCAATGGGCATATCGAAGGGCGTAAGCAGAACTCGCACAGGCATACTTTGGTCGAAGTAAAACGTTCCAATATCTGCTGCAGTGCCATCAGGATCGTTGTATGATGGATCGGGATCGCCAGCATCGATGCAGGGCGAACCCCACTGGAGCCGGAAGTCGTTTTGGATGACATTGACCAGGCATGGATCAAGGAAAATATTGTAGAATGCATCGCAGGAATCCCCGTTGGTATTGACTGTGACAAGTTGCCCTAAACCGGCAGGAACGCTACCTCCCAGGAAATTCCCGAATTCATTGTCGCTAAAATCGCTGTATGTGATCGTACAAACATCAACATTGCGAAAGTAGATGGCTCCGTTTCCCTGATTACATGAGACAATGGTATTGCGGAAATTGTAGAGGCAGCACATTGATCCAACGTAAATTCCACCACCATTTTCTCCGGAAGAATTGTTGGAGATGGTACAGTTTAAGAAACTAGGCCAGGTGTTATAATCAACCCAAACTGCACCACCATCGGAGCCCGAGGTGTTTTCGGAAAATACGCAGTGATCAGCCACGAAGTCCCCGCACCAATAGCTGGCAATGGCGCCGCCGGATCCACCAGTACTGTTGCCATTGAAGGTGCAATGATCCAGAAATGGGACAGAGCTCAGTGAGTAGATCCCACCGCCAGAACCAGTAGTTGCCGTGTTGTTGTTAATCGTACAGAAACTGATCGTCGGCCAGTAAAATATCAAACTAATCCCTCCGCCTGTTGTGGCAGTATTCCCGATGATGTCGCATTGGCTTATATTAGGTTCAGTAGCAAACATCCACCCATCACAACTAATCCCGCCACCGAAAACAGCCGCCGTATTTCCGGATATGGAACATTGATGGATTGTAGGACATGAGGAACTTTCGTTGGCGGTGCAATAAATTCCACCGCCGTTCTCGTCTGATGAATTCCTGCTGATGGTGCAGTGGCCGATCACAGGGCTTGAACTCTCACACATAATACCACCGCCGTGATGATCCAATGAATCGCCGAAAGCCCGGCCATATTCGATGATACAGTATGACAAATGACTGCTATCCGGGGCCTCGATAAACCTTATGCCGTGCCAGCCTTCACTTGTATCAGCCGCAGTGAAGAGAATCGAATCACCCTCGGCTCCTGCAGCCTCGAGGTAACCGTTGACGATCAGCTTGTAATGTCCCTGGAAGATGACATAAACTCCCGGTCCAATGGTCAGCGTTTCATCGGCGGGCACTGTGATCTCCCCTTCTACGAAGTATGGAGAGCCTGAGGCTTCCCAGTTGCCATACACGTCACCTCCTAAAATCAGTGTCCCGGTGCTCACTTGATCGAAATAGAAAACACCAATATCGGCGATGGTGTTGTCCGGATCCAAGGGTGAAGCTGGATCACCGGCATCTATGCAGGGTGAACGAGTTTCATCCCAATAAGGGTAGTTATCCCAGGTAATCTGAAAATTGCCGTTGTTGGGATTTTCGAAAAGGGGATCTTCGAAGATGTTGCAGAAAATGTCACAGGAATCACCGTTGGCATTGACGGTAACCAATGACCCTAACTCAGGAATCGGAGCACCAAGATATGTGAAAGCGCCGTTTTCATTGTTGTAGAAATCGCTGTATGTGATGTAAGGAGTAATGGGATAGTAAAAATTAATTCCACCGTCTCCATAATTGCTTTCAAAGACTGTATTTACAATGGTCGGGCAAGTAGAGGTGACACTCATCCCGCCGCCCATCAATTCTGTCGTATTCCTGCTTATTACGCAGTGGCTGAAGATCGCATTACCACCGCTGCCACAGTTGACTCCTCCACCAAATAGTGCAGCATTTTCATTGATGGTAGTATAACTGATGAGCGGATAGGAATTAGAAATTTGAATCCCACCTCCGTTAGTAGCAGAATTTTGGCTGATAGTGCAGTGGTTGATATCCGGGTTAGAACTGTATTTGATAGCAATCCCACCTCCTTGCGCCCCATACAGTTCAAGTACATTCTCGGTGATGGAACAATAGCTGATCACTGGATTTGAATACGCACAGTAAATCCCACCACCTGCATGAACAGCCGAATTCTCTCTGAAGGTACAGTGTTTGATCACCGGATTCGAGCTGGAACAGTTGATTCCACCGCCAGAAAAATCAGGGAAATTGCCCGAGGCATAGCCATACTGAACAATGCAGTAGGACAGATGACTGCTGTCAGGCGCGCCTATGAAGCGGATGCCGTGCCAGCCAGTATCAGGATCAGCCGCAGTAAACAAAATGGAGTCAGTTTCCGTTCCCACTGCTTCCAGGAATCCGTTGACGTTAAATTTGTAATGCCCCTGGAAGTTCACTTCAACTCCAGGTTCAATGTTGAGAATTGAATCGGCGGGCACTGTGATCTCACCTTCGATCAAGTAGGGAGAACCGACGGCTTCCCAGGTGCCGGAAACGTCTCCACCGGGTATGATCGTCTGCGCCGAGACTGCTGTAACTATTAAGGTTACGGCAAATGCAATTATAAAAGCGTAGTGCTTACCTGCGTTCATGATGAAACTCCATAGTTATGTTAAATCACGCAACAGAATTGGAATATTCCAAACTTGATGAATCTGTCTTCTACTATGGGAGTTTTCCGAACCGACCAAATCTTACCGTGAAATCCATATTATTTGGATTAGATTATTTAATAATGATTATATCAAGAAATAAAGAGGCGGGATACCCCCGCCTCAAATAACTACTCAATAATGTCCATTTACTGACTGCTACTTCATCAACACCATCTTCCCAGTATCAGTAAACTCGCCGGCAGTGAGACGATACAAATACACTCCCGATGCCAGCCCCGATCCATCGAAGGTAGCTTCATGCACCCCTGTATCCCGCCAGCCATCTAACAGATCGGCAACCTTTTGCCCTGACAGGTCATAGACCGTCAGATGAACCAGACTTGCATCATGCAACTCGAAACTAACAACTGTCGTCGGATTAAAGGGGTTGGGGTAATTCCCAATTAAATTGAATGCAGACGCCGTCTCCGATCCAACCACAACTGTGATAGGATCCGAATAGGTTACCGTAGCGTCGATGTCGATCTGCTTCAGCCTGTACAGGTACGTTTGACTGAAGTTGGCACTGTTATCCACGTAGCTGTAGGAATGCGGTTCCTGAGTAGTGCCATATCCGGGAATGAATGGGCTGATATCAATCTCATTGCGCTGAACGAACCACCCGTAGCAGTCGATTTCACTGGCTGTTTCCCATTGAAGAGTTACGGTTTCCTCCGATACCGATGCTGAGAAACTTGAGAGTGTAATCGGATTCGGGAGTGCAACGTCGTCAATGGAAATGTCATCATAGTAGGTTTCATCCAGCAGTGTCGGGAAACCGGTCTCGTAACCCCAGACTCTGATGCCGATTACCACGGTTCCCGGATCGATGAAGCCGGTGAGGTCGAACTGCTGCCATTCGGAGGTGGGCCAGATGACGTCTTCACTGTAGGTGAAGTCATCGTAGATGAAATTGATCGCCGCTATAGCTTCCAACGGTTGCCTGCACCATAAAGTAGCAGATACAATGTCGGATGCCGGAATGGGGAAGAAATCCTGGCGCAGCCAGTTATTGCTGGTATCATAGGCGCAGTATGTGCCGCTGTGGGGATTATCGGTTGAAATGTACCACGCTCCTTCGTGGTACCAGGGTTCGAAACTGCCGCTTTCAAATCCTCCGTTTAACAACAATTCCTCATCTGTTTCAATGGGCATCTTTTTGAAGGTTCTAATTTCGTTCTGGGATACATGAACGGTCGTATGACCGCTGCGTATAATGCGTGCTGTGCTGGGTAAGACAAACGATGCGATGAGGAAAGGTATCAGGAGGAAAACGGATAGAATTCGTGTTCTTTTTTCCATAGTTGCCTCCATGTTGTGTGTGGAAGAGCCTGTTTGTAGTCAGGTTAGGTAGAAGTGCTTAAAGTATGACTCAATTATTAGTTATGATTCTCTGGTTTTCTCCTATTTACTATGTGAGGTTACAATTCCATTTATTCGAGTTCATGCCAGAATAGAAGAAGTAAGGCCTTAATTACCAATACCCTCTTTATGAATATACCTAATAAATTACACATAGTTCCAGTACTAATTTAAGTAAATTACCCCATACGCAATACAAAACCTGTTTTGTGCATTTAAGATTGATATATATGCAATAAATTATTTATCCGGACATAAAGAGGCTGTCCCCCGGAGAACAGCCTCTTTTTATTCATCTTCATCCGTCATTCCCGCCACGAAGTGAGTCGGGAATCTGACGGAAGTGTCGTGTCTGATTCTGGACAAGCCGGAATGACACGACAGATTTATTTCACCAGCACCATCTTCCGCACAGCTGTGAAATCGCCTGCTTCAATGCGGTAGAAGTAGATGCCGGATGATAGTCCTGATCCGTCGAAAGTGAACACATGGCAGCCCGCTCCACGATATCCGTTGACTAATTGCGCTACCTGGCGACCGAGCATGTTATAGACTGCGAGCTGGACTCGTCCAGCTTCAGGCAGTGCGAAGCTGATAGTAGTCAGCGGATTGAAGGGGTTGGGGTAATTCTGTTCCAGAGAATAAGTCTCAGGGATAGACGGATCATCTTTAGTAGTCAACCATTCATCGAACGGTTCACCGCTGTTTGACCAATCTTCAACCCAGGCGCCGTCTCCTGTTGTGAGCTTCTCGAAAGTAAAACTGTCCATGTCCCAGATTGTTTCGGGGTGCAATCCTATGAAAGCTTGATAGGTGTAAGTCCCCTCCGGAGCGCCGCCGGGTACTGTCTGGGAACGATCTCGATCCAGTTGAAAACCGGCAGGTAGCGTCAAGTTGATGGGGCCTAACAAGGGTCCGTAAAGGTTTCCGTTCGGGAGTATCACATTGCACCAGACGTCACCTACCACCTGGTTGGCTCCTGAATTTGCTATGGCGATATTGAAATCGAACGATCCACCGGTAGCCGGAATCTGGATGGGTGTGCCGTAGGGAGTTAATGAAACTGTAGCATACGCAGCTCCTTGGTCGAAGTAATTAGCTCCCATATCGTCTCTTGTACCATCCGGATCGTTGTAGAAGGGATCTGGGTCTCCGGCGTCAATGCAGGGCGAATTCGGATCTAAGAACCAGGTGTTGATTAAGAGGGGATCTTCTTCGATTGTACCCACTCCAGCAGTTGCGCCATTGGCAAAGGGGGTGGGGCAGTTGTAGATGCAGCTGTATTCAACTACAGTCGGACCATTTACACCAGTTTCGCAATTTACAATGATGTTGTTCCTCGCGGTACCTGAAAAATCCATTATGCCATATCTGGCATTGATTATAGTATTATTGAAAACTTCACCTATCGGATCATCAACACCATAACCGTCAGCATTTATACAGTTGTGTCGCGCAACTCCTGAACAATTATACAAACCCCTACCGTTGTCAAATGTATATCCTGAACCTGTAGTAGAAGTAATAATATTATGTGAAATTTCACCTGAGCATTCGTCAAACCCATAAGCACTAGCAAACCAGGAAGGATTCGAAGCATAAGCGTTCAACACATTGTTGATGAATAGTCCTTCGGAGTATGCCACGCATGTTGCAATCGCCGGGAAAAACTCAACATTGAAGCTCATATAATCATGTATGTAATTATTAATGACTATCCAATCTGTTCCATAACGTATTCCTCCATCTATTTCACTGTTGGTTATGGTATTGCCAGAGGAGTTTTCAGCATAGATGGATCCAGTAAGGCAATTATCTATTAGCACTGGTTGACTTCCCAAGTAAACACATTCAGAGATTGTTGTGTTGTAAAGTTCCAAAGAGCAGGTTGGTATTTCGACAATTACTTCATTAAAGTGTGTGTAATGTATGTATGAGGGTTGGCTTGCATTATGGAAGTAGGTTCGGCTCCAGAATGGGCCGCTTATTAATACAGGGTCTTCTTCTGTACCCTGACATAGCAGAACGCCGTAGACATCGAATGTGAGAATCTCGAGAAATTCAACTTCAGTTCCAGGTAGCATTATTAGGGTATCCCCTTCAGGGATAAAAACATCACCCACAATTGAATATGGGCTATTTGCGGCAGTCCATATACCTGAGACGGCACCCTGTAAAACGCTTCCATCGTAATAGTAGGCTCCCATATCAGTTCTACTACTATCGGGATCGAGAGGGTATGTGGGATCTCCGGCATCTATGCATGGGGAATTCGGCATCAATTCGCAGTCTTCTGTAATCAAAGGATTACCCAGCAAATTACCTATACCGGGCCAGAGTTCAGGTGCAATTGAATAGGTCATGCTTACTTGGGCGGGATTGACAGTGATAAAGGTAGTGTCAAGATCATATATGATTGAGTTTGAAATGTTTATCTGCGAGAGATTATCAATTATTTCTACTGCATAGGGTTCATAATTACCATAATGATAACATAAATCACTATGATCAAAATCTACTGTTGATGAACTATCAAGAACTAGAACGGCACTCTGTTGCTCAAAGTAAGGATAACTGTAGGTGAACAAAGAGCGTGTAATATTGACATCTGATCCGCTAACGTATAAGGCTACACCATTTTCATTTTCTTCGTTGTTATATATCTCAGACCTGTAAAAAGTACATGAATCAATTACTATGTTGGAATTATCGATGTACATTGAGCCTCCAAAACTTGCTTCACAGTATTCAAAATAACAGCCGTCCATGCTTATTTCGCTACAGTTAGAAGCATGAAATCCGCCGCCTAAAGCTGCATAACAGTCTTCAAAATAACAGCTGTCCATGCTTATTTGGTTACAGTTATAAGCATAAAATCCGCCTCCTTTATTATTAAAACAATCGGATATGTAACAGTTTCTCATGTTTAGTTGTGAATTATCCAAGAATATACCACCTCCTCTTCCATTGTTTAATGGATAAGAGACACCACCTTCTTTAATTATTACATATTCAAGCCTATTATCTCCGTCAGCGAAATTGAAAATTAAGCCACCCCAATCATCATTGTCAGTTGGTGTGAAGTGTATTGAATCTTCTTCACTACCTATTGCCTGTAGATTTCCCTCTATCTGAAAAACTCTAGTAGGCTCGAACATCACTTCTACACCGGCCTCTATGACTAATTGCTCGCCATCTTCCACAATTAAATCTTCATCAAAACAATAAGGAGATTGTGCTGCTGTCCAGATGCCAGAAACAGGTGTAAATTCACGTAGAGGACCCCAAATATGTACAGATGCAGTATCGTTAATAATAAATTGAGGTGATGTGAAAACCAGATCACTGGATCTGTCATACCCTGGGCATGTAAATGTAATGGGAATTTCAGTGCCTTGATTCGGCTCCAAAATTAATGGAGTGATGATATTGTATTGGAAATTATCCGGTGAAGTTAAATAGGAACCGGTAATAGTAATATTGTAGGGGTGCAAGTTTAAGAGTTGAAACGACTTTTCTGTTTGTTGAGTAGGCCACAAGGGTTCAAATTCAACATTAAGAACTGATGGAATTATGAGATCATAGCTCCTGAGTCCCATATCTGACCTTGAACTGTCTTCGTCAACCCAAAATCCTGAAGGATTCCCTGTATCAATACAGGGAGAACCAGGACTAAGGTTGAAGTTTCCGTTAGTAGGATCCATAAACAATGGATCAGCAGAAATATTACCGATACCTGGATACGTAAAGGGCAAATCACAATACTCAACATCATATGTCTGCCCTCCCCCTACCAGCGAATCCCCTACCCAAAAAATGCAATTTTGTATAATCTTATATTTGTAATTAGTAGCCGCACCATATTCATCAAAGAAAGGGTAACCCGGTGACACCGTTTCATAAAAAATCGAATTTGCGACTATTCCTTTATAGAGAGAAATCACATATTGACACTCATTTTCGAAAAACTGGCAGTTATAAATAACGGAGTTTTGTTCTTCTTCAAGGTAATTAGAATAACCTGCCGCGATGATTCCATCGCTTATGTTATCGAAAAATCTACAGTTTCTTATTAGGATATCTCCATCTGTATTAATGCCAATCTGGCCGCCGGTCGTATTATTATAGAAATCACAATTACTTATTAATATATCACAACTAACACCACCATTAACATCAATGGGGGATTTATCACAAGTATTGTTTCTGAAGGTACAGTTGTTAATTTCTGCATTTGAAGATTTGATGTGGAGGCAGTCCCCCATATACCAACTAAAAAAACCACTTGATCCTTGAAATATTGCGTAGTTTATAGAATTTAGTCTCGGATAAGTAACATCGATTGTTATGCTTTTCCAAGTTGTATTCCCATCTGAGAATAACACAGAGTCGGTTTCTGTACCATTTACTGTGAAAACTTCTTCAATTTCTAGTATGCAATCCGAATTGAAGAAGACTTCAACAGCAGCTTCAACTGTTAAGGAATCTGCCCAGGTATCAGCCGTGATTATATACGGACTTCCCGCCGGAGTCCAGGTTTGACTGCCGATACTCCCTGAGATATACGTTTGCCCCTGTGCCAGAACCGGAATTAGGATAATCAGGATTATGAAGATAATTTTATGACCACGCATCACAACCTCCATAATTAGTTAAATCAGCTACTTAGAAGGTGGTTTTTAGAAAATGTGGATATCACCGATACTTTAATATACACAAAGATTTCGAATTTGTCAAGTACTTTATTATTTTGTGGAAATTTATTTAATAAAAAGGGCGTTCCACCATAGCAGAACGCCCTACTTTTTCCTTTTAACTTTTCCCTTTTTACTTCATCAAAACCATCTTCCGCACAGCGGTGAAGTCTCCCGCTTCTATGCGGTAGAGGTACATGCCTGAAGACAGTTCGTGTGCATCGAAGCTAACCTCTTGCAAGCCAGCTTCTCTGTGCCCGTCAACCAGAAGTGCCACTTGACGTCCTAACAGGTCGTAAACAGCCAACTTCACATAACCCGCTTCCGGTAGACCGAAACTGATCGAGGTTACCGGGTTGAAGGGGTTGGGGTAGTTCTGAGTGAGACTGTACTCATCAGGTACCACCACCTCACTGGAAATAGCAGTCATCCACTGTTCGAAGGGCTCACCGTAGTTAGTCCAACTACCCACTTGGGCGCCGTCGCCGGTAGCCAGCTTCTCAAAGAGGAAGCTGTCCATGTCCCAGATAACGCTGGGATAGACACCGGCGTAACCGTTGTATGTGTACATGCCAGTCGGTGCTACTCCAGGTACATTCTGTACGCGGTCGCGGTTGCCTGCGAAACCGCCGGGGATAGTCAAAGCAACCGGTCCTAAAGTTGGCCCGTAACTGCTTCCGTTTGGAAGAGTTACATCACACCACAGATCGCACGATATCTGCGTGGCTACGTTATTAGTGAGCGCAATGTTGTAATCAAAGCTGCCACCAGTTGCAGGGATCTGAATTGGTAATCCAACCGGTGTGAGAGTTACCGTTACATCCGAACCCATGGATGCGGCCATGTAGAGGATCGCCATTTCCGCTCCAATCGGCGTGGCATGAATGTCGTAAGTCCCTTCCAACAGGTACTGCAGTCCATCCGTTTCCGTCGCATTTTCAATACCTACGGTGCACGAAGAAGGATCGCTGACCTGTTGATATTGCATCAGGATCTTGCCATCACCCGTTGGAGTGACATGAACGGTCGGATCGTAGAATATAACTTCGAACGTTTCCAGAGCCGTAGCTGGCGTCCACTGCGGCACCCGGAAGAATTCAACTACGAAGTAACCTTCGACCACATCGTAGTAAGTGGCTACCTGACCACCCGTCTCCATGTTCATGTCTTCCCAGAAAGGAGCGACCATGGAAACCGGCCCATCTAAGTCTGGTATGGCAGAGTTAGACCAATCTGAATCCGGTGTGGCGTCACCCAATGCCAGCCAGCCATTAGTGCAGATGGTTAAATCTGTGTAGTCCGTCCCGTAGTACTGGAAGCTAAACGGCAGAGCCACTAATGTGGAACGGTCATCCTGCCCGGTAAGCGCGGTTACTTCAACACCAGGACCGCCACCCGCAGGAGCCACTTCGATCCACTCGAAAACGGGTGCATTGCCACCATCATTGATATCGTATGCATAGTAGCCGTATCCGTCTGGACCTGTAGGTGCGTACATCAGGTCACCAATGGTGATCTCGAAACTATCAGAACCACTATAGCCGCCACCTGTAAAAGCAAGATTAAGGGTGGCAACATGCTCCTGTGGACAGGAAGCAGAAATAGTAACTGAATAGTCTAGATACTGAGCGGAAGCACCGGGTTCTAAGGTTCCAATATTTAACGGTTCATTTGGAACTGTGACAAAGGGATCAGCAGTACTCAGGAGTATATGCAAATCTGGTACAGCAGAACTGCCTTCATTGGTAATTTCGATATATATCGTCCCCGATTCACCAGGATCGAAGTTGCCGTTCTGGTTACCCGGAGGCGGATCATCAATGATATGTGATGTGTATTCACAATCAGGCGCGTGAGCCACTATGGAAAAGTTACTGGTCCACGTTGTATCTGATACAGCCTCTAAAGTGAATAATAAACCCTGGCCATCTGCAATGCTGGGATCAGCTTCAATCGAGAAACCGTGATCGGCAGTAGCCATACCGCCTGCGGCGATATCACCAACATATTCGGTGCCATCCAGTATCGTAATCAGCGGTTCAGCAGTGAGTACGTTTAAGGTTACTCCAGTAGCCAGAGCAACACCGACATTCTCAGCCGTAATGGTCAGATTGGATGTTTCGCCGAAATCAAGCTGTCCGTTGTTATTGCCCAGCAGATCATCTGCTACTTCAACCGATTCATAGACCACAAATGGACCGCTAGGTGGAATGATCTGGATAACCTGCTGATAAGTCAGGTAGTTATGAGCAGAAACTGTGATGGTAAGATCACCTGGCTGCGCTGGTGCAGGGTTGAATTCCAGAGTGATACTACCCGTATTATCAGTATAACCCGCTGCATAGACTTCACTATTCTGAGCACAGACCAGAGCGCCTTCAAAGCCTACATTCACATCTAAAGTGCTCGTTCCGATGAGCATCACCGAGGGGTGCGTCACGGTCAAAGTCTGCATGGTGTTGGTCCAAGCATCAACACAGGCATCTCCCAGCCACAGGTAGGTGCGGATGTTCGATTCGCCGATAGCTCCATGTAGATTATAAACTGTGATATTCGCGAAGTTGGAAGCGTAGCCTATCTGGTTGATACCCAGGTCGTAGATCGCCTTGTAAAATTCCTTGTCATAATCATGATTGGGAATGGTGTAAGACGGGATGATAGCACCATTGATGGCGATAGCTGCCGCCGGGGCTTTCATGAACGCTTCAGCCAGGCAGTCTCCATTGTATCCGGGAAAGTCCATGTTATCGCAGCAAACGTCGTAGTGGACGAAATAGCGATCGTAGTTCGTAAGTTGGTATACGTGTGTTGCAGTGAAGCTGCCGCTTGTCCCCCAACTCGCCCATCCGGTCTGAGATCCATGACCGCGATAGTTCAGGATACCAGAGCTATAGGTGTTCAGGTAGTCTATTACGTCCTGATTGGATGCACCAGCACCGCCGTAAGCCGTGCCGAAGATGGGAACCTGAATCGAGTATGGATAAGTGCGGATTTCCTCCTTGCATTGAGTGTATTTAAGCGGATATTGTTCCGAATGCGCCACTAAGAGTGTATGCTCTGCCCAGTTGGAAACCTCCGGCGCGGTCAAGTATGCCATGGTCTTGTCAATTTGGTGGGTAAGATCGGTCGGTCCGTCATAGACGATACGCCCACAAGATAGGTCAGCTAAGTAGTCACCGGGGCCGTCCATCATGGTATACCAGGAATCAGAGTAGGAATCCACCCAATAGTACATGGGTACATCTACCTGACCACCACTGTAGTAAGCATCACCTACGATTAGGATGTGCTCAAGGCCATATAGGTTGTAGAGTTCCGTGACATATGCCTTGATCTCTTCGGCAGTGGAGAACCCGGGCTCAATTACCCGAACTTCAGTTTCATAACCCTGTGCATGCCGGAAATCGACCAGATCCTGAATGTAGGGGATAGCCGGCGTGGTGGTGACCACTAAGTACTTGGTGCCGGGATTATCTGTTCCCCCGTTGTCCAAGGGGTAACCCAGATGATCGAAGTTGATCACTGCGGCGCGGTACAGCTTCTGGAAATTGACGTTGATGGGTGTACGATTGCGTGTGAATTGACGCGTGGCGTTTTGACCGAAGTATTCGATCTTCACACGCATTTTGGTTGCTACCGTCAGCTCATCCGTTACAGGATTGTAGCTTACAGGTCTCGTTTCCAGGCGGGTCAGTCTGACGTCCCGCCAGATCTGCGGTTCACTCACCAAAGCGTTTCGATCAGGATAGCTTCCGTTCTGGGTGTAGAACTGCGCATCGATGAAGAATGGCGGCGTATCTTCGCCGTCAAGTTCCATTTCTTGCGCGGGCCAGATGTTGTATCCCGTCAGTGTAACTGCGTCCAGCACTTCCATCGATACTCGCAGATCGCTGCGATCGGGAATGCCGATTAATTCTGTGATTACCGGCAGTTGCGGTTTACCCACTTCCCTCAGCGCTGCATTATCACCGAAACTGAGCATCTGGTAAATTTCGTTCCCTTCGGCGATTTCATCCGAATAGAAACCTGCTAAAGTGACGTCCAGCACAGTTGCGCTTGAGGTGTGGGATACCAGTTTGACTTCAGGTGCAGCGGGCGCCGCCGCATCCATTGCGATCCATTCTGCTTGTACGGTAGTAAAGCAGAAGAGGATCATAGCCAAGCTTAAGGCATAAATTGATGTGTTCGTAAGTTTCATTGCTCCTCCGTCATTTGTTTGCGATTATTTCAAGTTAGTATTTTTATCGGTACTATTAAGATACACAATTTTCGGGAAAATGTCAATAGCGGTACTCAAATTAATTCAGTTTTACTATTGATATTTTACTTCCAAATAAAAGGAGTTCTTACGCATTGGGACTGTTCCACTCTGTAAGAGTCCCTTTAGGAAAAGTGTCACTCTGAGCGTAGCGAAGAGTCTAATATGGTTCATAAGTTGCCGTATGAAATGAGATTCTTCGCCCCAATAAATTGGGACTCTCCATAGGAGTCCTTCGGACAGAATGACCCCTTTAAGACAGTTCTGGAGGGATACACCCTAAAACGGCACATCGTCCTCGCCATCTGGGGCTGCACTTTCAGGTGTATCTTGCGGCGGCGGTGGAACTGGTTCACGCTGTCCGGCGCCTTTTGCTCCTTCAGGGATAGGATCTAAGTAAGCGAAGTATTCTAGCACTACTTCGGTCATATACTTTTTCTGTCCTTCCTGGTCTTCCCAACTGCGGTGGGTTAATCTTCCCTCTACATAAATCTTGGAGCCTTTTTTCAAATAGGTCGCTATCGTTTCCGCACGGTTTCCCCAGGCTACGATATTATGCCACTGAGTTTCGTCCTGCCATTCTCCTTCCTTGTTTTTGTAACGCCTATTAGTAGCCATACTGAAAGTCGCCACACTCTGCCCCGAAGGAGTTGATTTTAATTCAGGATCTCTTCCGAGATTACCGATCAGCATTACCTTGTTTAATGAACGTGCCATGTTCGTTCCTCCGAATTGATTTATCTTCTATTACGTTCTTGAATTTTCCTATTTATTCTTTTTTGTGATCACCTTCCCGAATACCAATACTCCTACTATAGCACCAACGCTGTCTGCCAGGACGTCGAACTCAGAGGCAAACCTTCCCGGTACAAAATATTGATGTAACTCATCGCTTGCTGCATATAAAATACCGAATAGCACACTAACCCAAAACCAGTTACGCCGTAACCATTCACTCCCTTTGAAATACGCCGTTCTGGCGGCTAAATAGCCCAGTATGCCGAATTCGACAACGTGAGCTAATTTATCCCAGGATATATACTTGCCCTGTGGTATTATCGCCTTGGAATAGGTTGATAGTAAGAAGATAACTGACAGCCAGACTAATAAAGGAATATACAATCTGACCGGGTTCAGTCTTGTCACTAACTGCTCTGATGGTGAACGTGTCATGCTTCAGGGATAACCTGTCGGATAGTTTCTGGGATCAGATGATCGATATCACCGGCGATGGTGGCTGCAATGCCTATATCACGAGCAGCGATATCTCCCGCTAAACCGTGCAGGTAAACGCCCACACAGGCAGCATGAACGGTCGGGCATCCTTGCGCCAGTAAACCTAAAATCATTCCGGTTAGAACGTCACCGGAACCGCCGGTAGCCAGTGCCGCATTCCCAGTGGGATTACAATACATTTCACCACCGGGATCAGCAATAATGGTCGGTGATCCTTTCAGGACTATTACCGTTCCCCACGCTTCCGCTTTTTCGGCGGTAAGATCAACTCTATTTGCCAGTATTTCCGGTATCGGTATTCCACACAAACGGGAGAATTCACCTGGATGAGGTGTGAGTATGGTCCCGGCATGCAGCAATCCGTCAAAATCCTCTTCATCACCCAGCAAATTCAATCCATCAGCATCGATCACCACCGGTTTTTGAACTTTCTTAAGGAGTTCTTTAATGGTTTCGCCAGTATCAGCGTGTTGCGATAAACCTGGCCCTATAGCCAGAACGTCCGCCCAGGAAGCAAGTTCTTCGATTTTCGGCAGTGCCTCAGGACAGATGAACCCTTTATCGTTTTCAGCCAGAGGGTTCGTCATTACTTCGGTGAGTTTTGTTTCTAAGATTGGATTTAGTCCAGCCGGTATGCCTAACTTGACGAGCCCTGCTCCAATCCGCAGCGCGGCACGAGCACTAAGTGTTGCTGCGCCTGTCATTCCGGGAGATCCTGCCAGGATAAAAGCCTTCCCGCAATCTCCCTTGTGTGCGGCGGGATCTCTGCGAGGGAAAGCTGCCCTGACGTCTTCAGGCTCCAAAAGATTGAAAGGAATATGTGTGCCCGCTCGAATGCGCGGCGGAAGCGAAATAATCGCTACGGTAATCTCTCCAGCTAAATCTTTTCCCGGTGAAAGAACTAAGCCTCGCTTGAGCAGACCCATAGTAACCGTCCAATTAGCGATGACGGCGGAGCCTTTAGCAACTCCGGTATCCCCTTCAACACCGGAAGGAATGTCAACAGCCAGAACCGGTTCTGAACGCCCGTTTATCCAATCGATGACCTTCGCCGTCAAGCCTCTCGGCGGCCCGGTAATGCCGGTTCCTAAAAGCGCATCGACGATGAGATCAGCAGATGGCAGTGAGCGCAGGCTGTTAGCTTCCTTCAGCTCCGTAACGATACCTCCAATATTCTTGTAAATTTCCGCGTTAGTGCGCGCATCACCCTGCAATTTTGAAACGGGACATGTGGAGAGTAGAGTTACTTTAGCGCCTCTGTTCAGCAGGTGTCTGCCTAAAGCGTATCCATCACCACCGTTGTTCCCTTTACCGCAAGCAATTATGTAACTTTGATCGCGAAAATCACCATTCATGATCTGCTTTATCACATCAAGTAGTCCCAGCGAAGCGTTTTCCATCAGGATTAACGCGGGAATACCGGCTTTTTCGATGGCGGCGGCGTCCAACGCCTGCATCTCATTGGCAGTGGCGATTTTTTTCATCGGTTCATTCTCCGAATGCTTTCTTTTGCTTACTCAGTTAGCAACAAAACTACTGCAGCAGCGACATAATTGGAATGCGTGAGTGACAGGTAAATCTTTCTACCCTTCATCTTCTTCTGGAGTTTTTCAGATAACTGCACACGCAACTGACCGTGTTCAGAAATGGTCTCTATTCCCCTCCAGGGCACAGCTTTTAAATCGGGATCACCCAGAGCTTTATAAAATGCCTCCTTCACCGCAAAACGTCCCGCGAAAGAGGGAAAGGGGTCTTTTTTAGCCTGGCAATAAGCAATCTCCGACTTGCAGAATACCTTTTCTATGAATCCTTCCCTGCTGCAGGATTCAGTGAAACTATCTAAGTCAACTACGTCTATACCGATGCCGGGAACCGGGCGTCCTAAATCGTCAGTCGGATTCGACATTCTTCAATATCTCCAGAATTTCCGATATGTCGTCAACCTCCCAGTCGGCATCTGAGTGAATGGTGCCATGAGTATCACCGTAACGCGCATAGATGGTGCGAATACCTAACGCATTAGCGCCAGCCATATCACGTTCGGGCCAATCACCGATCATTAATGCTTCATCAGCGGAAACGTCTAAAGTCTGCAATGCCTTCTGGAAGGGGAGTGGGTGAGGTTTGTGTTCCCCGGTATCTTCGAACGTTATCACAGTTTCGAAGATATGCTGAAGCCCTAACGAACAGAGTCGCAGCCAGGCTTGTTTAGCGGGAGCGTCAGAAATTACTGCCAGGCGGTATCCCCTACGCACCAGTTCAACCAGGGTGGATTTAACGTGGGGATACAATACCAGCGCATCTTCACGAGCCCGCCGGTAGGCTATCACCGCCGATGCGAATAACTTGAAGTCGATCTGTCCGTAATGTTCGATCAGCAGCAGGTCGAAGACCTCCTGGAATTCGATCCCTTCGTCCCGGTAAATTTTCCAGATTCTCTTGTCTGCTTCGTCGGCAGAAAGATCCAGCCCTGCATCGATCATGGCAATAACCGCGGCATCCACAGACGCGTGCTTCATCTTCATGAAGTCAACTAAGGTGTTGTCCAGGTCGAAGAGAAGTGCTTGAATCTTTGTCATTGGATATTTACCGCCTATTCTGGAACATTAGGAGGAAACGGTGGGAATGGAACAGGAATTTGTATTGCGATAACAGCCATACTCTGTCCAACCACCAATCCTTGATCTTCATCAGCCACGATCACCATGTCACTCCAAACACGGAAGTTATTGGGATCAGATGTCACCAGCGAACCTGCGGATACGGGATTTTCCGGATCAGATACGTTCACCGCGAAGATACCGTCATATTTGTCCTGTAAAAGAGCGTAGTTTCCCAACATCTCGATTCTCTCAATGTCGGTCGAGCTTCCAAGTTGAAGTGAACCCAGAATGCTCATATTAGCGGGATCGCTGACGTCAACGGTGATGATGCCTTCGTAACCTGCTGCCAAACAGAGCACGTCTCCCACTAAAGCAGCATCGCGCACCTTGCCTGGAGTATTCAGTTCGGATATAACGCCGGCGGTTGTAGGAACACTGCAGTCAACAGCTACGATACCTCCCATATCACGGCAGATAAAAACCACGTCATTATCACTCCCGGCGAAACCGTAGAGCTTGAAATCCTGAGGTTCCACATACCGGCTGAAGAAGCTCTTGCTGGGGAAGTTGAAGGGATCCGCCCAGCGCTCGAAGTTGAAGCCGTCATCGGGGCTTTGGTCACAGCGGAGTACGGTCAGCTCATCCTGTGCAGGCGTAACGCCTTCGGTGAAGTCGGTGACGATTTTATAATGGAGTGCCCCTCCGAACTGAAAGAGAGCCTGCCCACTTTCGAGACTGTAGGCACTCATTCCGGGTGGTTCAACCACAATCGCGATTTTCCCTGAAGGATCTATGGTGATCATATCTATATCATCGGGGAATAGTACATCGAATTCCAGCGAATCCACTCTGGCAGGATTTGCTGGATCAGAAATATCATACACGCTGATGCCGAAAGGTTCATCCGCCACATAAGCTAAGTTGCCCACCATAGACACGTCTTTCGCCACTCCGCGTACCGGAGTGCTGCTCAGGTAGACCAAAATGCTCTCTGAGCCACCTGAGAGAACAGCGTTTTTTCTCTCTGCGCAGCTATTCAGCAGAAAAATTATCCCCAAAAGTATAAATGATACTGTCGTAGCTCTTTTCATGTTCACTCCGTGCTGGATCGTTCAAGTTTAACAAATTTACGAAATTTATCTGCAAATGTCAAGCTCATAATCCATCTGATCTAAAGCGGGATCGATAAATTTGAAATGCTGTTGTAGCAGAATAGTAGGTTGGGTTAAGACGCCAAAGGCGGATGTAATCCAACAATTTGTTATGACGGTGCCGTAGCACGCCCTCGTGTGATGTGGGTGGCATGCTTCTGGTCCCGCTTCAGCGGGGAGTTGGTAGCAGGTATAGATGTCCGGCGCTAAAGCACCGCCCTACGTTTTCGCAACGTTGCGTCAGGTCCTTAGTGAAACGGAGACCTGACGCTGATTAAATAACGCTCTAACCCATTGACATTTGACAACAGAAGCCGTATATTACGCTCACCAGAAAATGAACGAGGTTTTATATGTCTATGAAAATTATCCGAATATGCGGAATTTTAGCAGGTATTGCGCTTGTTGTCTTTGGCTTCGTATTGAGTGGTGTCACAGGTATCTTGTTGTGGATCGCAGGTGGCTTAGCTATATTGCAGGGAATACCACCTGCCTATGATATCCTTAAACCTAAGAAAAAAGAAGAAGTCGATATACCGGATGAAACCATCAAGCAAATCGCTGAACAAACAGCTGATACCATTGAAGCCAGGCAACAAGAAGCCCAATCCTTCTTCGATGGTCTTCCAGAAACTGATAATGTAAAACTGAAGCGGATCTTCGATAAAGGACAGGTAGAGGAGGCTCGAGCTGCTAAGGTAACCGCTGCCATCCAGCAGGGTGGAGAGGAAGCCGCCAAGCAGTACGCAGAAGCCACTCTTAAGGCTATCGAGTATTACAGCAAGGGCTTATCCGCCAACCCTAAGACCAGCGAACGCTGTGCGCTGTATAACCTTATAGGTTTAGCTCATCTCAATATTTCTCAGTTGGATGAGGCTGCAGATGCCTGGGAAGAATCTGCCAGCTTAGCAGGCGAGATGATCAAAGCTGAAGAGAACACAGAAGAGGGACAGATAGCTCTGGCTATTGCTACCGGCAATTTAGGCATAGTCTATGGAATCTGCGGAGACCTTGACCGCGCTGAAGAGATGTACCATAAAGCGCTAAAGATCAACGAGGAGCTGGATCGCAAAGATGGTATGGCTTCCGATTACGGCAATTTAGGTGTAGTCTATAAAATCCGCGGCGACCTGAAGCGCGCCGAAGAGATGCACTTGAAGTCGCTGAAGATCAACGAGGAGCTTGGTCTCAAGGAGGGTATGGCTAACCAGTACGGCAACTTAGGCATAGTCTATGGAATCCGCGGTAATCTTGACAGAGCTGAAGAAATGTGCTATAAAGCGCTAAAGATCGACGAGGAGCTTGGCCGCAAGGAGGGCATGGCTAAACAGTATGGCAACTTAGGCATAATCCATAAAATCCGTGGCAATCTGGATAAATCCGAAGAGATGTACCTTAAAGCGCTGAAGATCGACGAGGCGCTTGGTCGTAAGGAGGGCATGGCTTCAGATTACGGCAACTTAGGCATAGTTTATAAAACCCGCGGTGATCTGGATAAAGCGGAAGAGATGTACAATAAGGGATTAAAGATCGACAGAGAACTCGGTCGTAAAGAAGGTATGGCTTCAAAGCATGTCAACTTAGGCAATATCTATCAGACCCGTGGTGATCTGGATAAAGCGGAAGAGATGTATAACAAAGCACTGGAAATTAACGAAAGCCTTGGTAACAAAGAAATAATGGCATCTCTTTACGGCAACTTAGGCGTTGTTTATCAAACCCGCGGTGATCTCGACAAAGCTGAAGAGATGTATAATAAAGCGCTGAAGATCAACGAGGAGCTTGGCCGTAAAGAGGGCATGGCTATCCAGTACGGCAACTTAGGCGTAGTCTATAAAACCCGCGGTGATCTAAAGAAGGCGGGAGCGCATTACCGCCAGGCGTTAAAGCTGTTTAGAGAAATGGGTGCTGAACCTCAAATTGAATGGATAATAGAGCATTTAAAAGAGATCGGTGCGGAACCGTGAGCTGATCCCCACCATACTAACCTCTAATCCCTAAATTGATCCCCCCTTTCCTCAAAGCGGGACGGGGGGATCTAGAATCCGGAGGGTGGCCGGGACAGCTTCCCCATAGGGGCTGACGAAGTCAGGATGTCCCGGTCAATTACAGCGTCCAAGACCTGACCCACCTTTATAAACCACGCCGTGAAAATGCTTGACAATCTGCTGAAAAAAGCCTATATTTCAGTTTACTCAAATTATAACGAAAAATCTAAAAAACATTTAATCATCATGCGTCTGTCACGCGCCTTTATACCTACACTAAAAGAAACTCCTGCTGATGCTGTCATTCCCTCGCATCAGTTAATGATCCGTTCCGGTATGATCAAGCAACTTGCCGCCGGGATTTATTCCGAACTGCCCTTCGAATGGAAAGCTGCCCTTAAAGCCATAGGAATCGTTCGTGAGGAGATGAACAGGATCGGAGGTCAGGAACTCTTCCTGCCGATACTGAATCCTGTCGATGTATGGGAAGAAACTGGCAGAGCGACCGATTTCGGCGATGAGATGTTCAGACTGAAGGATCGCAAGAATCACCAGATGTGCTTAGCGCCGACACACGAAGAGATAATCTGCGACATAGCCAGAACTTATATCCGATCTTACCGTGATCTCCCTCAGATCTGGTATCAATTTCAGTCGAAGATGCGTGATGAACCCCGCCCCCGATCCGGCGTTTTACGGGCACGTCAGTTTATAATGAAGGATGCCTACAGCCTGGACGTCGATGAAGAGGGATTGGATGCCAGTTACCAGTTGCACGCAGGAGCCTATCGCCGTATGTTTGATAGATGCGGACTGGATTTCTTCGAAGTCGGCGCTTCCAGCGGTCTGATGGGGGGGACTGGTTCACAGGAATTTATGGTCGAATCCCCGCACGGTGAAGATCACACTGCACGATGTGATAAATGCGGTTATGCTGCCAATTTAGAAGTTGCTTCATCTAAGCCGCCACAAATTGACGATTCTGCGCAAGATGAATCACAGGGAGATCTAGAGCGCGTGGCAACGCCTGAAAAGCGAACCATCGAAGAGGTCAGCGGTTTTCTAAAAATTGCCCCGGAAAGATTGATAAAAACCATAATTATTATGGCTGGAGATGAAAAACCGGTCATGGTTCTTCTATCCGGTGATGATGAATTGCAGGAAGCTAAGCTTTTGTCTGCTCTGGGAGAAACCTCCAGGCCTGCTCATCCTGATGAAATTAAAGAAATCTTCGGCTGCGAAGCCGGTTTCCTGGGACCGTACAAGGCGCCGAAGATGCGTATAATTGCGGATAATCGTTTAAAAGGCGCTTCAGGTCGCGTTACAGGCGCTAATGAAGATCATTATCATATCACCGGTGTGGATGAAGGACGCCACTTTCAACCTGATAGCTTCGAAGATTTGCGTACAGCTAAAGACGGTGAAGGATGCCCCAATTGCCAGGGGACTCTGCACGTAACCAATGCCATTGAGTTAGGGCACATCTTTAAATTAGGCACCAAGTATTCAAGTTCCATGGGCGCTAACATCCTCCACGAAAACGGGAAGGAGAGACCTATCGTCATGGGGAGTTACGGCATAGGTATTGGACGCATCTTAGCCTGTGCAATTGAAAGTAATCATGACGAATTTGGCATCATCTGGCCTGAAAATATATCACCTTATGATGTAATACTCATAGGCATAAACCTGGAGAATGACGAAAAAGTCCAGCAGAAAGCGGATTCCCTTTACGAACAGCTTCAATCAGAAGGTTTTGACGTTCTGTTTGATGACCGAAATGTGCGTCCGGGATTCAAATTCAAGGATGCCGATCTGCTGGGGATTCCTTATCAGGTCATAGTAAGCCCCAAGAGTCTCGAGCAGGGCGGGGTGGAGGTTAAAGTACGCCTTTCCGGCGAAAGAACCGTTATTAATAGCGACAATCTGTTAAATTTCTTGCGAGGAAATCATGAATGAAGAGAATAAAACTAACGAAAATAGCGAAGATACCACTGTACCATACGCAGAAGTACAGGAAGATGACGCCAATGTAAAAGAAGAGGGGAAGCTTGCCGCGATTCTGGCTTATGTTCCCTTTCTGTGCTTTTACGCTCTGTTCTTTAAAAAGGACAATTCCTACGCATTTCAACACGGTAAACAGGGGCTGGCGATTTTCATCATCGAATTAGCTGCCGTTGCATTGCGTTGGGATGTGCTCTGGAATGTGCTCCTTTTCCTCTGTGCTGCAGTAGCCGTATGGGGAATGGTGACCGCCTTGCGAGGCGACGATTTCCGTTTGCCAATTATTTCTGATCTACTTGATCAATATCAACCTTAGGAGTTGACAGATCCGTAAGGGGGCTTACGCCCAAGAATGTCCGTCCTCCACCGTTGTTACCGGGGAGGTTAGGTATTCCTACCTGACTATAATATGTTGTACAAAATTTTTATGATTGGTTTGTCATCGCAACCCCTCCAAATCGAAAGGATTCCGAATGAGGATTCGTGACCGAGCACGCGCATTCACCGCCGCACGTGAAGTAATGGCATTGGGTTATTACCCCTACTTTAGGCCGATTGAATCGGATCAGGATACCGTCGTGCACCTGGATGGTAAGGAAGTGCTGATGCTCGGCTCGAATAATTACCTGGGACTTACCAATCATCCTGAGGTTAAAGAAGCTGCCATGCAGGCTATTCGTGATTTCGGTACCGGTTGCGCCGGGTCGCGATTTTTAAACGGCACCCTGGTAATACACATCGAATTGGAGGAAAAATTAGCTGAATTTTTAAATAAGGAAGCTGTCCTGCTGTTCTCGACCGGCTTTCAGGTGAATCAAGGCGTCATCTCCACCCTGATAGGCAAGGATTCCGTTGTGTTCTCAGATAAGTTAGACCATGCTTCTATCATAGATGGCTGCCGGTTAGCCTTTGGCAGATCGCTGAAATACAACCATAACGATATGACCGATCTGGAGAGGGTACTTAAGAGTGTGAATGAAGCCAAATCACGGTTGATTGTCGTCGATGGCGTATTTTCCATGGAAGGCGACATTGCTAAACTTCCGGAAATTGTGAGACTGGCTGAAGAATACGATACTGAAGTTATGGTTGACGACGCTCATTCCCTGGGCGTTCTGGGTCCTAATGGTGATGGCACCGCAGCGCATTTTGGATTAAACGACCGGGTTGCCTTGATTATGGGCACTTTTTCAAAATCGCTTGCTTCGGTGGGAGGATTCATAGCCTCCGATGAGGATACCATACATTATTTAAAACATCACTCGCGCGCACTGATTTTCTCCGCTTCTCCGCCGCCTGCTTCCGTTGCTTCTGTTCTCAAGGCGCTGGAAATCGTCCAGCGTGAACCGGAACGTCGGCAAAAGCTGTGGGATAACACCCACCGTTTAGTAGCGGGGTTGAAGGAATCCGGGTTCGATTTGGGACCTTCTGAAACCCCCATTATTCCCGTGATCGTAGGCGATAATCTTAAAGTGTTCATCTTCTGCAAACGCTTGCAGGAAGAGGGTATCTTCGTAAATCCTGTGGTATCGCCTGCAGTTCAGCCCGGCAACCAGTTGATCAGAATCAGCCTCATGTCCACGCATTCCTTTGATCAGGTGGATTTCGCGCTGGAAAAACTTACCCTCGTGGGGAAGGAACTGGAACTCATCCCGTAGTCGGGCTTGCCTGCCCTTTGGCATGGGTCGCTTGCCCCTTCGGGGCCTGCCCCTATGGGGCCTCCCGTCCCCGTCCCAATATATTATTTTCACTAATCGACACTACCCCTCATGTCAATCCAAATTGAAATAATCCGCAAGGAACGCCACCTGAAAGGTTTTCTTAACCTTCCCAGGCATATTTACCGCGGTAATCCCAACTGGGTGCCTCCACTTATCTCTGACATTAAGAAAACACTCCATCCCCAGAAGAACCCCTTCTTCCAGCATGCTCAGATGACCCGCATGATCGCTAAGAAAAATGGAAAAATCGCTGGTCGAATCTGTGCGATCCACGATCATGCTCATCAGGATTATTGGCAGGAACCGGTCGGCTTCTTCGGCTTCTTCGAATGTATAGACGACCAGGAAGTTGCTGATACTCTGATCGCAGCAGCGGCAGAATGGCTGCGCCAGAGGGGAATCAAGACCATGCGCGGGCCGATGAATCCTTCAACGAACGATTCCTGCGGTGTGTTGATTGACAGTTTTGACGTACCGCCAGTATTGATGATGCCTTACAACCCGCCTTACTATAACACGCTGATTGAAAAGGCAGGTCTTGCCAAAGTTAAAGACCTCTATGCTTATAAAATATCCAAAGATGACATCCCCGAACGCATAATACGCATCGGCGATAAGATCGCCGAGCGAATTAACGTGAACATCAGACCGGTCATTATTAAAGACTTTAAGAACGAAATCGAACGGATCCGTTCGATTTACAATCAAGCCTGGTCCAAGAACTGGGGTTTCGTGCCCATGACTGAAGCGGAATTCGATCATACCGCTAAAGACCTGAAGAAAATTATCGATCCCCAGTTGGCATTTATTGCCGAAGATGAAGGTCAAGCAGTGGGATTTTCTCTGGCTCTGCCGGATCTTAACATAGCGCTGAAGCACCTTAATGGCCGGCTTTTCCCCTTTGGAATCTTAAAATTACTCTACTATTCCAGAAAGATAAATTGTGCTCGCGTTATCACTATGGGAGTTGTGGAAGGCTACAGAAATCGTGGCATAGACATTCTGTTCTATCTCGAATCTCTTCGCAGGGCCGTTGCCAACGGGTACAATTGGGGGGAGTTATCCTGGGTTTTAGAAGATAATGATGCTATGAACAAAGCCATCGAGATGGTTGGTGGGAAGGTGTACAAACGTTATCGTATTTACGAAATGCCGCTATGAACAGACCTGTCCTGGTAACCGGGGGAAATGGCTTTGTCGGCAGCCACGTTGTCGAAGAACTGCTGCAGGAGGGGTATTCCGTTCGATGTCTATTAAGGCCGCATTCCCGCCCTGATTGGATTGAAACCCTGCCGGTTGACATCGTAAGAACTGATTATTCAGATCTCAATTCATTAAGAGAAGCGATCTCAGGATGTGAAGCAATCCTTCATTTCGGTGGAGCCACCAAGGCTAAGAATAAGGAAAGCTATTTTGACGCCAATGCCAGGACGACCGGTAATCTATTAGAGGCTGCAACGGACGTCTGTCCCGATCTATCCCTGTTTCTGTTCTGTTCCAGTCAGGCGGCGGTCGGTCCTTCACCATCTTTAGACCCCTTGGACGAAAACGCGCCTCCGCATCCCATCTCAGCATACGGTTGGTCCAAGATGACCGCCGAGAAGATCTGCTTAGAGAGTCAAGCCAAATTCCCCCTATGCATCGTTCGTCCATCGGCAGTTTACGGTCCCCGTGATAAAGATATCTTGATTTTCTTCAAAGCGATGCGCTGGGGGATTGCGCCTGCAATCGGTAGGGGGGAGCGATATCTGAGCATGGTCTATGTCAAGGATATCGCCAGACTGTGCGGACTCATTTTGAAGAAGAAACCGCAAGGAACACAGATATTTCACGTAACTGATGGCGACATGCACCGCTGGAGTACCATTAGCGACACTATCGCTGAGGCGATGGATAAACGCCCCCTTAGAGTAAATGTGCCTGTAGGTCTAACCGTTCTAATTGGCAAAATCCTCTCAGGCTACGCTAACTTCGCCGGTAGAATCGCCACCCTGAACCGTGAAAAGATAGATGACATTTTGCAGAATTACTGGCTGATAAGTTCGGATAAAGCTCAAAAAGAACTCGGCTTCAAACCGAAATACAAGCTCTCTGATGGAGTGGAGGAAACGGTTCGCTGGTACAGAGAGCATGGGTGGTTGTAGGTTGATCGATAGTGTATTTCCCCCCTTATCCCAAGGGGGGTGTCAGTCGGCAGACTGACGGGGGGATTTGTTCGGGAACACCTGCGCCTTTGGGGACATCCGCAGTGTGCAGGGACACTGCAGCACCAGTGATATGAATAACACAGAGGAAAAAAACATGACAGACCTTGATACCATAAAACAAATTGAAAAAATACTAAAATTGAAGCTTGAGGAATTAGACGAAGTTGACTGGTATACTAGAGGCTACACAATAAACTTTAAGGGAGAGGTTACAGGATTAAGCTTATATGACTGCAAAATAAGCAATCTTAGTCTTATCATTTCCCCGTTGGAGGGCTTGACGAGTTTAACGGCATTATATCTAGCTCAAAATCTACTCAACGATATTTCCCCGCTGGAGGGTCTGGTAAACTTAACGGAATTAAATTTAGGTATTAATCATCTCAGCGATATTTCCCCGCTGAAGGGTTTGACGAACTTGACGAGATTAGATTTATCCAACAGTCGACTCAGTGATATTTCGCCACTGAAGGGTTTGACAAACCTAACTAAATTAGAAATTAACAGTAATCATCTCAGTGATATTTCCCCGCTGAAGGATTTGTCGAATCTAACAACATTATATTTGCAAGAAAATCATCTCAGTGATATTTCCCCGCTGAAGGGTTTGACGAATTTAACGACAGTGCATTTAGGTAGCAATCAACTCAGCGATATTTCCCCCCTGAAGAGTTTGACGAACTTAACAGAGTTAGACTTAGGTGGGAATAAACTCAGCGATATTTCCCCCCTGAATGGTTTAACGAACTTAACAGAGTTAGACTTAGGTGGGAATAAACTCAGCGATATTTCCCCCCTGAATGGTTTAACGAACCTAACGAAATTACATTTACCAAATAATCAACTGAGTGATATTTCCCCGCTGGAGGGTTTGACGAAGTTAAAGGATTTAGTTTTGTTAAGTAATCAACTTAGCGATATTTCACCGCTGGAGGGTTTGACGAATTTAACGGAATTACTTTTATACGACAATAAACTCAGCGATATTACCCCGCTGAAGGATTTGACGAAATTGAACTTAATAGATTTTGATGGGAATCCGTTAAAAATATTACCACCCTGGATCACAGATTTTAACATGGACATTAAATGGACAAAGCAAATAACGGAAGGATGCATTACTTTTTATGGCAATCCGCTGCAAACACCGCCTGTGGAAATTGTCAAGCAAGGCAAAGAGGCGGTGAGGAGTTATTTTGCATCTCTAAAAGATAAGAAGAAAGTTGTAAAACTTAACGAAGTACGGATTTTACTGGTTGGCGATGGCATGGCGGGCAAGACGTCATTACTCAAACAGATTCAGGGTTTGGAATTCAACGAAAATGAATCACAGACGCACGGGATCAATGTCCTTACCTTACCTGCCAACGATATACGCGGATTGGGGAATTTGAGTAAAATAAAAGACTGCCAGCTTCATTTCTGGGATTTTGGCGGGCAGGAGATAATGCACGCTTCCCACCAGTTTTTCCTGAGCAAGCGTTCACTTTACATTTTAGTGCTTGACAGCCGCACGGACAGTAAAAAATACTACTGGCTCAAACATATCGAGAAATATGGCGGTGATTCACCACTCATCGTGGTCATGAATAAGATGGATGAAAATCCTAATTACAACATTGAGCAGAAGAAGATCAATGATGGTTTTTCCAATATCGGAAACCGCTTTTTTCGCCTCTCGTGCAAGGATAAGGAGGGTCTCCCTGAATATTTGACATGTTTAGGAAAAACGATTCCTGAAACCTCACTCTATGGCACGGATATCAATATCGACTGGATAAATATAAGAGACAAACTGATTGAAGCAACGCAAGCGAGTAATTACATCAGCCGTAAAGAATTTATTAAGATCTGCACTGAAAACAACGTAAAAGATGAAAGCAGCCAGCTTACATTATTGAAATTCCTGCATGATTTAGGTGTTGTCCTGTTTTTCGAGAAACTACAACTTGCCAGCATATATGTGTTAGATCCACACTGGGTTACCATAGGCGTATATAAGATCATCAATTCGGCAAAAATCAAAGAGGGCATATTAAGAGAACGAGACCTTGATTATATCCTGAACAAGGAGGTAATCAAGAAAGAGGAATACGATCCTGCAAGGGAGAAGAAAATCACCTATAGTCTGGATGAACAGCGATACATTATCGACATCATGATGCAATTTGATCTCTGCTATGAATACGATCAAGATAATAATCATTACATAATTCCCGATTTACTCCCAAAAGAATTAAAGAATGAACCGGAATTGGACGAAGGCACGCCGCTCCGTTTTGTGATGAAATACGATTATCTGCCAACTCCGGTCATATCCCGGTTAATGATTCGCTTGAAAAACGATATCGTCAAAGGTCAGCAGTGGAAATACGGGATGATATTGGAGAATGAAGAATTTAATTGTAAAGCAAAAGTAAGGTCAGATGAGGAAAACAAGACGATTGAAATTACAGTACAGGGTGAGATGAGATGCAAGCAGAAGTATTTCTCGGCTATATTGTATCAACTGAATGATATAAATAGAAGCTTTGAGAATTTAAACATAGAGGAATTTATACCTCTGCCGGGTCATCAGGATATTTTAGTTGATTATAAAGAATTATTAGGATTTGAGAGGGCAAGCAGAGATGAATATTTCGTAGGTAAGTTAGGAGAAGAATTTTCAGTGTCAGAAATGCTGGATAGCGTTATCAGCAAGGACGATAGAATAAAGCATCATTCCCGAGGCGGTGAAGATACTTTGCGGGAAAGGTTTGATCGATTAGACGAAAAATTGGACGCCATGTCAGAAGAAAACAAGAGTGCTCTCAAAACAATATTGAGCAGGCTTGATGAATCGGAGAAAACTATCGTCAACCTGATATACCAGAAGATCGATGATAAAGAAATAACCCAAATGGAAACGTTCCAGGTTCTTGCGGATGTTGCGCAGGGAATTGAACAGCTTGAAGAAAAGATGATCAAAGGAGAGGATATCGATAGGATAAAACAAATCTATGATGCTGTAAATAAAACGGATGACGTAACTTCTAAATTTAAACTGACTATCCCCATAATCCCTCTGCTACTTAGTTTTGAGCAAGAGCTTGATATAAGCAGTTCTTTGAACAAATTCTGGAAAAAGATGCAGAATTGTTTGTTCTAAGATAAAAAAATAGACGGATGGGGGGTGCCCCGATTTTGCCACAAGTAAAAAAGCGGTCATGGAGTAGTCCATAACCGCTTGGTTGACTGCTTTCTTAGTATGCCTAATAATCCCGATAGTAGAGGTATCTAAAATCTTCAATATCCGCGTTTTCCTGTGCTACCCTCAGCCATTCAGAATAGTATTGATTCTGTTTGCTGGTTAATAACTGGCTGCGTAGTTCTTCCCGCTTTTCTAAGAATTCTGAAGAATCGACCTCGGTTTTTTCGGTCAACTGGATCAGGTAATACCCTTTCTGCCCTTTCACAGGTTGGGATAGTTCTCCCACATCAAGCCTCAGAGCAGAACTGGTGAACGTCAGGTCTCTGCCAACGCCGCGCACGTAATCGTCAAACTTGAACTCAAGCTCGGTCTCTTTCACTTCTAAGCTTTCCGCTTCTGCGATGCTGGCAAAATCCTCCAGCGAATCGATTCTTTTACGAAGATCGCCGCATTGCTCATATGTCTGCTGGAGTTTGGCTTCCTTATACAGGTTCGAGAAAATCAGATTTCTGACTTCGGCTAATTCTTGTGTGTGCGCTTTCTGCACATCGAAGATCCTGAAGACTAAAAGAGCATCACGTATGCTATAGATCATGCTGGTTTCGCCCACCAGTCTGGCGAAGATGAAATCCACCGCAGCCGGCAGTCTGCCCACTCCAGGAATTATATCATTTTGATCGAAGAACGATGAAGTATCAACTTCTACGCCGTATATCTCAGCAGCGGAGGCGAAATCATTCTCTCTGGTCTCCTCTGCAAATCCCGTGGCACTGCTACCGATTTTATCACGTGTATCCGGTGATAGTTTTATCTTCAAGAGTATATGACTGGCGGCAATCTCATCACCTTTCTTACCCTTCCTTTTATCGGTAACTTTGATGATGTGATAACCGAATTGTGACATAACCGGTCCCTTTACCTCGCCAACTTTGGTGGAAAAAGCAGCTTCTTCAAATTCCGGAACCATCTGTCCTCTGGCGAAGAAACCCAAATCTCCGCCTTTTTCGCTGGTTACGTCCTCAGAAAACTCCTTGGCCAATTCTGCAAAGTCATCACCTTCGTCTATCCTCGCCACGATTTCATCAGCTAATTCCTGCGCAGCAGCAGAATCTTCTGATGATGGCTGTTCAGGGAACATGGTATATATGATCTGTCTCTTCTCAGCAATGAAATACTCATCGCGATGCTGAAAATAGTAATCCTCGATCTGCTTGTCAGTTACAACGGCGCTGTCAACGGCAGCATTTCCTTTGTCGAAAAGCACGTAACTCGCTTTGCCTTTTAAATTATCGTCTGTGTATTTCTGCCATACTTCCTGGTCAGTTACCGAAGCCAAGGCCAATATCTGGTTCAGAAACTTCTGCTGGGGAAGTGATTTACGATAGCTCTCTTCGATCATCATCAGGTCGCTTGCTGCTCTTGGATTGCGCAGAAATTCCTGGTATTTAGTTTCATCGAAGAACCCATCAGTCTGGAAATATTCATTCTGCCTGATGAAGTCGGGCGGATTGGTCTGAATCAGATGGGCGATCTCTTTGTCTGATATCTTGATGCCCAACCTTTGTACTTCCTGCTCTATGATAATATCACGAACGAGTTCATCCCATACTTCAGTGCGGATCTGTTTTGTGCGGTATTCGGTCAGATCAGTTTCGCTCTGATTCTGTTCGTATACAAGTTTCTGCTGAATCAGATCCTGCAACCGCTCGAAGGTGATCTCCACGCCGTTTATGGAGGCAACAATTCCCTGTTTGGGACCACTGCCCTGAAAACCGCCCATACCCCAGGAAAAGACGATAGTTCCTATAAAAGCCAGAATAAGAATCCACAAGATGGCCTTCATATTCTGGCGCATAGTCTGCATCATGATGAACTGCTCCGGATGAATTTTCTCATGTGTTTGAAATAATTTTGCTTAAGCTAACAATATATATTTTTCCGGAAGTAAAATCAAGCAATATTCACAGTTTTGTATTGTGTTGTGCCTGCCATAAAACAGGCGGAATAATTTCAGTATTACACCGCTCCATCAATTTTCTGTTGTATCGAGCTACTCTGCGGTTTTTTAAAAATCGCCGAGTACGGGGGGCTCGGGCGGCACGGAAAGTGACAGATGTGGCGGACAAAATCCAGTGTCGGACAATTATGGCGGTGATATCACGCACGATTGGAACCGTGCAGCGACATTATTGACGCTAAAGTGAGATGGCAGTGAATGGATGTTGTACATTGTTAAGATATGTTTTTGGGAAGGTTTTATGGACAAATAATTACGGGTGCATTAGGGCTCTTGTATATAATATACAACAATTCACGGGGAAAAGCAAGGGAAATTTGAGGGAATATTAAGTGACTTGATAGAAGTGTCGGGGTCAGGGGCACCATAGGCGCAGGCGACCCCGTCTGACGCTATTCCTCAAATCCCTTCTTGATATTGCTCTGAAATGTGTTTAAATTACATGAGTCGGGTTTCATCCAGGTAGAAGAAATAATAGGAGAAACCAGGCTCTGAAGAAGCCGGGGCACACGCAGAGTGAATGAAACCTAACCCTGAAGAGGTCGGGGCACCCGGCACCCGGGGGGTAGGGTGAAGGAAGGCAATGTCATTCTGGCACAGTCCAGAATCTGACATTGCCGTCTGTCCGATTCCGAACAAGTCGGAATGACAGACGGAAGAATATTGATCAGCGGGAATCAGTGGTTAAGACAAAAAAAACATCTCATGGGTAGGACGGACATTCTTGTCTGTCCAATTTACTACTCTTTACGAGCAAAGTCAGACAGGAATGTCTAACCTCCCCGCTTTCAAACAGCAGGGCTGTTGAGCACCCGCAGAGTGCAGGGATAATGCGGCACTGACAGTATAATAACGGTCACTCGGGAATGAATTCCCGAGCTATTTTACTTCAGTCCATCGGCTGACGGACGCAAAGGTTTTTAAGCGTCCCGCTTGAGCGGGACAGCATTAAATTAGCCTGGAAATTCATTTCCGGGCGGTGCAAGGATATTTTTAAAAGCCATAAGCGGGGCCAGAAGCCAGTGAGGGGGCTTACGCCCATGCCACCCATTACTGCTGAGAACCAACCCAAGAGGAAAAACCATGTCAGACCTTGATGCAATAAAACAAATTGAGAAAATACTGGAAGTGAAGTTAGAAAAAGTAAACAAAATTTCTTGGGACCGCAGATGCTATTCACTAAAACATAACAGAGAGGTTACAGGATTAAGCTTATATGACTGCAGAATAAGCAATCTTAGTCTTATCATTTCCCCGTTGGAGGGCTTATCAAACTTAACAAGATTATGTTTATACAGGAATCAACTCAGCGATATTTCCCCACTGAAAGATATGACGAGTTTAGTGACATTGGATTTAGATGTAAATCTACTCAGCGATATCTCCCCGTTGAAGGATTTAACAAATTTAACATATTTAAGTTTAGGACATAATCAACTTAGTGATATTTCCCCGTTGAAAGGCTTAACAAACTTAACTAAATTACATTTATACAAAAATCAACTCAACCATATTCTTCCACTGCAGGAACTGACAAAATTATGCATTTTACATTTAAGAGACAATCCATTAAGCACTCTGCCGCCCTGGATCACAGATTTTGATATGGACATTAAATGGAAAAATGGAGCAAAAGAAGGATGCATCACTTTCTACAACAGCCCGCTGGAAAAACCGCCAGTTGAGGTTGTCAAGCAGGGCAAGGAGGCGGTGAGGAGTTATTTTGCGCAGATAGAGAAACAGGGGGTGGATAATATTTATGAAGCCAAATTGATGCTTGTGGGAGAACCGGGATCAGGTAAAACCACCTTAATGAATTTATTATTCGACAAAGATATTCCAGTGCCCAATAAGGAACAAAAATCAACGTTAGGCATCGAGGTTCGTCCGGATTGGAGTTTCAGTATCGGCGGCAAAGAGGATTTCAAAGCTCACGTCTGGGATTTCGGGGGACAGCAGATTCAGTACATGCTGCACCAGTTTTTTCTCACTCCCAATTGTCTATATGTCCTGATGGCGGAGAAACGAAAGGAGCTGGGCAACTTCGATTACTGGCTGAATATCATAAACGTTCTATGCACAAACAGCCCCGTCGTCACCCTGTTCAATGAGATTGACATCGACTTCATACCGTCCTTCATATATGATGAGAAGAAGTATAAGGGCTTGTTTCCCGATCTCAACCTGCAGAGATTTGACGTCAACTTAGCAGATATGTCCGATGGCAGGTTTGACGTTCTTATAAAGGCAGTACAGAAGAAAATCAGTACACTTGAACACATCGGGGAGAAGGTCCCGGCGCGCTGGGTGGACGTCCGCAGAGAACTGCAGAATAGAATGGGTGAAAAGCACATTCGCATAAGTGAGTATTTTGATATCTGCAGGAATTTCGATATTGAGAAAGAGGAAGACCAGACGTTACTGTTGCGGTACTTTCACCTTTTAGGTATAGTGCTGCATTTCGGTGAAGATGAGAACCTATGCGACACCCTGTTCCTGGATCCTAACTGGACTGTCGATGCCATCTACTCGGTTTTAGCCAACAAGGAGGTTGAAAAAAGTTTTGGTTTTATCAAAAAGTCCCACGTCGATAGAATCTGGAGTGAGAAAGGGTACGATTTCGAGGAGAGAGCTAATCTGCTGCGATTGATGCTGAAGGACAATTTTGAGCTCTGTTATAAACTGCCGGATACAGAGGATGATTACATCGTTCCTCTGCTCTTATCGCCTCAGAAGCCGGAATATCCCTGGGATAGTAAGGACAATCTGCTGTTTCGCTTTCAGTATCCATTTATGCCGGAAGGCATCGTCAGCCGCCTGATCGTTCGTATGCACGAATATGCGGATCAGGAGAATGTATGGAACGAGGGAGTGGTGCTCAATAAAGACGGGGCAAATGCTCAGGTTATCGAGCAGAAGACCGTAAAGGAGGGGTTGAAGGTAATCGAAATCAGGCTGACCGGAACGCCCAACGGCCGCAAGGATCTGTTGACGTTGATACGCGAGGAGATAAAAAAGATCCAGAATAGCTCATTCCCAAATCTTCCCTATGCCGAAATGGTGCCCTGCCATTGTGCTGAGTGCGCGATTGCAGAGACGCCCTACTTCTTCGATTATGGCGATATAGAGACCTACCTGAACAAGGGGAAGACTAAGATCGACTGTCGTAAGAGCACCGAGAAAATGCCAATCGCCGATCTGGTCGGCAGTGTGTTCAATATGGATGAAATAGAGGAGAGGTTAAAAAGAACCATGGATGAACGGAAGAATATTTTCAATATCAGTAATGTTGTAAGTCCACAGCAGAATGTAACGCAGCAGGTAGAACAGACTGTTACTCAGCAGCAAACGGTTGAAATGCACCAGGAAGTAAAAAATGTACAGGGCTTATTGGGAAACCTGAAGGGAGATATCTTAGATGAAGCTGAGATAGAAATCAAAGATGAAGGCGAGAAGAAGCGGTTAAGAAACGAGTTGGAAAAAGCTGAGAAAGCATTTTCGGAATTGGAAAAAGCAGCTTCAGAGGGTGAAAAAGAACTACCGGCAGGAACACAGGATCGAATCAGCGAATTTATTGACAACCTTAAAGATGAAAATTCTCGAATCAGAAAAGCACTCAATTTCGTTTCCAAAGGAGCGCAGAAAGTCCAGAAGTTAGGTCGAGTATATAATAAATTCGCTCCATATTTCACCTTACCTTCCATACCACCGATACTTGTTGGGAAGGAAGATAAAAGTTGAGTTTATTTTAGATGGTGGTGGTGAAGTAAATCCGTTTACCGTTTACCGTGAATCGTTGACCGTTTCGTGATGTCATTCCAGGCTTGTTCGCCATAGGCGGGCTTGCTCCGGAATCCAGAGTATTAATTAAAACGATCCCGCTACGGCGGGATCGTTTGTTTTATCTTCTTACTTCTGTCTTCTGAATCCTACTTCACCAGCATCATCTTCTTCACCGAACTGAAATCACCCGCTTCGATGCGGTAGAAGTACAGCCCTGAGGTCAGGTTAGAGGCATCAAAGGTCACTTCGTGAATACCGGCATCCCTCATACCGTTTACCAGCTCATTCACCAGACGACCCTGCAGATCGAAGACTCTCAAGTTAACCAGAGAAATCTCAGGCAGAGCGAAGGTTATAGTTGTGGTTGGGTTGAAGGGATTGGGGTGATTGGTAAACAGGAAGGGATCGGGCATAAATCCGTCCAACCGGTAAGAACCGGGTCCGTTTCCATAACTAATCATTTCATATCCATCAGGAATCAAGCCGGCCGGAACCATCATTCCATTGTTGATCATGTCCATGGCATCTTTGGCGTCACTGATCGCCGATCCACTGCTGGTGATCATGTCGGCTCCGAAGGCTATAGCTTCATTGACCGTACGATCATCTTCACTGATAACCTGGTAGACGGAAACATATTCAGCCACTACATTTAATACCAGTGCCAGGAGTTGCTTCTTCGCCTTATTGAACATTCCTGCGGACCCACCATTTGGCAAGTTGAAAGTATCGAGCATATTCTCCGGAGTGAGAGGGCTTCCTCCAACAGAAGAAACTCCTTCAACAGGGAAGTAATCAGCACCATCAAACTGGTCGAAAACGGCTTCCAGCAGAGCCTGCAATTCATCGGGAGGAACCTGAGCATGACCTCTGCCTGTAACCGCTACAGTTGCCTGATGCTTCCAGAAACCTATCGTACCGGGCGCATTAGGCAGTAAAAGGAAGCAGTTATAGAAATCGTCCCTTAATTCCCGCGGATTAGAGTTCCACCATGACCCTTGCTGGGGATCGGTCGCCATTACATAACCTTCTGGGCAAATTATTTCAACCCAGTAATCCAACCTGTAAGGGACATCATCGAAGTAATAAATCCCATGTGGGGAGGTTAGATTGTGCTGAATCATGAAAGCCGAATCAGTGTGCGTAACATCGGTGTATAGCACTGTTTGCATTTCATCGTAAAGCAAGACTGTTATCCCGTTAATGCCGACACCAACTGATGGATTGCCAGCATATATGCGCGTCTGCCCGTAGATATCAACTGTCTGGGCCATTGCAAAAGTACCAACGAGAATTATCACCAGTACAGTTGCTACATTAATCCTTAACAAGTTCATTTTTCCTCCTCTTCAAACTAACTTCGAAAGATAGAACGATTTTATGTACAAATTAGCTTCAACGATACTGAAAGGTTTTATTATCCCGATAGGGGGAAAGGGTTAAGTCACATATTACCAATCTTATAAGCTGGGTGCGAAAGGGGATTTGAACCCCCGACCTCCTGAGCCACAGTCAGGCGCTCTAACCAACTGAGCTATCCGCACCGTGTTTGAAACTTTAAATATACATCTTCAATCTCCGTTTGTCAAGCATCACCATCAGGAATTTCTTCGCAGGGAGGCTTGACTCCCGCCGATAAGTTTCGTATAATATACTGCTTATCCGCTTGAATCATGAAAATGACCGACAAAAAACCTGACTGGTTGAAAGTAAAGCTGCCTTCCGGTGAGACCTTCGCTGAAGTGCATTCTCTGATCCGCTCGCAGGATCTGAATACGGTCTGCAGTTCGGCTCGCTGTCCAAACTTAAGCGAATGCTGGAACAACCGCACCGCCACCTTCATGATACTGGGCGATCACTGCACCCGCAACTGTTCCTTCTGCGCTATTACCAGCGGCAAACCATCGCCCCCCGATCCCGACGAACCCCGCCGCGTCGCTCAGTCGGTTAAAGCGCTGGGTTTGCAATATGCCGTCATTACTTCCGTCACCAGAGACGATCTTTCCGATGGTGGAGCGTCTCATTTTGCCTCAACCATAGAACAGATTCGCGCTGCCGCGCCCGGCTGCCTGGTGGAAGTGCTGATTTCCGATCTGCAGGGCAGGGTAGAAGCGCTGCAAACGATCTTTGCTGCTTTGCCAGACGTCCTCAACCACAACCTGGAAACCGTACCTGATCTGTATCCGGACGTACGTCCTAAAAGCCATTATAACCGTTCGTTGAGTGTTTTGCGCAAGGCAGCCTCATCCGGTCTGCGCACCAAAACCGGTTTGATGCTGGGTTTGGGGGAAACCGAAGCGCAATTGATCGAGGTTTTCCGGGATATAGTTGACAGCCACTGCCGCCTGCTGACTCTGGGTCAATACCTGCAGCCCACCAGGTCGCACCACCCTGTGGTTCGCTACGTTCATCCTGATGAATTTAAAAGGTTAGCTGAAATCGGTATGGAAATGGGTTTCGATCACGTGGAAGCAGGACCGCTGGTGCGTTCCAGCTATCACGCTCATGAACAGGTGGAAGGGGTGGTGTAGAGTGGGGGTGGATTAAGTCCGTCAGTTGATGTACTCAATCCCCTATGAAACTGGACTCCCGTTTACAATGGAGTGACGGGAAGCGTCAATTCATCCCGCCGGAGCGGGACGACCACATGCCCCCCGGTCATGCGAATGTTACTTGTCGGGGCGACTGGATTTTCCCATGGGGACTCCCACGGAGGAACCAGCGACCACAGACTACAGTCATATAGATGTTACTTGTCGGGGCGACTGGATTTGAACCAGCGACCACATGACCCCCAGTCATGTGCGCTACCGGACTGCGCTACGCCCCGAAATTATTTATCCAATATATCGAGAATATCCTCGATATCCTGCTTGATCTCTTCTGCCGTTACTTTCATCTTATCCTGAACCGATGCCCCGTTCTGACTATCGGAACCTTCACTACTACGATTCTGTTTTAAGAAGCTGCGCGCGCCTTCAATGGTGAAACGGTCCTCGTAAAGCAGCTTCTTTATCTGCAGAACGCCGTCAATTTCCGCCTGTTTATACAGACGCTTCCCCGACCGGTTTCGATGAGGTCTAAGACCCTCGAATTCAGTTTCCCAGAAACGCAGTACGGATGTGGGCAATCCTGCTATCTTGCCGACTTCCCCAATCGTGTAGTAGAGCTTATCGGATTTCACTTGTGATACTCGAAGATAAGGTCAGCTTAATATAACCAAAAAACAATCACATCGCAAGTCATTTTTGACAGAAGGATTTATGGGATATTTTAGCCTGAAATCCCCACAATTTACGCTATTTCGTCTTCATTACCCGGGTGACGTTTGAACAGGCGTGAAGCGCGCCTAAGCGGGTGATCTCAAATAGATTCATTTCCAGTTTGTGGATCAGAGCTTTATTGCGGTCCCACCGGTAAACCGGAAACCGGGGTAATACTCCCGAAAAGGGACCTTTAATACCTGGAACGCCGCCGCATATCTCCTGGTATCCGCATTGGCGGGCGATAGTAATCAGATCAAATGAAGCCGCACCAAAGGGAAGTGCCAATGAAGTTACTTCCCTGCCAAGTCCCTCTTCGAGAACTGTTTTAGATTCAAGAAGGTCGCTATGTGCCGTTTCTGATGAGATGCGCGTCAGATCCCGGTGCGTGCGGCTGTGCGATCCTATTTCAATACCTTGATCAGAAATTTCCCTGATCATATCCCAATTCAGGTGGCGGCGTCTGTTGATACCGAAGGTGATGTCCCAATCGTTCGTCCTGCCGATATAATCGGTGATAATGAATAACGTCGCCGGTATTTTTTCTTCTATCAGGGTGGGGAAGACTTCATCGTAAAACGATTGGTAACCATCATCGAAAGTTATGCATATCTTATCTTTGCCGCTGCTATCGCGAAGACCTTTAAGTTTCGCGAACTTGAGACCGGATTCTTTGATAAATTCTATCTGTTTTCGAAAGCTATTGGGGGAGACGTTGTTGATTCCAAGATGGAATCGGCGGCTTACTTCATGGTAGGTCAAAATGCGCGGGTACTGAGCAGCACCCGGTACATACATGGTAGGCGTTTTCAGAAATTATCCCTCCCTGCATGCAAAAGATTCAGGAGCCCGTATGCCCAAAACCCCCATCGCCTCGATCGCTCAGTGGCAAATCATCCAACTCTATCCAGCGAGGATGATATGCTTGGCTCAAGACCAATTGAGCAATTCTGGCGCCGGGCTTTAACGTGAATGGTTCTTTCCCGAAATTCGTCAACAGCACTTTTATTTCCCCCCGGTAATCCGCATCGATGGTTCCCGGTGCGTTCAACATACCTATGGAATGCTCCAATGCCAGCCCCGAACGCGGCCTGACCTGAGCTTCCCAACCGTTTGGTAACGCAATGGCAATGCCGGTCGGAATGGCATTTGTTTGACCGGGTTCTAAGCTCATCGGGTCACCAATGTCCGCATATAGGTCCAGCCCGGCAGAAAGAGGTGTAGCCGGTGCCGGTAAGGGCCAGCGTTTGCCTCTTAGTCTGGTTATTTTTACCGGAATTTCTTCCATGCTTGTCAGAGAACGTCCTCAACAGGTGTGTAGGATAGGTTGAAAGCGTCCGCTACACCTTTGTAGGTTATTTTGTTTTTCAGCACGTTGATTCCGGTGAGGATCTCACAGCTTTCACCAGCAGCTTTCACATAACCTTTATCGGCGATTTCAACTGCGTAGGGGAGAGTGGCATTCGTCAACGCAATTGTGGAAGTATGAGGAACGGCTCCCGGCATGTTTGCCACGCAGTAATGCACCACGCCTTCGATTGCGTATGTCGGCTCTGAGTGTGTCGTGGGCTTGCAGGTTTCAATGCAGCCACCCTGATCGACCGCCACATCCACGATTACCGCGCCCTTCTTCATTAACTTTAACATCCCTTTAGTTACCAGATGCGGAGCTTTGGCGCCCGGAATTAGAACCGCACCAATGAGAAGATCAGCTTTGGCGATGGAAGAACGGATATTAGCGGGATTGGAAGCCAATGTATCGACATTGGCAGGCATAACGTCGTCTAAGTAACGCAGACGGTCCAAGTTGATATCCAATATGGTAACGTGTGCGCCCAGTCCGGCAGCCATCTTAGCAGCGTTCGTACCCACGATTCCACCGCCTAAAACAACCGCTTCCCCGGGAGCAACACCCGGAACGCCGCCTAACAATACTCCGCGCCCGCCCTGGGCTTCTTCCAAGTATTTCGCTCCTTCCTGAGTAGCCATTCTTCCAGCTACCTCACTCATGGGAACCAAAAGCGGTAATGAACCGTCGGGACTTTCCATCGTTTCATAGGCTATGCACACAGCGCCTGAATCTATCATAGCCTTGGTCAACTCTTTAGATGCCGCAAAATGGAAGTATGTAAACAGAACCTGATCCTTCTTGATCAGTTTATATTCCGAAGCTAACGGTTCCTTCACCTTGATGATCATGTCAGCACGGGAAAAGACCTCTTCCGCTGTACTTAATATCTCAGCACTGGCGTGACGATATTCATCGTTGGAAAAATCGCTGCCCAGACCGGCATCTTCTTCAACTAAAACCTGATGCCCGCGCTGACTGAGCATTTCCGCTCCCACCGGCTGCAGAGCGATTCGGTTTTCGTTGGCTTTTATCTCTTTCGGTACACCGATGATCATTTATACTTCCTCCTTGGGCAGAATAATCGCCGTATATTGGTTTTCTTTTTTCAGGAAATTATGGGCTATCTCCATTATGCCTTCTTCCGTAACTGCTTCTATTAGATGAATCGTTTCATCCAGTGTGAGAAATCTATTCAGGTAGATCTCAAGCTTGGCTAAGCGGAACATCCTCCCTGAAGTTCCTTCGGAACCTAAGATCAAATTACCCTTCAACTGCTCCTTCACACGAGTCAATTCTTCCGCAGGGATGCCATCAACGTTGATGCGGGTGTATTCCTCTTCCAGCACACCCAAGGTATGATCCAACTTGGCCGGATCCGTGCCTAAGTACACTCCGAAGACGCCGGTGTCGCGCAGTGATTCCAGAAAACTGAAGAGGGAATACGCTAATGCTTCCTTCTCCCTGATCCGCTGGAATAGTCGTGAACTCATGCCTCCGCCCAAAATATTCGACAGCGTCAGTGCAGCGAATTTTTTCGGGTCGGAATAACTGATTCCATGCGTGCCAGTGCAGATGTGCACACCCTGCACCGGTCTGGTAATGCGGTCAACACGGGGCTTAGGATACTCTATAGGTGGGAAACCATTATCTTTCGTGCTCTTTTTCAGCTTCAATCGTTTCTGGATTTCCTCCAGCAGGAAATCGTGATCTAGATTTCCCGTCGCAGCTACTACCGTACGGTTGCTGGGGTAGTTATTATCCAGGTAACTGCGCAGCATCCCCTGCGATATCCCCGCAACCGATTCCACCGTACCCATGATGGGACGCGCCAGTGGGTGCTCGCCATGCAGTGTACGAGCAAAGTAGTCGAAAATCAGGTCATGCGGAGAATCCTCGTAATGCCTGATCTCTTCCGCTATGACTAACTTCTCCCGCGCTACGTCATCCTCTGCTAATTTGGGTGATACTAACAAGCCACAGAGGACGTCAAGAGCTAAGTCCAGGTGGTTGTCCAACACCTGCACGTAGAAGCAGGTGAGCTCTTTTGACGTAAAAGCATTGATATGCCCGCCCACGCCTTCAATGGTTTGAACGATTTCAAGTCCGCTGCGCTGGCTGGTTCCCTTGAACACCATGTGTTCCAGCATGTGGGAAATACCAGCCTGGTTGTCCGTCTCATACATGGATCCGGTATTTACCCAGATGCCCACGGCAACAGAACGAACGCCGGGAATTCTCTCAGATACAATCGTGAGTTGATCATCGGTGATGGTCTTCTTGTATACGGCTTTAGTCACGCCGGCCACCCCCACCACTAAATCGTCCACCATCTCTGCGGTTGCGATCCCTCCGATCACGCCCACCCCCCCGGTTATCCCGACCGCTTGGACGGTCTGGCCGGTTACGAGTGTAAGGCTTATCGCTGGGTAACTCTCCATCCTGTTCCATGAGGACAGCTCTGCGTGATAGGTCCATCTTGCCCTGCCTATCGACAGATAGCAGCTTTACTTCAATCTCATCGCCGACATCAATTTCATCAGTGACTCTATCTATGCGTCCCTTGGCAATTTCACTGATGTGCAGCAGACCATCTTTACCGGGTAGTATCTCCACAAAAGCCCCGAAGTCCGTGACTTTCCTGACGGTTCCCGTGTAATTCTTGCCAGGTTCCGGCGCTTCGATCAAGCGCAGTACCATCTTCCTGGCCATCTCTCCGGATTCAGCATCGACCGAAGCGATATTTACCTTACCGTCATCCATTATGTCAACTTTTGCGCCACTCTTCTCAGTTATCTCACGGATCATCTTGCCTCCGGGTCCTATAACTGTTCCGATTTCATCGACGGGAACCTGTACGGAGAGGATGCGGGGTGCATAATCCGATAGTTCAGGTCGCGGCTCTGAAATGGCTTCTTCCATTATGTCCAGAATGCGGAAACGAGCGTTCTGGGCTTTCCCCAATGCTTCGCTCATGAGCGCAGGACTTAAGCCTTTGATCTTGATGTCCATCTGGATAGCAGTTATGCCGTTTCTGGTGCCAGCCACTTTGAAATCCATATCGCCAAGGTGGTCTTCGTCACCCAAAATGTCCGTCAAAATAGCGGTTTGGTCGCCATCCATAACTAATCCCATGGCGATACCAGCTACATGCTGGGTGGTGGGAACGCCAGCCGCCATCATAGCCAAGGAACCGGAACAGACGGAAGCCATTGAAGAGGATCCGTTGGATTCTAAGATTTCCGATACGACTCTGAGGGTATAGGGAAAGGTGTCCCAGGCCGGTACTATAAACTGAAGCGCACGATGAGCTAAGTTACCATGCCCGACTTCGCGTCGCCCTGTGCCTAAGAACTTCTTGACTTCACCTGTTGAGAAAGGTGGGAAGTTATAGTGAAAGATGAAGCGCCGGAAGAAATCTTCTGCAAGTCCATCGATGCGCTGTTCATCTTGTTTAGTACCCAGGGTAATTACACCCAACGACTGAGTTTGACCTCTGGTGAACAGTGCCGATCCATGTGCGCGTGGTAACAGACCCAATTCGATGCTGATTGGGCGGATGTCATCATATCCGCGGCCATCAAGGCGTTTCTTTTCTTCCAGCATCATGCGCCGCACTTCAGCCGTAAAGAGATCGCTATAGATCTCTTTCATAAACGACTCGCACTCCGGATATTTCTCTTCAAGTTCTGTGAGGATCTTTTCTTTTACCTCTTTCCTGGCCGTTTTCCTCTCCGATTTATCCGTAATACGACAGATCCTTCCAATTTCCGGGTCGGCGATATTCTTGACGTCCTTTTCCAACCCTTCGGGATATTCGATCGATAGATGTTCGCGCTTGGCAACATTCAGCTTCTCAGCCAACCGTTTCTGTACTTCGATGATTTCGCGTATAGCAGTATGCGCGAACTCAATAGCTTCGATCATCCGCTCTTCGCTGATTTCCTTGCAGCCACCTTCAACCATGGTGATAGCGTCATAACTGCCCGCAACCACTAGCTCGATCTCTGATTTCTCAATCTGATCGAAAGACGGATTTAAGATAAACTGACCGTCTATCAATCCGACACGCACTAAGGCTACAGGCCCATCGAAAGGAATATCGGAAACCGTCAAGGCGGCTGAAGCGGCAATAGCCGCGACCATGTCAGGCAGACACTCCATATCCGCCGAATAAACGTTCAACAGTACCTGAGTTTCGCACCTGTAGTCCTTGGGGAACAGAGGACGGATGGGGCGGTCAATCAAGCGAGATACCAAAGTTTCCGATTCTGAAGGCCTTCCTTCACGCTTGAAGAAACCGCCGGGAATCTTTCCCGAAGCGTACATTTTCTCTCTATAATCCACCGTCAACGGCAGAAAATCTGATTCAATTGGATCTCGTTGTGACGTTACGGCGGCTAATACAATGGTATCTCCGTACCGCACCCAGGCTGCGCCGTTCGCCTGATTGGCTACTTTTCCTATCTCGATGGAAAGCGTGCGTCCGCCAATGGTAATCTCTTCTGAGTAGCTCATAAATTCTCCACTGCCTGTATCTTTCACAGGCGTTTGTCCGGGTTTCAATCAGTTATAGATAATTCTATTGTGACCTTACCGGCGTAGGTTTAATTTCTTTATGATCGCGCGATAGCGTTCCAGGTCTTTTTTTGCCAGGTAATCCAGCAATCGCCTGCGCCGTCCGACCATTTTCAACAGACCGCGTCTGGTATGATGATCCTTGTTATGATTTTTCAAGTGCTTTGTCAGATCATTGATGTGAGTGGTCAAAATGGCGACCTGAACCTCTGTCCGACCAGTGTCCTGCGCATTGCTGCCGAATTCCTTAACTATCTCTTTGACTGTTTCCTGTGTAACTGGCATCGTTATCCTGAAAGTTGTTTATATTATTTCATTTTTAACAGAATTTCTCTACCTGCAGGTCTTCACTCTTGTGGTGATGATAAGCCTGCAAGCTGTCCTCTTTATCCTTGGTTAACTGTTGGGTGAGTTCATCCGAATTATCGAATTTCCTCTCGGATCGTAGATACTGCAAAAATTGCAAGGTGATAACCTCACCGTACAGTTCACCGCTAAAGCCTATCAAGTGGATCTCTATTGACAGATCCTTTCCGCCGAAAGTGGGTTTGACGCCGATGTTGAGCATTCCCGGATAGACTGTGTGATTGTGTCGCACAGCGGCGGCGTAAACACCATACTTCGGTATCAATCTGTGCTTGGGGATCGGTTCTATATTCGCAGTAGGGAAGTTTAATTGCCTGCCTCTACCTTCGCCGGGAATCACGATTCCGCGCAAACAGTAGGGTCTGCCCAAAAATGCGTTGGTCTTCTCTATTTCACCGCTCATAAGAGCGTTACGGATCTTGGAAGAACTCACTGTCTCCTCGCCGACAAAATGCGGCTCCACCACTTTCAGTTCAAATCCGTATTTTTCCTTAACACTTCTCAAGAATTCGCACGTTCCTTTGCGCCCTTCACCAAAGGCATGATTGAAGCCCACTACCAATTTCTTTGAGTTCAGCTTTCCTAATAGTATCTGCTTTAAGAAATCTTCTGCGGATAGTTTCGCTAACTCTTCGGTGAATTTTAAGATTAACACACGATCAACGCCTTCTCTGCGAAGCAATCTGACCTTCTGTTCGGTGTCGGTGATTATGGGAACGATTCCAGGTCTCTTTCGCATCATGTTCTGCGGGTGAGGTTCAAAAGTTACCACAGTTCGGATCATTTCCTGCCCTGAACCACTGCTTAACTCCCCAAGTATCTTCCTATGACCTAAATGGACGCCATCGAAAGTCCCGACTGTGGTTACCGCAGGACCGGATTTGTCCGGATTGAAGATATTATCAGTGTGAATATCGAAGGGTTCTGTCATCGTTTGATCTTGGCAGCCAGCTCACCCAATGTGAGTGCGTCATCAACTTGATATGTATCTATGCGCTTGCGTATTAGTGATTTCAGGGTTCCGCCGCAGCCAATAGCTTCACCTATATCGTGAGCCAATGAGCGTACATAGAAACCGCTGGAACAATCCAATCTTATAGTAAATTCTTCAGGACTCCATTCTTCTATGGAAAAGTTATGGAGTGTAACCTGACGAGGATCCAATTTTACCTGTTGCCCTTTGCGAGCGCGCTTGTAGCTGGGTACACCATTTTGCTTAATGCTTGAGAATGCCGGCGGCATCTGTTTGAAAGTGCCCACAAATCGCTCATTGATAAGTTGAATCAGGCGGTCCTTTGTTGTACTGGGAACCGGCGCTTCTGCAACTATTTTTCCATCCATATCCCAGGTGTCAGTCATCATACCCAGTAGAATAGTAGCCAGATATTCCTTATCCAGACTCATGAAGTGATTCTGACTGCGCGTTGCCTTGCCGGTCAACAGGATCAAGAGGCCGGTAGCCAGGGGATCAAGCGTTCCAGTGTGACCGACCTTGCGTATCCCAATTAATGATCGTACGCGCTGCACCACTCCGAATGAAGTGATACCTTTGGGTTTATCTATGAGAAGCGCTGCTCCAGCTTCGAAATCGATACTATCTAAAGAATCATTCCTGGTTAGCGGTATGGGGATATCTCTTATCAACCTCTTCACTCAGCGCTTTGATCACTTGTGTTTTTACTACTTCCGAGTCGTCGGTAATCGTAAAACCGGCAGCTTTAGGATGTCCCCCTCCGCCAAAACTGTGAGCAATGGAATCAACCTTTACAGAGCCGCGACTGCGCAAACTCACGCGAGACAACTTATCCTGCAATCTGAAAAGCGCGGAAGCTTGAACACCTTTAATCCAAAGAGCATAATCTGATAAATCTTCCGGTTCCTCATCCGCATTAACATTCTTGACTGTCATCAAGGCGACTCGGCCGTTGGCGTGTAATTCCAGCGATCTCAGAGCATCACTTAATATGTTAATGCTTTTCAGTGAATTGCTGGAATAGACCTCTTCAGCAATCTTATGGGGGTGAGCCCCAAACTTAACCAGTTCCGTTGCAGTGGAAAAAGCCTCCTCATCAGCATTGGAAAAACGAAATCCACCGGTATCGGTCAATAAACCCGTAAAGAGCAGATCGGCAAGCTTCTTATCAACCGGTAACTCCAATTCTCGTATCAATTTGAACAGAATTTGCGTTGTGGATGCGCATTCCGGGTGGATGATGTTAAGCTGACCGAAGCGCGTATTATCAGCATGGTGATCCACCACAATCAATTCAGCGTCGGGGCTGATGGCGTCCGTCAGAGCGCCAATTCTCGCATAGCTGCCACAATCAACAACCAACGCCCGCGTTCTTTTTTTATCTCTGCTAATGTCCCAGTTTATTACACGATCCGAACCGGGAAGAAATTTGTACCTTTCAGGAATATCACCTGATAAACAAAAAACGGCTTCACTTCCTAAGAGTCTTAATATCTCTACCCCCGCCAATGCGGATGCCACACCATCCCCATCAGGCGAAGTATGAGTGGTTACCAAAATATCCTGCTGACCTTTTAACCGATCTCTAAACTCCTTCGCCAGTGCGGAAAATGAATCATTCTGTGGGGTCTTCAGAGTCATCCCTTTGCAGCAAATCTTCTATGCGTTGTGCGCGTTCTGTAGATTCATCTATGATAAATTCAAGAGAAGGCACATATTTTAATGAAATTTCACCAGCTAATATCTGGCGCAGCTTCTGACGGATGTTTTGAAGCTTCCGGATAGCTGCTTCTTGCTGAGGTTTATCTGCGTATATGGATACAAAAGTCCGCGCATGCCTGAGATCACCGCTGGTGCGCACTTCAGTTACAGTTACCATCGCACCAATGTCATCTGAAAACTTTTTCTGCAGGATATTTCCAATCTGGCGGCGTAACAGATCGTTAACCCGAGCCTGCCGACGCCCGGGGGTTTTAGCTAATGGATCTCCCCAACGGCGGCGGCTCATGCTAACGTTCTCTTGGTTTCGACAAGTTCGTAAACCTCGATCACGTCACTCTCTTTCATGTCGTTGAAATTTTGAATCCCCACGCCGCATTCGAAGCCTTCTTTTACCTCTTTAGCGTCATCCTTGAAGCGTTTCAACGAACAGACTTCACCTTCATAGACTTCTTGACCGTCTCTGATCAACCTCACGCGGCTGTTCCGTTCAATTTTCCCAGCTTGCACGTAACATCCCGCTATCATGCCTAACTTGGGAACCTTGAAGGTCTGGCGTACCTCCAGAGTGCCGACGTTTTTCTCGGATACGTCCGGCGCTAACATTCCCTCAAGCGCTGCCTTGACGTCATTGATTACGTCATAAATTATCCGGTACACTCTGATTTCAACGCTTTCCTGTGTCGCCACTTCGCGGGATTTGAGATTGGGATGCACCATAAAACCGATGATCAAAGCTGATGAAGCGGCGGCTAAGTTAACGTCGGTTTCCGTTATAGCGCCCACGCCGCGATGAATGATGTTGACGCCGACCTCTTCGGAATTCAGCTTCATCAGTGAATCACTCAGGGCTTCCACCGATCCATTGACGTCCCCTTTTATGATTAACGGTAGTTCCCGCACTTCACCGCTTTTAATCTGTGCTGATAACCCTTCTAAGCTTAACACTCGAATCTGCTTAAACGCTTGTTCACGTTGTAGAGCTTGCCGTTTCAGAGAGATGGCTTTGGTTTCCTTCTCGCTGTCAAGACATAAGAAGGATTCACCTGCCTGAGGCGTGCCGTCAAATCCCAAAACCTGCACGGGGAAACCGGGACCAACTTTCTTGATCTTCTTCCCATATTCATCAAAGAGCGCTTTGACTCGTCCAGCGTATGCTCCTCCGACGAAGTTGTTGCTGAGCTTTAGCGTGCCCTGTTGTACTAGGACTGTAGCAAGTGGTCCCCTTCCTTTATCCAAACGTGATTCAATGATTATTGCCCGCGCATTACGGTCTGGATTTGCCTTCAGATCCAACACCTCTGCAGCCAGTGTAATCTCTTCTAATAGATTTTCTATACCGTCTCCGCTCTTGGCGGATACTAAAGCACACTGATATTTACCACCCCATTCCTCTACTAAAATATCCTTCTCAGAAAGCTCTCTACGGATAAGGTCTGGGTCTGCGGTCGGTTTATCAACCTTGTTGATGGCGATAATTATGGGAACACCAGCAGCTTTCGCATGATTTATGGCTTCAGTAGTTTGGGGCATAACGTGATCATCAGCAGCTACTACCAGGACAACTAAATCGGTAACATGAGCACCGCGGGCACGCATGGCTGTAAAAGCTTCATGACCGGGAGTATCTAAGAACGTGATTGGTTTATTCTGGTAAGTTACGGAATATGCGCCTATATGCTGAGTTATTCCTCCGGATTCTCCCGCGACGATATTCGATTTCCGAATGTGGTCCAATAGCGAAGTTTTTCCATGATCGACGTGTCCCATAACGGTCACCACAGGAGGTCTCGGTTTCAGATTTTCCTCCGCTTCCTCTTCCTCCTCTATGACTTCTTCAACGCCGTCAAATTCACTTATAAATTCAATATCATATCCGTAATCCCCCACTAAAAGTTCGATTGCATCACGGTCTAACCGCTGGTTTATGGTTACCTGTAAACCCATATCGAGGCATTTTCTGATCAATTCAGAAACGGGAACATCCAAGAGCGCAGCTAGATCATTAGTGGGTATAAATTCCATCACCTTGAGGACGTTTTCATCCTCCAACACCTCGCCAACGTCTTGAACTTTACGGCGGCGTTTGCGTGGTTTCTTCTCTTCCATAGAAGCCAGCGTCTGCTTGATCGATGCGTCGACAACCTTCTGATCAACTCTTGCCTTTTTGCTTCTACGCCTACGCCTGCTTCGTTTGCTTGGAGCGGCTTCTGCTGGTTTTTCCTTTGCAGCTTTCGCCTTGGGTGCTTCTCTCTTTGCCTTCTTTCGTTCCAGTGCGGTCTTTTTGGCACGTTCGACTGCCTTTTCAACCGTCAGCTCTTCTTCCGTTAGTTCCTTCTTCTTTCGCTTGTGGCGTTTTTTTGCAGGTTCAGGTGCCACGCCTTCTTCTTTGGCGTCTCGCTTACGCGCTAATTCGCGCGCTCGCGCCACCATATCGTCTGTTTTAGCATCCGCCATCAACGCTTCAAATGTGCCGGGCATCGGCGAATCTTTCTTCTTCTTTCCTTTCTCTGCTTTTTTCTTATCTGCTTCAGCTTCTTTCTTCTCTTCAGGTGCTGCTTCAACCGGTTGCGCTACGCTCTCTGTGGGTTCAGGCTGCTTTTCAGGTTTCTTCTTTTTCTTCTCTTTAGTTACAGCTTTGGTTTTGGCAGTATCATCGACATCATCAACCTCTTTCTTGATTTCCGGTTTTTCAGGAGGTTGTTCCTCTACAATTTCCTTTTCCGGAACTTCTTCCGGTTCCGGTTCATGCTCGATACTGATCTCAGCCGTTTCAGATAGAATTTTTTCGAGTTCTTCTTCCCGCGCTCGCTCAGAAATCTTGCGGCGTTCCAGGACTTTATCGGGTTTTGCCTCATCCTGCAATTCCTGGTAGAGAGCTCGATCGAATTTCTTTAACACCTCATGATAGAGTTCTTCATCAATTGTGCTCATGTGCCCTTTGGGCACAGAATGCCCCATACTATCGAGGTGCTCGATAATGGTGGTACTGGCTAAATTTAATTCTTTGGCGATTTTGTAGATTTTATACTTTGGCAAACGAACCTCTTAAATGTACGGGAAGTTCAAATCTAATCTTCGTAATATACTGTTAAAGCTTCCAGTATTTTATTGGCAATAGCCTCACCAACTCCGCTGATTTCAAGTAATTTCTCTTTACCAGCGTCTAATACCTGTTCGGCGTTGTCGTAGCCTGCGGTTTTAAGCTTTCCTTTGACAGAATCGCTTAATCCTTCGATTTCATCTATGGGGAGTTCTTCCTCCTCGTAGAAATCGGACTCTTTGATCGGTTCGATGTTGACGCCTACAAGCAAAGATGCTAACCTGATATTCTGACCCTTCCGTCCGATAGCCATGGACATCTGGTCGTCCGGTATGACGGCCATGATCCTTCTGTTCTCTTCGTCGGGAATGAGTTCTAAAGGAGTGACCGGCGCCAGCGCTCGATGGATCAATAAACTACGCTCTTCATTCCAGTGAATTATATCTATCTTTTCATTGTTGAGTTCACGCACGATTGCCTGAATGCGTACACCTTTTAAGCCAACGCAAGCTCCTACAGGATCGATACGCTTATCGTTGGATTCCACTGCAATCTTCGTCCGGTCTCCCGGTTCTCTGACGATCCTGCGGATCTCCACGATGCCGTCGTATATCTCAGGAACTTCAATTTCGAACAACCGGCGAATAAAACTGACGTCCGCTCGACTGACGATAATTAAAGGTTCCTTAGGCGTTCTGGCCACATCTTTGATTATGGCGCGCACCGTGTCACCGCGGCGATATCTTTCATTGTATATCGCCTCGTCACGCGGCATGACAACTTCGGTTTTATCTACGTTTATGCGGATTTCATGTCGGTTAATCTGATGAACGTCGCCTAAAATGACCTCGCCCTTGCGTTCGGTAAATTCACGGAAGATGTTATCTTTCTCCACTTCCTTGATTTTTTGGGCTAAGTTTTGTTTAGCCGCAGTGATCAATCGCCGACCGAAAGTCCTGTAATCTATTATTTCTACGAAATCTTCACCAACTTCAAAATCGCCGTCAACCTTCTGCGCGTCTGAAAGAGCAACCTGAGTTACCGGGTCTTCGATGCCGTCATCTGGAACGATCTCCTTCTCGCAATAGATCTCAATGTCACCCTTCTCCAGATTGAAGATAACGTCGAAATTATCTGAAGAACCGAATTTTTTCTTCAGAATAGATAGAAAGACGCTTTCAATGATCTCCTGGAAGGCGTGTTTTTCAATCTGTTTCTCGCGGATTAAATACGAAATGGCATCCACTATATCGTGGTTCATGGTGTCAGACCTCTAATTACCCAACTCATCTGTCTCTCCTCCTGATGTGTAATTCCCTTCTTTCATTATAAGCAACAGTGCAGCTTGATCCTGCAAATTTTATTTCAAGCTCGGTATCACGAATACAGAATTGTCTATGTCAAAGGCAAATTCGCGGATATGTTCCCCGAAATTTACTGCAAAAGAATCTTTCATCACCTTGGTCAGTTCACCTTTGAAAACAACCTGCTTGCCTTCCTCTTGGTAGCGCACTTCAACTGAACGCCCCACATTTTTCTCGAACTGCCATTTTTTTAACGGATGATTCAGACCCGGTGAGGATACCTCTAAGCGGTAATCAGGGAAATCGTGCGGATAGCTGTCCAGCAGGTCGCTGATCTGATGCGATAGATCAGCACATTCTTCGACAGATATATTGTGATCTTCGGCGTCAGACAGAACCCGCAGATGCTGCCGTCCGCGTACCGGGTGCCAGTTAGCGCTGATCAGATGAAATCCCGCTGATTCCACTAACTTCCCGATCCGTCTCTCTAACTCAATTGAATCCAATTTACCTTGCGATTAAACAAAAAAGTGGGATTACGGCCCACTTTCACAGGTAAATTAACCAAAATTTTTGTTCAAATCAAGTAAAAAAAGAGTTATTTTTGGAAAATTTCTTACTTAGTACGGTTATTTCTGCTTTATTCAGTGATAAAGTAATTTCTACAACCGCGCTGCCTCTTTTATTGCTTCTCTGGCGAAGGGTGAATCGGGGAAATTGGTTTCAATTAATTCGCATTCAGTTCGCGCTCGTTCAGATTCACCTGCCAAGCGATAGCAGCGAGCCGCATCTAAGTGAAATCGCGGTGCTAAGAAAAAATTCTTTTTCACCGAAGCAGCCTGCAGATAGACTTGAGCCGCATCATTGAAACGCCCCAAGTCTTCGAGACACGATGCCTTCCCGGCTAAAGCGGATGGATACAGATATGCGGATTTTCGTCCCTTTTGCAGATATCTGTCGTACGCTTCTAATGCTTCTTCCTTCTGATCAGCCATCATGTGCATCTGCGCAGTGTACATGAGAGCTTCGTTACCGGCAGTGGTTCCGCTGAAGCGTTCCGCTATCTGATTAAAATCATCAGCAAGTGCCGCCGGATCGACTGCCTGGGCTGCAGTCAACGCCACTCCCATCTCATAAGCTGCTTGATATTCCGCATTTCTCTTGGATGTAAACCAGAACGCTGTAAGCGCTATTATCAGGATAACAGCACCGCCAATCTTTATAATCTTATTCTTATTTTCGCTGAAATAATCGCGACTTTGAAAGTAAGTAGTGACTAACTTATCTTCCTTCAATTCTTTCTTTCTAACGTGTTGTAACGGTTTTACGCCTTTAGCCATGGATTCCTCAAGTTCTATTCCTTAACACAATAAGTGGATTCTTCACACATAAAAGATAGTCATAAATCAGACCTGATGCCAGCACTGTTTTGAGAAATATTCTTTGATGGAATCAGGGCAGGTAGCATACCTTCCTGATTGCCTGCCACGAACCTGATGATACTTGCACGAAGTATATCCCCGCAGCGATATTATTCAGTTGCAGCGTAAACTGATGCTGTCCTGCTGATCGCCAGCCGTTGTAACGGGTGGCTGTAAGGCACCCGCGAATGTCGTAAATGTTAATTGCAACAGGGCCTGCCGTGGGTATTGAATATGACAGTTGCGTGCCGTCATTAAACGGATTGGGGTGGGGAGGACTGAAGTGGTATTCCTTTGAGGCAGCCGCTGTTCCCGAGCCGGGTTCAACTGCAGCTACTATACCTTCCTTGGTGAAGTCGAAGGCATCGACGTCATATACCGGTACCGGATAAATGCCAATGTATGAGGAAAATGAGTACCCCCCCGGTTCGTAACTCTCAGGTACGTAGAAAGACGTCGATAGATTTCTGGTTCCTGGAGCAAATAAAAAGCTATAATTATCGAGCGGACCGATAATCTGATTTCCCGGTGTGGTTATCATAGTCCAGACGTCTATCTGTAGAGATTGTGGCTCGTTGTTCTCCACTTGTATGATATAATCGATCGTGCCTCCCTCTTCTGGGATCACTATAGGTGGATTATATGGTAGCAATAAGATGCTTAAGTTCAGAATTATACCTGTATTCTCCATGAGATATAAACCACCAGCAGCGCAGCCCACTAACAGGTCGTTATCACCATCATTGTCTATATCTGCCAGATAAGGAACGGCATGATCGCCGAAATCCCAATCTTCATAGCTTGTATTCTCCAGACTCCATAACGGCTGCGGAGGACCGTTATTGCGGTAGAAAGCAATATGTCCCGTCAATCCACCATTGCCCACCAGCAGATCTAAGTCGCCATCGAAATCCAGGTCCGCAATGGCTGGTGCGGAGAATCCACCCACGCTGATACCGTTGTAGTTCCCCAGGTCTTCCCAGACGGGAATTTCCGGCGTTCCGCTATTTTGTATCCACCTCAATGAATCGTCAGCAGAACCGACGAACAGATCGAGGTCTCCATCCATATCTGCATCTGCCAAAACAGGAGTTGAATTTTCTCCAAGATCAATTCCTGTATAGTTATAGACTGCATCCGCCCAGACTGCCGCTTGAGGAGTGCCGTCATTCTGGAAATATGTTAAAGTGCCATCCCCGCTGCCTGCTACTAAATCTATGTCGTCATCATTATCTAAATCACCAAACGCCAGCGCCTCCGATCCCGGCAGATTGATACCTGCATATTGATTGGTAACTAAATGCCATGCCGCAGAATCGGGACTGCCTATATTTTCTAAGAATATCACTCCAGCGGGAATGCGTCCGACGAACATGTCCAGATCACCATCGTCATCGATGTCCACCAAGGAAGGCTTGCTGTAGTTGCCCGCATCGAAATAGGCAAACTGATCCTGAGTAAATTCCCAATCAGGCGCATTGGGATTCCCGATATTGGTTAGAAGCGTCAAATTACCGTCAGATTCTCCTGCAATCAAATCCAGGTCATCATCACTATCAAGGTCACAGAGAGTCGGACAGGCGTTGTAACCCGGATTGTAGATGACGCCCATATCTAGAAAATCAGGCGTTGACGCCGGTCCTTCATTATGAAAATAGTGGATTTCACCTTCTGCGCCAGCCATGAAAATATCCTGTAAGTTGTCACTATCAACATCAAATACACAGACTGAAGTGTTATCCCCGACGTCCAAACCCTGATAATTGGGAGTCTGATAGCTCCATGCAGGAGATCCAACCGATCCCATATTGAGGAAATGCGCCGCTCCTGCCTCTATCGGATCTTCCCTGTCGTGTCCTACTAACAGATCGTCATCGTTGTCGGCATCCAGGTCGCGAAAGAATGGAATAGCGTGATAGTTGACCCCCAACGATCCAAAATTTTCCGTCATAAAGGTCCATATCGGATCTTCCAGAGTTCCGTCATTGCGGTAATGCCAGATGCTGCCCTCTTCCTCACCGATGAACATGTCAAGATCGCCGTCATCATCGTAATCCCAGAACGTTGGAGCACTGTATTTGCCGATGTCAATCGTGTCCAGAGCAGTTGTGATGCAAATCCAGTCCGGAGGGTTATTACCGCTGTTCTCCAGGAAATTCAGGTAGCCGTCATGTTCACCCACGAAAAGATCAAAGTCGCCGTCATTGTCAATATCCACGAATGTCGGTTTGGAAAATTCCACACCTCCATGGTAAAAAGCTACTTGCGATTCTTCTAAAACATCGTGAATCACACGCTGCCAGTATATGTCCTGGGACTGCAGACGATTGGGACTTAAGATCAGCACGATGGTCATTATCAGAACGGTTAAGCGGATACTTTGAAATAATCTGCCCAGCGTTAAGTATGCTTTCATGACGAAGATTCCTTAATTATTCACCTGAAATTATTTGCTTGAAGATAAATACAAACAGGGGCAATGTCAAGAAAAAGGAGAGAAAGCCTGTGGATTATGCGATTTTTTCAGGCAGGTGTCAAATAAATAGGCAATAGTTATCTACCTGATATTTATTATGTTAATTGAATTGCGCTTCTACCGCTGTCAACCAAGCCAACAATTAGCCGTGATCTGGATCACTTATTTTCAAAAATATTTTCTGTATATCTATTAATAACAGTATGATAGTAGTGCACCCGTTTTTTGGCATCTGCTTTGCTTTTATCAGCAGCGAACATGAAAATAATCGAAAAAGGCAAAATAAGTGAAGACAATCAGCAGGAGGTTCAAAATGAAGCGCTTAACAATCATCACAATCGTTACTTTAAGTCTGTCATTGTGTGTAGGTTCAGCCATGGCCGGCGGAGTTGAAACTAACAATGCCAACGGAGTTTCCCTTGAACGACCCCAACTCGAGGCTACTCCACCGGGAATGGTAACACCCAATCCGGGTCCCGCTCAACCTTTGGGATATACCGCTAACCATTATACGCCGCATCACAATTCTGGAGGTGGGTCTTATCAATCACAGCCGTCGCCTGGTAACAATGGTCCTAATCCCGGTCCCGGTCAACCATTGGGATATACTGCGAATCATTACACGCCGCATCACAGTCACGGTCCCAGCATAGTTGATTGGTGCAACAAACTGTGGATGCAGATGATGAGTTCACTGCAGGGAATATAATAACTTGAAATAGGGGCGGTCCGGTGAATAGCCACCTTAACGGAGACACAGTTCGGACCGCCCAAAGGAAATTTTTACCTCCTAACCAACCTCCACATAAATCTGCGTTTGGCGAATGAAAAAGGCGGGCACATTGCCCGCCTTGATTTCTATATGCGGCTCCCTCCTTTATTCACCACTCTCTTCCGAATGTACATACTGCAACATTTTAGTAGTGATTTCATTAAATAGGTCGGCAAGTCTCAAAATCCCCACCACCTCATCGCCTTCCTTGACGATGATTGAAAGTGTCTGATACATGACGATTTTGTGTACTGCTTCGCTCAAAGGAGCGTCTATATCGATATTCTCCTCCACGGGATGCATGACGGTCTTTACCTGGGTTTTCTTAGCATTATTAACGTAATCCCCGAAAGTATCCCCCCACAGGTGCATATCCGTCATCATGGAAGAGATGAAATTAGACGTCCAACCAGCCCGCGAAAGAGTTCCTAAGTCGCCCATTTGGTCATATTTTGGTTCCAAGCCTCGTAAAAATGCTAAGTGCCCTAATTTACCGATAATTCTCTTCTTATCATCGACAACGAGAACGGAGCGAACTGGCTGAACATCTTCTGGGAGCTTTTTCTGAGCCTCTTCCAATGTATAAAGGGCATCCAGCATAGTGGATTCCTCCGGCACCACAGCATACCTGTCCAGAGGCAGCATCAGGTCTCTTATTTTTTTAAGTTTCATGGCTTATTTCCTTTCATTTACTACTGGGCGAATACCGGCATACCCATCAAGGGCCAGATAAGAGCTACATATATAGCCAAAACAACCATCAGCATAATGCTGGCGGGAATTCCGTATTTCATGAATTCAGCCGACGTAAACTGCTTACTCTCGTATGCGATGGCATTGGGCGCAGCTCCGACCAAAAACAGAAATGGCATACCCGCAGTAACCAGCGCAGAGAACAGAACTACCTCAGGCGACACCCCTAAATATGGCGCGATCACCAGAGCAATGGGCATAGTTATGGCTATCGCTGCGACATTCATGATGAGGTTGGTCATCATCAGAACGAAGAATGCGATACCCATTACAAAGATGAACCAGTGCGCTGTTTCAAACAAACTCAGCCAGTGGATCGCCAACCACCTTGCTGCCCCTGTCTGCCAGAGGCAGAAACCGATACTCATAGCTCCCCCGAAGAGGAGTACGATGTTCCAGGGAATTGCTTCCAGATCGGATAGGTCCAGTATCTTGAACAGAAAAAACAAGATGGTCGTCGTGAGAATTATCGCCGCATTGTTGATGGGCTGCAGCGCCGGAATGAATGAACGCAAACTCATCAGCGAGATAGCACATAAAACAATTACAAGGGTAAGCAGTTCAGTGCGCGTTATGGGACCTAAATGGGTTCGCAATTCTCTGGCTTTATCCCTTAACCCCGGGATGGTTTTCCTATCTGGTTTGAAGAAGGTCATGAAGAAGAACCATAGGAGTGCGACCATTGTCAAACCCACGGGTCCCAGATAGAAGGTGTAGTCGAAGAAGGTTATTTCCCGGCCGACGATGTCTTTGAAAAAACCAATGGCAACAGCCCCACGGGCAGCGCCTAAAAGTGTGATGATACTCCCCGCGCCGGCAACAAAAGCCATGCCCATGAACAAACCCTTACCGAATTTCGTCGGTTTTTCTTCATCTGTATAGAGTGAATAGATGGCAGTGAGGAGAGGATACATTGTCGCAGCCACAGCCGTATGAGCCATAACCACGGTTAACAGTGCAATCAGGACAAAGCTACCTAAATATATCATACTGGTTTTTTCACCGACAACAACCAGCATGTTGTAAGCCAATCTCTGCGTCAAGCCGCTTTTCGTGAATGTTCTGCCTATCACCAGCGAAGCGAAGATGAACCATACCGATGGATTCATGAAATCACAGAAAGCGACGTTCGCAGGGCGAATGAGAAATAGTGCCTGAACAACACCGATGGCAATGGCGGTAATACCGATGGGAACCACTTCGAAAACCCACCAGGTAGCCGCTAAAAGAAAGAGACCCAAAGCGGCTTTTCCCTCGCGGCTGAGTTGGAAGAACTCGCCCTTGGGATCCACTGCGTCGGGCCAGGGAGGTGAGAGATACACTACAGCGAAGAGGCCAATTCCTAAAAGGATTAAGAGGAGTCTCTTCAGGTCGAAATTTATCTTTGTGGTGGAGGAATCGCTAGGTGCCATTATGCCTCAAGTCCGTCCGCTTCTTCCGTGATTATTTCAGGTGATCATAAACACCAGGATAACTGCGCAATGCCCGGTATAATTACCATGTCGATTTGTTATCAGATTAACAAACAGGGCGAATAAAATGTAATGAAATTCTTCACATAAGTCAAGAGCCAAGTAACCGTATTCTTCTCCTGAATGAATAATCGTTGGATAACTATTGTTGCGTCAGGCATTGCCCCGCACCGGTGGGGAACCTTTCACGCTTAGGCGGAACTTGCGGGAATGACGGTAGATCCTTTTGTTATAATACAGCAGTAAAAAAATTACTTCTGCAGATCAGCATCATGTAATTTCCGCAGTAAATTTTTGGCTTGGTTTACTTTTTTGTTCCAGGTCTCTTCTGATTCCCATTTCAGCAGGATTTCGGGAGGCTCATTGCCAGAAAATTCTACGTCTGTACCATGCAGTTTCTCTACAATCACGTTGAGGCGTCGATGCCAATCGTCACCATCCTGTTTTTCCATCTCTGCCAAAAGCTTATTTCTATTAATTTCTAACTTAGGAAAACGGTTCAACAGACAGCCTAATTTCAGTTCCACCAGGTCGAAGAGATTTTTAGCCAGCGATGGTGGCGTGCCATACCTGTCTGTGATCTCCCGGACGATACTATCAAGTTCAGAATAATTCCTGGCGCTGGATAATTTACGGTATAAATTTACGCGCTGACCCGGCGCTTCCACGTAACTGGTGGGCAGATAAGCATCTAAAGGAAATTCTATCTTCGGTTCGAAATCAGGCAGTTGGGTGGTTTCCGTTGAGATGCCGATATGGCTGTCCTCTTTCAAGTCCGTTAAGGCGTCCTGGAGCATTTTCTGATAAAGATCAAAACCCACGGAATGGATGAGTCCCGATTGTTTTGCGCCGAAAATCTCACCAGCGCCACGGATTTCTAAGTCCTTCATGGCTAACTGGAATCCTGCGCCTAAGTAGCTGCAATATCGAATGGCGTCCAGTCTCTTATATGCGGGGTCTGATACGGGCAGTTTCGGCGAGGTGAGCAGATAGGCATAAGCTTGACGGTTAGACCGTCCTATTCGACCGCGCAATTGGTATAACTGCGCCAGCCCGAATCTGTCCGCTCTGTTAATGATCATCGTGTTGACGTTGGGTAAATCCAGACCTGACTCGATTATCATGGTTGAAACCAGACAGTCGTATTTGTTATCTAAGAATGCGCTCATGGTTTCTTCTAATTGTTTTTCCGGCATCTGTCCATGAGCGACCACAAATCGTACTTCAGGCAGCCATCTCTCCAGCATCTCTTTGATGACCTCAATTGACTGAACTCGGTTATGGACGAAATAAATCTGTCCTTTGCGGTCAATCTCTCTGAGTATGGCTTCGGTGATGAGTTCCTGCGAAAAGGGCGCTATCTCGGTTTCTATCGGTAATCTGTCCTGGGGTGCGGTGTTGATCAGAGACATGTCCCGAGCGCCGATCATAGCCATATGTAGAGTGCGGGGAATAGGGGTTGCGGTCAATGTGAGCACGTCCACCTCGGATCTGAGTTTTTTCAGTCTTTCCTTATGGCGAACCCCAAAACGATGCTCCTCATCAACTATCAGCAAACCTAAATTGTTGAATTTAACGTCTCTTGACAGCATCCGGTGAGTTCCGATGAGGATGTCCACCTGACCCGCAGACAGTTTCTTCAATATTCTCTGTTGCTGCATTTTAGTCCGAAAGCGCGATAACATTTCCACCTCAACGGCAGATTCGCGCAGTCTATCGGTAAAGCCGTGAAAATGCTGTTGTGCCAACAATGTCGTAGGGACCAGAATGCCAACCTGCTTGCCGCTTACGATCGCTTTGAAGGCAGCTCGCAGAGCCACTTCCGTTTTCCCATAACCAACGTCCCCACAGACCAGACGATCCATCGGGTTGGGTTTTTCCATGTCGCTTTTAACGTCTGATATCGCTTTCAACTGGTCAGGAGTTTCTTCGTATTCAAATGCAGCTTCCAACTCGAGTTGCAGCGAACCATCCTGCAGATGAGCATATCCCGTGCGTGAAGCGCGCAGAGCGTATAGTTTTATCAGGTCATCTGCTAGATTATCGACCGCTTTCTGAGCTTTCTTACGGATCTTCTCCCATTCACCACGCCCGATGCGAGTTAAGGGCGGGACAAATCCTTCACGGCCGGAATACTTCTGTAATTTTTTCAGCAATTCCAGGCGAACGTACAAGGTGGTTCTACCACGATACTCAATTTGCAGGCATTCGCGGACATGTCCACCCACATTGATAGTTCTCAATCCCAAATAGCGTCCAATGCCAAAGTTTTCGTGGACTACGTAATCTCCCTGCTTGAGTGTATCCGCGTGCTGGATGGGTGAGAAATTTCTAAATCTGAAATAACTTCTACGGCGCCGGGGTCTTTTAAATATCTGGTGATCGGTCAGAAGGGAAGGAAATCCATCAGGCAGATGAAATCCACCTGATAAATGAGCTACGAAGTATTTCGGGGATTGCGCAACATTTTTATCGCTAATCAAATCACGAAGTCTCTCCAACTGACCTTCGCTGTCGCATGCTATGAGAATCTCCGAGCCACGTCTTGATTTTTGATCGAAACTGTCAACCAAGTTTCCCATTTTTCCGCCAAAATCAGCTTGCGGCAGAGCTTGTATGTCAATTTTGGGGAGGTCCTGTCGTGGACTGTTGGTGTAAATTGTGGTCTGGTTCTCACAAAACTTATCCCACAACTCTTCGTTGGATGATTGAGTTGCCAAGAGCCGGCAATCTTCCGGGTCTTCGATCAGCAGTACGTCATCAGGCGTGGAATAGGAGATAAGGTTTTCCGCATCCACACCATTGGCTTGTGATAGGAAGAGGATGGTATCTTCAAGATGCGAAATGGTACGTTGAGTAGCGGGATCGAAGGTGCGTAACGATTCCAGGCGATTCCCCCAAAACTCGATGCGCAACGGCGTATCGTGCGTGTATGGGAAGATGTCTAAGATATGTCCTCGCACTGCATATTCACCGCGATTTTCCGCCATGTCCACTCTGGAATAGCCCGCTTGCAGTAATCTGTCAATCAAACTGTCACGTCCGGGAGAACTGCCCTGCGATAGTTGAATTTTGATCCTATCGAGCTCTTGTTTCGATGGTAGCAGTTTCAGCCACACAGAAGATGGTTCCGTAACCAGAGCGAATGGTTGGGATGAAGTCCAGTTTTGGAGTGCTCTGGTGCGAAATATGCGAGCTTCAAAAGGGGTAATATCATCAACTGCCTGAGGAGCGGGGAGAAAACCTACTTTGTCTTCAGACAATAGCTGGATAAGATCGGATAACGCCGCTTCGCGGTTGGCATTGCGCGGTGATATCCACAGAATTCGCCGTTTTAATTTGATAATATGCGAGACAATGAAAGCTTTCAAACAACCAGGCACTCCTTTTAGAATGGTGCTTTCATTCCGCAAAATATGAGGAGTGATAGAGGCAAAAGGCGGGTAGTTGTAAAGACTTTCCCGAAAATTGTCAACTACTGGCATAAAAGCGGTTGGTTTCTGTTGAACGTTTAAATCCATGGAATTAGAATTTAAAATTACGGCAGACAAAGCTTCATGATGAATCTAGAAATTTTGACAGCTCATGAATAATCGATTATTTTATAGGGAATTTTGAAACTTGCCATAGCAAGTTTGACATGATCGATATTTACATGTCCTAAGTGTATGAAATGCCGGGTATCGTACATATCCCAGGTAAATTCGACCTCATTCTGTTCCAACAAGGATATGGCTTTTTTTAGATCCTCATGGCTTTCAAATTGCAGCTTTTTCATTTTATATCGCTATTTTTTTAGGGGAATTGCGCTTTTTGCCATAAATGACACGAAACGCAGAAAAGTCTGACGGTACTGAATTAGTATAAACTATTAAGATATTAATTTATCCTGGGAAAATCAAGTGAGGATGGGGATATTTTCTTTTTCCGGGGCGGTCAGATGAGAAGCTTTTGCTTTTGTACGGTTATCGGTATCCGTCCAGATGCGATTTCTGCCATTGTTTTTTGCTGCGTAGAGGTTCTTGTCTGCATTTTTGATCAGGTCATCTTCCTTTTTATAATCAGATTCCTTGGTCATGGTTGAAACGCCAATTGATACCGTAACTGAGAGCGATTTCGACTCGAATTTGAATGGATGTTTTTCAATAATTATTCTTAATTTTTCTGCCAGTACAGTGGCGCCTTTAAGATCAGTTTCGGGAGAAAGTAACACAAATTCTTCTCCGCCGTAACGAGCCAGAAAGTCACTTTTTCGCAATATCCCCTGCATTAAACTAGCTACATCCCTGAGGACGTGGTCACCAACTAAGTGACCTTCATTATCGTTGATCTGCTTGAAATGATCCAGATCGATCATGATGCACGATAATGGATGCCCATAGCGGTTGGAGCGGTAGAATTCCCTGGTAATGAGGTTCTGGAATACGCGCCGGTTGAAAATTTGCGTCAAGCCATCAAGGTTAGCCATATCCTCCAATTTACGGTTGGCTTCTGAAAGCTGCGTAGCTAAGTCTTCTGCTCGCTTTCTAGCAGTTACTAACTCGATATTCATCTGTTCATAAGATAAGTTGAGCTTTCCTAATTCAATATTTGCTGCAGCTAAAAGTTCTGAATAGCTTGCTGCGCTTTCCAAAGATAATCCGAAAAATTCAGCTACTTCTTTTACTTCCTCAGAAAGGTTAACCAGCAGATCCTCTATAACCTGATTGCCGAAACCGAAGTACTTCTCGCTACCTTCTTTCAGTTGGGTTACTCTATCGGGTCGAAATTCATCATAAAAAATGGTCGTAGCAAGATGGGAAAGGTGAATAAGTTGTATGCGTTTCTCAATGTCCTCCTTGTCTTCATCTTCAACGCCCATGGGCGTTCCTTCCGGTTCATGGTGACGCAGGATGGGTACAGTCAAAGCGCGGGGCAGCCGCCATTTGTTAGCCAGAAACTCACCCAACATGGTGTGATTAATGCCAAACTGCTGATCCTCCAGATTGATGATTGGCGTTGTCGTACGACGTGCCTCTTCTATCAGTTTGGTATATTCCCCCGGATAGTGCTTAATAAATACCAGCATGCCTACGTTCTGCAGTAAGGCAGCTATAAATATCTCCTCTTCATAAGGGAACTTCGCTAATATTGACATTCTACGAGCTGCAACCGCCGCAAACAGGGAACGCTCCCAGAAGACTTTGAAATCCTGCGCCCCTTTTGTCACTTTAGAACCCTTCATCATCACTTCTAAGATGGACATTGATAATGCCAGGTTCTTCACGGCGGATAATCCCAGAATCACCATTGCCTGGGAAAGAGTGGAAACCTTGCGAGTAAATCCGTAAAAAGCTGAATTGACAACCTTTAATATTTTAAAGCTTAAAGAAACATCATTTTTTATAACTGTGGCGAGTTCGTTTATGGATACGTTTTCATCGCTGATTAAACGAAGGACTTTCTGTACAATAGGGGAGAGCGTAGGTAGTTCTCTGTCCTGATCCAGAATCTGTATGATTTCCTTGATGCGGTGGTTTGGTAGAGAGGACATTTTTGAAACCTTCAAAAAATCCTGTGGTTCAGTTTTTAGATGCAGAATTCCCTAAAACTGGGATCATCAGATACCGATTATTCTGAGAAGTATATTACCCATACATTTTGAAGCAAAAAACAGACCGTTATTTGTATCGTATTGGAGTCAATGACAATCCCAACTAGTTTAAAATACAAGCCGTCATTCTGGCAAGCGTAGCGCGTCCAGAATCAGACGGCGCTCTGATAATAAGATTAATAGGTATTCACCATGTTGCGGTATGACAATCACAGATCCCGTCCACGAAAATGTGTTTTTCCCCTTGTTTTGAATGGTGACAAATCTTACTTTTTCAGGCGATCCATAGGATAGAGTGACTTAAGTAAGAACGATTGCGAAATTAGTACGTAACTTACAAAGGAAATTAAGCATGAAACGGGATTTTCTGGCCATAACTGATTTGACAGTTAAAGAAGTTCACGACACTATCAGTCTGGCGCTGGAGTTAAAGGAAATGCGCGGCACCGATCGAACGCCACTACCGCTAAAGGGGAGGACCGTGGGGTGCATTTTCCACAAAGCATCCCTGCGAACCCGCATAAGTTTCGAGACGGGCATCTATGAACTTGGCGGTGCGTCGTTATACATCACCAAGAATGAGATAGATTTAGGTAAGAGGGAGAGCATAGAAGACGCTGCCAGAGCACTCTCGCGGTATTTATCTATGATAATGATCCGCACTTTCTCGCATGATGACGTGGAGAAATTGGCTAAATATGCAGATGTGCCGGTCATAAACGGCTTGACGGATTTTGCGCATCCCTGCCAGGTTATGGGCGACATGATGACCGTCCAGGAGAGACTTGGAGTACTCGATGGCGTCAAAGTAGCATATCTGGGGGATGGCAATAACCTGGCGAATTCCTGGCTGAATGCGGCGCGTAGAGTGAAAATGGAATTGTGCATAGGAACATCAGAGCAAACTTATCCTGATATGAACCTGTTCAAAGCAGCACAAGATGAGGGCTTATCCAGCGTGAGTATCGTCCACGATGCTATTGAAGCGGTTCAGGGAGCACAGGTGGTTTACACGGACGTCTGGGCATCCATGGGGCAGAAAGAGCAGGGAACGCAAAAAGCGGAACTTCTGCGGTCATTCCAGATCAACGATGAACTGTTGAAACACGCTGATCCTGATTGCATCGTTCTGCACTGCCTGCCGGCAGAACGTGGCAGGGAAATTACTGATGAAGTTATGGACGGACCTCATTCTGCCGTTTTCGATCAAGCTGAAAACCGCCTGCACGTTCAGAAAGCGATCATGGTGCGATTAATGGAATGGGCATCGTAAGGATTAGCGATTATCATGTTAGGCAGATAGCTGCTCATATCCTTTTTTAGGGGTTATTCCATTCCTTCTCCAAGCGAAAACAGACATTTCGAAAATGCCTGACGAAAAATAAAAAAAAAGCTTGCATTTTGATTTTCAGCGCTTAAATTTAGGTAAGTTTTTGAGATAAATCCAATAAAGATAAACTCAACCGCAATTTTCAATATATATCGAAAGAAACATTAACAGTAAATACTGGAGCGACCATGAAGACCTTTATTAAGAAAAACGTCATCGAACGCACCGCAGAAAAAATAGGAAAAGAACCAAAGGAAATCGCACGTTCGGTCGATGCGGTCTTCACGGTACTCCGTGAAATTATGGCTGAAGCAGACCCCGAATGTCGCATTGAAATACGTGATTTCGGCGTCTTCGAAGTCAAAAAGACCAAAGCCAAGCCCAAAGCGCGCAATCCCAAGACCAACGAAGAGATATACGTTCCCCCGCGCCGCAAGACTCACTTCAAACCAGGTAAGCTCCTTAAAACTGCTTTGAAACGTCCACTCTAAGTAAGTTTTAACAGTTATCTCTCATTTTTTTCTCAAGCAAGAAATCCGCCTCTGGCGGATTTTTTCATTGCCTCATTTCCTCTGTAGAGTTAAGTTTTACTTGCTATTGATGTTTGTTTTTGGTAAATTATTAGGTTCGGGAACTTCGCCCAAGCACACAAGTCTAATTTCTTAGAGATATGTGGGATATTTTAGGACATATACTGTTTTACCTGATTCTGTTCTGCGGTGTGCTGCTGACCTCGATCAGCATGCCCGGAACCTGGGTTATCGTTGTCGCCAGCGCTGTTTTCGGTCTAATAACCGGATTTGAAAACATGACCTATCAACTTCTGGGAGGTCTGGCAATAGCTGCTCTGGCGCTTGAAGGCATAGAGTTTTTATTAGCAGTTAAATTAGCCGAGAAGATGGGAACGGGAAAACAAGCTTCCTGGATCGCAGTAGTTGGCGCTATTGTAGGCGGCATCTGGGGAACTACAATATTACCCATAATTGGTTCGTTGATTGGCGCTTTAGGCGGAGCCTTTTTCGCTGCGGTTATCTGGGAATTGATCCAGGGAAAATCCTATACAGAAGCGTTCAAATCAGGAAGAGGCGCGCTTATAGGGCGCGGCGGCGCCACGATTGTCAAGACGATCGGCGCTATAACCATGGTGATCGTAATAATTTTTGTGTGATATGAATAGCTGTACAAAAATAATCACGCTGGGTTTGTTACAACTTCTGTTGATAACTTCCGTATTAGCTCAAGAGGCACCGGACCTGGACGTCTTCACTATCGGCAGAATAAAATACGGTGGTGGAGGTGACTGGTACAGTGATCCCTCAGCACTGCCAAACCTGCTGGGGTTTTTAGAACAAGAAACCGGCATAAAGGCGGCTGAAAGGGAAGTCCCAGTAGAACCATCTGACCGTGCTATTTTCAATCTGCCATATCTTTACCTGACTGGACATGGAAACGTGAAGTTTACTGATGAAGAGGCTGCCAACCTGCGCCGGCATCTGACCTCCGGAGGATTTCTGCACGTTGACGATAATTATGGACTGGATGAACATTTCAGGCGGGAAATAAAGAAGGTATTTCCCAATGCCAGGTTAGAGGAGATACCGTATTCGCACCCTATATTTCACAGTCATTTTGACTTTGCAAATGGTCTGCCCAAGATACACGAACATGATAACATGCCGCCACAGGGATTCGGCATTTTCTATGAAGGTGAGATGGTACTGTTTTATACCTACGAATGCGATTTAGGAGATGGTTGGGAAGATCCCGACGTGCACCACGATCCTGAAGAAGTGCGTATTAAAGCGCTGAAAATGGGTGTAAACATCATAGTGTATGCACTGCAGAGGTTCAATTAAGGATGGATTGGGACCTTAAAATAAGAGAGAGGCTAAAGAGCCTTCGCCGGAAGATCCTCTTCTATGACCTCTTCGACGGCTGGTGGAGGATATTAGGCATCTCACTACTGCTGATATTGGCAATTACACAGTTGGAGATGCTGCTGCAATTGGATCCCCCGCTGCGTCTGCCGGTGGTATTGTTTATCATTACATTAATTGGCATCATCTTAGTTACCTGGCTGTTGGTTCCGCTCATCAGGTTTATTCTCCGACCAAAATCATCGGAAGAGTTGGCGCTCACCTGGGGATATTCCTTAGATGGCATCAACGACCGCCTGCTGAATGCCATGCAGGTCTATGAAGGGCGAACGACAGAGAGTACATCTTCTGACTTGGCGGAGATGTCTTTGGCTGTTATCGCAGACGAACTCGAAGGAGCTTCATTCGATAACGTATTTGACAGGATCAGAATAAAAAAGGTGCGGAATTTTAGCTTTCTTATACTGAGTGCCTGGCTGTTGGTATTTCTGATTTCGGGGAGTTCATTTACCGGGGCTTTGTACAGATTAGCATATCCACAGGTCGATTTCAGACCGCCTGATCCGTTTTCATTAGCGCTGATTGACGTCCCCGAACATGTTGTGCGAGGCGAACCATTTACTATCTCCGTGTCGGGAACGGGCGATCTACCTGCTGATATTTCCATCGTTATAAATGAGGAGAGCACTGATCCTAAAGCCTTCGATGCACAGTTTGACAGCACAGGGATAGCGGACTATTCTCTTCCCAATCCACAGAACGATATGTACCTGTATGCTTATTCTGGCAGAGTCACCAGCGATACGGCTTTCATTGCCGTCAAAACCAGACCGTTTATCAAAGAGTTGCAGGTCAAGTGGTTTCCGCCCAAATACAGCAAACTACCTTCATCTTCTTCAACCGGCAAGAGAGGTGACGTTGCCGCATTGAAAGGGAGCCGGGTGGTGCTGGAAATCGAGGTAGATCGGCAACTAAGCCAAGCTGATCTCCTGATTTTCAGAGACGAAGACCCAGAAGATTCCGTCCTGATTAACATGATCCTGGATGGGCATTTCGCCACTTCGGAATTCAAGCTGTTGAAGAATGGGTATTATAATATATTGATCCAGGACCATGACGGTATTGAGAACGGCGAACGGGTCAACTATAACCTTTGGCCTATACAGGATGAATGGCCCGTAGTCAGCATCTTTTATCCGCCGCCCGAAGCCGAATTCAACGAGTCTCTGATGGTGCCGCTGAAAGTCGGCGCGAGGGATGATTTCGCCATCTCCCGTTTCCGCATAGGGAGAAAACTGATTAAGGGCGGTGTAGCAGATACATCTGAAGAAGGTAAATTTATATGGAAGAAACTTCCCTTTGAATCCTTCGATGATGGCACTTCGTTAGTTGACATGCTGATGGATTTCAACGACATGAACCTTCTACCTGGGGACGTTCTTCAGTACAAGATGGACGTACTGGATAACGACCGCATATCGGGTCCCAAACGAGCGGAAACGCCGGTGCAGGAACTGCGCTTTCCGACACTCAAAGAGATATTTGCGCGTATGGAAGAGGGGCACGGCGAGCAGGTTGAAGATATTCGCGAGACGCTGGAAAAATCCAGGTTATTGAAAGAAGAACTTGAAGCTCTGCAGGAAGAACTGAAGCGCAATCCCGAGCTGTCCTGGGAGGAGAAACAGGACGTACAAGAGATGCTGAAAAAGCAAGAAGAGATGGCTCAGAAAACTGATGAGATGGCAGAGCAGATCGAAAAGATGATCCAGAAGATGGAGGAGAACAATCTCTTCACTCCGGAAACGATGGCAAAATATCAGGAACTGCAGCGCTTGATGCAGGATATCATGAGTCCGGAACTGGCCAAGGCGATGCAGAAGCTCCAGGAATCGTTAAAACAACAGGATCCAGAGAATCTAAGACGTGCAGTTGAAGAGTTCTCTCTGAGTCAGGAGGAATTCTTGGAGAGAATGGAAAAAACCATGAACATCCTGAAACAGCTTCAGATGGAGATGAAACTGGATGAATTGGCAAAGCGCGCTCAAGAGATGTTGGAGAAGCAGGAGGAAATTAATGAAGCACTAAGTGATTCTGCCAAAGAAGGCTCACAGCCGGAACAAGCGCAAGCTGAAAGCGAGCTAAAAGAGGACATGGAGGAGTTCCAGAAAGAATTCGAAAAGACGAAAGAACTCCTGGAAGAATCACCTCATAATCCGGAAGAATCCATGTCGGATGCTGAAAAGCTGCTGGAAGAATCACAGTTCGCTGATGCCATGAGTCAGATGTCACAGGAATTAATGCAAGGTGATCTGTCTTCAGCCCAACAGCAAGGGGGGGAGATAAAAGAGGGTCTTTCGCAGCTTGCCCAGACCATGCAGCAGGCGAAAAACCAGATGATGGAGTCCAGTAAATCAAAACTTGCAGAAGCTCTGAAGAAGGTATCCCACGATCTATTATCACTATCCTATCAGCAGGAAGATCTGCTCTCTGAATCGGGTGAAATAGACCGAGCCAGCCCCCGCTTTCGTTCCATGGCGCAAAAGCAGGAACAACTGCGCAGTCATCTGGAAAAGACGTCGGAAGAACTGTTCAAGTTATCCCAGGAGAGTTTCTTTATCACACCTCAGATTGGCACAGCCTTAAATCAAGCTTTTCACGGCATGGATCAGGCGATATCGGGATACACTGCACGAACTCCGCGTTCTGTTTCACGGCAGCAGGAATCTGCCATGGGAGGTTTAAATCGCGCCGTAATGGAGATTGGGCAGTCGTTGGATCAGTTATCGTCTTCTTCATCTTCGACCGGTTATGCGGAAATGATGGAGCAGTTGGCACAGATGGCAGGGCAGCAGGGGCAGATAAATCAGGGGACGATGAGCCTGATTCCGGGGGGAACCAATCCAGGCCAATTTTCCTTACAGCAACAAGCTGCCATGAGTCGGCTGGCAGCTCAACAGGAAGCGCTGCGCCAGCAGATGGATAATTTGAGTCAATCCAGCCAGCAAATCTCTGAAACGATGGGGCGTTTGGGCGACCTGAGCAAGGAAATGCAGGAAATCGTGGATGACTTAAAGAACCGTCAGATAGATGAAAGAACCCTGAAAAGACAGGAACGAATCCTAAGACGGCTCCTGGACGCGCAGAAATCAGTCAGAGAACGCGAATACCGCAGAGAGAGGTTATCGCGCACTGCTGAGGGCCCCTATCAAGGTCCATCCCCCGATGAATTGAATATCAGCATGACGCAAGATGAAATGCGCGAAAAGCTGCTGCGCGCATTACGGGAAGGCTACACCAAGGATTACCAGAAGTTGATAAGGGATTATTTCGAGGCATTGGCTCGTGATCAATAGATTTTTCACATACATCTGTTTAAGTCTCCTTCTGATGATCGGAACCGGACAGGCGCAAGTATTCGATTTCCCGCCGTCAGTGCCCCTGGATCTACGCACTGCCGTCGATAATGAAGCCCGGCAATTGCAGAGACAGGCGTCTCTACACGAAAACCGGGGGAGATACCAGGAAGCTCTTGACATATATCTTGATTTGCATCAGAGGCATCCGGGCTATACCCCTTTCTATGAAGGCGCCATCAGAGGATATATAAATCTGCAGAAGTTCGATCAAGGCTTAGTCTGGGTGGATTCGCTTCGGGAAGTGATGCAGGGCAGCACTAAATTCAGCGATCTGACAGTGGCAGAAAGAGTACGTTTAGCGAACTACATCGTCGATGGAGGTCGTTTCTGCGGTAAGTTAGGCCGCAGAGAAGAGGCTTTGGGACGTTGGGAGGAGGTCTATCTTATTCCACAGGTGGGTTCCAATCCATTCTTCCGGCTGTTTTCGGCTATGATAGACATACGCTATTTAGATGGCATGGATGAGATGACCAAACGCGCCCGGGAAGTAACTGGAATACCATCATTATTATCCGCTTCTTTGGCGAATTTCTGGGCGAACCGCGGCCAGTTGGACCGTGCCATCGGGGAGTGGTTGTGGTTGATGGAAGTGCAGCCAAGACAGAGCCGCAGCGTTAAAAATCAGATACTGAACTTACCTGATGATGAGAACACACGCAATCAGGTGGAAGAGAGCCTGATGAAAGCCCTTTCGCGTGAAGCGATTAAAATTCACGTGGTGGAACTGTTAGCTGATTTCTACTTCCGCAATAGGCAGTGGGAAGCTGCTCATGAGTACTTCCGCATTGCCGATCAGTTGGGAGGCAAAGAAGGAGATGCCTTGGTGACCTTTGCCGAAAATCTGATAAACGAGAACAGACCTGAACTGGCATTACAGGTACTGGACGATCTAAACCAGACATATCCGCAACTTGTGAATCAGCCGCGAATATCATTGGCAAGGGGTAGAGCTTTAGAAGCAACCGGCGCCTACACTTCCGCAGATTCGATATATAATCTGATCACGACGTCAGAAGGTCTGCATTCAGTGCAGGGTCAGGATGCACTACTTAAGCAGGCGCAAATGAGGCTGGATATTCTCCGGCAGCCGGAAGAAGCACGCCAACTGCTGGAAGACGGTCTTAAACGCATCCCTCGCATGCGCAATAGGGGCGAGGTTCTGCTTCTCATAGGCGACACTTACATTGCCGAGAGAAAACTTGATAAAGCTCGAGAGACTTATTTGGCTACTGCCCAAGAGCAGGGCAAAGGGTACGTTGAGATTCGTTCCCGGGCGCTGGTTAATGCCGCCAAGGTGGATTTTTACCTAAATGAAAACGATCAGGCGATAGAAAAGCTGAAAAAGGCTACCATGCAGAGTCCATCCGGAATTTTGACCAACGACGCTCTATATATGCTCCAATTACTGCGAAATGGGGAAACAGACACTACCGGATTACAATTGATCGCACAAGCTGAACTGGAGAGAAGGTTGACCAATACAACAAAGGCAGAATCACTCTACACCGCTGCCGCCCAGTCTGCGAAATCCCACGATATAATTTTGCGATCCCTCTGGAACTTAGCCGAGATCCAGCGGGAGGACGGCGAATATTTAAGTGCACTGGAGGTTCTTGAAAGTTCCGCAAGTCGCTTCCCAAAAAGCCTTGAAGCGCCTCGTATATTATTGGAAATGGGAGATATTTACCAAAATAATCTACTGGATACAGAAGCTGCTCTGGAAAAATATGAAAAGATATTGATTGATTACCCCCAATCACTTTTAGTCGAAGAAGCTCGCCGGAGAATACGTAAGATAGAAGCAACCGAAACATAAAGGAAGAACCAGAATATGCCCACATACGAATACCGTTGTAATGATTGTGGATTTGAATTTGAAGAATTTCAGAGCATGGTGGCAGAACCGCTGCACGTCTGTCCCCGCTGCAGGGGAGACGTACGCCGCTTGATATCAGGCGGCGGAGGTTTGATATTCAAAGGTAGCGGCTTTTACGAAACTGACTACAAGCGCCGCCATTTCAGCGAAGGATCAACTTCCAAGCCGAAACCTTCAGAAACGCCCACATCGGAAACTACCTCCAAAGAATCCGTTAAAAGTAGCGTCGAAAATAAATAGAGCGCATGGATAATTTTTTAGAACCCACCCAACCCAATCAAAATGGCGAGGACAAACCTCGCCGTTACTATCCGCCTCCCAACGAAGCGTTTTTAGTATTGGCGGCAACTCTGGTAATGACCATGATCTTCGGCGCCATTCTGGTTACCAATTCCGGTCGGGTGGGATTATTCATGACTGAATTATTGTTCATATTTCCACCCATTATTTACCTTCAGGTCAAAAAATACGATCTTAAGCGATGCCTGCGTTTGAATAAAGTCCCCTTGCCTCAGCTCTTTACTTCGCTCATTATCGGAGTTGCGCTGGTCGTTTTCTTGGATGAAGTAGATCGTATTATGAATTTAATTTTCCCCATGCCTGCAGAAGTACAGCAGGCTCTTATGGATTTTGTGACACTGGATAGCTGGTCTGACTATTTAATCGTAGGTGGAGGAACTGTGTTTATCGCTGCTATATGTGAAGAATCTCTTTTCAGAGGATTCATGCAGGTATCGATGGAGGCATTTGGAAGCGTTACCAAGGCGGTTCTTTTCGGTGCTTTACTCTTTGCGCTGGCGCACTTCAATCCCTGGTGGATGCTGCAGATAGTGCTATTAGGAGTAATCTTAGGATATATTTCCTGGCGTACTAACAGCATATTCCCCTGCATGCTGATACACGCCGTGCACAATGCTATTGCTCTGTCGGTGAGCGGTTCGCTTGAGGGCGAAGGCTGGGAATGGTACTCCAGCGGCACTCACGTATCACCTGAAATTCTGATATTTGCTGGCGCTCTGTTGTTCTTAGGATTCAAGTTATTAATCAGACAGACTGAGCACACATTCCCTTCAGGATCCGATTCTGATGAAACCACCACTGCTTAAGGTCGCTATAATAACCGGCGCTGAATCGGTCAATATTAAGGCTGAAGGAGCTTTTCAGGTTGAATCAGAAAACAATCTCCCTGTTGAATGCCAATCGGGACATATAAACATATCCCTCAAAGAATCCCATCCAGCCCCTATTGAGAAATGGTTATGGTGTGCAAAATACGCTGAAGAGCAAGGGGCTCTGGAATATGCGGACTTACTGAAAAAAAAGGGACTTCAGGTTAAGCTGTGGGAGATAGGGAAGACACCGCGAAATGACCTCTGGCATCCGCGTGAATACCGGTTGCTGATAAGGATAGATTCCGAAGAGAATAAACAGCAGATTATCCGAGAGATCTCTGACATAGTACCAGTCGAATCGCATGTGGAAATTGACTTACCCGCAGGCGCGCCATCGGGAGTATTACAGATTGAAGTAAATAATGAAGCGATCAGCAGTTATTCCGTAAATATACGCATATTATCAGATTATCCATTGGCAATTATGAATGCGCTCGTGGGGCGGGGATTTCACTGGGAACATGCAGAAGACTTAAACCTTCCATCACCCCTCTGGATTTCTATCGGTTCTGACGGAAAGCTGTGCGCTGGAACTGAAATTGATATGGAATCATATCTGGTCTCGGTTAATTCATCGGAAATGCCCGCGGATTCACCGCAGGAATTCCTTAAAAGTCAGGTCATTGCTGCCAGGTCCTGGCTGCTGGCAAATTGGGGCAGCCACCATCCGGGTGAACCATATATTGTCTGCGCTGGTGATCATTGTCAATGCTATTACGGTCTATCTCGAATTGAAGATTCATCAAGAAAGGCTGGAGCATCTACTTTCGGACTCACCCTCATGTATGAAGGTAGAATCTGTGATGCCCGCTACGCCAAAACCTGCGGTGGAGTGACCGAACCCTCATTTAACGTATGGCACTTCTCAGACGAAGCTTACATGGGACACCTGCGTGATCTGCCCGATTCGGAACCGATAGATCTGTCTGAAGAGGCAGGTTTTCGATCCTTCCAAATGCTGGATAATAGCAGCGATTCGTGCTGTGCACCGGGATATGCTAATCTGGAGGGCAGACTTGGCGAATTGGCAGAATTATATCGCTGGAAAGTGGAAGTACAAAGAGGTGAACTTAGCGAAATAATCAACCTGAAGACAGGCAGTGATATTGGTGAGATTAAGCAAGTTACACCCATCGCTCGAGGACCATCCGGAAGGTTAATCACGGTTCTGGTAACCGGTCAGCACGGTGAACTGAAAATCGAACCAGAACTCGAAATCAGGCGGATATTAAGTCGAACGCACCTTCCCAGTTCGGCATTCTGGGTTGAAGAGAAGGGAACTGACACTTTAATCTTTCATGGAGCAGGGTGGGGGCATGGCGCGGGTATGTGCCAGATGGGAGCGGCTTCATTGGCACTGCGCGGGCGTACATACGACATGATTTTAGACCATTACTATCCGAGAACAAGCATCCAAAAGATTTATTGATTTTCACGCCTTAATACATTATCTTATTATGTTGCATAGCACAATCACAATATGCCTTATGAAGAGGTAGAACAGGATTATGGCACTCTTTAAAAAAATGCTGGAAATACTTTCCAGCCTGGTTAGCTATCTGGTGGTCATGATCGGGATGGTGCCGTTCTTTTGCTTTTTAATGAAGGTCTTAAATCGCACTGAAATACAAAATAAACATATTATTCAGCGCGCCAGACCGCCATTTATATTCTGCTCAAATCATGTCAGCATGTTGGACGATACCTTTGTCGATCCTGTTGTATTTGCACCTCGAGCTTACTGGGACTTCAGATTTATCGCCTATCACACACCTGAAAAGAAGAATTTCTTCAAAGGGCCATTCTTCTCCTTTATCATGTATGCGTCAAGATGCGTGCCTATTACCAGAGGCAAGGGGGTTTTTCAGCCGGGGATGGAGCGGTTAATCAGGGTGCTCAAGAGTGGGAAGATCGTGCATATTTATCCGGAAGGGACGCGCACGCGCAGCGGCAAGTTAGGCAAAGCTAAGATCGGAGTAGGGCGGCTGGTACGCGAAACCGGCGCACCGGTGATCCCCTGTTACCATCAGGGATTGGACAAAGTCCTGCCCATCGGTCATAAAATTCCGAAAATTGGCAAAAAAGTAAAGATTTATATCGGCAATATCATCAATTTCAGTGAATATATAGATATGCCTAACGCTCCGAAAACCTGGCAGATGATTGCTGACAAGATAATGGAAGCGATAGGGGAGTTAAGAGCACAGGTGGAATCCCAGGCAGATACAACTGAGAACTAATTAACCGATCATAGATAATAATGGCTTTTCTTCAACAGACTGATGGACCGGAAGATCCTGATGAACTCAGCTTCGAAGTGATACTCCAGCGTATCTTCAACGAAACGGATCCAGCGGCGCACCGGAATGCTATTTGGGATTTCCTGAACCTCACCGGTGATTGGGAACTCTTCGAAAAGATTTCGGAAGCAGGTAGTAAACAGAGCGCAGCTAATTATTTCCAAAACGTGTTAGATGTGATCGATGGAAACTACGATGACGTGGATAATGTAAGTGATTTACCCATGATACCAGAACAGGATCGAGATGAAGTCCATGCTCTATACGCGTCGCCACTCTTGTTTATGAGGAATTCGGATTGGGCTGGAACGGCTGCAGCGTTTCATGAAATCCTCTTGAATGAGATATATGAAATCTATGAAATCACTGAATCTGAATTAAAATTCGAAGAAGCGATGGCATCGACGCTGGACAGCTGGGTCAACGAAGAGGTGCTGCTTCCCTTGAGTGTAATTGAGTACATGGCTTATTCAGATTGCCTTACCGTTCAAATGGACGCTGCCATCCTGGAGAATCAACTGGCGTTGCTGCTGACGCTATTCTTCAGCGCTCAAGCCCACCTGGATGTGGATGGATCTCAATCAGGTCCAATGTTTAATCCGGGAGATTCCAATTGAAGCTACTTGAAATTGACCTGGATTTCGTGCGGCAGTGGTTGACTCACTTTATCGGTGAATACACTGCCGAACAGGGTTTCTCGCGTGTTGTGTTGGGCATATCGGGAGGTCTTGATTCCTCCGTTTGCGCTTATCTAGCTGTTGAAGCGCTGGGAAAGGATAACTGTATCGGTGTTTTTATGCCTCACCAGGTGAGTAATCCGCAGAGTCTTGAGGATGCTCAGATGATCGCGGCGGAACTGGGAATACGAACGCAGTTGGTGGACATAACTTCCAAGGCAAAGCCCTTTCAGGAATCCTTTCCAATGATGACCGAACTGCAGTTGGGAAATGTGATGGCGCGCTGCAGGATGATCACACTGTACCAGATATCGGCACAAGAGAATGCGTTGGTTCTGGGTACGTCCAATAAATCAGAAATCCTGTTGGGGTACGGCACGCTCTGGGGGGATTTAGCCTGCGCCTTCGATCCTTTAGGTGATCTCTATAAGACGCAGGTACGGGCTCTGGCTGCTAAAATAGGCATTCCTGAAAAGATACTGAACAAAGCGCCCAGCGCCGATCTCTGGCATGATCAGAGCGATGAAGAAGAGTTGGGCATGAGTTATTCTGAGGCTGACCGGTTTTTAGTGCGGTGGATTGACAGGGGCTATTCCAGAGAGAAGCTGCTGAACGAAGGTTTTTCTGAAGAATTCATCGACAGGATAGTAGCTCGGGTGGAAGGGCAGCAGTTCAAGCGCACGGGGCCGATCATCCCCGGTATCACAGATAGTGATGAATCAGGCAAATGACTGTAGGAAATAGAGGTAAGCTGTTTCTGGTGCCGACTCCAATAGGCAATTTAGAGGATATTACCCTTCGCGCAGTCCGGATTTTAGGGGAAGTGGACCTGGTTCTCTGCGAGGATACCAGGCGGTCTTCCATATTGTTCGGCAAGTATGGTATAAAAACGAAGCGTGAAAGCTATCACGAACACAATAAATACAGGCGCACACCGGGGATACTTGAAAGGTTGCACGACGGTGCCGGAATCGCCTTGATAACTGAAGCGGGGACACCCGGAATCAGTGATCCGGGATTTTATCTGACGCGTGCCGCTATCGAAGAAGATATACCTGTGGAGACCCTTCCCGGAGCCTGCGCGGCGATAGTAGCGCTGGTTAATTCAGGGCTGCCAACAGATAGATTTACATTCGAAGGTTTTCTTCCTGCCAAAAAAGGACGAAAGAAGAGATTGGCGGAATTGCAGGAAGAAGTCCGCACCATTATCTTTTACGAATCGCCGCACCGGATAAAGAGAACACTCTCGGATCTAAAGGAAGCTTTGGGTGAGCGCAGAGCTTCTTGGGGGCGGGAAATCAGTAAAATACACGAGGATTACCAGCGGGGAACTTTGACTGAATTAGCTGCAATCTTAGATGATAAAAAACCTAAAGGTGAATTTACGCTAATCGTCGAGGGTAATAAAGACAGCAAGAAGTAACTAAAGAATTAACAAACATGTATCCTGAATTAATCCGTATAGGCGGAGTTGCCATACATACCTACGGTTTCATGATGACTCTGGCTTTCGCCCTTGGTATAGCGATGGCAATTTATCGCGGAAAGAAGTACGATATAGACAGCGGCACCATCTGGGATCTGGCGATTGTGGTGATTCTTTCTTCGCTGTTGGGATCGCGGGCGCTGTACGTTATAACGCATCTGAATGAATTTCAGGGCAATTGGTTCGCTATTATCAATCCCATTCAGCCTGATGGGCGTATAGGTATCGCCGGAATGGTGCTTTTGGGTGGTGTGGTAACTGCTACTATAGCAGCGATTATATTCATCCGCAAGCGTGATATGGACGTCTGGGCATTGGCTGACGTCATTGCGCCGGTTCTGGCTGTGGGAATCAGTTTGGGTAGAATTGGCTGTTTCTGCACGGGCTGCTGCTACGGACAGCCTACCGATTCTCCTCTGGGTATCGTATTTCCACATGATTCACATGCTGGCAGCCATTTCCCCAATACACCGGTCTTACCTACCCAGTTATTCGCTTCGGGTTTTTGCTTTCTTTTGGCTGTAAGTCTGATCATAATAGAACGCTGGAAGAAATTCCACGGGTTTACTTTTTCGCTTTTCTTGATCGGTTATTCGATCTTCAGAATCTGGATCGACACTATACGTGTTTACGATGCGGGCGACATCCTGATCAATACAGCCACCCTGCGAATCACTGTAAGTCAGTCGATAGCGGCGGGGATGATCGTGTTTGGGGTGGGTTTGTTTGTGGTGTTACGAAAGAAGCAAATTGACTCATCGGGGATGCGGGCATAAAGTTCATGCCCCGGACAGATATGGCGGACAAAATCCGGTGTCCGCCGATTTTGTCGTAATTTCCCGCACGGTTTTGGTGCAGGCGACAGGTTTGTCGCTAAAAAAGGTGGAGAATCTGGATTTAGGCGGATGACGAATATAGTCATCATGATCATAGATAATGTGGTTATGGAAAAGTTCTTTTCTGCGGAATTCGAGGCGGGCAAAAGGGGTCTATGATTATAATATACAACAATATTTGGAGAAATGCAAGTGTTTATTGGGGGAAATGGGGGTTGGGGGATGTTTATTATAGAAAGAAATAGTTGTCGGAACCGCGGATTTTCACGGATAGCGCGGATTTCGCGGATAAAACTGGAGATAACATGGCAAGAACAGTTCTTATTCTTGGTGCAGGAGCATCAGTAGATGCAGGGGCTCCTGTTATGAATGATTTTTTGGATGTTTCACAAGAGTTGCTAGACAATAATGATTGTGATGGGAATGAGGAAGACTTTGAATTAGTATTTAAAGCAATATCACGAATGCGACAATTACATGAGAAGGTTAATATCAATGTGATTAATCTTGAAGAAGTTTTTTCAGCTATTGAAATGGGTGTTATTTTGGGTAGATTTGGAGATATAGAAGGAGATGAATTAGCGCGTCTTAGTAAAAGCTTAAAGAGAGTAATATGTACTACTTTAGAAAGAACAATGAAATTCGAGTTTGCAAAGTCAGATGATAGACTTCAAGCTACTGAAGCGAATTTAAGGTTAATGGGGCTATTAAAGCGACTAGAAGAAAAAAATACATCAAAAAAATTGAGATCATGTGTAATTACATTTAATTACGATTTAGCTATTGATATTGCATTTATGTTCCGAAAGATAGACTTTACATATTGCTTAGATGAAACAAATGAAACTGTTTATCCTTTTTTGAAACTCCACGGTTCCTTGAATTGGGGTAAATGTAGAGTTTGTGAGGATGGAATTGGCAGCACGACAATTTGGGAAGGTCAAACTAATAAAGATGGTTCTCATTGTGCAAAAGGGAGTCCAGGAACAGCGTCCCATTGTGGACAACTTACCATCAACGAATCAGTTATTGTTTCCCCAACTTGGAATAAATTGCAGCAAGCTCGCCCATTGAGAAACATCTGGAGAAGAGCAGCTCAAGAGCTATCAGAGGCACAAGAAATCATCATCATTGGTTATTCATTTCCTGACGCAGATATATTCTTCAAATTCTTATATGCTCTTGGATCTGATAGTAATACAAGAGTCAGAAGATTTATTATTGGCAATCCAGATGAATCTGTCGAGGAGAAGTTCAGAAATCTTATTGGTTCTGGAATTCAACAGAGGTTTGAGTTCATCCCTGAGAGATATAATGAGTTAATGTTACTCTTAAATGGTCACCAAAAAATGACTAAGAAATATCCAAAATTTAGACCATTGACGTAAGTCAAGTATCTTCATAATTACAGAATTCTACTGATTATATGCTATGATTCAAGTCACCCCATCCACCATCCAGGCGATGGTGGATCGCATAGTGGAGAAATTTCAGCCGGAAAAGGTGATCCTTTTCGGGTCGTACGCAAGCGGTAAACCCACGAAGGATAGTGATCTTGACTTTTTGGTTATTATGGATTATGAAGGCAGGAGATTAAACCAGCTCCGTAAAATCAGACGCGCCCTGAATGATTTTCACATGCCCAAGGATATCGTAATACGCACCCCTGAAGAGGTTGATAAATACGGAAAATTTGTAGGTACCATATTACATCCGGCACTTAAGGAAGGGAAGGTTCTTTATGCCAGAGATTGATCCCAAACTAGTCGAAATAGTCCAACAATGGTTCAAGAAGGGCAGCCAGGATCTCTGGATGGCAAAGACCGCACTTGACCGTGAAGATGCCCCCGGTGATTTGGTCGCCTTCCATGCCCAACAAGCTGTTGAAAAATGTATAAAAGGACTACTGACTCTTCATCAGATAGAATTCCCCAAGACTCATGATTTGCACACGCTTGTCGAGTTACTGCGTCCGTTTTGGAGCGATATTCCAGCATCTGTTGAGAATTCAGATGAACTTACTGATTTCGCAGTAATGACTCGATATCCACACGAGTTTGAGGATATATCTTTAAAAGAGGCAAAGAAGGCTTTTACTGCGGCTGAAGACATCTTTGAGGAGTGCAGGAATTATTTAGCCAAAAAAGGAATAACCATACTGGAATAACTACCACCATGCCTAACAACAAACTAATGGAAAAGATCGTCTCGCTGGCGAAGCGGCGGGGCTTCGTATTTGCATCATCAGAAATTTACGGAGGGTTAAACTCCTGCTGGGATTACGGTCCTTTAGGAGTTGAACTGAAGAAGAACATCCAGGATTTCTGGTGGAACGAGATGACACTGCGTAATGACATCGTGGGACTGGATTCATCCATCCTCATGCACCCGCGAATATGGGAAGCATCGGGTCACGTGGACAGCTTCACCGATCCTATGGTGGATTGCCGCCAGTGCAAAGCGCGCTTCAAAGCAGATGACTTGCCGCAAGATAAAATGGAAAAGCGCCAGTGCCCCAACTGCGGCACAAAAGACGCTCTGACGGACGCCCGCAATTTCAACCTGATGTTTAAAACCTTTATGGGACCACTTGAGGACGATACTTCCACCACCTATCTCCGCCCGGAAACTGCGCAAGGAATCTACGTCAATTACCTTAACGTAGCCACCGTGTCACGCTTAAAAATTCCCTTCGGTATCGCTCAGGTGGGGAAAGCCTTTCGCAATGAGATCACTCCGGGGAACTTCATCTTCCGCACCCGTGAGTTCTCGCAGATGGAGATGCAGTATTTCGTCAAGCCGGGAGACGACGAAAAGGTCTTCGAAGAGTGGAAAGAACGGAGGATGGATTTCTACCTGAAATTGGGCATCCGCGAAGAAAAACTGCGCTTTAAGGAACACGGTCCGGATGAATTGGCTCACTATGCCAAGACAGCCTGGGACATCCAGTACGAGTTCCCCTTCGGGTGGCAGGAATTAGAAGGCGTACACAACCGCACCGATTTTGATTTAAAGCGTCATCAGGAACATTCGGGGAAATCGCTGCTGTACTTCGATGACGTTTCCAAGGAAAAATTCCTTCCTTACATAATAGAAACTTCCGCCGGTCTGAACCGCACCATGCTCACCGTCATGTTAGATGCCTACTGGGAAGATGAAGAACACAAACGGATCGTCTTGAAGCTTCACCCTAAGTTAGCGCCGATCAAAGCTGTTATATGTCCTTTAGTCAAGAAGGATGGATTGCCGGAAATCGCCCGCCAAATCGAAAATGACCTGCGCCCACACTTTCCCGTTATCTATGACCAGCAGAGTTCTATAGGCAAGCGTTACTACAGGCAGGATGAAGCGGGAACTCCCTACGGAATTACTGTAGATCATCAATCCCTCGAAGATAATACCGTAACTCTGAGGGAACGGGATACGCTGGAACAGGTGAGGTTACCAATTCCAACTTTGCTGGATGAAATCAACTCCCGTTTAAAAGCTGATTGGAAACCTTAGGTCTGCATTGCCCACAATTACTGCTTTCAGCGACGTGGATCACAAATATATTAACTCAAGCTGCTTATCTTTTGGAATGATTCTGGCATACGTTTACTCTATTAGTGTATTTCTGAGTTAATGGCGTGCAAAAAAGTGTATTTGTGGGTAAGAACCGCACGTAATTGCATGCAGTTATCTATAAATAAAAAGTCCATAGAGAAAATGTCTATAGTAATCACTTAACGAGGAGGAGAATGATGACGAGATTTTACAGATGGGTAATTCCAGCATTATGCATTCTGTTTGTTACGGGTATAGCCTGGGCAGACTTGCAATGGGTATCGTTCACAAACAGTGAAGAAGCTGCGCCATCGAGGCAAGTGCTGGAGCACAATAATCTGCAAACCGTAATCGAAGTAAGTTTGAACGGCTTCTGGGTGGATGAAGTCATGGAAGCTGGTGTAACTTACCAGGTTCCCAGTTTAGGCGGATGGGCTACAACTATGGACGTTGGTGCTCCTATGCTGCCTATGATCAACGAGAGAGTAGGAATACCCGCTCGTTCGGATTTGAGGGTACACGTTACCAACGTAAAAACCGTGACTTTTTCTGATTACAACCTGTATCCCTTCCAAACACCTACCACTGACGATACTCAACAGCTTCCCTTCGTGTTGGATCAAGCAGCATATTCGCAGAATGAGTTTTATCCAGGCGAGTTAGCTACCGTATCGCAACCGCATATCTGGCGGGACGTTCGTCTAACCGAACTACACATGTCACCAATGCGCTACAATCCTGCAACCAAGGAACTGGTAGTGGCGACTTCATTCGAAGTCGTAATCGAATATCATGGTATCAATAACCACAACGCTCTGGATCGCGCCCCCGTCAAAGTCAATCCTCGTATTGCTGAAATGTACCGCGCTGGATTGATCAATTACGATTATATGGGGATCGATGAAACGCGTCTTGATGAACCTGGAACCAAATACCTGTTCGTCATGAAAGCAGAAGCACAGCCTTATGTGCAACCTCTGATCGACTACAGAAATGCTCAAGGATACCAGACTGAAGTACGGCACATGGAATCACCCAACTTCGACGATGAATACGAGATCAAGGATTACATCAACGATCTATTCTTCGCCTCTGGTTTGGAATATGTGCTGTTGGTTGGCGATGCCTTTTATAGCGGTGGTCCCAGCGCAGTCGATGTACCCATGCATTACTGGACCAACACCTATTCAGATTCCTGGTACATTTCTCTGCAGGGTGATAATGATTACTACGCTGACCTGACCATCGGGCGGATAGTTTATGATACTGCAGCTGATCTTGAACATCAGATCACCAAAACCATGGATTACCTGACCGCTCCAGATACCTCAACTGACTGGGCGAAGAATTCACTGCTGGTTGCTCACCAGGAACAGTATCCGTTGAAATATACTCAGTGCAAGGAAGAGATCCGCACTTTTCCCTATGCGCTTGAAACGCCAACTTTCGGGCAAGCATACGGTGGCGCTGGTGCGACTAACAATCAGGTTATAAACATGATTAACACCCTAGGCACCGGTCTGTTGAATTATCGCGGCCACGGTTCACAAACTGATTGGTGGCAGTGGGGTGCGTCTGGTGGTTTCAACGCATCGCACATCTATCAGCTCACCAACTTCGATCAGTACTTCGTTCATTACGACGTTTGCTGTGATAATATGGATTTTCCGGGGTATAACGGAGACTGCTTCGCCGAATCCATGATGAAGGCGCCTGCAGCAGCAATTGCGGTACACAGTGCCATAGTTCCTTCTTATACAATTCCAAATCATGACTATGACAAGGAATTCTACAAGGGTCTGTATAATGAGGGATTATGGAATATCGGCTACGCTCAGAACTTCGCAAATGTAACCGTAATAAATAACCATGGAGGCCTGGGACAATCTAACTATAGAACCTACTTATGGTTAGGTGACGCCTGTATCGATCTCTGGACAGATACCCCGCAACCTCTGGCGATTTCTCATGCGAATGTTGTGAACTTAGCAACCGAAGAATTCACCGTTACTGTAACCATGAATAGCTCACCAGTGGAAAACGCACTTGTTTGCGCGCAGTCTGACTATGCTTATGCACGTGGTTGGAGCGATGCTTCAGGTGTGGCACATCTGGTCTTTTCAGAGCTGCCTGAAACAACCACAGACGTTACCATAACCGCTACTTCACACAATGGCTTAGCTGTGACCGGAACCTGTACAGTCATTCCAACAACGTCACCATACAGCCTCTATGTGCTGAATAATCCCATCAGCGGTACGGTAATTCCACCCACTGGTGGTACACTGAATTACCATGCAGAACTTCGCAATGATGAGACCTATTACATGGACATTCAGGTATGGTCTGATTGGATCTATCCGGATCAGACTATTCATGAACCGTTCATAAACAGGAACGTCAACTTAACTCCTGGCAACCTGGTGCAACGCGATTTGACTCTGTCCGTCAGCGGCTCAGAACCTGCCGGTACTTATACTTACCGTTTGTGTCTGGGAACTTACCAAGGTGGCGCTATCTACGAAATGGACACTTTCGATTTCGAGAAGACAGCTCCGGATGGATGGTTAGGTGAACCGGGACAGTGGGTAACTGAATCAGGTTCGACACCGTGGGAAGATGAGGTTGGCCTGGAAGCCACATTACTGCCTCAGGAATATTCCTTAAGCGAATACCCCAATCCCTTCAACCCGGAAACAACTATCACCTACGCACTGCCTGTCGATGCTCAGGTTAAACTTACCATCTACAATACGATGGGGCAGGAAGTAGCAGTATTGGTGGACGGTTTCCGTAATGCGGGAGTTCAGGACGTTACTTTCGATGCGTCCAACTTCCCCAGTGGTGTTTACATTAGCGATCTCAACGCGAATGAAACTCACTTGACCAGCAAACTGGTACTACTGAAGTAGTTAGACGTTTAAACATAAACACAAAGGGCGAGGAATTAACCTCGCCCTTTTAATTACTACTTGTTGGTTAGCTTACTTCATCAGAATCATCTTCCCTGAAGCAGTAAAGTCTCCTGCATCCAGATGATAGATATAGAGCCCCGATGCTAAGTCAGATGCCTCAAACATCACCTCATGCACTCCGATATCCCGCCAGCCGTTTACCAATTCCGAAACTAAACGTCCGGAAATATCGAACACTGTCAACTGGACTTCACCAGCCATAGGCAAACCATAACTGATGGTAGTCTTTGGATTAAACGGATTGGGATAGTTTTGCTGCAGAGAGAATTCCTTGGGTTGCTCAATGCCGTTGTCCTTCTGTACACCAGCAACCCACCCCGCCCAGTAGCGGCCAATATCAGGAAGACCTGCGTCGCCGGGTTCACTTGGATAACCTGGATCACCTGCATCTATGCATGGAGAACCTGAACCTAACAGGTAACTCCCGGCTACGGGATCGGCAAACAGGGGATCCGCGTAGACATTATTGTATGTATCGAGGGAATCTCCAGCTCCAGTCACCCCCACCATTACACCAAGGCCTGTCGGCGGGCCATTACCGCCAACAAGGTAATTCCAGTTGTCGTTGAAGATATTGCAGTAGGATATATCAGCATTGGGGCAACCATCGAGATGTACGGTATAGGATGCCTGGTTATACGCTTCGAAGCTGGTATTCACGATGAATGGGTCAGAATCTTGATTGGCATAAAGCTGACAACCTGTCGTGGCTTCATTTCGAGCAACTGTGCAGTAGTAAATTTCTGCTGACGCTATATCCCAGTCACCAATCCCAATTCCACCACCGGCGTCGGCGCTGTTGTTACAGATCACGCAGCGTTCAATGGTTGGGTTAGAATTCGTTAATACGCTTATGCCGCCCCCAAACCAAGTGCTACATATGTTATGCTGGATATCGCAATAGCTGATGTAGGGGTCTGACAAATCAGAGCAGCTTATCCCTCCGCCATATTCGCCGCTTGTATTGTACTGTATGGTACATTGGTATATATCAGGGCTGCACGTATCTTTCAGGCAAATACCTCCACCCATCGAGGATGCGGAGTTATCCATAATCGTGCAGTACTCGATTACGCCCTCGCAGCCATCTGTCATGTATATCCCAGCGCCCCAGGATGCGCCGCTGTTGGCATTGATTTCACAATGAGATATGTTTGCAATGCAGTCAACCTCAAAGTACAGCCCGGAATGGTCATTTTCACTGATCGTGCAGTAACTGATCTCCGTCTCCGACCCAACGAAATGCATCCCCGTCCAGTTGTTTTGAGTGATATGACAATTAGCGAAGCTCGCCATGGATATGTAACAATACACAGCAGCGCCATAGTATTCAACAGATTCGGTAACGGTGAGATTTTCACAGGTAATATCGTGATCACCATGGAAGTACATCACCATGGTTTCATTTTCGCCGTTTAAGATTGCATCCTGTTCAGATCCGTCTGGACCAGCCATGGATGCGTAACTCACCATGTTCAAGGGGAAGATAGTGCCTGATTGTGAGTAAGTGTATTCTCCGTCGGCGAGATAGATCGTGTGTGGATTGGATTGTCCCGCTATTATTTTCGATAGAGCATAGGATATGTTGCGGAGGGGATTTAGGGCATTCAATCCACTATTGCCATCATCACCTGAGGGACTGACGTACAGATCAGCATCTTCCTGTAAAACTGTTGAGTATACAGGATTTATGCTGAAGAAAAGCAAAGGGTAAGCGTGAAATTCAGTGGGGTTCGCAACGGTGAAAGTATCCAGAGGGACGTCAAAGTAAGTGACTCCCCCCGTGTAGAAATCGCTACCGCATCCGGCATAATTCTCCCAGATGTCGCATAGATCTATGGGATCGAATGTTGGATCGGCGCCAAACGTAATATATATACCTCCACCTATGTTATCCGCGCGGTTTCCGTTGATTTTCACCGAAGAGAGAGTCGGATTAGAATCATCAAAATAGAGCCCTCCACCATCGCCATCGGCTGTATTGTCTGTGAATTCTCCCCCGCCAATATTGGGATGAGAATTATTCGCGTAAATGCCTCCGCCGTTTCCTTGCGCCGCGTTACCGGTAACCAGACACTCATACATGTCCGGATTCGAGTTTTCCAGGTAGATACCGGCTCCATTATCATCGCAGGAATTGTTCGAAATTTCACAGTTGGTTATTATTGGACTGCAATCTAAAACGTAAATCCCACCACCGTCACCATCAGATGAATTTTCGGTGATGGTACAGCTTTCGATTGTTACCCCACAGCTATCGATGTAGATCCCATTTTCATCACTCCCCGTAATTAGGCAGCCTGCCAAAATGCTGAGCTGGTTAGCGGTTGGTGTGAAACGGATGCCTCGCCAGTAGTTACCAGGGGTATATGGCTTGAACTCAATCCCATTCAGACCGCCGAATGTAGTTAATGTGCCGTGGATGTCGAAGCCATAGTTTCCATCGAAAACGATATCAGTTTCGTTCGCGATAGTCAGCGTCTGACCCTCGGCTACCCAGATATCGCTAATGGCGTGGTAAACACCCGGCCCTAATTGACTAGCTTGTGCACCGAATATGTCAAGAGTGTCCGGCTGTGCAAAGCCGTTGCTCGCCGCGAATGTTAGAATCACAAGCGATGCGATTAGAACTTTAAAGGAACATGTTTTCATGATAAGTCTCCACTGTTGTTATGGAAATGACGATTACTCCGGCAAATATAGGCAAATATATTGGGAATGTCAAGAGCATTTTAAAAAAAGTGAAAGTTTTCTTAAAATCGCTGTTATTTGTTCAACAGGTTTTTTTCAAGCCTAATAATATAAATAAGGGCAGGGGAATCACCCCTGCCCTACAACTTGCAACCTGTGCTTGCAACTACTTCATCAGAATCATCTTCCCTGAAGCAGTAAAGTCTCCTGCATCCAGATGATAGATATAGAGCCCCGATGCTAAGTCAGATGCCTCAAACATCACCTCATGCACTCCGATATCCCGCCAGCCGTTTACCAATTCCGAAACTAAACGTCCGGAAATATCATATACAGCTAATTTCACAAGACTTGCAACTGGCAGCTTGTAGCCGAGAATTGTACTTGGATTGAACGGATTGGGATACGCGTTGGAAAGCTCATATTGGAGTGGGGTGGATACTGTAGTATTTCCAGCCAGCCACTGATCGAAATCTTCACCGTAGCAGAACCATTGAGAGATACTCGCACCATCTCCATCAGTGAGTTTTTCAAAGGTAAAACTGTCGCTTGCCCAGATCCCATTCGGGTAAATTCCCCCCAAGCCTTCATAGATATATTCACCAGGGGGAGCGTTTTCAGGCACAGCTTGAGTTCTGGTCCGTTCAACGGAGGTGCTTGCTGGTATCAACAGATTTACCGGTCCCAAGACAGGTCCGAATGGTGATCCATTGGGTAGAGTTACCATAATCCAGGCATCAAAATTCATCGGAGAAGTGTCCTGGTTATCCAGTTCGATATTGAAATCGAAGCTGCCACCTGTGGCCGGAATCTGAATCGGTGGATTGACTGGCGTCATGGTTATCACTAAAGGAACCGTTCCCACATTTACGTGATGTGGCCCATCAACCCTATAAGTCTCTTGATCGTCATAAGCTATGAGGTAATATTCAAGATCAAGCAATGCGATCAGGTCACCGGCAGGGATCACGGTTTCATAAGTATCACCGCCGATATTGACCATGTCAGTCTCAGTGTAGTAGATTTCGCTGTCGTTCTTGTGGCAGAGGACAACCTGATCCACGTTGGCTGTAGTATCAACCACGTCGCAGCTCACCGGCAACGGCGTCTGTTCCTGCCAGGTTGCCACAGCAATGTGAGTGATCTCAGGACGATCATTGGGCAGCACCACAATCTGGTGTGGTATAACCGAAGGATCGGTTTCGGGTGAACTGGTGACGTGGTAGTAGCTATCCGATGCCAGAATGTAGAAATCAATTCCCGGAGTCTGCACGTAAGCACCGTCAAATGTGAATTCATAGGTGCTATCGGAGACGTTAAGCATATAAGCATGGTTGTAGTAATTACTGCCGATGTAGCGGAAGCGCAGCATCACAGAAGTAACCACGTCGTTATCAGTAACGTAAGCTCCGATGGTTACCGGATTACCCGCTGGTTGTGCGTAAGTCAGTATGGGATCAACTGTGGAGGGCGTCAGGGTAATTGCCGGCGCAAAATTTTCCACAAACGGTGCGGCGAACCGGGTGCTGTCTTCACCTGTATCACCGTTGTAATCTACAATAACCCGTGCGGTATGTTGAGAGCCGTTGTAGGACGGATCAGGAGTTATGTAGGCTACCTTATACTGATTCTGATAGGCATGCTGGATCTGGCGGTAGTAATACCAGAGCGAATCGGGTTGAGTCTGAATGTATGATCCTCCTGTGGCATTAGCGATCTCAATCAGCGGACCTGGTGTAACACCACCCAAACCGATAGTATAAACCGGCGCACCAAGAAGCAGCGCCAAATCCGTAGTTGTCTGTTGGGTATAGGAACCGCTGGAGTTATCCATACCATCGGTAAAACCTAACAACATTCTGGGTTGTAATTCAAACTTAAATTCTTCCAAAGCCAGCGTATAGCCGTACCATTGTGCAGTGGCGCCATTGGCATAATATCCCAGCGCAGCGTTAGTCAGCAAATCATGGTTGTTGGTCATCGGTTGTTCAACATGAGTGTCTCCAAAGGATTCGAAATAGATAACCGCCGCTTGTTCTGGCATTGTCATCCCTGCAACGAATGTGGTGCAGGCGAAGATCACATCATTTTCATAACCATACATGCTCCCTGAGCAGTCCAGAGCCATTCCATAGGACGTCCCGTCAAAATCGGCTGGTTCTACGTCACAGAAGGTGAGAATGTCGTTCTCGTATAGTTCAAAAGCTTCTTCAGGCAGACCGGCCACTGGCGCTCCGTTCGAATCGGATACCTGGACGTAAAGCGTGATAAGGGGCCAATAGTTCATGTTGAAGCTGACGACATTAACATTTAATGCGTCGTCGGTGGGTTCGCCGGGCCAAACTCCTTCAGGATGATAGTCATTAAGCGGTTCGGCTGTAACAGGAATTTGCAGAAGCGCAATGCACAAAGCCACTATCAGCACAGTTGAGATAGGGATATTTTTCAGTGTTTGCATTTTCTTCTCCTTATATTGAAATGAATCTGCAAGAATATAGTAATGTAAGATAATGAAATTAATTCAATAAGTCAAGTACTTTTATGGAGGCAGTAAAGATATTTTATCATTGATGATAGATTATAAGCCCATAAAACAATAAAGCGGGTTAAGCCCGCTTTAAAACACGAATATTCATGTAATATTTCATTCTTCACTGCGTATATTTATAATTGTCTCAGTCAGATGCAGCTCCTTACCTGATCGTTCCATTGCTTGACCGACTATATTCACCAGCCCCGAACAGCAGGGTACTTCCATGTACACAACTTCTAAACTCACAGGTTGCCCGAACTTGATAATCTGACTAATCTTCTCAACGTACGCTTGGGCGTCATCCAACTTGGGACACCCCACCACGATAGCTTTATCTTTAAGGAAATCCTGATGAAAATTGGCATATGTGAATGGCACACAGTCCGCAACTACTGCCAGCTTAGCATCCTTGAAGAAGGGTGCAAATGGAGGAACCAGATGAAGTTGAATGGGCCATTGGCGTAATTCCGATTGGAAACGCACTTTTCTGTTGGAATCATCAGGCGATTTGGCGGTATCAGACCACTGCATTGTGCGACTCGACGGGCAACCGGCGAATTCCGGCACATCGGATTTCTGTTCAATGCCAATTTCTCCGGCATGCTTCTGTATATGCTGAAGGTGCTCTTGCAGCATTTCCGGTGCATTCTTCTTTATGTGTTCTACGGTCGCCTGATCATCGTAGGGATCAGCTTCACGTTCGTTTATCGTCAAAGCTCCGGTGGGACAGTCACCCAAGCAGGCGCCCAGTCCATCACAGAAAAGCTCCTTAACGATCTGAGCTTTAAGCCCATCAGACGTTTCCACCAGCTCAATTGCCTGTTCCGGACAGGCTGGTATGCACAGACCGCATCCATCGCAGAGTGATTCCTCAATTTCAATGATTTTTCTGGTAACTTTCTGCATGATTATCCTTGATATCCTTTAGTGTTTCATCCGATAGCATATTGTTTCTACGAGATGATTCAGAATTCAGTTGGTAATACCTGTGTGAACTTGTACTGGCATTATCCCGGATGAAAAGATAAGAAATATTCCCGACAATTGCAACAAAAATAAAAAGTGTGATGCAGATCGCATCTTTTTGCAGTAGTTTTGTTTAAATTTGTGATCGAGATGCTGTTTGCAGATCTCATATCCAAATAAAACGATGGGGGGAACATGACCGTTTTGATGGATTTTCGAGACCGTTCCATACGCCTGACCAAGGAAAGGCAGAAACATATAGCTAATGAAGACGATCCGGCTGAGTGGAAAAGAGAGATCGGTGAAGCGCTGAAGAACCCCGATGAAGTCCACGAAACGCTGCATCATCCAGAATTAAGGCTATTTTACCGTATCTATGCTAAGTTTGTTGACCAGGATCGCCAGTTTTACGTAATGGTTAAGGTGCGCGGTTTTGACATGCTGGTTATCAGTGCATTTTACGGTAACGGTTTTACATGGAAGGATAGTGATGGAAAAGCTTAAAATCTGGTATGATCCGGAGGGTGATTTTCTGGAAGTCTCGTTTTCAACGAAGTCGGGTGAATTCAAGCCATTATCATCGAAGCAGGTTATGATCAAAGTTGATGCCCAGGACAATGTAATTGGATTTGCAGTATTAAACGTTTCCAAAGTTGAAAACGTACCGCTGGAAATAGAGTTACCCATTGAGAAACTAAGAGGGCTATTATCTCTTTCCAAGCTGGCTATTTCAGCATGAATTATACCTGAAATTGAGGAGGGCTATCCGGCGCGACCGGGGCTCTGTTGCAAAGGTAAAAAGCGGGATAAATCCCGCTTTTTTGTTTGTATTGAAGAACCGAGCAGCTATTATCGGTAGCTTTATAGCTGGTACCCACTTGCGGGGCAAGCCCCTATCCTAAGGAGGTCGGGTCACCTTGCCGCACGATCAATTACTTTGAATACCCTGATGAATCAAGTTCGAATCTGCACAATGTCCGGAGTTACTTCCTTAAATTGCGGCATGCACATACCTAAGTTGGCATGGATGTAGGTTGGATCACAGATAATATATTTCGTGCCGTTGAATGTGACATATTCGCCGTTCAATGCATCGCTGAACTTGACCGCAGTGGCAACATGTCCGGGATAATCCAGACCTATCACTTCCAACCCGGTCAGATTTCTCACTAAGTAGGCGAAGAAGACCGAACGATCTTCGCAATCGGAATGAGAATAGTGAAATATCTCTTCAGGGAAGAAGTATTTCTCTCGTCCGAACTGTTCTCCATCGGTTTTATAATCGAAGGCCGTCTGCACGAAACGTAGCAGTATATTGACAGCTTCCGCTTCAGACTTGCCTGATACTATCGGTTCCAGCGCGGCAATTAACGATGCGCCGGCAATCTTGGAAACCGGCGCATCAAAATACACGTTTAAGTCCGTCTGTGGATATGCAGCGAAGAAATCGACAGTTGCTTTATCATAATCAATGGCAACGTCGTACGTTTTCCCGCGATAGCTGAAGGAGGTGTTCCTCTGCTTGATCTGCGAGCTGATTTCGGGCGGTTGCTCTACGGCTACTTCCACGTTCTTCGATGCGCCCGGGTACGCTTCTTTGTAGATGAATAGTGATTTGACCTGTTTAGTATCATTCCCGAATACTGCCACGTAATAAGTTTTACTACCGATGGTAAAATAGGGTGTGCCGTACCATACATTACCAGAAGGAAGCAGTAAATGGACGTTCTCTTTGTAATAACCGACTCTGGCATCATATCCCGATTTAACCAGCATGAACCAGGTAAATAGCACCGCGCCGTTGGAGGAATTCGGATAGATCTCTTCTCCGATTTTCAACAGGAGAAAGGCGAATCCCCAGTCGTTCAGAATCATCCTGTTTCTGTAGTAAGCTGCCTGCGCCAGAAAATCCTCATAGTTCGTTCGGCTTATAGATTCCCAGAATCTACCGATAAGCTGATTGTTCACTGCTCTGCCCAGTGGAACCCACAAGCTGGCTTCATAACTGATTTCACAGGAAGCTTCGAAGAAGTCCAGATGTACTGTGCGCAGATTACGCGGCATGGTGGGCTCGGGTGCTTTGTCCGGTATGGGTTTGGGTTCCGGTAGGGGAGATGGCGGAACCAATTCTGGCTTTAATGATCGGCTGTTGTCTATAGCCTCTTCCAAGCGCTCCTGGTCATCATCAGTGATTTCAGCTTCGGGAATGTCAACCGGTTTAGGCACTATATCTGCCGATATTCCGGGTAGAATATCGGCTTTCATCCATTCTTTTTGCAGGAACTTAGCGAATTCCAGGTCGGTTTTATATTTCAGATCCTGGTAAGCAGGGGCAGGTCCTGATTTGTACTTGTCCTGAGCGACAGTTACTCTATTAGGAGATATGATAAAAACCCACACCAGTGCGGCCGTAAAAATCATCACTACACCGGCGACAGTTCTCCGGGATGTCTGTTTCATTTTAGTTTCCAGAAGGAACCTTGATTATCTATTACATGAATGATACAGATTCTCACGGTGAATAGTTCCAGGCCTTGATTAAGGCGATTAAACAAAAGCGTCAGGTCACACCCGCCGAAGCGGGACTTAGTCTAACCTACATTTTCTATACGCAGAGTGCAGGGACTCTGCGGCACTGGTAATATGAGACTCTTCGCTTCGCTCAGAGTGACACTTTGGGAAATTGCTTCACAATGACTCCCTATGATAATCCTATTTCATTCGCACACCACCTGACGAAATGGCAGAGTGCGGCAGAGATCTTGAACTGAATAGCTCTTTTACCTTGACTTTGGGGGATTTTCCCATTAAATTAGATGAAGGATTTTAGAGACTATCCATGGCAGAATTTCAACTGAAAAGCGAATTCCAACCTCGCGGTGATCAACAGCAGGCGATCGATAAATTGGCCTCCGCATTCCGCAACGGTTCCGAACATCAGACTCTGTTGGGCGTAACCGGATCCGGTAAAACCTTCACTATGGCGAATCTGATAGTCGAACTGGGTAAGCCCACCCTGGTGATGTCGCATAATAAAACTCTGGCTGCGCAGTTGTACGGTGAATTGAAATCCTTTTTCCCGCAAAATGCCGTGGAATTTTTCATCAGCTATTATGATTACTATCAACCTGAAGCTTATCTCCCTTCCAGCGATACTTATATTGAAAAAGAGACCTCCATCAACGATGAAATAGATCGCCTGCGGTTGCGAGCTACGTCATCCCTGCTGGAAAGAGATGACGTGATTATCATTGCCTCGGTATCTTGCATCTACAGTTTAGGATCTCCCAAAGATTATCGTGAGCTTTTGTTATTCTTGGAAAAAGGGGGGGAATACCCGCGCGATGAACTGTTAGGGAAGTTAGTGGATATGTATTACGCACGCAACGATGCAGGATTCCCAAGGGGTACTTTTCGCGTGCGCGGTGATCTGATTGAAATTCATCCGGCTTACGAAGAGGAGGCTTTGCGCCTGGAATTCTGGGGTGATAAACTGGAGCGTATTTCCAGGGTATCCCTGGTGACAGGTGAATTAATTGAAGAGAAGGACAAAACGGCTGTTTACCCCGCCAAGCATTTTGTAACGACAATGCCCGGTTTGCGTGAAGCGGCTAAAGTAATATCTAAGGAGCTGGATGAAAGGCTGATCGAACTGCGCCGGGAGAACAAACTACTGGAAGCACAACGTCTGGAACAGCGCACCAAATACGATCTGGAGATGATGCGCGAAGTCGGGTACTGTTCCGGTATCGAAAATTACAGCAGGCATTTATCTGCAAGAGAAGCCGGGGAACGTCCTGCGACGCTGATTGATTACTTTCCGGATGATTACTTAATGATAGTAGATGAATCGCACGTCAGCGTGCCGCAGATCCGGGGGATGTACAACGGAGACCGTTCCCGCAAGCAAGTCCTGGTCGAACATGGATTCAGACTTCCTTCTGCTTTGGATAATCGTCCGTTGGTCTTCGATGAATGGGAGGGTATAATTAACCAAGTGCTCTTCGTCAGCGCCACGCCCGGGGATTATGAACTGGAAAAATGCAGCGGCGAAATAGTCCAGCAGATAATCCGCCCGACAGGGCTTAAGGATCCGGAAATAATAGTGCGGCCAATCGAAGGACAGATTGACGATTTGATCGATGAAATAAGAACGGTGGTGGATAGAAAAGAACGCGTTTTAGTTACCACTCTGACCAAGCGCATGTCTGAAGACCTGACCGAATATTTAGATGGCGTCGGTATCAAAGTCCGTTACCTGCATTCGGAAATAAATTCGCTGGAACGTATCGAAATATTGCGTGACTTGCGTCTGGGGGAATTCGACGTTCTGGTGGGTATCAACCTGCTGCGGGAAGGTTTGGATCTGCCGGAAGTATCTTTAGTAGCCATCTTAGATGCTGACAAGGAGGGTTTCCTGCGCAGCGAACGATCCTTGATGCAAACCTCAGGCAGGGCTGCTCGAAACGCTGCCGGAAAAGTTATCTTCTATGCCGATAATATGACAGAATCCATGCGAAAGGTGATAGAAGAATCGCAGCGGCGCAGGAATGTTCAAGCAGAATACAATCGCAAACACGGTATAACCCCTCAGACGATTCGCAAATCGGTCGAGGAAATCCTGAAAGCCACCACAGCGGCAGATGCCAGATCAACTCAAGCCAGCGAATCGAAGCGGTTGATAAGTCAGGCCAGGCAGGATCTATTGACCCAACTGGAATTTGAAGAGATCATCGAACGGTTGGATAAGGAGATGATCCGGGCTGCTGAAGCGCTGGAGTTCGAACGTGCTGCGCAACTACGTGATGAAATAAGCAAACTTAAAGAGGAGAGGATACCTAAGTGAAGGTTTTAGTAATAGGATCCGGAGGGCGGGAACATGCTCTCTGCTGGAAGTTGTCACAAAGCAGCAAACTGTCCCATCTCTTCTGCGCGCCGGGAAATGCGGGGATAAGTTCAATTGCCGAGCTTGTACCTGTATCCGCGGAAGATATAAAGGAACTGTTCACTTTTGCCATTTCCCATAATGTTGACCTGACAGTGGTGGGACCTGAAGTGCCCCTGGCGGAAGGTATATGTGACGTCTTCAGAGCGGGCGGTTTGAGAATTTTTGGGCCATCCAGAGCGGCGGCACAGTTAGAGGGTTCAAAGGCATACGCTAAGCGGTTTATGGCTAAGTACGGTATTCCCACAGGCAGGTTTGACGTTTGTGATAACTTCGTATATGCTTTCGAATCACTGCAGAAATATTCCTTTCCGGTTGTGATAAAAGCTTCGGGACTGGCTGCAGGCAAAGGAGTGATCATCTGTGAAGACATTGGTTCAGCCCGCAATACGCTTAATGCGATACTTAATGAGCGCACCTTTGGTGAGGCTGGATCTCAAGTCGTTATCGAAGAGTATTTAAGGGGGGAAGAGGCTTCCATATTGGCTCTAACCGATGGTGAGAAGTACGCTTGTCTATCACCATCGCAAGATCACAAGCGGCTCTTGGATGGCGATAGAGGTCCCAATACCGGCGGTATGGGTGCTTATGCGCCAGCACCAGTGATTACCCCTCAGTTGCAGGAGCGTATTGAAGTGGAGATATTGCGTCCCACTCTTGCAGGTATGATTGAAGATCGCGCGCGCTTCACCGGCTGTCTCTACTTGGGCTTGATGATCTGCGATGACGGTCCCAAAGTTTTGGAATACAACGTTCGCTTCGGTGATCCAGAGACACAGGCTGTGCTGCCCATGCTTAAATCTGACCTGCTGGAGCTTATGAATGCCACCCTTGATGGTGATCTTGATCCTCAGGCAGTAGAACTACACGATGGCGCTGCAGTAAGCATTGTGATGGCTTCTGGCGGTTATCCGGGCAGGTATGAAAAGGGTAAAGCCATTTCCGGATTAAGTGATGTACCAGACGGTGTTACCGTCTTCCACGCTGGGACCAGCTTGAAGGATGGTCAGATCGTCACCTCTGGCGGGCGCGTGTTAGGCGTAACCGCTCGAGGTACTGACATCAAATCTGCTCTGGATCTTGCTTATGAAGGTGTTGATGTCATTGACTTCGACGAGAAGTATTTTAGGAGGGATATTGGGTATAGGGCGGTATAAACGTAGGGCGGGGGTGATTAAGACAAAAAAAGAAGTCAGAACCGCGGATGGACGCAGATAACACTGATGACGCGGATAATCCGTGCAATTCGCGACATCCGTGTTCATCCGTGGTTCCGACAATAAAGTATGAGGAGCAATAAAGTTTTAACCAGCCATCCTTATGTATCAAGAGGAAGCTTGACGATGATGTCATTATAATCAGAGGAATAAAGCATGAAAATATATAAAGAGCAAGAGGGAATAGATAAAGTACGAATTGAGGATATCATTGTTAAGCGATTCATTTCTGCTCCATCAGAAATGAGAAAACAGTTTCCAACAGTGGTGAATAGCGAGAAACCGATCTGGCGTGCGATTAGAACTGAATTATATGTTCTGTTAGTGTTTATAAGCGATGAAGAAAAAGAAAGAATTGACAATCTGATCTTTAAAAAATACTTTCCTTTCCCTGGCCTAATAAGTAGTGATACTTCCGTTAAAGCTGCATTTAAATTGGAAGGAGCGAAAAAAATATACATTAGAGACTGTACCGTTAATGAAATGTATTCACTTACACTTGAAGCTAATTCAACTGTAATAATCCAGAATCTAGAACAGACCGTTAAAACTATTGACCTTGACATACAAAGATATACTCTAGAGCTTGCTTATCTTATATCATTTGGAGAAGAAATAAATTCTTCAAATATGTATGACTATATTGATGGTTTAATTGCATATTCTATTGAGATGTGGAAGTCTAGTAACTCAGCGGAGAATCTCAATGGATAGTATATATGAGAATCTAAAAAAATATATTTCAGATGAGCAACATCGAGAGTTAGAATGTAGAGAATATCTGCAGTACGCAAAACATATCCTGTTTAAAGAAACTGTTATCGACTATGTAAATGATGATTGTGAGTTTAGGACTCGTGTAGGTGATACAGATTATATAATTTCGGCGCAAGTAAAACGAGGAGATAGTATTAAACGTGTGAAAGCTTACGTATGGGAATTGAAAGCACCTCAGTGCTATATTTATCAAAAAGATAACAATGACAGGCTAATACCAACTTCAGATTTATTTAAAGCAGAAAATCAACTCATTCATTATTATGATCAACTTAAAGGAACAACCCGGTTCAATGACGAATTCGGTATAACTCACCCTGATGATGTATGTATTGGTGGAATTATAATTGGTAGGCTTGATAGGTGGGTAAGAGGAATTGATAATGAGAATAAGAAGGACAACTTATTAAGACAGACACAAAGGATAAGAGATAAATATCAATATGATACTCATAAAATAGGAATAATAACATGGGATTTTATACTTGATAACCTGAATATTCCAGGCAAAACAGTCACAACACAAAAAAGTGAAAGTAAGCCAATACGAATGTCAATGCCTACAGATAGTACTAATCCCTTTACATATAGCGGTTCTAAATAAGACAATGAAGGACACCCCATGAAAATACTGGTTACCGGCGGAGCTGGATTTATCGGATCGCACGTAGTGGATCTGTTTGTACAAAATGGTCACGAAGTAGTCATACTTGATAACCTGTCAACAGGGAAGGCGGACAATGTCCCTGATGGTGTGAGACTGATCGAGATGGACATTACCAATCCTGATCTGGATGCCATTTTTGCCAGGGAAAATTTCGACGCAGTCAATCATCACGCCGCTCAGATAGACGTGCGAATTTCTGTCAATGATCCCGTTTTCGACGCTCAGGTCAACATCTTGGGCAGTCTGAACATACTGGAATGCTGTCTGCGCCACGGCGTTAAAAAGGTACAGTTCGCCTCTACCGGAGGCGCACTTTACGGCGAACAGGACTACTTCCCCGCGGACGAGGAGCATCCCATACGCCCACTTTCACCTTACGGGATTGCCAAGAATACCATCGAACGTTATCTCTATTACTACCACCAGGTGCATGGCTTGGAGTACGCAGCCATGCGTTATGCCAACGTCTATGGTCCCCGCCAGAACCCGCATGGCGAAGCCGGAGTGGTGGCTATTTTCTGCGACCGTCTGATCGCTGGCAAGGAAGCGGTAATCAACGGAGACGGCAAACAAACCCGCGATTACGTGTATGTCGGGGACGTAGCCCGCGCCAGCCTGTTGACCCTGGAACCTTCCCTGAACACCAGTATGAATATCGGCACGGCGGTTGAATCGGACGTGAATGATATTTTTAGAAACTTGAATGCCGCTGGCGGTTTTAACGTTCCCGAAAAGCATGGACCCGCCAAAAAAGGCGAACAGATGCGCAGTGTGATCAGTTGGGAAAAAGCCAAAGAAGTATTGAGATGGGAACCTACAGTTTACCTTGAAGAAGGGTTGAAACTCACCATGGAATTCTTTTTAGGTAAGTATGACAGGTCTTGATTTGACAATTCTGGGTTCAGCTTCGGGAATGCCGAAAACGGAGCATGTACATGCAGCACGTGGGGAAAGTTCGGTTTTCGAATCGTGAGAGCTAATGACGGCTTAAAAGTAACTTTGTGACAATTATGGCAGTTACTAAAAACAATTTCTTCGGTTTAGTGGGGGAAACTCCACAAATTCAGCAACTAAAATCGGTGGTACAGCAGGTTGCGCCCACGGACATCACTGTCCTGGTCACTGGTGAGTCCGGTACTGGTAAAGAGCTTATTGCCAATGCGATTCACTCGCTTTCCAGCCGAAGGGACAAATCTCTGATTACGGTAAACTGCGGCGCCATACCGGAAGGTATATTCGAAAGTGAAGTATTTGGACACGTGCGGGGCGCTTTTACTTCCGCCGACCGTACCCGCAAGGGATACTTCGAAACGGCACACGGAAGTTCCATATTTTTAGATGAAATCGGAGAGATGCCGCTGGAAGCTCAGGCTAAAGTCCTGCGTGTTCTTGAAATGGGTGAGTTCATGAAAGTGGGATCATCCCACAATGAAAAAGTTGACGTCAGGGTCATCGCCGCTACCAACAAGGACTTAAGTGAAGCGGTATCCACCGGCAGGTTTCGCCAGGATCTGTTCTTCAGACTGAAAGCCGTGAATATCTATCTGCCGCCGCTGCGTAACAGGAAGGACGACATTCCTCTGCTTGTGGAACATTTTTTAGCAGATACCTGTCAGCGTAACGACATTCCCTGCCCGCATATCACTCCTGAAGCTATGAATCTACTGAAAAATGCATATTGGGAAGGCAACGTTCGCGAATTGAAACACTTCCTGGATAGTTTAGTTATCCTGGAAAGGGGCCGCACGCTGGATGAACACATTGTCGGAGGTTATTTAAGGCAGAATGAGCGACGGACGCCTCACCTCCCAGTGCATGTGCCCAAAGGTTCCCCTGAACTTGATAGAGAGCTGTTAGTATCACTATTACTCGATTTAAAGCGCGACATTGGTGATATAAAAAATCACCTGCAGATTGCGGGGAGCGCCAACCTGCCAGCTACCTGGATGCCGGGAAGGGAGATCATTCAGACTGAACCGCAGGTAACGTTGGAAGAGATGGAGAAGGAGCAGATTCACAAATCCCTACAAGAGGTGAGAGGAAACAGGCGTAAAGCGGCGGAAATACTGGGCATCAGCGAACGGACACTGTACCGTAAGTTGAAGGAATATAATATCAGTTAAGGCATGAAATGAAGACTGAACACCATGTAAGATATAGAACCGTATCACTGATAGTTATGATAGCGCTGCTAGCAATTTTCACCTTTGGCGGTTGTTTTCGTTATTCCTTCTCAGGCGCTATGACAGGAGACATCAAAACTCTGGCTATACCGTTGTTCGATAATCGCACGGCTGAATACGGCGTGGTCGAATCCATCACCGATGAGCTTATCCTGAAATTCCAGCAGGATAACACCTTGATGATCGTGGATGAAGGTGAGGCCGATGCGGTGCTGTTTGGTACTCTTATCCGAGTGATAGATGAACCATATACCTACAGCGGAGAAGAGGAAGCCAGCAGTTACAGCGTGGGTGAATACAAGCTGACGTTGGTGGTACACATAGATTATTTCAACCGCAGGAAAGACGAAAATATATGGTCGCAGGAAGTGAAAGCCTGGGGGACTTACGATCATTCCACCGGTGCGCCTGAGGAGAGGGATGCAGGGTTTTCATCTGCTATAGTAAAACTGTCCGAGGACGTGCTCAACCTGACCGTTTCGGGGTGGTAATTTGACCGATACCCGTGTAAGAAAGGCATTGCAGGTTCTAAACGATGGCGGTGTTATTATCTATCCGACGGAGACGGTTTACGGTATCGGTTGTCTCGATTACAATAATCAGGGGATAGAACGGATAGCGAAGATAAAAGAATCAGGACCTGAGCAGTCGTTTATCATACTGGTTAAAGATATTGGATCGATCGAATTTTATTGTATCGAAGTGCCGCAATTCGCATATAAATTAACCCAACGTTTCTGGCCCGGTCCGTTGACCATTGTTCTGCTGGCAAAAGAATCACTTCATCCGCGGTTGATTGGTTCATCAGGGGGTGTGGCGCTGCGGCAGAGTCCTCATCCACTTACGGCGCAACTTCTTCGGAATCTGGATGCGGGGTTGATAAGTACCAGCGCTAATCTCAGTGGTCATAAAGCGCCAAAATCAATCGAGGAAATAGACTTAAAAATATCCCAAAGTGTGGATTACATCTTAAATGGTGACGATCTAAAAGGCGGAGTATCGACTGTTATAGACCTCTGCAGCAAGGAGCCAAAAATCATCAGGCATGGTGCGGTATCCACTGATGATATCAACGAATGTTTATCCTTGAAATAGTCAATTAGAATAAATCTGATAAATTTCAAATCCACAGGAGAGAAGGGTGGCTTTAGGATTGAAAGGTAAAGTGCAGATATTATTCGTCTGCACCGGTAATATCTGTCGCAGCCCCATGGCGGAAGCGCTGCTGAAGAAAAGACTTCCTGCCAAATACAAATCGCGAGTCAACATCATATCCGCAGGAACTCATGCCATAGATGGGTATCCGTCTTCGTTCACCGGGCTGTCGGTCGCTGAAGAGTTAGGGATCGATCTATCCCAACACAAATCTCAGCCGGTAACGCCCTGGCTGTTGGCACACAGCGACCTTATCCTGGTTATGGAACCTGCTCACCTGGACGCCATTCGCCGCTTTGACCCCACTGCTTCACCCAGAACTTTCATCCTTCCTGAATTTGGGTTTTCCGAAGATATGCGGGATGGTAACAGCGAAGTTTTCGATCCTATTTCCGGTGATTTGAGTGTTTATCAGCGGGTGTATCACGAACTGGATCGTGAAATCACACGAATTATACCTTTCATCGAACAGGTTATCGAAAGTGCCGGTTGATAGTCCCGCTTCAGTCTTGGTGGTGCAGACCGCCTTCATCGGCGACGTCGTGTTGGCGCTTTGCCTGGTACAATCAGTGAAGGAGGCATGGCCCCAAAGCGAAATTGACGTCATGGTACGTCCCCCGAGTGATGATCTTCTTAAGAACCATACCGCCATCCGTGATGTGATCGTTTACGATAAACAGGGAAAGCAACGCGGTTTTCAGCACTTCTTTCAACTCGCTAATCAATTAAAAGAGAACCATTACGACATAGCCTTCATCCCGCATCGTTCCTTCCGCAGTGGTATTTTATGCTTCATGGCGGCGATACCTGCCCGTGTGGGTTTTGGGCGCGGTGGCGGCAGGTTATTCCATACAAAACTGGTTGAATTTCCTGAATATCTGCATGAAATAGAGAGAAATCTGCGTTTATTGACCGCTGTTACGCCGGTCGGTTCTCCAGTATTGCCGCGGATTTTCTCTGACCAACAGGATATAAAATTAGTAGATAATCTAATAGGTGAAGTTACTGATAAAGAATTAATCGCCCTGGCGCCCGGATCGGTCTGGTTCAGCAAACGTTGGCTGGAGGAATATTTCACAGAACTTGGGAAGATGTGCACTGCTGATGGCTACCAAATTATCCTTATTGGTGGCAGGGAAGATGAATCTTTATGTGAAAGAATCGGAACTGGCATTGGAGACGATTGCTTAAATCTTGCAGGCGCAGCCTCTTTACGGCAGACGGTTGAGTTGCTGAGCCGTTGTTCTGTTTTGGTAACCAACGATAGTGCCCCCACGCATTTAGGTTCAGCAGCAGGTACCAAGGTCTTAACCATTTTCGGATCCACCGATGAACGCTTCGGTTTCGCGCCCTATGGGCCAAATGGCAGACATATCGGAATTGACCTGTATTGCCGTCCCTGCACCGATCATGGTAAACAGCGCTGCCCTGAGAAACATTTCCGCTGTATGAAGGAGATCACCCCAAAAATGGTCTTCGATGAGCTGACCGAACTACTTCGATTGAATTAGACCGATGCCTGAACATAAGAAAATTCTGATGATTCTTTTGCGCAACATCGGTGACGTAGTGCTGACCACACCTGCCACACGGGTTTTAAAAGCGCATTATCCTGACGTAGCGATAGATTTTGTTGCCAATCCTGCGCCCGCGCAGATCTTAGAGAATAATCCCAACTTGAATGAAATCATTCCCTATCCCTATAAGCCGGATGACATTTTGGGAGCATTTCGATTTTCTTACGATCTTTTCAAGCGAAATTACGACATTTCCATCGATTTCTTAGGTACGCCCGCAACTGCATTGATGAGTCTCGCCAGCAGAGCCGAAATCAGGGTGGGTTTCAATTTACGCATACGCAGGTTAGCTTACACTCACTTTGACCAGAATTATAAGAGCGGCCTTTATAATGCTCTCACCAAGTTTACTTTATTGAAACCGTTGGGGATAGAGAAGGAAGAATCCCGAACGGAAATATTTGTCACAGAAGAAGCCTCTACCTGGGTTGATAGAATTTTTCAAGATAACGGATGGAATGACCGTACTGTGGCACTGTCAACTTGCGCCATGCGCGACGTCCGTTGCTGGCTGCCGGAGAGATATGCAGAAGTCGCTAACTGGCTCAATTCTCAAGGATGTCGGGTGCTGCTGACCTGGGGACCGGGCGAGAGAGAATACGTCGAAAAGGTACACGCTCTGATGAAGGATTCTGCAGAAATCTCACCACCCACAACCCTGATGCAGTTGGCGGCACTGTTACAGAAGTGTCGCATGCTGGTCTGCAACTGTAGTGGAACCAAGCACATCGCTGTGGCTGTGGGTACACCCACTATGACCATTCACGGGCCGTCCGAACCGTCAGTGTGGACGCCGTCCGGGGATCCCAAGCACGCATACGTACGTGCTGAAAATATAGATTGCTTGGGCTGTGGTGAGAGCGATTGTGATCATCTGACCTGCATGAAGGACGTTTCTTCTGAGATGGTGATCGATGCCATCCAGCAGATGAATGTTTTATCATAATTATGAATATCCTGGAAGTCTGTTTTTCACCAGCTTTGGGAGGGTTGGAACTCTACTGCCTGCGCACGGCAAAACAGCTTCAGAGTCGCGGCCATGAGGTTCATATATGGCTGGCAGAAGGCTCTCGCATGGTCGATCACCCTATCAGCAGGGAGCTGAACGTTTCTCTGTTTAAAGCACCGGCACGATTCGACCCTCGTTTTTTGGTGCGAGCTGGAAATCTGATCCGCAAACAGCGTATTGAAGTAATGCACCTGCACCGAAGCAGGGACTTGGCTTCATTCTCCCTACTGAGAAGAAATCCCCGGTTACTCACATTGCAGATAGAATCGCGTCTGCACAAGAAAGATCCCTTGCACCGTTTCTACTATGCACGCCTGGACAGGCTTCTGACGATCACCGAGAGAATGAGGGGTTTCGCTTCGGAAGCTTTGCCGGTAGATCCAGGCGACATTTTTACGCTTCATTACGGTCTGGATGTTGATAGTTTCATGAAAGATGCGGGCGATAAAGATAGCTTCCTTCGGCAATATGATATACCAAATGATGCAATCTTGGTCGGCTTGATCGGTCGTTTGGAAGAATCCAAAGGGCAGCACATTTTACTAAGAGCATTTGCTGACATTTACCGGCAAAAACCTGAAGTTTACATCTTTATTGTGGGCGAAACGCCACCGGAAGGTTCGGATTATGATGCCTCGTTGAAGAATTTAGCAAATACACTGGGAGTGAGCGACCGCGTGCGCTTTGTGAAGTTTCAAACTGATCTTTCCCCGGTCTATTCAGCGCTGGATATTTTCGTGTTGGCATCACGTGAAGAAGCATTTGGGTTGGTGTTATTAGAAGCTATGGCATTCGGACTGCCCATCATTGCTACCAATGCCGGTGGAGTGCCGGAGATTATTCAGAATAACCTCAATGGATTGCTGGTGGAACCACATAACCCGGAAGCGCTTTCTGATGCTTTGAATAGCTTGATTGATGATCCTAAATTGAGGCGAGGAATTGGCACTAAGGGATATGAGATAGTGCGAGAACGGTTCAGCATCAAAAAACATTTAGAAGCCCTGGAAAGCCACTTTGCAGATATTATTGCAGCGGATAATTGTAACTGAAAATGAACACCACCGAACGCAAGACACTGGCTGTATGCATGATCGCTCACAATGAAGCCGATAAAATAAAAACGGCGCTTGACAGCGTGCAATTTGCGGATCAGTTGGTGGTCGTCGATTGCCAGAGCGATGATAATACTGCAGATGTCGCCAGCCAATCGGGAGCGCAAGTCTTCAAAAGACCGAATCTAAGAGACCTGAATGTGAACAAGAATTTTTCCTTCGATCAGGCGCAGACCGATTTCATTCTCTGTCTCGATGCTGATGAAGTCATACCGCAGGAGACAAGGGAAGAGATTATCAGCATTCTGTCAGCAAAAAGATCCGAAGTGGCTTATTTCATCCCCCGGTGCAATCACTGGAAAGGACAGTGGTTGAAACATGGTGGGAACTACCCTGACCGTCAACTACGCTTATTCAAACATGGCAGCGCCCGCTTCCCTGAAAAGCATTTGCATGAACGTCTGCAGGTTCAGGGGAAGATCGGTTATTTAAGGCATCCCATGCATCACTTTCCTTATCAGAATTCAGCAGAATGCCAGCGGAAGTTAGATTTTTATACTTCCTTTGAGGCTGATCATCTGCACAAGCAGGGTGTTTCGCCTTCCTGGTGGGTTTACTTGAGATTAATGATCTGGATGCCTTTGCAGCGATTGCTCAGGAGATATATCTTCAAAATGGGTTTTTTAGACGGAAAAGCAGGCTGGGAAGCCGTATTGATGGATATGCAGAATTTTCGCCTGCGCTATCAGAAACTCAGTAATTTGTCTTCAGGAAGGACTGAGTGATGGAAATGCGCACTGATCCTCCGCAGAAGATTCTGATATGCAGAACAGACCGCCTTGGTGACGTGATACTGGCATTGCCGTGTGCTACTCTGATCAAGCGGTTATTCCCGAATTGCCGGGTAAGTTTTCTGGTGCAATCATATACGCTGCCCATCGTGCGCATATTTCCGCAAGTTGACCAGATTTTAGGCTTTGACAGGCGCGTTTCAACCCGCCAGTTCGCAGAAGTGGTCAGGAAGGAAGAGTTCGATGCTGCGATAGTGCTATTCCCCGAATATAAACTTGTTAAAGGGCTTAAGATAGCAGGGATCAGGCATCGTGCGGGAATTGCCTACCGCTGGTATTCGCATCTCTTCACTCACCGGCACCGGGAACACCGCAAACATAATTTAAAACATGAAGTGGAATATAACCTGTCTCTCACCTATTCATCATTTCAAAAGCATGACAGATGGGAAGACGTACTGGATCCGGAGACGGTTTTCCCGATTCAATTTATCATTCATCAACAAGAGAGCAGGGAAATTACCACCACTCTAAAAGCCGCACGAGAAGTGCAGCGCAAAGTGATCGCTCTGCATCCGGGTGGCAGTGGTTCAGCTCACCGCTGGCCCGGAGCATCTTATCGTGAATTAGCTGCAAGTTTGGCACACAAAACGGATTCCTTAATTGTACTCACCGGTAATGAAGAAGAGATAGAATTATGCCATTGGATTGCTCTTTCAGCCGAAGGTAACGTCTTAAATTTATCCGGTCAACTGACCCTGGAAGGATTGGCTGCAGTATATAATAATTGTGATCTACTGGTTACCAACAGCACCGGACCGTTGCATTTAGCCAGAGCTATAGGCACACCGGTTATCGGTCTGTTTCCATCTGATAAGGCGATGACTCCGGTTCGCTGGGGTCCCTACCGCCAGCAGGGAAGCGTCATAAAAGCGCCGGAGTGTGTTTCCATGAATGACATAACCGTTGATATGGTATTTGATAAAGTGATCGAACGAGCCGGGGAAGCGCAGTGAAAGTCTGTATGGACATACGGAAAGCGTTCGATTCGGGAATTGGCGTGTATATTCGCGAGCTATTGCGTGGGTGTAACGTCGTCGATGAAGAGATTAATTGGGAATTTATAGCTAAGACTACGGATGAATTCCCTCTTGATATATTGCCTCAAAACCACAACTTTCAATACAGCAGCGCTTCGAATTATTCATTTAAGGAACTCATTAGTATTTCCAGATTAACAAACCGGGGGAAAGCTGACCTATTTCATACGCCGCACTACGTCTTTCCCTTTGGATTGGATATGCCCCTGGTGGTTACCGTTCATGATCTGATCCACCTGAAGTTTCCCCAATATTTCCCTCTGCACAAACGGCTTTATGCTAGTTGGATGCTGCACAGAGTGAAGAAAAAGGCGGCTGCAGTAATTACAGTCTCAGAAAATACTAAGAAGGATTTGATTGAGGATTTGCACTTCGATCCACAGAAGGTATTCGTATGTTATAATGGAGTCAGCGACGTTAATATTAATCCCAAATCACCTGAAGAGAAGTCAGCATTCTTAGCAAAATATCAGCTTCCCGAAGGTTATCTCCTCTATGCCGGGAACCTGAAACCGCATAAAAACGTATCCGGCTTGATTGCAGCCTGGAGCAAATTAGAAAACACTCTAAGACCAGCTCTTGTGATAGTGGGTGAACATCTTGATCAATACGAACTGTTGCTACGCAAAGTCAACGATCTCGGTATGCAAAATCAGGTGTTCTTCCCTGGATGGCTTAACAATTCCGATCTATCCATCGCCTATCAGTGCGCTCTGGCATACGTGCAGCCTTCCTGGTATGAAGGTTTCGGGCTTCCCGTGGTGGAAGCGATGTTGGCAGGTATTCCGGTGGTTATATCCAACCGAGGTTCCCTGCCGGAAATTGCGGGCGATGCAGCCGTGATATTCGATCCCGATGACGAGGAGGAATTCCGCCATTCTCTGGAACGGATCGTAACGGATGAAAACTTGCGTAAGGGAATGATCGAAAAGGGATTAGATCGAGCTAAAGAATTTGATTGGAAGACTACCGCGCGGAAGACTATAGAGGTTTATAAGCAGGTAAAAAACTTTTAATACGTTTATTAACATACTGTTGCTGTTTTAAGTAGATAGGGTGAGATAACTTTACCCGGGAATTGGTTTCCAGGCGGTGTGAGATTATCTAATTTGAATCCATCAGGGGTCGTATGCATAGTATGAGTATTGGCGATTTCCAAATAGCCCTCGTTCACGATTGGTTGACCGGCATGCGGGGTGGTGAAAAGTGCCTGGAAGTGCTCTGCGAGTTCTTTCCTGAAGCTACACTTTTCACCATATATCACGATCATGGCGCTATGTCGCCTATTATCGAAGGGATGAAGATCAGAACGTCGTGGATCGAGAGATTACCATTTGCCAGACCTTATTTTAGAGCTTATTTGCCTTTTTTCCCGGCTGCAATCGAGAATTTTGATCTTTCGGCTTATCAACTTATTATTTCTACCAGTCATTGCGTTGCTAAGGGAGTGAAGACTCCTCACGGCTCATTGCACTTGAGTTATATTCACACGCCCATGCGCTATATCTGGGAGATGTACCGGCATTATTTGGGATCGGCAAGGAATCCACTTAAGAGGTTGTTCGGGCCTGTGTTAGCATCCAGGCTGCGAACCTGGGATGTCGCCTCCAGCGATCGCGTGGACGAGTTCATCGCCAATTCTGAAAATGTCAGAAAGCGGATTGGAAAGCACTATTCCCGTGATGCGACGGTCATTCATCCACCGGTCGATACGGACTTCTATCATCCCACCGAGAATCAGGGTGACTACTATCTCATCGTTACCGCTTTGGTGCCTTACAAGGCGGTTGACATTGCCGTTCATGCGTTCAATAGTTTGGGGAGAAAACTTATCATCGTCGGTGATGGTCCTGAATGTAATCACCTGAAACAGATTGCCAATGCCAACATCGAGTTCCTCCCCTGGCAGAATGAAGAATCGCTGCGCAATCTGTACAGCGGCTGTCAAGCGTTGATATTTCCCGGTGAAGAGGATTTCGGCATTGTGCCTCTGGAAGCTCAAAGCTGTGGGAGACCGGTGGTTGCTTACGGTAGAGGCGGAGTGCTGGAAACTGTAATACCGCTTAACCAGCAGTCTCGCACTGCCGATAAAGAACCTACAGGGGTATTCTTCCATCACCCCAACTCTGAATCGCTGGCAGAAGCGGTCAGGGAACTTGATGGCTTCGATTTCAAAACGGAAGCTATCCGCAGACATGCGCTGCAGTTCAGACGATCCGTTTTCGTCCGAAAAATGGCGGATTTCATCAATGCTTCATTGCGCAAGAAGTTTGGTAATAGTGAAGATATTCCATTCATAAAGCTGACCGATGAATAGACAACTTACTGGCGCTAAAGCCGAAGTTATTTTTCCTTTTTTAGCTGTCCTACTTGATGCCGCAGCCATCATTTCCAGCTTCGGTATCTCCTATTGGATGCGCTTTTATTCGCCTTTGACTATGATTTTCCCCGTGACCAGAGGCATTCCCGAATTGGGTCAATACTGGACGTTTTCATTTGTCGCAATGGTGATCTTCTGCTCGGTTTTTGCCCTGCGCGGTCTATATCGTCTGCATGACAGGATATCCACCATCGAAGAGTTCGTGAGAGTATTGCAGGGAACGCTACTGACGATGCCCTGGCTCTTCGCAGTTGCTTTCCTTTATCGTGATTTTTCCTACTCCCGCCTTGTTTTTCTTCTGATAATTATCACGTCAATAATAATACTTACGGCAGAACGTGCCCTGATCAAGAGCTTCCAGCGTAAACTCTATCGCCGAGGCGTTGGTGTGTTAAAAGCTGCTGTATGTGGTGGGGGAGAGTTAGCAAAGGAAATCAACGAACGACTGGTTGGAAATCCTCATTTAGGTTACCGGAGCATCGGTTTTATCAAGGTAAGTGGTTCAGGGGAAGGGCTTAACCCTGTAGTTGGCAGCATATCAGAGATTGATGAAATTGTGCGGCGAGAAAATCTGGACATGATCTTCATAGCATTGGATCATGAAGATCACCATAGGTTAAAAGACGTCATCAGGCAGTGCGAAGGGATCAACTTAGATTTCCTGCTGGCGCCCGATCAGATCATATTGGAAGGCAACGTGCAGCCTTGCCATGTCGCTGGCGTTCCTCTTTTGAAGATCAAAGAATCGCCGTTATTCGGATGGAAAGGAATCGTAAAGCGCGCTTTCGATCTGTTCGTTTCCTCGTTGGCGCTAATATCTTTCAGTCCTCTTATGTTGATAATAGCCCTGCTCGTGAAGTTGGGTTCGAAAGGTCCGGTGTTCTACAAACAGGAGCGGGTCGGTTTGGATGGCAGGGAATTCAATATTAGCAAGTTTCGCACCATGAAACCCCAAGCGGAGTCCAAAACGGGTCCTGTTTGGGCTAAGAAAGAGGATGTTCGCACAACTGGTGTGGGAAAGTTCCTGCGGAAATATTCCCTTGATGAATTACCCCAACTGTTTAACGTTTTCAAAGGGAATATGAGTATCGTTGGACCACGTCCGGAACGCCCGCATTTTGTGAAGGAATTCCGGCAGTCGGTGCCCCATTACCTGGAACGGCACCGGGTGAGGTCGGGAATGACAGGTTGGGCGCAGGTGAATGGGCTACGCGGTGATACTTCCATCGAACAGCGAACGCGATACGATATATACTATGTGGAAAACTGGTCCTTGGCGTTTGACCTTAGAATTATAATTATGACGGTCAAGGAAGTTATCAGCGGTGAAAATGCGTATTAACCAAATGGCGGGAATTATGGTAACAACTTCACGGTGGATATTTCTGATATTTATTATCTCTGTTTTGTGGGGGCAATCTGCGGATGCACAGAACAAGAAGCGCACATTTTTTATGGATTCCACCGGTTTTCAGATTCGGGTTCTGCCAAATGAGGTTTTCGGAATAGGGGAGAGGTTTGAATACCACATCTATTACGGTGTGATTCCCGCAGGAAAGGCGGGCATTGAGATTATGCCGGAGCTTGTGCAGCACCGTCAAGCGCCGTGCTACGATATTCACACCTGGGCATACACCGCTAAGGCTATCGACCTCTTTTTCAAAGTGCGCGATGAGATACATTCCTATATGGATACCCGCGGCATTTTCACATGGTACTTTGAAAAACAGTTGAACGAAGGTAAGTACCATGACGTGAAGGTAGTTGACTACGACCAGCGTAGCGGCACAGCCTACACCACCGATGACGGCGTCCCCAGTGATACCAGCAGGATACCGCTGTTCGTTCAGGATGCGATTTCTGCGCTGTTTTACTTCCGCCTGCAGCCTATCGAAGTGGGAAAATCAAAGCATATATTTATCCACGATATCAAGAAGACCTACCCAATGAGGATTGACATTCTGGCGCGAGAAGAGGTGGATGTTCCTGCGGGTAAATTCACCTGTTTCAAGGTCGAACCGGTACTGGAATCGGCGGGAATATTCAAATCCAAGGGGAGGATCTTCATCTGGTTCACCGATGACGAGAGACGCCTCCCTGTGATGCTCAAATCCAAGGTTCTGATCGGTTCCTTTGCAGCTTATCTGGATAGCTATGCGCCGGGGATGGTTTCGGAAGGGGAATGACATTAGACAAATAGGGCGGACACACAGGTCCGCTCCCTATGACCACAGATTGTTTTATACTGTCACTTCATCAACACCATCTTACCAGTTTCCGAAAACTTGCCAGCCGTCAGTCGTCTTCTCTTATTCCTGCTATTCAAGATGAAACCCGACCCTACCGCTAAGGGTTTCTTCGGGAAAGGGATCGAGCCACACCTCGCTGACTACGGGGAGTCAGCGGCACCAAGAATTCAAGTGTAGTTAATCTTACAATTTAAAAAATAAAACGTGAACTGTCAAGCCCAAATAGTAATACCCTCGAATTTTCGAGGGTATTATTTCGAATATCGCTTCTTTTTACTATTTTATCAGTAATATTTTCTGCGTCTGTTTAAGGTCATCTGTCTGCATCCTGGCAAAGTACACTCCGCTGGGGAGATCAGCGATATTAAACAGGGCAATATGGTTACCAATTGAAGACCAACCATCACTGAGTTTTACCACTTCTCTACCTCGCACGTTGTAGAGTACCAGGGATACATTTCCCGCATACGGTAATTCATAGGTAATCTTCAGGGAACCATTGTTCACGCTTGCATTGAGTGCGAGTTGTGAATCCTCCGCATTTTCATCTAAAGGACCAGCAGAGGATTGTACCATGAACAGGTTCACATCACTATCATTGAAGGAAACAGTATCGCCATCAGCATAAACGGTCACCCTCAGTGAATCGATGCCTGGGGCAATTGGAATCCATTGCCCGAAATTCAGATTCAAGTTCGCTTGAGGATTCAGATCCACAATCATGGTATCGACATAAGCCCCGGATGTGACAACCATAACATCTTCCAACAAGTTTGTACCCCAATTGCCGACTGTAGCAATCACATCGACCGGTATAGCTAAGCTGATGCGGGTACGGTTCGCGGGCGAACGGATAATCAGCACACCGGCGTCATCCCCACTTTTGAGGTAGTAATTACAACCCATCATGGCTAAATAAGCGCTGGTCCAGGAAGCATCAGCGTTGGATGATCCCAAAGCAGAAGCTGGAATGCCGCCGTCATTATCTAAATCCTTATGCAGCAGGTAATTGGTCAACCAGAGATGATTATCGGAATAAGTTTGTTCGCCGGTGACGTCATACATCCCGCCCTGGGCGTTACAGTAGGCAACATTCCAGGCATTAGACCAGCTCTGCTGGTTTGGTTCGAAAACCTGTACCATGGGTCCATAGGTAGCCAGCCAGGTTTGACCATAGACAGAATCAGCGCGGAAGGTGGACTTGCATAATCCCCATACAAACGTTCCCGATGACATCGCCCACGATTCCATAGCCAGTCTGGTTTGAGGGCTGAATTCGATCCATGCGATGACTTCCTCGCCTCGTGAGGCAGCAGTCGTCATATAAAGATCGTTACCGGTTGCTTCGCCATACAGGTAGAGATTCCCGCAGCACCAACCGGTGACCATCACGTTGAGTCCGTTGGACAGAACTAGAGGATAATTGTTGATATAATTAGCGCTTTGTACGGCATAATCCCAGTGCGAAGAGTCGTTGAAGACAGTGCGGTATTTATTCTCAGCGGCAAGCGCCCAGGCGCAATTGTGTGCTGAATAATATCCGAAGCCTTCCAGCCAGGCTGGAAAATTATAAGCATAAGTCCAGGCGTCGGCAATTTCGTCGTTGAACTGCGGGTCTCCGGTGAGTTCATAATAGCGTGACCAGACCCAGATCGCTTCCAGAGTGTTGTCCGTCTCGATTATGTACCAACCCCCACCGGGCTCCTCTTCCCGCTGTCCTCCGAAGTTGACACCGGGATCTTCGCACTGCAGGGGCTGTTCCCAGGCGGAAATCTGCGTAAACTCGAAGAAATGATTGTAGGTGGCATCTACTATTGGTACTTCGTAGCAGGGCACGCCGTAGTGAGTCTTTATCTGATCGGGTGGAACGTACGGTGTTGCTGATAGATAACCTGAAAAGGCTGCAAGTAGAGTTAATGACAAAACGACCAGTAGAAGGGAGCGGGAAAGATTCATGATGGTTTCCTCGATATAATTTATATGTAATTCAATCTAACAATTTACGAAATTATTCCAGCGTTGTCAAGCCCAAATAAAAATACCCTCGAATTATTCGAGGGTATTGTAGGAAAGATCGCGTTATTTATTTCAGCAGTAATAACTTTTGTGTCTGCTTAAGATTCTCCGCTTGCAATTTCGCGAAGTACATTCCACTGGGTAGATTAAATCCATCGAACGTCACTTCATGCACTCCCACATCCCGCCAGCCGTCGATCAGTTCCATAACAAGTCGGCCGGAAATGTCGTAAACAGATAGGTTCACTAAACTTGCACTTTGCAGCTGAAAACTGAGAACTGTGCTGGGATTAAAAGGATTGGGGTGAGCACCCAATAATCCGAAATCTTCCGGCATATCTGGTACTGAAGCCTCAGAGGTGAGGTCAAAGCTTTCCCCGCTGTTCATCCATTCCTCAATGTACGAACCGTCTCCGGAACTAAGCTTCTCAAAGTCAAAACTGTCTTCAACCCAGGTAATTGTGGGATAGAGTCCCAGGTAAGCTGTATAACTGTAAATTCCCGAAGGAGCGCCGCCCGGGACATCCTGCGTCCGGTCACGGTCCAGGGTACTGCTACCCGCTAGTGTCAGGTTTACCGGACCTAAAACTGGTCCATAGGGTGAACCATTAGGCAGGGTAACCATTATCCAGGCATCCAAGTTTTGAGAAGTCGGTTCGTTGTTGGTAAGCGCTATGTTAAAGTCGAAACTGCCACCGGAACTGGGGATCTGTATGGGAGCTCCGTATGGTGTCAGAGTTATCGCAACGTCAGGTGGTGTTCCCGCATCGATGAAGCCCAGCAACTGTATGTCATCAGCGAAGAATCCATCGCCGGTCACGCCGCCATCTGACTTGAATTCGAAGCGGAATTTCAGGTATGGCTGACCAGCGAAAGCGTCTAAATCTACAAATTCGTTAACCCAATTAGCCTGCACACCTTCCCAGCCAGGTTCACCGTAAGGCTGCACACCCTGACCATTGCCGGGCACTGTATGAAGCCCGGAAACCGGGAACCAGTTGGAACCGTTGGTGGATACTTCCAACTGGCAGAAATCCCAGTTGGATTCTATATCCCAGCGTCCCCAGAAATCCAACCATACCTGGGTAGCGTTGGTCAGGTTTATCGGCTGCGCCAAGGTGAATACCGCTGTGGTATTGTTGTAGTAGTCTCTTCCTGGAGAATCCGAAAAGCTGTAATTCCCACCATGAGGATTATCGCCATCCAACCCCCAGCCTCCGGAATAAGTCCAGTTGCCCAGACCGCTTTCGGCATCATCAGCGAAGAATACTACCGGTGTCCCCACAATCAAGCTTATCGTTTCGGCTCGGATGAATCCATTCTGATCTATCGTTACGGTGAACTCAGCTTCATGTCCGATGGGACAGTTAGGGCTTATGTCTGCCTGGAAAGGAGTGGCAGAATTACTGGCGGTCGTTCTTCTAACTAAAGGTTCAGCGCTTGATGTAGCGGTCTGAAGAGTTACATACGGATCTGACGTCGTCAGTTCGAAGTCCAATGCTTCGGATGTTCCCCAACCGCGGTTGAAAACGGTAACCACTAACTCTTCACTTTCACCCGGGATCAGGTGACCATCCACAACTTCCAGCGAGCTGAAGACTACCTGTCCGCCTGCACACCAGAATTGGTTTAGATGGCAATTCAGATTCTCCCGCGCTTCAGGCATGATGTAATTCACCGGTGGCCAGAAGCCGTTGCCACCGACTTCCGGTTCCACGTTGATGATATCATGTTCGTGCAACTGCCAGTCCTGCGTGCGCCCATTCGATGCGTACATGATCTGGTAGCAGTAACCATAGGAATAACCGTTCTGCGCTGAGGCATATGCCATGTAATCCATGTGTACGTCATAATGTTCAGGAGGTACGTTGGCATATCCGTAGGCGCAAAGGTATTTACCAGCAGAAGTGTGGATGGTCATGCCTGTGGCGAAATTGTGCTCACCAATGAAATTCATCATCGCCTGAGTTTCAGGTTCAGATCCCGCAGAAGGTCCTCTATAGGTAGAAGAACTTGGAGTGGGGCTGGAACCCTGGTTATCATAACCCCACTGGTAAGTGTAATTACGATTCAAATCAACACCGTAACTGCTGCCATTATTGCGGCGGTTTTTGCGCCACATTCCGCCGCCATTGGGGTTGGTCATCTGGTTGTAGAGAAGCCCATCCGGATTGACAACCGGAACGAAATATAGTTCGCGGTTATCAACTAAGTAGGTAGCTTCAGGGTCGGTGCCGTAATTCTCCAGCAGATACCACATGGCGTACAGCAATGCCGTGTAAGCCCCCGGCTCACGAGCATGATGCAGGGCATCGAAGATGCCTTCAGGCTCACCTTCGTAACTAGCAGCGTTGTCGGAAATCTTGACCATGTATATGGGATTGTTATCCCAGCCGTAGCCGATTATCTCTTTGGCAGTGCAGATATCCGGATAGAGCAGGTGCATGGAATCCAGATCAGCTACTATCTCTTGGAAGGTATAGAAACCGCCCATCGATCCATATTTCATGTGAACGGGATCCTCATCAGTAGGCGGGACTCCAATTTTCAGGTTTTTGATGCAGATATCCTCGTAGTACTTTTCCAGGTCTTCCTGCAAGATGCGATAGCTGATTCCTCTGTTTTCCAGCAGTATGATTTCAGCATCGTTTAGAGGAATCGAAATGCCCACGTCCTTCAGGAATTCAGCATCATCCAGCGGTAATCCCAATTCCCCTAACGTCATAATAGTCTGCGGGGAACCGTCCGGAATGAGCACCTGGTGGTATTTCCCGAACGCTGAACTCGCCGATAGAAACGTGAGTAAAGCGATCGATATGATAATTATAACTGCCCTCAACTGAGTCATTATATCTCCTTGGAAGCGTTGATTTAACTCCAGAAATTGTTAGCTAACTATCTTATTAATATACGTAAAAAGTTTGGAAAAGTCAAGTGGTTTGGAAGAATCAGTTAAATTTCCAGAAGCATATATTACCAAATCCAGGCAATCTTTGCGTTGATTCAAGTCACTATTTACGAACAAATTTGCGACTTATTCAGCGATGAGACTGGTCGGACTATTTGCACCCACAGGTTCCTAAAACTCAAGCCAGGTTCTTAATTCCATTAAATACACTTGACAAGAGATGCGAAATTGTTTACCATAAAAGCTGAATTGTCGTTATACCGGTGTAAACCATGCGCACAATCTACCTAATCATCTATATACTCCTCGCATATCTTGTGCCAGTACACGTTACTGCGGCCGGGGGAATCAGTATGAACTTTGAATGGGCGGCGAAACAGCAGCCTCATGCCATTTCCCTCGATGAACTCAAGGTTGTTCACGGTTTTCCTACTGCCAGCTTGTTCAACCTGCAGATTGTCTCAAGTAAATCTGATAGTATAGACGTCCTGCTATCGTTCACATTTTCGACTCCAGATGAAGATATCATCCATGCTGAAACTCTGCCGTTTAGACTCAAACCCGGTTTGCTGTACCTTAGAAATCAGGACTTTATAGATTTCACTTCAACTTTCCGGTTTGCCAATATTGACATGAACACTGGAGCAACTGATCTTCTCCGCCATCTGAATAATAACGGATTCATTCCATCCGGCACATATTCGATTAATGTCACTCTCAAGACGAGAGATGGTAGCGATACGTTGGCTGAGAAGCGAGTGGAATTGTGTATTTTCAATCCCTTTGAGGTCGATAGTTTCGGGAGAGCACTTACGGTCTCCAACCAGGAGGATTCGGAAGCACAGAAAATTCACAAAGCTATTGAAAGAATATTGACAGAAAATAGAGATATGCTGAAAGGTTTGAGTAGTTATTCTCCAAATTCCGTCATAAAACTTTCCGGACAAACTATAACCACCGATCAACTTATTACCCTCTCCGAACGATTTCAAGAAGGAGAGTGCCAGGTTCTAACTGTTTCAGTGAAATGATATATCGCCTCCAAATACTCATAAGATTCGCAATAATTATTCTGGTGATGGTCACTCTGGCAGTTTCGGGTGATTGTCAATCTCAAAATGAGGATAACGCCGAATTTCACCTGGCGACTGTGCTGAAGGTAATTCCACCTGTACAGGTGAGGCATTTTGATACTGAAGAATTCGCAGAATTAAAGCAGGACGATCTCATTTTTCCCGGTGACCGGATAGTATGTTCTGATGGTGGTTATGCTGCTCTGCTTTTTAGCGATTCCGCTGTCGAATTGAAGCTTTTCCCCAATAGTGAATTAACCTTGCAGGGGCAGAGTGGGGAAGATGGTTTCCTCAAGCGCTTGTTCCTACCCGTAGGCATATTGTGGACGAAGCTTTTTCGCGGCAATCTTGAGGTCATAACCCCGACCTCTGTTGCTTCAGTGAAGGGCACTGAATGGTGGACCATAGTGGAGTCCACTTCACAGACCAGGGTTGTCGTGATCGTAGGGGAAGTGGAGGTAAAACACAGGATTACCGGCATAAGCGAAAGAGCTGCTGAAAATACCACTGCCATCACAACTCCATCCGGTGAGATTGACTTGACTCCGACAGAAGAGTTCATTCCTCCGAAAATTCCCTCTGTAGAGAAGAATCAAACGCTCGAGATTGAACTGGAGGATAGTACAGGTCAAAAGAAGACCATTATTATCAAATACAGTGAATGACCCATAACTGATGAATGTACACCGTCAAAGACTTTTATTCTGGATTTTGCCTCTGTTTATTGCTATTGTATCATTGGGCTTATCCAGGTTAGCGCCTCTGGAAACCCTGGAACTTCGTCTCCTGGACGCTCGTTTCTGCCTGCGCGGACCTCTAGAAATTTCGAATTCACCCATTCAGATAGTGGCCATAGACGATCAGAGTTTTTCTGTATTGAATCAGAAATGGCCCCTGGGTGGATCGATCTACGCGCGGGCGATTCGAAACCTGAACCGTGCAGGAGCTGATCTCATAGTCTTCGATATCGAATTCACGGAAGCGAACTCTCTGTATCCCGGTGAAGATTCCACCTTCGCTGAAGCAATTGCCGAAGCGGGAAACGTAATTCTGGCGGGCAAGTTGGCATATACTTACGGGCTTCATCAGCAAATCCCCACAGTCAGACCTGTTCCACCTAATCAAGTCCTGCTGAATACTGGCGCGTCCTGGGGTATCGCAAATGAAATTCCTGACAGCGATGGTTTCACTCGCCGTTATATAACACAACTGCAATCAGGGGAAAGTACCTACAATAGTTTGGTACTGGAAGCGTTACGTAACGTTGGTGAAAGTTCGGAGAACCATCAAGAAGACTTCGATATACTACTGCATGATGACTCTTCTTTTTTGATCAATTATTACGGTCCGCCCGGGACTTTCCCCGCTATTTCTTTAGCCAGCGTGCTGGACGATTCTGATTTCGATCTGGGTGAAGAGTATGATACCAACTACATGGATTACGTCACCAGTGATTTAAAATCGGGCGTCAATCCCTTTTTAGACAAGATTGTGTTGATAGGCGCAGCAGCCGAAGAACTGCAGGATACCAAGAATACACCCTTTCTGAATTACGGGACTACACCTCAAAAAATGCCGGGTGTGGAAATGCACGCCAACGCTCTGCAGACAGTTATTGACGGCTCCTTCTTAAGACGAATTACCGCATTTTCTGCAGTCATTATGTGCTTGATGCTGGCGTATCTGATGTTCTACGTATCGAAAAGAATCAAACCGCTGGGCAGCATTTTAGCTCTGTTGGTTACTACAGTCGTAGTGTTTTCTATCGTTCACTTGGCGTTTATTTACTTCAATCTATGGGTTGATTTAATAGCACCCGTAAATACCATATTTCTGACGAGCATATTCGCTGCGGTTTTCGGTTATTGGTTGGAACGATCGGAAAAGTTCCGCATCAGTGAGATGTTTTCCAAATATCTTCCCAAAAGGGTAGTGAAGGAACTTATCGCCAAGCCGGAACTTCTGAAATTAGGCGGAGAACGTCGCAATCTCACCATTCTTTTCGCCGATCTTGAAGGATTTACCGCTTTAACCCAGAAACTTGATCCCGAAGTTTTGGTAGAAATGATAAATGAATATATGACCGTCATGACCGAAGCGATCTCAGCTCACGGTGGCATCATCGATAAGTATGAAGGTGATTTAGTGATGGCGGAGTTCGGAGTTCCGGTATCCTCTGAGGATCATCACGAACATGCCTGCCGTGCCGCTCTTGAAATGAGATCGCAACTAGAGAACCTGCACATCCGCTGGCACGCTTTAGATTTACCGAATCCGCCTATGCGCATCGGGATCAATTCGGGTGAAGTGATAGTTGGAAATATGGGCTCGCAGGATCTCTTCGATTACACCGTTATCGGTGATGCTGTGAATATCTGTGCTAAACTTGAAAAAGCGAATAAACTGTATGGCACGATAATCTTAATAAGCAACGAAACGCACAACGGTCTTCCTGACGGCTTCGTAACGCGCAGGTTAAAGGATCTGATATTGAAGGGGCGCCAGCAGGTAGTAGAAGTATATGAATTGATCGCTGCAGACGCCGATGCATTAAATAAAGATCAGAAGTTCCTTCTGGATCATTATCAAAGTGGTTGGAGTTACTTCACGGACGGAGAATATATGCAGGCTGCTATCTGTTTTGAAACTGCTCTTCAAGTAAAACCCGATGACATACCTTCAGAGATGATGTTGAACGCCTGCCACCAGTCGGACGATTCTGTCATAAATCCTCATATAAAATCTATCTTGCCGGAAAATAGTTGACATCCATCAGGCATAACCTTGAATCCATCCTGCTGCGATCAATCGCAGCTTTTATGCGGTTTCTCTCCAGAAATGCAAGCATCCGCTTGGGCGAACTTCTAGGGGATGTCGTCTATCGAATTGGGATTCGGACAGACGTCACGCGAGACAATCTAAGACGAGCTTTCCCGGAAAAATCACCTGAGGAGATTGAGGATATCGTTCGCAATTGCTATCGGCATTTCGGCGCTGTCCTGTCTGAATTTGCGCGGCTGCCGCTGTTACGCAAACAGAACGTGCCGAATCTGGTTGAAACCGATGACCGGCATGTGTTGGATGAGGCACTGAAAGCAGGCAAGGGAGGTATAGTTGTTTCCGGTCATTTAGGCAACTGGGAACTGATGGGAGCTTCCTCATCTGTGCTTGGGCTTCCAGTGAATTATGTAGTTACCGACCAACAGAATCCCAACGTAACCGTGTTCATGGACCAGCTTCGCCAGAGTTCTGGTGTGAAGATCATCAAGAGACGGGATGCCATAAAGGGTGTGCTTAAGGCAATGAAGAACAACGAGCTGGTAGCCATCCTGTCGGATCAGGATGCGCATGAAGCGGGTGCTTTCGTTCCCTTTTTCGGTAGGTTGGCTTCGACGCCACGTGGTGCAGCAATGTTCTCGTTGCGGACCGGGGCTCCGCTAATCTTCGTGGAATCCTACCGGCAGGGAATGGGCAGACTGAAAGTGATCCACGAATTTATCTCCGATAAAGATCTACCGCTAGACCGTGATGATGCCATCGGAGAATTAACCCACCGCTTTACCGCACGATTGGAAGAAGCCGTGCGCTGCCACCCGGAACAGTGGTTCTGGATGCACCGGCGCTGGAAGAGTTCTCCAGCAAAATAGAAAGCGGCTGAACTTTACAGAACAGCCGCTTTTCTTGTATAGGTAAGTATTCTAATCTCCTCCTGCTGGTGGTGGTGGCGGTGAATTTATGAAAGTCACCGTAACCGGCGGAGAAGTGATATCGAAATAATTGTTCACCTGTGTGTACACCTGAGCCGTCGCTTCGACGGCGGAAGGATCGGGGAACGCTTCATTGAAGTGCGTTCGCATCCACATATTTGCCTGTCCGGTTGAGTCATTGTCCGGCTCTCCTGGGAAAGCTTGCGGTCCCGTTATTTTTTCATTACTTGGGTAATAACCGAATTCATCCCAGTAGAAGGAACCCCGCGTTGTCTGAAATATGATCACCGCTCCATTAATGGGGTGATTATAGCCGTCAACTAAGTAAGCGCGGCATTCTTGTGTCGCCCATTCACCAGGTGGATTAAACCCGTAGTTCCAGGATTCAGGTATCACTGCCATATTCAGAACGCCATCTGCCAACGGTAGCTGGTATTCAACTCCGTCTATGATGGAATCACCATCAACCATAGTGTACGCGTAAATCCATATTTCTGTGAAGGTGGCTTCACTCTGATAAAGCAGAGCCGTAAAAGCAACCCCCTCGATAGGACCGCCAGTTAAGGGATCTTCAAGTTGATTGTAAGTAATGGCGTCACCCCAGATTTCTACGTTGGATGTATCCACTGACAGGTAGAAATGTACCGCAGTACCATTAGCAACTTCGTTTCCATGAGTGTCCATTACCAGGGCGGATACTTCACATCCCCAGGCGTCACCACCCATTTGAACAGGTTCAGATGAGTTGACAGCAACCGATAATGATGCTGGCGGGCCCGATACGATCGTTACCAGTGATGATACAGCTTCAATAAGATTCTCTTCGTTATCGTAAGTCCAGGCTCTGATGGTCACCGGTCCAGAATTGAATCCTGCGTTGAGGCTGACTGTAGCTATACCGCCACTCGTCATGGATGAATCCTCTAAGCCATGGTTGTTCAGGTTAACGCCACCAAAGGGAAAACCTTCATCCTCAATTAAGAAGTGAACCTGAATGTTATTGAGTACCAGGTTACCGGCAGCGTCATAAACATGAGCAAAGATCTCCGTTTGGTAAGTTCCACCAGTCTGAGCCACCTGAATTGTAGTATATTGCGCGCTTAAGCCCACCGTGTTCGGTGTGGAAGGCAGGATTGTTATCAAAGTCGTAGCGGAATCAGCAACGCCTACCTTAGCAACGATCGTTGCTGCACCTGCATTGGTGGCTGCTGCGAAGAAACTGGTAGCTACACCGGAGATAGTGGGCGCTTCCGGTGGGCTTATACTGCCCAGGTCCGTGCTGAAGAGTACCGCCACACCGTTTCCTACCAGGTTACCGGTAGTGTCACGCACAGTGGCACTCACCTCTATCATCTCAGGGCTGCTGACCATAATGAATGAAGTGTCAACAGCTATGGATACAGAAGATGGTGGACCGGAAATAAGGCTCATTACCAGAGGTGGATCTGCAAACATTCCATCTACCATTGCATTTAGTGTATCCACACCGGTAGAGACGCCGACCTCGTAATATACAGTCGCCGTTCCCGCATCCCCTACATAGGCGATCGGTGCTGAAAATCCGCCGATGTTATCGCCACCAAGGGTGAAGTACACTTCCGTCCCGGGGGGAGCCAGTGAGTTTCCTTCCAGATACACGGTAGCATCCACGCGGGTGGAATCAAATCCATTGGCGATCATCGATTGTGTCGCGGAATTGAGAACGATGTGATCTATGTTGCGCGCCTCTTCGATGATAACGTAAATGCTGTCAGCGATGTTTAGAGCGGGATACTTCGCCGTAATCTTGGCTGAATCGGGCACACTTGCATAGCCGATATCCTGGAAGATTGCGTGAGCCTGTCCTGTTGAATCCGTCAAAACAGGAGAATTGATCGTACCGTAATCAGACGTAAATGTAATTTCGACGTCTCTTATAACCTGATTTTCTGCGTCCTTGAGAAGCGCGGTTATATTAGCTTTGGTTATTCCATTATCAGCGAATATTACGTTTGTATCGCTGTACATCAGAAGCAGTCCGTTCGATTCTGCAGGAGTTACGTAGAAGGTATCGGAAGCGCTCAATGTGTATGTTTCATAGATCTGCCTGTTTTCAGGATCACTCCCCTTGGGAAATCCCAGACCGGATACTAATATCTCACCGGTGTTCAAACCTGGCCAGGTGATGGGACCTTCAGGGAGACTGGCAGTTGCCGAACCTGTGTCCGGCTCTAATGTAGTATTTACCGAAGCCGTTACGATTCCCGCACCGAATTCACCGTTGGGATTAACATACGACACGACCGTTCCGTTCGGACCTGTGGTATCTGCCAATGAAATTACACCTAAAGAAGTAGAGAGTGAAACGTACAATCCTGGGATACCCACGTTCAAGGAATCCATCACTCGTACGGTTACTTTCACGGAATCTTCGAAACTTGGCGCTATGTACAGATTGGGTGGATAAAGGGAGAGCGTTATATCATGGGGAAGACCCGCTAATGTCTGCACGTCAATCTGGGTAGAACCGGAAATCGTGTTGCCACCAGAACTGACTGAAGCTGTTATCGTCGCCTGACCGATATTACCTGTGGAACTGAAAGTGACTTCCACTTGACCAAATTCATCAGTACTATCTTGTGGAGATGAAACTGAACCAAAATCCGGAGTCGTGAATGTAATTACCACTCCGGGTACTGCGCTGCCAGCGGTATCCGTAACTGTTGCATAGATTTTTGTACTCACAGTTTCACCGGATATGGATACCAATTGCGGATCATTAGCAACTACAGTTACGCTGCCTATGATGGCAGTTGTTGAGCCCGCCGCACCCGGACCGGTAGAAGTCTTCTCGCTGCAACTCGTCATTGTCATTGCAAGTGCAATCAAGGTGAGAATAGCGAATAAACTGCGCAAACGTTTCATGATGCCTCCGAAACTAACCTCATTTGGGTATTCGTTTCAACCGTATGTAGATCTGGTGTGGTCGATAGTATAATTTATTGTATATTCAGGATGTTACTACGCGATATGAGTCCTGTTCAGACTCACAATGACCATATTTTAGATTAATCCTTAACGTATCAATATACCGAATCCTAATTGAAAATGCAAGAATTATTCCAAACAATTGAGCTTTTGTGCGATGAAATTCCCTTTAGGGTTCTTCGGGATATTCTACCTTGATCACTTCGCGCTGTTCGCCTTCTTGGAAAATTCTGATTGCTGATTCCCCCATGACCGGGCATTTGGTTTCGCATATACCGCAGCCTATGCAGATGGTGCGATCCACATAGGGTAGTTTGGTAGGTTCCCCTTCGCGGCTTTCAAATTGGATGGCTTTTATTGGAGTGGGGCAGTGTTCCTCACATACAATGCAGTCTTCACCGCCTTCCCAGGGAATACAGCGGAATTGATCGATATACGCCAGCCCGATGATCCGCTTCTTTTTAACCTCTTCGGAAAGTGATTTGATAGCTCCGGAAGGACAGACCTGCCCGCATAGAGTGCAGGAATATTCGCAGTAACCTTCGCGCATCAGCGCCTTGGGCGTCCAGAATCCCGCTATGCCGTACTCAAATCCTGATGGCTGCAGGCAACCTCCCGTCGAAGAACAAATTTTGATGCATTCTTCACAGCGCAAACAGAGATCTAAGAAGTGTTGCTCTTCCACCGCTCCGGGCGGGCGAATGAGGTAGTTGTCTATATTACGGTCATGAAGTTGTGTCCTCCAGATCGCGCCGAACAGAAGTGAAGAACCCACAGCACTGAATACACGTCTGCGTCCCAAATCTAACTTTTCCTGCCCGCCCGCTTGATAGTTCCAGTTGAAGTTCTGTCCCTTTTCCGGACAGACCAAAGCGCATTCCATGCAGAGTATGCATTCAGACCGCTTGGTCTTATAGAAGTCCTCTTCATCGATGGCACCCATGCGGCAATTGTCACCACACAGTTCACAGGAAGTGCAGGTTTCTGGATCTACCTTACGCCCGAAGGGCGCAATGTGCGCAATCAGACCGAACAGCGCACCCAGAGGGCATATAACCCGGCACCAGGTTCTCCGCCCGAATTTCTCCATGAGCAAGATAGCGATAAATAGAAGTAGCGTAGTTAGCAGAAGCCCGGTCTGAATGGCATTTAAGGGTAGTAACCAGCCCTGCAGGGCATTCCACAAGTTGAACGCCATGTCTTCAGTAACTGGTAGATTTACGCCAGCGTCTAAAACCGCGAACAATCCCCAAACGCACAGAGGATACAGTGAAAGCGCCATCGTACGGGTAAAGATCACCAACGGATCCAAAACCCATGAGGTTTGGATTGAGAGAACGGCTAAGAGCAGCATCCCTATCAAAATGGCGTACTTCCAGCGTGAGTTGCCGCGCCGTTGCCCCGGTTTGGAGATTCTGTTCCAGATGTCCAAAATAGTGCCTAAAGGACACACCCAACCGCAAAAGGATCGCGCCAATAAAAATCCAGCGATTAGAATGATAACAGCCGGCCAGAACTCAGCGATCCAGGATCTACTGGCGATCATTACCACCAATCCCGCAAATGGATCGATGCGCATAATCAGATCGGGTGGGATAGTTGTGGGGAAGGGGTCTTTTGCAGAGAGGAATAACGCTACGAATATAAACAGAAATGCGATTTGACTGAAACGCCGGAGATGAATTGCGCGAAAGTTTTTCATTATCGTGCGGGAATTGTCGTGGGGGGCTTTTCCTTGTTAACCGATTGTTATTTCTCTGAAATCCGCTGGTCTCTGGATTTTACCTAAGCCGCGGTTTTCAGCTTCTACCAGGTATCCTAAGCTTAAGGGATCACTTCCGAATAGGCGCGCACCTTCAGCATCTACCGCGACCGGATCGAAGCCCACAATCACTGTATTCATGATCTCGACGTCATCCGGATTACCCCCCTGTGGTCCGTTGCGTCGCAGCACCCGCCGGGCATCCAGAATGGTCAATTCGGGCAATATGGGGCTGACAATGTCAATTAATTTCTGATCGAACTGCTTGTGAATAGTAGATCGCGGTTCCCCCATGACTCCCATCAGGTTCTTCAATCCCATCGAGACTCCAGCCAGAGAATGGTGCTTCAGAACCGGCATGTTGATGCGAAGATCAGCGTTCAGGTAATCTCTGTAAATGGGCCATTTTTTCAATACCATTCCACCCGGTAGTTCAACGCTGTTAAACCGTTTCTCATGCACGAATGAGACCTTGGCACCCGCCTCTTCGGCCGCCTGGCCGATACCGCTGCGCCTGTAGCAGCGGCGAGCTGCATTGCAGGTGAAATCGAAGATGTGTACTTTTGCATCAGCATCCACAAAGGTCCTAACAGCAGCAGCAACTAACTCAGGATCTGTGTTCGCTCCCTGCGCAGGAGTACGGTCCCAGCCGATATTAGGCTTCACCACAACTTTCTTACCCTTAGGTGAAAACCGGGAGATTCCTCCAAGTTCTGCCAATGCCGCTTCCAACGCCTCAGCAGAAGTCCCCCCCCTGACCAATACCAGAGAAGATGCTGTCGTTTCATCTGCCCGTAAATACCAAGGTACGCTTAAAGCAGCAGTTCCCAGTACGGCGCTTTTCAGGAACTTGCGGCGGTTGTAGTTTTTTATCTCGTTCATGATGTTGGTGTTTTTCTATTTGCACCGGACTAAAGTTCCGGTGCTCACCCAAAGCATCCAATTTACTAAAGTCAATAAGCTTACTTAACCTCAGTCTCTTCAGAGACTTGGATCTACCATGTGAGCACCCGAATTTCAATCGGGTGAGAGCGAACATCAATCTTGATGATGTTGTGCCTGATTAAGCACATATTGTTTAGCAATCTCGAGTGATTTCAATCCAACGGTATTTGCGCCATATCCTTTCTGCCATTTCAGAGTTTCACCAAACTTGAGATTAACTAATCTAGAGGATCTACCCTTAATATATTTAACAAGTTCACCTATTTTGTGTGAAGATTTGAATTCGACAAAAAGATGGACATGTTCCTCTAAAATATTCAGCGCAATAATTTTATATCCGTTTGACTTACAGAGATTCTTGATTACATCTTCTACGAAAGTTTTAATCCCAGGCGAAATCATTTCACCTCGTTGCGCAGTGCACCAGGTTAAATGAACGAAAAGATGATGAGCTTTACTGTCTGATCACATATTTAATAATTATTTATACATTCTCAATCACTTGCACCGGACTGAAGTTCCGGTGCTCACTCAAGACACCCAATTGACTGAAGTCAATGAGCCTTTATTCGATCAGTCTCTTTAGAGACTTGGAATTTTCAGGTGAGCACCCGAAATTTATTCGGGTGTGGAAATGGTTAAATCAAATACCGATGGTGGTTCCTTAGTCCATACTCCTTTTATTCTTTCTTCTTTTATGCTAAAAACCAATTGACTAATTGAGTTAAAGATAGAAGGATCAACTTGTGGATTAGCAATCGGATTGAGAAGAAAGGCAATTTCAAATTTTAAATTTCTACCACCATATTTATTCTTTATATAGAAGACTCCTCCTATGCTTGTGTTTTGATATATTCCTTCAACGAAAAGTCGAAATAATCCACGATTTTCTCTATCTGTTTCTAATTCAGAATCCTCAATTAACGGATCCCAAGTTATTTGTGGATTACCATATAATGAATTTTCAAGCTGTTCTAAGCTTAATTCTCCACTTGGATAAGTTTCATCAAAAACAATTGGAATTAGTGAACGATTGCCGCCCAGCAGTTTTTTGTATTTCCTTCTCTTTTCATTTATCCTGTTTACAACATAGGGAGCATCAGATGCTCGCCACTTAACTTCGTTTTGGATCACTTCTGACGATGGAAACTTCGTAATCACATCCAATATTAGGATCAGGCCACCATTAATTTCAAGAAAGAAATCAGGTTTGACCGAATCAATTTGAGGTTGAAAAACCAATTCGAATCCTAGTTTCTCAAACAAAGCCCAAGATATTAGTTCATTGGCAGATGAAAAAAATGTGTGATAGTTATTGGATCGTAAGCTCTTTAGATATTTCCCTTGTTCATTCTGAGGTATTTTCTAATAATATACGCAAGTTTATATAATCTGGTGCTTTGGCGATGTATGCATTCCAAGGATTTTCCTTGCCTTGTTTGTAAGCAGGTAGTTCTCTTACGTACTCTTGAGTGAAAATCCCCTCAAACATATTTTATCTCTTTCTCAGCCAACTGCACCGGACTAAAGTTCCGGTGCTCATATTTTAGATCCAATTGACTAAAGTCAATAAGCTTACTTAACCTCAGTCTCTTCAGAGACTTGGATTATTTAGGTGAGCACCCGAATTTCTCCATAGGAGTCCTTCGGACAATAGGGTGCGAATAGCCTATCATAGTTAAGTTACCACCCAATCCCTCTCTAATCAACAAACAAACCGTTTTTTCTAAGCACATCTAAGGCTAATTCGGCAGCTTCTTCCGCAGGTCTGTTTGCGTCAATCTCGACCCAGCTTACTCTTTGATTCCTCCCAAACCAGGATATTTGTCGCTTGGCAAACCTTCTCGTATTTCGCTGGAAAAGTCGCACCATTTCGTCGTAATCGTATTCCCTCTTCAGGTATCCGATTATCTCCACGTAACCCACGCTGTTCAGTGCGTTGTATTCAATTAGAAGGTCAGTACCACTGATGCTCTTGCCTGCGATCAACTTTTCGACTTCATCTACAAGACCTTCTTCCAACATTTTCAGGCAGCGAGAATTAATCCGTTCGTATAACTGTTCCCGATGCCAATCAAGTCCCACCATGACCGGAGAATAGGGCGGAGGATTAGCTTTTTTTCGCTGCAATTCGCTGATGGGAATGCCAGTTACATAAAAAATCTCTAAAGCCCGTTCGATACGCCGGTAATCAGTAGGCATTATTTTTCGGGCGGATTCCGGGTCAACTTCCTTTAGATCCGAATATAGCTTTGCTACGCCTTCTTTATCAGCCAGTATCTTTAACCTGTCTCGAATTTTGTGATCTGCTGAAGGTCCTGAGAAAAAATCATCCACCAGTGCCGATATATAAAGACCTGAGCCGCCCACTACAAACGGCGTTATCCCCTTTCGGGTAAGTTCAATGATTTTACCCCTTGCCTGCCGACCGTATTCACCCGCGCTAAAAGTTTCCTTCGGATTCAGACAAGCGATGAAATGGTGAGGTACTCTGGTTAGTTCATCAGCAGTCGGCTGTGCAGTTCCGATGGGCATCCCCCTGTATATTTGCCGGGAATCAGCCGATATTATTTCTGCCTTGAATCTTTCAGCTATGTGAAGCGCAACCGCCGTTTTACCCGAAGCTGTCGGTCCTACTAAGAAGGGTACCTTGTCCATCAGACCCTACCGAACCGCCGGTTCAGTTCCCCCAAGGTCAATTGCAGTAGTGTCGGTCGCCCGTGAGGACAACTGAACGGGAACTTCGAGGCGAACAGTTGATCTATCAGCGAGTTCATCTCCTCTAAACTTAAACTTTGACCAAACTTTATCGCCGCACGGCAGGCGAATGCTGCAGCCACCTGTTCATGTCCGGGACTATGTTTTATCCCTCTTTCGTTCAATTCATCCAGCAACTCCATGATGAAGGAATCATCACTGCCTTTTCTGATACCAGCAGGCAGAGCTTCCAGAGCGAAGCTTCGCTCACCAAATTCCCTCACCTCAACGCCCAATTTCTGTAGATCATCCTGCATATTTTGGAGGATTAAAGCGTTTTCAGCGTCAAGTTTTATTATTATAGGGAATAATAACCGTTGGCTGGGTAACTGATCACCTGAAAGGGCTTTCAATGCTTTTTCGTAAAGCACCCTTTCATGTGCGGCGTGCTGATCTATGATTGCGATGCCGCCCTTGATTTCAGTTACAATAAATCGCTGGTGGAACTGATATACCTGAGTTCTCTGTGCATCACTATTGCTGATTGCGGAGACTTCTTCAGCCTGGCTTATTGTAGTCGCACCATCCTTACTTCCAAACACCAATTGGTACGCTTCTCCGGAAGCCTTTTCTCCCTGATCTGCGAATCTCTGCGATGGATGTTGAGGATAGCCACTACTGCCCCGTGGTAGATATGCCCCAGACTGTTTCGGTGAAATTTCACCGGTTGTTTCGTTTACCTTTTCATCACCTGAAAGAGGCATGGATGGGAAGGCATCGACGCCGGCATTGCGTAGCGCTGCAGTTACCGCATCGTGAGTAAGTTGATACAGTTCCGATTCCCGCCGGAATTTCACTTCCGATTTGGCGGGGTGCACGTTTACGTCAACTTCTTCATGCGGAATATCTAAAAAGAGAGCGTAAAAGGGGAATTTCTTCTGCTCCAGAAGATGGCTGTAAGATGATATGATAGCATGGCTTATGGGTCTATTCTGAACCCATCGCTGGTTGACGTACAGATATTGATCTCCACGCGTCCGTCTGGATAAATCCGGTGATCCCACGTATCCGGATAGTCCAATCTTGCCAAATTGAAGCTCCACAGGTAGTAAATGCTTTGCCATCTCATCGCTGAAAACCGCCACGATACGGTCTTTAAGCGGCTCAGGCGGCAGACGATACACTTTCTTCCCTTCTAATGTCAGAGATAAGCGGATTCCCGGGTAAGACAAGGCGAAGCGTTTGAACACATTGAGTAGATGTCCTGATTCCACATTTCTGCTTTTCAGAAATTTCTTCCTTGCGGGTGTATTGAAGAACAGTTCCTTCACTGTAATAGACGTGCCCACCGAGGTTCCCATTTCTTCTACATCCACTATCTTGCCGCCGTGAAGGCGCAGGCGATGCCCCGAAAGTGAGCTCTGTAAGCGACTCGATGCTTCGATCCGCGATACCGATGCAATTGCCGACAGAGCTTCCCCACGAAAACCCAACGTCTGTATGACCTTCAGGTCCTCAACCGCCTGAACTTTGCTGGTAGCATGTCTCTCGAACGCTAACAGCAGATCGGGTTTTCCCATACCTTCGCCGTCATCGCTAACGCAGATTTCCTTTTGTCCGGCGCCCGCAATGCTGATTTCGATAGAAGAAGCTCCGGCATCAAGTGAATTCTCGATCAATTCCTTCAATACCGATGCCGGACGCTCGACAACTTCTCCGGCAGCAATACGGTTATAAACTTCCTGTGGCAGGAGGTTTATCTTAAGGGTATTCGTCCTTTCAGTGACGTCCATCAAGTCGATCAGTTTTTCTACAGGTTCAGTGCTACGGTATTGAGGATCTTCGCTACTAAGTCCTTCTTCACATTAGCAAGGTTTTTCAGGCTCTGAGCCGCTTCTCCTCTGAAAGGATGGTCCTCAGGGATACCGGGCAGGTTTATCATCACATTTAAGGATGCTCCATCAAGCGCGGTGCCCAACAACAGCGCCGCCACGCCAGCATCCGATATGGAATTCTTGTTGCCCTTTTCAGCTACAATTTGGGTTAGTTCCATCGCTTTTATGGTAGCTTCCATAACCTGTAGTGGCACTACGGTTGCCTGTATGGTGGCTTCCTGAATAGCAGCGTTGCGAGTTGTCTTTTCCTCGTCCGTTTCCTTGGGCATGCCAAAAGCGTCCATTACACCGTTGAAGGCTTCAGTATCCCTGTCCACGGCGGATTCCAGTTCGCTTCGCAGCGATGACAATTTTGGCAGTAATTCTGATAGCTCTGCGGATACGTCTGCGTACTTCTTCTTACCCACAGTCAGATTTACGACCATCTCTGTCAATGCGGTGCCCACTGCGCCTGCCAGAGCGCTGGCTGATCCACCGCCGGGAGCCGGGGCTTTTGATGCTGTTTCTGCTATAAACTCGTTGACTTTCTTTTCTAAGAGCATGATAATCCCTTATTTATTTAAGTTAGATTAGATATTCAATTACCTTCTTCTTCGCTTCAAACGGATACAGATCGGAAAGACCCATGCCTTCCACAGCCGCTTGCACCAACTCTTCGTCGCTTACGTCTGTGGACTGATTTAACCTCTCGCGATAGAATTTGCCAGCCTGAAGGAGTGGTTCCAACGGCGTCAATCCCACGATCTCACTGCCCGTTATCGTCGCACCCAGTATTTTCGCCTCTTCCAGTACCGCTTCATAGGCAACGTGGGGGGGAGTGACGTCATAGTTCACTAAATTCATCGACACCTGCGAAATCTGGTATTCCTCCAGGGGCACCCCTAAACCCTTAACTGACTTTAATTTCCCCGAAATCTTTACCGCTTTGCCGTTTTCATCCCGGATGATTTCGCCCTTATCGTCGCGTTTGGCATAGCCCGATTCGCGTAGTGTCAGAGCGATTTTATTGGCTTTTTTGGAATCGGGATCTTTGACGTTGGCGTTATACGCTATCAGGAAAAAACGCGCACCTGTTACCGTGCCTCCCAATTTCGGATTAAAAACAGCTTCACCGAAGTCCGGTTTCCATTGGGGATCTTTGAGCTTATCTTCCAACGCCTCGTATTCTCCCTTGCGGACTTTGGCTAAATTACTCCGCTGAGGCGTCCGAGCGGACTCTTCGTAGAGGTAAACCGGCAGGTTATGCTTCTTCGCTATTGCTTCCCCGAACTTCTCGGAGATCGCCACACAGTCCTCCATATTGACGCCACGCACTGGTATAAAAGGTACCACATCCGCAGCCCCCATGCGTGGATGTTCGCCTTTATGGGTACTCATGTCTATTAAGTCAGCAGCGACGTCGTAAGCGTTCAGCGCCGCCTGTAGCACTCCATCAGGCGTCCCCACGAAGGTAAAAACCGTTCTGTGGTAATCACCATTGGGATCAAAGTCCAGCAGAACTGCATTATCCGTATCTCTGACGGCTTGAGCTATTTTTTCCAGAACTGTTTTATCGCGCCCCTCAGAAAAGTTCGGCACACATTCTACAATTTTATCCATGAATCCTCCGGTATTTACATTATTGATTTGTATTCTTAAAGAATGTTAGGTTGATGTCATTCCGGAAGGGCTTTAGCTCTATCCGGAATCCAGTGGGAAAGGTCAAACAGCAGATAATCCTTGCGTTGACGTACTGTTGCTTATCTACTGGATTCCCGTCATAAAAGGGGGCTTAAACCAACCAAGATTATTTATTGATTTAGACCGCCCGGAAATTAATTTCCGGGCTAATTTTATGCTGTCCCGCAAAGCGGGACGCTTTTGTTTTTTCGTCCGTCAGCCGACGGGCCGAAATATATTAGCTCGGGAATTCTCCGAAGGAGTCCTATGGACATTCCCGTGCGAGCTGAACCAATTTCTATCATTCTCATTTTACTCAATTCAATTCAATAACATTCTCTCTACTTATAACAGTATCTTCAAGCTTTACGCCGCTTATTCGGGGAATAATATACCATATAAGCAGTACTACTATTACGACAAGCAGTAACAAAGTAAAATGACTCAACCCCCTTCCGTGAGGATCGCTGTAGGTCTTTCGCACAAACGAAATTCTGCGTTGCGGATCCTGTTCAGGCTTGTAGTAACGCGGCGAATAGCTGAACGACCGCGGTTTGGGGCGGAAAAACAACATTTCAATTAGCCAGTTCGCAATTCTTAGGTTATGAATGTTAGAGGTTACAAACCCTCTTTAGCGTACAATGCTAAAAGCTGAACGATATTTTCGATAGTCGCATCAGCTTCAGCCGATTCACACAGATAATTATTGCATATAATTGAAAATGCCACTTTGGGACCTGCTTCGGTGCTTATATATCCGCTTAGTGATCTGATGCGCGCCATAGATCCCGTCTTGGCGCTTAAGTAAATGCCCTGTGGTAATCCCAAAAAGCGGTCCTTTAGAGTGCCATTTCCAGGATTGGCTAAGCTGCGGAAGAATTCGCTTCGATAGGGCGACCGGTTCATCTGAGTCAGAATCTTCATTATACCGCTGGCGCTGGTCAGGTTTCGGCGCGACAATCCCGAACCATCAGCCATCACCACGCCCGTGGATGAACCCGGCAAGCTTTTTTCCCAATCCAGCACTCTCCGCCTTCCCAGTTTGAATGCACTCTGCGAGGCATCAAAGTTGACAATCCCCGCTTCCAATCCTTCAACGCCTAAGACGCGTATTAGTAACTCCGCATATAAATTCTGACTATCTCTGTTGATAATTCGTATCCAATGCTGCAGTGGAGGAGAGTAGTGCGTGAAGAGAACGGATAACTGATCTTTATCAACGCTATTCTCTGAGTTAACCTCTAAAGTTCCCTCGCACTCAATTCCTCTATTTATCAACGCGCTTGACAGCGCACTCAGGAAGTACTCATCACAATTATAGACAGAAGCCCAGAGCTCTTGTGGTTCTCCATTAACTGGAATTGATCCCCATACGGAAAAGATGTTATTCGCCATCGTTCGATCCAGGTGGAGATCCACATCCTCGCCTGAATCAGCCGTTGTAACGTTGTGATACAGGTGGATGTAATCAGAATCAGGTGCAATCTCTATCTGTGCAGGATCGCCAGTGTTTTTGCCGGGAGTGATATTAAAAACCGTGCAGTTATCCGCATAGGACAGTGGATTGACTTCAGCCGCAAACCAGTACTTCAGATCGCTCCATTCCCAGCCTGATCCTAAAGTTTTTCCGCCGAATAGACCGCTGTAGCCTTCGATGTTGCCATTTATCCTGCATATACCGCGAGCTGACACTGAATCTACCCAGGCATACATAATTTCATCAATCCCGTCTGTGGAAATCGCCGGATTGCCGGTTTTGAAATGAGTTGCTATGGAAGGATCCCCAGCACCAACTACGATCAGATCACCCTGCAGCGTACCTGCTGAATCAATGGAGCCTTTATATCCTACCAGAGTTTCCACTCTGTAATCCGGTCCTAACGTTTCCAGAGCGCACGCTGAGGTCAGAAGTTTCATGCCGGACGCTGGAATTAGCGAACGGTCAGACTCATGGTTTAAGAGTATGCGTCCACTTTCCAGATCAACCGCCATTATCGACCAGGATGAGCCTTTGAGATAATAGCTGCTTAAGTAACGGTCTGTTGCATATTGCAGGTACTCCAAGTTTTCCTTGCGTCCTGCAAATTGGGGCGCGCATCCGGACAGCAAAAGAGAGATTATTGCCAGTCCGGATAGGGTTTGTCGTATCATAGGTTACTCAAATCTATTCCAGCAAACATAATTGAGAAAAACTTTAAGAATGGTTTGATTATCCACCATAGTATCGGAATGTTCAAGAGGTAACCTCCCATTACCAGAGCAAGCACCAACATGGGCCCAGCACGGTCCAATTTTCTGTATTTGCTCTCAAGTTCAGGAGGCAGAAGCCCGCCCAGAATGCGGGAGCCGTCCAAGGGCGGTATGGGAATCAGGTTGAAGATGGCTAAGGCGATGTTGATAACTATACCATAAATTAAGGCGATTACCACCGGTTTAGGCAGTATGATACTCTCGAACAGACCACCACTGTTAAATGAACGTATGATGAGTCCAAATATTAAAGCTAACAATAAATTAGCTCCGGGACCGGCTAAAGAAACCCAGACGATATCTCTGCGGGGATTATGCAGATTATAGGGATTCACCGGCACCGGTTTCGCCCAGCCAATGTGAACCAAGAAGATCATTATCGTCCCCATCAGGTCTAAATGTGACAGGGGATTCATAGTCAACCTTCCCGCCAACCGCGCCGTAGGATCACCTAAGCGGTTCGCCACCCAACCATGAGCGTATTCATGGAACGATAGCGCCAGAAGAATGGGCGGCGCGATGATTATATAATGGCTGATGTCTGGCATTTAGCCTCTCGGGTGAAATGTGCGGTGCACTTCTTTTAAATAACTGCGGTCAACATCGGTGTAAATCTGTGTTGTCGATATGTCAGCATGCCCTAAAAATTCCTGTACGGTGCGCAGATCAGCTCCCCCTTCAAGCAGATGTGTGGCGCAGGAATGCCTTAGACCATGCGGGGATATATCCAATGGCGGTGATAGGCGTACCGCGTACTGCTTCAATAAATGCCACACACCCTGGCGGGTGAATTCTCTGCCACGAGCGTTTAAGAACAGACGTCTTGACTTAGAGGCGTCTTTACCAAGCAAAGGACGGACTTCACGCAAGTATCTGTCCGTCCACTGGCGACTCTGGCGGCTCATGGGCACCCAGCGTTCTTTCTGCCCCTTGCCTCGCACTAATAACCACCCTTCGTTGCTGTCCATATCACCGAATTCGACGGCAACCGCCTCTGATACCCGCAATCCTGAACCGTACATGGTTTCCCAGAGTGCTCGGTCCCGAATGCCCAATGGCGTGGTAACGTCCGTTGATTCGATTAACCGCTTAACGTCATCTGCCGAAAGGGTGTGGGGAAGAGGTCTGTAACGCCGAGGTGTGCGCAGCAGAATCATGGGGTTTGCCGTAAGGATAGATTCCAGAGTCAGGAAATTGTAGAAACTACGCAGGGAGCTTATGTGCCGGGCAATACTGGCATCTTTCAATCCCTGTTCCCTGATCTTGGCAATGTAGCCTTGAGCATCGGATAAGGCGGCACTAAGGACGTCGATTCCCCGCTGATCTAAAAATTCGATAAATCGGGTCAAGTCTCTGCTGTAACTAAGTAGAGTATTGTCAGATAAACCCCGTTCCATCTGAATATGATGCAGGAACGCCTCCAATTCAGCACAAACTGGAGCATCAACCTGTTCTGTATCAACTGCCATTGTTAGAATAGCGCGTCATTAATAAAGGGATTGGTTCTCCTCTCCTGTCCTAAGGTGGTTTCAGGTCCATGTCCGGGAAAGGCGATGAAATGATCCCCTAAAGGTAATAATTTCTCCCTGATACCGTTGGTAAGCTGTTCGTACGATCCGTCAGGGAAATCCGTTCTGCCGATGGAACCGCAGAAGAGCACATCGCCCACTATGGCTACTGGATCATGAATAAGACATATAGAGCCCGGGCTGTGTCCGGGGATATGCAATATGTCAAAGGCTACTTCGCCTACATTAAAAGTAACACCAGCTTGAAACATGAGATCCGCTGGCGGAGAAGTCTTCGGCTCACCTATAAACGCGGAGATGTTCGATCTTGGGCTGGTGAGCATTCCGGCGTCTTTCTCATGGATTACAATTTGAGCATTGGTTCTATTCTTTATGTGTTCATTGTCCTGGATGTGATCCACATGTCCGTGGGTATTTAGAATGTACTTAACAGTTAAGTCCAGTTCTTCGCAGCGTTTAAGTATCCTGTCACTCTCATCGCCGGGATCGACTATGGCGGCTTCCTGGGTCTTCAGGCATCCCACGATGTAGGTGTTCACCATGTAGATTCCCACTTCGAATCGCTCGATTATCAGATCGTCGTCTTTATATACTTGCATGGAATATCAACCTTGAACTGTATGATTTGATTAGAGCGCAGCTTCAGCCGCGTCCCGAATTGCTTTGATCGCTGCTGCCGGGTCTAACTGCTTATGTTTGAATATAGAACTTCCGGCAACCAAACACCGCGCACCAGCTTCCACTACCGATCCGGCATTTTCAGCATCGATGCCCCCATCAATCTGTATCGATATATCCCTATCCAATTGCGATATTCTGGCGGCAATTTTTCTGACATTATCCAACGAATCTTCTATGAATCTCTGTCCTCCGAATCCCGGATGAACGGACATCACCAAAACCAAGTCAACCCATTGGTAGGCTTCTTCTAAAACCTCCACCGGCGTTTTCGGATTGATGGATATACCGACGTCCAATCCCATATCCTTTATCGCTTTTAGAAGATCGGGAACTACACCTTCAACTTCTGCATGAAGTGTGATGCTGTTAACCCCGGCTATGTTAAACTTATCAATATACTCTTCCGGGTTGTCAATCATCAGGTGAGCATCCAGATAGAGATCACTGTTATCCCTCACAAATTCCACCACCATCGGGCCGAAGCTTATATTAGGAACGAAGTGACCATCCATTACGTCTAAATGCAGCCAGTCAGCGCCGCCATTTTCCACCCGTTTGATATCCCAGGCTAAGCGTCCAAAATCTGCGGAGAGAATGGATGGCGCAATTATAACGCCAGATGTAGATTTATACCTCTCCCTATTCATCGATAAGATTCCTCTTCTTCCACTAATTCCAGCGTGGAAATCTCTAAATCCACTAACTGCCCCCGAACTGTCTTCTCTTCCGGGTCGGGGAATTGCGATATTACCGTATTGGGTAGTAAATCCTCACGCAGTGAGAATACTATTTCACCAATTTCCAAACCGGACGTCAGTATTATTCGCTTCGCCCGGTCCAACGACTGCCCGATTAAATTGGGGACGCTAAATTCATTCGGTAAGGTGCCCAAAGAAACGGTTGCATGCAGCGGTGTATCCCGTTTCACTTTGGTCCCTGGAGGTATGGATTGAGCCATTACCACGTTCTCCGGGTAATAGTTGGAATATTCATATCCGAAACTCTCATCACCTAACAGCAGACCTGTATTTTGAGCTGAGAACATAGCATCGCGGGAAGATTTACCCACCAGGTTGGGCATAACACAGAGTTTCTCGCCGATGGACAGAGTTACGTAAATCCGTCGCCCTGCTTTGGTTAGCGCATATGCTTCAGGATTCTGGCTGATGACCGTGCCTTCGGGGTAATTCCAATCGTATTGTTCACGCTCTTTCACTGACCGGAAACCGTGTTCTCGCAGCAATGAATCCGCCTGGGCGTAGTGCATTTCCACTATGTCAGGCACTTCCAGTTCAGCGCCATGACGTGTGTAAAATGGCAATATCACCTGATCAACAAGAATCACACCTGCTATATACAAACATAATACGATAAATACTGCAATTATCCACTGTTTCATACTGTTTTTACCAGTCTCATTTTACCCTCGTGTCAACTTAACTGCATAGATTCCATCAATCTTATGATCCGGACTGAAAGTACACATCTGTCCCGGAGAGGGAAAATAATTCTTTGGTATGTCAGTTTTGTTATCGGTAATATGGAAATCCTTGAAATCCTTTAAGAAATCGTCCACTATATCTTCGTTTTCTTCTGGTTCTATGCTGCAGGTGCTGTAAACAAGGAAACCTCCCGGTCGTAATACTTCAGCGCCTGCCCTTATAAGCATTCTCTGCAGATTTGTGAGATCCCCAAGGTCCGCTTGTTTCCGGCGCCAGCGCAGATCTGCTCTCCTGCTTAAAACTCCTAAACCACTGCAAGGCACATCTATCAAGACTGCGTCAAAGGTAGACTCGCCAATGAAGTTTGACAACTTGGTGCAGTCCGCTTCCAGAGTTCGCACGCCTTTTATATTCAATCGCTTGAGCGATTTTTTCAGCATCTTCAGGCGATCCCCGGAAGAATCTACCGCAAGTATCTCGCTCTCAGCATTGGTAACTTCAGCGATATGCGTCGTCTTACCCCCCGGAGCAGCGCACATATCCAGAATCTTCCAGTCTTTTTTAGGGTTAAGCAACCGCACCGATAATGAAGCTGAAGGATCCTGTACCGTGAAATATCCAGCCTTGACCAGCGCAGCAGCATCCGGGTAGAAACCACTCTTGAGCTTGAAGTAACCCGTATGATCGGGAAAAGTATCGAAATCGATACCGGCAGTTTGTAAAGTCAACTTAGCTGCTTCAAGTTCAAGTTTTAAGCGGTTGTACCTGAGCCAGATGTATGGACGTTCATTATCCCAGGCTAACTGCCGGATTGTTCTTTCATTTCCCCAACGCTTCAGCCATCTATCCACAATCCAGTCAGGGTGCGAATATGACGCAGCTAAGAAATCCACCGGATTGTTATCTGCATCAGGCCAGGGAGGCGGATCATCACTGATTCTGCGTAGTACTGCGTTAGCTGTACTCACTAATTTCGCCCCTTGATCTCTCTTTATCGCCTCAATGGCTGAAGATACGATAATCGGTTTCGGGACTCTGTCATCAAAGAGCATCCTGCAGACGGCCAATTCTAACTGTCTGCGCAACTTGGGCGGTATCGAATTTATTCCCTTCCTGAGTGCAGCATTTAAGAGGTATCGCGCCGATCCTCTGCATCTGACCCAATTATAGATACCATCGGTGATCCGTGCCTTATCTGCGGCAGAAAGCGTCGATTTATCAAGTTCTCGCGAAAGGAGAAAGTCAACTGTATTAGTGCTATCCTCCCAGTGCTTCATTATACGGGAGATAATTTGTTCAGTGTACATATTAGCACTATCCTTAGATCCGGTATTAAGTTTAATCGCGCATTCCTCTTAAGATAAGCAGTCTGACTAAATGCGTTATCGCCATGGTGGCGGCTGCCACATAGGTCCAGGCTGCGGCGTTAAGTACCGCTTTAGCGTGTGGAAGCTCGGTATCCGTCAGGTAGCCACCTTCTCTCAGCAGTGTCAGCGCCCGCGAACTGGCGTTGAATTCCACCGGAAGTGTGATCAGACTGAAGGCAACGGCCCCGCTGAAGAAGATGATACCCACGTCCATCAACCAAGGGACTGAGTTAGAGAAGAGGAAACCGATGAAAAACAGCGGGAAAGCCAGAAATGATCCGAAGTTAGCCACGGGTACAATGCTCGATCTGAGCATCAGTGGACCATAATTATCGGCGTGCTGCAAAGCATGTCCGGTTTCGTGAGCGGCAATTCCCAAGGCAGCGACAGAATCTGATCCGTAAACCGGCTCTGATAGACGGAGTATTTTCTTGCGGGGATCGTAATGATCACTCAAGCGCCCCTTCGTCAGTTCAACCGGGATGTCTCCCAAACCGCGCATGTCCAGCAGGGCTCTTGCTACGTCCTTGCCGGTATTGCTTCTGGAAGCTCGAACTTTACTGAATTTGGCGAAAGTGCTTTTTACCTTGGATTGCGCGTAGAAAGCCAGAATCAGTGCTGGTATAAGCAAAATGAAGGTAGGATCGAAGAAGAACATATCCTTATCCTCCGGTTACATCTATTTTGAAAGTTCCTCTAAGTCGGTAGCCACGCAGAAATGCGGATGTTTCCATCCGCTTCTTACCTTGTAGTTGTATGTCGGTAAGTTTCAGTTTGTTGTCTCCTGTATTTGCCACAATGCCATCGTCACTTATTGTCAGGGAACCCGGTGCTGATTTGTCCTTATTTTCGATTATCTCAGAGCGAAATATCTTCAACGTTTGGCCATCTATACGGGTAAAAGCGCCCGGTTTGGGTGATAAAGCTCTTATCTGGTTGCGGATTTCTGATGCGGAACGGTTCCAATCAATCTTGGTGTGTTCGTCAGTTATCTTCGGCGCTGGCGTGGCTTTAGAGGTATCCTGTCGTTGGGGCTTAATCATACCTGATTCCAGTCCATCGATCGTTTCCAGCAGCAAAGAGGCGCCTTGTAACGATAACTTTTCACTGAGAGAACCGGCATCGTCCGATTCTCCGATTTGTACCTGACGCTGCAACAAGATGTTCCCGGTATCGACCTTCTTCTCAATTTGGAAAGTGGTCAGTCCAGTCGTAGTTTCACCGTTCCATAGAGCCCACTGAATGGGAGCCGCCCCGCGGTAAGCTGGCAAGAGCGACGCGTGCAGGTTGATGGAACCGCCTGACGCCATGCCGAATACTTCTTCCGGTAGTATGCGAAAGGCTACAACGACAAATATGTCAGCATTCCATTTGCGCAATTCATCCAGGAAAGTCCTATCCTTCAAGCTGATGGGTTTGAGGATCGGCAGCGATAGTATTTCTGCTTCGATAGCTATGGCTGTGGGCGCGGGGAGACGTCCCCTACCACGCGGTTTATTCGGTGCCGTAACCACTCCGACAACCTCGTATTCGGACTCTGCCAGAGTCTTCAAAGAAGGCTTGGCAAAGTCAGGAGTACCGAAGAATGCCACTTTCATTTCTCTGCGCCTGTCATCTGCCTCTGATCATACTTAGAGGGCACTCTTGGTCTTTGATCCGGTCTCAATCGGTTCCCTCCGGGCGATTTTCTTTAACGTATTTTTCAGCAGGGACTTCCGTGCTGGAGACAACCTATCGATGAATAAGATGCCGTTTATATGATCTATTTCGTGCTGTAGCACCCTCGCCAGCAGACCATCATCTTCCAGAGTATGAATTTTACCGTCAATATCCTGGCATTCCAGTTTGATCCACTGCGGCCGCACTACATCTTCGGTAATGCCCGGAACCGAAAGACAGCCCTCTTCGAAATGCGATTCGCCATCTGTTTCCAGGATTTTAGGATTAGCGAAAAAGAGCCTGTCTATATCATCGTCATCTTCATGGGGAAGTCCCACGATCAGAAAGGCTTGCGATATACCCACCTGTGGCGCCGCCAAACCGATGCCCTCCGCCTGCTGCATGGTGTCGAACATATCTTCAACCGTAGCTTTAAGCGACTCATTAAAGTCCACAACGGGTGCGGCTTTTAACCTTAGTATCTCATCCCCATATATGCGGATATTATCAGCCGACATATTTGCTACTCCAGTTCGCTATTCTACCGGTGCTCACTGACCATCTTTACTCTGTTCTGTCGGTCGTTTGGGACCCCTTGACCCTCTGTAAGGGCGGCTTCTCCTTGAACGAGGTTTGCGAGCCTCGCCACTACCGGTTGAAGAAGTAACCACACCTTGCTCAGATTCAGGTGCTTTACCGGCTGGCTTGGCTTTAGGTTGCTGTTTTTGTGGAGATCCCTGTCTCTTTTGGGGTTCTCTTCTGACATTCCTAACTGGCTTAGCCTCTTCGGACTTTTCAGGGCTCGAAGCGATCTGTTTAGGTTCTTGGGACTTTCCTTCCCTAACGCGGGAAACCGATGACCTTTCGACAGTAACGATTATCCCTTTAGCGATGAGAAGTTGCAGGCTCGCATCTTTATCGTTGATGCGAATTATCTTGCCGTGAATTCCACCGGAAGTGACTACGTCATCGTTCTTGCCCAAGCTCTTAAGCATTTTTGTATGGTCTTTCTGTTTTTTCATCTGAGGCCTTATCATCATAAAGTAAACGATGACCATAATGAGGATAAAGGGGAGAAATCCTAAAAATCCTCCACTGCCTCCTTGTGCACCCGCCTGCGCGATAAACGCAAAATTCATTTAATTCTCCTTATAATTTGTACGTGTAATTTACGGGAAATGAAACTCCTTACTTCGTCTATACAGTACGGCATTGCTCTGTATTCGGCAAGTATCTCTCTAATTTAACCCGCATATTGTTCATTTGATTCAGGTAAAACGTCAGATTATGCAGAGCGCCCAGTCGTGCTCCTAAGGGATCTCCGCTCATAATCAGATGCCGTATGGTGCCCCTGCTAAATGCCGGACGGTTATCAATGCCCTGCTTACAGGAGTAACAATTACAACCATCCTCGATTGGATTTACATCACTCCGGAAAGAAGCGTTACGCAAGTTGAGCTTGTCATTCTTTGTAAAAACGCTTCCCTTGCGCCCATTACGAGTGGGGATGACGCAATCAAACAGATCGATACCTAAGGAAACCGCTTTGTGGAGATCCTCCGGCGTGCCGGTTCCCATCATGTAACGAATAGTGTTATCTGGGAGTTTGCCTGTGCATAATTCAACTGTATTCCAGGTGTCCTCCTTCGATTCGCCGACTGCCAGACCACCGATTGCATAAGCGAAGAACCCTATGTCCAACAGAGAATTAATAGCTTCCTGCCGCAAGTCTTCATGGACTCCGCCCTGAACTATGCCGAACAAAGCTTGCGGTTTCCCGTGAACTGGTTTGGTCTCCTGGTATGCTTTCTTCGATTCAACAGCCCATTTCAGGGTGGTATCTAAGGCACAGCGCACAGTTTGTCTATCAGCCTGCCCAGGTGCGCATATATCCAGCGGCATTATGAAGTCAGTGCCCAATTTTCGCTGGATTTCGATAACCTTTGCCGGATTCAGTGCGTGCTTCGATCCATCAACAGGTGATTGCACGGTTACGCCATCATCATCCTGCTGTATTAACCGCTTCAGACTAAAAGTCTGAAAACCTCCGCTATCGGTCAATATGGGACCATCCCAGTTCATCAAGCGGTGGATTCCGCCTAAATCTGATACCACACTTGATCCCGGACGAAATTCCAGGTGCAGTGCATTTGCCAATACGATGTCAGCGCCAGCATCCCGGAGCTCATCTGGAGTTATACCTTTGACCGCTCCATAAGTGCCCACCGGCATGAATGCTGGTGTGTAGATCACTCCATGTGGTGTAGTGAGTTTTCCTAACCGTGCCCGCGAATTCGGATCGGCAGCCAATACTTCAAACTGGAAACCTTCACTCCATTCAGAGATGTTCATACGGTTTCCAACTCCAAAGTGCGCATTAAGAGATCAACTTTCGAGGGGGTTACCTCCAGTTTATCACCGATTGACAATGTCTGACCGGTATTATGGGCATTGGCATATTTCCGCCTACGTTTTCTTCTGGATTTGAAGACTGTATCTGAATCAACCTGTAAAGTGCCTTCTATGAAGAGATCCTGCAAGCTGATGTAGAAGTTGTCCTTTGAGGTATCCACCATGTAAGCGGAGAAAACGTCATCACGGCGCTCGTTTATATACTGTAAACCAGAGAGCTTGCCCGCCTCTCGTTCCACCTCAGATATCAGCCTTTCACGGTCAGAAAGATGCTTGCAAAGGTTATCAACCATTGCTTTAGATTCATGCTTGTTTTGGGCGCTGTGACCGCCGATTATGTGTTTCCAAATTAGACGGTGAACTGTCAGATCAGCATACCGCCTTATCGGCGAAGTGAAATGCAGGTAATGTTTGAATCCCAGGCCAAAGTGACCCTTGGAATCCGGTTCATACCGTGCCAGAGTTAAGGCCTTTCGAGCTATCGTTTCTGTAACTTCCGGAGGAAACCTTCGTCGCACTTCACCTAACATAACCGCTATTTGCTTAGCAGTTACTAAATGCTCAGGCGCCCATTCAAATCCCGCATTAGACAGATAATCAGAAAGCTTCTGGCGCTTCTCTGCTTCAGGTGAAGGATGCACTCGGAATGGTATCGGAGCACCTTTCCCTAATTTCTGAGTCCATATCTCCGCTACAGCGCGATTGGCTGCCAGCATGAATTCCTCTATTAACAGGTGGCTCTGTAACCGCGGCAGTTCGTAAATGGCGGTTGGCGCACTTAAGTTTTGCCAGCGAAATCCCATTTCCGGCAGGTCGAAATCAATTCCACCTTCAGAAAAACGGCGTTTTCTTAAAATACTGGCTAAACGCCACATGTGGCGGAGTTGTGTGCGTAATATCTCGTCGTCAGTTGATTTTTTCCGGGCAGATCTACGACCGTCTAAATGTTTTTGTGCCTCTTCATAGCTCAGCAGCTTTCCAATGCGAACTCGTGATGGCTTTATTTCCTTCTTAAGTATGTTGCCATCTTTATCTATAGTGATTAATACCGACAGTGCCAAGCGCGTTCGCCCCGGTTTTAAGCTACAGAGGGTTCCAGGCAAGCGCGACGGCAACATCGGTAAATAGTGGTGTTGCAGGTAAACGCTGAAACCTCTCTTGCGGGCTTCACGATCTATGTGAGATCCTTCCGGGACATAGCGACTGACGTCGGCGATGTGTACTCCCAAAAGGTAATTTCCCTTCTCATCATATTTCAGAGAGACGGCATCGTCATGGTCTTTGGCGCCAGCAGGGTCTATGGTTATGACAAATTCGTCCGACAGATCATGCCGCAACCCTTTTTGCGCAGGTATTGCCTTTAAGTTTTTGGCTTCCCGTAGAGCTTTTTCAGGGTAAGGTTCCTGCAGGTTGTATGAAGCGATCAACCCCTTTTCCGCTATTCCTTTCTCCGCTGGATTTCCAACTAATGTTTTAACATGGCATGCAGGCAGAGGATAACGCCGCCGGTTTCCATTGACTTGAATTAAAGCCCAATCACCGGGGTGAATCGCTTTTTTCGTATCGAAGGAATCGACAACTGCCTGAAAAGAGAGAGGTCCGCTCTTTACGTTCGCCATCCATTTACCGGATTTACGCCATATTTGTCCTAAGCAGGGAATACGATCATCGGTATCTATGCTGACAACAGTCCCTTCCGGACCGGATTTATGACCGGTATCGTGTAAGGAAACTTCGACTATATCGCCATCGTAAGCTTTGGACGCTTGCTTGGCGCTTATGAAAACTGAACTGCCATCATTTCGATCAACGAAGCCGTAACCGTGCTGTGTCAGACGCAATTTCCCCTTTAGAACCTCCAATTCCTGCTTCGGGAATAAGCGGCGCTTGCCGTGCTTTTCGATTTTTCCTTCATCTAAAAGCGCGTGTAATACGCGTCGGTATTCTGAATATTCACGTTGTGGTATGCCCGTATATCTAAAGAGATGCTTAATCCCGAACGCTCCCGGATTCTCCGATATTGCAAACAGGATCGTCTCTTCCAGAGCAACGCGCTTTTTGGAATTTACTGCCTTGCGGTCAGGTAACGTGTCTTTCCGTTTAGATCTTCTTCTAACTTTACTTCCCATCCTTCTTTTTGGAAAATGTTTAGCGCAGTATGACCCTGCATTTCACCAATTTCGCAAGCAAACTTACCCTTGGGATTAATTATTGCTTGGCATACCTGTGCTAGCCTTCGCAATGCCCTGGTTCCATCTTCCGGGGAAAATAAGGCTACTTCCGGTTCCCAGTTCCGTATTTCTGGGGCTAAAGTTTCCCTCTCTTCAAATGAGACATAGGGCGGATTGCTTAAAATCAGATCGAACTTACATTCGAAAAGATCATCAAAATTATCAGCAAAGATATCGCCTTGCATCCAGGTAACTCTTTCCTGATTGGCAGTTATCTCACTATTCTCTTTGGCCAGCGTCAGAGCGTCTTCACTTATATCCAGGCCGATACAAGCGGAGCCCGGGTGTTCATCAACTACAGATAAAGTTATTGCTCCGCTGCCCGTTCCGATGTCCAATACCAGTGGGGATCTATGATCCTTGATGAATCCTAAACCCAACTCTACTAATCCTTCAGTCTCAGGCCGGGGGATGAGCGCTCTATTATCTATCTTCAAGTCCAAACGTCTGAACTGAACAGTTCCCAGGATATATTGCAGAGGTTCTCCGTTGCAGCGCCTCTCTAAATAATCCCTGAGTCTGTATTCCTGTTCAGAATCTAATCTCACTTCATCGTCGGTGTATATCCGTGCCCTGGATACACCAGCAATGGTTTCGATCATCCATTCAGCTTCTCTTTTGGGCTGGTTTATAGCAGCCAGTAGCAGCATTTCGGAAGCGAAGTATGTTGCCTGTCGTAATAACATAGAATCGTTGTAAGTATATCATCATTATCATTCTGGCAAAAGAGTCTGTATGAGAATTCAGTCAGATTCCGGATAAGCCCGTAAGGGCTCTTAGTAGCCGGAATGATTGAATTCTTTCTATATGATTATCATGGGGTTATGAAAGAATCGTTGGCTACTTCCTGTAATTTGCGGTTGCGTTCATCCAGTACCAAAGCTTCAATTATTTCATCCAGATCACCATCCATTATTTCGTTCAGTCGGTACAGAGTCAGGTTTATGCGGTGATCGGTTACCCTTCCTTGAGGGAAATTATACGTTCTTATCTTGGCAGAACGATCGCCAGTGCTGACCTGAGCGCGCCTCTGTGCTGCCATTTTCGCTTCTTCCTCTTCACGCTGTTTCTGATAGAGTCTCGCTCGCAAAACCTGCAGAGCTTTGGCTTTGTTCTTATGTTGAGATTTCTCATCCTGACAGGTAACCACCGCTCCTGTAGGTAGATGCGTTATGCGAACGGCTGAATCGGTGGTGTTGACACTTTGTCCGCCCGGTCCCGATGATCGAAATACGTCTATCTTCAGTTCATTGGGATTGATCTCGACTTCCACTTCTTCAACTTCGGGAAGCACTGCTATGGATGCCGCGGACGTGTGAATTCTGCCGGAAGCTTCCGTAGCGGGAACCCTCTGTACGCGATGCACACCCGATTCATATTTCATCCTGCCGAAAACCTCGTTCCCGGATATCGAGAAGATGATTTCTTTCAATCCACCCGCTGAAGCTTCGTGAGTATTCATCACTTCAACCTTGTATCCGTGCCTTTCACAATAGCGCTGATACATTCTGTAAAGATCGGACGCGAACAGCGCCGCCTCTTCACCGCCCGTTCCAGCTCTGATCTCAGCTATAATATTACGCGCGGCGTCGCTGTCTTTCGGCAGCATCGCTATTTTCAGTTCTTCGCTGAGTTCTTCTTTCGCTTCAATTAATGAAGGTAGTTCTTCCCGAGCTATTTCCACCAGTTCCGGGTCTTCTTTGGATTGTATGATACTGTGATACTCTTCGATCTCGCCCTCAAGCGCCAGGTATTTTCGTCCTAACTCAACGACAGGTTTCATCGCTTTATGTTTGCGCAACAACTCGGTATAGCGCTTCTGATCGCTCATAATGTTCGGATCGGAGATCTGTTTTTCCAGCTCATCGAAACCGGACAAGAGACTGTTTATCTGTTCAATCATAATCGGCTTTAAATTATTTGCCAAAATATACATAAAAAAGACGTCAAGGTCAACATCAAACTGATTAATCGGTCTTATGGTTAGTTTCGCCCGGGAGCTTCATTATTACCATCCTGTTGGAGACAAAGGCATACTTCTTGCTTTTTTCATAGAACAGGTAATCCTTCGTTCTTTATAATTCGGTATGATAATTGAATCATACTTGATTTGAGTTAAGCTTGAGATAATCGCTTAATTACCAGTCTTAAAGAAACAGTATCCTAACAGTACTAGCATCCTTTGCGTATCAAATATGCATAATATGCAGAGTGTCTCCTCTGAAATAGGGATGAAGGGCTGATCATCAATACTGGTTTTAACAAATTCTCGAAACTTCGATTTCAGCGAAAAAAAGTAAAACTGGTGATACTGCGCACAACATCAAGCTGCGATACATTTTATATTCATCGGCACGGCTTCTGTGAGATTATCCAACTTCGAGGAAATGGGAGGGCAAGATGGCAGCAGTTCATGAAAACCAGACAAAGCGTTACCGTCGAACGAGACAATTCGATGGTAGGCGGTGCGGACTGAAGGTCTGCAAAGCCTGCCAGAGACAAACGCGCTGGTTGTCAATTGATTACTTTTGCTGGGAATGCACAATTTCCTTAGCAAAGACAAAAATTCCGCTTCACACCGAAACAGCGGATGAAGAAACCAAACACAAGGAGGTGTATTTAGGCTTCTTAGGAAATTGGTAGAATTTTTTAACTTCAGGTAAAGGCGACCCTTGATGTGGTCGTCTTTTTTTGTGCCAGGAACCGTATAATAACACCAACAAACTTACCATAATTGCCAAAAAACGCTTGAAAAGAACTAAAATATTGCGTAAATTTGACAAAATACGCTGTTTTTCTAATATTCTCTCTCCTTATTCCAAAGAATGGATAAAGATATTAACTCCGGCGTGGAACCCCAAAAGCGGATTCGTGCGCTGCAACATGATCTCAGGCACCATGAATATCTCTATTATGTGCTGAATCAGCCGGAAATCTCCGACGAAGAATTCGACCGGCGGTTGCGCGAACTGGAGGATTTGGAGACTCAATACCCACAGTTCGTAACGGATGATTCCCCCACGCAGCGGGTTGGTGGGCAGCCTACAGGTGAGTTTGTCCCAGTTGAGCACCCCACCCCCATGCTTTCACTTTCAAATGTCTACTCCTTCGATGAATTCAGCGATTTCGACCGCCGCGTGAAGGAAGGTTTGAGTATTGAGGACTATAAATACATCTGCGAACTGAAGTTTGACGGTATAGCCGTTAATCTCCGCTATGAGGATGGTCGTTTCGTTTCTGGCGCCACGCGCGGCGACGGTCATCGGGGAGATGACATAACTGCCAATTTGAAGACTATTCGTTCACTACCGCTGCAACTGAACGCTGAACAGCCAGCGCCGGTAGTTTACGTGCGCGGTGAAGTATATATGGATCGCGCCGATTTCAATGAATTAAACGAGAAGCGTGATCTAAACGGTGATCCTCCTTTTGCAAACCCGCGTAACGCCACCGGCGGCACCTTGAAAATCCTGAATCCAGTTATTGTGGCACAGAGACCTTTGAAGTTGACCTGTTACAACCTCTGGTTTAATGGCATGCGAAGCGGAGACTGGACTCACAGCCACAGCCTCAACTGGATGAAAGATGCTCATCTGCCCGTCTTCGGTGAATGGAAACTGTTTGATAATGCCAGCGCCATCAAGCTATTCTGGGATGAATGGTCCCGCAAGAGACCCGAACTTCCCTTCGATATAGACGGCATAGTTATCAAAGTTGATAATATCGTTCAGCAGGCAAAGTTAGGAGCAACTGCTAAATCTCCCCGCTGGGCGACTGCCTATAAGTTCAAAGCTGAACAGGCGCAGACCAAACTGCTCGACATAACACTGCAAGTGGGCAGAACTGGAGCGGTTACTCCAGTAGCTGAACTTGAACCTATCCTCTTAGCCGGTTCCACTATCCGTAGAGCTACACTGCATAACCAAGATGAAATAAAACGTCTGGATCTCCGCATCGGAGATACTATCTCTGTAGAAAAGGGTGGAGACGTCATCCCCAAAGTGATCGGTGTTGACCTCACGTCCAGACCGCCTGATGTAACTCCTTATGAAATGCCGGATATTTGTCCGGTATGCGGGGAATGCCTCATCCGACCTGAAGGAGAAGTTGTACTCCGCTGCATAAACGGTTCCTGTCCCGCCCAGGTGCAGAGAAATATCGAACATTTCGCTTCGCGTACAGCCATGGATATTGACGGCTTGGGCGAAAAGGTAATTGAACAACTGGTGGCTTCCGAGCTTGTAAGTGATTACGGTGATCTCTATTTATTGGGAATCGAAAACTTGATACCGTTAGATAGAATGGCACAGAAGAGTGCGGAAAATCTGCTGAACAGTCTGAATGTTTCCAAAACACGCAACCTGGACCGCCTGATCTTCGCTCTGGGTATTCGCCACGTCGGTATCGGAGTTGCTAGAATCATAGCGAAGAAGTACCAGTCAATTGACGCATTGCGAACGGCGTCAAAAGAGGAATTGCTGGAAATACAGGAAGTTGGACCCCGCATCGCTGATTCTATGATCAAATTCTTCTCTTCACACGCCAACCGGCGGGTATTGTCGAAACTTCAGCAAAAAGGCGTCAGGTTTACCAGTGATATTGAAGAAGATCTGCCTAAACCGTTTAAAGACAAAACCTTCGTCCTGACCGGCTCTTTGGAATTGCTTACTAGGGATCAAGCCGGTGAAAAAATCAGAGCGTTAGGGGGAACTGTTACTTCGTCAGTAAGTTCAAATACCGATTTTGTTATAGCCGGATCAGCCGCTGGCTCGAAGTTGAAGAAAGCGCAAGAACTGAACGTAACTGTCATAAATGAAGAATCCTTCCTGAAGTTATTGGATGACCCTGCAATTCTGGTGGCAATGATATGAAATATTCCATAACCTCAATCATTCTCCTGTTTATTTTAACTCTTTCAGGTTGCATTACCAAGGAGGATGTGCCCACCGCACCAGTTCGTGATTTCAGCGGCATAACCGAAAGGAACGAATGGGGTGATACCCTTTCGGTCGATACGACCGATTGGGTTTTCACAGGCTTCGTTAATCCTCCTGGAAGCCAGGCCTTATCTCTGGGACAATCCGGCAACGGTGTTAAGGTGAACCACAGTGAAATTGCCTTCAAGAGCGATGATTTGGAATATTCATTGGGAGTGTTTCCCAATCCTTTTATTCCGGGTGCAGGCAGGTTGATCATCGAGCTGTCTTTGGTGGTTGAAAGCGAAGTCGAGATCAGAATTGAGAACCCGGCTGGTGATCAGAGCGTCGTCCTCTGGAACAGCGCCCTGCAGGCTGGTTTGTACCAGTTTACCTGGAACGGAAGCACCTTTGGCGCTGTTTTACCAGAAGGAATTTACCGGTTATTCATGGAGGCAGTGCTGGTTTCCTGTTTCGGTGACGTCGAAGTGAATTACGCCACCCAACCAGATCCGCCCACAAACGCCGATTTCGTGCTTTATGCTGATCAGTATTATGATACCACTCTCCATGTTCAAAGAGAATATCAGGTGGCTGCCTATTATGGTAGTGATGGAATACTGAGTGGGTCTGACGTTTACACGCTGCCGTATTCAACCTGGCAGATTCTGTCCTATGACGAAAAATTTGCATATCTACCGATTTTCATGAATTACGACATTTCATCCGCTGACCCGTTTCAGTATCACTATTTGATTGCATACAAACATTTTCAGTTCGGCGCCGGTTGGCCCGAAAGCGGTCATTACGTGCAGGACCCGATCGATACCACCATGGCCCAATGGCAGTATCAGAATTACGTCCATGATACGTATTTAGGGTTGTATGTGGGGGATTGAGATCACTGCAACGGAACTTTAGTCCGATGTGATAGCATGAAAATATTCTGTAATAACTACATAAACTAGTTCGGAGTACCAATGGCATCTACTTCAGATCTAAAAAACGGACTTGTGATCAAGTTCAGGAATGAACTGTTCACAGTGATAGAATTTCAACATGTGAAACCGGGAAAGGGCGGCGCTTTCGTCAGGACAAAGCTGAAAAATGTCAAAAGCGGCAGAGTTATAGATAACACCTTCCGTTCAGGTGAAGGCATCGACGTCGTGCGCATAGAATCCAAAGAGATGCAATACCTCTATCAGGAAGGTGATCACTTCGTCTTCATGGATAATCAGACCTATGAGCAGGTGTACGTTTCCGCCACTTTGATAGGTGAGGGTCAGAAATATCTAAAGGAAGGTGAAAGTTGTGGTATCAGCTTTCACGGGGATGATCCCATCACCTGTGAAATGCCCAATTTCATTATCCTTCAGGTTGCGGAGACAGGGCCCGGAGCGAAGGGCGACACCGCATCGGGAGGATCTAAACCAGCGAAGCTGGAAACCGGAGCGGTGGTAAACGTGCCCTTCTTCATCAATGAAGGGGATATGATAAGAGTGGATACCCGCACTAATGCCTACATGGAACGCATCAAAGCGTAAATCAAAATATTGGAGTAAATATGTTTGATCTCAAGGATGTTCGCAGGCTTGTGAAATTGTTGGAAAACAGCCAGATATCCGAAATCGAAATATCTGATGGTGACCGTAAGATCCGCCTGGCGAAGCCCGCAACCGCAGATGGGCAACAGGGACTCGGGGCTGTCGTTCCCGTTATGCAGCCTGTTGTATCTCAAAGCCCGCCGACTGCGTCAATTTCCGAGGAGTTGGAAAAACCGCAACTTGCCGCGGGACTAAACGTCAGAGTGATGAAGGCGCCCATGGTGGGGACTTTTTACACTTCCTCTTCACCTGATGCGGAACCGTACGTTCAAGTGGGAGACGTGGTGCACAAGGGGCAGGTACTCTGCATCGTGGAAGCCATGAAATTAATGAACGAAATTGAATCGGAATACAGCGGGCGCATCATGGAAATCATGGCTGAAAATGCCCAGGCAGTCGAATTCGATCAGGAACTCTTTATCATAGAAGCAGCCTGATCTTTTAATCAATGAGGCAAACACCTTGTTTAATAAAGTATTAATAGCCAACAGAGGGGAAATTGCGCTCCGCATAATTCGTGCTTGCCAGGAACTGGACATACCTACCGTGGCAGTTTACTCCACTGCTGATAAGGATAGCCTGCACGTTGTTTTCGCTGATGAATCTGTATGTATCGGTCCACCAAGTTCAGCGCAAAGTTACCTGCGTACCCAAAGTCTGATAGCCGCCGCTGAAGTTAGTGGCGCTGATGCCATTCATCCGGGCTATGGTTTTTTGGCGGAATCGGCTGATTTCGTGGAAGTTTGCGCCATGCACGGCATTAACTTCATCGGACCTAAACCGGAAACCATGCTGCTCATGGGTGATAAAGCGGCAGCCCGGCGAACCATGAAGGCTGCCGGCGTACCCGTGCTTCCCGGCAGCGAAGAAGCGCTAAACGATTATCAGGAAGCACAAAAGCTGGCTGAAGATATTGGATACCCGGTAATCATAAAAGCTTCCGCTGGCGGCGGTGGGCGAGGTATGCGCGTCGTCCGAGATGCCGATACTATGGAATCTAACTTTGAAATGGCACGGGCGGAAGCTGAATCGAGCTTCGGTTCAGGCGACCTGTATGTGGAAAAATTCCTTGAAAATCCCCGCCACATTGAAGTCCAGTTATTAGGATTGGGTGATAAGAATGTGCTGGCTTTCGGTGAACGCGATTGTTCAATTCAGCGCAGACATCAGAAGCTGATAGAGGAGAGTCCTTCTCCTGCTGTAACCCCGGAATTGCGTAAGAAAATCGTCAGTGCTGCGGTGGAGGGCGCCAAGGCTGTGGATTACCTTTCAGCAGGAACCATGGAATTTCTCTTAAATCCCGACGGTGATTTTCATTTCATGGAGATGAATACGCGCATACAGGTGGAACACCCGGTAACGGAGATGGTGGCAGGCGTCGATCTCCTCAAAGCTCAACTTTTAGCTGCTCTGGGTAAACCTGTGGGAATAACGGAAGGCGAGATCGAACTGCGTGGTCATGCCATCGAATGCCGCATAAACGCTGAAGATCCGGCTAGAAATTTCCTGCCCTGTCCTGGTGACATCAATGAACTTCATTTTCCCGGTGGACCAGGCGTTCGCGTGGATTCACATGTTTATGCAGGCTACACCATCCCGCCTCATTACGATTCCCTGATTGCCAAGTTAATTACCTACGGCAAAGATAGGGAAGAGGCGATAATACGCATGAAGCGTGCTTTATCGGAAATGGTCGTAGAGGGCGTTGAAACAACCATACCTTTTCATCTGAAAGTTTTAGATCATCCGGATTTCATCGCCGGTAATGTGGATACATCCTTTCTAACTCAATTTGCAGGATAATAAAAACATCAGGAGGAGTAAATGAACATACCTGCGGAGCTACTATATACCAAAGAACATGAATGGGTAAAGTTTGAAGATGACGTCGCTACCATAGGGATCACTGATTATGCTCAGGGTGAATTAGGCGACATCGTCTTCGTGGAATTGCCGCAAGTCGGTGATACCATCAGGAAAGGTGAGACTTTTGGAACTATTGAAGCTGTCAAGGCGGTGAGCGATCTCTATTCACCGTTGGATGGGGAAGTTCTGGAAGTCAATTCATCACTTGAGGATGCTCCCGAAACAATCAACAGCAGTCCCTATGAAGACGGCTGGATGTTAAAAATTCAGATAACGGAATCCGTCCAGAAGAATGATCTGCTTTCTGCAGATGAATATAAGAAAATCATAGACGAAGCATAAATGGATCACTTTCTACCGCATACTGAAGATGAACTGAAAGAGATGTTCTTCCGCATTGGCGTGAAGGATTTCTCCGAATTGTTGAAGACAATTCCTCCCGAATTACTGCTAAAAAAAGAGCTGAACCTTCCAGTATCACTTTCAGAACTTGAGGCGCTTGCACAACTCAAGGAGACCAGCTATAAAAACCGATCGGAAGATTGCTATACCTGTTTCATGGGCGGTGGAGCTTACGATCACTTCATCCCGGCTGCCGTCGATGCCATAATCAGCCGCAGTGAATTTTACACAGCTTATACACCCTATCAGGCGGAAGTCAGTCAGGGCACGCTGCAGGCGATCTACGAATATCAATCCATGATCTGCGCGCTCACCGGAATGGATGCCGCCAATGCCTCCCATTACGACGGCGCCACCGCGCTGGCTGAAGCGATGTACTTGGCGTGCAATCAAACCAGAAGAGAGAAGGTGCTGGTTAGCGAAGGGGTAAACCCGCATTACCGGCAGGTTATGGAAACCTATGCTCATGCTTCGGGAATTGATGTTATAACGATACCACTAAAGAACGGACTTACTGATTCCGACCTTTCCGGATATGATCTGACATCAGTTGCTGCCGTAATGATTCAGTCGCCCAATTTCTTAGGGGTTATCGAAGATATTGTGGCTTTCAGTCAACCCGTTCACGATACCAAAGCGCTGCTGACCGTATCGGTTGATCCCATATCTCTGGCTCTGTTGGAAGCGCCCGGCAACTTAGGAGCTGACATCGTGACCGGAGAAGGGCAGGGATTGGGCAACGCTCTGAATTACGGTGGTCCCTATTTGGGAATATTTGCCGTTAAGAAACCTCTAATGCGGCGGCTCCCGGGGCGCATAATAGGCGCGACAGTTGACAATCAGGGACGCCGCGGTTTTGTGATGACGTTGCAAACTCGCGAACAGCACATTCGCCGTGATAAAGCTACCTCGAATATCTGCACAAACGAATCATTGTGCGCGCTGGCAGCCTGCGTAACCCTGGAACTGTTGGGTGAGGAAGGATTAAAAGAAATGGCGGAACTCTGTCTGCAGAAAGCTCACTATTTAGCTGACAACATCTGCGCTATCGAGGGTTTCGAACTGGCCTATAAACAGCCGTTTTTCAAGGAATTTGCTGTCCGCTATACAGGTGAAGTGGAAAAACTAACCGACAAACTCGCGGATAAGGGTTTCTTAGTCGGTCCAGGATTGGTACGCTTCAGTGATGATTGGAAGGATCTGCTTCTCTTTGCTGTAACCGAGAAGAGGACTAAGGTAGAGATGGATAGGTTGGTGGAGACATTAAGAAGTATCGCCTAATAAAGCCTATAAAAGCGGGGATCTTCCCCGCTTTTGTGTTTAAGACCCCGAAGGCAATGCCTGACGCAACATTCAAAGGAGAAATTCATACTGAAGAAACTTCAAAATCTCTCAGACCTTCGTGCTAAACGCTGTTATTCGTTCCTTCTTGTAGTCTCAACTTTGATTATTCTGATCCCAATTCATTTGAGTTATGCCAGCGAACAGTACACGGTACCTCGCATTAATGGGGTGGTGGAACTTGATGGTCCCAGCTATGAACCCGTCTGGAATGGAATCGAACCGCTGCCGGTTATCATGCACAGTCCTAACTTTGGCAGCGAACCTACCGAACGAACGGAAATACTGATCGCATACGATGACGATTACCTATACATTGCCGGGCGATTGTACGACAGCGAACCTGAAAAAATCCAGGCACCTTCGAAGAAACGCGATGATCTAAATCTCTACAACGATTGGTTCGGTCTGATTATAGATTCCTTCAATGATAAAGAAAATGCTTTAGCCTTCTTCACCACGCCTTCCGGACTGAAGCTGGATATGACCGTCTTTGGCGATGCAGTCGGCGATTTCCCCATAAATCCCAGTTGGAACGCTTTCTGGGACGTCGCTACAGCCCGTGATGAACGAGGTTGGTTTGCGGAAATACGCATACCATTTTCCAGCCTCCGCTTTCAGGCTGATGATGGAAGGGTGGTTATGGGGTTGACCACATGGAGGTCGATTGCCAGGAAAAATGAGACTATTATCTATCCATCCATATCACCTGATTACGGATTCTGGAGTATTTTCAAACCATCTCTGGCAAAGGAAGTTGTGTTAACTGGTATTAGAAGCAAAAAAGCTCTGTATATTTCGCCTTACTTCTTAGGAGGGTACGGGCAGTCCTGGGAACTTGACGATGCGGAAACCTCTTACGCTAAGAGTGAAAACCCTGCTGACGAGGTCGGTTTGGACGTTAAATACGGTCTCACAAGCAACCTCACGCTTGACATTACGGTCAACACAGATTTTGCTCAAGTTGAGGCAGATGACCAGCAGATAAATCTAACGCGCTTCTCACTGTTTTTTCCGGAAAAACGGCTCTTCTTCCAGGAACGCGCCAGCAATTTTGAATTCAATATGGGAGGGCATGACCGCCTCTTTTACAGCCGCAGGATCGGAATTTATGATGAAGGACAGGTTAGCATTTACGGAGGTGCCAAACTGGTCGGCCGAGCGGGTGTATGGGATTTAGGATTTCTGGACATGCAGACGGCGCCTGCAGAAGACATCACTTCCGAGAATTTCGGCGTGTTTCGAGTTCGCCGCCAGGTCATCAACCAGAATACATACGTCGGAGGTATTGTAACTTCCAGGGCTGGGGCGGACGGAGCTTACAATACTGCCTACGGAGTTGATGGAATATTTCGTATTTCTGAAAAGGACTACCTGCAATTTAACTGGGCACAAACTTTTGAAGATGATCAGAGAAATGAGATCCTTTCATTGGATCCTTCACGAATGCGAGTGAGCTGGGAACGACGCACTATTGACGGTCTGGCCTTTGATCTTACCTATTCGAGAGCGGGGGACAGGTATAACCCGGGAATGGGATATGAACAGCGTGAGGACTATAGCCGGTTCGGGAATGAAATATTATATGGATGGTTCCCCGGTGAAGAATCTCCTCTGTATAACCATCAGTTATTCGTAAAAGGATCTGTCGTCCAGCGCAATTCTGATGGCTCCACAGAATCTTCTGAAATCGAGCCGGGCTGGCAGTTTGAATATAAGTCAGGCTATTTTGGCGAATTATCAGTAAAGGCTGTCCAGGAAAGTGTGACGGATACATTTTCCTTATCGGATGATGTGGAAGTCCCTCCTGGTGTATATAGCTTTAACAGCTTGGAATGCGAATTTTCCTCACCGATGTCCGGAACGTTCCTCCTCAGCGGGGGCATTGAAGGCGGCACTTTCTATGATGGCAGCCGCAGGAGCGCCAATATATTTGCTCTACTGAACCTACCGTGCAATTTAGAACTGAGCAGTTATTACGAAATCAACTGGATAACATTCCCTGATCGTGATCAGGAATTGTTTGCACATATTGGACGGCTACGCGGTCTGTTTATGCCCAGCACTAAATTATCACTGAGCGCCTTCATTCAATACAACAGCGCAGATAATATCATAGTCGGTAATGCGCGCCTGCGCTATAATCCATCAGAAGGCAGGGATCTTTACTTAGTTTACGATGAGTGTATGAATACTGATCGTTTCAGGGATGATCCGGTATTTCCCACCACCAACAACCGCACGATTCTCCTGAAGTACACTCATACGTTCAGGTTTGAAGGGTGAGGGGGGAAAGCGTCATGTTACACCCGCCTTCGGCGTCCAAGACCCCGAAGGCAAAGCATGGCAAAACAGAGAAACACCATTGTCAGTCATAGATTGTGCCGACCACAATAGGAGAAAGGAGACATATCATGGGAAAAATTAAGCGAGCATTTAGCAGCCTGTTACTTATAGCTGTCTTTATAGCATTAATGGCTGGATGTGAAAATCAGGAAAAGGCCATAGTAGAACGAAATAAGGCTATTGTTCACCGTGCGTATAAGGAAGCCATCAATGCCCACAACGTTGACATACTCGAGGAAATGTTGGCGGACGACTACGTTCGTCATTCGCAATCGAGCCCTCCTAAACTGCAGGAAATTCGTAGCAAAGAGATCTTTTTAAACTTTGTACAACAGCATTTTGTGGCTTTTCCTGACTGGAATGAGGAAGTAAATTTCATAATTGCCGAAGGCGACAAGGTTGCATTTTCCACCACTGGTACGGGTACGCACAGGGGAAAGATGGGAGAATTTGCCCCCACCGGGAAACGGGTCAAGCTCGAACACCTTGCAGTCCACCGCATCGACGAAAACGGAAAAATTGCAGAAACCTGGGTAAGTTGGGATAACGTAGCCTTTTTAACCCAGCTTGGTATTTTCCCTCCACCTGGGGAGGGTAGTGAATAATTATTCGTAATCCGGACATTATTCGTATTGCGTCAGGTCACATCCCGCCAGAGCGGGACAGGACCTGACACAACGGGTAATCAGCTATGTAGGGTGGACTAAGTCCGTCGGCTGACGGACGCAGTCCCCCAAATAATCAGCGGTAATCAATGGTTTAGACAGGCAAGCACTCCAGAAAAAGGATGAGCAAATTATGAGTAAAGGTAAGATCGTTGTTTTTGACGATAAAACTGATGAGCTAGTGTATCATCCTGATCTTTTTAATGTTTCCAATGTATTTAAAGTGAGATCCCTACCAACAGATGAACAGATAGATAAATTAGTACTTATAATTAACTGTCCTGATTGTAAGAAGAATAATTTGCGAAAAATTGGGTATGAAAGAATTAGCAAGCAATCTGCATTGTTCGTTAGATGCTTAGATTGCAGCAACCCCATTTTTACCTTTTTTAGCGAAACAAAGCTGAGTTCACCAGATATTGGAATTGTAATGTGCTCCTCAAAAGAACAAAGTTATCGAGAAGAAATAGAAGGATTAAATTGTAATCAATGTAAAAATAAACTGCAGGTTGAATATGATATTTTTGCAGAGAAATTTGATATAAAAACCATTATGCCTATGATATTAAGGTGTACTAAATGCCCGGATATTTCATATAATATAATTTACTGGGACAGGCCTTTGTACTATTATCGCAAAGCCAGTCAGATAATAGATGAAGTCATTAATGTTTCACCAAAAGCGGCTCTTGTTTTTATACTATCTGCATTAGAAACGTATTTGCAAAAAGCTTGGTATTTTCAATCTGAGTTCCATAAAGAATTAGTCAATAAAAGAATAATCAATTTTCAAAACTTAAAGGAAATTAGAAATTATTATCGCCTGTCTATGAATATTGATATTTATGAGATTGTTGCTAGTAATGATAACTGGGATTTGTTGACCCAATCCTATAAAAAAAGACACGGAATTATTCATAATGCTGGTTTTGATAAGAGTTATAATGAAATCGGTGTTTCATCAACTGAAGTAGGTAAATTAAGGGAAACTGTTGAAGACTTTACAAAAGACCTAAATGACCTTCTCGAAAAGAGAGGCTTACTCTAAGAAGAAGTTTTACAGATTTGTTATGTGTGTTAGATAAATCACCTCGTAAAGGTATCTTTACTGCATCTCGAATTTGTGAAAGAGATTCTTACTAAGAGAAATCTAAATTCTCATAAAATATCAGAGGCAAAAATACAAAAATAAAAGGAGCATTTCATGAAATCACCATTATCAATTCGTTTCTTCGGTCTGATAGTCTTGTTTGCTTTTCTGGCGTTGTGCCTGGGAGCAGAGCAGGTCTATGCCGAGAAGATCAAAATTGAGCAGAAAGACGATCTGCCAGCGCATTCCTATACGACCAAAATGAAAGCCATCGATATTGTCAAGGACGCCAAAGCCTTGAAGAAGTTGGCTAAGAGGGTCAAAAAAGACCTGGAGAAGGACCTGAAAAAGTATGATATCCAGGACAAAACCACATTGAAGGAATACTACGGCAACTTAGGAATAATCGCCTTCGTCAACGGACGCTGGGACGATTATCTGCACTACCTGGATTTGCGTACGGAGCTTGAGGACAAGGAATCTACAAAATTAACTCGCGGATTATTCGCAAAATCCTACATCAAAGCTTTGAGATCGGGTGAGGATGTTCGTACAGTTTTCAAGCGCGAATATACCGCCGCTATCAGTCCGCTACCTTATGACGTCGTGGGTGATGATCTGGAATCTTCCAAAGGCAGGGCTGAAATATTCACCGAAAATTTAATAATCGGCATCATCCAGGAGAGAATCCAGCCCATCCTCGATAAGACGGACGGTGAAATGGATAAAGACATGGCTATGACACTAGTCGGCGATTATTACCTGTTTGAATACTACATCCCCAACAAGGATATCGTCCTTGAGGTTCTGACTGCTTATCTGGATGCTCACAAGGTCGAAAAACCGGATATTTGGGCGGATCGCGACGTCAATCTGACTGCAGAAAATAAGGGCAAACCAGTACTTATCGGTGTCTGGGACGCCGGTGTGGATATGAGCGTCTTTAAGGAAAACTGCTTCATCAATAAGAAGGAAAAACCCGGCAACGGCAAGGATGACGACCACAACGGTTTCGTCGATGACGTTCATGGTATAGCCTTTGATTTGAACGCTCATAAAACACCTGATCTTCTCTATCCGATTGGCGAGATACAGGACCGTCCCCGGCTGCAGCATCTGACCAAGGGTTTGAGCGATCTGACTTCCAATATCGATAGCAAGGAATCCTCGGACGTCAAGAAGATGCTGGGGTCGCTGGAACCTGAAAAAGTCAAACCTTTCATAGAAGATCTGGGCAAGTACGGTAACTACTGCCATGGTACTCATGTGGCGGGGATTGTGGCTCGCGGTAATCCTTTCGCTAAGATTTTAGCAGCGCGCTTGACCTTCGATCACAGAATGATCCCGCTTGAACCCACCATCGCCAAAGCCAGGCGTGATTCCGCTATGATGATAGAAACAGTCAATTACTTCAAAGAGTATGGCGTTCGCGTGGTCAATATGAGCTGGGGATATACTCTTGATGAGGTAGAAGCGGCTCTGGAAGCCAACGGTGCTGGCGGTACTGTCGAAGAGCGTAAAGAGTTGACCCGCCAGATATTCGATATCGTAAAGCACGGACTCTTCCAGGCGATTAAAAGCGCGCCTGAAATCCTCTTCATCACAGCAGCTGGGAATTCCAACAATGACGTCATATTTGATGACGTTATCCCTAGCGCTTTCGATCTGCCTAACCTGATGTCCATCGGTGCGGTGGATCAGGCTGGTGATGAGACCGGTTTCACCAGTTTCGGCAAGGTCGATGCTTATGCCAACGGCTTCGAAGTCATGAGCTACGTTCCCGGCGGCGATCAGATGGCATTGAGTGGTACCTCTATGGCGTCCCCCAACGTCACCAATTTAGCCGGTAAACTATTCGCTATGCGTCCCGGTCTGAAACCCGCACAGGTGCGCAAACTGATCGAAAAAGCCTGCGATGAGAACAAAGCCGGTGACCGCACCGTTAAGCTGATGAATCCCAAGAGATCCTTCGAAATGCTGAAGAAAATGTAACCCATTTCCAATAAAAACGAAAAAGCAACCTCAGGGATATAGAGGTTGCTTTTTTTTGTGGGGAGTGGTATATTGCATCGAGAGCATAAATGAATTCAATTCATAAATGGCAGAGATTATGGCACTAAGTTACTTCGATGATGAAGGCAAGAAACCAAGCGATAACGATCTAGCCGAAGCACTGGGTAAAACCAAACCATTCTGGGATGAGATTATTAAGCACATAGCTGGCCACAATGAGCCCATCACTGAAGAATGGCATTTCGGTGGCAAGAATTGGGGCTGGACGATGCGGGTAGTGCGCAAGAAGCGAAGAATACTGTATTTGACCCCATGCGATGGTTGCTATACAACCGGAATAATACTTGGTGGCCGGGCAATGGAAGTTGTCAGGCAGACTGATTTCCCTCCAGAGATTGTTGAAATAATTAATAGTTCAAAGAAGTATGCGGAAGGCACAGCTATTCGCCTCGAAATAAGAACCAAAGAGAATCTGGAAGCAACCAAAAAGCTGGCTGATATAAAGATCGCCAACTGACTTGCTATAAGTTAACACAATTAATATCTGGTTAGTGCTATGCCATTGAAGACGAAAATTCCAATTGGAATAAATATCATTATCGCGTTTTTTATCCTCAATGCGATTCTCTGGACAGTTGGACAGGGTGGGGCAGTGATCGCCTATGATCGAGTTGCAGGTTGGGGCTTTCAGGATCCCAGGGAAGCCCTCGACCCAGCTATAGTTGAAGTTAACAGAGGGATCGGTCTAACGGATATGATCATCCAAATACCTCTATATCTCATCGCTGCTGTTGGGCTTCTGCAACTGCGATTTTATGGTGCGGTAGCCGCCTGGCTAGTTCTCGGGACTACACTGTACTGGCCGGTGGTTTTCTGGTCCAGTCAGTATTTCTATGGAACCGAAGGAATTAAACACAATGAAACTACAATGTCAACTCATGTCATTCTGATTGTAATACTGCTGTTTGCTCTTTGGGCAATAATATATCTTTACAGAAACCGCCAGCTATTTACCAGATGAGGAGATACTGATGGAAATTACTTTAACAGGAAAGATAATACTCTACGCCGATATAGCCATATTCGCGTTATTCTGCCTCATTATTCTATACTGGCAGATCAATGTTTTGCGTGGGAAGGCGATGTCAAATCCCGACGGTTCAACTGATGATTGGCATGAACAGAAATTAATTTATGGTATTGCTGTGGCGGATATTTTCGTGGCAATTCCTGTGGCGTTGACCGGTATTGCATTGATCTTCGGAGGTCTGAAAATCGGTTATTATCTAACTGGATTAGCCAGCTTCTGGTTCTTATGGGCGAATGTGATGGCTACGGTAACAAGTTTGCGATTCGAAAGACCAAGAATCACGCTTTACTGGATTATCGTGTACCCATTTGGTGTATTCTTAGCGCTGATATATATCGTCTGGTCGATTATTTACTTTGAGGTGATATTTTAGAATGTTGTTGGGTTATGCGAAGCTTAATCCAACAGCTTTCTCGGCCACTTGCCGTGCTTCCCATCTGCCAAAATGAAAGGAGTAGTGGTGTTAGTAAAACTAGTTATTACAGCCAATATATGTTTAGTATTTGTTGCATTCTATTGCCTTTTTAACGGCTTTCTATTGTTTGGTATAGGTGCAATATTAATTTCATTTGTTCTATCAGCTGTAAGTAGAAGGCTACTACTGAGAAGAAAAGAAATCGTACTTTTGGATTTCTACCAGAAAGACTCTAGAGGTGTGAGAAGAAACTTTCTGAATTATTGTGGAGCCTTTTTAATGGAAAGATGTGGATTAGATAATACACAAGCAAACTTACTTGTACACGACCCAGAACTTGGCGAAGAACTTGACTCTAAGAAGAGAGATTGGCTAGACTTAATTTCAGGAAAAGATCCTGACGAACTCCTGATACCAAAAGCTTTTGATGCACCAGAAATGGAAATAATTAATGAAACATTACTAAGGTATGCAAAAGAGTTCCCCAAGAGGATGAATAAGATAAAAGAATATTTAAGGACAATTGGTCACCCTTATGGCGACCTATGATTGGGCTAGTAGAGTAGGGTGGACTAAACGAAGATGAAGTCATAGTGCAGTCTACCAAGCAAAAAAACAATCAGCAATCCAGACAAATTCGCCAGCTGGCTGACTGATGTCACTGACAAAATCTGCGAAATCCATTAATCAGTGGGAATCAGCGATTCGGACAATATAATCAGACAATAATCGAACACGGAGCTGAAGAAGGTTTAGAATCTGCACTCAAGAGTTATGGTCTATTAAGAAAAGAGGATCAATTATGACAAAGCAGAAGAAGATTAAAGTACAAGACCTCAGTTTAGATGAAGTAACAAATTCAATAGACTACCTAGAAAAAGCCTATTATTTTATTCAGCAAACCGAGAAAGAAAAAAACGCCTGGAAATGGGTCATGCTATCACTACACGGAGCACTATACGGATTTGCTATTTGTGCTTGTAGAGGATCGAGTAATCGGCTTGTGACAAAGAAAGATAGTGAAGATCTGATAAGCATAAGAAAAGCTCTTGAGTATTGTAGAGACAAGGATATCATGGGACGATTCGTTCATAGTAAGCCGTTAATCTTAACTGAACAGCAAGAAGAATCAATTGAACGGTTAATCGACGAATTCAGAAACCGTTTCATACATTTTATGCCAACCTTGCGGTCAATCGAATTGCACGACTTACCGAAAGTGTCTCTTGATATATTAGATGCGATCAGGTTTTTGGCTTTGGAGACGGGTAATATTCTTTGCCAGAGAAAAAATAAAACTCGGAGGATAAAATCTTTAATTTTTCAGAGTAGAAAAATCCTTAAGAAAATGTCCCTGTACACGGAATCATTGAACTAGAGAAAGCTTGAACAGGTACATTTTCACGCTACGTCAGGCCCTGAACACAATAGAGACCTGACACCTGACTATTTTCTCCCACTTTTCCCTTGCATTTAACCATACATTGTTGTATATTATATACAGGAACCCTCTTGACTGTCATCCTGAGCGAAGCGAAGGATCTCATATTCTTCCACCGTTATTGCTCCGTAGGAGTCCCTTTAGGACGAGGACGGCGCAGCCTGACAAAGCAATCTCATGCTTTCTACACTCACAACTAACTGCTAAAAAGCTCCTTCTTGACAACGACAAATATGGCAGAGGCGACAAATATGTCAGACTACCTAAACCATCAGAATAACAATTACATAACCCCCCAAAACGACAGATATGTCGCAATTATAAATTTCGTGCGGGGGAGTTATAAATTTTGTCGTTTTTGTGCTGAAAAGCAAAGTCGCCTTCGTCAAATATGTCGGCTACATGAAATGTAAAATAATCCATTTCTTGAGCGCAGAATGACCATTGGGTTGCGCTTTGCTTAACCCAACCTGCGGGATTTTGAAATAAGGATTGTATATGAATAAATTCATCGGTTTAGCGGTTCTATGCTTCCCCCTCCTAACCTTCGCAACGGAGCCCCTCACCCTCCACACTCTGGATAACGGTCTGATCATCTACACCAAGGAGGATCATGCCAGACCACTGGTGTCGTTGTTCTCCATCGTTGATGGAGGCAGCAGGACGGAGACGGACGATATCGCCGGGTTGTCTCACTTCTACGAACATCTGATCGCACGGGGAGGATCGAAGCGGCAGGCTGAAACCGAATACCGCCGCCAGATGATGGTGTTGGGGCAATCGCATATCTACACCTACGATGACGGCACCGCTTACGGCTTCACCGTGCCCAGAGACAACTTCGATGAAGCGCTCTGGCGCCTGGCGGACTTCATGATGGACCTGATCCCGGATACGTCCGGCATTCGCAAGGAACGTACCATCGTGATGGAAGAGCTGCACATGAGCTACACCGATAATCCTTCCGGGCACTGCTACGAACAGCTCATGCAGGCGGCCTTCACCGAACATCCCTATTACCCTACCACGATAGGTCTGGCGGAGGTAATAGAGACCACCACACTGGAGAAATTGCAGACGTTCTATCAAGAACGCTATGTCCCCAACCAGATCGTCATGGCGGTGGTAGGCGATTTCGATACGGACGAGATCGTAGCCAAAATCGACCGGGAGTTCGGAAAATATCCATCTGGCAAGATCAGCTTTGAACTGGGAAAGACGGAACCGCAGCAGACATCCTTCCGGCAGGTTTCGGATCAGATGGAGGTATCTTCAGATTATATCATGTTGGGGTATCACATTCCTCCTACCGCTTCATCTGTTATGCCAGCCTTAATGGTACTTACCGAAATATTAGGCGGATCGGACAATTCCCGGCTGCAGATGGCGCTCAGAATTAATGATAATTTAGCCTACAGCGTCCATGCTTATACGGATTTCCTGCGGGATGCATCGATGCTGTTTGTTGGTATGCAGTGTGAACCTGAAAAAGAAAGAGCTGCAATAGAAAAAACCTTTGCCGAGATTCAACGCTTAGGTAGAATGGGTATCTCCAATGAAGAGCTGGAAGGGGTGAAACGGAAGCTGATTACCGAAGACATTTTAAAAAGCGAAACCTACCGGGATCAGGCAGAGAAAATCTGCCACTATCACATACGCAAAGCGCCAGCTCTGGTTAACCATTACAGCAAACTGATAGAAGCGGTTACCACAACGGACGTTCAAGCAGCAGCCCTGAAATACTTGGATGCTTCCCAGGCGACTCTTTCATTGGTTATGCCCGAAGGTAGATCTGTTATGGAATACGCTTCTTTGGTGGCGGGATACAGTCTCATCACCGATGCCAATATCCAATATGAGAATTCAGATCCCGGACCACATTTTGTGGAACTTGAGAACGGGCTTCGTCTGATAGTGCAAGCTAACAGCGCTTCTCCGACTGCCTGCGTAACTGCATACGTTCAGGGTGGTCAGTGGTTGGAGGCTAAAAATAAGAGCGGATCTGCTTACTTAACGACCAAGATGCTAAGGTACGGAACTGAGAAGTGTTCCAGAGAAGAGATTTCTACACTAATCGATGAACTTGGGATTGAACTGTGGAATCAGACACATGAAGATTTCATCACCGTTGGCATGAGCGGTCTATCCGATAAAGTAAAAGAGGGGTTGGATCTGTTGGATCAGATGCTCTTTCATTCTACCTTCCTAAAAAGTGAATTCGAGAATGCCAAAGCCAGGCATGTTCAGACAGCTCGCAGTCTGGAAGATCAACCCTGGGAATATACTCATACAGAAGCATTGAGTGATCTCTATCAAAAAAGCCCCTATCGAAATCCGGCCGTAGGAAATATTGATGATGTTGAAGATCTGAAACTGGCGGACGTGCGAGGATACTACACCCGCGCGTTTGTCCCTGCGAATATGGTGATAGTAGCGGTTGGTGATATAGATCCCAATAAGTTAATCGAAAGAATGCAAGGAATGTGGGGGGAATTACCCTCCAGAAAAGCTCCTCTGGTGAAACCGGTATTCGATGTAGCGCCGAAGAAGATGCAAGCGCGATCCGTTTACAAACGTAAGGATCAAAACACTTTCAATATATCCTTCTTGACTGTTGGCGTGGATCACCCCGATTTCCTGCCTCTGGTTGTAACCAAGCGCATCCTGAACACGCGGCTGTTCTTCAAATATGTCTATGATAAAGGAATGGCGTACCGCATGTGGACGCGCATGCATCCTCGCATGGGACAAGCGCGCTTCTACTTCGAAATGGGTTGTTCAGATGAAAACTTTCCTATTGCCGTGAAGGGCATACTTCAGGATCTGGATGCGTTTCTCAGGGAGCCCATATCTAAGGAAATACTGAATACAGCCAAAAATGACGAAATCACCCGCAACCGCATGAGCTATCAGACTAATCGTAGCATCTCGGAAGGATACGGTTACTGGGAGACAGTGGGTTTGGGATATCAATTCTTCGAAGAATTTCCCAATCTCATAAATGAGGTAACGGCACATCAGGTTGAGAAGGCAGCGCGTAAATATCTGAGCGCTGAACGCTACCAGTTAGTAAACGTGGGGACGGCGAAGGTGAAGTAGAGAAATAAAGGAATTATAATATGCGCAGGGTATTAAAAATGGTCTTCATTATTATCACTCTATTGGTAGTTGCTTTTTGGACTACATATTACTTTTCAACTGACAGACTTACTCAGTTTGGAGGTAATCCAGAAGGCACCAGGCTAGAAAGGTTGAAACAATCCCCGCAGTATAACGGGGAGAAATTCGTCAATGAGCAGGAAACCGGTTTATCCTGGGGTATTAGCGGCTATATGAAAATGCTGTCGAAATGGTTTTTCGGCAAAGAGATCCGTGAACCGGAGGGAGTTATTCCAATCATCCAGCTGACTTCGGCCTCATTTAAGAAAGAATCTCGGGAAGATTTGCGAGTAACCTGGTTAGGGCATTCCACAGCTTTAATTGAAATCAATGGCTACAGGATTCTTACTGATCCGGTCTGGAGCAAGCGATGCTCTCCCTCAACTCTAACAGGGCCCGCTCGTTTTTATCCCGTTCCTATTTCCTTGGATGATGTGCCTCATTTAGATGCTATCATTATCTCTCACGACCATTACGATCATTTGGATAAGGACGCGGTACGCATTCTTGCTGCTACCGGAGTGCCATTTTATGTTCCCCTTGGCGTAGGCGCGCATCTAGAGAAATGGGGAATTGTGCAGTCACAGATTTTCGAAATGGACTGGTGGGATTCAGTGAGTGTAACATCAGAATTGGATCTCATAGCAACACCCGCCAGGCACTTCTCGGGCCGTGGAATATCCATGGGCAGCAACCTGACGCTATGGACATCATGGGTAATTATCGGACCATCGTACCGCATGTTTTTCAGCGGCGATACGGGCGAATTCCCCGGCCTGGCTGATATTGGTCAAAGATACGGGCCCTTCGACCTAACGATGATTGAAAGCGGCGCTTACGACAAACTTTGGCCTGATCTACATTTAAATCCGCGGCAGGCTGTCGCCGCTCATCTGGCGCTCAGGGGAGGAGTTCTAATGCCAATCCATTGGGGAACTTTCAATTTAGCCTATCACGACTGGTTCGAACCACCCGAGTGGCTGGTCAAGGAAGCTTTGCCGAAAAATACCCGACTCGCTATTCCCCGCCCTGGCCAAACTTTTACAGTCTCTGATCCCCCAGAAATTGATTATTGGTGGCGATACGTTAAATAAAAGTGAGGCTTCGATCCGCGATAATGAGCTCCTTATAGAAGATGTAATAATAATGAGCTACCAAACCAATCGCGGCAGCGCGTAAATATCTGAATACCGATAAATACCAGTTGGTCAATATAGGGACTGCTGAGATTAAATGAAGGGTAATCATATATTGAAAATGTTGCGAGAATTCACACAGCGCTGAAGCCACGCGCTACGGATATATTAAACCCCGCTGTCCCGAAGGGATGCCTGTGGCAAAGCGGGCTGCAAATAATAGAGGAGCCTCATTCATGGGGGGTACAAAATATGTAGATCCGTTCTTTCCCGTAGGGACTAGTTCGGAGTAGGGTGGGGCGGAAGAAAAAGGAAGAAAACTGAACCACAGATTACACTGATTACGCAGATGACACAGATACATCCATGTGATCCGTTGCATTCGCGATAATCCGTGGTTCAGACAATAGCTGAACCCGGTCAGAGGAAGGTGGGGCACCCTCTACTAGGCGGTGTGGACAGACCCAACAGCAAACTGAATAAAAGGAGATAAAGAGATGAAAAATAATAGCAAAAATGAAATGATGAAATCTCATCTTATGAGTTACCTTGATATTGCTACGAAATTTAGAAATCACGAATTTAATATACAAATGTTGCGAAATGTGGTGTTTACAGGTGTTCAAACAGTACTCCTTGCTTGTTATGCCGCTACAATAGGGAAGCACACTGAATCATCTCTTGCCATAGCTTGTTTTGGTATATTAATGTCATCTATTTGGTTTTTTTACTATCGTTCCTCTTTGTATTGGGGGCGTTATTGGGAATTTCGATGCAGACAGGTCAACGATAAAGCGGTGAAGGAACTTGGCTTGGGAATTAATATTTTTAAAGGACATCCAGTTGGTAAGAAACAGAACAAAATACCTTCTATTATGCATGGTGGAAGAATATATAAACCTCGCGATGTCCATGGAGTACTATTATCAGTACCAATATTTTCCGGTTTTCTTTGGATTATTCTAGCTGCAGTAATTGTGTATTTATTCTTAAACGGAGAGCCAATACATTTGGGGGTTATAATCTAGTTATCTGATTGTGTCAGGTCACACTTTCCTAAAGGGAATCAAGACCTGACACAATGGAGAAGGCAAACCTGCCGCAACAGAGAACCCACTTTCCCCCCAAAACCATTTGCAATTTGAGTTTCAGCAGCTTATCTTTAAAATCTTAAACTATATAATCCTAAAATATCCACCATGAAAAAAATACTGATAGTTGACGACGACAAGAGCATCGTGGACGTTTTGACAGAAACGCTGGCAGGAGAGGACCGCACCATTCGTTGGGCGTATGACGGCAAAGGTGCGCTTAACTGGATCAGCAAGGAAGTTTTCGATCTCATAGTCTGCGACCTGATGATGCCCAAAGTTCACGGGTTCCAGATTCTGGAATGGGTGCGCTCAAATCCTGGTTGCAACACTACGCGCGTGGTAATCCTCACTGCCAAGTCGTACAAACTGGACGCAGATAAGGCGAAAAAGGGCGGCGCTGATATGTTCATCAGCAAACCTTTCGAAATAGCAGATTTAAAGGAGAAAATAGATAAACTCCTGAGTTAGAGGAATTATGGAAACACGAATATGGGGAATGCGGGGTGGAACCCCGGTTAGTGGTTCAGATTGCAGCCGGTACGGCGGGAACACCGCCTGCATTGAAGTTCGCTGTGGAACTGATCTGTTGATATTGGACGGTGGTTCCGGACTGATACCACTGGGACAACAGTTGACCGAAAAGTTGGGCGATAGACCTTTTATCGGACAGATGTTCCTGACGCACATGCATTGGGATCATATTATAGGAATACCCTATTTTCTGCCGGTATATCGCTTGCAAGGGAAGTTAGTAATACACGGTATTGCCGGCATGGAAGAGACGCTGCTCAGCTTATTCCAGGGAGCTGGCGCCGGGGAATATTTCCCGGTTCCGATGGGCAAGGTAAAGACGGAAGTGGTATTCGAAGAGCTGTCAGAAGAGACGCGTGTGGGTGATGCTAAAATCAGCTACTACTATCTGAATCATCCCGGGCTGACCATCGGTTTCCGCATTGAATACGGCGGAAAAAGTTTGGTTTACATTACCGATAACGAACCTTACCGCAGTTCCAATAAAGAGCTGGTTAAGGATGATGACGATTCTTCCTTCTTAGCGCGCATCGACAGAGAGGTGATTCAGTTCGCTCGTAATGCGGATTTGCTGATAGCTGACGCCACCTTTGCCGATGAGGAATATGCCGATTTAATAGGCGCCGGACATAGCAGCGTGGGTGATGCGCTGAGGATAGGTCTGTCTGCAGCAGCAAAAAACCTGGTGCTGTTTCATCATCATCCTCTGCGTACCGACGATGAAATTGACGCTATGGTTGAGAAATGCCGTCAGCGGGTGGAGAAGCTGAAAGGCAAGCTGAAGATTTTAACGCCCGGTGAAGGTGAAACCATAGAGTTGTAGTTAGCTGTTAAAGTAGTTATTTCTGACCAATACGCGGCTGTGACGCAATTGGTAGCGTATCAGCTTCCCAAGCTGGGTGTTGCGGGTTCGAGTCCCGTCAGCCGCTCGTGCCCCGACAACGTCGGGGTTTACTATCACAAAGCCTACAACCTTCCACCAATGAGTGTAAAACTTCTGAATATTGATACCGATTCTCCAGCCGATTTAGCTAAGATGCGATCTGGAGACCGCATTTTGTCTTTTAACGGCAAACTGGTAGAAGATGCACTGGATCTGCAGTTCCTCCTTGGTGAGAGGACTGAAGTTCTGCTCGAGAGGGATGGGAATCAGATAAATTTAAGCCTTAATTTGCCGGATGGGAGCGAACCCGGCTGGGAAATTGAACCGCTGGAATTGCGCACCTGCAAATGCAACTGCGTCTTCTGTTTTGTCGATCAGCAGCCTCCCAATCTGCGTTCTACGCTCTATATAAAGGATGAGGACTACCGCTTTTCCTTCCTTTTTGGGAATTATTTGACGCTGGTTGGTATCTCCGGGCGTGAATTCGAACGCATCATTCGGATGAAGCTTTCCCCACTTTACGTCTCCATACATACTGTTGATCCTGTGGTTCGAGGGAAGCTCTTAGGGTTGAAGAGTGCACCGGTACTATCGAAGTTGCGCAAGCTTATAGATGGTGGCATAGAAATCCACGGTCAGATTGTATTAGTACCCGGTTATAACGATGGGAAGGTACTGGAGGATTCGCTGAATGAACTCCTGCCGCTTTATCCAGGATTGGCTTCACTTTCCGTGGTGCCGATAGGTTTGACCAAACACCGCAAAGGTCTAAACCGTTTACGGCCGCTTTCAGTGGATGAAGCTGAAATAACAGTTGATATCGTGAGAAGTTATCAAAAAAAGGCGATGGAAACATGCGGTTCTCGGTGGGTTTTTCCGTCTGATGAGCTTTTAATAAAAGCTGGACTTGAGATACCTCAAGATGACTATTATGAAGAATATCCTCAGATTGAGAATGGGGTAGGTATAGCGCGCTGGACGTATGAACAGGTGGAACAGGCTCTCGAAGAGGGACTCAATCAATCGGTTATTAACGGAAGAATTTTGTGGGTAACCGGTCATTCTGCCGCCTCTTTTCTCCAGCAAATTGCCTCTGATATCAGTGAAAGATTTATAGAAATAAATATTGAAGTGCTACCTGTACAAAACCGGCTGTTAGGATCACAGGTAACCGTAGCGGGCTTATTGTGCGGCAAAGATATTCTTGATTCATTGAAGGATTATTTCCGCACTTATTCACAACGAAATTTCGATAAGATATACCTGCCGCCTGACTGCATAAATTACGATGGTTTGCTTCTTGATAACTATTCACCTGAAGAAATTTCCGCTGAACTAGATCATCTTGTAGAGGCGTTTGATGGGGATTGGGTCAGTATGATAACTGGACAAAGTGGTTCAAACAGATGAAACTCCCGACGCTGGTTATAATAGGCCGCCCTAACGTGGGTAAATCTTCGCTTTTCAACCGCATAATTGGGCGGCGACGAGCTATTGTAGATGATCAGCCGGGCATCACGCGGGATCGTATTTACGCTCGTTCGGAATGGTGTGGATGCGGTTTTGCGCTGATAGATACCGGGGGTCTCCTCTTGAACAGCAAAGATCCCATTACGGAAGCCGTGAAAGAGCAGGTCGAATTTGCAGCAGAAGAAGCCGCTCGCATTCTCTTTATCTTGGATTGGGAAACTGGCTTGACCGACCTGGACTTAGCTATATCCAGTTATTTGCAGCGACTGAACAAATCGGTTATACCGGTGGTGAACAAGACAGATGATCAATCCAGAGAATTAGATCAGAAGGATTTCATCAAGTTAGGTTTTGGGCAGCCGGCCTTCGTGTCGGCGCTACAGGGACGCGGTATTGGCGATCTTTTGGATCTGGCAGTCGCTTCCCTGGAAAAAGAAAGCGTCAGTGAGGTTGAAGGTCTCCGCATCGCTATCGTGGGCAGACCTAACGTGGGTAAGTCTTCCATCGTGAACGCATTAACGGGAAAAAGCACGGTTGTCGTTTCAGATAAACCTGGGACCACCAGAGATGCTACCGATACCGTAATTCCTTTTAGAGGAGATAACATTACTTTGGTGGATACGGCGGGTTTAAGGCGCAAAGGACGTACCAAGCAAGCCGTTGAGTTCTACAGCACAATTCGCACCGCCAGGGCTATGGAACGCGCTGATATTGTGTGGGTAGTATTGGATGCTGAAGAGGGGATGGTCAGCGCAGATCAGCGTATTATTTCTGACGCCTATAGTGAGGGTAAGGGCATCCTCCTGCTGATGAATAAGTGGGATACGGTGCAAAAAGATCACAAAACAGCGTCAGAATGGGAAAAACGACTCCGTAAGATATTGGGACAAAAGGGACATCTGCCCATAATGTTCGTTTCCGCATTGAAAAGGCAGCGCCTTTTGAAAGCGTTGGAGAGCAGTCAAAACATAGAGCAGCAGAGAACCAAGCGCATCGCGACTTCCGATCTGAATGATTTCTTTCAAGCGGTCATAGAGAAGACGCCGCCACCGTCAGTGAAGGGCCGATTCATTCAGATGAAATACGTAGCCCAAATAAAGGAAACTCCGCCCCTCTTCGCTTTTTTCTGCAGTAGACCTGAAGATATAGACGCATCATATCGGCGCTTTCTGGAACGGCACATTCGTCAGCACTACGGCTTTGCAGGCGTTCCCATAAAGCTCACTTTCCGAAAAAAGTAGATCAATAAATACCTTTGCAATAGGAACTTATCATGAGTAATGAGAAGAAATGCCAGTGTCCTGCAATTGAGGATGAAAACTGGCATCTGCAAGATTTGAACTGGAGTGGAAAGTATTTCTATTTTGCTTATCTCAACCATTTCTTTGGGATTCCTCTCAGTATTGAAAAAGTCAAGGAGAAGCTTTTTACGGAAATCAATCAGAAGGAGTACACGACGGTCTATCCTTCCATGATTCTGCATCTGCCTGGTTTATTCCAGGGGCGCTTGTTAGTGGAAATTGAAGATCCGGGACAGTATGACGCCAATGTGGAATTATTCGAAGAGGTTAGAATACTTACCCGTGTGCATCGTGGTCCTAAGAAAAACCTGAAACGCTCTGTTGATGAAATCAAAGCCTTCGCTCAGGATCGTGCACACATTCTCCCCGGTAAGATTTACTTCTGGTATGCTACCTGCCAGATATGTGCTCCCGAAAGTAGTTTAGAGAAAACAGTACTCTTCGCGCGGATATAGATAAGGGAATAGTACCATAAAATCAGGGAACAAGACGTATCTGAGACGAGTTTCCATATTATAAATTAATCAGCAATAGTTTCTAAAGAGGACGATCATGCTGAGTAGGGAATTATTGGATATCTTAGCCTGCCCCAAGTGCAAAGGTGATTTGGAATACGAAACGGAACCTCATCAGCTCAAATGTAGCAAATGTAAGCTCATCTATCATGTCAAAGATGACATACCCAATTTTCTCATAGATGAGGCTGAGAAGTTTTAAGTGAAAAAGATCATACAGTCGTTTTTTAGGTATATTGAGTTGGGCTTGCCGGAGAGAGCTTTTCCAATCTGCGTCAGGAGAAACATAGTGATCCTGACGTTTCTTTTTCTCATCACCGGCTTTGTGCCGCTGTTGTCAGTGCCTGCATTTGCCGTCACCGGAGAAACGGACGTAATTATCCTCCAAAACGACAGGCAGGGGATCTCTCTGCGCTATGTTACACCAACTGCACATTGGTCATTACTTCAAGTTGATCAACATCTTTATCGGACGCCATACGTCAAGAACACTGGAACTATAGAGGAGGAAGGCGCTCCGCAACTGCCGGTGCGGGTGATTTGGTTAGTTATTCCACCGGAAGCTTCGCCTTCATTGACTGGTGCCGTACCCTACAGTGTAAACGTTTCGGCTGACGTTCCCGCTCCCGTTCCGACTATCGCTGCTGACGAAAACGGTTTTGCCACAGAGGTATATACCGAAGATCCTCAGGTATATTCTTCGCTTAGCCCCTTTCCTGCAAACTGGGTGGAAATTCAGGGACCTGAAAACTACCGTAATCTGCAGGTAATTCGCCTTTTGATTTACCCATTTCGTTTCCCATCCACTTCAGGTGGGACGATGTCCCTTGACTCGATCGATGTGACGGTGAGTTTTGCCGGTGGGAAAGTAACGCAGCCAGGTTTCCTGCGACCTCTGGAAGACGAATATTTAGGGCGATTGATAAGCAACTGGTCAGGGGAAGCGAAGAATTGGACTATTCCCAAATCACCACAAATAGCCGGAGTCGCTTCCTGGCCCAGCGGTAATACCTATAAAATCACGCTGGATGAAAGCGGGATATATCGTTTGACCTATTTTGATCTTTTAGGCGCTGGTATCGATCCGTCAGGCATTAATCCGGACAAGATCTGCATTTTCAACAACGGTGGGAGGACTTTGCCACAGAGTGTAACTGCACCTCGCTCTGAACAACTGGAAGAGAACGCCATATTAGTCCATGATGGCAATGACGATTCCTTCGATCAAGGAGATGAAGTCTGGTTTTACGGTAAATCGGTGCATGAATGGGAATGGAATCAAACTCTGGGACGTTTTGTTCATTACCAGAACCCTTATATGGATGAGAATGTTTACTGGCTGAGCTTTGATCCATCCGGTCCTGACGGTCTGCGCATGGCGACACTGGGACAAACAGGTACAGCCTGGCTTAATCCACCCAACAGCCGCACTTATGCGTTCGAGGAGAAGGAACTCTATGCCATTTACAGTCAGTGGGATCTGCCACTATACATGCCCAACCTCTACGGAGATATCTTTTCGGGATCATCAGCATCTCGGACTTTTAACATATATTTGGAAGCTGTTGAAACGGCTGCGCCTGCTACCCTCTACTTGGAATTCAAACCTACCGGCACTTACGAAGTGCGCTTGAACGGGGAAATCATTGCCACCATTAGTAGTTCTTCAGCAACCGTGTCGATCCCTGCGGGTTTGTTGAATAGCGGCAACAATTCTCTGTACTTGAAGCACAATTCTTCCGGTACGTCCTACCTGGATCATTATGAGATCCATTACACCAGAGAGTTGACGGCTACTTCCAACCATGTTGACTTCGTCAGTCCGGATGCGGATGGTTTCGCGCAATTTTCAATTGAAGGATTATCAGATCCCTGGATATTTGACATAACCGACTATGAAGACGTGGCTGCTATCAATGCTGCCAGCTTTAAGGATTCGTCAGATGCCAGCAATCCCAGACGTTACATCGCCATTAACGAATCTGCCCTGATGTCTCCAACTGCAATAGAATTGGATCAGCGTAACGGTGATGAATATGTTAACCTGCGTTCTGCCCTGGGTGCGGACGTTCTGGTGATAACTGCCGATGAATTCTACGACGCCATGTTTGCATACGAAGATTACCGCGAAGTATCTGCGCCTGATAATTTCGAAGTACTTCGCGTTCGTGTCAGCGATATCTTCGATGAGTTTGGCTGGGGGCTCAGAGATCCTGTGGCAATCAGAGATTTCGTGAAGAGTTCTCTACCGATCTACAATTGGGTGCTATCGCCTCTGTACATTTTATTCGTAGGAGATGGAGATTTCGATTATAAGAACAACATAGCATCAGGTGATGCTAACTGGGTTATCCCCTATGAAGATGGATCTACCTGCACTGATGATTTCTACACCTGTTTTACGGCATCCGGTGGACCCTGTAGTTCTCCTGCTCTGTCCACAGGGCGCTGGACAGCCCGTTCCGTGAGTGAAGTGGAAGAAATGATAGCAAGGCTCATTGAATATGAATCTGAGCCGACATTCGGTCCCTGGCGCAATCGTGCCGTGTTCGTCGCTGATGATGAGTATGAGAATGGAGTATATTATACCAAGGAAGAGGCACATGTCAAAGACACCGAACTACTGGTGGAATCGTACATGCCTGGCTTCATCAACAGTGAGAAAATCTATCTGACGGAGTATCCGGGAGAAAAAGATCCCGCTGGCGGCGGGACGTACAAACCAGGAGCTACTTCTGATCTGATTGACAACATAAACGATGGATGCCTGATGGTCAACTATGTTGGTCATGGTAACCCCACCGTATGGTCCCACGAGAACGTCTTTCAACAATCCCGTGATTTACCACTTATCAATAACGGCAGCAGGTTACCGCTCTTCCTGGCTTTCACCTGCGATTGGGCTTACTGGGACAAACCTGCTGAACAGAGTATGCCCGAAGAGATGATCTACATGGCAAACGGTGGCGCCATCGCAGCCATTGCAGCCACGCGAGTTACTTCTTCAGGCGCTAACGCAGCTCTGGCCTTTAATTTCTACAGCGAGCTGTTTTCCCAGCCTACCGGTATAAGATTGGGTGATGCCTTGATGCTGGCTAAAACGAACTACACCACGAGTAACAGTGAGAAATATCATCTGCTGGGTGATCCAGTGATGAAACTGGCGTTACCACAACTTAACGTGTATATCGATTCAAATTCCGTCGATACTTTAGTGGCGTTGGGGTCAGTTACGCTTTCTGGTGAAATACAAACGCAAGGCGGTGCATTAGTGCCTGATTTTGAGGGTGTAACTCACCTGCAGGTTTTCGATTCACGAGTGCTGGTTACCTACGCTTTCGATAACGATTCTTCATTTACGACATATATCCTGCCAGGGAATTTGATCTTCCGAGGCGATGTTACCGCGCATAACGGTCTGTTTGATGCATCATTCATCGTACCCGTGGATATTGGATACGGTGGTGATGATGGGCGTTTTTCAGTATATGCATATTCCGATGAGACGGACGGCGCCGGAGTGAAAAGCGGCGTGATATTTGGGGAGTCCGTTGTAGCTCTTCAGGACACCATACCGCCTTTGGTCAGCGTTTATTTCGATTCCCCCGGCTTCCGGGACGGTGATCCCATTGGCAATGAGGCTACGCTATTCGTAGAAGTAATTGACAGCAACGGTGTGAATATCACCGGCAGCGCCGGACACGGAATAGTAGTTACCATCGATGGCAGTATTCCTTTCGATCTTACAGACTCTTTCAGTTATGAGCTTGACAGTCATACCTCAGGGAGGGCAGAGTATAAAATCTCGGCAGGGGAAATATCACCAGGACTTCACAACGCCGAAGCTATAGCCTGGGATGTGGCTAATAATCCCAACATCGCACAGGTGAGTTTCGAAGTTACAGGCTGGGAGGAATTCAGGGTAACGGATGTTTTAAACTATCCCAATCCTTTCAATAATTACACAAGATTTACGTTCGTATTAGCTGGAAGTGGAGCTTCAGGTGCTAATGTTAGTATTAAGATTTACACCGTTGCCGGTCGTCTGGTCAAGGTCATTGACGGAATAATCGGCAATGATTCTTTCAATTATGATGATCCGGCTTTAGTTTGGAACGGTCGTGATGAAGAAGGCGACCTGCTTTCTAATGGAGTTTACATCTACAAGGTAAAGGCAGTTGGCTTGACTGGGAATATTGCCAATGAGACCGGCAAGTTAATCGTCATGAGATGAAATCTTTTCGCTTATCCCATGAAAAAAAGCGTTTTTCCTTGAAACCTTATCGTATAATTACCACTTTAATAGATATCATAAACATCCGGGAATTGAAATTAAATCTGGACTTCTTAGGATGATAATAAAATAGTAAGCTCAATTCCTAATTGAGAAAGGCATCGGAGGAAAGTATGAATTGGCGGCTTTGCATTGTTCTGCTGATCCTGGCGGGAACTTTGGTGAGCGTAAATGACGGATTGGCGGATGGGCCATCGGAAGCCGGCGTAATCTTTTTGAAACTGGTTCCGGGCACCAGACCCGCCGGCATGGGTGAGGCTTTTGTGGCACAGGCGGATGACGCTACTGCCACCTGGTGGAATACTGCCGGAATGGGTTTCTTGACCAGGCAGGAATTGGCTTTGATGTATGTCAACCTGTTACCCCAGTTTCATCTGGATGATCTCTACTACAGTTTTATATCGTACGTTCAGCCCATTGAATACTGGGGCACAGTGGGTGGGAATATCATTTTCACCAATTACGGGAAGACGGAAGGGCGTGACGAAAACAACATGCCCACCGGCACCTTTCACAGTTACGACGTTGCCTTTACAGCGGCATACGGTACAGCTTTGAAGATGGACAGGAATGGCAAACCTCTGCAGAAAGGTCTGGCGATGGGGGTTGCAGCCAAGTTCATCTACAGTCATCTGGCGGATCAGGGCGCTGGCGCTGAAAAGGGATCTGGCGTAGGCACCAGCATGGCTATCGACATTGGTGTATTGTACAAGGAGGCTTTTATAAGAGGACTTTCTTTAGGAGCTACCTTGACAAATATGGGTCCGGCGATTTCCTACATCGACCGGGCGCAGGCTGATCCTCTGCCCATGACCATCAGGATAGGAGGATCCTACAAGCTTATGAACTCCGAATTCAACGAGTTGATAGTCAACCTGGATTTCCAGAAAGAATTAGTAGATCGTTATGACGACGGCAAGGCAGTGCCTTTTTACATTGCCATGTTCAGTTCCTGGTCGAACAACGACCTTACTAATGAAATCGAAGGTGTCATTCCCAATATAGGAATGGAATATTGGTACAACAGGATGGTCGGACTCCGTTTGGGATATTACCATGATATCTTAGGCGACCGCTTTCCGCTTTCCTTCGGTTTTTCACTAAAATACTCTTCCTACGAGTTTGACTTTGGCTATGTTTCCGCTGGCGAAGGTCACCCTCTGACGGATACCATGATGTTCTCACTGAGTCTCGGTATATAAAGGATCGGTACGGAATTGAGATTTTTTCTAGTTGCCCCCATCCTATGGGGGTTTTTCCTAACCTCTTCTGTTTTTGCTGTAAACCAGACGCAAAACATTCCCGCAGCCACGCGTTTGCACAGTGGATCGTTCCTGTCATCGACGGCTGCCGCTGTTGAGGTTCACGCTAAGATATTGGCAATCCGGGTGCAGTTTCAACCCGATACTCTGTCAACAACAACGGGTGACGGGACTTTCGGTTCTTGCCTTACTGAAGATGTAATCGTCGATCCTCTGCCTCACGATAGACCCTACTTTGAAGACCACCTCACCTTTCTGAACAATTACTATTCGAAAATTTCCAACGGTAAGGTAACGGTGGATACCTTCCGCGTTTATCCTCTGGACAGTGACAGCGTTTACACTCTGCCGCATCAGATGTGGCACTATAATCATAATACCACTGAAGAGGATCTCAATCTGCGCCTCACCTGGCTGTTCCAGGATGCCTGGGCGGCTGCTTCTGCAGATTCGGATATAGACTTCGATGAATGGGACACCTTCATCATCTTTCATGCAGGGGTCGGTCAGGACTTCAACGTCAGCTTCGATGAGACGCCTCATGACATTCCTTCGGCTTTCTTCAGGTTGGAAAACCTGCAGGAAGCTCTGGAAGACCCTGACTATCAGGGCGTCCTGGTTGACACGACCGGAGTTGACAGCAGTTTCGTGAGCAGTGGCATGCTGCTTCCTGAATGTGAACATCAATATGAAGTTGACGTCGAAATCGCCATGAACGGCACCGAAGCCCTGCTTTTCGGTCAGTGGATCGGCATCCCCGCGCTTTATAATACGGAAGATGGTTCATCAGGTGTGGGACGATTCGACCTCATGGATCAGGGTTCTGGTAATTTCGCCGGTATGGCTCCCTCCCGACCCTGTGCCTGGACGCGCGTTTTTATGGGCTGGGAATCAGCGGAACTTCTCTATCCCGACAACCAGTCCGACACACTGAGTGTGAATATCACTGGATATGGAGATATTATAAATCCAACACAGCATGAAATCTACCGTGTCAATATAAACGAATCCGAATATTTCCTGATAGAGAACCGCAGTTGGAATCCGGATTCAGTGATGGGTTATTGGAGTCCCGATTCTCTGGCATATACCATTGCCAGAGATCGCTTTGGTAACGAACTGTATTTGAAGGAAGATTATTCCGTTGAGAAAAAGAATGCTGATTTTGGCGTAATCGTAGAAGTCGATAATTACGACTTTGGGCTGCCCGGAGAAGGCGTTCTGATATGGCATGTTGACGATAGTGTTATTGAAGCCAATTACGCTGACAATACCGTAAACAACGATTTATCGCACCGTGGAGTGGCTTTGGTGGAAGCTGATGGCGCTGAAGACATCGGGCAGGAATACGGTTTTTTAGATATCGGTTACGGCGCTGAATACGGTTGGTCGGGTGACTTTTTCTTCGCTGGTAACCAGGCGTTCCTGGATGCCAACCCCAATTTAAGCGCGGTTCGTTTCTACGATGATTCACACCCGGAAACGCGGGCTTATGACGGTTCTCCTACCGGCATAATGATCGGTGGATTCACTGCTCGCGATACCGTAATGCAGTTCTGGATTAAGAACGACTGGTCACAGGCGGGCTTTCCGATTCAGTTGGCGGAACCGTCAGGAACCCTTTCTCCCTCAGCCATAGATCTTGACAGCGACCTGCAGACGGATATGATCCTGACTGTAACCCCAGGAGGAGCGGTTCAGCTATTCGATGCTGAAGGTAATGCTCAGGGTACGGTTTACGAAGTGCGTCAAATCGAAGATTTGCTGGGAGGTATCAGCACTACTACCGATACTCTGCTGGTTAGAGTTGACTCGATTACTGCTACACCTGCAATTGAGGTATTCGATGATGCCTTTTTAGCGTATTTCCCTGGAGGAAATGAGGAGTTTTATCAACTTGTGTATTATACATCAGGTGCAAGTTATTTACACACTCATACATTATTTGGATTCAACAGCGTAACCCCGGTGATTGCAGGATCTTGGCATTCTATTCTGGTTTACTCATCCTACAAGAGTGGCTTAGTTATTCTAAACGAGGGATTTGATGCTTTACATAGTGATTCCCTTTTTGATGGAGCACAAGCAGAGGGTTTGTGTTTGCTTGATACAACCAGCAGTAGTCCGGCATTTGTTATTACTGATTCAGAGAAAGTGTATCTTGTCGATGTTTCTTTAACTATCCAATGGGAAACTGGAATTCCATTTATTCCAGATTTCAGCCCAATTACTCTTGTGCACCCGATTGACGGCAGAACTGATTTCGCTGTTGTAAGTAGTTCAGGAGAGGTAACTCTCATCGATCCTGCAGATGGATCGGTACGTGATGGTTTTCCGGTCGAGTTGGGTTTTGCGATAACCGCTCCACCAGTTGCCGCTGATTTTGATAAAGATAGCTTTCAGGAGCTGGTTATAACAGGTTCCAACCGCATAGCTGCTGTGCAGAGAAATGGCGTTCTGGCTGCCAACTGGCCCCTGACTCTGGATAACAGGAAACCGATAGAACCGATCCTATCACCTCCGGCTATTAGCGAAATGCTGTTCGATGACGAACTGCGAGTCCTATTCGGCTGGCCCGATGGATCAGTGGACGCCCGTAACCGCTGGGGGCAGCAGGCACAGGGCTTTACCAAGTCCACGGGAGAGGCGGTAACGTCCGCACCTCTGATCCTGCAATTGGACGCGGACGATGCGGCAGAATTATTGGTCCTCGACCAGAGCGGCGCTTTGTACTGCTGGCACCTGAACAGTTTAGGTAATTTCGATGATCTGTTGCGACCCTGGAACGGCCTCATGAACGGAAACCAACGCCGGGGAATCGCTGCTCCCGTAGCCGTAGCCATTCCGCCAACAGTGCCAGGTCCGTTGGTTGTGAATAAGGTCTATCCCTGGCCTAATCCAGCAAGCGACATCATTCACATTCGATATAAAATGGGATATGATGGTACTATCACCGCCCGCATCTTCGATAGTGCAGGGGATCTGGTGAAGGAAATTTCCCAGCCGGGATACGCTGGTTTAGAAGAAGATCTGATCTGGAATTTAGCTGACGTTTCATCTGGAGTTTATCTCGCTCGCATTGAAGCAGAAACTTCCGCTGGTTCGGAAAAGACATTTATAAAGATCGCTGTAATTAAGTAATATAAATTAACAGGAAACTAAAAACACACTCGTTGTTCACCGGATGAAACCGCTTCCACAGAATCGTTATTATCACTTTTCCATTTTGCTATTTGCAGCATTTGCTCTTATTTATGCAAAAACTGGCAATGCTCAACCAGCAAGTTACAATCACCCTGAATTGGACTGGGAAGTGTATGAAAGCGTGCACTTTCAGGTAATGTTCCACCAGGGCACGGAACGAACGGCGAGGGAACTACTCCGCATAGCCGAAGATATCTACGAACCGATAACGTCACTGTACGGTTACCATCCGGATACCAAGGTGCGCATCATCGTCCGCGACGATGACGACTATTCCAACGGTGGCGCTTACTATTATGACAATAAGATACTCATTTATGCGAAGAGCTTAAACTTCGTACTGAGGGGTACGCACAACTGGCTTCGCAACGTGTTGACGCACGAATTTACGCACATTATCCAGTTGGGAGCTTCGCGCAAAGCGCCGCGCTGGCTGCCGGCTTTCTACTTTCAATGGATAGAATACGAAGAGGAGAAGAGGCCTGACGTTCTTTATGGCTATCCCAACATTCTTGCATCCTATCCCATGCCCATGACGGTAATCCCCAAGTGGTACGCCGAAGGATGCGCGCAATACATGCAGCCCGGTATGGGATACGATCACTGGGATTCGCATCGAGACATGATCGTGCGTATGAGAACGCTGGAAGGAAAACTGCTGACCTACACACAACTGGGCGATTATTACGATAAGAGTAGTTACTACGGTGAATCGGTTTACGATCACGGATTCTCCCTGGTCAGTTACATCGTTGATCGCTGGGGTGTCGGGGTGTTAAAAGAGCTGTCCAATGAGATGGCAAAACCATTCAGCATGACATTCGACGGGGCGCTCAAGCGAGAATTGGGTATCAATGGGAATGAACTGCACCGGCAATGGTCTACTTATCTAAAAGAGACCTATCTATCGAGAACAGAAGCTATCAGAGCCAATCGCGCTGAAGGCAAACTAATTGAAGAGGGCAGCTTTGCCAATCTGAATCCTGAGTGGTCTAAAGATGGTAAAAGATTAGCTTTCACTTCGAACAAGGGGGGGCATTACTTCGGTTCAGCCAATCTGGTCATCTATGACCGCGAAACTGAAGAAACCCTGAAGATTCAAGATAAAATCAGTTCCCAGCTATCCTGGAGCCCGGACGGCAGGTTTATCTTTTACGACAAGCAGTTCAGACCGGATAAAAATGGATCCCATTTCGATGACATAGCTGCGTGGGATTTCGATGAAGAAAAGGAACTGCGGCTGACCGAAGGGCGAAGAGCTGCTCAGGTTGACGTCTCCCCCGATGGCAAGCATCTTTGTTACGTTGTCTATGCTGATGGCACGGAAAATCTCTGGACAGCCGATCTCTGTGAAGATTGGTGGAAAAAGGACTTAAACGAATGCATCACCGCTGAGAAAGCCCTGACTCATCATAATAACGGAGAACAGATATATACACCCAAGTGGTCGCCTGATGGGAAGAGGATTATATATTCCACCAGCAGGGATAGAGACAGGGATATTGTATATATAGATATTGAGAGCGCTGAGACACGATCTGTGCTGAATTCCCGATCAGACGAACGTGATCCTGAATGGTCAAGTGATGGTGAGTTCTACTTTTCCAGTGATAAGACAGGTATATTTAACCTGTACCGTTATTCCTTTACAGATTCATCGGTTACGCCGGTTTCGAACGTATTGGGCGGAGCTTTCACGCCTGCTTATTCAAATGATGGGCGTTTAGCTTATGCTGACTTCCGAGCTACCGGATACAAGATGGCTCTGTTCGATTCCGTTACTATTGTTGTTGCAGAGACGATGACATATATACCTGATTATAATGAAACTCTGCCGGGAGTAAACTATCCCACTTCCTATCCTCTGGAAGCCGATTCAAAACCGTATAAACCCTCGTTTGATAAGACTTTCATATATCCGCGGCTGGCTATGGATTTCGGCACCTTCAAGCCCGGATTGTATTTCTTTTTCCAGGATGTTTTGGAGAGAATGACAGCTTTCGGCGGTTTTGCCATGAACGCCGAAGGTGATTACGACCTCTTCGCTCTGTTGGACTACAAACGTCTTCATCCCACGCTATTTCTGGAAGCTTATAATATCAAGCGCCATTCCGAACAGTCCTTCGAAGATCCCTTCGTCATAGTGGGGGAGAGCGGCACCGGTCCCGACGCAGTACCCATATACGATCACTATTCCATTAAGTACAACTTCAACCTGATTGAACTGGATGCGGGGATAAAGCTGAAGTTCCTGGATGACATTCAGATCAAGTTAGCAGGGATACTGTCCCGCTACCGCACTAAACTATATTTGGATGACGGCATGGCTTTTGGTTATACTTATTTCAAGGGCGTTGCTGCTGAACTGGACGTCACCGCTGACCTGAGGCCGCGTGGCCGCTATCAGGATATTAATCCCACAGCCGGTTACTTCATCAAGGCTAAAGTTGCCCGCGAATTCAACAATTTCATTGATGGCTTCCAAATAAATGCCGATAAGGGAACTTTACAGGAGGTTTATTCATATTACGGCTATAACCGCTACCAATTAGTCGTTGACCGTTATCTTCAATCACCTTTAGCCAAAGAGCATGGCATAACGCTGACTGCCGACTTAGGCTACATCGATAAACCCGTAGATGACTTCTTCAACATGTACGCGGGCGGCTTCGATGGAATGAGGGGTTATTCATACTACAGCTTAGGTGGAACCCATAAGGCAATATTGCGTTGCGCTTATAATTTTCCCCTATGGCAGGATATTGACGAACGACTGGGCATTATCAGGCTGGAACAAATGTATTTCAAGATTTACGGTGACGTCGGTAATGCCTGGAATGGTGATTTTGACGCGGATGATCTGAAGAAGGACATGGGTGTAGCGTTGAAACTGCAGTTGTTCAGCTACACTACTTTTCCAACTGCCGTTACCTTCGATGCGTCTTATGGATTCGACCATTTTCAGGTGGTTGATTACAGCGGAATTCATAAGTACGGCGGGGAATGGAGGTATTATTTCACGCTGCTGTTCAACTTTAATTTACGGCATGCGTTTCAGCCTTATCAATATCGAAGTAGATAATTTAGACAATAAAGACGAAAATAAATAAATTCGAGGTAAAAGATGCGCTGGATGAACATCGTTCTCGCAATTTCAATACTGGCGTTATCGTCATGGGCTGACCCCGGTAATGGGACGAAATTTGGCTTTAATCCCACCCGCCTGGAAGTTGCTCAAGTCATGAATCAGACTCAAGAAGAACCAGAACCCGAACTAGCACCGGACCTGGATATAGAGGGCAGATTGGTTCCTGGCAAAGCGTTGCTGCTTTCAGCCATCCTGCCGGGTACAGGTCAGTTTTACGCCAAGAACTACCTATTCGCCGCAGCTTTTCTGGCGATTGAAGTCGGAGCCTGGTATGGCGTGGCAAGTTCACACGGCCGAGGCATGGACAAGGAAACTGAATTTCTGGCTTTCGCCGACCAGCACTGGACCTATTATGATGAATCGTATGGTGGCCTTGGTGATTATGGCTCGTACTTGGAATACGAATACTATGCAGCATATGAATTCGGGCCGGATGGTGAAAGCGGGGGAGACGTCTATACTGGGTCCATCGTGGAATGGCAGCTCCTGACCTGGAATGAGAGATCCTACTGGCTTCCCGCCAACGGCTTTACCCATGAACTTGATCCCAATAATAAGGATCAACAGTACTACGAAATGATCGGCAAGTACGATCAATTCGGAGCCGGCTGGCCCGAAGATGGTGATTATGATCCCGATTGGCGAAATGGACCATATCTATATGATGATTTGGGAGCCAAGACCTGGAAATGGCAGACTCACAACACCTACCGTGAAGACTATCTGAACATGCGCAAGGATTCCAACGATGCGCTGGAAATGTCTAAAAACTACACCATGGTGGTTTTGGGTAACCATCTTTTGTCAGCGCTTCATGCTGGGTTCAATGTAAGCTGGAAGAACCGCAAACTGGCTAAGGAACAGAGCGTCGAAGGCGCCTTTCATCTGGAACCGAAGCGGCATAATAACGAGATGGTCGCTATGGGCGTTCTGGGAATTACCTTTTAACGGAATGATGGTGTAATGCGGAAAACTGGCTATCTTATAGTGTTAATTGCCTGTTTAGTATCCTATAATCAGGCGTATGCTCAAGATGTGCAGACAAAACTGTTCGCAGTGAATGAAAATCAGGGACGCCAGCAGTTAGCAGCGCAGTTCACTCAAAATAGCAGTGAATATACCACTATGTCCAGTGTGGATATATCTGGTAGCCAGCATCCTGAAGAATTCAGCCGGGGTGGCGCTATGCTGCGTTCACTGGTGATTCCCGGATGGGGTGAACACTATTTAGGATATAAGGGAACTGCGAAGGTTCTCTTCTGGACTGACGTAGCGTTATGGGCTTCAATCATAGGGCTGGAAACCTACAGTCATTGGAGAGAAGACCAGTTCTTCGCTTATGCCTCAGAACATGCTGGCGCTCAGATGAGTGGAAAAGCAGATGATTTCTACGCGGACATTGGCAATTATTCCAGCACCGAAAGCTACAACGAAGCCAAGCTGCGCAACCGTGACTACGAATCCGTTTATACCGACCCATCCTATTTCTGGGCATGGGATTCGGAGATGAATCGCCTGGAATACGACCATATTCGCATCCAGAGTCGTTCAGCTCATAGTAAAGTCTATATATTGCTGGGCGCTGCTGCCTTGAATCGTCTGATTTCGTTTATCGATACCGGCAAGAAAGCGCGGGATTTATTGAGTAAACAGAGATCGGTCGATTTGGGAATTCACATCCAGCCTGAAAGGCGTGGTGAAAATAACGCGGTCAGCCTGGTTGTGAGCGCCGGTTTCTGATTAGTTTATTATCATGGACCTTACATGCGCATCCTGATCACCGGCGCTTCCGGATTTATCGGTGGGACCTTATACTGCAGCAGTCCTGATAAATACGATGTGTGGGGAACTTATCACCAATCGCCGGTCAAAACCGGCGATTCTCAATTTATAGAACTTAATCTGCTCGATTATATCGAAACCACAAATGTACTGAACAGTGTCAATCCTGACGTCATAATTCACTGTGCAGCTCTGTCCAAAGTATCCTTCTGCCAAAACCATCCTTCTTCCGCCTGGGATTTAAATAACAAAGCTACAGAGCACCTGGTCAAACTCATAAATGATGATATTATAAATACTCGCCTCATTTTCCTTTCCAGCGATATGGTTTTCAACGGACAAAAAGGCGATTACTGCGAATCCGATCAACCCGATCCCATTAACCTATATGGACAGACCAAGTTAGCGGCTGAGGAGCATGTGGCGAGGTTGGGTGCAAAAGGAACCGTCCTTAGATTGAACTTAGTATATGGACGCCCCGTAATGGGAGGGAGTTCCTTCTCCGAAGAGGTAATTCACGTTGTTAAGAGCGGGAAACCATATCATCTCTTTGTTGATCAGCACAGATCTTTCATGTCCGTAAAGAATTTGACGCGCTGTATATGGGAGGTGGTCGCTTCTGATTTTCACGGAGTGCTGCACCTGGGAGGAAACGAACCTGCTGATCGTGTTATCTTTGCCTATAAACTTGCCCGCAAAGCCGGACTGAATACTTCACTTCTATTAACTTCAAACAACCAAGGTGGTGGGCGGGACGTCCCCTATCCCAAGAATAACACCTTCGACCTCTCCTTAGCAAAAAGTCTCCTGAAAACCCGCCTTTTAGCCATTGATGACGGTCTGGATCTGGAATATCCACCTTAACCGTTAAACTGACCGTCCTAAATAATCATTTTAAACAGGAACCATATGAAAAAGCGCTGAGTTCTAAAATCAATGGGCAGAGTCCTGAATTTATGGAGCTTGTAAGATGAATGAAAGACATAACACACTATCACGGATTCTCCTGGCCGGGGGAATAGCATTGATCGTGGCAATTGCTTTTTGGAGTGTGAGCCAGCAGAGTGCAATTGCAGGTACTGATTGTCACGGATTCCTGGGGGTATATCTCACATCCAAAGTAGAGGTTACAATCGAGGATGGTGAGAAATCGGAAAAGACAGGCAAAGCCTACGTTGATGTCGTGGAAGATGGACCTGCCGATAAAGCCGGTCTTGAAGACGGGGATCTGATCGTAAGTTTCAACGGCAAGGGGGTGGACAACACGAAGGAACTGCAAAAGTTGATCCACAAAACCAAACCGGGCGATAAAGTCAAAGTCGTTGTGCAGCGCGGAGGTAAGGAGCTGCAGTTCAGTGTGGAAATGGGTGAACCTCCTGCGAAGAAGATATTTAGTTGGATGGGGAAAGGTAAGTCGGGAAAACACCGCATGAAGCTCAAATATAAAGGCTGCGTCAGTGATGATCGCGGCTGGATGGGAGTGGAACTTCAGGACCTCTCCGATCAATTAGGTGAATACTTCAAAGTAGATGACGGCAAAGGCGCACTGGTTTCATCGGTGATGGAGGATTCACCCGCTGAAAAGGCTGGTTTGGCTGCTGGAGACGTGATATTCAAACTGGATGACGAACCCATTGAAGACAGCGGTGATTTAGTTACTTCTCTGCTTGATAATGAGCCCGGAGATAAAGTGGCTGTGAAACTTATACGTAAGGGTAAGAAGAAGACGATCAAAGTGGAACTGAGCGAAGTCCCGGAAAAATACGCCTGTGGTTCCTGTGATAAAGATAGTCAGAGTCTGTTCCTGGATTGTGGGGATTTCGATTTCGGTGACTTCGATTGCTTCGATGACTTGAAAATCATGAAGTTCAAGCATCATCTGGATCTTGATGACTTCGACGACCTGAAGGATATCCAAATCAATCTTGAAGGACCGATGGAAGAACTGAAAGAGGAACTTCAGAGGTTGAAAGAAGAGATCGATAAGCTGAAAGAAGAGCATGAGAAGAATTAGTATTTCTTGAAATAAACAAATATAGCGGCTGAATATCAGCCGCTATTTAATTAATTGGACACGGAGATTAACAAACTGGACGTCTGGAAAGAACTTACAGAGATAGAAAAAGCGGGCATATCCTCGGCATTGGTTACGGTTATAGCTACAAAGGGATCTACCCCGCGTGAAGTTGGCGCCAAGATGATCGTCTTTGCGGACGGGCGAACTTCAGGTACAGTGGGTGGATCGGCTGTTGAAGTGTTAATCATCAAGGATGCTGTAGATGCTATCAAGGAAGGAAAAGCTCACAAAGTTGAATACAAACTTCACCAGGAGGATGAAGATTCAACCGGAATGCTTTGCGGTGGTGTAATGGAATTCTTCATAGAACCTCTAAAACGTGTTCCGCGCCTGTATATCTTCGGTGGTGGACACGTTGGTCTGGCGCTGGCTAAATTGGTAACCGAACTGGGGTATCCCTACACCGTTCTGGATGACCGCGCAGAGTTTGCCTCCGACGAACGCTTTCCCCATGCGGATGAAAGAATTTCCGGACCCTATGATGAACTGACTGATAACCTGGAATTGATAGAACCAGCGTACATAGTCATCGTCACTGCTGGTCATGACTCCGATCTTAAGGTGTTACGCGGAGTGTTAGGAAAGAAGTACCACTATCTGGGTATGATATGCAGTAAAAAGAAGAAAGTAGAGGTATTCAAGATATTAGAAGATGAGGGTTTCTCGAAAGGGGAACTTGAGAAAGTCCACGCTCCCATTGGACTGAAGATTGGGGGGCGGTCACCGGCAGAGATTGCTGTCAGTATAATGGCGGAAGTTATGCAGGTGTTTTATCAGGCGAAGTAGTTGATAATAAAAAAAGCCGGGAGCAACGCCTCCGGCTTTTTTTATTTTATATAAAACGGATCTATTTCTTCTCTTTATCATATTCTGCAATGAACTCTTCGTATTCCTTCACGTCCTCGTAACTGCCCACAATCAGTGGGGTGCGCTGATGCAGCTCTTTAGGTTCTAAATCCAGGATGTTTTTCTTTCCGTCGGAGGCGTAACCTCCTGCTCGATCGACGATATAAGCCATTGGTGCAGCTTCGTAAAGCAGCCGCAGTTTACCGTGGGGACGTTTATGGTCTTTTTGATCTGAAGGATACAGGAATATCCCACCGTGCAGGAGATTTCTGTGAAAGTCCGATACCAACGATCCAATGTACCGTGAAGTATAGGGGCGGCCGCTCTGATTATCCATCTCCTTTAAATATTTGATATATCGTTTTGTGCCTTCCGACCAGAAGAGGTAGTTTCCTTCATTCACACTGTACGTATTGCCGCGTTTGGGTATTCTTATGTCAGGATGAGAAAGCAGGAATTCGCCCACGGAAGGGTCCAGAGTGAATCCATGTACGCCATTTCCGGTCGTATAAACCATCATGGTGGAAGAACCGTATATGATATATCCGGCGGCTAACTGTTTACGACCGGTCTGAAGCAGATCTGCCTCCTCGCCACGTGGTCCTTTAGAAACTTTCCGATGAATTGAAAAGATAGTTCCCACGGAAACATTGACGTCAATATTGGAGGAGCCGTCAAGTGGATCCATGGAAACTGCATAGTGTCCTGAGGTGTAAGGTGGCAGTATCTTGATGGCTTCAGTATTCTCCTCCGTACCCAGCATACATACTCTGCCGGACCTGTCTAAGATGCTTATTAAGGTCTTATTGGCGAAGTCATCCAGTTTCTGCACCTGTTCGCCCTGTATGTTTATCTCACCCGTAAGCCCCAGAATTTCAACCAGACCCGCCTTATTTACCTCGCGGGAAATTATCTTACCTGCCAGAGCTATATCCATGAGAAGCTGCGTGAACTCACCCTTGGCTTCAGGGTGGGATTTTTCCTGCAGCATGAAGTGCCGCTCTATCGTCCAGGTTCCTTTCCCAGGCATTTTTATACCCTCCATCTTCTACTGCTTTTCTATTATATCGATTATTTCCGGTAAAAAGTTTACATCAGGGCGAATGTAATCCGCCCCCCGAAGCTCATCCTCAGGAAGAGTTGTAGTGATTGCCATACAAGTCATCTTAGCTGCATTGGCGCTCTTTATGCCCAAAGGAGCATTTTCGATAACCAGGCAATTGGGAGGCGGTACTTGAAGTTCATCCGCTGCACGTAAAAACGGTCGAGGATGAGGTTTGCTCTCCGAATAGAGCTCTGAACTTATAATAACGTCGAAGAGAGAACGTTCTTCCTCTGAAAGCGTCCATTCTAAGTTGCGGCGAACCGACCCGGTCACGATGGCAGTTTTTAAGTTTCGATCATTGCAGAACTGGAGTACTTCCTTAGCGGCGGTTCGCAATCCACGCGGGGCATTTTTACGGTAAATACTGCGCTTCTTATCTATGAGTTCATCAATACAATCTTCATCCCAATCCAGACCGTTTTCCTTTGCCAGCCTGAGCATGGTTATGCGCGCTTTTTCACCTTCCTTTTCCTGCAGGATGCGTGCAGGTATCTCTACGCCAAATTCAGAGAACACCTGTTGCCAGGCAGATACGTGATGTGGCATAGAATCTATCAGAACGCCGTCCATATCGAAGAGGATAGCTTTAATCAAACGGTCTTGTCTGTCTATCAAAGGTCTCTTAACGGTTCGAAATTAATGAAATCAGCGTGGTGCACGGCAACTGCTTCAGGAGAACGGTATCCGCCAGCGCCCTCCTTGGCATGAACCGCTACAATGTGAACTACTTCATCCGGCAGCCCGTGCTTCGTGCAGAGTCCAGCGCCGGAGAAGGGATGGCGTAAGAGCTTACCGCAAGCGCTTTTAACGAAACCCGAATCGGTGCGGCGATATTCCAATAGCTTGCCCACGTCGTGCAGAATTGCGCCCGCTATCAGATAATCAAAGTTGATCCGGTAGTGCTCCCGGTACTGTTGATCCATAATTCTGGCACATGCTATCGCCATCTGAGTTACCGCGCGTGTATGTTGACGGAAACTGACTCCTATGCCTTCAATCAAAAGCGTGAAAGGAACTATGTCCAGATCGGTATAATTCCAGCCGCCTGACTTCATAGCATCAGTTAGTGTATCTAAAGTCTTCTCTCTTATAGCTGTATCTTTGATCTCTTCTATTTCAGGGAAGAGTTCCAGTAGTTTGCCATCCATTTGTGTTCCTTTGAGTTATTTAGTTACAAATTTCACCCGTTTTTTCATCAGGGGAGAATGACTTCCGGCACACAGAGGAATATCCATCAGGTCGGGATCATCGCCGTAATCGATTTGATCAAGCAGATCATGTTCCGGGTAGCTCAATAGCTCTAAGCGGTAATCGAATGAATCTGGCACGGCAACAACGGCTGTTATTTGGAAACCAACCGCATCCTGATTTGTCAGCCCTTCAACCTCAAAGGGGTACGACTGATCCAAATAGAGTTCCACTCCGGAAGTATTTCTCTCGTAAATGGTCACTATAACTTCACCTCTGTCGGGTACTGCATCCACATCGAACCAGAGATCGAACGATTCATAGTAACCTACCGGATCCAGAGTATCTATTTCATTGGCAGTCCAGGCGTCATCGAACCAGGCGAAGAAACCCTCCAACTGTTCCAAACCGACCTGCGTGAGACTCATGATCGATCCGTACGGTATGTCATATATTGGCAATCCATCGCTGCCGTGTAGGGAAAGACTTATGTCGTACAGGTCCTTGGTGAAGGTGGGGAGTGTGTAGGTAAGCGTGTCATCATCGCCGGGATTTCTGGTGATCAGGGCAGTGCTGTCCGTCCATTCAACGCCGCCGTAAGAGGGTTGGACATTGATTATCAGGCGAATGTCATACTGCTGAGAATTGGTAACGCGCGGGCTCCAGTTGACGGCAAATTCAGTCCAGAAGCCATCGCCGTCTGCATCGTTAACTCCTTCCCCGTTTGCGTATGTGATAACGTCTGCAGTAACTATGTCGAATGACCAGTCGGCTGTATCTGAGGTAAATCCCAGATCATCTTCAGCAACAAGCTGGAAGAGATGCGAAGTCCCCTGCGAAAAACTGCTGTAAGCTGCTGTGGTATCTGTGATGAAGTCCCAGGTCCCGTCTAATCCGGTATGGTATCCCGCGATGTCATCATTGGGATCTGAACCCTGCCAGATAAAAACGGCGTCTTCATTGGAGAATATCGAATCTGCAGGTGCGGATATTATCGTAACTGTGGGAACGGGTGAAGTCGAATAGATGTGGAACGTCCATTGAGCAGAATCGGATATGGCGCCCTCGTTATCCTCAGCGACAACCGAGAACACATATGAATCCCCCATGTTGAAGCCGGAATAGGAAGCAGTGGTATTGGTGGTAGCGGTTAAATTGCCATCTAATCCCGCATAATACTGCGTAATAGTGCCGTCCTGATCGTTACCCTGCCAGGAAAAATCGGCGTTCTGGTTGTAGTAGATACTATCGCCCGGATTTGAGGTAACGGTCACCGTAGGAGGAAGATTGGTGGATGGTGTTCCTCCGTCGCCACTCTTACCGCAACCCATCAGTAGGCTCATTATGATTAAAGAAACGAAGAAGCAGACAAACTTAGTATCAGTGCTCATATTTCTTTCCTTTATTTTCAACTCGTTAGCGGTCAATTAGATAGCGCATCTCTTCAACAGCGTGGCTCAATCCCACAAAGGCAGCACGGCTAATTATCGAATGCCCTATGTTCAGTTCTTCTATTTCATTTATGGCAGCGACAGGCTGTACATTATGGTAGTGCAATCCATGCCCCGCAGCAACGAATAGTCCCATCTTTTCAGCCGCGATGGCGGCTGTGGTTAAATCATCCAGGGCGGCTTCAGCACCTTGCGGATCCCTCATTTCAGCGTAGGTTCCAGTGTGGAGTTCCACCGCTTGCGCTCCGATTTTAGCGGAATCCTTAACTGCCTCCATAGTGGGATCGATAAAGAGACTGACTTCGATATTGGAACTGTTCAGAGTTAGTACAGCATCCTTGTATTTCTGCAGGTTGCCAGCCAGATTCAAGCCGCTCTCTGTAGTTCTCTCTTCACGTTTTTCCGGCACTAAAGTCACGATTTCCGGCTTCACCATCAGCGCCTTTTCGATCATCTCCTGCGTAGTAGCCATTTCCATATTGAGGCGGCTGTGAATAACCTGTCTAATCAATTCCAGATCGCGATCCTGAATGTGTCGCCGATCCTCTCGCAGGTGACAGACGATACTGTCAGCTCCGGCTAAGTCAGCGATCATCGCTGCTCCCACTGGATCGGGTTCAGATCCGCCTCGAGCCTGCCTTAACGTGGCGATGTGATCAATATTAATTCCAAGTTTCATTGTTTGTTGCTCGATTTTTGTGACATCTATCTATAGAGACATTTTCTTTAAAATATGGTGATGTCCTTCCAGGTAATTATGCGGAAGCGGTCGCCGGCTTCCTTTTCCACCGTGAAATTGGCGAAACCGTAAAGATCGTATGTGGAACCGCCTTCATAGCCATAAAGCGACAAGCTGAAACTGGCGTCGAATTCCAGACTGGTATTTTCCTCCGCGAAGTCGCTAATATTTTCCGGCAATGCGTACCAGATCAGATGAATTTCCTCGAAATTGCTAAAGAGACCACCGGTAGTTTTCAGGTCTGTATCACGCCCCCACTGGTCTTCCCTCTCCTCTATCACGTCATAATATACGAAAACGAAACTCTCATCCAGGCAGTCTGCGTAACGCAGCGAATCCTGGAAATTATAGGAGTTCTTGAAATTATCCAGCAGTTCCCCCACTGTCTGCGCTTCCGTCCACACCGAAGAAGAGGGATTGCCCAAAACTGGTGCGAAGGGGTTAAGGCAGGAAGAGAAACTAAAGGAAATAGCACAAAGAACTGATGCTGTGATAATAATGCGCTGCATGATAGATAATTATTATATCATCAACTTTGGTCAATACAACCCCGCCTTGAGATCCGTCCAGGAAGCGTATCCTTCCAGATTCTCTAGATCCTCCCAGCGGTATATTGCCCAGTATCCGGTGCTGTTTTTAGCTAAGTAGAAATCACAGCGGCCGCGCACTTCCTGAGGTAATGTAGGGTCGTTGACCGGCAGCACCAACGTATATGTCTTGGTGATCCAGACTGAATCCTGATTGCCGTATTCCAGTTCACTCTCCGTCTGGAATGCTAAAAAGCCGGGCATTTCCGGCGTCATCTGCGAGAAGAGATACTCGACTGTTTGAAGTTCTTCATTGTAACCCCAGTCACCTGCAATGGGCCAACCCGCTACGGCGGGATTGGGAATGAACAGGAATAGTGCCGCAGAATCGTCTGGCGTGAAGAAACAGCGTATGTAATGATCGCTGTTCAGTTCAATCACAGCCTGAGCCATATTATCAAAAACCTGGCTTACCTGGATGGGATAAATCCAGGGGGATCCGCTATCCAATGGCGGCTCAGTTGGTCTGGTGGTGAACAGATCGCAGGAAGAGAGAACGAACATGGCTCCACCCACAGCTATTGTTAAAAAGGTGATCTTCATTTTCTCATCCATTCACCGGATTTTGGCATAAGATAAGAAACTTCAATAAAAAAAGCAAGCGGCAAGCGCCGCTTTTTCAGTGCACCGATAGCGCTACCGGTCTTCTATCTAAAGAATGTCGGTAGCGCGTATGGACTACGTGCAGATGGAAACTACAATTTTTCAGCGATCGCTTGCGCCATTTCCAGCGTTTTTGCCGATCCGCCCATGTCATAAGTTCTGACTTTGCCTTCTGCAATGATGGCAGCAACGGCGTCTTCCAGCCTTTTGCCTTTTTCGGTTTCTCCCAACCAATCCAGCATCATCTTTGCTGATAGGACAGTTGCTATAGGATTAACCTTATACATGCCGGTATATTTCGGCGCTGAACCGTGCGTAGGTTCGAAGACAGCGTAATTATCACCGATATTACCCGCACAGGCGAAACCCAAACCACCAACCAGTTGAGCGCACAGATCGGATATAATATCACCGAACATGTTTTCAGCCACCAGGATGTCATAGTCCATGGGGTTTTTAACCAGCCACATGCATTGAGCGTCGATGTTGGTTTCCCAGAGTGGTATGTCCGGATAGTTCTCGGCTAATTTCCTGGCTGACCGAATCATCAAGCCGCCGGTTTCCCGCAGAACGTTGGGTTTATCCACGACGGTTACCGAACGACGGTTGAATTCCTTAGCGAATTGGAAAGCTTGATAGACTATACTTTCACAGCCTTTGCGACTCATGATGCGTGTGGATATTGCCAGGTCATCCAGCGAATGTTCACCGAACTTCTTCATCTTGGGATGTACGCATAAGGCGTCGAAAACCGTTTGCGGAACGGGATGGAATTCCACCCCACCGTACATGCCTTCGGTGTTCTCACGAAATACAATTAAGTCTATGTCATTCTGATAATTCAGGGGATTTCCTTTATAGGCTTTGCAGGGTCGCATATTGGTGTGCAGATTCAGTTCCTGCCGCAAGCGCACGATAGGACTGAAATATGTGTATCCTTTTTCCCGCAAGGCGGGATCGAGTTCCTTGGCAGCTTCGTCCTTCGGTTTGGAGGTGATAGCGCCGAAGAGCGCACAATTTGTATCCTTCAGCATTTCCAAAGTACGATCCGGCAGAGCATTTCCTTCTTTAGTCCAGAATTCCCAGCCTATGTCTCCGTGAATGTATTCTGCGTCAAATTCAAGTTTGTCCAGAATCATGCGGGCTGCTTCCATGACTTCTACGCCCACACCGTCACCAGGCAACCAGGCAATACGATATTTAGCCATTTGTTTCTCTTTCCTTTTCTCTATATTTAAAATGATATGCTTATTGCGAATCTATGCGACGCTCCGAAGTCCTCAGCTAATGGTTGATAAGCATAATCAAACCGATATCCCTTCCAGCCGAATCCCATTCCACCGGAAAACGAGCGTAGTTCACTGCCAGTTTGATAACCTGCCCTCAAGAAGAGATGTTCCTTCCACGATCCTTCCAGACCAGCATGCAGGCGAACGTCATTTTCAAGATATAAGCGCAGGTCAGCGGAACTCCGCAAACCGAAGTCATCGCTCCGGATAATCCGTCCGCTTACGCCGGCAGCGCCGTACGTTGGCAGCGTGGTATTCTCCTCGTCCAGGGCGCTCATGCTGCCTAAATTCATGAGGACAACGCCGACTTTCAGATCGTTGATTGACAGTCGGTAAACTGCGCCTAAATCTACGCTGAAACCCGATGAATTTTCTATATATATCTGCTGACTTAAGTAGCGAGCTGTACCGCCCAAAGCCAGCTTCTCTCCGAACAGGTGTGCTATACTGAAGCCGGCGGTTACATCATGAGCGGAGAATGTCTGCAGAGGGTCATCGGATGGCAGTGTACGCAATTCAAGGTCAGGAACAGTGAAAGCATTAAAGGAAATCCCCAGGGCAGTTTTGCCGCTTTTAAAAAGGAGAGCTCCAGTCTGAATAGTCAGGTCAAGTATCCAGTCGCTGTATCCAAAAGTAGCTTCACTGCTTTTGGCAAAGGTCAGAAGAGCCGGGTTATGGAAAGCAGCCATAGATCCGGCAGCTCCAGCGACACCCGTTTCACCCAGTGCGGTGCTGCGCGCATCTGGTGATATCTTTAACAACGGCATCGAGCCGTTGGTTTCTGCGAGGCTTGGGTTTAGGACCAAGCAGAGTATAAACCCTAAGATGAAGATATTTCGAGAGAGTTTCATTAGAATATAAGAGAAAATGAAATTACCTGGGAATCATACGGCGGTATGTCTTCGATCTGATAGGCATAGTCAATTACGCCGCGTAACTGCCAGACGGAGAAAACAAATCCAAAACCGAAAGCTAAATCAGCATCATTATAACCCGCACGCAGACTGAATTCGTATGGTTCAAAGTTGGCGTAGCGGTATTCGATACCCGCATGTATGGAATTGTCCTGCTGGTCACTGGTCTCAAATTCTGCTGCTGCCAACAGGCCGAAATCGAATAGATAGGTTCCTCCGAAGCGGTAAACTCTGGGAAACTTGTCCGTTGCTGTAGTACCGTCATCGCCCCATATATTGGTGCTGTCCCAGCGGTACTGTGCATTTATGTTACGTGCTTGAACGCCTAAGTACAGCCTTTCCATAGGATTTATCAACAGACCAGCATCAAAACCCAACCTGGTACTTGAAAATGATTCTGAACTGGTCAGATCAGGAAAGCTGTTGTACAGCACCTTGGGAGCGAAACCTATGGCGATTTTATCTGAAATGCGCAGTGCAAAGGCGAAATAGAAAGCGTTCTCCGAATTTTTAAACGTGCCGATGGGATTGCCATCGGTATCACGACCGTCGATATCTCCTGTGCCCGCGTTTATCCAACCCACGCCCAAACCGGCGGTGATGGGGTTGCCGGATTGCGCCGATGGTGGACGTAGCGGCGTGGCAAAGCCGACGAAATTCAGGTGCCGGTCAAGCGAAAGATAGTTATAGGAGGTGAGAAAGGTCCGTTCTTCTAAAAAAGGAAGCGAGGCAGGGTTGTAATATATTCCGAACCCATCACCGGGAATGGCGACCCCAACGTCCCCCATCGCCAATGACCTGGCGCCCAATCCCATACGCAGAAAGGCGCCTGCCATACCAGCGTTACTGCCGGCATATACATTGGCAGCACTCAAGCTGAACATGATGATGGCAGTTAAAACCAATCTGAAAGTTCTAATCGAACGTGGCATATTTAATGTTATTCGTATTTAGTTTATTACCGCTATCTTTCCCCAAATGGGACCGGCACTGCTGCGCTCTATCCTGTAAAAGTAAACTCCGGTAGCCACCATTTCACCATTGCTGCGTTTGCCGTCCCAGACTTCATAGTTGTCACCAGAATCACGTTGACCATTATCAACTATAGTCACGACCTCATCCATGGCAAAGTCGAACAATTTCAACGTAACCTTACCTGGGGAAGGCAAATCATATTGAAACCTGGTTACGAAATGCAATCTTGGTGAAAAGGGATTCGGATAGGAGTAAGTTGCAGGCTGTCCAGCTTGGTTAGTCTGAAGGTAGCTTCTGTGCAACCACCAAGTACCACCAGCGTCCCCACTTGATGCTATTCCATCACCAGTGCCAACCCAGAGAGTGTTACTTAAACTAGTTTTATGAACTAAAGAACAGTAGAATTCTGGGTCATAAAGGTATCTATAAATTCCGGCAACAGAGTCAAATTCGGCAATCTGCGGAAACAAGCCCCAGTCAGTTCCACCATTTATTGATTTGTGCAATCCGAGATTACTGGATACGTAGATAGCAGAATCATCAAAAGCGATGCTGTGCGCTTTTAAGGTTAGAAAACTATCTATGATAACCACTTCCCACGTTGCCCCGTAGTTCTCCGTCTTGCTGACGCCGTAATACTCTCCAGAACTGGATGCCGCCCAGGTTGCCGCCCAGAGTACGTCATTTCCGCTCCACTGCTGTCGTCCTAACGCAGTGATGAAGTTTCCACTGATGTCGTGTGTTCCGTAATTGTAGTTATCCCAGGTCTGCCCGCCATCGATTGATTTATTGATGCCTGCCGCCGTACCTACCCAGAGGATATTATCATCGCCTTCGACTGCAAAGGGACGGTGGTTCAGGTGATCCAATGAGGAGAAAGGAAGCGTGTCCGGTGTTACCACGTACCATGTGCTGTCTGCGAAATCGAACTTACGCAGTCCACCACCCCAGGAGGTAATCCAAACCTCTGTTGAGGTGATCAGCAGATCGTAGGTTACGTTCTGGATATTGGTGGTAGTGGGAGAGTAGGAAGTAACGGTGTCGTCATCGACAGGTTGGTTATACCAGGTCCAATTGCTGCCTCCATCAGTGCTGAATCCGACACCACCACCGGCTGGCAGATAGCCTTCGGAGGTCGAAGCGGTGTAGGCGGTTGCTGCCCAGATGACGCCGTTTCTTTCATCGAGCGCTGATACGGAACCGTGCCCCATGCCGTGGCTTTCACTGAAGGAACTCCACGTAGAGTCTTCGGAATGCCATATGGAGAGCCCTCCGCCCGTTCCCATCAAAACGTCCAGAGAATCCGGGACCATGTCAATCACGGAGTTCGACAACAGGCGTTCGACATGAGGATCGCCGCCTTCCGATATAAAACGGAACCCGGTCTTGCCGGGAACCTGTGCCTGAACGGAGATAGAGCAGGAAATTACCACTGCTATTACCAAGTTCAGTCCAAAAAGTGTTTTCAAAGTCAAGGAGTTACCACCAATGTATCTGAAAGCTGTGCGCTGGTGTTACCAGCCAGATCAGTTGCTTCGAATGTGAAATGATAGACGCCTTCTAACGAAGAGTCCAACAGTAATGCCGTCGTCGAATAGACAGAATCGCCTGCCACCAGATCACCTAAATAGCCTTCGTCCCACAAGTTGATATCGAACGGCAGACCGTTGTCCAGCATGGGGATAGGCAGACCATTGTTAGCCCAGGTGCTGTCGGGTTTAAGGGAGAACATGTAAACTTCATCTATATCCCCGATGGTCTGATCGTCTGTGGCACTCATAGTAATTAGAACTTCCGTCTGTTGACCGGCAGCGGGAAGCATTACGCTGTGCGGATATGAAGGGTTGGATAGCACAGGTGCTTCATTCTCCATTATCACGGTTTTTCCTAAAGAATCGCTGTGGATGCCAAAAGTATCCCAGGCTCTGAAAGTGAAAGTATAAGAGCCCGAAGGCATCCCTATGGCTATAGCCGAAGTCAAAGTAGTACCGAAGTTGGCGTTATCCAGGGATTCAAGTTGTATTGAATCTAATAGTACTAACTGCGGAGAATAGATATTCATATAAACAACTACCACCGAATCCAGAACTATCGAATCCGGATCGTAAACCTGCAGATATACCTGGATAGGGTTGAATCCGGAAACCAGGGTTTCTGGAAAATCCAACCCGGATAAAACAGGTGGTGCACTTAATGCAATAATTAAGGATTGAACCGCATCGCTGCTACCCCCGGCTGCAAAGGCTTTCACCTCGATATCGTACGCACCCTCTGTACTTCCAGCAAAAAGCGCACTAACCATCCGGCTGAAGATGCCGTCATTGGAAATGACGTCATCCGAATGATCGCTGCAGAACCCCAGCGCATCGGTAAGAGTGAAGGCGTTGGCATCGTCGTAGAGTTGGAACTGCTCTATCTGATTGTTCTGATCGTCATATATATAAGCTACAACAGAATCAACGTCCTGAGAATTCACGCCGCTCACCGTAACACTGATCAGCGAATAGGTCGTGGATTGTAACACCAAATTTGGCAGAGTGTTAACCCAGGAAATCTCGATAGTGGGCACAGGAGCAACAGGAGGTGCATCGCTCTGCGTACAGCCCAACCATAATTGAGGTACAGTTAAAAGTAGGCATAGGGAGACAGTCAAACATGTCTTCTTACCTATACCAATTTCTGATTTTGCGCTTTTCATCTGATCTGAATTTTATACGGTTAGCGAATGTTAAAGATCCTGATAAACAGCACTAAAAAGTAACAAAATATTCATCTATTAGTCAAGAGATATTTCCACTTTCAACAGCGACCAGCGGGAATTATTATTCGCTAAAAAGACGGTGATTTCGCTTGACAAAAGAGGGAAAGAGAGCTATTTTTATAGTGCAAATAAGATGCCGAACCTCATGAATGAAATTTCGCCTGAAAATATTGATCGCCTGGCTAAGATAAAGCTGTTTCTAATGGATGTGGATGGCACCATGACGGACGGCCGCATCCATTACAACGATGAATGGATTGAGAGCAAAGCCTTCGACGTAACCGACGGTTTTGGTATATACGTTCTACAGTTATATAGTATAAAAACCGGCATCATTACCGGAAGAAAATCACGCATTGTAACCGAAAGAGCTAAGGAACTCAATATCCAAATCGTCAGGCAGGGCAGAGTCAAAAAGGAACATACCTTTAATGAAATTATTGCTGAGGAAGGTTTGGATTCGTCGCAGGTTGCCTACATCGCCGATGATCTATTCGATCTGCCGGTGCTAATGCAAGTCGGTTTTTCCGCCGCACCTGCTGATGCGCATGCAGAAGTCAAAGACAGAGTGCATTTCGTCAGCGACAGAAAAGGCGGACGAGGCGCCGTCAGGCAGGTTTGTGAACTCATCTTGAAAGCTCAGGGGCATTGGGAGGACCTTATGAGGAATTTTATACCCGATTATTGATTATAGCTATGAATGAAAAAAGCAAATACTTGGATGAGTGCCGCAAGGTCATCCAGATCGAAGCTGATGCGATCCAAAAGCTGCTAACGCGTGTTGATGGTGGTATCGTTAAAGCGCTGGATATTATATACGCATGCAGCGAAAAAAACGGCCGTGTCATATTGAGTGGTATGGGAAAGTCCGGTTTGGTTGCCCGCAAGATTGCCGCTACCCTGTCATCGACCGGAACCCCTTCGTTGTTTCTGCATCCTGCAGAAGCGATTCACGGTGACGTTGGTGTGGTTGATCCAAGTGACGTTGCCATGGTTATATCAAAAAGCGGCCGTAATGATGAATTAGCTCTACTTCTCCCTGCTTTTAAACTGCTTGATATTCCGGTTATCGGTATGCTGGGTGATCCCCATTCTCCACTTGCGGAACGTTGCGATGCGGTCATAGACGTTTCCGTGGCAGAAGAAGCATGCCCGCTGGATTTAGTGCCTACTGCTTCGACTACCGCAGCTCTGGTTATGGGCGATGCCCTGGCGATTTCGCTATTGCATCGCCGTGGCTTCACCGAAGAGGATTTCGCCTTGCTGCACCCGGGCGGCACCTTAGGGAGAAGATTGCTACTAAAACTTGATTCGATCATGCACTCAGGGGATAACATTCCTAAGGTCGAGGAAAGCACGCCACTGAAAGAGTTGATCGTGGAAATGACTACTAAAATGCTCGGAGCTACCTGCGTTACCAATAGTGCCAATGAATTGTTGGGTATGATAACGGATGGTGATCTCCGCAGACTTTTAGAGCGTGGCGGCGATCTTGAATCCATAACGGCGGCAGATTTGATGAATTGCGATCCTAAAACCATCAACGCTGACGCTTTAGCGACGCGAGCCATCAGTATTATGGAAAAACACAGCATCACGCAGTTAGTGATAGTTGATGATAATAAACAAATAGCCGGTATCGTTCACCTGCACGATCTACTGAAGGCGGGAATTACTTAAAATGCGGCTGGTTTTTATATTTTCATTCTGTATCTTATTGACAGGATGTAGTAGTAGAGATAGTTCACCTGATATTTCCGTCAGCGGGAAGAAAAAATATCCCGATCAGGAAATATGGGACGGAAAAATCGAAGTTACCAGCGATGGTCGGCGCCAATCTGTGGTACAAGCCGGACATATCCTCTCTTTTGAAAGAGATAAAATCACCATCTTCAGAAAAGACGTTAAGGTTGATTTCTACGATAAATCCGGCGAGCTTCAGTCAGTACTAACATCAGATAGCGCTCGCATAGAAGAAAAGCGGGATCTCTTTGTAGCATTAGGAAACGTCGTCGTGGTTTCAGAAAATGGAGACGTACTTAAAACGGAACGACTCTACTGGGATCGAAAATTGCAGGAGGTGAGTTCAGATACCTTGGTGGTTTTAACAACTGAACTGGATTCATTGCAGGGTTACGATTTTGTTTCCAACGAAGACTTGACTTCCTGGACTTTGAGGAATCCTACCGGACAGACATTCAGACAACGCCGGGAGTAGGATGAGTATAACTAAATTGCGGCTGATTTATCTATCTGTATGTTTAATTTTATTTAGCACCTCAGCTCTTCCACAAGCGCCGATCGTGCTTAAGCGAGCCGATCTCATGAGAACCGGCGGCACTGCTGAAGCTCCGATTCGATATTTGGACGGTGACGTGTGGATCACGCAGGATACTCTTTCGGTAACCTGTGAACACGCCACCTACGAAGAGGCGATTGGCAGGTTGTTCTTTGAAGACAATGTGCATTTAGTAGAACCGTCCCGGCAGATATGGGCGGATCAGACAACCTATTATGAAAAGAGCGGTCGCGCGGTGGCTGACGGTAACGTCAAGATCGATCAGGATTCGATAATCATCTACTGTAACCGCGTTATCTACAATGAGAATAGGGAAGATGCCTTCTTCTTTGGCAACGTTCGCATATTTTCGACTACTGACGACGCCGTTATTACAGGAGAACATGGGGTATATAACCGGCCGGATGAGCGCGGTGTGATGACTCAAGATCCCCGCATGGTGAACTACACTGAAGAAGGGGATTCTATGGTCGTTGTGGGCATGCTAATTGAATATCTGTTTGCAGAAAAGCAAGCAATCGTTACTGATAGCGTACACATGTTCAGGGAAGATTTTGAGGGCTGGGGGCAAAAGCTATATTACTGGGATGCGTCAGAGTGCGCCCGCTTGACCGGCGACCCAATATTGCAGCAGGGAAGAGACGTATTGACCGCTGATTCAGTTGACGCATTCTTTGAAGATCAAAAACTGAAGCGGGTAATATTGATTGGTCAGGCGTTGGTTACTTCACCACTGGATTCTTTAGAGATGCGCCCCTTTAACCTCATGTCAGGTCATTATATGGAAATGACTTTCCGTGAAGGTGAAGTTGATAGCGTGTATGTGCGCGGCAATGCCACCAGCATATATTATATCCGTGAGGATACGGGAGAAAAAGGAGCTAACAAAGTATCGGGTGATTTGATTGATATGTTCATTAAAGATGGTCAAATAGACTGGATATATGTGGAAGGGGGTACTGAAGGCACGTATTATCCCGAACGTCTGGAAGAACGGCTATCCACCGAGTGTGAAGAAATAATTGCGCGTCGGAGACGCTGATGCACGTTCTAAAAGCACAAGACTTAGTGAAGATCTACGGTCGCCGGCGAGTTGTTGATCAGGTCTCGGTGGATGTTTCGCAGGGTGAGATTGTCGGTCTGTTGGGTCCTAATGGAGCTGGTAAAACGACTACTTTCTACATGCTGACCGGCATGATCAGAGCTGCTGAAGGCAGCATCTATTTGGATGAGGACAACATCACCGAAATGCCCATGTACCGCCGGGCTAGGGCTGGTATCGGCTATTTATCCCAGGAGCCGTCAATTTTCAGGAAGCTGACCGTCAAACAGAACATCATGGCTATCTTACAGATGCTACCGATTTCAAAGAAAGAGAGAAAACAGAAACTGGAAAAACTGCTTGAAGAGCTATCTGTAAGCCACTTAGCTGACAATAAAGCTTATACGCTGTCAGGTGGTGAAAGACGCCGGGTGGAGATAACCAGAACTCTGGTTACCGACCCCAAATTCATTCTTCTGGATGAACCTTTCGCAGGTATTGACCCGATAGCGGTCAGCGATCTACAATCGCTTGTACGTGGATTGAAGGAACGTAACATAGGCGTTTTAATCACCGATCACAACGTGCATGAAACGCTCTCGATAACTGATAGAGCGTACCTCATGTTCGAAGGCAACATTCTCAAATCCGGCACTTCTGACTTTTTAGCAGCAGATTCAGAAGCGAGGGAACTCTACTTAGGAGATACATTCAAACTGGACCGATGACCTTACCATAGAAATAAATTATGATTCAAACACTTAGACAGGACTTGCGTCAACGGCTGGAAATGAGTATCCAGCCGCTGCAGATACTCCGCTCCGAACTTATCCAGCTTCCACTGCTTGAATTGGAATTGCGCATCAATTCCGAATTGGAAGAGAACCCTTTTCTTGATGAAGCAGAAGCTCCTGAAGAGGAGAACCCTGAAGAAACAGAGGAGATCCCTGTTCCCAAGACGGCGGAAGAACTTGATGAGGAGGACGGTGAAGAACTTCCTGCTAAAACGGAAGCTAAAGAAGTTGACTGGGAAGCTATACTGAATGATGAGGATTTTTACGAATATCGTCCACGTTCACTACCATCGTCAGTAGAGGTGCATGAAATCCCTCGCGCCGCGACTCTATCTATGAATGATCACATTCGTACACAACTACGGACCGACAGGTTAATCGGCAATTTTGTTGAAGTTGGTGAATATATCTTAGGAAGTCTGACTCCGGATGGGTATTTGGATATGTCTGTTGAAGAGATATCGGCTGACATCCGCATCAGGCCTGAAATAATAGAAGCGGTCATAAAACGAATCCAAACTTACGATCCGCCCGGCATAGCAGCACGCAGTTTGCAGGAATGCTTGATTATCCAGTTGGAAGCTCAGGACAATCCCGATCCAAACGCATTGCGCATGCTGAAGGAATGTTTCAAAGAGTTCACCAACAAGAAATATGAGATCATAGCCAAGAAACTGGAAGTTACCTTAGAAGAGGTTAAGAAAGCTTATGAAATAGTAACGAAACTGAATCCCAAACCGGGGGAAGGGTTGTTTGATGAGAAACAAAACTACATCGTTCCTGATCTGATCGTTAAACAGATAGGTGATGATTTTGAGATATTTATCAACGATGGCAGCATTCCCAATTTCTATGTTAACACCGAATATCGTAATATGGTGTTAGCCAAGAAAAAGGTGGATAAAAAAACGCGAGAATTCGTTCACCGCAAGCTGGAATCAGCCAGATGGTTCATAAATGCGATCCACCAACGCCGTTCGACCATGCTGCGCACCATGCGTGCTATTGTGAAAAAGCAGGAAGATTTTTTCCGCTTCGGCAAGGAGCATCTCCGCCCCATGATCCTGCAGGATATCGCCGATGACATTGAGATGGATATCGCCACCATTTCCAGAGTTACCAATGGAAAATATGTGCAGACAGATTTCGGGGTTATTGAATTAAAATACTTCTTTAGCCAGCGCATGGAGACCAATGAGGGTGAGGACGTCTCCACGAGGATTATAAAATCCAAACTCAGAGAAATTGTTGATAAAGAGAACAAAGCCAGCCCCTGGTCGGATGAGAAATTGGCAGAGCTGTTATCACAGGAAGGCTACACCATAGCCCGCCGCACAGTACAGAAATATCGCGAACAACTGAGCATACCGGTAAAAAGGCTGAGAAGGGAAATAGTGTAACAACTTTTGGAGATAGAATGGCACTCGTTGATGGAACCAAAATAGCAATAGGGACGCCCTGTCCTGATTTTGATCTCCCCGCGGTTGATGGGAATCGGTATAAATTATCAGATTTCACCGACAAGGACGTATTGATTGTGATCTTCACCTGCAATCACTGCCCGTATGCGGTTGCGGTGGAAGACCGGATCATCCAATTGCGCCAGGATTTAGAAGGATATAGCGCTCAGATGGTGGGTATCTGTTCCAATGACCCCAATTACGTGCCTCAGGATTCCTTCGACAACCTGAGCAAGCGATGGGAACAGAAGGGCTACGGCTTTCCCTACCTGCATGATCTGGAACAAACTGTAGCGAAAGATTTCGGCGCCGCTTGTACGCCTGAATTCTTCGTGTATGGTCCCGATCGCAAGCTGGCTTATCACGGCAGACTTGATGATAATTGGGAGAATCCCCGTAAAGTAACGCGTCGTGAGTTAAAAGAGGCGGTGGATCTCTTACTTGATGGCAAACCTGTCGATTTTAAGCAGATGCCCTCAATGGGTTGTTCGATAAAATGGCGTTAACTCCAATTCGGTGCATGGCAAAGCCTGATTGACGGGAATATACGCATGGGCAACACACTGGAACGACTGTTCCACCTGGTGGAAAACGGCACCAACGTCAGAACGGAAATAATGGCGGGCGTGACCACGTTCATGACCATGTCTTACATTATTTTCGTTCAACCTGCCGTGCTTTCGCAAGCAGGCATGGACTTCGACGCGGTAATGATTGCCACCTGTCTTTCCGCCGCCGCAGCGACATTCATTATGGGGCTGCTGGCTAATTATCCCATTGCTTTAGCTCCCGGCATGGGGCAGAACTTCTTCTTCACTTTCACGGTTGTACTTGCGGCTGGCGTTGCCTGGGAAACGGCTCTGGGGATTGTATTTATCTCCGGGATAATCTTCATGATCCTCAACCTCTTCCGTCTGAGGCAGGCTCTGCTGGATGCCATTCCATCATCACTGAAGCATTCAATCGCCGCCGGAATCGGTTTCTTCATCGCTTTCATCGGACTTGCAGACGCTGGCATTATCGTGCGGAATAACGACCCCCTTGTTAGTGCAGTTTTCGCGGGGGATCTTTCGCCGGAGGGTCTTACCGGAAGACTGAAAATATGGGAGTATGCTACCGGTGCATTAAGGTTAGGTGATCTATCACATCCCGCTGCGCTGTTGACCCTCTTCGGTTTTGGAGTTATCCTGCTACTACTGGTGAGGCGTATTAAGGGCGCCATCCTGCTGGGAATCTTGTTTACCTTTCTGCTGGCACTAATCACCGGTCAGGTGAAATGGGAGGGTGTTGCTTCAATGCCGCCTTCGATAGCTCCTACGTTTTTCAAGTTAGATCTTGTCGGAGTCTTCCGCTGGGAATTGATTCCCATCGTGTTAGTTTTCTTCTTCACTGATTTTTTCGATACCATCGGCACTTTAATTGGTGTTGGCGACCGCGCTGGATTTATAAAAAATGGCAAACTTCCCCGAGCGTCCCGGGCGCTGTGGGCGGATGCAACCGGAACTGTCGCAGGTGCGTTTCTGGGTACATCGACGGTAACCAGTTATATCGAATCGGCAGCAGGCGTTGAAGAAGGAGGCAGAACCGGACTTACAGCAGTAACGACAGGTATGCTTTTCCTCTTGGCGATCTTTTTTGCACCGCTGGTGAGGATGATCGGCGGAGGCGTCGAAGCGTCAGAAGGGACCATGCTCATCTTATATCCCATAACTGCGCCAGCATTGATTGTAGTCGGCTGCCTGATGGTTCAGACTGTAGCCAAAATTAACTGGTCCGATCTTTCAGAAGCCATACCAGCTTTCTTAGTTATAATCGGAATGCCGCTGACCTATTCCATTTCAGATGGTCTGGCGTTCGGTTTTGTGAGTTATTCCATTCTTTCCATATTCGCAGGACGCTGGCGGAACACCAGTTGGTTGGTGCATGCATTAGCTTTGGTTTTTGCATTCCGATACATCTTTCTCTAAACAGGTTATACCAATGTACGAAAAAATCGATGAACTGAAGGCAAAACTGGACGCAGAACGTCCTTTTACTGCAGATCAGTTCGAACGCATCGATAAGGAGCTAACCCCACGCCGTATCTATAGCACCAATATCTTCGAAGATAACTCTCTGACTTTAGAAGAGACTCGTTTTTATCTTGAAACTAACCGTATGGCTGGTGGTAAACTGAAACGGGAGTTCCAGGAAATCGATGGAGTCAGGGAAGCAATTAAGTTTATAGAAGACAAAATCGAAGCAAGAAAAGATATTAACGAAGAAATGATAAAGGAATTGCATTCGATATTGACAGAACCTATAGATCAAGTTGAACGATACCACCCCGGAGAATACAAAGACCGGGACATGCCCATCATTGCCAAAGACGGAACCCGGTTGAATTTCGTTCCCTTTGATCGTGTTCCCGCAGAAATGAGCGCACTTTTCAGTTGGTATAACGAGGGATCGGGAAAGGTTCATCCCCTGGAGCTGGCGGCTAAATTCCACTACCGCTTCACTTTGATACACCCCTTTTTCGACGGTAACGGGCGGATGGCGCGCCTTTTGGATGACTTCATACTGGGGAAGAATGGATACGGACCAGCTATGATAGAGGATAAGGCGAAGTACTATGCAGCGCTGCATGATGCTGACGATAAACTTCCTGCCACCAACCGACCTGAAGCTTCCGTGTCCCTTGATATTGCCCCTTTCATCGAAGTGATCTGTGATTCCTCCTGCAATTGCATGCAGATAATGCTGGACGCATTGGCGGAAACCCAGGTTCCAATCGCGTCGGATCTGGCTGCCAGATTACAGACATTCGACAAGGTGCTTTCCGGTGACAGTTCAACCGATCTGGACAAACAACACATTGAAGAGAAGGAAGCCGCCAAGCTGGCGATCGGGCGGGAGATCAGCGAATATTTAAAAGGTAAATTACAGAGTAAATACGTTCAATTCCTCTTCAGCGGACCCGCAAAATTTCAGCAGAACAACCACGAATACAGTCCGCTCATTTCGGAAGTAGTATCGCGGCACAATTACACATTTGCACCGAATGAAAGCCTGTATGAGTACCATTTTGCCCCCAATATTGCAGCTCTGGAAGAAGCGGGCATGACAATGGAACCCTTCATGAAGCTTATGAGTTTCGCAGTTATAAGTCATGATACGGAAGTGGGCGTTTTTTCAGGTCTTATGGACATCGAATTCGGCAAGGTGTACATAAAGCAGGAGAATCGCGAAGAGATTGTCATGAAATTGCGCCAGGACAGCGTACGGGAATTGGTCGGTAGTTCGCTGTTCGCAGATTGGGAACTGAAGGATTTGAGGAATCTAATTTACAGCAGTCTTGATTACTTCTTCCAGCAGATTGAGAACGATTATGCTGGGGAAAGCAAGGACGAAGATTAGCAGTATTTTAACTATTGGTTACTCTAAGTCCATATTTTGTTGACAACTTCATATTTCGGCACACTTTTGGCATTTATATGCCACAAATCAAGCTTGATATGCAGAACATATTGAACTTATATAATGCACACCACAATTGTTGATAACTTGTTGAAAAGATCGTAAATCCTTAACTTCTGCATGGCTAACTATACAATGGACGTCAGAGAATATTCAACGTTGCCGGTTGACGAACTTGTCTCAAGAATTAAACGGGCGAAGAAGAAAAAAAATGCTGTCCTTTTAGTCCATAATTACCAGCGTATGGAGGTGCAGCAGCTTGCTGACTTCCTGGGTGACTCGCTGGGGCTGGCTCGGGAAGCTACCAGGACGGATGCCGATATAATAGTCTTCTGTGGCGTAGATTTCATGGCGGAGACTGCCAAGATATTAAATCCGGATAAAAAAGTGCTGCTGCCGGATCACCGGGCAGACTGTCCCATGGCACGGATGATAGATGCTCCCTTGTTAACCGAAGCCAAACGGAAATATCCTGGTGCTGTTGTGGTTACATATGTCAATTCAACTGCTGAAGTGAAGGCGCTGTCTGATATCTGCTGTACGTCCAGCAATGCTATCAAGGTCGTCAAGTCCCTGGGTGATAAACAGATAATCTTCACGCCGGACAAAAACTTAGCTGAATACTGTCGCCAGCATACTGGGGCAGACATAATTCCCTGGGAAGGTCACTGTTACGTGCACGATCAGTTTACAACTGAAGATGTTAAAATAGCCTTAGAAATGCACCCCGATGCAATATTCATCGCGCATCCGGAATGCAGGATGGAGGTGTTATCCATAGCTGATCATGTAGCATCAACTACCGGTATGGTGAATTTCGTTACTGACAACCAGGATGAAATCCGGGAGAAGGGAATTATCATCGGTACGGAAATCGGACTGGTTGAACAAATAAACACCGAGTATCCCGATCTCCCTCTTTACCCTTTGACATCAACCGCCATTTGCGCAACGCAGAAACTAACCAACCTGGCGAAGGTCGCCTGGTGTATCGAAACCCAATCGAATGAGATAATTCTTGATGAGGAGGTTCGTTGTCGAGCTTACGGCGCCGTAAAGCGTATGATAGATATCAGTTAAAGAAAGCCGGTTTGTGGCGCAAAATCAGGCGTAATCTGATAGCCGGAATACTGGTGCTGCTGCCCTTGTATTTCACCTGGGTGATTCTGGTCTGGCTCTTTCTCATGATTGATGGTATCTTCAATCGGGTAGCAACGCGTGCTCTGGTTTCAGCACTGAAACTCCCCATCAGTGAAGATCAGATAATATACGGTTTAGGTGTAATAACCCTCTTAGCTGTGGTCTTCATCACCGGCTGGCTGGCTCGTAACTATTTTGGCAACCGCCTCCTGCGCTGGTTCAATCACTGGCTGGATCGCATTCCTATTGTGAAAACGGTTTACCGGACTCTACGCCAGCTTTCCGAAGCTATTTTATCGAGTGGTGGTGATGCCTTTCAAAAGCCAGTGCTAATCGAATATCCACGCAAGGGTCTGTTCACGTTGGTTTTCAAGACCGGAAATACGCAAGGACCGGTTAAAAACGCTATCGGCGAAGAATGCATTTCGGTCTTTTTGCCGTCAACACCGAATCCCACCACAGGATATATACTGTTCGTTCCTATCTCAGACGTCCATGAAGTTGAAATGAACACTCAGGATGCTCTGAAGCTTATCATATCAGGTGGTGTCATTAATCCTGATAAAAAGTGTGAATTGACCAGAAACTCAAGGCAAACAGTCGCCTCAAATAATCCTCCCGATGAAGGCAGTTCCGGCTAAAGTAATGAAGAGCCGGTTCTGTCTGGCTGTCCTATGTCTATTATTCTCTGTCGGCATTATTGTCGCTGAAAACGCAGATTCCCTGCAGATACATCTTCATCATGGACTCGATGAGATGGGAGCGGGGAGCATTTTCTTTATGGACGTTGACCGCAATTTCCTTCGAGTAGCCTTACGTAGCAACCTTGATGCACTTTATCGCAGACCTGGTGGATCACAGGGGGAATTAAAAACCAACGCCGACTTTGATCTGCGCTTGTACCGATCGCTGCATGATAAATTCGACGTCGAAGCGGTTTTTAGCGGCGATTTCTATCACTTTGAAAGATTCTCCGGTCCCGATCCCTACGACATGGGAGTCCTCAGTCCTCCCTTTAACTGGGAGATGCAATCACCTGCAGGATCCTATACGGAATCTCTGCAGAAAATAGAAAAATCCTTGGTTGGCGTTGGTGGAACCTATAAACCCGATACCGTCTTAACCTTGACAAGCGTGTTAGGACAACAGTGGGAGAGGCGCGCAGGTTTCGATGACTACGGTCTATCAGCTTCATTTGAAGCCGAATTGGACGATTTTGAATATTACGGTTATCATAACAACTTAGACCTTTATTTTGAACAGGAAGAATTAGGCGCCCGTACCAACCGCGAAATACGCTTCGGTTACGGAATGGATAAGCAATTCTCCCAGAATAGTTCTGACAGGTTGGAAGTGCTCTACCATCACAAGAGATACGACTATCACATCTGGGGAACTAATTCTATTGGCAGGAGGACCGATTCACAGCAGATTCTCAACAATCAACTGATATACGATCCTTTAACCAGTATTAAGTTACACATGGATACCCAACTGGCAGGATCAACCCACAAAGACCGCACTGCAACGGCTGAAAATACCAGAGATGAATTCACCACGTCAAACGCGCTCACACTTTTGGGTGATTATGAAACCATTGCCGGTTGGACCAGGTTGAAATTCGACTGGGGCGCTCAAGAAGATGCTACAGGCTTAAAGCGGGACCGGGGCACGTCATTGGAAGGGAATTTTTCCTGGACTCCCTCTGAGGAAGATTCTCTGGCTTTCTTGACAGCACTACGCAAACGCCAGTATGATACTTCAGACACTGCCAATTACGACGATAGAGACCGCCTGCGCTACGAAGTCGATCTCGCCTATAAACATGAATTCAGCCCCTATTTTCGTGCGCTAGCACGTGTTCAGACCACACTGGAACATTTAGTCTATATTTACGGCGAGAAGAGCGATCAGAACCGCTGGAATAGAATCTTCAAGCTTAGACCGGAAATCTCCTTTGAACCGCACCCAGATTGGAGTAATATCGCTCGCTTTGAGTTAGTGGCAAACACCACCGATTACGACTTCGAATTGGATCCCGATCTCATCAAGAGCACCATATTCCGCCGCTACACCGCCAGTGACATTATCAACTGGGATTTCAACCGCCGTTGGACGTTAAGCCTGAGCTATACTCTTGACCTGGAAGATGGGGGACGGTTCCTCTGGAACGAATGGATCCAGCAGATATCCGAAGAATACCAAACTCATCACATGACCCTGTTAATCATGCGGCAGACGCACCGGGAAATATTCGTTGATGCCGGGCTTTCCATGTATGAACGCAAGGGTTGGGAATATTATCTTGATCCTGAAGAGGGCACAGTCAAATCACCGTTTTTCTATCTCTCGCGCTGGGGGCCGGTGATCCAGTTGAATTACATCACTTCAAATGGACTGAACCTGAGAATGGATGGTGATCTATCCTGGGTACATGAATGGAATAAAGATGATTACACTCTGGTCAACTTAGATATTACACTCTCCTGGCGATGATTACTGAAGTTTTGAAAAATGGGGTGCTCCTCTGTTGTTTATTGCTTATCGCGCTGCTTACGCTATTTGGCACTGCTTCAGCCCAATTACATATTGAAGAACCATCCCTCCTGAATCGCCCCATAGCGGATATTGTTATCACTGGTAATTACGTTACAGATGAGAAGGTAATTCTCAGTGAAATGAAGACCCGAAAAGGTGTGATTCCCACGCGTGAAATGCTGGAACTTGACATGCTCAGAGTGCAAGGTTTGGATATATTCACCCGTGTGGAATTCTTCCTCCTTGAAAGTGCGGGAAAGTCGGTTCTAAATATCGTAGTCACCGAAGAATGGTATATTTTCCCATTGCCCTATTGGAGCTTGTCGGATGATACGCCACCGGAATTGACCTACGGTTTTCGGTTTCAGCAGAAGAACTTTCGCGGACGCAATGAAACTCTAAGCATCAGCCTGTGGAGCGGTGATGATCGTGGTTACATGCTCTCGCACACCACACCCCGTCTTAGAGGGAATCCCACACTGACCAGTTCCGTTTCTCTTTATCAAATAACCCAAACCAGCAACAATCTGGCTGTCAAAGATCTGGATCTGGAGAGCCGCCATACCGTGGCACAATTCGCCATTGGTAAACGATGGACGAGGGAATTTGTCAGCGGAATTGGTTGCAGGTTTCACCTGGTGCGTGCAGAAAATCCACTTCAACTCGCCGGTGATGGGTTATTGGATCGCATCGTTGAAACGCATGTATCCACTACCTGGGACGGTAGAGATTTGAGGCAGTTATCCAGGAGAGGTTTATTCGGAAGTGTGCGGTATGTCCAGGGTTGGGTACTGTCTTTAAAACAACAGTATCAACGTTTTTCGGTTGATTTACGTTCATATTTGCCTTATCATTTTATATCACTGTGTTCACGGTTGCAGTGGCATCCGTCATGGGGAAGCTTACCGCCGTACGACTGGACAATAATTGATGATAATTCCTACATTCGCAGTGTTAATTTATCGGATGAAGGTGAATCCTTCTATTCTGCTACCTTTGAGATTCGCTTTGACTTGTTGCCCCTGCGTTATTTTACCTGGCAGCGAGCGCCGTATTTCAAGCAGTACTTTACCAACCTGCAATATGGCCTGGCAGCGGAAATATTCTTGGAAACGGGAGATGCTTACAGCATTTCTGATAAAACCTCGGTTGATAATCTCATGTGGGGGTATGGTGTAGGCTTATTACTCAGGCTGCCCTATGCAGACGTTATTCGCCTGGAAAGTTCCTGGAACCCGGAATATTCTTTTAGTGATGTTCTCTTATCTTGGAAATTAGGCATTTCCTTCTGACAAAAGACTTCTCGATGCGTCATCAGTTCACGTTTTATATCGATCCATCCGCAATATCCGGTGATGAAGTTTACTTCAATTCTGGGGAGACGCATCACATACGTAACGTCCTCCGTTTGCAGAATGGACAGGAGATAATTGCGACAGACGGTACGGGCTGGGAATTCCACATAATCCTGCAAGACCCGGACAAAGAGCATCAGAGGGGGAAGATCGTAAAACGTGAGATTTTAGAGGAAACTCCACCTCTTCCAGTTTCGATAACCATACCCTGCTTAAAAGGTGAACGATGGCTGTTCGCCGTGGAAATAGCCTGTGAATTAGGCGTGCAGAAAATTATTCCGGTTAATTTTGTTCTATCACAGGCGAAATGGACAGAAACCCGCCTGCAGAAGGCTAAGAAAAAAGCTATCGAATGTTTAAAACAATCCGGTGGTGCGTTTTTAACTCAGGTTGAAGAACCGGATGATCTTACGGGAGTTCTACAGAGAAACAGTTCAACAGAAATCTGGTTTGCACATCAGAAGGGAAGGCAGAATTCTGTAATTAGAGCTGATACTCTAATCATCGTAGGACCAGAATCGGGCTTGGATGACAGCGAAGTTAAGATTTTAACCGATCTTAACGCCCGGAGCTTCTATTTAGGTAGCAGACGATTGCGCTCGGAAATCGCAGTAGCAGCAGTATTAGGGCAAATATCATCGAATTTCATGAATACGAAATAAAACGAGGTTAACTATGGATTGCATTTTCTGCAACATTACCAAGGGTGCCATACCGGCTGACATACTGCATCGTGATGACGATGTGATGGCCTTTAAGGATATTAATCCTAAAGCACCCGTGCATATATTGATCATTCCCATCAAGCATATTGAAACCGTATTGGATCTATCAGATGAAGATAACGCCTTGATTGGGAAAATGGTAATGGTGGCTAATCAACTGGCTGAAAAGGAAGGCATAGACGAGAATGGCTTCCGATTGGTCTTTAACTGCCGAGAGCACGGCGGACAGGAAGTCTATCACCTCCATCTGCACCTGATGGGCGGGCGTTCGTTTCGCTGGCCGCCAGGGTAATAAGCTATCTTGTTCAAATCACAGTAACTAAAGTACTTGATCTTTTCTCCGGTAGATTGTACATTATAAGTTCTGAAACAAATCACCGATTGTTAATATTTAACGCAAAGTGAAGGTATTCATAGATACATACGGCTGCCAGATGAACGTGTATGACGGAGAACTGGTAACCGGTCTCCTGCTATCTGACGGCTTCGGCATTACGCAGGAAGCTGAAGATGCGGACGTCATTTTGATAAACACCTGCAGTGTTCGTGATCATGCCGAGCAGAGAGCTTTGGGAAGATTGCGTTCATTGGGAGCGCTAAAACGAAAGCAGCCGCACTTAGTTCTCGGTGTTTTAGGCTGCATGGCGGAAAGAATGCAGGAAACAATTCTTAAAACGGCACCCGACGTAGATCTGATAGCTGGTCCTGATTCTTACCGCCAACTTCCTGAAATTATCCGGAAGCACTTAAATGGCAGCTTTGGGAAATTTTCCATAGTGCCCGGTGATGCTGGTGAAGATTTTACGGATATTATGCCATCAAGGGGAAATGGCATAAACGCTTATATGGCTATCATGCGCGGCTGCAATAATTACTGTTCATACTGCATAGTGCCTCACGTGCGCGGTAGAGAACGCAGCCGCCATCCCGATGATATTATTATTGAGATCGAAAGATCCGTTGAAGAGGGCTTTCCTGAAGTTACCCTGCTTGGTCAAAATGTCAATTCATATAAGTGGTCAGACTTGGGTTTCCACGAGCTGCTGGATCGCGTGTCGCGGGTTAGCGGCTTGAAGAGGATACGTTTTTTAACTTCTCACCCCAGAGACTTAAGCGAAGAACTGATCGAACGGATGGTTATGGGAGGCAATATATGTCCATCCCTGCACCTGCCGGTGCAAGCGGGTTCTGATCGCATCTTAAAACTGATGAAACGGCGATATACCAGAAGTGAATACGTCAGTAAAATCCATAAGCTTAGAGAAGCAGTGCCTGATATAGCTATCACCACCGATCTTTTGTGCGGTTTTCCCGGAGAGACTGAGAATGATTTCCAACAGACGCTGGATCTGATTGGTGAAGTTCGCTTCGATGATGCATTCACCTTCAAATACTCACCTCGCCCTGGTACTGCCGCCGCCGCCATGGAAGATGACGTCCCCGAAGCTGAAAAGGTAGAACGCTTGGAACGCATGATTGCGCTATGCAGAAAGTATTCCGACAATTCGCGCAAGGAGATGATTGGCAGGGAAGTGGAAGTGCTGATGGAAAGCGTCAGTCCAAAAAACGCCAGCGAATGGACAGGACGGACCGGGTGCGGTCGAGTAACGTTAGTTCCCGGCGCATACAAACAAGGTCAGTTAGTGCGCCTTAAGGTGGAGAAAGTCCTGGGTTTCTCACTATGGGGAAACCCGGTATTAACAGTGTAGATATCACAACTTCTAAATAAAAACAATTGCAAACAGGAGGTCCTATGTGGATTGTCCGCTGGATTTTAATTATAGTGTTGATCCTGGCTCTGGTCGGTTTCTTAGGCTTGAATCAGGATGAACTGGTTGACGTGGATTTCCTCTTCTGGGAATCACCGCCAATTCCGTTAGCGTACGCTCTTTTCTTCGCTTTTGCCTGCGGTATGGTGGTTCATTTGTTAATGGCCATATTCCGTCAGTTAAAACTGCGATCAGTAATTAACAAACAAAAACGTCAGATCCGCAGGTTACAGGACGAACTGGAAAACTTGAGAAATCTGTCCATCGATGATGAATTACCTGCTTCACAAACTGTCGGTACCAATAATAATCAATTAGAGGATTAAGTCAACATGACCATGACAATCCTGGTAGTTGCCACAGCGCTGGTGGTGGCTATAATAATATTATCGCTCGTACGAGTTAAGAAAAATAAATCTGCCAAAGAAATGGATCAGCCCTATACCAGAGGCTTGAACTTTCTTTTAGCCGGTGAAATAGAGAAGGCCAAGGAGCAGTTCAGTCAGGCGGTGCGGACGGATTCCGATAACATAGATGCTTATCTGAAACTTGGCGCATTGATGAGGCAGAGTGGTCAGGCATCTCAGGCGATCAAGGTTCACCAGAGTCTCACCATCAGGATGGAACTCAAGCAAGCTCAAAAGGTGGAGATTTACCGGGAATTAGCCTCAGATTACCTGGCTTCTGGATCGTACGCAAAAGCAGCGGAATTTTCAGATAAGATATTAAGCCTGCTGAAAGAAGACCGCAAAGCGCTAAAGTTACGCATCGATATAGCGGAAAAGGAAGGGGATTGGACCATCGCATTCAACCTCACCAAACGATTAGCATCCGTCGATGGTGTTAAACTGGACGATCAGTTAGCGCTATATCGAGTGCAGGAAGGATACAAACTCATTGACGTGGGTAAAGGTAAAGATGGCCGTATAAAGTGTAGAGAAGCCTTGAAGATTGACCGCAAATGTGCGCCCGCTTACCTCTGCCTGGTTAAATCCTACATCGAAGAAGAACGCCAGGATGATGCACTGAAAGAAGTGAGGAACCTCCTGAATCACAACCCGGAAAAGGGCTACTTAGCCTATGATATCATGGAAGACCTTTACTTCAACTTAAAACGCTTCGATGAAATTGAAGGTCTCTATAGAGATATCATCACGGAAAGACCCGGTGATCTTCAAGCCAGCCGTGCCTTAGCACGGTTCCTGCACAGGAAAGGCGATGTTGACAGAACTTTAGCCGTTTGCCAGGATGCGCTCATCCACTTCCCTGAAGACGTATGGATGCGCCGCTACATGATTCGAACGCTTTTAGATGCGGGCAGGACGGAAGGCATTGGTCCTATTGCCATCGAACTGTTAGACCGCATTTTCGATGAACGCCCGCAATTTACCTGTTCAAGTTGCGGCTATAAAACCAATGAAGCTCTCGTGCTCTGTCCGGAATGTTCTTCCCTGGGTACTTTTAAATTATAGAATTTAAACAACTGGCGATACATGATCAAACTGGCTCGTAAAATTATCATAGCAGTTATCGGACTAACCATAGTGTTGATCGGCATCATCATGCTGGTTACACCTGGGCCGGCAATTATAGTTATCCCATTGGGGCTGGCAGTGCTGGCTACGGAATTCGTATGGGCGAAGAGGATACTGAGGCGGGTCAGAGAAGATGGTATGAAAGTGGGCACGGCAATCTTGAAATCCATGCCTTTCTACAGACCTAAAAAGAAGCACAATCCAACTAAAGCTAATCCTGAAATAGAAAAATCAAAGGTAGCCTGAAAATTCAGTAAGATGTTACGACTTTTATTCTGCATGGCTTTACCAGCGCTTCTGTTCGCACAGGATGGTTACAACGCTTATAACCACGGCCGCCTGGCACAAGCTTACAACCACCTCCAGGGTGGTATCGGGGGACCGGGTGAAATTGATTTCTTGCGGGCTGCTCTGACTACTAATGCCGACAGCGCTGTTGCGGTTTATAGTCAGGTTGTCCTTTCCAATAGCGGATCTGAGATAAGCAAACGCGCTTTAGACCGCATCAGGCAGTACTATTACGCTCAGGGGTATTACGGCAGAGCGGACGAGATCGCCAAGGAATTAACCGGTTGGGAATTGCCCCAAAAACGCCTGAGGACGCCTGAATCCACGCCACCACCGCCGTTTGTTCTAACTTCTGAAGTCCATCCAATTCCTGAGAAACCACAGCAAACAGAAGATGCTAAAACGGAAGATGACAGCGCTCTATATGGTTTGCAGGTAGGTGCCTTTTCCAATAAAACTAACGCACAGAATTTAAAGAAAGACCTGGAGAGATTAGGCTACAGAATCGAAATCCTGTCACCGGCCGACAACCCTACCAACCTGTATATGATTAGAGCTGTTGGTTACAGCTCAGTTGAAGAAGCATTCGCTGCTGCGGAGAAAATCCAGGCGAAATTCAATCTGAAACCAGTCGTGATCTCTTTGAATGGGGAGGAGTAGGGATTATATATCGTAGTCTGTATAGGTGGGTTTATCTAAACAGTTATTCACCGCCCGGAAATAAATTTCCAGGCTAATTTAATGCTGTCCCGCAAAGCGGGACGCTTAAATGCCTTTACATCCGTCGGCCGACGGATAGAAATTAAATAGCTCGGGAATTTATTCCCGAGTAACAGAATAGAATAAATATTGTCAGATCTAGCTTTTGTCGACAATGGCCGGTCACTTAGCTTTACATCAAAACTACTATGACTTACAATACAAACTCCAAAACCTTAAAACTTCAAACCGCCATGGTTTACGGCCCTGTGGGATCGAGGCGCATCGGTCTCTCACTGGGCGTGAATATCAGTCCGGTATCGGAGAAATTCTGCAGTTTCAACTGCGTCTATTGTCACTACGGGTGGACGGACACGCTATCTTTGGATGCCACGAAACATCAGGGTAAACTACCCGGCGTGGACGATTTAACCAGGCAGCTCGAAGAGTATAAAGTTGACCGCTATCTGCTGGATCATATCACCTTTTCCGGCAATGGTGAAGCTACCTATCATCCTGATTTCGGCAGGGCTGTTGACATTGTTATCGAATTTCGTGATAAGTATGTTCCTCAAAGCAAGACGGCTATCCTGTCCAATTCATCTATGGTCATGAAACAGGAAGTCAGGGAAGCGCTTAAGAAGCTTGACCGTTGCATCATGAAACTTGACGCCGGTGATGAAGTTACCTTTCGCAAGGTAAACCGCCCGCCTTCCCAACTTCGATTTGAAGACATAATAGCTGGTTTGCGAGAGCTGAAAAAATTTGAAACTCAGTCAATCTTTCTAGACGGGAGCGTCTCCAATTCCAGCGATGAAGCAGTCGATTCCTGGATTAAAGTTATGCTTGAACTTAAACCCTATTCTATGCAGATATATACCCTTGATCGTGCTCCGGCAGATGATAGATTACAGCCGGTCAGTCGCGAACGTATGCGCGACATTTTCTTGAAAACCAAAAAAGCAGGTCTGCCAGTTAACTTATATTAAAGATGAAGATAATAGATCTGCGTTCTGATACAGTTACCAAACCCACGACAGAGATGCGTGAAGTCATTGCCACTGCTGAAGTCGGTGATGATGTTTTCGGTGATGATCCTACAGTCAATAAGCTGCAGGATAAAACCGCTCATCTTCTGGGCAAGGAAGCCGCTCTCTTCGTCCCTTCCGGAACGATGGCGAACCAGGTATCCATCAAAGCGCACACTCAGCCCGGCGATGAGGTTCTGATCGAGGCTGATGCGCACGTATTCAACTACGAAAGCGGTGCGCCTGCATTTCTGTCTGGAGTTACCCTGCACAGGTTGTCCGGTGTGCGGGGAGTTTTCACTGCTGAACAGGTGGAAGAAGCCATCCGTCCCGGTGATCATCACTTCGCGCCCACGCGTTTGGTAATGATCGAGAATACCAATAACCGAGCCGGCGGCACCATCTTTCCGGTTGCAGAGATGCAACGAATTCGCGACACCGCGTCGCGTTTTGATTTATCAGTGCATTTAGATGGAGCGCGCTTGTGGAACGCCAGCGCCGCGACCGGCTTAGACCCGCGAAACTGGACGGATTTAGCGGATTCCGTATCCGTTTGCCTGTCGAAAGGGTTGGGTTGTCCGGTGGGGTCTTTGATTGCCGGATCTGCTGAATTCATTGACCGCTGCCACCGCTACCGCAAAGTCTTCGGAGGTGGAATGAGGCAGGCTGGCATTCTGGCTGCAGCAGGAATTTATGCCTTGGACAACCATAGGGAAAGAATGGTGGATGACCACCGCAACTGCCGACTTTTAGCCGACGCCATATATCACCTTCCAGGGACTGTTATAGACTTACAAGCTGTTCACACAAACATATTGATCGTAGAACTGACAGAAGACGCTCCCTTCGACGGTCCCGGAATGGTTAAAGCGCTGAAAGAGGTTGGCGTCTGGATTACTTCCGGCGCTCTCAACAAGGTGCGGCTGGTTACGCATTTGGATGTTTCTACCGAAGATGTGGAAGATGCTGTTGACAGAATACGAAGAGTTTGGAGTGTTTGAGAATAATATAGAGTAATCTTTAGAGTATTACCCATGCCCCCACCCACAGAAAAACTACTGCAGGAACTGAATCCGGGTGAACACTTCACCGGTTTCGTGGCCATACGTGTCCTGCACGTTCGCCAGAAGAGAGATGGATCTCCCTATCTAGCGCTGGAATTTTCCGACAGATCGGGAAGAATGTCCGGCAACGTCTGGGATAACGTCGAGGAATTCAAGAAAGTCCTGAAAGTAGGGCAGGTGGTCAAACTCCACGGGAGCATCACCACCTATCAGGACAAAAAGCAGATCACCATAGAAAAACTGCGTCCCGCACGACCCGAAGATCCGGTAGATAAAACCCGCCTAATACAGACCAGCCAGCGTTCTCAGGACGAGATGCGGCGCCACCTGCGCCGGCTGATCGAAGGCGTAGAAAATGCGGATATTCGTAGCTTTCTGCGGCGTTTCTTCGATGATCCGGAAATATCGGAAAAATACTTCGATGCTCCGGCGGGAAAATTATGGCATCACGCCTACTTGGGCGGTCTAGCTGAACACTCCCTGAACATGGCGGAAATTCTGTTGAAGGTATCAGAATTTTATCCCAACGCCAACCGTGATCTGCTGGTTACAGGTGCGCTACTGCACGATATCGGTAAAATTTACGAATACCAATGGGACGTTTCTATAGACTTTTCCGATAGAGGCAGACTGATCGGACACATTGTCATCGGGCAGGAGTTACTGAATTTACATCGTCAGAAAGACCCTGAGATGCCCGAGGAGATCTGGAATCAGATTATACACATGGTGCTGTCGCATCAGGGTAAATACGAACATAAAACACCAATATTGCCAGCGACTCTGGAAGCGGTTCTGCTTTACTGCGCCGATCTGATGGATTCTAAAGCCAATGCCTTTAATCGCATCATCCAGCGCTCAAGAGAACAGGGAGACCGCTGGTCGGAATACATCAAACTCGCCGATACCTTCCTGTTTGCAGGTGATGAAGAGCCCCAGAAGGGCGAAGGATCGCAGGAAGATACTCTATTCTGACAAAGCATTCAAAAATATATAACTGGAATAACCATGGAACTGAAAAAATTATTGAAAGATCTGTGTAATGCCTTCGGACCATCCGGTTTTGAGGAGGACGTGCGGGCACTAATCAGAGAACAGGTAGAACCTATTGCCGATAAGGTGGAAGAAGATGCCTTGGGGAACATGACCGCCTGGAAGAAGGGTGAATCTGACCGAGTGGTATTGATTGATGCTCACACGGATGAAGTCGGCATAATGATTTCGCATGTGGATGATAAGGGTTTCTTGAGGTTTGCCACTTTGGGCGGATGGGATGCGCGGCAATTCCCGGGAACCAGAGTAACGCTTAAAACCAAAAGCGGCTTCGTGCCTGGTGCTATCGGTTTTACGCCGCCGCATATAACCAAACCCGAAGAGAGATCAAAGGCCATCCCCACTGAGAATTTGGCTATAGATATAGGGGTAAAATCCAAAGATGAGGCTGCAGAACTGGGTATCGTACCCGGTACACCCGGAATTTTGGACGGTCCTTTCGTCTCACTTCCCGGTAATCGTGCTATGGCTAAAGCGTTCGATGACCGCGCCGGATGTGCTGCCGCCATCAAAGTGATGGAAGAATTCAGTGATACAAAATTACCGTTTACTCTGGCAGTCAACTTTGCCACCAGCGAAGAACTGGGCTTAAGAGGCGCCAAGGTTTCTTCCTACCGCATTGCACCTGAGATTGCGCTGGTTTTAGAAACCACAACAGCAGGCGATTTTCCCGGCGTTCCTGGACATCTATCCCCCTGCATCATGAGTGATGGCGTTGCTTTGACCGTTGCTGATAGAACAATGCTGACTTCACCTAAAATGCTTCGTTTCCTGCAGGAAGTTGCACAGAAAAACGAAATTCCCCACCAGTTGAAACAACCTCTCTTCGGCGGTACCAACGCTGGTGAGATACATCTTTCCAGATCCGGTGTATTGACCGGAGTCTTAGCAGTACCCGGCCGTTACATCCACGGACCATCCTCCGTCATCGACCTGCATGATTTAGATTGCATGATCAAGTTGGCTATAGCTGCCATAAAAGAGATACCCAAGCGGTTGATGTGATAGGTTCGGGGGGGAGGATAGGCATTCTTGCCTGTCAGATAAGAATATCTAACCTCCCCAATGAGAACAACATCAGGTCATACTTCCCGCCTTCGGCGTCCAAGACCTGACGCAACATGTAAACCATCCGAAAGTGTCCCGCTTGCGGGACAGCATAAAAATAGCCCGGAAATTGATTTTCGGGCTGTATTACCTTCCATATAAGAAGCTAATCGGAATCCACCTTCCGCCGCAGATCCTTCAACCTGGAGCGATGTTTCTTATTATCCAATCGCTTTTTCCTCACATAAGCGGGAATTCTGGTGGGAACACGCAATTTGGCAGGACGATGGCGCTCTCGAAGCTTCTTCAGCAGGCGCTCTAAAGCTAACTGACGATTGCGGTATTGGGAGCGATGTTCCCTGGCGATGGCAGTTATCCCTGTAGGTACATGGATAGCCTTGACGCCAGTTGCACTCCTGTTGGCGTGCTGTCCACCGGGCCCACCGGTAGTGAATGATTCATAACGGATATTATTCTTGATATCCGCAAGGTCAATTGAGTACACGATCCTCTAACCGCAAAGTTGGGAAACCAACCTCTGAAAGAAAGCAGATTAACAGTAAATACGCCGCTTAGTACTGTTTAATAGTATCGATCAACGGAGTATCTAAGATAATTCTCTCGTCAGCTTCACGCTCAAGGTCCAAACCTCTAGGCATCTTGGGGCAGTATGCTAAATGAACGACCACGGATTCGTTTTTAGCGATGCGGGCAGCAGGACTGAAGTCATCATCAGCCGCTAAGAGTACAGCATGCTGAATTTCCTTGCGAGCAGCTAAGGATATCAGGTCAATTGACAACTGCACGTCGACCCCTTTCTGCACGTAGTCCGCGTTACCATGATCGTCGTAAACGCGCATCACTTTGCCTTTGCGAACTTCGAATCTTGGGTGAAATTCGAGTGCTTTCAAGAAGCGGTGCTTGTTGTCGAAGCGTTCTCGATCTTGAGGTGTGGGGGTTGTGGGTAAGTAGGGGAGAGCTCCGTAATAGTATGTTCGCAATAAAGCTATCTCTTCTGACGAAGTTTCACGAGCTTGACGCCAGAGGAATTCCGATAGCTTTTTAAAGTCAATTCTTACGTTAGATAAACGAATTTCACGAACTTTTTCAAGATACTCTCCATCGATGAAGATTGCACAGCGCACGATTTTACCTCATAATATGTGTACATCCGGGCATTCCAATAGCATTAATAGCATCCCGGATTTGAGTAATTTCAATAACTTCAATCTGTAAACTTGGTACGATAAGCACAGGCAATAGTTTGCCTGTGCTTATCATTAGTGTTTTGTCGGGGCGACTGGATTTTCCCATAGGGACTCCTATGGAGGAACCAGCGACCTCATGTTTGTCGGGGCGACTGGATTTGAACCAGCGACTCCATACTCCCGAAGCATGTGCGCTACCGGACTGCGCTACGCCCCGAAATGAAAGTATGAATTATGAAGTATTAATTATAAATAAACAAAATCTGAAAGAATAAATATAACATAATAATCTGACGCAAGCAAGGACGATCTATCGCTAACACTCATTGGCATTATGCAATATCAGCTTAATGAACCCCCAACAACGCTTTTGTTGCTGTAGATCCACCTACCACCACGCTGGTTACTATGATACCTGCTAACAGTATCCCTAAAGTGATAATTGGCAGAGATAACCGGAATCTGACTCCGAAGACGAATGCCGCCAGAGCGCCCGTCCAGGCTCCTGTGCCGGGAAGGGGCGTTGCTACAAATAACAGTAATCCTAATGCTTCATAACGCTCTATCAATTTCCCCTTGCGCCTGGTGCGAGCGAACAACCAGTTAAAGAACTTATCGAAGATCACCCAGCGGCGCAGGTAATTCGCTGATGGTTCCAGCAGCAGTAAGATCGGTATTACCGGTATGAAATTACCTATTACCGACCACACGAAAGCCCCCTGCCAACTCATTCCTCCAGCTAAGATAGCCCAGGGAATCGAGCCGCGCAGTTCCAGAATAGGCAGTGAAGCCAGACTTAACGCAATCCAATGTGAAGGAATCCCTGAGAAAAACGCTGCAACCTGTTCAGCCATTTGCTGACCAACCTTCCCGCCCTATTAATGGGACGAAAACGCATCCACCTGCGTTGCGGCTTTCGTATCCCGTTTCGTGGCGATTTATAACCATCAGATCCTGTCTATACCTATCCCCGACGGGGACTACCATGATACCTCCGTCAGCCAATTGCCTCTTCAACGAATCGGGCACGTCCGGTGATCCTGCTGTAACGATGATTCGATCATAAGGTGCGAATTCATCCCAGCCAATGGTGCCGTCTCCGTAGCGCAATAACACGTTTGAATATCCTAACTTTTCCAGTACTTTTCGTGCTTGCTGCGATAAGTTATAGGATCGTTCAATCGTGAAGACTTTTCCGGCAAGTTCTGCCAATATTGCTGTTTGATAGCCTGAACCGGTTCCTATCTCCAGCACCTTTTCAGTCCCCTGAAGGTTGAGTTCCTGAGTCATAAGGGCTACCATAAAGGGTTGGCTGATAGTTTGTCCATCACCTATCGGCAGAGGAGAATCGTCATAAGCTCGGCTTTGCAGCGCTTCGCTGATGAATGATTCCCGGCGAACTTCACCCATGACCCTGAGAACGCGCTGGTCGCTTATCTGACGGCTTTCCAACTGTTCGACTATCATCCGCTGGCGGGCTCGCCCTACACCTCTAATTTCACTGTTGGAATTATTCATAAAACGAACGAGCAAATAGCTTTAAGAATCGGATCGTTTCCGGTACTTTTCTTAGATAACTGGTTTCACCCTGGTAAACCGCGAGGATAGGAATCCAGCCGATTCTGTAGTTAGTTTTCCAGGAACGCAAGATCATCTCAACTTCAATCTCGTAACTCTCTGATTTCAAATTCAGCGGTTTCAACATACTGGTTCTGACTGCTCGGTAGCCACACTGGATGTCCGGTAAATTCAATCCCGTTCGCCAGGAGAGCAGTAGAGAACTGGTATGGTTGGAAAATCGCCTTAATAAAGGCATGTCACCCTGATCATGAGATCTGTTACCAATAATCAGATCACACATATCGCGAGAAGCTTCCTTCTGAAATGCGGGTATCATTTTAGGGTCGTGCTGACCATCAGAATCCAGGCAGATGACCCAATCAGAATCCTGTACTACAGAATGCATGAACGCCTCCCGCAAAGCCGTCCCTTTGCCGCCGTTGGTCAATCGTTGTTGCAGAACAGCACCAGTCTCTTCAACCAGTTTTCCGGTATCATCCTCCGAACCATCATCAACTACCAGAATGCGGTTCTCCTGGATATACGCTGATACTCCGCTTACGACCTCTTGTATGGTGTCAGCGGCATTGAAGGCGGGTATAACTGCAGACCAACGATTCGGCTTCATCTTATTAAAAGATTAAAATGTACAAAAATTATTGGCACTTGTCAAGTCGTTTCCGCAGAATACGGCAATTTCATATCGCTCATTTGGAGAATTTACCAATATCCTGATCGCTGTAAACCTGATCTATAATGGTTTGATTGATTAAACCCTCTTCACCAGGGATGGGCGCCGGGTTATCTTCCTGAATGGAAGCGGAGAACGCCTCGATCATCCGCGAATATGAATTTCCTGTATTCAAGGGAATTCCTTCGTAGCTGCCATTCCTTTCGACTTTTACCAATACGTCCTTTTCAGGCAGTGTGAAAGGCTCAACTAGTGCTCTGCCAGCGCTGCCCTGAATTTCCAACCTGCTGTAATAAGGACTCTTATATGAACAGAGGATACTTCCCAGCGCTCCGGATGCGAATCTAAGATTAACCTGGGTTGATTCTTCAATCCGGTTTTGGGATTTTGGAGGATCAAGCATGCTTTGGACTTCAACAATTTCACCCAGGAGAAAGCGAAGCGTATCCAGGCAGTGAACACCTATATCGATCATTGCGCCACCGCCAGCCAAATGCGGATCATAAAGCCAACTCCTGGGCGACTTCGATCCATCGTAAGTAAAAACAGTGCTGCCCGACACCACCTCACCCAGTTGACCGCTGCTGCTGATCCGTTTTATTTCCAGAATTGCCTCTGAATAGCGCAGGTTATGTGCAACCATGAGTTTCACGTTAGCTTTGTTGCACGATTCGACAATTCTCAAACAACTTTCAGCAGTAATGGACAGCGGTTTCTCACATAGCACATGTTTTCCAGCTTTAGCCGCTGCGATCACATGAGCTTCGTGCATATTATTGGCGCTGGTAACGTAAACAGCATCGACGCCGGGATGCTTCAACAAATCTGATAGATCACCGTAACCAGCCGGAATACCATATTTCTGCGCTTCAGCCTCTGCTTCCGATTTGGATCTCTTCCAAATAGCAGATATTCTTGCATTATTAGTCTGTCGAAATGCGGGGATCAAGCGATTTTGACAGAAACGACCGAATCCCACCAGACCGAAGCCGATAACGTTTGAGGAATCTGATTTCGCAATCATTTTATAATCAGAGGAGCACTATTTTCTGCAGATAAAAGAAGCAGCGGCTGGATCCTGAAGCTTGAATTTGGATTTGATTTTTTCCTGAAAGAAGGTAGGAATTGACAGCCAGCGTATTTACGTCAGGAATGCGGCTTTTTCCTACGATAGCTGCTGGGTGGTAAGCTGTAACGACCTGCCGGTCGTTCACCTTTACGTCCACCAAAGCCTGTCCTGAAATGACGAAGGGGTATTTCTTATCTGAAGCGAATCCGAATATCTGCAGTTCTAATGCTTTATTACCATCCCAGTTTTCAGGAAGGTCGAAGTTTATCTCTATGACATCTGAACCAGGCGGATTCCTGTTGGAATACGCATAGCCAATCTCCCATACGAACGCACCGATTTCATCGACGTATTTAATTCCCGGACCGATGATTGGATCATCATAAGTATACGAATTATCGATGTAGTATCCTGAGCGCACTTCGCATTTCTGAGTAATCAATCGCCCAGATTGATCTAAATTACAGGTGATATAAATCAGCGGTAAATAGAGTCCTTCTAAATTTGCATACGGCCATGATCCTGTCAGAGATGCTTTTTGTGGCTGCGGCGTTCGATAGCCTTCCACCTCCCCGAAACGAATAATCAGTTCACCTAAGGACAGATCAGGCATGACAACTTTGCCGATCCCCTTGAAAATGTCATCCACAAAAATCCCACCTTGAATAGGATATGTGTTCACCTTCAAAGTTCCTCGCTGCTCGCTCGTCTCTAATTCTTTGGCGCTGACTGCAATATCTTCTTCCTTAGCTTCATCCGATCTCGTATTTGTCTCCGGGGAAAACTTTTTCTGTTGTGCAAGAGGCTTAACAACGGGTGGCTTCTTGCTTTTAGGGATTTCAACTTCCGGAGGAATGGGTTCAAGTTGAAATGACAATTCTATCGTCTTACCGGCGGCAACTTCTACAATATCTTCTGAAGGAATAGGATGGTATCCGGCTAAGTGTACGGTAATTGTGTATGTATCAGGGCGCAGGTTTCTTATTTTTGTGCCCACCATGGTATTGGTAACTGACCCGTTGATAACCACATAGGCGTCTTCGTGATCAGCCTGAACCAGAAGAGTGCATTTTCGCTCACTTATGAGTATCACAGACACTATAAGTGCGATTACGACAAGAATAATCGTAACTGTATAGGCGTAGAGCGTTTTTCTGCGGTGAGTGATGAGGGCTTGGTCGCGTCCTATACCGGTATGGTGCGGTTTTAACATTCCTACTACTGATGGTATTTAAAAATTTAAGCTTAGTGTGAAGCCGTTCGGTGATGGTGTAACTCTGATATTATTCTTCAGCGGTACTTTCTCATATTTGGGCGTCAGCCCGATAAGTAAACAGGCAACGGCTCCGGCAACGGAAATCTGCCCTAATGTCTGCTGTCTTGCCGATTGATTACGCTTGGAAGTGAAATCCATGCCCAATTCTTCCAATACCTGAGAATCTTCATATGCTTTAGCGCTTTTACTTAACTGAGTAACGCCAACATACCCTAAAATAGCCGTTCCCCCTAATAAGGGCCACAAGGGGAATTTAATTACTTTGCGGTATTCACCAGTATCTTGACTTAATAACGGCTGTTGGGAAGTTACTTCTGGATTGATCTTCTGTTGGGGCACATCTGGTGGCAGCACAGGCGATAGCGAACCGTCATAGAGAACATTCCCTGAATCATCCGTTGCCCGAAAAACGTCTCCTATATCTATCAGCTTGACGGTACCATCCGAAAGTTTCAATTCGACTGCAGAGCTGTCCAGGCGCGTTATCGTTCCTGCGAATACATCCCCGTTCTTCAGGTAGATCATATCAGCTATTGCAGGCAAAGGTATGATTATACATAAAATGACTGTGATGAACCACTTCATAACAGTCCTCCCGATTACGTGGGCGTGATGCTTGCTACAGTACATTAGATGAACACCATAAGGTGATAAATTCCACAACGTAATAAGTTATGCAGGCGTGATATGAAAGTCAAGGGAAATTGGTAACTTCCTTGGGGTAAGAGAAATATTGGAAGTTCTATTTGAAGGATACTTATGATAGGGATTTAGCCAGTTCAATCACGATCTTCAAACTGGTTGAAGTACTTCTTGAGGTTTTATGCCTAACTTATTCATCTTCAGGTAAAAGTTCTGCCGCGGGATTCCCACTGCTTTTGCGGCTGCTGACACGTTATAATCGTTCATTTTTAGAGCAGATTCGATGAAATCTCGCTCAAATTCGATCTTTGCCTGATTGTACTCCTGTATTCTGATGTCAGATTTTCTTCTATGCTTACCTTCACGGATAATGGCAGGCAGGTCATCAGGCATAATGGAATCGCCGCTGCAGAGTGCCACTGTCCGTTCGATAACATTTTGCAGCTCACGGATATTCCCGGGCCAATCGTGGGAATTGAGAAGCTCCATCGATGATGACGATAACTCCTTAACCGGTATGTTCATGCGAGCTGAAGAAATGCGGTTGAAATATTTAGCTAAAGTTTCTACGTCATCGCCCCTCTCCCGCAAGGGCGGTATATGAATCCTGATTACATTCAAGCGGTAATACAGGTCTTCTCTGAACGAACCGGAATCCACCATTGCTTTCAGGTCCTGGTGCGTAGCCGCCATCACTCTGCATTTAACCTCCAGATCCTTTTCTCCGCCAATTCTGCGTATCGTTTTATCCTGAAGAACGCGCAATAGTTTAACCTGCAGGTCAGGAGGCATGTCACCGATCTCATCTAAAAAGATGGTGCCGCCTCCAGCCCTTTCAAAGTATCCCTTTATTCGCTTAATTGCTCCGGTAAATGCTCCCTTTTCATGCCCGAATAAGAGTGATTCTAATAGGTTTGGTGGAATACCGCCACAATTTATAGCTGTGAAAGGTTTTTTGGTCCCTTTGGAGAGAAAATGGATGCGTTTCGCTAATACTTCTTTACCAGTACCTGTTTCACCGGTTATTAACACAGTGGTATCTATTGGTGCAACGCGTTCGGCAAGCTGGAGCACTTTGCTAAATGCCTTGCCACCGATCAGTACCGGTTCCTCTTTAAGTTTTTTCAACTCTGATCTCAGCTCGCGGTTCTCTCGTAACAGATGACGGTTTGTAAGTATTCTACTGACTGCTATATTCACTATTTCAGGATCGTGGAATGGCTTTTCTATGAAATCTTCGGCGCCCGATTGAATCGCACGAACAGCTGCGGAAATGGAACCTTTTCCGCTCATAAGCAATACGCTGGTGTCACTCCGAATTGATTTGATCTGTTCTAACAGCTCCAATCCGGAAAGCCCCGGCATTACCATGTCCGTCAAGACGACGTCGAATGATGATTTACCGATTGCCTCCAGAGCTTCTTCAGCATTAGTGCAGAGTACGATCTCTCTATGCGGTTTCTCCAGCGCATGCTGGCAAAGTTCACGGCTCGATCTTTCGTCATCAACTATTAAAATTCTCTCTTTCATGCCGGAATCTCGCAACTCTTCTCCTCTTCGATAATATGGGATTCTCTCTTTAATGGTATAATTAGACTTACCGTGGTTCCGCGCCCCAGTTCACTAGATACGTGAAAGCGCACGCTGTAAGGTTCCAACACCTTACGGGCTGTGGAAAGCCCCAGACCGGCTCCCGTGGGAGTGCCCTCTTTTCTGCCTCGCTGTTTGGTGCTGAAGAATGGTAGAAATATCTTATTGAGATTTTCCTTGTCTATGCCAATGCCGGTATCTTGAATATCCACTCGCACTGTAGAATTATCATGCCTGGTTCTGATTGTCATTTCGTGATTGGGGCTTTCAAGCATGGCTTCGATTCCGTTGACAATTATATTCAGAAGTGCGTGACAATAGTCTCCATAAATACCCTGTATGCAGGGTATGTCAGGATCAAGTTCGAAGCGTTTCTCTACGTTATGCTTGAAAAACAGGTCTGCTTCTAAGAATTGTACTTCATCTCTGATTAATTCATTCAGATCCAGGTGCTCTGATTTATTAACCCCACTACGAAGCCATTTCTGTCCCAATAAGGATACTTGATCAGCTATCCGCAAGGCGTCTTCTGAAATACGTTGAGGAATTTCAGCTTCCGGATCATTATGGTTCAGCAAGCTGGAATATCCGATGATGCTGTTTAAAGAACTGTTCAGGTTGTGAATAATCCCCTGTGAGAAAATCCCTAAGAACGCCATTTTAGACGTCTCGATAAGTTCGATTTCCAAATCATTTCTTTCAGTTATGTCCACGAAGGTGGATAAGATACCGGCATCCTTTCCAGAGTTATCCTTCAGAAATCCGGACGTTTTCAGGGCTTGAACGCACTGACCGTCAGGTTTCAACCATTCAACTTCCTCAGTGGTAAAACCCATTTCATCTTCAATACGGTTGCCGGTTGCGGTTATCATCCCTTCAATATGAAATTTCATATCCTCCCCGCGAGCATCCTCCGAGATGCCTAACATCGCTTCCATGCGGGGATTCATGTACAGGGATTTTCCATTCGTATCCTCGATTAGCACGCCCTCTTTCATTGCCTGAATCATGGTCCTGAAAGTCATCAGTTCATCCCGATGCTTGGCGAGCTGTTCTAACATTGAATTAAATGAACGCGACATCGATGATATTTCGCCGCCGCCGGTTACAATTACACGACGTGAAAGATCCTGCGTGTCGCGTATATCTTTGATCGTCGCAGATAAAGTACGGATTGGTCTTTCTATCCACAAACCCAACATGAGTGCTGCTAATAAAACTGAAGCCACCAGAGGAATGCCAAAATATATCAATATATTATCAACTGCATCTTGAATGAAAATCCCCGGCGAAGTCCTAGGTGACCAGCCGATAGCGGCTATCTCTTTCGCTTGAATATTTTCAAGCAGATGAAAACCTATAAGGCGATTTTCATCGGTTGCTTCGTACAGATATGATCCACTGCATGATACCAATTCAGTAAAAATTTCACCTGGATCAACGTATGGAAGAGAACTGACGGTATCCGTCGTCGCCAGTAATCTGCCGCCATAATAAACCATGAGGTCAGCTCTATCTTCGGGCATAATATCGACTAAGAATTGATGAGTAAGTCTTTTGCCGAAAACAATGCTGCCAAAGTGGTTTCCTTCCAGGATTACGTCACCGATGGCGATGAGGTACAGATTCTGCGGGGTTGAAATCCAACCGCTCCTCACAGTATCAATGCCCTTATATATTATGTTCCCTAATTGATCGTTCAGGAGAGAATCTGGTTTCCATTGATACAGGGAATGGTTATCTGTCCCCCAGATCGCCATATAATCCAGATGGTAGCTTTGCGGCGCCCAATCTGACAGATTTTGATCTGCCCAGACGTTTGATGGATTTTTGTAGAAATCAGCTAAATCTTTCCAGTGTGCAACAGTATTGACAGCATCAAGCAATCTTTTTTCAGCAGCAGAAAAGTAACCAGCTGCTTGATCGCTTCCATCGCGTACCTGAAGCTCACGTAAACTGCGGTAACTGTTACCGCCGAGATGAGTCAATACTCTGGTAGCCAGAATCATGGGAAGCAAACTGACGACGCAGAGAAAGATGAATAATTTTCCTCTGACTGATAACTGGTATTGAAGCAATTTCATAGCGCGGTTACTGCTGGGTAACAGTTCAGTTATCCAGTATAATACCGTTAATTGCTTAAGTCAAGGGAATAAGAACGTGCTGTAGGGGGATTACAGGTTGGATTGTCTGCAGGGGTGTTTTTAGCCGCATGAATTGCCAAATCAGGGCTGGCAGCGAACCTGGAAAAAGCGTTGATTTTCCAGTGATGTGAGGTTGACCGGAGGTGTTGATACAGTTGTAATTGAATCACCATGCAGACGGTTATAGAAAGGTTGATCTGATGCGTAAATGGTGTATTGTGTAACGGTTAACGTTCTGCCGAAAACATCCTCCTGTACCGGCTGCCAATCAAGTTGAATTTCATTCACCGATTGCGGAATGATAGCGACCTCAGGTGTCTGCGGCGGTCCCCAGGCGTCCATTTCTGACAGAGCCCAGGTGGCGATACTATTCTGGAAGTCTTCTACTGTTCCAGCAACCGGTATCCCCTGATTGCGCCATATTTCTAAAGCCGAATCAGCGCTGGCGGCAGCCTGATTTTCAATAATAAGCAGGTTTGGAAGAAGTCCCTGACCTGCATCATCGATCACCCTCCAGGTATCGATCACGTCCGAACCAACGTCCCAGTCGTAGAGATAATCCCTCTGTTCTTGCGAACGGACATTTATAGCAGAATATTCAGGACCGTCAAATTCGACGGGTGTAGAACCTGCATGAACCCACAGTGGCAATGCGACTGTGGCAATCGGTTCACCAGCCATTGCCCATACTGTGCACAGTAATGGGTCTTCGGTCGGGAAGATTCCCTGTACCACGTATGCTGATCTGGTAATATCTCTATTTATGGCATCGTGGGTATGCAGAAGCCCGTAGGGAAGTTCACGTTCCTGACCCTGAAAGGGTAGGGGATAGGGGTTGGTTTCTTCGTTGACCAGGTCTCTAAATATCGTCTGGAAAATGTACTGCTGGGTGATATAATCACCTGTATAGGCAGTATCCAGAAAAGCCAGCATGCGGTCGTGGCGATGTTGACCTAAATGGTAGGAACCACCTTCGTACGCAAAGTTAGCTCGGACCATATACCCATCTGGGGCTGCAACAGGATTATCTAAATCAAAACGGTAATGCTCGTAAGCAGCGCATTCGAAAAAGGCTCCATCGCCGTTAGCATCTATGACGCCGTAAATAGCAGGGAGGGTTCGCCCAACATCCGTAGAATCCATTATCGCCTGAAAATCTTCCACAGTGGTACAGGTCTGCAACGCCAGACGAATTATGTATCCATCATCATCCTCACCTGGTACCGGGTCGCTGAAATTCCAGGCGTTGGCATTCTGAATGGCGAAACCGACTTCATTTACCCCGCCCCACGCCTGATCGATTACTCCTGCATAGGTGACTGATACGTAGGGAAAAAGACCGTTACTATCATAGACAAATTCCTGGTCGTCATTGGATACGTCTCTGGATTTTACTAAGAGAGGTCTCCCGTCCTGAGTGGCGCTTCCAGCGATCAAGGCGACCGTGCACTGGTCTTGACATGGACCTTTAATCGGTAAGAAAACGCCGCAAATTGAAAAGCTTAATACCAGGGTAGTGAAAGATCTCGTTAGATAACTTTTCATCGATCAGTCAGTGTTTAGTGGGGACTTCTCCTAATAAGATACGAATATTTTAGCCATTTGTCAAGTAGCTTATAAAATAAAAGTAAATTATTTTACTTTTTTACAAATTTAACCTTAACCCGCGCCCTTAATCTCTATGTAATATCTCTCTTTTAAATCACTCAACCAATTCGTAAAAGCCAATTCGCGCTTAGCAGCAAGCGTACGCTGAGATACCAATTCCCAATCTTGGTCTAAGGTAATGGCGCGCGCATCCCTTCTTGATAAGACTTCTACCAGATGATACCCGTATTGCGACTTGAAGGGCTGACTGATTTCGCCTGCTGGTAAATCTTTTAGGCTTTCCTTAAATTCAACCGGCATGTCCTCTAAGGCAAACCAGCCCAAATAACCGCCGTTTTTAGCGCTTTCCAGATCGTGAGAATGCTCCTCTGCCAACTCTTCAAAGGGTTTACCTTCGGTCAATTGAGTGCTTAGCGATAACAGAAAATCCTGGATTGGCAAATCGTCATCTTCTACTTGTTCGGGCACAATCAGGATATGAGAAGTATGAATCTTTTCTTCGCGACGACTGTCCAGGCGAATGATATGGTAACCATAGCGAGTAAGCACCGGACGTGATATTTCTCCCGGTTGCAAAGCGAAAGCGATTTCTTCATAGCTGGCGATCAGGTCGCCTCGTTCAGTCCAGCCGATAGCTCCACCAAGCGGTACGGTGGTTTGATCATCAGAAACTTTAACTACCAGGCTGTCAAAAGATTCACCTGCCTTGATGGTTTCATAAATTGAATCGGCAAAGGCAGATGCTCGCGCTTCCGCAGCGTCTGAACTACCGGTTTCCCTGAGTATATGAGCTATCTCAATGGCGTCTTCCATCTGCGGAAATTCATCGGGATGATCTCTGAAATACTGCTCTATCTCTGCACGGGTTATGCGTATGTCCTGCAGATAGGCATACTTCACCCTGTCCACCAGTAAACCCTCTTCGACGACAGAGCGGAACTCTCTGCGTATGCGGCGGATTGAATAACCGTAGAGTTCCTCTAACTTCTCTTCGGAGCCCACATTCTGAATGATGCTCTGGAGTCGATTTTCCAGTTCGCGGTCAATCTCACGGGAATCGATAACAATGGAGTCCTCACGTGCTTTAGCCAGCAGAATCTTCTGGTTGATCATCTCCTGCATGACTTCGGTCTTCAACTGATCCATCTTTTCGGGATCCCGCAAGACATGCTGTCCCTGCTGTAAGGCAATGGTTTGCGCATTCTGAAACACCTCACTCTCCAGGATTACCTCATCCCCGATAATAGCGATCAGTCTGTCAATTACATCCCCGGAGGATTGAGTTTTTCCGGTATTGAATGCCACTAAGGTGAAAGTGTACGCTATCAGAATAAATAACGAGTGCAACCATCGTCTTCTGCTTATTGATAGCCAGTCAGTTTTTAGCATTTTAATCATGTAATAAATTTGCGTTTGTTCTGATCTTTAGTCAGCGTTTACGTTTATCTGTGGTTTATATACAGCCCAGAGACTGTCTCGAAGAGCTATCTCGGCATTTATTCTTTTTCGTGATAAAAGGCGTTGATGTATTTTTTTATAAACTTCTTCTAAGGGAAGAACAGTACCTGACTGTCTTCTTTCCCTGCACATCATTACGATATATCCGGCGTCGCCTTTTAGCTTCAAGGGGTAGGATATGCCCCCGGGGAGTAGGGAGAAGGCGGTTTTGGCTATTTCTGAATCGAGATCGCTCTTCTCGATCCAGCCTGTTTCTTCACCTGTAAAGCTGTCATCTGTTGCTATTGCCTCAGAAATTTCAGCTCCACTTTGTAACGAACGACGGACTTCCTGGGCTTGTTCCCTGTCAGGGGTTATGACATAGAGGAAGTATATTTGGTCACTTGCAGTAGAATAAACTGTTCGGTTGGCGTCATATTCGTTTCGTATTTCTGTTGAATCGACAGAGACCCGCATGGTATAATGATCATAAAGCGACTGAATGAGCATTTCACGCCGAATTGCAGCTAAACGCTCGTTGAAAAGTTGATCCTGATCCAGATTTAATTTATCCCCTTCCTGCATCAGGATCTGTTCAAAAGCCCATTTACGTGCTGCTTCTCTGAGCATTTCTGAGGATACTTTGCCCGCGGAATTGGAGATAAACTCTTCTAAATTATACCTGCTTATCAAGTCAGCTTCACTTACAGAGCTATTCTTTACCGTAGCAATGGGGGGCTTATCATCAGCCTTCTTTCCGCACGAAATCACTAATGGGATAAGCAGCAGGAGCAGCAAGAATATACCTGCTGCTCCAGTTTTAAGTTCAAGAAATACCATGCCAACTGATGTTTTCAGTTTCATGCGTACTAGATTGTTTAATCAGTGAAGAACAACTATGTTACTGACCGCTGCTGAATTAGTTGCCTTCACCTTTCTTAGGTTTAATGGGGATCTGCTTCATTTTCGGTTCAGGGGCTTTAGGCTTGGGTGTTTCTGCCACAGCTTCCTGATCCTTTTCCGGTTTTGGTAAAACCTTCATCAACTGGTCATCGTAGATGGTTACGGGATATCGTTTCTCCAATTCTGCCATCCATTCTTCTCGCAGTTTTTCTTCTTTAGTCTGGCGAAGTTGACGTTCAACCTGCGGTTTGGCGACATCGAATTCCTTGGGTACTGACGGAGTTTTCTTCAGCAGCTTGACAATGGAATACCCATTCCTTCCCATTTTTATGGGATCGCTGATTTCACCCTTTTCCATTTTGAAGGAGTGTCTGCCAATAGCGCCATACTGACGGCTGGTGATCGGGCCTATTTTGCCATTCTTACTTGTCGTTGATTTACGGTCACTGTATTTTTTAACCAGACTGGTGAAATTCTCACCCCGCTTGGCGCGTTTGGCGATCTTGTCGGCGTATTTCTTGTCCTTGCCCTTCTCTTCATCTATTACAACATAGATTTCCTGTATTTCGACGGTGGAATCAGTCATGAAGTCTTGGAGATTGTCATTGTAATATTCCAGCATAGTGGTATCGTTTACTTCTATTTTTTCCTCAATCTTGATCTCTTCAACTCGACGAATCATGGCAATTTCTAAGGAACTCTTGTAGTTCTTCTTAACGCTCTCTGACTTATATAATCCCAATTCCTCGGCATGGTCTGCCAGAAAATCGGGAAGAACCATGCGTTCAACTAACTGGATTATACTCTTCTGATCCCTCCATTGAGGTGGTCTGCCAATCTTCGCTATCTGTTCGTCCAGATCCGAAACTGTGATGGTATCGCCCACCAAAGTAGCCACAACCCAGGCTTTTTCATCTTCGGCGAAATCTGCGAAATAGGAGTTATTGCGAGGTACTGACGGGTCGCTGACCTTGTCTAAAATCTTCTGGATATTGGCGTAATTATAGCTTAGCTCTTTCCCTTCTTTTATCTCCTCAAGGTACATCTCTGCAGCCTTAGTCAGTTCATCCTGAAAAGTGCGGCGCATGGTCTGCATGATGTTATCTTTTTCCTCATCGAAGTCCTTGCGGGATTGTGATTCCCTGCGACCTTCCAGCAGAATGATGTGGTACCCATAAGAGGATTTAATGAGCTCACTTATTTCTCCGATTTCAAGCGCGAAGGCAGCCCCCTGAAACTCATCGACCATCCGACCCCAGGAAAACCAACCTAAATCGCCACCATTTTGAGAAGTAGTGCCATCTTCGGATACTTCCCGAGCCAGAGAATCGAAATCTGCGCCGTTTTTTAGGGCTTCCATTGCTTTATTTGCATTGGCTAAGACCTCTTCGATCTCGGATTCTTCCAGGTCTGGTATCGTTCTGAAGAGCATGTGTCTCGCCTTTATTTCTTCACCCATTTTGTCATAGTGTTCGCGCACGGCTTCCGGCGGAACCACTTTTTCCATGATAGCCACTCGATATAGTTCCTGGATGGCTGCCTGTTTGCGGCTTTCTTCTGCAGACGCTACAATAGTTGAATCCTGATCCAGTCCCATACTGTATGCATCAAGGGCTTTGAGCTTATTGTCTGCGATATTTCTGGCTAAGGTGCGGCGGTCTTCAAGTTCACGCAGAGAGGCAAATTCTACGTTGCGGTAGAGTTTGATCATCGCATCCTTGAATTCGTCAGCGTAAATGTACTCAGATCCTACCTTGGCGATTTTTCCTTCTTTCTTACCGCAACCGGCAAATAGAATAATAATTGCCAGTAGAACTGGTACAAGCACAGAAATGGTCTTGATAACTGTTGTTTTATTTGATTTGAGCGAGGCGGGGAACATACGTAACTCCTCCAGTGTAAAGTATTTGTGTTTTTCTTTGCTGAATTTTTTAGACAGAGCAGGATTAATTCATCAATATTATACCATTAAACCTCAGGAATGATCCCGCATTTATGCAGATGATTTACGTTTTATTCATACTGATTTTCGCGGTAAAAATTTTACTTCATTAACTATTTTTATTCCAGGTCTCTTCTGATTCCCATTTCAGCAGGATTTCGGGAGGCTCATTGTCAGAAATTCTACAGTTGTGTTGTGAAGTAAAGTAGGGTGGACTAAGTCCCGCCCAGGCGGGATGCAGTCCACCAATAAATATCTTATAACCCGTAGAGCGAGAATCCAGTTACCATATTGTATATTATGGACTCCCGTTTTCACGGGAGTGATAGGCTTGCAACATTTATACAATAATTCAAAGGTCTCTTCAGGGGGGCAAATATCCGTAGCCCAGCGCTTTAGCACTGGGCGTAATCTTTAAAACATTTCCCCCCCCCCAAAAAAAGAATTTCAGGGTATTGCTCACCCCATCCCAATAAAAAAAGGGTCTGGCAACTACGCCAATCCCTGTCCATATCAGATGATAAAAAGAATTTCTATGGAAGATTCCCGAGCTAATTTAATTCAGTCCGTCGGCTGATGGACGAAAAAACACATTCAGAGCGTCCCACTTCAGTGGGACAGCATAAATTAGCCTGGAAAATTATTCCCGGGTAGTGTAAGTCATTTACTCAAAACCATTACTCTGGGTTAATACATGTCAACTTAATTTGTTAATAACCATCTGCAACAGCAAATGCAGAGCAAAAACGATTATTAAAATTATTAGTTGCAGAAAAAATAGAGTGTTGTTTTAAAGATACTTAGAGGAAAGATATGGTTTTTCGTGGTTCATCGGAGTGATGTATGCCACATTGATTAATTTTCCGTGTCATCTATGATAGCGTTTACAGCCTGACTCCAGCCCAAATGTCCAGGATTTTTGGTAAAACGCAACCCGCGCTTTCCCACTTCACTGTCGAACTTGCCGTCCGGTTTTCGCAGTAATACTGGTTGGTCAACAGCGTGCAGCATGGGAGCATCGATGAAATTATCGCCTAAACCTATGGTGATAATTTGCATCTGAGGGAATTCCTCACGGTATAGCTGCACCAAAAAACGAACTGCGCTGCCCTCATCATGATCACCTGTAATGATGTGATAGTTTCCCCGTGAAATGCAACGTAAGTTCATATGTTCAAGTTCTGCGTGAAAGCGGTGCATCTCATCTGCATCGCCTTCGAAGAGGATCGGTTCAGAGAACCTGCGCGCCTGTGCCGCACGAATCTCATCTAGGGAAAGTAAACCCATATCGGAAATTTGATCGGGAGACATTTCCGAAAGCCCTAAAACTTTGAAGCCGTTGTGTGTACGAAGGTCAGCCAGTTTTTCTAAGATAAATTCGTGCTTGACGCCGAACTCTATGATTTTGTAGTTTTCCACCGTATCCTGATAATTGAATTCCACGCTGAATTCATCTTCGGGGATGTAAATAGCTCCCCCACTTTCAACGATGAGCGGACCCTTCAGGGACATTCGTTGCACGGTTGAAAATACTTCATCCGCGGTTCTGTCGGATGTGATAATCAGAGGAATCTTTTCCCCTTGCAGCCTTTCTATGGTGGAAAGGAGATCGTCAATGTCCGGCGCCTCCGGATTAAACATCGATCCGTAAAGACCGGAAAAAACGATGAATTGCCTGTTATCAGTAACCATGATTTTGCTTACTTATTTCTAATGCCATTGCTATATATTACAAAAAAAAGCCAAAAAGTCAAGTTTTTACCCACCTTTTTTACTTATGGTCCTTGTCTGTAGTCGGAATTTCAGAAAAAGTCTTGCAGAAAGCCAAAAATTTTGATATTTTATAATATCAAGAGAAGTTTTGAACTGAGATAAAAATGACCCTTATAGACAAGCATAAAGAAGATCAACAAGGCTCTGTATTTGAATTTCCCCCACGGCTGCCGGTACTGCCATTACGAGACGTGGTGTTGTTTCCGGGAACAGTCTATCCCCTGCTCATAGGGAGACCTGCCAGCCTCAGAGTTATCGATGAAGCCATAGATGAAGATAAACTGGTTCTACTGCTAAGTCAGAAAGATCCTGCGCAGGAAGATATAGACACGAAATCCCTTTTCCGCATGGGTGTTGTAGGTCGGATTATTCAGTTACTGCGCTTACCTGCTGGGTTGACCAAGATATTGGTCGAAGCTATCGATCGAGCCAAAATAGACCGGATGACCAAACGCGAAGGTATCATCCATGCCAGATTCCAAATTTTTATTCCACTGGAAGAGGAAGAGAAGAGAATAAAAGCGGGCTCAAGAAAGATAAAGGCTCTCTTTAGCGAATATATTGCCTTTAATCGCAATCTTCCTGATGAACTGCTCCTGCCTTTAGATAGAATTCAGCATCCGCAGCAGATAGCTGACTATATCTCCGCCTACACTGAAACTGACTATCTGAAGAAACAACCCATTCTCGAAGCGAAGGATCTCAATCAACAACATCTGCTCATCACCAGTCTACTTAAAGAAGAGAATGAGATTTTAAAGCTGGAAAAATCAATCGATTCGATAACACGGGACAAAATGTCCAAGTCGCAGCGGGTTTACTATTTGCATGAACAGATGAAAGCCATTCGCCGTGAATTGGGCGAGGAATCTGATGAGGAAGAAGACGATTTAGTTGTAGAATACAAGGAAAAAATCCGTAAAGCCCGCATGACGGCAGAAGCTGAGGAGAAAGCTTACGAGGAGCTTGAGCGGTTGATAAATATGGCTGAGCTTTCACCTGAAGCCACCGTCGTCCGATCCTATCTTGATTGGTTATGTAGTCTTCCCTGGTCTAAACGAACCCGGGAGAACATCCACATAGAAAAAGCCCGTACCATCTTAGATGAGGATCACTACGGACTGGAGAAACCCAAGGAACGAATTTTAGAGCATCTCTCCGTATTAAAACTGGTGAAAAACATAAAGGGTCCCATACTCTGTCTGGTGGGTCCACCGGGAGTGGGGAAGACCAGTTTGGGAATTTCCGTTGCCCGCGCTATGAACAGAAAGTTCGTGCGCGTTTCGTTGGGCGGCGTGAGAGATGAAGCGGAGATACGGGGACACCGGCGCACCTATATCGGTTCCCTGCCGGGTAGGATCATTCAATCATTGAAGAAAGCAGGCTCCAGAAATCCCGTCTTCCTGCTTGATGAAGTTGACAAAATGAGTGCGGATTTCCGCGGAGATCCCGCTTCAGCGTTACTGGAAGCGCTTGATCCGGAACAAAATTCGGCATTTTTAGATCATTACTTAGACGTGGATTTTGATCTATCGCACGTACTGTTTATAACCACCGCCAATCATGAAGATGGAATCCCGCCTGCTCTGTTGGATCGCATGGAAATCATCCGTTTACCCGGCTACCTGCGCAACGAAAAGCTTCACATCGCCAATATTTTCCTGCTCCCCAAGCAGATGAAAGCCAACGGTTTGAAAAAGGGGCAGCTTGAAATTACCCGGCAGGCTATGCTTCACATCATCGATGAATACACTCGTGAAGCAGGAGTTCGTGAACTGGAGCGGTACCTGGCTAAAATATGCCGCAAAGTTGCCCGGAAAACCGTGGAGAAAAAAAGCACATCAAGCACCAGGTTGAAGCTGTCCCATCTTCGCGGCTATTTAGGTGTGCCGCCCTATCCGGACAGAAAACTATCGAAGGGCAGTAAAGTGGGGCGCGCTACCGGCTTAGCCTGGACGTCGGTCGGAGGGGATATACTTTCCGTGGACGTGGCGCTTTTGCAGGGTAAGAGTGGGTTGATCATGACCGGCAGGCTGGGCGATGTGATGAAAGAGTCCGCACGAGCAGCTCTGTCTTATCTTCGCAAGCATGCGGAAACTTTGGGGATTGATAAGGACGCTTTTCGTGGTCGTGAAGTACACCTGCATATTCCTGAAGGCGCTGTGCCTAAAGACGGTCCTTCTGCAGGTATCACCATTGCGGCGGCATTGTATTCAGCAGCATCGGGAAAACCTCTGCCGCAGGACGTTGCCATGACTGGCGAAATTACTTTAAGAGGTGAGATTCTTGCCATTGGTGGTTTAGCGGAAAAACTGATTGCAGCTAAACGCAACAGCATCAAAAAAGTCCTGATACCTCTGGAAAACCTCCCCCAGTTATCTGAAGTTTCATCCGAAGTGAAGCGCGGGTTGAACGTCACGCCTATAGAAAACTTAGATCAACTCTGGTCTATCCTGGTGCCCGGCGAATGAAAACCAGCATGGAAGCCACTTTTGTGGGGGCTTCGATGAATCCCAACGTACTGCGCCGTAATCCCCTGCCGGAAATTATCTTTTTAGGGCGATCCAATGTCGGAAAGTCATCGCTGATCAACTGCCTGGTCAACAGGAAAAAGCTCGCCAGAACCAGTTCCACGCCGGGGAAAACCCGGCTATTTTTCTTCTATGAAGTTGACCAGAAGTTCCTGTTTGTAGATCCGCCCGGTTACGGATATGCCAAGGTTTCCCAATCCCTGCGGGGACGCTGGATGAAGGAGATGGAACGCTACTTACGGAAAGCAGAGATGCTGTTAGGAGTGGTGCTCATCATGGATATCCGCCATGCCCCGACTGCTATCGATCGTGATATGGCTCTCTGGCTGGCAGAGAGCCGCATTCCTGCCATATACGCCTTGAATAAAGCTGATAAACTATCCCGCAAGCAGCGCATAGAAGCATTGAACCGCATCAGCGGCGAGCTTGACTTCGATGGCGCTGGAGAGATCGTGCCCTTCTCATCTCAGTCCAAAGATGGACGCGATGAACTCTGGAGGATTTTGAACAACTGGATGGAGGGTGACAGAAACGGCGAATAATTCAGGTTTATTTTTTGGTGATGCTGATTTTTCGTGCTGGGCTGATGTCAGATGTGGCGGTCAGAATGTGGCGGACAGATTTGGACGACTTTTTTGTCAGTGTGTAGAGCGGGTGGTTTTACAGGGTATTTTACAGGGTATTTTAGTGAGTGTGGGGACGGATAAAAGGAATTGAGTGTTGTATATAAAGGGCTATATATATAATATACGATACAATTCTCGAAAAGTCAAGGGGAGAGAGGGGGAATTGGGAACGAACCAGAACATCAAGCTATCCCGGCTACCCGCGAGGTGAGAATTTTTGTGTTTTTTATTATTTTAGCTTGACAAAGTGATTGCTTCTTGGTATATTATGGTAAATTGTGGGATCAGTCAGGTGCTGAGAAGTGATAGTATAAGAATAGCCGACAAGGTATACCTACTATTCGCATAAGTGGGGACAGGAAATGAAGCCGATGTGGTGTGATAAATGCCAAATTATCAATACTTAGGTTTATAAAATGATCTCAAAGACAAGCATACGATCTTCCGGACCAATCGAAAATGGGCTTGATATAGTACTGACACTTCTCTATGCGCCAGGTGGCAGCGGACAAAAGTGCGAGCCAGTGCGAGGTATTACTCGTTTGCAGAAACTGTTGTTCTTGCTATGGAAGGAAGGTGCCTTTTATGAAGACATTCCAAACCTTTACAATTTTAAAGCTTACGACTTTGGACCATGCTTGGATGATATATATGATGACCTCGATTTTGCCGAAGACATCGGGCTAATTTATGTTAGCGAAGTGCCTTCTGGCAACGAGTATGAGGGTGGCGACGAGGATGCGTTTCTGGAGGATTTTGGTTTTAACTTGGTCAAGCGATCAACGCGAAGAGATTTCGAACTTACAGAAGCAGGGCGGGAGGCTGCAAGAGATATCTACGAAAATCTCGACACCGAACGGTGTCAACGACTTGAACAGATTAAGCGCAGGTTTAATTTCATGCCGTTCTTCGACCTGCTGAGGTACGTGTACCGTAAATATCCTGTCTTTGCAAAAAAATCGGTTCTTTCCCTATGAACGAATTTATAATCGACAATAAGGAAGTTCTATCGATTTGCACCTCACTGGCAATAATGTTACTATCTTTGGCCTTCGGTGGGATTCTCGCATGGCGCCACAAGATATGCCTAGAATATGAGAGCCAGAAGAATGTTGCTATTAGCATTCTCAACGACAGGTTTGTGCAACGTACAAGTGTCCACTATTCAGACATCGAGGAAGAACGGGAGCGAGATAAAACCTCCATTGAAGAGATCTACAAGCGACCAGGGCAGCAACAGCTCGTACGAGAACTTGGAAGGGATCTTGAGGATCAAAACCGTGTGAAGCGTTACTTTCGTTGGCTTGTTAAAGTTAGCGGAGCTTCGTTCGGATTTCTCTGGGCTGCAATAATATTGATAGTGGTTGCAGTTGCACTTCTTTGGGCTGAATCACCCTTTGCAGTGTGGGTAATATGGTTACTTCTTCTAGGGACACTGCTGGTTGGATTTTTCTCGTCTATCACAGCAATGTGGATGCTCGACGGCCGATTCTTTAAGCTGGTTCACCGCGTTATTGAACCTGAGGGGGAATGAGGCATGCCAAGAAAGCCATTAAAGGTGGTATTTAGCAGAGAAGTGGATATGTACTTGCCGCTGCTTAAGCTCTTTTCGAGTGTCGGACTGACTGTTGGGGAAGTACCATTTTTTGGAAAGCGAATCGATCTGCTTTTCGGAACACCATCGCTATTGAGCCTATATGCAGTTGAGACAAAATTGCTTGACTGGCGGAGCGCCTTCAAGCAAGCCGCTCTGAATCAGCTCGCTGTTCAGCGGTCGTACATCGCTGTTCCAAGGAGACTCGCGACACGTCTCGCGGAGCAAGAAGAGGATCTGTTTAAAAAATATGATGTTGGCCTAATAGGAGTTGCCGAGTCCGCTAAAGTCCTTATTCCGCCTAATAAAAACGGATGTTTCAGCCCACGCCATTATCGCGTTCTCAAAGAGACGTTGAAAAGAACGCAACACAAGAAATCCAGCAAAATAGGAGTCGTAGCTGATGCCATTGCCGATCGCTCCAAAGCCCTGGTCGTTCTACAGGCTGGGACCGACTAAGGAAAAGGAACTTTTTAAGCGTCATCGGGACACATATGATGGTGTGGTAATTCCTGCACACATTGCGTCTTACTATTCCACCTTTTGCGCTGAGTTCGTTGGTTCACTTCGTAAACCCTACTTTATCGATCCAATGACGTACATCTTTTCCAACGATCCGTCGCACCTCAAACGATTTGTAAAGGTCAAGGGTACGGGCCGCACAGAGCGGGACGGAGTGGGGCGCAAGAAGAAGGGCGACATTAAGCGTTCCTACTCAAAGCTGATCGATGACGTATACCAAGGGATAGTCAAAGCGGCGGTCGCTAATGACCGGTCGCTAGTGCCGGCCGACTTCACTGATGCCTCCATGAGCCAATTCGTCCAAAACGTGCTGGACTTCCAAAGAACAAGGCTGGTAGCTATCCCTGACAAATACAAGAAGTATGAGAAATATGTCCAGAAAGCGGATAAGCCAATGAGTATATCGGGTAACCTGCCCATGTGTCTTGTCGCGCCATACTTCCCAACGGCGACTTTGCACTCGCGAGGTTGGCATTCAACCAATCTTCAGCTGGTCCGGCAGGCCAAGGCGATGGCCGGCGGACTCCCCATCTTCGCTATGATCCTTGCCAGTCCCCATGTACTGGACAAAGACGTGAGGCAGATCGCCGCCGATTATATAGCCACCGAAGTGGACGGATTCCTCTTGTGGCCGGATGGCTTCTCAAGCGACCAAGACCCGGCCGCGCTCCGCGTCGTCTTCAACGCGGTTGATGAACTTAGCAGAAATGGCAAGCCGGTCATCCTTATGTACGGCGATGCGTTTTCGCTCGTACTGCACTATGCGGGCTTATCCGGCTTCGCTTGTGGAATCTGTTACGGGGAACACAAGCTATCAACCCTGGATATGGATGTAGAAGGAGCGATTCCGCCACGTTATTACGTGCGAAGGCTCAAGAAGAAGTACGTTATCGATCCCGAGGCGATGCGTATAAGTATCGAACAGTATCCTGACCTTGTGTGTAACTGCGCTATCTGCCAGCGCAAGCCTGATCCCGCGACCTTGGACGATACCGATTCTCGTGAGCATTTTATGTTGGTTCGATCCGCTGAGATTAACGAGCTCCGCGACGGCCTCTCACAGGCGGAATTTGCTGCAGCTCTGGACGAAGCATATCAACTTCACTGCAATGACCCACTCCTCCAGCCAATTACTCGCCTACGAAATTGGGTCTCCTTGTTGTCCTCCTGATTCGCTAACCATGCGGGTACAATTTAAAAGTGCTGTCAGACGCCCTCGTCTGACAGTTTTTCTGGATTCCGGGTCTTCGTCCGGAATGATAATTCCTGTTCCCACCTAAATTCCAAATTCTGCATTCTCCATTCAAAATTCTACATTCCCTATAGCCTATTCCCCTCCAATCGGATTCCACTCGCCGATATGTTCAGTATATATCTTGCACTTACCCCTGGTTACCCACTTCTCATCCGAATTGTACGTCCATCCTAAGTACTCGGAATTTCCTCCGCCTCTGGTGGTTATTATGTAGGTGTTGGTAAGATGTCCGATGGAATCTGCCTGATGTTCAGGTGAAGCTGAATCTCCTCTGGACGCATCCACAGGTATCCAACCGTAATTGGGCAGGTAAACTTCCGCCCAGCGGTGGAAGACGTCATCTAAGCTGGCATCATCACCACGAATGGCAATTGATCCCGCATAACGCGCCGGCAATCCTGCTGCCCGGCATATAGCGATGAACACGAACGTGTATTCGGAACAGGAACCGTTACCTCTCTCCAATACAGCCGGAGCCGTATTCCAACCACCGGACATTTCATAGTATATGTTATCGATCACATAGTTGAAAATCCTGCGCATTCTCCAGTAGGGATTGGTTTCATCACCTACAGCTTCCGTTACAGCTTTTTGTATGGTGGGGTGATCAAGGGAGAATTTATCATCATCTTCTAAGTACTCCTTGCGGATATCGGCGGGAATATCATCCAGTGCCCCCACCTTATCGGGAAAGATGAACCAGCGGGTATCCCATATCTCCGCTTCCACAGTCATGGATACCTTGTTTATGGTACCTGCCGGGCTGTCCGTAAAGTGATAATGAGCTACCTTTTGCCCCCACCGGTCTTTGAGAAAACCGGTCGGTTCAGGTGAAAACACTGGTTTCCCAAGTAGTTCCTGATTCGGCAGATTCTCCGGAATGGCGATGTAAACGTCCAGACTTTCCATTATACCCGGTCCGTAATTGCGCACTTCATGAGTGAACTCAACGCGCTGTTTCTTTCCTTCTTTTCTGATAAAGGCGTCGTCACCACCAACACTTAAGCAATATATTGAATCAGATTGAAAGTCGGCATTCCAGAGTTTTTCCCCATCCCAGGCTAAGCCGTACGCGTACGGCGCCGGTGCATCGAACATGGCGATCACTTCACCGCCAGTGGGATTGACTAAGTAGATCTTGTCACTGACCCTGTCTGCTACCCAAAGGTATTTGCCATCGAACGCCAACCCCTGTGGATAGCGCGCAGGCGATGGAAATGAATTGATCGTGGTGCCGTCTTCCGGATCGATCTGGTGAATTTCACGCGCCTTACGGCTAGCCACCCAGATATATTTACCATCCCAGGCCAGTCCAGTAGGCTTTTCCACCGGTGACTCCAGCCGATGAGTTACCAATGAAGTTTTAGGTATAATCCGATACAGCAATTCCTCTTCACCGCAGACACACCATAATCCTTCGCCATCGAAGGCGAGACCCAGCGGTCTGAAGGTCGGAGCTGCGATTTTATCAGTAACCGTCCCGTCCGTTCTATCTATCGCGTAGAGCGTGTCCGTTTTCAGATCCGAAACCCAGAGACGCTTACCATCCCAAGATAAGCCCGTCGGACAGGTTCCCGGTGCAGGGAATGCTGCCGTTACATCACCAACGGCGGCAAGAGCTGCTGCGAAAGCGAATTGAATGACTATACATAGACAAATGAAAAGCATCCTAAGATAATTCATGGTTTTAGCCCTTCTCATACATCTTGATTAGATCGCATTTGTGATAAGATACTTCATATTTACAGAATGTTCAACGGTTTTTTACACGATCATTTGAGGGATTTCTATTGGGTGAAGGAGAAGCATGCTTCGTCTCGCAGGGTGCCCCGACCTCTTTAGGGTCGGGTTTAACGGAATAATAGGAGAAACCCGGCTCTGAAGAAGCCGGGCGACCCGACCGGAAGATCTGTAGCTCGTTGGGCTCATAACCCAATGGTCGAAGGTTTTACCATAGGCATCACTACGTGAAAATCCTTCCCCGGTGTTTTTATTTTACACTTTTGGGTACCGTCAGATTTGACGGTGGGGGCGGCGTGAATTTTCTTATTTCGTGCGGGGAAGCGACATTTTGTGTCGCCGTCCGTGCTGGGATTTTCAAATTCCGTCATACTTGTCGTTTTTAGTGGATAATTGCATGTATTTCAGTGGATTAGGTTGTCGGGCAGATTTGTCGGGGGTGACAGATGTGTCGGATGTCAAGAAGTTTTTTCAGGATTCAGGATTCGGGATTCAGTACAGGGATTGTGAGATTGCTTCGCCCGGCTGCGCCGTCCTCGCAATGACGGTGGAATATTCATATATACAATATACAACAAAAAGCGCGGAGAGTCAAGGGATATGTTGAGTATTTGAATAGCCGTTAGATAAGAAACCCACCCCAAGGGGTGGGGCACCCTGCTTACCGGGACATCCCCAAAGGGGTGGCTTCGCCACAAGCTGTCCCGGCCACCCGCCAAAATGTTGGGTTGCGCTGTGCTTAACCCAACCTACAAATTATTATCGAGATTCTTCACTGCGCCTTCGGCTTGCTCAGAATGACAATTTAGCACAACCTACCCCTAAAAATCTCCCCACTTGACTTTTGGTGATTTATTTTGTATATTGATTATCATCACTCTTTTCCAGTCTGAAAATTTGCATTTTGCATTTGGAGGATGCCATGCGCTTCAAAATATTCTTGTCATTAATTCCCGCCTTAGTGCTCACCCTGACAGGCACAACCCACGCCTGGTGGTTTGAATATGACACCATTGAAGAAAACATGCCCGTAGCAGCAGACTCCGGTGTGTACCAGGGATACCCAGTTGCATTGCCATTTATAAATGGAAGTACTATTATCCTATATCACGAAGGACAACCGCTTTGTGGAAATTACTATCAAATCATAGACAAATATGGTCAACCTGTATTAACTGAACCGCAAAACTTAATGCCACAAACTACCACCGGTCAATACGCCTTAGTAATACCTGACGAGTATGGTGGTGTATTTGCGACTGCTGCCAAATTAGGATCCGATGAAGGGATTTGGGCGCAGCAGATCGATTCCTTAGGTAACCGGATGTGGGGTGATGCCGGCATAAGAGTTTGTGATGAACAATCTGGTGGCGTTTCTATGGGCATTAGTACTGATGGAACGGGCGGTTTTCTAATTACCCATTCCGCTTCAGTTGATATTCATGTCTTTCGCATTGACGGATCAGGGCAACACATCTGGAGTGAAGATGGCGTAATTGTCTGCGATAATCCTGACCAGCAGAGCAATCCTCGAATAACGCACGATGGTAGTGGTGGTGCTTACGTAAGCTGGCGTGATTACCGTTCACCCTTTGGAAATTACGGCTCACTCTGGATGCAGCATTTGGATTCTGAAGGTAATGAACTCTGGCAAAATAACGGAATATTAATTCATAACACAGGTCCCTGGTTTCACCAGTTAATACCGGATGAGGCAGGAGGGGTAATAGCACAAACAGGCAGCGGAATAGGCAACACTGTTCGCCGAATAGATCCAGCAGGTCATATATTATGGTCTTACTATGGTGCGAGCTATAGACCTGAGGCTAAAATAATCAGAGGTGAACCTGGATTCTTTTACCTGGGCTGGAGTTCTTATGATGAATATACTATTTACGCTCAAAAGATGGATATGCAGGGTAATTTCTATTGGAATGGGCAAACAGGTGCAGTTATGGGAACCTTCCGTGATTATCATACCTATAGCCGTCATAATTTCGCCTATAGACACCCGCATTTCTACGGCGTGTTTGAGTTTTATGATTCATGGCTGCCTGATTACCTCTTTGCTCAACGCTTAGATTCGTTGGGAAACAGAATGTGGGGGGAATCTGGTGTTATGGTTGCATATGAGGATGATGAATACATTAATTACCCGAATATAGTACCAGATCCTGATGAAGATGGCGGCGCTGTTATCGTCTATGAGTCGTATTGGGGTCATGATATTTTCGGCAAACACGTTAATGCTAATGGGTCATTAGGAGGCCCTGATCCGCGTAAAAGACCTGCGGAACTTCATCCCGTTATCACCGGAGTTTCAGATAACCTGATATCATACAGTATCATAGAGGCTGGATTTGTTAGAATAGAGCTTTACAACCTGTTGGGCCGCTACATAAAAACCATAGAAAATACATACCTTCCAACCGGCAAACATACAACTCAGATAGATCCATCAGAATTAGTTTCAGGGATCTATTTCCTCAAACTGGAAACACACACCGGCAGCATGTTGCCAAGATGGTGGTGGTGAGGTAGGGATAAGAGAACAGAAGACAGAGAACAGAGGACAGAGAAAACCAGTCCGGGACATCCTGACTTCGTCAGTCCCTTCGGGAAAGCTGTCCCGGCCACCCGCCACTACTGGCCAGTCAAGTCGCCAAGATGGTGGTGGTGCGGTAGGGGAAGTGTTATCCCTTTCCAAATGCAAAGCATTTGTCATTCCCGCGTACGCGGGAATCCAGAGAACTAGAAGTGTAAAAAGTACGTCATTAATATTAATCTGTAGTCTATCACGAAGATTTTAGCGATATAGAACATGCCATTAAGCAAGAAAAACAACTAAGAAAATAGAAGAAACTCTGGAAACTGAAACTAATAGATCAAATAAATCCTGAATGGGAAAACTTATATGACGTTTTGAATACCTCTGGATCCCTGCGTCCGCCCCGAAGGGGCAGGCAGGGATGACAGGACGGGTAGCGTTTGCACTACTCCAGCGGGAGATGGGAACAGCCCGATATCCAGACACAATTGAAATAAAAAAAGACGACTCTCACAAGCCGTCTTTATCATTTGGTAACTATTAATAAGCAGTCTAAAACACCAACCGCTGCGACAGTGCGAAGTTGATGCCCTTGGAACCGTTGAATAACCCCCTCTGGTTGGCGATGGCTATGTCGAACTTATATGCCCCCAGATCCAATCCAATTCCACCTGCGAACATGGTTCCATGCAAGCCGCCCAATCCTAAACCGATACGTATGGGAAGTACCGGTAAATAGCGTAGTTCCGCTCCCACCGCCAATCTCGGTTTGGTAGTTCCTCCCGCAACATTATTGAGTCCCTGTTTGTAATCCGCTTCGATAACAACTTCCGGCCGAAGCTGGTACGTCCCCGACATGACGAAATATTTCGGCATGACGTAGGTCAATTCTTCAGATGAGGTGAATGAGGTATCCGTATCAACCGCGGTGCTGTCTAAATAATCACCAAAATTATCCAACTCATCTATGTTGATTCCCGGCTGATTGAAGGCGAAACTCCCCCAATACTCTTCATATCCTTTAAACTTGATGCTACCGAAAATGTTATGCAGGGAAAACCCGACGTTCAATTTCTCGTTAATTTTGGCAGCAGCGCCTAAATCCAGACCCAATCCATGACCGACTTCGCCTTTGTCATCGAAGGGATTAACCATCATGGCGCGATAGCTGCCGTTGATGGCAATGGAATCGGTACTTGACAGCAGAGTTCCACTTGCCTGATCAACTACGGCATAGAACTCTCCGATAAGGTATTTTATGCTTCCGCCAACCGCCAGATGTTCCATCCATTGCCATTTGGTGTCGATTTTTCTGGCGTAGGACGCGACAATTTCGCCACCACCTATAGCTTCACCGTCCATGTCATCCAGATAGACAGGATCGGCATTTAATCCCATCAAAGGTACGGTCAATAAATCCTGCGGCAGAGTTGCTGTCATATATCCAAATACATTGACAGCTACGGCAAATTCGTTAAAGGAAACCGCTACCGGGGTTACCTGTATCTGAGTGTAACCCTCAAGACCACTGGAGTTGATATGATCGACTATTTCCTGTTTCGCTGCCAAATCCCAACTGCCGTTGGCATCAAAGTAGTCCTTACTGAAGTAGTCGTTGTACAGATTTATATTCAAGCTGTTATTTCCGACGCTCAGTCCGATGTTGAGAAGGTCAATACTGATACTGGGTCCTCCAGGCATGGCTAAGTTGGCCGGATTCCAGTTGCCAGCTTCAGCGCCGGAGGCCATACCTTGATAGGCATTTGCCATTCCCATGCTGCGAGCGTTTATACTTGTCTGTCCCAACGCTATCGACGAAGACAGTACTATATGAGCAATGATGAATATTTTCTTCATGATTTATTCCTCCTCATCGTCTTCGAAATTGATGTCCACTAATATTGTAGCGTGAGCGCCCACGGTTATGTAATCAGAAGACAGAGCTTGCACTGTCTGTCCATTCGTTGAATTTATAATTACCAACGTTTCGACAAACAGCGGATGATCTTCCGTTGCTCCAGCAAACATAGCGATCTGATTATCATCCAGGAAGCACGCCACATCAGATAGCCCGGATTCTGATACAAAGCCGCTGATGCCTAAAGTAGGCTGGGGAAGGACAACCTGGAAAAAGGTGTCAACTTCCGTGCTGTAGGGATTATCAAATTCAGTCGAATCGTAACTCGCCCGAATGATCGCCTCTCCGCTTAAAGGAACGTGGTTTTCCAGGTGAAGGGTCAGGTGCACTTCATTCAGGAAATCGTCAAATCCATCTTCTATGCTGGTGATCTCCGGTTCCAGACTGCTTTCACCGATAGCCAATGAGAATGGCGAATACATGTGGTAATCACCGGTAGTCCACTGGGTGTCTTCAATATCGACCTGACCGGTTATGGTTGTCGTTCCAGTTGTTATGATGCTGTCAGGCAGGATGTTTACAATCGTTTCAAGTCCGGTGACGGTAACATCAGATATGCTTGGATTGCCCTCACTCCCCGCTGGTATTTGAATGGTGGGAACACTAAAGCTGGATTCTATATAACCACCCTTATATGCGTTGAAAACCAGATCGACACTGATATTCCCATTGATGACATTGATAATATGCAGATCCACGTTTGCCGTAGCGGCATCCAATGAATCCAATCCTCCCGGGATATCCTCTATGGCGATGGATTGTGGCTCGATATCGATCACGGTGTTGCTCAACCACCCTTCGAAATGATTGAAGACTAAATCGGATACTTCGAAAGCAGCTTCCACCGTCTGGTTGGAATCTATTACAACGTAAGCTGGCGCTTGCGGGTATATCGGGTCATTGGTATCTATTATATCCACCACTATTTCGCCATAGACCAGATTATCCTGTTCAGGGCGGTAGAATTCATAACCTTCCAGGGGAAAATCAGTAATTGTGATGGAACTAAGCGCCTGGATAGTATCGATATAGGTAAAAGGTATATCGTTTAAGGTGAAATCGGGCAGGGTGAAGGTCGCTATCGTTATCACAGGTGTGTTATTAGAAATTGTGCAGTTGACTGAACCTTCCATTATCTGAGCGGTACGGATCGAATCCTCTTCCTCTAAAGTATAGAGGCTGTCACTGCTGAAAGTTTGCACTGGTATATGAGCACGAGCACTCTTGACTCCTAATTCGGATAATTCCACAGTTACCCAAATTGCATCATCTATCCCTATTGTCACCGGATTAACTGGCGAACCCGGAGAATGACCACTGATGTAAACGCTCATATCGTTGTCAATTATGTCTTCCGGGCCGTTAGGCAAGTTCATAGGTGGAGAAATATAGACGTCAGAGGGATTTAGCAGTTCAGTCACTTGCAGGGATACGATAACCGTGTTGTTATCTCCGTATGAATTCAAGACCACTATGTTCAGTATATCAATCGGTACTGCCAGATCGTTGCGAACGGTTATAGTTACAGTTCCCCAGCTTAAATAAGCCCAATCATATTCATCGAAAGGATCCAGATCCTGCTGCGTTGAATCGATAGTGAACGGTGGAATTATGGTATAACCCGGTACTAATTGATCAGGCTGGAAGGATACAGAGTCAGCTCCGGGGGAATCGACCGTACGAATTCCTAGATAAGCTTTCAGGACGTCATCGATCCCTTCTGACTGGAGATTATCTTCCACTTTTACAGTGTCGAGATCACCGCCAAAATTCAGATAGAGAGTGTCCCCGATGTTGGATACCCAGTTGCCTGAAGAATCTATGACGGTGGAATCATCTATGATTTCAGCTAACCCGTAAACGCGATCCGCCAACGGAACTGTGAACTCGACTTCCCATTTGGGCGTCCCCGGCTCTTTTAGGCTGCAACCGTGGGTGGTGATCAGCGCGGATAGCAGCAGAAATGTCAAGATCTTGTTCATGAATGGCTCCAATGATGATCTCTATTCTATATCCCTGAAGAGAAGGGACGCGTAGATTAGATTATGTTTACCCCATTTCGAAAAGTAACTATTCACTTGATATAATCCAAAGAAAAAGACCGAAAATTATCACCCTATTGTTTATCAGTAGTATCCATTAGGAATCTTTTACGGAACGAGGAATGTTATCAGGATGATCTAAGGCTGTCATTCTGGCAAACGAAGCGCGTCCAGAATCTGACAGCTTTGATTGTTGCATCAGGTCTTGTCAATCGGCTGACTGAAATGACCTGACGCAGATTAAGAAGCAATACGGATGCCAAAACCATTATGTCTCGTTGTACATTGATTATTAAGGATTTATAAAATACGAAATAACCTCGAGTGCTGAGATAATTGACAGAGAATTAGTTATTATGAGGTATTCAAGAGGGCTTTTTTTGACGGGGTGTTAACCTCACGAAACAGTCACTCCCGCGAAAGAGCATAAGCCCCCTTCTCTGTAGCGTCAGGTCCTTAGTGTAACGGAGACCAGAAGCTTTTCTAATTCAGAACTGATAAGCGGATCGACACAAGATCGACCCCTACGCACGTTGGGAGCGCCTGCCCCTTCGGGAACCTTGTGTCGCCCCCCTATCCCCATCTTTGCCAGCCCAGAAAAACGCTTGACTTTTATCCGGATACTTCGTACCATAGGACACCCATAAAAAATTCAAGGTAACCTCGATGAACGACCGCAATAGCAGTAACGATTTCCAACCCATAATTCCTGCCTCCCAATCGCTTCCGGAAATAACCGTAAAAGCACTGATATTGGGCGTTCTACTATCAGTCGTGCTCGCCGGCGCCAATGCCTATTTAGGTCTTTTTGCTGGTATGACAGTCTCAGCATCGATACCTGCTGCCGTTATTTCCATGGGCGTCTTAAGTCTCTTCAAGAAGCACAACATATTGGAAAACAACATCGTACAGACGGCGGCATCATCAGGTGAGTCGCTGGCTGCTGGAGTTATTTTCACGCTGCCCGCTCTGGTTCTGATGGGATATTGGACTACTTTTCCCTGGGTGTGGGTTACCCTGATAGCCGGTTTAGGGGGATTGATCGGAGTGCTGTTCACCATCATTTTGCGCCGAGCATTGATCATTGAGGGCAAGCTCCTTTACCCGGAGGGAATCGCTACTGCTGAGGTTTTGAAAAGCGGCGAAGAGGGTGGATCTGCTGTATGGTACATAGCGATAGCCGGGTTGATCGGAGCTTTCTTCAAGTTATGTGAGACTGGTTTTCATTTCTGGGCTGCTACTTTGGAAGGCGCTCGCAGAATGTTCGGCAGCATCTTCTATTTCGGAAGTAACCTCTCCCCGGCGCTTGTTTCTGTGGGCTATATCGTGGGATTGAATATATCCGTATTAGTCTTTTCGGGAGGATTCTTAAGCTGGGTGATCTGCATACCCATTTACTACGCTCTTAATGGAGCTCCCCCTGGAGATTTCACATCTGCCACCGATATCGCCTATGAGATCTGGTCGGAAAAAGTGCGCTATATAGGAGTAGGCTGCATGGTGGTTGGCGGTCTATGGGCGTTGGTAAGTCTGAAATCCGCCATCACTAAGGGTATACGTGCTGGTCTGAACGCCTACAGTGGATCACAGGATGGCACCGCAATAGATCGAACTGAAAGGGACGTTCCCACGAAATGGGTTTTCATTCTTCTGGCAGCCAGCATGGTTCCTCTTTACGCTTACTACCTGATCGTGATCAAAGGTGTGGCGATAACCCTGTTTCTGACCATCTTCATGCTGATAGCCGCGGCGCTCTTTTCCGCTGTAGCTGGTTACATGGCTGGACTGGTAGGATCATCCAATAATCCCATCAGCGGTGTCACCATCGCCACGATTTTATCTACTTCCCTGCTGCTATTAGTGATGATGGGAGCCGGTCATGGGGAAGGACCAGCGGCAGCGATTCTGGTCGGAGCCGTTGTCTGCTGTGCAGCAGCCATTTCCGGGGATACTCTGCAAGATCTGAAAGCCGGATACTTACTTGGCGCAACACCGTATAAACAACAGATCATGGAGGTTGTGGGCACATTGTCGGCAGCCTTAGTCATGGCTCCGGTATTGCTGCTCCTGTTGAAAGCTTACGGATTCGGAGAACCCACCGCCGCTCATCCCAATCCGTTGACAGCTCCTCAGGCGACGTTGATGGCTTCCGTCGCAGAGGGAGTCTTCACCGGCGACCTGCCCTGGGATATGATTTTAATCGGAGCGTTAATTGGCGTTGGTATAATCTCCTTCGACAAATACCTGGAAAGGCGAGGTTCCTCGTTCAGAGCGCCGATATTGGCGGTTGCAGTAGGAATTTACCTGCCCATCGAACTATCCACACCGATATTCATAGGAGGTTTGATATCATATTTCCTGCGCAGGCGCAGCCGAAAGTTTACGGGATTACCCAACTTCAGCAAGCTTAAGTCGAAATCCGATCAAGCAGGTTTGCTGTTCGCATCGGGGTTGATTACCGGTGAAGCGATAGTCGGCATCCTGATGGCGATCCCGATAGTGATATCCGGAAATGCCAACGTTCTGGCGCTGATGGATTCCCCTTTAGGAGGATGGCCCGGTTTGGTTCTGTTACTACTGGTATGTTACATCCTCTTCAAAGCGGCGGCTAATCATTACCGGAAAAAAACTTCAGAAGTCACATAGCCAGAACAATGATAAAACTACCGGACTGCTTAGAGTACGAAGAAATACCACTGGATAAGCGCTACAGGAGCAACCTAAAAGGGCTATTGACGCGCATTCGTAAGCTGTACGAAGCCATCGAAGACCGCTTCGGTGAGGAAGGATTGCAGCTTATCAGGCAGGTCAGCATCGATTACGGTCAGGAAATCGCCAGGCGTGTCCGTTCGCGCCAGGGTGATATGGATCTGCAGCAGGTGGGGCTCTTTTTGGTAAAAATATTCAACGGCATGCGTTCCGATGGTGAAGTTACGGAGTGGACTGATGATCGCTTCGTCATCACCGTACCAAAATGTCCTTATCCGTTCACTCGCCCGCAAACGTGCGCGGCTCATACGGCGATGGAAGTGGCCCTCGTGAAAGGACTTAACCCTGCTCTCGATTATACCATTGAGAAGTGCATTCCTCGTGGTGACGAGGAGTGTTGGCATGTGTTGAAGAGAGGAAAATAAGCCGACGGATTTCGATTCGTTTCATAATCCCGATGAAGGTGAAAGAACTAAAAATTATCTATGACGATTTAATCGGGATTCTCATACCTGATACTTGTATTTTCTGCAGTGATTCCTTAAACGGGAGTAGTTCCTACCTGTGTGACTCATGTTGGGCTGCACTTCCGGTTTTTCCTGACCGCAGCGGTACGCCTTTCCGCGCCTTAAGAGGCGTATTAGATAGGTTGTGGATCGGTTGGGACTACGAAGAAAGACTCCGCAGGATAATCCATCTCTTCAAATTTCACGGTCGCCCGGAGTTTGCAGAGCTGTTGGTTGATCAGTGGATTTCTGCTCTTCCGCATCCGGATAAGATATTCTGCGCAGATCTGTTAGTGCCTGTGCCCATACATCTTGCCAGGCAACGGTCGCGTGGTTTTAATCAAAGTGAACTCATTGCGGATGTAGTTGCACAAAAGTACGGTATTGATGAAATCGACGATGAAGTGCTGCGGGTCATAAACACGCCGCCGCAATTTGCATTGGGGCGCAGTAAGCGCTGGCAGAATTTGAAAGACGCCTTTCAAGTAGCTAATCCTGCTATTATTCGTCAGAAGCGAGTATTGATTATTGACGATCTGGCAACTTCCGGTGCAACTCTGCACGCAATTGCAGTTAAATTGAGGGAGAACGGTGCTGGAGAGGTCTCTGCTGCCGTTTTGGCCTCACCTGCTTATGGGGGTCAAGCAATGTGAAAAATAGACTTGACATTCATCCTTGATTAGCGTACATTTACGGTGTGAAAATGCGGATAGTGACATGTTTGATGAAGATGCGAAAGTAAAGATTGAAATAAAACATCTGCAGAAGCAGATGAAGAAATCTCCTCTGCTTTTCGCCCGGTTGGGCGAGTGCTATATCCAGCTCGGCGATTGGGAGAAGGCTGAAAAAATCCTAAGTTCAGGGATCGAAGATTACCCGGATTATGTCTCGGGTCTGATGATCTTAGGTGAGAGTTACCTGCTTAACGGCTTTCACAGTGACGCCGAAGAATGCGCCATCAAAGGTCTGGACAAAGATCCGACCCATTTGGGGCTTTTGCGTCTGATGGAGAAGATAAAGAAACAAACCGAAGAGATAGATGAACTGGAAAAGGTCAGGGAACGCATTACCTCTATAGATCCTCTGATGATACCAGAGGTTATATCAAAACCGGCAAGAGAACCTGCCGTTATTGCACAGAGAGAAGAACCAGAAGGTAAGCAAGAAACGCTGTCAAGCGAGATAGGCTCCGACCAGAAAGTAGTTGATAAAGAAACCGCTGATATTGCTTTGCCTGAGCCGGATAAGGATACCGAAGTCCCTGCTGAAACTGATAAATTAGAGGAAAAGATTGAGGTTACCGATCAGAAAGCAGGTGACGAAGAAACCGTTGATATTACTCCGGCGGAATCAGATAAAAATACAGAACCTCCTATTGAAGCTGACAAATTAGAGGATGAGATCGAAGCGGAGTTACTATCTTCAACTGATGAAATACTTGCGGAAGATGATATTGACGCCGCGGATATCGATAAACTTATTAATGAAGTAACTGCTTCTACAAATAGCCTCAATGAAGAGGGTAGTAAATCACCTTCTACTGCAGAAGGTGTGACAGAGCCGGAGGAAGTTGATGCTTTAGAACCAGGATCGGAAAAAGCTGAATCTGATAAGGAACCAGAAGATGAATCTGCTGTTGATTCACCTCCGACTGAAGACGAAAAAGAGGTTTCCTCGGTTGACGTTGACGAAACAGAAAAGATCATTAAAGAATTGACTAATAATGGCCAGGTCGAGACAACTGAAGAACTTGACAAGATAAAAGAAACAGAAACGGATAAAGTCAAAAAAGCAAAGACTAAAGACGTCCCGCCAATAAGTGAAGAAGCGGTTGAAAAACCCCAGGCGCCATCCAAAGTCTCAGATAGTGAATCCGAGGACGCTGAAGTGATAGCTGAAGCGAAAGAGATTGCAGATGCTGAAAAGGTAGAAGATGACGAAGATCCCTTCGGTTTAGATGCAAAACCCGATGACAATCAAACAGAAGAGACGTCCCAAACCATCGAAACTACCCAAACGGATGAAATCCTAAATGATTCTGTTAAGGAAGAAACATCGCAAGCAGACGTGGAATCCGATGAGAATTTAGATAAAATAGATGAAGTAACCGCAGAATCCAAACGCCCCAAGAAGAAAATCGCCACAAAAACTCTCGGCGAATTATACGCCACTCAGAAGAAGTTCGACGAAGCAATTGAGATCTACCAGAAACTTCTTGAAACTGATCCTGATAACGAATCATATCAAGAACGTTTAGCTGATCTCGAAAGCCGCCGGGATAACGCTGTGAGCGAGAAAATGGAATAGGCGATGAGTCGAATCCTCCGCCTGAAGAGACAACTCACCAAACTCAACTTCGATAACTTTTTAGTTACACATCTGTCCAATATCCGTTACCTCTGCGGTTTTTCAGGAAGTGCGGGGGTTCAAATAATAACTCCTAAAAAGGTGCGCTTCTTCACAGATTTCCGCTACCAGGAACAGGCTGCACAGCAGGTTCATGATGCAGAAGTTATAATATATAAAGCAGATTATTTCAAGGAACTAAAGCGCCATAATTACAAGTTAAAGGGTAGAACTGGTTTTGAAGCTGCTTATCTTGACGTTCTGACTTTCAATCTTTATAAGAGTATTTTTCCCAATACGGACTGGATACCTTCAGAGAAGGTCATCGAGGAGATTGCTGCTGTCAAGGAACCATCGGAAATTGATATAATCAGGCAGGCAACGGCAATTACCGATCAAGTATTTGCGGAAATACTACCTCTGATCAAGCCGGGCATCAACGAACTGGACATTTCCGCGGAAATATCTTATCTGCACAAGAAAAAGGGCGCTGACGGTGATTCTTTCGATCCCATAGTCGCATCAGGACCCAGGTCCGCTTTGCCGCATGGCATAGCCAGTGATCGTAAAATTAAGGCAAACGAACCTGTAACCATCGATATGGGCGGTGTTTATCAGGGATATGCGAGCGACTTGACGCGGACGGTCTTCGTTGGAAGAGCCGATTCAAAGTTTATTAACATTTACAATCTAGTTAGGACTGCTCAAAAAGCGGCGATGCGTGCCGTTCGTCCGGGTATGAAAGCGAAAGATCTTGATGAGATCGCCCGCAAGGTGATCCGGGACGAAGGGTATGCTGATCACTTTGGACACGGATTAGGTCACGGATTGGGTTTGGATATTCATGGAGAGCCCAGGATAAATTCTCTCTCCAATGACGTTCTTACGACGGGTCATGTGTTCACCATCGAGCCCGGAGTTTACATACCGGGTTTTGGTGGTGTACGGATCGAAGATGACATCCTGGTTACAACGGATGGCTGTGAAGTACTGACTAAATCACCACGTGAGTTGATTGAGTTATAATATCACCTGAAAAGACATAAACAATCCCCTCATTAGACAAATAGAAAGACAATGACTGTGAAGATAAGAGCTATCAGTTTCATACTCGGAATTCTGTTCATTCTATGTCTGCCCATTACCTCCGGAGCGCTGGATTCACCGCGCGAAATTCTCCTGGAAGCCGACCAAATCATTACTCTTACAAGAGGAGCGGCTGAGACTCGTACCAGCATCCCCGATTTAGATGCTTTGATAAACCGCTTCCCGGGCACATTGACAGAATACGCTGTCGGTTCTGCTGCTCAAAGACATGAAACGTTCGGGCGTTACCTGCTGATACGTCTTCCGCAAGATAAAGACGATCAGGTTTCAGCCTTCCTAGACGATTTGAATCTACTATCGTCAGTGCGCTGGGCACAACCGAACCGGTTACTCAGGTCGCATTTTATTCCCAACGATCCTCAATATTATAGCCAATGGGGTCTGCAGAAAATTCATATTGCCGGCGCCTGGGACGTCACCACAGGTTCTGCAGAGATTCCCATCGCTATTATTGACACGGGATGTGAGATGGATCATCCTGATCTGCTGGATAATTTCTGGCGCAATGAATTGGAAGTCAACGGACAGCCAGGTATCGATGACGATGGCAACGGATTTGTCGATGACAGTTTAGGTTGGGATTTTGTGGATGCACCCTCCTTTCCCTCAGGTGGGGATTATCTGGAGAGGGATAATGACCCATCAGATGAGATGGGGCATGGAACTGCTGTCTCCGGCGTATGCGGTGCTGTAATGAATAATGGCGTCGGAGTGGCTGGCGCCGCGCCCAACTGCCCGTTGATGATACTACGAGCGGGGAACATGAGTGGTTTCCTGCAGGAAGATGACGTAGCTTCTGCGCTGTTGTATGCCTTGGATAACGGTGCTCGCGTGGTCAACATGAGCTTCGGGGATACACAGGTGAGCCCCATGCTTGAGGACGTGATCAACTATGCGGCAAATGGAGGGCTTTTGATGGTCGCTGCTGCCGGCAACAGCGGTTCAGCAGCGATAATTTTCCCCGCAGCTTTTGGTCCTACGTTGTGCGTGGGCGCTTGCGATGAGAACAGCCAGAAGACAACCTTTTCGAGCTTTGGGACGTCGCTGGATTTGCTAGCACCGGGAGCTAATATTGTGTCAGCGATCAACGGTCACGATTACGGTATGTTTCAGGGTGGAAACGGGACGTCATACGCAGCTCCCTTTGCTTCTGCGGTGGCGGGATTGGTCTTTTCCCAGCATCCTGACTGGAATTACAACGAAATCCGTTCGGCGCTATTAGGCAGCGCCGAAGACGTCGGAATCCCGGGGTGGGATCCGGAAAACGGACAGGGGATTTTGCGAGCGGACAATGCCGTCTTAGTGAACGAAGCGCTTATCGCGGACATAACCAGTCCGATAATGTCTCAAGGTTTCACGGAATCCGATACGCTTGAAATTATAGGAACAGCAGGAGGCGTTTATATTCAGGATTTCAAGGTTTACACCGGCGCGGGTGAGAATCCATCTCAGTGGAATTTGATCAAGGAATCGGAAGGATTTCAGATCATCAACGACAAATTGGTGAGCTGGGTTAACAGCGAACCGCTGGATACCGCTTACACCATTAGACTGGAAGTAAGCGATATTTTCGGTAATCATGTCGATGACCGCGTGGTGGTATATTTCGATCCATCGCCACCGATCATTTCTGACCTCACCGTTGTTCCTATCCTGGATGCTGATAGACCATCATATCTGTTAAGTTTTACCACCGATGATCTCACTACGGGTAAAGTATGGTTATTGGGATCGGGAACTTCATCGTGGATATTTCAGACTTCCGGTTACGAGACAACGGAGCATATAATACTTTTAGGAAATAACTTGTCGCCAAATATATATAGTTATTATGTCTGGGTGATAAACTCAACCGGTCTGATGGACAGCACCGCCGTCTTCGGCGTTATCGATCTCACAGTTATGTCCATGAATACCAATTATTTCGTCGAGCTTCCAGCGCCGGAAATACCTCCCAGTCATTTTTTGGAAGATATAACTGATCTCGATAATGACGGCTTTTTAGAAGTGTGGGCAGATACCATTGACGAAAACGGCGCTAAGGCTGATCTCCGAGTTTATGAGGCTGCTTCAAACTGGGTATTTGACGATATAGACTTAGATTTTGGCAAGGAGATACCCAAATCCATCGGTGATAGCGATGCGGATAATAAACCGGAATTATTGACTCTGTACGCAGGACGAACGAAGATATTCGAAGCGACGCAGGTGGATGGATTTCCTCAACCGGACAATGTTGCATGGTCCGATTCTGGGGACGTATGGGGAACGAAGCTCTTAGATATAATTCCGGGTGGGGGGCAGGGGGAAGTTATCCTCCGTTCAGGAGGTCAATACCAGGTGTGGCTCAACTGGGGTGGTGGGGTGATCCAATGGCAGCAGAACCTGACAAATCCCATAAACCCTACGCCAAATTCTACGGTGCCGTATTGCCGGGCTGCCGACTATGATGATGACGGTTTGACGGAGTTATTATTCGGTGATTACGATGGCAACCTCTACACTTATGAACGCCAGTCCAACGGTTCTTTCCAGGTAAACTGGTCAACCTCTCTTCCTCTTCTGGATACCGGCGAGTTCTTAACTGATGGCGATTTCAACGGCGATGGAAACATACAATTTGCAACGTTGGCACACACTGAGACAAATATCACCGGGGAGCATGAGGCAAATAAGCGTTACTGGGCACTTTACATTTTCGAGAACGATACCAACGATAGTTATATCCTCGTTGACACCCTGTACTTCTTCGGTGCGGAAAGCCCTTCCAATCATGCATCCGGCGTTTCTTCCGGAGACGTGTATGCTGGACCTGAAGACGAGATTATCGTGTGTGTTTATCCGGATCTATACGTAGTAAGCTGGAATGAGATAGACGAAACATACGAAGTGATCTGGTATTATCCCGAATGTGAAAGCAATAACGCGTTAATTGGTGATTTCGACAGGAACGGTCACAACGAGATCATGATTAACACCGGCACTGAAGTCAGGATATTTGAGGAAGTAGGAAATTGGTCATCGGGCCCACCGCCGCCTTTAAATTTCAGAGCTATACCTGAACCGGACAGGATCAATCTCTTCTGGACGCCCATCCAGTCTGCAGATGCTTATAATATCTACAAATCCACATACCCCAATCCGGATAGCCTTGAGTTTTTAACGGAGATCACCAACCCTAACCTTTCGGATTCCACCTTCACCGATTTTGTGGTAATCAAAGATACCACTTACTACTACGCCATATCGACCTACGACCAGAGCGGTTACCAATCGCCGGATGGCCCCAAATCGGTGATGATAAGCGCCACTCCCAACGAACCGCCCTACGTCGTCCAGGATACCGCCATCTTCATTTCGCCTGCGTTCGTCACGGTGCAATTCAGTGAACCCATGGGATCATCATTCATCGATCCCAACAACTACTGGATCAAAGACATTTTAGTCCAACCCAATTCCATCGTTTCAGATGCTAATGATACCAGAGCAGTGCTCACCTTTGATAAAGCGATTTTTAGCGTACCAGAGGACACTACTTTCAAGTTGGTACTTAGTGGAATCCTTGATCAGCAGGGATCCCAACTCACGGCGCTATCGGATACTCTGAGATTTATCGTACTCAAGGATTTCTTAGATCCTCCCTATTTAATGGCTGCTCATCCAAGTTCAACCCTCGACGAAGTTACAATGTTCTTCTCTGATGAAATGGATTCCACTGAATTGGTGGATAAGGGCAATTATCAAATAACGGCTGACCCTATTTCGGGATTGGATGCGCCCGATCAAATTATTATCACATCCGCAGATGTGGATAGTTCCATTAGCAGCAGCGTCCGTTTACAGATTAGTTCACAGACGCCGATCGGTTCGATGGGGAAAATCTATCGCGTTACTGCTTATGATCTGCACAGCAAAGGTGGTATTGCGTTGGACAGCCTGCATAATTCGGCAACGATTAATTTCACTCAACCAAACCTGCAGCGAACTTTCGTTTACCCGAACCCATATAGGAATGGCATACTGGTGGATGGTGAGGAATGCGTGGTCTTTTCCAATCTCACCCAGGACGTTGAAATCCGCATACTGACACTGCAAGGCATCTTGATTAGAACCTTGAGGACGACCGGAAACGTGAGTGGTGGATTACGCTGGTATCTGGACAACGAATACGGTGAGCAGGTTGGGTCCGGGGTATATTTATACTACGCTTCCGGCGCCGGTGATACCTTCTGGGGAAAATTAGCGGTCGTACGCTGATGAAGGTGGGTCTGACAGGTGGATCGGGATGTGGGGTTTCCGAAGCTGCGAAATGGCTGAAATCTAAGGGGATACAAGTTATTTCCGGGGATCAGTTGGGGTATGAAGCCCTTAGAGAACGGTCAATAAAGAACTTGATCATTGAGGCTTTCGGTGATGACGTCCTGAACGAAAATGGAGAGATAAACCGGCAGAAATTGGGAGTGGTTGTCTTCAGCGATAAAGATACCTTGCTTCAACTTAACAGATCCACTCATCCGTTTATCGTTGATAACATTAAAAATAGAGCTAGTAAAATTGAACACGAGCATGGCATCGTTGTAGTTGACGCTGCACTAATATTTGAATGGGGTCTGGAGGACTTTTTTGATAAGATTATCGTGATAAACGCACCGCTGGAATTGCGCATTCAGCGAGTAATGCGGCGAGATGAGTTCCCACGTGAGACAATCCTTCAGCGCATGGCAGCGCAGATGCCGCTTGAAGAGAAGGTTAAAAAGGCAGACGTTGTTGTCTTAAACGATACGACAGTGGATGTTTTTTTGGGTAGGTTTGAGGAAGCGTGGGGTGGAATAATAAAAGTATAAGAATAAGTCAACACAATGAAAAAAGCCGGACAGCAAACTGTTCGGTTTTTTCCGTGCCGGAGGCCGGATTCGAACCGGCACACCCTTGCGAGCGCTACCCCCTCAAGATAGTGTGTCTACCAATTTCACCACTCCGGCATTTGAGCAGTAATTGTAGGGTGGACTAAGTCCGTCCGTCGGTTAGCGGACGAGCGCAGTCCACCATATTTTTTAAAGGTAGCCTGTGTTTAATATACCCTACTGATTATCCAGTAGTTCTGATCCTTTGCCATCCGAATAATTTCGGATGGTCAAATTTTAAGTAAAGTCGCTGAAGCGACTATCGTAATTAACCAGATCAGTGGATTTATCCACTTGACGTTTTGAAATCGGGCATGGGATTTTAATCCCATGGCAACAGCGCAATCGGCCATTTATTATAATGGTAGCCTGCGCCCTCAAAGGCTTAGCCTACCCTACGCTGCTTGCTGTATTAGATGAGAAGGGGTAAGTAACGGATGCGGGGGTTCCGAAGGGATGGCTTCGCCACAAGCCCCCGCGCTACCTTTAAATATTAACTGAAGTCCGGGAAAGATTACTCTCCTGTCCGGGACTCACTCCTCCTGACCCTCTCCGGCGCTCTGATCACCACCTGCAGATTCGCCCGCAACCGGCAGTTCCTGAGCTGGCACTTCACCCATACCTAAATCCGCATCACCAGCGACGCGGGGCAGGTTCTGCGCTTCACTTTGAATTGCCTGCTGAGTAACTGACACCGGCGAAGATGAACCGCTCACTATGAAGGATAAACTGAGCGAATTCAGCATGAAGATTATCGCCAGGATGGTGGTCGCCCGCGACATGAACGTCGCTGTGCCGCGCGCACCTAAGAAGGACGAACCACCCGCCCCACCGCCAAAGGCTGAACCGGCTAAACCTCCTCCCTTGGAAGATTGCAGTAAGATCACCACAACCAACAACAGGGATACTACTATATGCAGTGTTAGAAAGATAGTGTAAATCATGATTGTCTCTATTTGTTGTTAAATTAATTCTTCTGCTGAACTGACTATACCCGCGAAGGAATCCGCCTTCAGACTGGCGCCGCCAACAAGTGCGCCATCGATATCAGCCTGACTTAAAAGATCAGTGGCGTTTTCCGGTTTGACGCTGCCTCCGTAGAGGATCAGCATTTTATCAGCAATTGACTGACTGAAAACTTCAGCTAAGAGTTCGCGTATGTACTGGTGCATCTCCTGTGCCTGAGCTGGAGAAGCAGTCTTACCCGTCCCAATAGCCCAAACCGGTTCATAGGCTACAACCACCTTGCTGATTTCTGCTTCACTAAACCCCCGCAAGCCTTCCCGGATCTGTTCGCTGACAACTTCCTTTAAAACGCCGGATTCCCTTTCATTTAAGGTTTCACCGACGCAGACTATGGGCAGGAGATCCGCTTTTAACGCTGCTTGGGTTCGAAGTCTGACGGTTTCGTTGGTCTCACCGAAGTATTGACGGCGTTCCGAATGTCCTATGATCACATAAGTACATCCGGCGCTCTTTATCATTGGTGCTGAAATTTCGCCGGTAAAAGCCCCTGTTTCTTCCCAATACAGGTTCTGTGCTCCTACAGCGATATTAGTATCCCTGAAGGCTTCATTCACCATGCCCAGCCCCACAAATGGCGGACAGACGGCGATCATAGTTTTGGAAAATGGAGCTAACCGCGCTTTAAGTTGTCGGCAGAGATCCCTCGCCTGTTGTCCATCGACAGGATTGAGCTTCCAGTTTCCCGCGATAAATTTCGTTCGCATATTTGGTAGTTTATGACTTAGGTGTCAAGCAACTGCACTTGATACCACTATACAGTTGTTAGTTTATGTTATTATTTTAGATCCGATAGAGCAGCGATGCCAGGCAGCTCCTTTCCTTCTAAGAACTCCAACGAAGCACCACCGCCGGTGGATACATGACTGACTTTATCCGCCAAACCAAACTGAGCCATAGCCGCCGCGGAATCACCTCCGCCAACTATAGTGGTGGCGCCTTTGGCGGTCACTTCCGCTAATGTTTCAGCCACCGTTCTGGTTCCACCTGCGAAAGGAATCATTTCGAATACTCCCATAGGACCATTCCAGACAACGGTCTTGGCGCCGAGAATCTCCTTACGGAAAGCCAGAGAAGTTTCAGCGCCTATATCCAGACCCATCCATCCAGCTTCGATATTTTCAGCAGGCATCTGTTTGACTTGCGCTTCAGCATTAAATTTATCTCCGGCAACAGTATCGGTGGGAAGCATGAAGCGCGCTTTTGATTTCTCCGTTAATCTCAACGCCTCTTGAGCAACTCCCAGAGTCTCCTCGTCAAATAGTGAATTACCGATTTCAAAGCCTTTCGCCTTGAGAAAAGCGAAAGTCATCCCACCACCGATCAGTAACGAATCAACCCTGAGCAGCAGATTCTTGATGACTTCAATCTTGCCGGAGATTTTGGCTCCACCCAAGATAGCAATGAAGGGTCGTTGAGGGTTTTCTAAGGCTTTGCCTAAGAAATCCAACTCCTTCTGCATCAGGTATCCGGCAGCGCGCTGTTTAAAATAGCGCGCGCAGCCTTCGGTTGAAGCATGAGCGCGGTGTGCAGTACCGAAAGCGTCATTTACATAGACGTCACCCAGATCCGCCAGCGCTTTGGCGAAGCCGGAATCATTCTTGGTCTCTTCATTGTGGAAACGCAGGTTTTCCAGCAGGAGGCATTCACCATTCTGTAATTTCCCGACCCGGGTTTCTACATCTGAACCGATGCAGTCTCCCACAAACTCAACTGGCTTATCAAGCAGTTTGGAAAGATGCGAAGCCACGGTCTGAAGGCTGAATTCAGATTTGCGTTCCCCTTTGGGTCTGCCTAAGTGAGACATGAGAATGGCTCTGCCGCCATCATCTAAAATCTTGCGGATTGTTGGCAGAGCAGCTCTGATGCGGATATCATCCCGCACCGATCCGTCATCGTTCAAGGGGACGTTGAAGTCAACTCGAACCAGGACTCGCTGACCTTCTAATTTCAACTGATCTACGGTCAGTTTATTCATAAGCTCATTGCCTTACGGATGAGATCCACAACACGGTTAGAATAACCCCATTCGTTATCGTACCAGGATAGCACTTTCACCAAATTACCGCCCATAACGCTGGTTGATAAAGCATCGAAGATAGACGAATGCGGGTTACCCACTATGTCAGCAGAAACTATGGGGTCTTCGGTGTATTCCAAAATGCCCTTAAGAGGACCTTCAGCGGCGGTTTTTACCGCCTGATTGATCTCTTCAGCAGTCACGTTTCTCTTCACAACAGCAGTCAGGTCCACTATCGATCCATCCATTACCGGCACGCGGAAAGCCATGCCATCTAATTTCCCCTTGAGATCGGGAATGACCTTGCCGACTGCTTTAGCTGCGCCAGTGGTTGTAGGAATGATGGATACTGCAGCAGAACGAGCCCGGCGCAGATCCTTATGCGGCATATCTAAGACGCTCTGGTCGTTGGTATAAGAATGTGTCGTACTCATCAAGCCGTGTTCGATGCCGAAAGCATCGTGCAGTACTTTTACCAAAGGAGCCAGGCAGTTGGTTGTACAGGAAGCATTGGAAATGATCTTGTGTTCCGCCTTTAGCTCCGCATCATTTACGCCTAAAACTATAATAGCATCAATTTCATCCTTGGAAGGAACTGTCAGGAGGACTTTTGATGCTCCACCTTTTAGATGATCTTCAAGTTGTGCTTTCTGGCGAAAAACGCCGGTTGATTCAACTACGATGTCTGCGCCCAGATCCCCCCAGGGAATTTCGGCAGGGCTTCGGACTGCCATTACAGGTAGTTTCGCTCCATCGACGATGATATTTTCCCCATCGCAGGTAACCATGCCCGGGAATCTACCATGCGTTGAATCGTACTTCAACAGATGCGCCAATGTCTTGGCGTCCGTTAAATCGTTGAGTCCGACGAACTCAAAGTTCGGGTCTCTGTACGCTACCCTGTAAACCAGCCGCCCGATGCGACCGAATCCGTTAATTCCTACGCGAATTGCCATATCGCCTCCGTATTAAATGGACTCCGTCGGATCTGACCCCCCATACATCACCGAAGCCATTGACGGAGAATTTCTGTTTTATCTTACCTTCTCCTTTAGCAGTGAAGCTGATCCAACCGCGCGGAAAGCCTTAATATGTTCGCAGGCTTCCCGGTAAGCATGTTCCTCTATTTCACGGCGGTAGCTCTCACCGATAGAATCGATTCTTTCTTTAAACGGTTTGGTGGCTTTTTTAATGTCTGACTTGTTATCTTCCACCCATTTTTTGATCTCTGTCATCAGGTCTTCCGGCAGGTGCGCGTGAGCAATATTCTGCCAGAGAGTCCCCACGTTACCCTTGCGGATGCCGTATTCGGTGAACTTCCCCATCATGTGTAGTGGCGTGCCGGTTATGCCGTGCTGAGCGATACATACTCCATGCCCTTTAATCGCCCGGAATATATCACCGGTGCGCTGCAGATCGATGTGAACCTCTTCTCCGGGTTTGTAGTTCCCGTGCTTCGATCCGTTATTGATAGCTAAAAGATCGGGATTCAGTCCGTTACTTTTCAGCCCATCGATGAAGGTGGTGGCTTCTTCTATGGTGGTTATCTCAGCTTCCTGTCCGGTAGATTTGACTTCACCGACTTCCACTTCCAGACCGATCTGCATATCGCTTAAAGCTTTCGCCAGCCTGGTGGTAATGCTGATGTTGTCATTCAGTTCGTTGAAGGATGCGTCTATGGCGAAGGAGGTATAACCGGCTTCCAATTCCGTCTTTATCAGCGCCTCTGAGGATTGAATCTCCTCTTCGGAAGTGTCCTTGACGGTAATGTGATCACCGTGAATGAAGAACGGTTTACTGAAGTTAATCTGATCAGCATAGCCTACAATCGTGTCAAAGTAGATCTGCGGCGTCTGACCGGTGTAACCGCCGTCGATGTGTCCTTCGGTCTTTGCCAACTCAAAACCGATAATTGCATCCAATTCTTCAGCGGCGCGCATTATTCCCGGAATCACGAGCTTGATGCGAGTGTTACAGGCCATGACCATGACGTTATCATCACGCAAAGCGCTGATGATCGGATGGCTGCCAATTAAGCATATATTGCTGTTTTCGCCTAACTTGTTTTTTATGTAATCAGGGCGCAGGTCAAGTAGAGATGGCATGGTTTCCTGAAATTTCAAAGTTTACCCGAAGAACAGTTCAGCAATCTCGTACAGGTCCATATCCACGACCTTGTTCTCTAAGACTGCTTCCTCGAGTTTTATGGTTATGATGTTTTCAGAACGCAAAGCGACCATCTTGCCGAAATCACCTTTTTTAACCGCATCCACGGCACGTACACCGAAACGCGTGGCTAAAATGCGATCGTAAGCAGTGGGGCTTCCTCCGCGCTGTGTATGACCCAGCACCGTCAACCTGGTTTCGATGCCGGTGCGTTCTTCGATTTCATCCGCCACAATGCGACCGACTCCACCTAAACGTACATGTCCGAAAGCATCTTTCTTCTCACTCTGGAGTATCACATTACCCCCTTTGGGAACAGTGCCTTCGGATACAACCACAATAGAGAATCGTTTGTGTTCGTGGCGTTTTTTGAGCTGTTTGCAGAGGTCTTTTATGTCAAACGGCACTTCAGGAATTAGAATAGCATCAGCGCCACCGGCAATTCCGGCGTGAACTGCAATCCAGCCTGAATGCCGTCCCATAACCTCCACCACCATGATGCGATGATGGGATTCCGCAGTGGTATGCAGGCGGTCTATAGCTTCAGTGACGATGGAAACCGCAGTGTTAAAACCAAAAGTGTAATCGGTGCCCTTGATGTCGTTATCGATAGTCTTGGGCACGCCGACGACTTTCATTCCATCCTGATGCAACTGCAATGCAACCGAAAGCGTGTCCTCACCGCCCACTGCGACTATGGCATCGATAGAATATTTCTTCAGGTGATGTTGGAGTTTGGACCAATCATCACGGTTATCCTTGGGATTGGTGCGAGATGTACCCAAAATTGTACCGCCGCGATGCAAGATTCCAGAGACAGAATAGAGAGAAAGCGGCTCGACATGACCCTTTATCAACCCACTCCAACCATTCTGGATACCTAAAACATCCCAATTATAAGTCACTATTGCACGGCGAGTAACACTCCTGATGACAGCGTTTAAGCCCGGGCAATCCCCTCCTCCTGTGAGTACTCCAATTCGCATTACTTCCTCTATTGATTTGAAACTGTAAATTTAAGGTATAAAGTTCCTTAAGTCAAGAAAAATGGCTGATATTACGGAAGGTTATGGGTTAAGTAATTAACTAATCCATTCAATACCCGAAAGGGATAAATTATAGTAGCCGTAGGTGAAACCTGCGGAATTCTCCCCCCACCCCTAACTCGAGTTCTTGAGTTTATTCTTGAGTATTTTACCAGAAGGGCTTTCAGGCAGCTGTTGATAAAATTGGATATAGCGCGGGCATTTGTATTTCGCCAGTCTTTCCTTGCAGTAGGAGGCTAAGTCTTCAGCGGACAGTGTCTCACCTTCGTTGATGACTATACAGGCTTTTATCTCTTCGCCCTGAACGTAATCGGGAATCCCGATTATGGCGGCTTCTTTAATGGATGGATGAGCACGCAGAAGTTCCTCTATTTCTGCCGGGTAAACGTTAAAACCGCTCTTTACGATCATGTCTGTTTTACGGTCGATAATGTGAAGGTAACCATCATCGTCAGCGAATCCCATATCTCCGGAATGAAACCAGCCATCTTTCACCACTTCACGGGTAGCTTCCGGGCGGTTTAAATATCCCTTCATAAGATAATCACTGCGAATGATCAACTCCCCAACTTCGCCGCAGCGGACGTCTTCGCCAGAGTCGTCAACTACCCGCACTTCCACGCCATCCACGGGCATGCCTACCGATCCAGCATGACGATCACGATGCATATGGTTGAAAGTCGCCAATGCGGTTGTTTCACACAAACCGTAACTTTCTAATATCTCTGTATTGAATTTCTCTTCGAAGGATTTCATCAGATCGGGCTTCAACGCTGACCCGCCTGAGACGCAGTAGCGCACGGAACTGAAATCGTATTGGTCACTGTTCGGATACGTTAACATCATGCTGAACATCGAAGGATTGCCCATGAAGATGGTCACTTGGTGCTTTTTAATAGCAGTTAAGGCGTCTTCAGGCTCAAATTCTGGCAAAAGGACCAGGGAAGCTCCAGCACCAATTCCCGTATTCATCACAGCCGTTTGACCGAAAGCATGGAAAAACGGCAGGATGCCCAATATTCTATCATCAGGACGCGCCTGGAAGAGGTTGATACACATTTGGGCGTTACCCAGCAAGGCAGAATGAGTCAGTTCCGCGCCCTTGGGTCGCCCGGTAGTGCCTGCAGTATAGAGAATTACCGCTGTATCATTCGATGAAACATCTGCTACCATTTCGTCCGGCTGATGTTCTTCAATAAGTCTTTCAAAGTGCAGGACATTATGCGGAACTTTATCACCCTGGATTATCTGGTGCCGTAAGGTTGTCAATGATTCAGAAGCAGAGAGGACGTCCTCTATCTTCTCAATTCCAGAGATAATTGCGCGTGCTTCGCAGTCATCCATGAGGTAGTGAAGTTCACGCGCTTTCAGCATCACGTTAGCGGGAACTACCACAGCTCCGGCTGCTAATATGGCATAATAAGCGATGATATATTCAACTGAATTGGGCAGCACTAATATGATGCGGCTGCCCCTCTGAATTCCGATTTCCTTTAGCGCGGAACTAAACCGGCAGGAAGAATCCCATACTGTTTTTGCTTTGGTCTCTTCATCGCCTGTTATACACAGGATCCTAGCAGGATCCGCAATAACGTATTTTTTGAGTAGATTCGCTAAGTTGTTGTCTGTTATTTCCATGTCTCATATTTACGAGTTATCACGTCCATCTTCGCAGAAATGCTCTATCCAGTAACGAAATCGCGACCCGTAGATCATATCATATAATTTCATCTGGTCCGGGATGATTGCTTCTGCTGAGGAACGCGTCTCTTCGGCAAGCGTCAATGCCTGCCTTTTATTCAACTGACCGGTGACAACGCGTCTTCCTGCAGAATCCACCAAGCGCTGCAGAGTGCGGAGTTTCCTGTCTTCCCGCTGCTGTTCGGGCGTCAGTTGGTTGAAAAAATCATCCACCGGCTTCTCCCTCTCTCCATCCCCAGCTTTCCAGCTTCTGCCTCATCCGTTTCAGGTGACTGCCCTGCCAGTAGATCCTCTTACAGGAAGTACAATGCTGGAATTTGTTGAAATTCTGAAGAATCCTCTCAGGAACTTTATTCAATAGCTTCTCTTCAGGTATAGCAGTCAGAAGTAAGTTGCATTTCAGACAGCGAGAAAAGTAGGTGACTCCTTCGCGAATTGTATATTGCTCATCGATCTCATCAAGCTGGTCAGGCACTTCATCAGTTTCCAGCAAGAAGTATTTGATTCCATAATGAAGACCAGGAGTTGCCGGGCTTTTTAGCACCCATACTCTTCTCTCTTCTATAGATCTGGCGATGGCATCACGATGAGAGAGGTCACTGCGGCATAGTGCGTCAAATCCTAACATTCTCAACGCCTTACATAACGGAAAAAGCTCCGTTTCGAGGATAAAACTGTGAGTAGCTAGACTCACATTATGTTCTCCCGATCCAGTGAACGATATTGAATGGCTTCAGCTACGTGAGCAGGGAGTATCTTATCAGATTTCTCCAGATCAGCTATGGTTCGCCCGACCTTCAGTATGCGGTCGTAGGCTCGAGCGGATAATCCCAGTCGGTCAATTGCAGATCGCAGCAGGTTCATGCCATCTGCATCTAAAGAACAGTAGGTTTGTAACTCATTAGAGGTCATGTGAGCGTTGGCATAGATACCGTTTAGATCTTTAAAACGCTTAGTCTGGATTTCACGCGCTTCCTGCACTCGCTCGCGAACAGCGCTTGATGATTCCCCTTGTGAAAGTGATGCCAGATCTTCAAAAGGCACTGATGGCACCTCCAAATGTATATCGACGCGATCCATTAACGGTCCGGAAACGCGCGCGCGATAACGCTGAATAACCACTGGTGAACAGGTGCATTCATTCTTGATATCACCGTAATATCCACAGGGGCAGGGATTCATAGCGGCAACCAGCATAAAGCGAGCAGGATAGGTAATAGAGGTCATCGCTCGGGCAATAGTAACGTAAGTGTCTTCCATCGGCTGGCGCATGACTTCCAGGACGTTGCGCTTGTATTCCGGCAGTTCATCCAGAAAGAGGACTCCATTGTGCGCCATAGAGACTTCTCCGGGGCGAGGATACTTACCTCCGCCGATTAGACCCGGCCCCGAAATTGTGTGATGGGGCGACCTATATGGTCTGGTCGCTAATAGAGGCTGTTCAGGCGGCAGAATACCAGCTACTGAATGTATCTTGGTCGTCTCCAAGGCTTCGTTAAGCGTTAACTGCGGGAGTACGGTGGGAAAACGCTTCGCCAACATGGTTTTTCCTGACCCTGGGGGACCTATCATCACTAAATTATGACTGCCGGCAGCAGCGATTTCCAGCGCTCTCTTGGCGGCATCCTGCCCTTTAACGTCATTAAGATCAACAGGATATAGTGAGTGCTGGCTGAAAAGATCGCTGGTGTCCACATGTATAGGGGTTAAGGAAACATCGGCATTCAAAAAATCGACAACTTCAGATAGGGTGGTAACACCATAAACGTCTATTCCCGGCGCCATAGCAGCCTCTCCGGCGTTAACCTCAGGGAGAACAATCGCTTTGAAGCCCTTGATCTGCGCTGCTAAAGCTAAACTTAAAGCGCCGTGAATGGGTCTGATCTTACCCTCCAGAGATACCTCACCAAGCATAATGAAATCATCCAGATGATCGGAATTAAGCTGCCCGGAAGCTGCCAATATTCCGATGGCAATAGGGAGATCATAACTTGAGCCTTCCTTGCGTATATCCGCTGGTGCAAGATTGATGGTTATCCTTTTCTGCGGGAAGAAAAACCCGGAGTTCTTTATGGCAGCCAGGACTCTTTCCTTGGATTCCTTCACGGCATTATCCGGCAAACCGACAGTTGCGTATCCGGGTATGAAACCTTCCAGGTGAGTTTCAACCACTACTATATAGCCGTCAATTCCGTGTGTGGCGGCAGAAAAAACTGTACGAACCATATTGAAGACTCAGAATATTGGTGGTTAGATGTGTAGTTTATTTATAACTTGGTACTTTCAATCCCCGAAGGGGATACACTATAGTAGCCGCAGGTGAAACCTGCGGATGTGTGAAATCACATTGTTTTTTGCGATCCTGAAGGGATCGAATAACCTAACCTACTTAGTTTGACCCTCTCAGGGTCAATTGGCCACTCGATGTGTGTCTGTGCCACAGGCTGCGTCTGCGGTTACTTTTGTTACGCCTCTACGGGGCTTAGAATTGATAGCACATGTGACGTAGTTCTCACACGTTATCGTAAACTTATAATTTAGCAAACATTGTTTGAAATGTCAAGTGATTCTTTGGGCGTGAGCTTTCGTGAAAGTCAACTTAGGGTTCGCACGAAACCGCGGCGATAGGCGCTGTAAATTAAATAGGTAAGTAGCGGGGATGGTATGAGGAATGACTGACAAAGGGATGCAACTCCAAGTAAGGTTTTGTAAAATACTCCGTTCGTAGCTGCACCCATGAACAGGTGTTTCCAGGTTTTACCAGTTGGTTGGGTTAAATCATCTAAGTGCAATTCTGCTGATACTTCCGGATGTTTTTTAAGTATCAAAGGGATGCTGTGTTCGCCGTACACTTCCAGTTTACGGATGATCTCTTTCAAAGGTCGCAGGTGGTGGTGGTAGGCGACAGCTTGAGGAAGAAAAACCAGTTCCGATCCTGCTTTAACAAAGCGCAGACCCAATTCCAGATCTTCGCCGCCGTAAACCGTGAAATTGGTGTCAAACCCCCCTAATTCAACGAAGGTCGATCTGCGGAAAGAAGCCAACCCTGAGGCGAAGTACCTACCGGGCATAGTTTGTCCAGGTTTCAGGCGGGCTCCGCCACGCTTAATGTAATACCTGCCGAAAGCTTGCTTCGCTAACAAATCCGGAAATCGCTGCGCGCCTACCCCAACGGCTTTGTCTTTCTGTTCATGTAATTGTAAATGGGTAGAGACGTAGTCCGGTGTCGCCTCTATATCGCTATCCAGGAGCAGGATGATTTCACCGTTTGCTTTGTCAACGCCGTAGTTTCGGCATCCGGCTCGACCCCGGTTCTCGTCCAATTTATATATGTGGAGATTAAGATCACCTGAGAATGTTTTCGCTACTTGCGAAGTATCATCAATGGAAGCGTCATCCACAAGAACTACTTCGAAATCACGCACATTTTGGCTAAGAAGCCCGCCTAACACTTTCGGCAGCGTTGACGAAGCGTTGTACGCGGGGATGACTATTGACGTGGAAGACATAGATTAAAGATTAAAGCTTGATTCCTGCATCCTGGTAATATCGATACAACTGATCCATCACCGCATCCAGACTGTGGTTTTCTTCCACCCATTTACGCCCTTCTTTTCCTAATTGGCGGCGGTGATCCCGGTTTTCGATTAATTCCACTAACTTGTCTTTCAGACTGTTTTCATCTACATTTACGAATGGGTGATCGGTGAAGAAGGCATCGCATTTATCATTCATGCGGGTGCAGGTGGGGACCCCCATAGCCAGCGTTTCCAAGGAATTCATACCGTATCCCCAGCCACCGCGATCAGCTATCTGATCGACCGCTATATCCCAGCGTTCTTTGCGGCGCATGCACTCATCGTTGGGCAGTCCTTCCACCAGATCAAATTTCACGGGGAAGTCCCTTTCAAGTTCATTCATTACTTTAATGATATGGTCTGTTCCCTTGAAATGACGGGCACTTTGGGCTCTGCATGCATGACCGATGATCAAAGGATCATTTTCGACTTCTTTCATATCAAAGCGTTTAACGTCCAGAGGAAGGTGCAGATATTTGATATTGGGGTGTTTGTCCAGGAGATCCAGTTCGCTGGTAAGATTCAAGTCGCTGATCTCATCCACAGCGGGTATCACCCCCCGGTTACGCAGGTCGGTGCCGTGGTAAAAACAGACGATTCTTCCTCCCCTGTTTTTCATCCGCCTGATGAAGCGGGCATTGCGGAAGAAATCCAATCCCTGATCCAGATGATACAGGTCGAACCGGTCAAATTCAAATTCTCCGATGACACGATTGATCCTACCGGAGATCAGAAAATCACGCAGAAAGAAAAAAACCGCTTCCGCGGCTGTCGAAGTCTGCCAGGTGGGTGGGTAACCTGGACGATCCGCCTCAGCGCGCATTTCAGGAGCGGAGCGATACAAGATTTTCTTCAGATTCTTCACCCATGCGGCGTCCGGCATGAAAGGCAGATTTAAGCAGACGTCTTCCGGGAAACTGGAAGGAGAAGGGTAGAAAGTAGCATAACGGCATTCGTTACCGCGATTGCGGTGCCCCTTCTGGAACAACGATAAGGTACCGGAAACGTGTTCGGGTGATATGTATAAAATGCGCGCCACTTATTTTGCCATCTGTTCTAATTTCTTTATCTGATCGACATGTCCCACGACCACGAGTTGATCGCCAGAGCGTATCTGCGCATCGCTGTCGGGATTAGGTATCATATCGCTGCCATCACGAATTAAACCGATGATTAAAGCTCCACCAGTTTCTCTGCGGATATTTGATTCTTTCAAAGTGTGATCAGCGAGAGGACTCGAATCGCTCACGTTGACCAATTCCATCCGTAGGGAAAGCTCATCTTTACCGGTCATTACGTCCAGGAAATCGACTATTTCTGGACGAACCAAAATCGAAGCCATACGGCGCCCACCGATCTGATAGGGCAGGATCACGCGGTCGGCGCCCGCTTTAAGCAGTTTACTCTCTGAAGCTTCATCGGTTCCACGTGCGATGATGAAGAGATCTGGGTTCAATCCTCGAGCGGATAACGAAACGTAAACGTTACCCATATCGGTAGGCAGTGCGGTTAGAAGCCCTTTAGCTCTTTCTACGCCTGCTTGTATGAGTACTTCATCGTCAGTTGCATTACCCTGGATGGAAGGCACACCGTCCGACTGATGCTTCTGATAGACCGCCTCATCGGATTCTATTATCACGATGTCCCTGTCTTCTGCAATCAGTTCTTTGACAGCTTCGGAGCCCATTCTACCTGAACCGCAGACGATGTAATGTTTTTTTAACTTGGATAGTCGCTTCTGCATTTTTCCTACCCGAAATATTTCCTGAATCTGTCCGCTGACTAAGAATGCGGTGAAATTTGAAAGACTGAAACCCACCAGCCCAACACCAACTAAGATTATAAAAATCGTATATAACTTACCGGTCTGAGACAGTGGCGCGACTTCTTTAAACCCCACAGTAGCCACTGTTATCACCGTCATGTACACTGAATCAGCGAAGGACCAGCCTTCAATTAAGCTGTAGCCGGTCGCGCCTGACAGCAGTACGGTGAGTAAGAGTGCGGTGAAGAAAAGTAGCTTCTTTAGGATCGCCATAAGAGGGGTAAAATTTCAGCGGAACCGGTATTGATGATTTAGAAAACCGTATATATCATCGTCAGTTCAATGGTGCGGTGATCGAAGTTCTTGATGCTGGAGACGATGGGATCGGGGGATTCGGTTCTGCGCTGGTCGTAAATAAAGCTAAATCCTACATTCAAATTCGACGATGGCGTGCAGGTGACAGTAGTCTCTATCCGATCGCGCCGGTCTTTCCTGCCTGCGTGGAATTTATCTATATCGAACGGTTGTCCGCTCTGATAGTATCGCAAACGCCGGTCGAAATCAATTCCTACCGACCAGTCGAATGCACTTTTAACAGGTAGTTTGTAATCTAAAGTGAACAAATAACGGTTCTCTTCGTAGGAAGAATCACCATATTCCGTATCCTCTTCCACCAGAGTAACACCCAGGACGCTCGTTTGATCAAAACCTATATTATCGCTGACTTTGAATTCATAGCCAAGTGAAAGATCAAACCCTAACGGTGATTCATAAGCACCTGAAACTCGGGTGAAATAGGCTTCTGAATCATATTCTGTGAAATATTCATTGTAATATATGTATTCCTTTCCGTATCTGACGTCAACCTCAAAGGGTTTGTGCCTGTACTTGATTCTGACGGAAGGGCGGTAGATATTGAAATTACAGCTCTGGTACTGGTTTGTATCGCGGTCTTGGTAAATTCGTAGATAATAACCCGGCATGTATGAATATTGCAGATACAGGTATATACGATACCGGTAAGTCAACCGGGAGAGGAAGAAATGCGACTGACCGTTCTTCAGCGAATTAGAAGCGTACATGGAAAGCCTGCCGGAATAATACGGTCTCCAGCGAAAATACTTACCTAACTTGAAATCGTGATAAACCCGCAGTCCGAAGCTGTTTATCCAGTCATCAGATGTAGCTATTTCGGAAGGATAGTTTTCAGTGTTGTTTTCAAAGCGGTCGAGGTCACGCGGGGAATATTTCAGGATGTTATCGTCGTAACCGGAAGTCCAGAATACTTTCAACTTGATCGGTATCTTGTTGATCCCATAAACCTGTGATGGTATCACTACGCAGACAAGCAGGAGAATGAATATTATCTTCGAAGTAATTCTTTTCACGTAAGGTTTACAAATTATTGATCAAGTCTCTTCTTGGGATGAAGAATCGCAGCAGTGCGCTTCTCCCGTTATCGATCACATCGAATTCGTACTGATGCTTGCCTCGAGGTACTTCGATGAAAAACTTAGCGCCCTCACCCAGGATATATTCGCTCGTCTCCATGTACTCAGCTACGTCAGATGGTTTTGAACGCAGCGGATAGACCTGCTTTTCACTGCCATCTTCAAAAACGCGAATGCGGAATTTCTGGTTGGTAAACATGTTTGGGGCGAATTCCAGACGTGATAAAACCTTTATGGTAGTTGGTCCGATCACGCTGAATTTAAGGGAATCTTCGGATCCTATCCGATAATAGGTGACTTCGTCTTCTTTAATTATTAATGGAACCTCCCGGGTAAAGTCGGCAGGTGCAAAAGCCACGTTCTCAGATTTTGAATCCACGTCTGCCGAACGTTCGTAGAAGCGGAGATACAGTCGATAGGTAGATTTCGAACCTACGTAGAAGCGATATGTATGCTTACCTGACGGTACCTTTAGATAAACATTCCGACTGCTGCCCATATGGATGTCCGGCTCATCTGCTAACACTGCCGTTGAAGAGGCAGAAGCTACACGTCGAAAGCGGTTCTTCGTTTCACCATCACGTTCGCAACGAAGGTAATAACTCTTCTCGCCGCCTGGGTCTTCGCCGAATTCGATGCGCATCAGGATACGCAACTTGGTGGGGCCTTCAAGCGTAAGGAAGATCTCATCTCCCTTTTCCAAGGGGTAATAATTGAGTCTCTTACCCATAACTTCCACTTTAACCGGACCGGGAGCTTTTTCAGGCTTGAAGGATTTCCATGAAAATCCATTTTGCGCCCAAGCCAGGTTGAAAAGGAGGGAAAGCAATATCGGAATTAAAACAATTCCTGAAGATGTCTTCCCGATTTTTATGCTAATTTTCACGTTCATAATTTCAACTTAAGCAGTTATCGAAGCAAACATCTACATCAATGTATCCGGATCGACGCCTTCTTCACGGAGCTTATATTTATCACGGTCGAGCAGCAGGACCACCAGGAGAGTTCCCATTAATATTATTACTGAAACCCAGGCAACGGTCAAGTTATAGCGTTCTACTGAAAAAATGGTTCCTGCACCGACAGGGGGCAGAGGAACCGGCGCTCGCGGAAGACCGTATGTATCTGCAATCTCACCAATGTTCTGCAGGTGAATAATGGGCGTGCCCTGTTCCCAGAATTCGTGTATTAAACCTCTAGCGGGATAATTCTGCTGGATGTAGGTCGTACTTAAACCCGGCTTGATCAAACTGCCGTTGACTGGATGACCCAAAACTGCAATACCACCACCGATATTGATGAAAGCTCCATAGCCGTTCTTGCCTTCCTGCTGGCGATAAATATCACGGCGCGCTGATTGTGATTCTGTTAGTGAAGTTGATGTAATGGGTGATGTATCGTTCCGTTGGATGGCGTCTTCAACGGCTACGCGTCCAGCGCCAGAAAGGGAACGACCAATATCCTGCCCGCCACCTATTGAAGAAGCCATTGTCCTGTTACTGATGATACCTTCATTCAAGAGAATCGTTTCCATATCTAAGTAGGTAAATTCCGGATTATTAGCTCCCCACATGGAAGAACCCACCGAAGTGATTATAACCGGCACTACTTCCAGGACTTCACAAGCAATGATGGTGGCGATATTCAACGAGGGAAAAGATCCGGTGAAAGCCACAGCCACCTTATCTCCTCTGGTGACGTCAGCGTCCATCAACATCTGTAAGATGACAGCAGCAAAATTGGGATTGATGGCAGTCAGCTTGGCACCTAAGTCACCTTCGTCGGTGGTAATCAAACTGTACTGCACGCCAATAACGGCGCTCTGGTTGGGATCATTCACTTCATCCAGAGCCCAACCGGCGGCTAAGCGGTCTTCACGCAGAACGTCTAAAGCCCGCACCATTCGCTGTGCTGCTTCTTTCTTTTGGTCATAGTTTGGTTGCCTGACCTCCTGCCTGCTATGTTCCGCCCAATAGTAGAGTCCAGCAGCTAAGATCATCAGCGCCAGGAGGGTTCTTCTGGATTTTATGGAAGGTCTATACATTGCCGATTATTTCTCCACCAGTGATAATCATAAGTAATAAACGAACCGCCGAGGCAGCGATAATGACTCCCGCAATGGTCTGAAACAGCCCCTGTCTCTCCATCCAGTTGGCGATCAATCCCGGAATGATGAAGCCAATCGCCTGAAATCTGATATCCACTTCGAAGAGGTTGTGAAGCACAAGCTGCCGTGATAGATATCCCAATATAAATCCGATGAGGATTGCTAACACCATCCTGCGTCGTCCGTAGATGAACATGAAATGCGAGGTTCCCCGCAGAACCAGGAAGGTCAGAAAAGCCACAGCAAGCGTACCGATCAACTGATAGGGATCATGAAGCTGCAGAGCAATATATCCGGGCACCACGATTCCACCTGCAGCCACACCGAAGAATTCATTGAAGAGGAGACTGAATACAACTCCCAGACCGACAGCCAGATCAACCACTCTTTTTCTCCTTTAATGCGCTCTTTTGGCGAAAATAATCCGCTACAGCCATGCCCCCGGCTCCCATATTTCCAACCGCTAATACCAAAGCGGTTTCTTTTGTTATTTCAAAAACTTTCTTATATACTGCTTCAGCCGACGTCAAACCCAACTCTATTATTTTGGACCGTTCAATGCCACAGTGTCTATAGTGCTGAGCCAGCAAGGTCGTTTTTTCACCTATGGATATTACGTAATCATACATTATGTTATCTGCGGTCATTTCTAAGAGTTGCAGGGAACGGTCAAAGCGGTCAGCTCGGGTATTTAGAAGGACGATAATCGTTCCGGGATCAGGGTAGATTTGTCTGACTTTGTGCCAGGTGGAAAGCGTTGATTCCGGATCATTGGCAGCCAGAGCGTTGATAAAACGCACCCGCTTGCCATCGTCTTGCACGCGATAAAGCCTCAGAGCGCCTGCATCAGGATGAACTTTATACATGCCATCTAAAGCCGTCTCTTCCGGAATATCAAGATGACGCGCTACAGCCAGCGCCAGGGCAACGTTTTCTCTATATTCAAGATGATCGAAGTTGTTTAAGATTTCCCGCGGTAAGGATTCCTTGTGCACCTGATGAATTTCAAGCTTATGTTTGCGGGAAAATCCTTCGATGAGCGAAAACATCTGCTGTTCGGCGGTAAAGGCAACTCCCTGTTTGGGTAAAGAGTTCATTAGTGAACAGGTTACATCCCTCTGGGTAGGTCCCATTTCACGCAGATGATCCGGGCGGGCGTTGGTTAATACTCCTATGGTGGATTTCAGCATGCGATGTTCGCAGATCCACTGGTATTCAGGTTGAACTGCCATGCATTCTAAGATAACTGCCTGCGGTTTTCTCTTACGCATATAACGGATAACCTTCACCTGCTCGATGATATTGGTCAGGTGCGGTCGCAGTATCGGAACTTCGTAGCCTCGGTCGTCTATTATGCGGGGAATGGTTCCGGTGGTTTTGGCAAAGGTGCGGATGCCGCCGGCGCGCAGGGCGGCAGCTATCAGGCGGGTAACGGATGATTTACCCCTGGTGCCGTTCACGTGAATACGAATAGGGATTGCCCGCAGGTTTCGCTGGTGATTGCGGTATTCCCAGGCACCGTATAGAATGATTATGATGGTGAGTAAAAGGATGACGTGCATTTGTCAGATGTACCTTCGTTTCATAAGCACAACCTGCACCGGTTACGCAATAATTACATGCAGCATTGTCTAATCTTAGGTAAAATGCAGTGGTAAATAAAAGTAAACGAAATATTCGAGCAAATAGTATTCCAAACAGAAGATAACCTTTTAAGTTTAAAAACAATTAACTCTGATCAATGTGCTCTTCAGGTTCAAGACAAGCATCTCCGTTCAAGGCCGATTTCAGGGCGAATATAGCAATTTCCCTCTGGCTGTCGTCCGGTGGTCTGGTGGTGAGCCTCTGCAATGCCAAACCCGGAACTATCAAAGACCGGAGCAGGGGCGTCGTACTGTAACGATCGGATAGCCTGAGCAGTTCGTACGATAGACCTGCCACCAGTGGTAAAAAGGGCAAATGCACTAAAAGACGCACTAAAACATTGGGATAGGAGCCCCAAAGAGCTACCACAATAATATCAAAGATGATGAACAGCAGCATCGTGGAGAGCGCCACAATCAGGAGAAAACTGGTGCCGCAGCGAGGGTGAAGCCTCGATTGCAGACCAGCATTTTCAGGATTAAGCTCAAGCCCTTTTTCGTATGTATAAATCGCCTGATGTTCCGAACCGTGATATTCAAACACGCGCTGAATGTCCTTCATGCGGGAGATCAGCCAAACGTAGGCTAAGAAGATCAATATCCGGCTGCTTCCTGCTACCAGGTGAAAGAGGGGCTGGTTCTCCTCGGTCTTCAGCAGGCTGGCGAGTTGGTAAGGCACGAACATGAAGAGGACGATTGCCAGAATAAATGCCACGACCAGTGTCAGAGACAGACCGATAGAACTGCGCTTACCGTTCTTTTTCTCGCTCTTTCCCTTCTCATGTTCCATCGCTATATCCGCCGACCAGTTTAAGGTACGGATGCCTAAAACCAGCGCTTCGGCTAAGGAAACAGCGCCCCTGATCACCGGTAAACCGGTTATCTTATTGCGCTTTGACCAGGTCTTGCTGATCCAGGTGCGGTGTTCGATATTACCATCTGGTAGGCGCACGGCGGCGCTGACACGCTCAGGGCTGCGCATCATCACGCCCTCGATAATCGCCTGACCACCCACGCGAGGCTGTTGATTGTTTCCAGCTTTCTCCTTCATGCCGGTCAGCTGGATTTCTGCTGGATCTTGTATTTTCTCAAGAACTTATCCACGCGCCCGGCGGTGTCGATCAGCTTCTGACGACCGGTAAAGAAGGGGTGGCATTGAGCGCAGATGTCAATCTTCATATCTCCGACGGTGGACCTGGTGATAAATTCATTACCACAGGCACAGCTTATGGTGGCGGTGGTGTACTTCGGGTGAATTTCTTTTCTCATTTGTATCTATCCTACTTTAATCTAAGTAAATAATATACGTGATTATTTTTCGGAAAACAAGTACTTTTAGTACACTTGCATATCTTTTAGTTAGGGATTAGGGATTAGGGGTTAGGGATGTCGAGGTGAATTAGTTACTTACTTACCGGACACTTGAGGTATTCAATGTCTGGGGCTTTCCCCAGGGGGAAGGGGAAAGCCCCAGACCCGGATTCACCTGATAAAAAGGTGGCATGATTGCCTCAAATAAATT
>NJBN01000009.1 GCA_005223185.1 candidate division LCP-89 bacterium B3_LCP
ATGGCGAGTGCGTTTGCAGGCTTCATCCAGACGTTTGGTATAGATGAACCGGCGGGAAGCTATGATGACATCGAACTGACCGATACCATCATCACCTGGGGAGCGAATATGGCTGAGTGCCATCCTATTCTCTGGTCCAGAGTGAGTGATCGCAAGCTGTCGAACAGGGAAGAAGTTAAGGTCGTTAACCTGACCACTTTTACCAATCGCTGTTCTGACTTAGCCGATACTGAAATTATCTTCAAGCCGCAATCTGATCTGGCTATACTAAACCACATTGCCCATGAAATCGTCTATAATCGCCCGGAAGTAATAGACTGGGATTTCATCAATAAGCATTGCGTTTTTGCTACAGGCTTCGCCAATGTTGGCTACGGGATGAGGAGCAAAACAGATCCGGCAAAGTACAGTGATCTGGAAAATGAAACTGTAGCCAAGCAGAATTCCAAGGTAATCAGCGAAGATGAGGCGGTAGCTTTACAACACCTTGGTGTGAAAGCCGGTGATGTGATGGAGATGAATAATGCTGCTAAAGCTGGTGCGCACTGGAAGATATCATTCAGCGATTTCAAGAAAGGGCTAAAACCGTACGACGCTGATTATGTGACCCGTGTTGCTAAGGGCGATCCCAACGAATCGGATGCAGACTTTAAAAAGAAGTTGAAGGTTTTGGTCGATCTTTATGCGGACAGAAAGAGAAAAGTCGTCAGTTTCTGGACTATGGGCTTCAATCAGCATAGCCGCGGCACCTGGGTAAATGAACAGGTGTACATGGTACACATGCTTTGTGGGAGACAATCCAAACCGGGAAACGGCGCTTTCAGTTTGACCGGACAGCCCAGCGCTTGCGGAACTGCCAGGGAAGTTGGGACGTTTGCGCACCGTTTACCTGCGGATATGGTTGTGAAGAATCCCGGGCATAGAAAGACCAGTGAAAAACTATGGAATCTTCCCGAAGGAACGCTTAATCCCAAGGTGGGATCGCATTACACCAAAATCATGCGCGATATGGAAGACGGGACAATTAAATGGGCCTGGGTTCAGGTCTGTAATCCCTGGCAGAACACCGCTAACGCCAACCACTGGATCAAGGCAGCTCGTGAAATGGACAACTTCATCGTGGTGTCTGATGGTTATGCTGGTATTTCCGCCAAAGTAGCCGACCTCATTTTGCCCACTGCCATGATATTTGAGAAGTGGGGTTCCTATGGTAACGCTGAACGTAGAACTCAGCATTGGAGACAGCAGGTTACGCCTGTTGGCGATTCGATGCCTGACCTCTGGCAGGCTATGGAATTCTCCAAATACTTCACGGTCGGTGAAGTTTGGAAGGAATGGAAGATATCTGATAAACTGACCCTGCCCGATGTAATCGCAAAAGCTAAGCAGATGGGATACTCAGAGAATGATACCCTGTTCGATGTCCTGTATGCTACAAAAGAAGCAAAATCGTATAAGTGGCCCGATCCCATCGGAGAAGGTTTCCTTAACACAGAGGTTGCCGGTGATTCACGCAACGTGGAAGGATTCCAGGGTTACGGATTCTTCGTCCATAAGTCCATGTGGGAAGAATACCGGAAATTCGGATTGGGACACCAACACGACTTAGCTGACTTCGACACCTATCACAAAATACGCGGGCTGAAATGGCCGGTGATTGATGGAAAAGAAACAGCCTGGCGCTTCAATTCAGACTACGATCCTTATGCGAGGAAAATCGCCACTGATTTCGCATTTTACGGACCTGCTCTTAAAGCAATACCTAAAGGTGACTTAAAAGGTCCGAAGACCAAAGAAAAAACGAAATTAACTAACAAGGCCAAGATCTTCTTCCGCCCCTATATGGAAGCACCCGAAATGCCGGACAAAAAATATCCCTTCTGGTTGTGCACTGGAAGAGTGCTTGAACACTGGCATACTGGCACCATGACTATGCGCGTTCCCGAACTCTACCGAGCTGCCCCGGAGGCTTTGTGCTTTATGAATGCCAAAGATGCTTCCGATAACGGCTTGAAGTACGGAGACATGATCTGGGTCGAGAGCCGCAGAGGCAAAGTCAAAGTGAGGATTGAGACCCGCGGGCGCAACAGGATGCCCGAAGGAACGGTCTTCATCCCCTTCTTCGATGAGAGGGTTTTCATCAACAAGGTAACTTTAGATGCTACCTGCCCCATTTCGAAGGAGACGGACTTCAAAAAATGCGCGGTGAAAATATATAAAGCGTGATAGTTAACTTGGCGGATACTGAGCAGAAAAAACGCCGTGTTTTTCTCAATCAGTTGCTGAAAAGCATCGGTTTAGCGACGGTCGGAGGCATCGCCTGGGGCGGTTTGGTCGATAAAATGGCTTCAGCTCCGTTATGTCTCCGCCCGCCCGGTGCATTGAGTGAGAGGGAGTTCTTAGCAAAGTGTGTCAGATGCGGTCTCTGTGTGCAGGCTTGCCCATATGATACCTTAAAACTTGGGAGCCCTGGGGACGACAGACCTTTAGGTACGCCTTATTTCATCCCGCGCCAGATTCCCTGTTATATGTGCGAGGATATTCCCTGCGTTGAAGCATGCCCTTCCGGGTCGCTCGACAAAGCCTCTGTGAGTAGGGAGGAGAACGGTAAACTTGTATGGGACATAAAACAATCGCGTATGGGCATTGCCGTTCTGGATCGGCAGTCATGTGTTGCCTTCTGGGGCTTGCAATGCGAAGCGTGCTACCGCGCCTGTCCGCTGATAGATCAGGCCATAAACCTGAAATACGACCGGAATGTGAGAACCGGAAAACACGCTCTGCTTCTACCTAAGATAAACCCGGAATTCTGTACCGGCTGTGGTCTCTGTGAACGTGCCTGCATAACTCAGAAACCAAGTATATTCGTCTTGCCATTTTCCGTTGCCCAAGGTGAAGTAGGAACTAATTATATTAAAGGCTGGGACGAACTTGACGAAAACAGGCTGAAAGGAGTTACCGAAGAGGGCACATTTCAGACTGAAAGAAGCAAGTTAGACCCGGTGGATTATCTTAACATGGACGATTTAACAGGTGAGTAGAGGTTATTTCTATTATCATAGATTTATCATCAGTAGAAGGATTGTGCAGTTATCAATTCTTCTCTTGTATATTCTGGCTCGTCATACTGATCTTGACATTCTAAAGGGCGACCTGACTTTCTCCGAGTTGCTTGGGGTGATCCCATTTGCTGATCCCTATGCTGTTTTACAGATTATTGCGACCGGGTCGATACCCGGTAAGTCGCTGATTATCGGCGGATTGATAATTCTCCTGTTCTACGCGCTGATAGGCGGTAGAGTGTTCTGTTCCTGGGTGTGCCCCATGAACATAGTCACGGATTCAGCAAGTGCCTTGAGGCGTAAGCTGAAGATAGATCAGGACGACAAGCCCACACGGATCAGCCGGAAAATCAGGTATTGGGCTTTAGGGCTGTCTTTAATCTTATCTCTGATATTCGGGTTGGCCGCATTTGAGAGTATCAGCCCCGTATCGATATTGCACAGAGGTATTATTTATGGATTTGGATACGGCTGGCTCGTGGTACTGGCGATATTTTTAATTGACTTATTTGTCCTGAAGAATGGGTTTTGCGGAAATCTTTGTCCTTTAGGTGCTTTTTATGCGTTCATATCAAAATTCAGTGTCGTAAGGATTAAACATATTAAGGAAAAATGCAACTTGTGCATGGATTGTCGCGTCATCTGTCCCGAACCGCACGTGCTTCCCATGATTGGAAAACATGATGCTCTGGTACTTTCAGGTGAATGCAACAACTGCGGTAGGTGTATTGAAGTATGCAAAGACGATTCAATGATGTTCAGTTTGCGCACTAAATCTGTTAATAAATGATAGAAATAATAAGAGAAAACAACATAACAAAAAGGGTTATGCCGATGCAGAAGGGAATTTTAAGAGTAAGAGCTTTGAAAGTGCTGGCGGCAATGCTGCTGGTGATACCTTTTCTGATCTGCTCATGCAGCGGGGATAAAACCATAGAAGATGGCGATCTGGGAATAAGAAAAGGAACTCTTCTAACAGAGGACGTTCTGGTCCCTGAATCTACCACTTCGCTGGTTGAAGCTGGTGCAAGTGAAAGGGTGGCCAGGTCCTTCGAAAACGCACCGCCGATGATTCCGCACGAAATCACCGATTATGTGCCGATCACGATTGAAGAGAATGCCTGCACCGAATGCCACATGCCGGAAGTAGCAGAAGATGCTGAAGCTACGCCAGTGCCAGCCTCTCACCTGTATGATCTGCGCGAGAATCAACAGTTAAGTGAGCTAAGTGGCGCGGCTTTTAACTGCACGCTGTGTCACGCCGCCATGACAGATGCTTCCCTTATTGTTGAGAATGAATTCACGCCAGAATTCAGGGATGATGGCGATGAGCACTCTTCAGATCTTCTTGATAGACTCAACGAGGGTATCGAATAAACGGCAAAAGCCTACATCGAAGGGATCTGTTCAAAGCGCTGGTTCAGCCGTTCAGGAATGTCCTGGATCGGAGACCTGTCCGGCCGCCCTACAATGATGATTCTTCCCTGTTTGATAGCGTCTGTCCGAAATGTGATGAACGCAACTGTGTAACCGCTTGCCCTGAGAAGATCATTGTTATCGATAGCAACGGGATTCCTCATCTCGATTTCACCCTAGGTGGGTGTACTTTCTGCGATGCTTGTAAGGAAAGTTGTCCGCACGGTGTACTGAGTTTTGACGCTTCTGCAGCCATACGTGGAAGGATAACACTAGATAAGGGGGAATGCATCGCCTGGCAGGATGTGATCTGTAACTTCTGTGGTATATCTTGCGATGAAAGCGCCATAGAGTTTAGAGGAATGATAAAGCCGCACGTCAATATAGATAAATGCAATTTCTGTGGTAAATGTATCAAGAGCTGCTCCTCAAATGCAATCAGTATCAATGCAGCGTAACAGGCATACTTTGAATGACTTGAAAGCCTACATCCTTGTTCTCCTTACAGTTGTAACTGCCATATTATTACTTCCAAATGAGGTCCAATCCAGCCAACCTATAAGAATAAACAGCTTTAAGATAGCAGCTCCCGCCAGTGATTTAATAATTCGTGGCGGGATTGTTATTGCCGGGACCAATGCTGGGATCGTTTGCAGCTATGATTTAAAAAACGGGACTCTCCTTAAACAGATTAAACTGCCCGAAATCCTCGATTTTATGGGAGACCCCTACGCGCCTTCGATATTATCGATCGATTACCTGGAAGACAGATACCTGATTGTGGCAGAAGGCGGCAGAGGTTCCAGAAATATATTTCTTTACACTGGTGACGTTCTTGAAGAAATACTGCAAGATAAGAGTGATTTGTTGATCAGAAAGGCGAAGTTCATCGATCACGATAGAATCCTCTTAGCACTGGTAAGCAATGAACTAATCTTGTGTAAAATGCGGGGAGGAGAGGAAATATATCGCCGTCAGGTAAGCCCATCGCTGTTTTCCGATTTTGATGTGGGTGATGGCAAGAGCACAGTTGCAGTTGCTTGTGAATCGGGATCTATCTTCTTGTTGGATGTGGCTACCGGCAGTGAGATCAGCGAATTACAGGGTGGAAACAAGGATTTGGTGTATGACCTTGAATATTCTAAAGGTAAGATAATCACAGGTGGCAAGGACAGGCTGTGCGCCCTCTATGACGTCGATACCGGTTCCTTTGAGACGTACCAAGCAGAATTTTTAGTGTTTGCCGTGGCACTGAATCCATCAGCATCTTGGGGCGCATTCACTGCTGACGAATCGGGAACGGTCAGCATAATTTCCGTCATCGACAGGAGCATAACGGCGACTATTCCCGGTGGTGGAGCCCCTATGAATAATCTAAGATTTATCGATGATACAACTCTGCTGTGTTCATCGGAAAGCGCTGAAATAACAATCTGGAGGGTCGGCAAATGAGTGTTTCCGGGGTGATAGTCAGGACGATGCCTGAGAAGGTCAGTGACGTGATAAAATCTCTCGAGGAATCGGGATTGTGTGATGTTTTCTTCAGTGATGCCACGGGTAAAATTGTGGTCACCATTGAAGGTGATACTACCGAAGAGGAGATGCGCAAATTCAAGGAGATACAGAACATTCCCGACGTAATCAGCGTTGATTTAGCATACTCCCATACTGACGATAATTTCAATAGAAATGGTAAAGATACAGGAGACATACCTGATTTTCTCAAGGATTAGGTGTGGGATGTCGGCTGATACCCGGAATATTGGGCTGCACTTCGCTATAACCCAACCCACCTTGCTTTCAGGATACAGCACACCTCATAATCCATCCAACCTCAAGCGCTAAAACTCTTGCGTAATACCAATCTATTTCTTAACTTTCAATGCAGCAGATTGAAAAGTTCTGAAAATGGCAGAAATGTCCGCCAGATGCATCTTCACTGTTTAGATAAATCGTAGGTTATCTATGGCATCGAAATTCGATTCACTTAGCAGGGATTTTAACTGGCGTTCCAGGAAGGTGGAATGGCCGGTTACGACAGCTACAGCGCAGGGGTTGTCCGGTGTTATCGCCTGCGAAACCAAGGTGGCATGGGTCAATCCAAATACAGGTGACCTTTACTATCGCGGAATACCTATCGAGAAGCTTGCTGATAACGCTACTTTTGAAGAGGTGGCGTATCTGCTTGTAGAAGGCAAGAACTGGAAAAGTCGTCCATCAGAATTCCAGCGCTTCTGCGATGGGTTACACCGCGTCCGGCAGATGCCTGCGGAGGTTCTGCAGATTATCGCTTCGCAGCCGGGGGACGCCCATCCGACCAGATTGCTTCGAGCCGCTGTCTCCGCACTTGGATGTTACGAGATGCAGCCAGGTAATAATCAGGAGAAAAAACACCCCTGGGAAGATGTATGGATCATCAGCCAGGTGGCGGCTTTAGTCGGTCATATAGCGCGCTATAGAAACGGTCTCAGGCCTCAAATCACCGACTATCGGCAGTCGCTCGCTAAAGACATGCTTTACATGATCTTAAATACTAAGCCATCCAGAGAACAAGTCAGGCTTCTCGATCTTTTATGGGTGCTTTACGCTGATCATGGTTTAGATGCGCCCACCTTCACCGGCATGGTGATTGCGAGTACTGAAGCGGATCCATATTACAACATCGTAGCAGGTTTGAGCGCTCTGAGAGGTCCTTTGCTTGGTGGCGCCGCTGAAAGAGTAATCCATATGTTGAATGGACTTCGTGATGCAAACGTTGCCAAAGCCTGGACTATTGGAATGGTAGAGAGAGGATACGTTATTCCCGGGTTCGGACATCGCATGTACCATCAACCCAATCCCAGAGTGGATATCCTGCGAAAACTCCTTCCGGAATTTGCCACCAGCTCTGAGCAGAAGTTGTTGGTTGAGGTTGCCTCAAGCGTTGAAGAGACAGCCTCTTCTGTTCTCAATCCGAAGGGGATATATGCCAATCTCCACTTTCATGCAGCGTTGCTTTTCCACTTTTTAGGCGTTGAACCTGAGATGGTTCCCTGTTTTTACGCTATCGGGAGAATGGCTGGTTTGGTAGCACGTGTCCGAGAATATCTCCGCGACAACCGGCTTATATATCCTATAGAAGAATATACCGGCAAAACTGAATTGACCTATACCAGTATGGAGAAGAGATGAAACCGATCAAAGAGCCAAGAGAACAAACGTATGACCGTGGGCTGGAGAACCTCATCGTCGGTGAGACCGGTATAGGCAAAATTGACGGCGAAGAGGGAAAACTCTGGTACCGGGGGTATGATATCGAGGAATTAGCACAATACAGCACATTTGATGAGGTAGCCTATCTTATAATTCATGGTGCTTTACCCACCAGTTCTCAATATGAAAGGTGGCTGCTGGAACTGCAAGTTTGGCACGGGCCTCCGGTTGAAGCTATGACGGTACTCAAGTGGCTCCCCGCTAACACTCAAGCTCTGATGCTCTACAGGACTATGCTCTCGATCGCCGCCTGTCACATACCAGAAAGCGAAAACACCCGCCTGGATGCTCAATGGCGTCGTCCGGCACGTATTTTATCATGGTGTTCTACGCTGGCTGCTGCTGCTATATGCCATATTCGTGGAAAAGAGCCCAATCCTTTCAATCCTGAAAAATTATTCTCAGCCAATTTTCTTTCCCAATCATTGGGCAAGGAGCCTACGGAGTATGAAATAAAAGTATTTGACATCAGCATGATCGTGCAGGCTGAACATGGGGTTCACACGGCAGCCTTAGCTGCGCTTGCTACTATCTCAACAGGAGCTGATCTTGGAAGCGCTGTTCTTGCAGGGATGGGAGCCCTTTCGGGTAAACTGCACGGTGGCGCTAACCAGCTTGCCTTTCAAAATCTCATCCAACACCAATCCGTCGAGGAAGCGAGAGCCTGGACTGCTAAAAGACTGAGTGAGGGATATAAATTTCCCGGATTCGGTCATCGTATCTATAAAACTCACGATCCCAGAGTAATAATCCTTGAACCCTATGTGGAGAAACTGCTTGCGGATAAAGGGGATAAGTTGCTGTGGGATATCTATCGGACTGTGCGTGATGAGGTTGAATCGAAGCTAGGAAATAAAGGAATTTATATCAATGCTGACGGCATAACAGGAATAATCTACCATGCCCTGGGATTTCCACCGGAATCATTCCGCATTCCATTCCTGCTGGCAATCCAAGTGGGGTGGATGGCACACTGCTTAGAGTATCTATCTGACGGAAAAATGATCGAACCGGGAGCAATTTACACAGGATAGAGATAAAAATGTATGTAGTGATACACATTGAGTATCACTACATACACTTAAAACAGGCTTCATGTTGGACTTTCAGAGCATCCGGCAGTTGGTTCCGGGGAGTGGAGCTTTAGTTTCCGATGAGCTCTGTGACCTTCGCCACGACTTCTTCAGGTTCTATGGGCTTGTCGATAAACATTTCGGGTCTGACAAGCTCATCCTCTTGCATCGTCTTTATGGTCTCGCGTAATTTTTCCCGCAAACTATCATAAGGTCTCTCGAGAGTATCTTCACTCTGGGTATCAAGGTCCTCCAGGGTTTCCGCTACGCCTGTCAACATGATCACTTTCAGATCCTTGAATCTTTCATCCTTACGAATCTGTTTATAGAGCACAAATCCTGATTTCTTAGGCATCATTATATCCAGGATAAGCAGATCCGGATTCTCACTCTTAATTTTCTCTATCCCTTCTACGCCATCGTACGCCCCAATCGGTTCGTAGCCATTCTCCTGCAAAGCTACTGAAAGAAATTTTACCGTATTCACATCATCATCAACTATGAGAACTTTTTTCGCCATCTATCTTCTCCTCGTTTATTTTAGTCTTATTTATGGGAAGCGTGATACGAAATACTGTACCACAGTTTGGTTTTGAATCTACCTCGATCTCTCCGTTATGAGCCTCTATCATTCTCGAAGTAATCGACAAGCCCAAGCCCGTACCGGTCCTGGTTTTTGTGCTGAAGAAAGGGGTAAAAATGTTCTTCTTCACCTCTTTAGGCATTCCGCAGCCGTTGTCTTCGATCTCGATAACTGCTTTCTGACCGTCATGGTCCAGGTATGCGCTTAATACGATTTCAGGCGTCTCTCCGTCCAGAAATTCTTTCAGAACGCAGGCGTCCAGAGCATTGGACACTATGTCCATCACCGCTGAATGTATCATCCTGGCATCGCATAATACGGGAGGTAATTCGGAGGATAAATCCTGCCTGAATTGCACTCCTTTATCTTTCGCTGTCTGTTTTATTACGTTATCTATTTCAGAAAATATCTTAGACAGTTTTACCTGTTCGAATTTGGGCTTCCATTCCTTCACGTACTTGAGCATGTGCATCGACATGTCAGTCAGACACGTGATCCCTTCCTGAACGATATCCCACCCCTCTTTGAGCATCTGTTGGTCATCCTTTGACAAACCGAGTCTGACCATGTAGGCGCCGCCCTTACAAGCATTCAGCATGTTTTTCATAGAATGTTGAATCCCCGTGAAGACCTGTCCGATAGCAGCATAACGCTGAGAATGAAGCAGTTGATCCTGCAGATGTTTCTCCGCAGTGATGTCCTTGCTGATCCCAATAGTGCCAATTACCTTGCCCGTTGGATCCCGCAGCCGTGAGATGGTATTCAGCACGTCTCTGACATCTCCGTTCTTCGTCCTGAACTGCGTCTCATAGTTCATCACATTGTCAGTCGGTCCCATCTTCTGGAGCGCCACTTCTCTGTCATGAGGATCAACGAAGAGCATTTCGATTGGTTTCCCAATCACATCCTGCCGCTGGTAGCCTAAGGCGGTTTCCGCTCCCTTGTTAATAGTCAGAATCTTGCCTTCAGGGCTAACTGTTATGATGATGTCCGCAGTACTCTCTAAGATGCCCTCTAAGAAATCCTTGTTTTTTCGCAGCTCTGCCTGGGATGACGCAAGCATAGAAGCCATATTATTGAATGAAGAGGCTAACGTGTTAAATTCATTTCTCTCGTCTTCATTCAACTGCGAATCGAATTCATTTTCAGCCAGTTTATTCATACTATTAGCCAATTTACGAACAGGTTGTTTGATGAAGAAATATACAAAGAACCAGGCGGCTCCGCAACTAAGTATAATGGCAATTGCTATGGTGAAAAAGGTCTGCAGACTCCATTTGGAAACTGGATCTTCTCTTACACCCAAGAGGGCATCTACCAGCAGAACGAGCAAGCTGATAATTATGAAGACAAAGCTCAGTTTCCAGAAGATGGGGATTCGTTTCAACATAAACAGCGTGCATTAATAAGTTTATGTAATGAATGAGAGATTAGCTTTGTGTTCAAATCAGATATCTGCCTTCAGCGTCATAACTTCTTACGACTGGTCGATTCGGGGCAAGGATGGAGAGCCCGCGCTTCTGTTGGAAGTAATTTCATATATCTTAATCCCCAGCCAAACATGAACCCTATGACCCCAAATACTCCTAAAGCCTGCAGCACTTCCAGGAAACTGATAGAATAACTGGCAATTCCTTCCTCGATGGCTGAATGTGTTATCTCCATACCCGGGAAAATCTCTGGCGGATGGGTTAAACCCGGAATAACGATTACATATCTTTCACACAATACACCGAAGATCACCAGGCTGGATGCTAATACAATCCATTTAACCGATTTGCCCGTTTTTTTTCTGAAAAGAATCACAATGGGAATAACTAAGCCGATCAATATCAGCCCAATCCAGAAGAGTAAGCTGTGAATGCCTCCAAAGAGATAGTAAACAGCCGCGTGGCGTAATTCAATCACGTAAGCCCGGTATGAATTCTCCACGGCTATGAAATACAAAACCACGATAACGCAGATTGCCAGAAATCGACCAAGCCATACTATTAGTTCGTCATCCAGTCGCCGATTGGTTAATTTGAATAGCCCCACTATCATGATAATCATTAGCGCCGTACCAGACGCCATAGCAGCCGCAACGAAACTTGCTGGTAATAACGGAGATTCATAGAGCATTCTGGCGCCAAAACCAAAAATAGCTCCGGTGCCGCTATGAACGCAGAAAGCCCATCCAAACGCCAGAGTTGCAACTACTGTCGTCAACTTTTTCCTCTCGGTGAACAGCGCCCAGAGGTAAACTACACAAATCAGGATATGCCCGATATACAATATTGGATTGATTGAGAACATCGATTGCAGATTGAAATGCACGAATGGTTGAATAAATACCCGGTCCATCCTGCCCTGGTCAGTTAGAATCGATAGAAGACCGGCGATGAGGAAGAGCATGGCTAAATAAACAGCGATTCTGGCGAAGGGTTTGTATTCCAGCTTTCCGAAGACGCCGTATAGACCCGAAATCACCAGAGATCCAGCCGACAATCCGATGTAATAGACTGCCATTACAATCTGTAATCCCCAGGGAACGCGGCTGTACATGCCGGTAACCCACAGCCCTTTATTAATTATGTAGAACGTCGAAATCAGCCCTGTAATTGCCAGAGCTGCAAAGGCGATCATCGTCACACGGTATTCAAATGATCTTCCCTCAATGCTCTCGAACTTGATGTCCATTTAAACCCCTTGTAATTACAGGTTTATAAGCCAATATAGTGCACTTTAGGTGCTGTACCCAGGTCTTCCTTGAGGCGCTTGACGGCATTGTTCGTGATCAGTTCGGAAACATTGCTTGCCGGATCGTTCATATCGCCTACGAATAGAGCTTCAGCGCCAACCCTCTGGCAGGCTTCCACACAGGCAGGCATTTTACCAACGTCCAGGCGATGCGCACATAAGTGACATGATTCCGCTACACCATGAGATCTCCTGGGGCGTTCTTTGTTGGGCCACTCTTCAGTGTCTTTAAAATTAAAGCACCTGGCGTTGTAAGGGCAGGCAATCATACAATACCTGCAGCCTATGCATCGGTGGTGATCTATAATGACTATGCCGTCATCGCGTTTATATGTAGCCTGTACCGGACAGACTTGTGCGCAGGGCGGATTATCGCAGTGATTACACAGTAATATCACTGATTTTTCAGTAGTCTTGGAACCGATCTTACCCTCGATTCTGACCTTCCTGATCCAGTGTATATCCCAGCGTTCGTCCCCTGACAGAGCGACATTATTTTCATGACGGCAGGCATCCAGGCAGGCAGTGCAGTTTTCCTGGCATCTGTCGAGGTTAATGACCATACCCCACTTCCGTCCGGTTGACGGTACTTCCAATTTCATCCAGGATGCACTGGAAGACGTTAAGAACTGGAAAGCATAAGCGCTGGAGGCTGCTAATAATATTGAGCCTCCCGCTGTTTTCACAAAATCTCTTCTGTCCATTATCTGTCTAACCTGTTTAATGCTGATTTATTAGCCTATTACGGATAGTAATGACAGTCAAAGCAATCGGGCGTCAGGCTGGTAGCATCATGGCATTTATTACAGAACCGTTCTCGGCTGGTATGACATTCCCTGCACTTGTTAAAGTTTATATCTTCTCTCTTTCCGTATCGAACCACTTCTTCTCGAATTCCACGAAGGAGTTCCCAGTGGTGATAGCGCATGTATTCGGTATCTTTGATACAGTTTTTGTATTTTGGATCAGGTCTCTCTAAGAATAGTTGGGAACTCTGATCACCCTCAGTAGAGACCGAGGAAACAATGCTCCATACCAGCGGAAGCAAGATGAGAAGCACGATAATTACCACAGCTGCGATGCTTGCGTTTTTGCCCAATATTTCTTGAAGGTTCATTGATAATCTCCGTTTTAAGGTCTATGAACCGTTCTGGGTAGTTGCATTTCCCTGCTCAGATGCAGTTTCTTCTTCCTGCCTGGGACTATCTTCTCCATCAGAGTTAACTGTCAGATTAGCATTAACCACAGTGGATATTTCCACGTTCCTGCCTGTATATTCGTCATATATCAGAGCAGTAGTGCGATAGAATATATGCGCCAACTTGGAATAAGGCAGGTAAAGTATTAACCCCAGGACAAAGACTAGATGCGTAAAGTAAGCTAAGTGTCTATGGGGATCTAAGCGAACGTAATGCAGCACTTCGGTGATATATCCAGTTATTACCACAATGAGGATCGTTCCTAAGAGCAACCAGTCGAAATATTTCCCTGTGTGGGCACTCTCTTTTCCTTTATAGCGATCCATGATCATCAAGAGAATGCCTGCTAATACCGCCGCGCCGCCCAGATTTGCTAAGATTTTCCAGGGACTCCAGAAGCTGAAAGGATAGATGAAATCGCCTTGTATAAAAGGATTTATCCTGATGGTAATTATCCAGAATGTCACCAGGCTTAATCCCGCAAAACCGAAAAGGACCAACATGTGAGACCATAGCCGCGGCGCTGATTCCGTACATTTACTGAAGTCGTCGTGGAAGATAATCTTTTTTAGTGTTACGATGATACTGGAGAACAGGCTTTTAGCCGATGCGGGATTTTTCCGGGGGAAGGTAGTTTTCATGGCTTTCCAGAAGCGGATTGCACCGATAATTCCTGAAGCTGAAGCTAAGATACTGAAGAACATGAAGAAGCTGATCAGCAACCAGTGAGGAAACATACTGGAATAAGGATATATTATCCTTTCGCCTGTAGGTTCAATAATTCCTAAGACGTTGGCGATGGGGTCCTTCAGATATAATGCCAGGATAAGTAGCAGAGTGGGGATCGCTAAGAGGAAAATAACACTCTGAGGTTCGCTTGCCCATTTACCTAAAAAACTAGGGAAGGACCAGCGAATTACACCAGCTTGGCGGATGCCTGCCATGACGTCACCGGGCTTGACGTCACGAGGGCATTTCGCTGAACAATCATTGCACTGGTGGCAAAGCCAGACGTCCGGATCTCCCAAAAGAAGGTCTTTCATTCCCCAGGAAGCCCAGGCCATTTCCTTTCTGGGGAATGGCTCAGGATCCGGCGAAAGTTCGCAGGTTGCCGAGCAGGTTCCACACTGCATACATTTCTTATAAATGCCGGGCGTATGCTTGCCCAACATGCGGATGAAATCCAGATCCGGTTCGATTAATAAAGGTCTGCCGTTTTTGGAAAGAACAAAAGTGGTTTTGGGGGAATCTTCCGCTGAAATGTTCGGTTTATCCTGCATAACCTTCCCGCCAGTTTTAGCTGTGGTTTATCAAATATCTATTCCCAGAATATGCTGGCAAAAGAACAGTTACCAACACAAATTTTGTATCACATCCCTTTAAATGGGTTCATGCCAATATCTTCGATCAACTCCGCAAAGTTGTTGAATATCTCAGGGAGTTTATGGTACTCGGATATCTGCAATTGATGGAGTTCTACTCTCTCGTTCTCCATCTGCATCTGTTCCAGTTTTTCCCTGATGTTTTCACCGCGGGAATCGGCCAATTCGCTACCCTTAATAAAGTGGCATTGATAGTCGTCCCCATACTTGCAGCCGATCAAGATAACTCCGTCAAAACCTTCCGATATAGCATCCTTTACCCAGGCAACATTCATCGATCCCAGACATCGTACCGGAATTATCCTGATGAAGGGACTGTACTTCATGCGGTGCTGTCCCACCAGGTCCAAAGCCGGAAATGCGTCGTTTTCACAAAGAAGCGCCAAAATTCTCGGTTTCTCCTCATCCTCATCCGGTACTTCTACTGCCTTGATCATCGACGCTATGATATTAACCGAGTAATCTTTGAAGTTTACTATTCGTTCAGGACAAGCACCCATACAGACCCCACATCTTCGGCAGCGAGTGGGCCATGGCTCAGGGGTGCCTTTAGGATCCTCGTTGAGCACTCCGAAGGGACATTCCTCAGTACAACGTTTGCATTGAGTACAATTCTGCAAGAAGAAGTCCGGATAGGACTTATCACCTGCACGGGGATGAACCGCTTCCCCTCGTGAAGTCATTTCAATGCATTGAATTGCTTTTAATGCAGCTCCCGTTCCATCTTCTCTGCCTCCGATTCCGTCCATCGGTTGGCGGACAGATCCGGCAGGATAGATTCCGGTGCGTCTGCTTTCATAGGGGAAGCAGATGAAGTGCGAATCCGGAAAACCGTTCTGGAGTACATTCAGGTCGGGTCCCTGACGATATTCAAGGTTTAAGATCTCGGTTCCCTGGTGGTGTTTGAGCCGTTCAACAGTCTCAGCGGCTCTATCGCGTTGAATGTCAGATTCGCCCTCTGTTACAGCGACCCTTGCATCTTCCAGCGCCCTGATGGCTTCACCATCGGCAGAATTAGGCGTCATTCCAGCAGCGAGAACAACTAAATCCACTTTAACTTGAATTTGTTCACCGGGCATGGTGTTCTTGGCAGTAACGGTAAGTTTCCCGTCGTCATCCCGTGAAACGTCGGCGACTTCTCCTCTGGTAAAGAATATTCCAGGATCTTCTTGTGTTTTGCGATAAAAATCCTCATAGAGTCCTGGCGTTCGCATGAATTCATAGAAGATATATGCTTTGGCGTCATCGTCGCGCTCGCGCAGATATGAAGCTTGCTTCAGTGAGGTGAGACAGCATATCGAAGAGCAGTAAGAATGGTGTTCTTTATCCCTGGATCCACCGCATTGTATGAACGCTATACTCTTTACTTCCTTACCATCAGATGGACGGGTTATGCGATCCTGGTTCTTGACCATCTCTTCTAATTCAACGTTTCGAATGACGTCTTCAACTTTGCCATAGGGGAGAGTATCACGAGGTTCCACGGGCTTCCAGCCAGAAGCCTGGACTATGGAACCCACCCGAAATGTATGCAGTACATCACTGTCCGGCTTGCCGTTTTTGGCCGATTTAATAGATACGTCAAACAAACCGGGAGCCCCGGTAATCTTGCTTGTTACAGCCGAGGTATATATTTTGATCTGCGTATTTCCCTTAACCTCCTCTATTAATTCATCGACGCCCGTGTCCTCTAAATCACGATATGGAGGTTTCGTGGGAATTGATTTATGCTGCTTGGCCAACCAGCCGCCCAATTGGTTAGTCTTCTCCACCAAATGGACTTTATACCCTGCCTTCGATGCTTCCAGCGCGGCCGTCAAACCGGTGATTCCACCGCCGACTACCAGGATGCTCTTATCGATGGCTTCCTCTGATTTGAAGGGTTCCACTGGTTCCATCTTCTGCAGTTTGGTTATATACATGCGGAGATAATCTTCCGCCAGCATCTGGGTGTCTTCATCGTTTGCCGGTTGACACCATACGACGTGTTCCCGCAAGGCGACCTTTTCCACCATCACATCCTGGGGAAACATATCGTCGGTATAGCAGCGCGGAGATATCCCCGCGATCAGCACTTTATTCAGCTCTTCTCTGGCGATATCTTCGTTGATAGAATCCAGGACTGGCTTCTCGCAAGAATCAATCGTTTTACAGAAGGATACTTTATACTCGTCAGTGGCTACTTTGCACAAAGCGTCAATATCAAGTGCTTCAGATATTCCATAAGCCTTGCAAATAAAGATGCCAATTTTATCTTCCATTAAATCACTCTCCTCTGTTGAGGCATTGAATCGCTTTTAGTGTGGCTGCTGTCGAATCTTTCGTTGTGCGGGAGACGTCACACGGGCGCTTGGCACAGCCTACCGTGTACACGCCATCAAAGTTTGTAACTCCGTCTGTGAAGCCGTAGTCATCGTATTTTAATTCAAAGGGAATCTTGAAGTCCGGAGTGTTGGGTACCATGCCGGTCGCCAGGACAACCATGTCGAATCCTTTATGGAGATTTTCTCGCGTTATGGTATCCTCCACATCCAGCACCAGATTTTCACTACCAGGTTCCTCACTGATCTTGGCGACCTTACCTTTGATGAATGAGACATTTTCATCTTCCAACAGGTCGTAATAGAACTTTTCCTCACGGCCGATGGTACGAACGTCAATGTAGAAAACAGTTATCTTGGCGTTTTCGTTCTTCTCCCTGATGTATCTGACCTGCTTTAGTGAACCCATGCAGCAGACCGCCGAGCAGTAGGGGAGATGGTTCTCATCCCTCGATCCGGCACATTGCACGAAAGCTATGTTCTCAGCTTTCTTTCCGTCAGATGGGCGGACGATTTCCCCTGCTGTGGGACCACCCATAGCAGCCAATCGCTCCATCATAACGTTGGTGATCACGTTCTGGCATTGACCAAATCCCAGGTAATCTAATTTTGTAGCATCGTATGGCCGCCACCCAGTAGCGATTATGACAGCGCCAATATCCACAGCAATCCTCTTCTCAGTCATCTCCAGATCGATAGCTCCCGGAGGACAGATCTCGTTAAGTTTCTCAGCATCTGTCTCGGATAAGGCTTCCCGGTCAAGGACATAACCAGGAGGATAAGCCATGTCATGCGGCATGTATAATGCCTTGGTCTTATCCATCCCATAATTGAAGTCATTGACCCTTTCAGTTGTCAATTTCTCCGTCATGGAATCAGCTATCAAATGCATGTCGGTCACATACTTAGGTCTTATGCGGATTTTGGCTCTAAGATCACCTGCTTCGTCGGTGATCTCTTCCACCGTAGCCATAGTATGGACTGTGATTCTGGGATTTTGCTTTATTCTGCGCGTATTGATTTCAAATCCGCATGTTGGAGGACACATCTTTGGGAAATATCGGTGCATGCGCATCACGCGTCCACCTAAATAAGCTTCCTTTTCCACCAGGATAACCTTATATCCAATCTCAGCAGCATCCACTGCCGCCGTCATCCCTCCGATTCCACCTCCGATTACAAGAAGAGGTTTAGCATTAGCATTCATGAACCGACCTTTTATCTAAACTTAAACTGGTTACCAGTGTCGAGTATTATGCAAATTAGCTTGTAAAATGAAAAGGCACCACCAATTCAACCCTCTGAGTTTGACTTAGGAGTGCCCATCAAGTTTGTCTAACTCAACCCGAGATGGCTGAATTTGGACTCGTGATTTGTGAAAGTGATTTATTTCTTAAAGTTAAGCCTGTAGAGCATCAATGTCAATATATATTCATTGATTTTATCTGTTGATTGTCAAGAATATTGTGTGAGGATCACTAATATTTTCCAATTTGGTCGGATGCTACGATGAGCGAAATTCGACTATGACACACTAATTCATCTCATAGGGGAAGGTAATACATCGATAACAGAAATTGTCATTCCGGGAGGGCTCCAGCCCTGCCCGGTACGTAGTACTCCTACGGAGAATCCAGTGGAGAAAGGTAGAGCGAGGGTTTGCCCCCGTCCAAAAAGTGTGAAATATGAAAAGCACCAGAATCACAGATTTTCACTGATTAAACAGATGTCGCAGATAAAATCTGTTGAATCAGTGGTTTTGACAATAAAAAACCCGACTCTAAGAGGTCGGGTCACCCGTTCTGAAGAATTAAACCTTCAGTCGTCTATATCAGAGAGAACATAGATCCATATCATTCGATTGTTAGCTTTCATACTTATTTGTTTTGTTGAATTAGTTTATTTGCTAGTTCCATTTTAGCTTGGTCTCTTTTTGCCTCATCAGTGACCATACTTGTTGCGAGGAAAGACATAGAGACCTGTTGCATCGTGACCAACTTATCATGGAAGAGATTAATTTGTTGAAGGGCCTTATTGTAAAGATAGAAGAACACTCCAGCAATGAACTCAGTTAGCATTCCGGCAATAGAGGAAAGGTATACGGCATTAAGATTGACATTGCCACTAAATGTAGAGAAGATGCTGATCCCAATCGCAATTGCCAGCAAAAAGAAACCAACAATAGCCATGATTCGACTAAGGCTAAAACTTTGTTGAGCTTGGATTCTAGTTTGTGCAATATACCCCTCAAGGGCTGCGATATTAATAAGAAGTATGTACTTAAATATTTCATTCCCGGTAGCACTCTCTAGCTTGTCCGCATAAGTTTTCTTCTCTTTTGAAGCCTTGTCAACTACTTTAGAAAAGGCTTTTAACATTTCAGAAGCTGCTGCCCCAAGAAGAAACGGTTCCATCACCATATTTTCCTCTAATTACTTTTTTATTTGTGGCCTTCCCGGTATGTCAGGTCTTCGCTTCGCTCAGAGTGACCGCTTTTAGAACAGCTCCTCCTACCTCGCTGGCTTACAGGGACGATACTAGAACTTTTAATGCCTGGGATCAGCTCTTTGAAATAGTAAATGCAGCGTAAGAAAATGGTGAATTAATTTACGGAAACTAATTGTCCAACTTCGCATATGCGGAATTCAATTTAGCTGGTATTATGCCAGCAGACGCGTAGCTGCTGATGAAATGGTCGGGGATTCCCATGCAAAATCAGGTTGCTGTGTGACTATACAATAATAGAATCAATGGTATTAGAAGTCCCGGATTCTTCTTTTCGAACCGTTATAGCCATTGTTATATTTCATATTCTGTAACAAGTGATTATTATCTTGATAATAGGTAATTTATTTTTTATATTATTACATACAGATCGGAAGCTTCTGACTAATCCTGTTTTAGGAGTGAAAATGCTCAAACATCTCTTAGTTGCCGGGGTATCCACAATACTACTACCTCTCATAACCGCTGCGCAAACTATTATTCCAGGTGGCAATGTCAATGGGCTCTGGGAGTTCAGCGGCTCCCCGTATAACATCGAAGGCGAAATCACCATCCCCGCTGGAGATACTCTGACTATCGAATCGGGAGTGGAGGTTGTTTTCCAAGGACATTACAAATTCATAATTAACGGTTTCCTGGAAGCTGCGGGCACAGAAAATGATTCCATCCTGTTCACGTCAGCGAATCCGGATACCGGCTGGGGCGGGATACGTTTTCTCGACGCGCTTGACAGCAACCAGTTGTTCTTCTGCGTAATCCAATATGGCCGTGCAACAGGTAGTTCGCCTGATAACCACGGTGGAGGGATCTATTGCGATAATTCTAACCCAGTAATCGCACACAGCAGCATAAGAAATAATTACAGCGAAGCGGCTGGTGGAGGGATCTACTGCCTCGAAAATTCGAATCCCTCGATTAACCACTGTGTGATAAACAACAATACAGCAGTATTGGACGGCGGCGGTATCCACTGTTGGGAAGGAGCTGAGCCGACTGTCAGTTATTGTACAATATTTGCTAACACGGGAAACTATGGAGGAGGTGTATTCTGTGGTAACAATTCCGATTTAACTATTGTCAATTGCACAATCAGTAGGAACACAGCTATCCAACTCGGTGGAGCCGTAAACTGCTACAACGCCAATCCAGCTATCCTAAATACTGTTATTGAAGGAAATCTCGGGAGCGGCGGAGTGAATATTCACAACGCACCTGGTATCTCCATCTCCTACTGTGACCTCTCTAACAACCAGGGTGGTAATCTAATAGGCAATACGATACCTCCTGGTGCAGGGCAACTTATATTTATAAACACTAACCTGGATTCCTGCGACATATTCTTTAATATCTTTGAAGAACCATTGTTCGAAGATCCTCTAAATGGAAATTATAACCTGACTTGGATCAACTATCCTGTCTGGGATAATACACGATCCCCCTGCATCGATGCAGGAAATCCCGATCAACAATACCTCGATCCGGATAGCACCACAGCCGATATAGGAGCTTCGTACTTCGATCAAAGCACTTTCCCACCAGTACCCGAAATCGTTGTTTCATCCCAACTATTGGATTTTGAAACTGTTAGAATAGGAAATCAGGCGGATTTGCCGCTGACTATTTACAACAACGGTAACAGATACCTGATCCTATATGACATCAATTCAAGTTCGCTCGCGTTCAGCACCAATTTCAATCCTTTGGACAGCCTGATCCTGCCGACCGATAGTCTACTAATTACAGTCTATTTCGATCCAGATGATACTTTATCATACAATGAAATCCTGTCCATTGACAATGATGATGAGTTGGTCGAAGTTGAATTGCTGGGGATTGGCGAGGAACCTTCCGAACCGAATATTCAGATCACTGCGGATTCGCTTGATTTCGGATCAGTCATAGTGGGTACTCAATCGAGTCTTCCATTCACAATCTACAATGTCGGGGACACGACTCTGGTCCTATACGATCTCACGGCAAACGATCCGGCATTCACGACTAATTTCGATCTTGCGGACAGCCTGATCTTGCCCAATGACAGCCTTATGATAACTGTAACTTTTGCGCCGGTAGAAATCATTTCCTATAGCGATACTCTAAGAATAGACAACAACGACGAATTGGTAGAATTATCGCTAATCGGTGCAGGTGTCAGTCCACCAGCGCCGGACATATCCGTTTCCGGGTATACTTTAGATTTCGGGGCTTTACTTCTTGGGGCTCAAGAAACTCTACCACTAACGATCTATAACATGGGCAATGCTGATTTGATTCTCTATGAAATGACGACTAGCGATACCGCCTTTACAATGGATTATGATCCCGCGGATAGCCTGATCGCCCCAGGCGATAGTCTTAACATTATAGTCTATTTTACACCATCGCAGATTGCCTTTTACCAAGATACATTGACCATTGAGAGCAACGACGAAATAGTTTTAGTCGCCTTGGAAGGTGAGGGTATCGGACCTGTGCAAATTACCCTTACTCCGTATAGCCCACCAATCATTATCCCAGAATCTGGAGGTAGTTTCGATTTCAACATCGCCGTTGAGAATCTAACCTCTGTGGAACAAATTTTCGATCTTTGGACTATCATTCGCCTACCACAAGTGGGGGAAGTTCCGATTATGACCGTTGCCAATATAACCATCCCTGGAAATACAGTCATTGACAGGGATAGAACCCAGTTTGTCCCTGAGATCGCTCCATCTGGAACGTACACGTATTATGCCTACGTGGGGAACTACCCTTGGGTAATCAATGACTACGACACCTTTAATTTTGAAAAACAAGGTAATAACGTGAATTGCAGCATGGGTGCTGCTTCAGATTGGCTTTGCACTGGAGAAAATTTTTACGATCTGTTTCCAACTTCCAATATGGATATCCCAACAGAATATATTTTATACTACCCTTACCCCAATCCATTTAACCCAGTGACGACGTTTAAGATCGAGTTGCCGGTGGCGTCATGGGTGACGCTGGAAATCTACGATGTCAGCGGAAGGTCGCTGGGTATTGTTATTGACGACTGGCGTTTGGCGGGGTATTACGAAGTGACTTTCGATGGATCGAGATTTGTGTCTGGGATTTATATCTACAAACTTTCTGCAGGCGATTTCATCTCAACTGGTAAAATAGTGCTGATGAAATAAATTTCGCGAATGGGTGTTAGAATAAAAAGCCTCAGAATCATCTCCTGAGGCTTTTGCTTTGCTGGGATGCAGGGATTCGAACCCCGATACTACGGTCCAGAGCCGCATGTCCTGCCATTGGACGACATCCCAAAAAATCCCGTAAAATATAATAATAAGATTCCCCGTAATCAAGAGGAATCTTTAACGATTAATCTTCAGGCGAATTGTACGGTTTGAAAGGGAATCCTCAGCCTCTGAGCTTTGCAGTAAAAGTAGCCACTCGTCTGCCTAAAGCTCGCGCGATAGCCAAATCGTTTTCAGTAGGTCCCTGCCCTTCACTGGTTCGTACCACCGTTGTGGCGCCATAAGGTGAACCACCCAAATCTGCTTTCATTAGTTCGGGCAGGCTAAAAGGTAACCCTACAATGAGCATACCATGGTGCAGTAGTGGTAGATAAGTCGCCAAAAGAGTGCTTTCCTGTCCACCATGTAGAGAATTGCTGGAACAGAACACTCCTGCAGGTTTATCGACCAACGTACCTTTACTCCAGAGATCACCCGTGCTGTCGATGAAGGCTTTCATCTGAGCGCACATATTACCGAACCTGGTGGGCGTACCTAATACCAGGCCATCGCATTTTATCAAGTCCTTCTTGCTCACAATAGACACGTCTCGTTGGAGTTCAGCGGTAGCTTTCATAGCTGGATTTGATCTTATTTCTTCTTGCGGTAACGTTTCAGGTACACGCCGTAAATTACCAACTACGCCAGGAACCTCGGTTATACCCTTGGTAACAGCCTGAGCCATTTTAAAGATATTTCCGGTAGCGCTATAATAGAGAACCAAAATTTTCATTTAAACCCCCTTTATCCGTTTGACCGTAGCAGAAATCTGCCGTTCTTATTTTTAGTTTATCTATTAGCAATTATTGAGTCTATTCACCGGTTGTTACTTATTAACCTAATGATTCAACTTCAAGTTTCACGGGAGCTTATCTGGGGATGAAGAATGGTCAGAGTAGGGCAAGCAAGTCGTATAATAGATATCATAAACAAAAACTATGAGCAATAACCACCACTGCAATATACAAAGGAAATCTTTACGAGTCAAGTAAAATCTTTTCCTCTGATCAATTATTTTTCACTTGATGACATAGATGGATGTGAGGTATTTTTAATACTGAATGCTTCGTTCTGTCATGCGGTAGGTCAAATGAGCGGAAGTGAGAGCTTCATCGACTCTGAATTGGACATATGTATTCTGACTGGGGTAGGGGATTTCCGTTAAGCCAGTGGTTATCGGCATCCAACTGGTAGTCCATTCTACTAAGGCTAAACCGTCGAAATAGGCTATTCCTGTTCCTGTTCCGGGAGCGCTGTTACGGCATCTTATGTTACAGTACCATCCATCTTCAGGTGAATAGAAGTTCATATAATATCGAGTCCAGGAAAAGTTGCCTGATTGTGATTCAATATATTCGGATGACTGAGCGTTGTTTGAAAAACGGCTGTCGTAAAATAGCACTCCAAAACGCGCTGATTCGCAGTTGCTGCCTCCCATATAACCATCAATCGTGTATCGGCTCTGTTCATCTATGGGGATATTGTCTTCTAAGTCGGTGTAGTGATAATTGTATCCTCCGCTATGCCGTACTCCCATGCAGTACGTACCTGATTGTGGGTACATAGTTTCCAAGAAGGTGTGTTCATTCATGTCCCATAGCCATCCGCCTTCATATTCAAAGCCGCCGTGGAGCAATATCTCCCGACCTAAGACAGCCTCAAGGGATGCACCACCCGGTATGCCTGAAAGGGATATGAAAGCGCTCAAGAAACCGGGATCTTCGATGCGCACCGGTTCGGATACCCAATGATCGCCCTCGTCTCTGAAATCCATGGTAATGGTAACTTCTCTCGTATCTTCAATAACCTGCGCACTGCTGGTAGCAACTGTTCCAGTACAGGTTGCCGAATCAAAAGCCACGTCAGTGTCCAGTTCTTCGGAAAGCGCCGCCAGCATGCGTCCGATGCTTTCAGCAAGTTCCCCATTTGCCGGAGTGGGCAGATAATCATCAATGTAAACCGGTCTGAAAGTGAAATCGGTGAAGCCGTCCAGAGTGGCTCTACAGTACAAGATCATACTGTTGTATGTTTCCCAGTAGTTCTGGTCAAAAGCGAAATTACCAAAACTGTGCGCAATCAGCTTGTCCTGATAGACTTCAAAGCCGCGCAGGACATGAGGATGATGGCAGAAAATAACGTCAGCGCCTAATTCGATAGCGCGGTGCTCTAAGTAGCGGTCTATCGAATCAATCATGGTGCTGAAACGCAGGTACTCCCGCGGGTCCGAACTGGCTAATTCCGGTGATCCTTCCAGCGGAGAATAATCATATTCAGTTCCGACGTGTGCCTGTACGATGATTAAATCAGCAAGCGAATCAGCAGCCGGAATGGTGGCTTCCAATGTAGGTTCGTCGAACATGGCGAATCCGGCTTTGTTGTAGCCAGCTTCCAGGAACGGCGGCAGGAAATCTTCCCTTCCATCTCTGTTGCAGTAAGACAGAACCGCAACTCTGATCCCATCGACACTGAAGAACGCTGGACGCGTCGCCCAGTATTCGTTCAAGCCGGAACCGGAATTTAAGATGCCCGCTGAATCCAGTATAGCCATTGTCTGCATTAGAGCCGGTTCCATGTAGTCCATGGTGTGATTGTTTCCTAAAGCAACATAATCAAAGCCGGCGAACTGCAGACCAGCTACATTTTCAGGACTTCCATGGAAGATGTATTGCTTGGTGGGATGAGGATACCCCTGGTCAGTCAACTGACATTCTAAGTTAACCATGCTTATGTCTGCAGCTTGACCGAACATGGATAGCGTTCGTTCGAATATATACTCCACACCGTAATTCGGAATGATCCCCCATGATTCTTCATAACGGCGTGCCAACATAACGTCACCAGCCATATTCAAGGTGAAATCAGGATCTGGCGTTCCCGGCGGGGGCAGTAGATGAATCGCGGCATCGCCGAACAAGCTGTCTTCATCCATTACAATCAAGGATGCGGTGCGGTATCCTCGTGCAGCGTAAGTATGGCTGGGATTAGGCTGATCTGAGAATGTGGAATCACCGAAATCCCAGAAGTAGGTGTGGGTAGGGCTATCCGGATCGATCACTGTGCTGGTAAAATCATAGTGAGGCTGCGCTGCTGCTGAATCACCAACAGCAGTAATGTAAACCTGAGGCTGCGAAGGAAGATCTTCGGTAATATCGTGTATCTCATCGAAAAATGAGATAGCTTCTTCGCCGCCTTCATCAATGTCATTAACGTAGAATAAACGGTCTATCACAGGCAGGTCTTCGTAACGAATCATCCAATCTCTACCGACAGGCATATTCAGGAGCGCCCATTCCCTTAGAGGAGCTACTCCGTAGAAAGTCGTGTTCCACTGTTCACCCGTGATTAAGTAGGTGCCGTCAAAGACGTAAAACAGTTCATCAGTTCCATCACCGATCCCAAATGCTTGAAATTCGCCCAAATCCTCCACCATAACTGCAGCCCGCCAGACCGTACCTTCTGATACTGGAATAGGATCGATATATTCTATCTTCCAGGTGTTGCCGTACAGCATTAATGAGAACAGTGTGGAGTCATATGTGTAAGTAGAAGTAACCTCCCACGCCCATGGATCGTGATCCTGATCAGGGTAGCTGGACAGATTAACGGTGCCATCCTCGAAATCTTCGATCATAATCTCATCGATGAGGAGGTTCAGTCCATTGGGGAAACTCAGAGCCTGGTAGAACGTGCGTGATGATGATTTCAGCGAGAGAGGATCAACGTAGAAGGAGCGTTGAGTGGCACCCAAAAGCGTGCTAACTCCCGGTGATAAATCAGGATCAGGACTATAGAATAACAGATAGAGTCCTTCACCACTCTGCACCTCCGGAAGAACCAGCCGGATATAGTTATTATCCAGGGATAGGCTTAGGTTCTCAACCGGTTTGCCGCTGCTGAGATCCAATTCTCCTGTGTTACCGGCAAGAGATATTCCTATGCAGGCGCTGATACAGAGTACCAGGCAAACTGAAGCTGATCTTAGGTAAAGCTCATGAATCCGCATCAAATACTCCCGTTATGAAAGAAAACCCTAACTTAATATACACAAATTCTATGCGAAAGTCAAGTACTTGTACACAAAAACTCGAATTATTTATCATTTGTGTGCTGACGCACTACCCCAAATAGCACACGAATAAATTCGTGCGCCCAAATTTTTGGTAAAGTCGCTTCCCGAAGGGATTCCTTCGGAAGAAGTGACTGGTTATGGGGTTGGGGTCAGGTGAAGGATAATCATATGACAGATTCGGCGGACAAATTGTGGCGGACAGTTTTGTCCGACAAATTTGTACAGTGATTGCTGCTGGATTTAGAGGGGCTTTTATAGGGAGCGACATTATTGACGCTGCAGGGAGATAGTATTGAAAGGGCGTGATGCATTGTTGGGATGTGTATTTTAGGGAAGATTGTTGAGGATATTAGATGTCTTATATATAATATACTACAAATCGCGGGGAAAAGCAAGGGAATATTTGCTTAAAAGGCAGGGGAAACCTGCCTGAAGTAGACAAGCACCCCTGCCCTGCATCTATAGGACAGACAGGAATGTCTGTCCTCCCCTATGATTGCTACTTCACCAACACCATCTTGCCTGAAGCGGTGAAGTCTCCTGCTTTCAAGTGATAAACGTAGAGTCCCGATGGTAATGCGGATCCATCAAAGGTTACTTCATGCACACCAACATCCCGCCAACCGCTCACTAATTCCGCGACTTCACGCCCGGAAATATCGTAAACCGTCAGGTTCACCAGACTTGCATTCTGGAGCTGGTAACTCAGAACAGTTAACGGGTTGAAAGGATTGGGAGTGTTTTGATGAAGGGCGAAAACATAGGAGACCGTCGGTGACTGATTGGAAAGGAAGTACTGAGATTCATCCATGGATAATACTCTGCTATCATCTGGGTCTGGGGTAACTATTGCAAACAGAAAGCTATCGATCGCCGTACCGGCAGTTATTTCGGCTTCTGCGATAAAGCTGTAGATTCCCCAGCTCGATCCAGACGCCATTGTAAACGTCCTTTCAATAGTATTCATCGACCCGCCGGCTAAACTAAAAGTGGTCGGTTGTCCAACAGTTGTTGTCCGGCCGTCTGGCAATCTGTATTTGGCACTGACGGTAACACTGTGTGTACTCTGGCTTTTATTGTATACTCGGAAATTGATATCGCGAGAGTTTTGTACATCAGTGGAAAATATCATTGGTGGATGATCTGGTGATACAGTCAAGCGTATATCAAGGGTTTGGTCGTAGTAGTAAGCTCCCATATCAATCCGAGTGTTATCGGGTTCATAAGTACTGGTAGGATCGCCACTATCCTGGCAAGGTGAATCGTATTCAAAGCGGAATTCTCCCTCGGAAACGTCGAGAAATTCAGGATCAGAATTGATATTACCCGTTCCCGTCCAGCCACCCTGGATGTCGCAATAGGTAGCGTCCATAGTGCCCTGTGGATTACCTGAAAGCGTAATTTGAGTCGGTGAGTTGCCCCAAAGGATGCTGTTTATCATCTCTGGGTGCGCCCCGTAATAGCTCTCGATGCCACCACCATGGGTAAAGTTAGCGGTATTATATACGATTGAATTGCTTATGAGCGTTGGATCGCAATTATGCAGATATATACCCCCACCATACCCATTGTTCAGAGCAGAATCACTGGCATCGTTATCATATATGAGATTATAGGAGATCTCAACAGCCTCATCATCACCCTTTCCGTAGATACCGGCCCCATAAGTTGCCAAGCTGGATATGACTTCATTTTTACTGATGATGTTTTTACTGATAAGAGATTCAGTATCACCGATGTTAAAGTAAATGCCTCCCCCTTTTGTATTTGGGTAGTCATTGGCCAAATTACCACTTATTATATTACCGATTATTTGCGTTGCAGAATCATATTGGTAAATTCCGCCGCCGGATACTGCGGCTTCATTTATAATTACAAAATTTTCCAATATATCCGTTTCGTTGGCATCACAACTATTACAGCGTATCCCGCCACCATAATCAGCTGAGTTTCGGGCGATGATAGTTCTAGTAATTTCAGGGGCTGAATCATCCCAGGTGTAGATTGCACCTCCCCAATTAGCTTGACAATCACTGATCAGGCAATTATCGATGCTGGGGCTGGAATTTTCACAATATATTGCTCCTCCGTAGCCCTCTTCATACGCCCCGTCAACTATACCATTTGTCAGGCGACAGAATTTAAGGCTGCTGGAACTTGAAGCATCTTCAAAGCGAATACCGCGCCAGCCTTCATCTTCATCAGCGCCGAAGAGAATAGGGTTGCTGAAGCTCCCTTCCGCTATTAGTGTTCCATAAACCGTAAATTCCAGATTGTCTGTGGTCTGGAAAATAACAGTTACGCCTGGTTCGATCGTCAACGTAGCATTACTTTCGATCCAAATATCACCTTGAACGAGGTAGCGTGAACCTGTTTCTGTCCACGTACCAGAGTGAGCTCCGCCATATATGATTGTATCAGCTCCAAGGATACTGGCGGAAAGGAAAGTAAAAACTAATGTCAGAAAGATTGATCTTTTCATCATTCACCTCCAATGATTTGAGTTTCACTTGCATTTTAAATTTATTTATATTTTACATGCAAGTTTTAATAAATATAGTGTTCAGATTATTAAATGTCAAGTCTTATTTTAAAGATAGAGTGAAATAGTTAAGATGTTTATAGAACGTTACATAAGGCTTTGCCTTCGGGGTCTTGTATCGTTCCTGCGGGATTACTTAGCACTCACTAAATCCTGTAGTCGGGGTTCTTACCGACTCCAACCCTGGATATTTTAGATTAAGAAAGGGCAGGGGAAACACCCCTGCCCTGCATCCATTGGACAGACAGGAATGTCTGTCCTCCCCATGATTGCTACTTCACCAACACCATCTTCCCTGAAGAAGTGAAGTCTCCAGTTTTAAGGTGATAGATATATACTCCCGATGGCAACCCTGATCCGTCAAAACCTACCTCATACACTCCCGTATCGCGCCAACCATTCACTAATTCCGCAATCTGACGACCTGAAATATCGTAAACCGTCAGTTTCACCAGACTTGCATCTTGGAGCTGGTAACTAAGAACTGTGGTGGGGTTGAAGGGATTGGGAGTGATTTCCACAGACAGTTTGCCGGCTCCCGTCTTCGTGTCCTCTGCAGCTACAGTTTCCTGAGGTAATTCACAACAGAGTTCTTGCTGCAATTGCGTTATCAGCTCAGGCGCCCAGGCAATGAGCCACCAGTGCCAGCCCATATCCACGATGTCAACGTCGGGGAACAGGTCCGTTCGAGTTGTCCCTATAATCATGGCAGAAGTTGGATCACCTGCATTCACACAGGGGCTGTTCTGGGGTTGACCGGATTCTATCTGACTGATATAGAAGAACCCTAACGGAGGATTGTGGACGAATAGTGGATCGGTGCCAATGTTGCCCGTTCCTGACATTCCACCTTCAACGCAGGAATAGGTGAACGACGCAGAACCGTATATGTTGGGGCTGTTAGTGGCGAAATTATCATAGACGATGTTGTTCTTACCCGTCGCTGAAGCGCCGCTATACGCATATATTCCAGCGCCACTCGCGGTGGTACTGCTTGAATTGGAACGGTTTCTGGCAATGGTGTTGTTGACCAATGTGGGTGAACAGCCATAGACAAAGATGCCGCCTCCGCGATAATATGCCCTATTTGCAACCAGCAGATTGTTGGTGATGGTAGCGTCTGTGTACTGGCAGCGGATCCCGCCGCCTCCACAGCTGCCTCACGTGCTGGTGGAAACATTCTTCGCGAATGCGCTGTTTCTAATTTCCGATCTATTACTATAGCTCAGGTAAACGCCACCGCCATTACCCGCTTCATTACCGATGAATATACAATCGGATATCTGCATGGGAGCGTAGGAAGCGTAGATTCCGCCGCCTAAATTGTAAGCATAGCAGTTGGTGATAAGGCAGTTGGAAATACTCACTTCCGTATGGTTGCAGAATATGCCGCCTCCGCTCCAGTTGGGGTAATTGGTGTTGCGAGCGAAATCTATATGGCAGTATGACATGGTGCTGCCATTAGGGCCCGCGTTGAAACGAACGCCGCCGTGTTTGCAGGTTTCATCCGGAAACTGGCGCACGAAATTGATCGAATCCACCGGTGTGCCATCCGCATGCAATGTTCCGTTTACATTGAAAGTGTAGTGTCCGGAGAAGAGAAATGAAGTTCCGGGAAGAATTTCCAGTGTCTGCCCTGCGGGAACCTGGCAGTTTCCGACAACAATGTATTCTCCCGGTCCGAACTGGCCGGACAAGTCACCGCTGACAGTCGGCTGTCCCATTACAGGATAGGAGAACGCCCAGATTAAAAGCAGGGCGGTAAGTAAAACATAGCATCGTTTTCTCATGACAGCCTCCTTTTTTGGACTTTATACTTCAGTCTTATACTTTATATTTTCACTTCACCAGCACCATCTTCTTCACCGCAGTGAAGTCACCCGCTTCAATACGGTAGAAATACATCCCCGAAGCTAAACCGGATCCGTCAAATGTGAATTCGTGGTAGCCCACTTCACGATATCCGTTGACTAATTGTGCTACCTGGCGACCGAGCATGTTATAGACTGCAAGCTGGACTCGTCCAGCTTCCGGCAGTGCAAAGCCGATAGTAGTCAGTGGATTAAAGGGGTTGGGATAGTTCTGTTCCAGTGAATAGGTTTCAGGCATTAATGGATCATCTACCGCAGTCAGCCACTCATCGAACGATTCGCCGCTGTTTGACCAATCCTCAACCCAAACACCATCGCCTGTTGTCAGCTTTTCGAAAGTGAAACTGTCCATGTCCCAGATGGTGTCGGGATGGAGTCCTAGGAAACCTTGATAAGTGTAAGTCCCTTCGGGAGCACTGCCGGGCACTGTCTGGGAACGATCTCGATCCAGTTGAAAACCGGCAGGTAGCGTCAAGTTGATGGGGCCTAACAAGGGTCCGTAAAGGTTTCCGTTAGGGAGTATCACATTGCACCAGACGTCGCCTACTACCTCGTTTACTCCTGAATTTGCTATGGCAATATTGAAGTCGAACGATCCACCTGATACGGGAATCTGAATTGGTGTGCCATAGGGCGTCAATGCGATGGTAGCATAAGCGGCTCCCTGATCGAAGTAATTTGCACCCATATCATCCCTGGTGCCGTCGGGGTCGTTGTAGAAGGGATCAGGGTCACCGGCGTCTATACAGGGCGAATTCGGGTCTAAGAACCAGGTGTTGATTAAGAGGGGATCTTCTTCGATTGTACCCACTCCTGCAGTAGCACCGTTCGCGAAGGGAGTGGGACAGTTATAGACGCAGCTATACTGGACTTCGAAGGGTCCCCAGAAACCGGTATCGCAGTTATAGACGATGTTATTCTTTACAGGAGAAATAACAACATCAGACCTAATACCGTATTCCGCGTTTATGATGGTGTTATTGAATATGTCACCGCTACAACCTTTGATTCCTCTCTCACTCGTTTCAATGCAATTGTGACGTATGGTGCCGCTGCTGTTTAGAATTCCGCATCCTTCGGTAGAAGCGTATGAATCGATTACGTTATGTGCAAAGGTACCACTACAATTAATAAATCCAGCCGAGAAAGCCATCCAAACTGAACTGGATGCGTGTGCATATATATCATTAGCGATGAAGGTGCCTTCGGCATTATCAATAGCATCTGCATACACAGAAAACCATTCAACTGTACCAAAGACAGACAAATAAAAACTGTTATTCGTTACCGTCCATCCTGTTCCATCCATTATTGCACCATTGATGTAACTGTTTATTAATGTATTACCTGATGTATTTTCAGCATGTACACTTCCGTAAATGTTGCAGGAATCGATATATATAGAACCAGTATCAAGATAAAATGTCCCGTGAATATTACTGTGTAAGACTTCCAAGAGAGTAGTTCCTTCTGAACGAATATCTGAAAAATAAATGTCCCCATATTCGATAGCAGATTGGCCCTGATTGGAGATAAAATACAAATGGCAATATTCACCTTCAATGGTCACTAAATCTTCATCTCCCTGGACTAGTAGGACACCATATATTGTAAAACTTATGTCGCTCTCGGAGAATTCAACCTCTGTACCTGGCGTCATCACTAAGCTATCGCCTTCTGGAATATAAATGTCTTCACCGATGATATAAGGGCTGTTTTCCGCCGTCCAGACTCCCGAAACAGCACCCGACATTGGCCCACTTCCGTCCCAATAAAATACACCCATATCGGAACGTGTGCTGTCTGGATCCAACGGGAAAGTTGGATCACCAGCGTCAATACATGGCGAACCGGACGTTAATTGGCATTCTTCCGTTATCATTGGATCGCCAACCAGATTGCCCTCGCCGGGCCAGTATTCCGGTCCAATTGAATAGGTCATCTCGATATTCTGTGCAATTCCCGTAATGAACATGTTATCCATCTCATATATGATGGAATTAGCGGCATTGGCAGTGCTTGAATTATCAATGAGTTTCACTGCTCCTATTAAATAACCACCAGAGCCGTAAACATAACAGATATCACAATGATCCAGATTAAGGTTAGATGAATTATCCAAGGCAATCACAGCTGCACCATCATGCCCTGAATAATTGCAGTTTTCAGTAAACAAGGTCCTTGTAATATTCAGGTTGGAATCATTTGCATAAACTGCAACTCCGTCATAAGCACCGGAATGTATCTGGGACCTATTGAACGAGCTCGAATCAATAGAAACACTGGAACTATTCAAGTATAAGGCACCTCCCTGTTCATAGGCACTGCAGAGGTAGAACGACACATTGTCTATGATTATCTGAGGACAGTTCTCCGCATAAATACCACCACCACTCCATTCAGCAGGGGAACTCACAATAATTGAATTCTCAATGTTAATCTGGGGGCAATTTATTACGTAGATTGCCCCGCCATTGTTTGCATCATAGTATCCGTCAAGAAGGCTGTGGTTTATCGTAATAATTGAGTTGTCAGCATATATACAACCACCGTTTTCTGAGGTTAGAAAAGAGCCTTTAGCGATTGCAATTTTTACATAATCAAAAATGTTTTCCCCATCTGCCTCTTCGAAAATGATACCACCCCAACCAGTATTCCAGCCATAAAACCTGATGGTATCCTCTTCAGCACCAATAGCCTGCAGGTTTCCCTCTATTTTTAGCACATGTAAGCTGTCAATGTAAACTACCACACCTGGTTCAATAACTAACTGCTGGCCATCTTCTACTATGAGATTTTCATTATAATAATATGGTGAATTTTCCACCGTCCAGATACCGGAAACAGGAGTGAATTCCTGTCCCAACCCGGTAAAATGAATTGAAGCGGTATCACCAACCACAAATCCTTCTGAATTGATCACCATATCCGTTGAACGTTCATACCCTGGACTAGTGAATGTGATTGTATATTTTGCCTTTTCGTAAGGCGAGAGGATCGACGAGGTCGGATCAAGAAGGAATGAGAAGTTTTCTGGAGACGTTAAATATGTATCCAGAATTTCAAGATAATAATTGTTCAAATTATTGAATTCGAAGAATGCCTCCATCTGCTCACCAGGCCAGAGTGGAGGAAAATCAATTGTGGTTGGATAAGGAGCTAATCCGCTTCCGCCACCTATCCCCATATCTGCTCTGGAACCGTCATAATCATACCAGAAACCACCGGGATTGCCAGAATCGATGCAGGGTGAACCGGGATTTAAGGTGAAATCACCGGACATGGGATCGACAAAAAGAGGATCTGCACTTATGTTCCCCTCGCCTGGATATGGAATTTCCAGATCACAATAATTTATCTTGGTATAATCCGGTTGATTTGTGATCATATCACAATCCCAGATAATACAGTTATGCACCTCGCTAATAACACCATCACTACCTAGGTTGAAAAGGTAGTCATCAGGGGACACAGTATTATAAAAAACCGAAAAAGCTAACATACCTTTTGTAAAAGTGATCCCTGAATAAACGGTGCAATTATTGTAAAGTGCACATCCATACATTAAGCAACCACAGGCATTCTGCGCATAATTGCAATCAATATGAATGACTTTGTGAGTTGTATTATCGAAAAAATTGCTGCCCTTAATAATAGCATAATCCTGGCTCTGCGAAAACAGCACATAATCACATGTGTTATTGTAGAATTCACAATCTTCAACAACTAATACATTGCCTATGCTCTGATACTTCAGCACATACTTGGCGTCATTATTTCGAAAGGAACAATGCCTTAAAGAAAGATTTCCGCTTCCGCCGTTTATAGCTCCTAGGTCATTATATCCAGCACCTTCAAAATTAGCATATGCTATGCGAGAATCAGAAGCAGCCCCTGAAGCAAAATCTATTGACTTCCAACATGTATCCCCGGCTGTGAAATAGACTGAGTCTGATTCTGTTCCATTGACTAGCAGACTAAATTCAATCTCAAAATCACAAAAGGCGTCAAACTGAACTGCTACTCCTGCGTCAATAGTTAAATCCATGGCATGAGTATTACCGATAATAATATACGGACTGCCCGCCGGAGTCCACGTCTGGGTGCCGATATAGCCTGAGATATACGTCTGCCCATGTGCAATAGCTGGGAAAAGGAGAACCAGCACTAAGACGATAACAGTATTAGCACGCATTTTCACCTCCATAGTTAGTTAATACAGCTACTTAGGATGGTATTCGAGGAAAAGCGGATATTACTAGTTTATAATATACTAAATATTTTCCTATTTGTCAAGTGGTTTTCTCTTCTCAGGGAAAATTTGTACAAAAAATAAAGGGCAGACACACAGGCCTGCCCTTTCATTTTCTTGGAACATTTTCCTTCTTACTTGAGAAGCACCATCTTCTTCACTGCGGTGAAGTCACCTGCTTGTATGCGGTAGAAATACAATCCCGATGATAATCCCGATCCGTCAAATGTGATCTGGTGGCTGCCGGGTGAGTATTGACGGGTCAACGCAAGGTCCCCAAAGGGGCTGGCGACCCCTACGCGGCAGCCGTTGATATCGAACACATCCAACTTCACCCAACTGGCAAACGGCAACTGGAAACTGATGGTAGTGGTGGGGTTGAAGGGATTAGGGAAAGCCTGCGATAGTCCGAACGCCTCAGGAATAGTTTCCTCATCCGAATTGACAATCCAGGGGTCGAACGATTCGCCGTCATTTTCCCATGCGGTTATCACATAGCCACCATCACCATCTGCAAGCTTTTCAAAGGGGAAGCTGTCGGTGGCAGTATCGCCATCGGCGACTGCATAGGCGTTATAGGAATAATTACCGGCGGGTGCTCCCGCGGGGACTGCCTGAGCGCGGTCACGGTCTATAGTGATACCTGCTGTCATTGTTATGGAAACCGGTCCCAGCGTCGGACCATAAATGCTACTATTGGGCAGGGTTACGTCGCACCAGATTTCGACAAGGTGGGAAGTATTGTCATTGTTGGTCGCGGAGATGTTATAGTCAAAACTGCCACCAGTTGAGGGGATGGTAATCGGTGTACCGTATGGCGTCAGAGTTATGCTTACCGGTGGGGGAGACGGTGCTCCTTCTGTTGTATAGGTGATGGTTCTTCCGTTTTCTACGGGCCAGGCATAGGGATCGTAATTGTTGTAATAACCGTACTGCAGTCCTATGTTCTCGCTCTGGTTTTCGATACCGAAGGTAGCGGTGTTCGGGTAAATTACCGTATTGTATTGAACCAGAATAATTCCATCACCGGAAGTGGTGGGATAGTGTGCAGGATCATATAGGATCACCTGGAAGGTCTCTCGCTGCTCGGGCTGGTTGTAATGAGGTATGTTATACCATTCAACGATAAACCTGTTGTTCGCCGCATCATCGTAAGTGCATATTTCGCAACTACCCAGACTGGGATCTAAGTTATTCCAGAAGGCAGCTACCATAGCGCTGGGTCCGGCTAGACCCGGAATCCCGCTGTTATATGCGGATGTCGAAGTGGAATACCCTATCACTAGCCAGCCGTTAGTACAGATGGAAACCTGGCTGTATGTATCCCGGTAATAGGCAAAATCAAACGGCAGAGTTACCTGTGTTGTCTGGTTGTTGTTAGTCAGCGCTAAAACCGTCCCGGAACCACCTGCGGACGGGGCTATCTCGACCCAGTCATATTGATGCCCCTGCCCGCCATCCATATCATCCCAGGCGTAGTACCCGTACGCGTCAGGACCGCAGGGTTGATTGCGCTCATCGCCCACGTAAGTCTGAAACGTATCGGTAACAGCATAGCCACCGGATGCGGTCATATCCAACGTAAAAACCGCCATTGTTCCTGGAGTGTATGCTGGATCGCAGGTAATGGTGAACGTACCGGATGCTGAAGTTGCGGGATTCAAATCACCGTAACTGACCGGATTACCAGCTACAGTTAATAGCGGATCATTAGGAACTAATGTTACAGTTAGTTCTTCCGCTGTCGTATTGCCGTTATTGTGAATTGTAACATCAAAGTCTGCCGTTTCCCCCGGATCCAGGAAGCCGTTGTTGTTACCAAGAGGATCTTGTATGTCCAATTCTTGGAAGACAATTACCGGAGAATTGGCAGTTAGTGAGAAGTAACTTTCCCAGATGTACGATCCCGACGTTGTTGTCAGCACGAAATCTACTTCATGCTGATCAGGGATAGTCCCGCTTGCTTCAACTCTGAAGCCATCTGTAACCGATAGCGAATCACCGGCAGCTATATCACCGTAATATTCGTTATCATCGATAACAGTCACATATTGATCGCTCGATGTTATCGTTACATCGACACCGGTGGCGTTTTGCACTCCCACGTTCTTAACTTCGATGGCAAGATCAACTATTTCACCGAAATCCCATTGTCCGTTGTTGTTGCCGGTAACTGCATCGTTTATCTGGCAGGAATTGAAGGCTACATAAGGAGCCTCAGGCGAATAAACCGGCACGTCAACCATGTAACGATAGTAATTCGCTTTGGTTACGGTTACTTTTAATAACTGCCCTGGCACTGGTTGCGTGATAGGTATCGTTACCGGCCCACCCGTTCCGCTTGCAGATCCTACCAGTTCTCCGGCTATGCTTAAGGCGATTACGGAAGCATCATCAGCCGCAACGGTGAATTCACTACTACCACCCAAGATGGAGTCATCATGAACTACCGTCAGGTTCTGAGGTACTTCCGAATAGAGCGTCATAAAAGCGTCGCCGTGATGATGGAACAGATGATAAGTTACATCTTTACTCTGTGGATTGGAAGGCCAGGTGGAAGCTTCCAGGAACCATTTGGACGTCTGGTTGGCAACGGCGGGACGTAAATTGGCTTCTCCGATGGGATCAGCGCCGACATCGGGCATGAAATCGGGCCACATCACATCATAGACACCCCAGGTAAAGACGTCGTTGACGAAGGAATAGGACACTTCACTTGCAGCCATCACGCCCAGCGCGCCGTGTTCCATGCGATGGAATGCTTCGGCAAAACATTCGGTGGGATTGTTAAACTTTCCGGTCAGACAGTTAATGGAAAAAACATAAGGATACATGTCGTTGGAAAGACCGGCTAAATCACTGATGGTGTAAGACGGCGAACTCCAACCGACTTCTTCCCCATGATCGCGATGTTGAGCGATGAAAGCGCCTGAATTGAGATCAGCATTAATGCGTTCGGCATTACCACCCCAGTCCAACAGGTACGAAGGATCAGCCGGTATGTATCCTAAACCGCTGGGACCGAAATAATCCACTATCATCTGAGTATTCACGTTGGTGGACCAAAACGTCGGCGGAGTGGCTGCTCCTGCATATTGCCGGGTCGGGTCCTTCCCTTCGATGTAATGGAAGTAACCCCAAATGATCTCACAACAGAGGATAAACCAGCGGTCATCCTGCCATCCTCCGGCAATGCAGGGGTGCTGATAGAATCCGGGATCGGTTGCAGGTGATCTTTCATATTCCATCATCTTGGATATCATGTTATCCAGGTCTTCCGGCGTCTGTGCCGTAATCCGTCCGATGATAAGTTCCGGGAGGTCATCTCCGTTGACGTCAGCGTAGATATTATCGGATACGCAGTAATCATCCCAGACTGGTGAAGTGATGCCATAGCTGTCGCCTGAATTCTCATAATCCGACAAGAGCAGTACTGCTACCAGTGCAGGTTCCCAGGTGGCATAGGCATTGTCGATGTAGTTTTCAATCAGGACAGCATCGTTGCCGCCAATTTCGCTGATGGTTGTAACCACTGTGGTAATGCCCTGTTCGGTGCGCCACTGTTTGATGGTATCAGCCCAGGCTATGAAGAAAGGATCATCAGGAACTATAATCAGGTATTCGCCTTCATTTTGGTCAGAAGGACCGATACAATTGAAATCCACTTGCGGCAGAGAAGCATAGTTGACCAGGTTTTGTCTTAAGACTGGTTCCCACCAGCGACTGCGCAGGCGGTCTTCACCAAAGCGCCCACTGCCCCCATAAAAATTCACTCTTATGCGAATGTCTTTGTAAACTGTCAAGTCCCGCGTAGCGGGATTGTACTGAAACGGCGTGATTCCGGCTACGACTGCGTCCACGCCTCTCATCTTGACAGGTTCGCTCAACTGCACAGGTTCTGCTGGATAATCCGCGTTTATACTGTAGATCTGCGCATCTTTTTTATATACTAGAGGGGAATCGTCATTTTCCCAGGGCAGGACAAATGCCGGGGCCAAGTTGATATTGTGAAACAGTTCGATGCGGTACGATACCAGTTCAACTTCTGCCCAGGCGCCCTTCGGAATGGCGACAAACCGCCCAGTTCTGGGAAGATCAGGCGCACCCGCGTCATTTGGTAGAAAGTCTCCGGGAATGGTGACTGTATGCATCAATTCTCCGTTGATTATTACTTGCGAAAGGTCAAATGCAGGCACAGAATGGATGATCTCAACTCCCGAAGGACTCTGAGAAATTAGATTATGCCCCGCATCTCCCCAGCAGTCCTGGAAGTAGATTATTTCCGCTGACACCGCAAATGCTATAAGCAGGGCGAAGAAGACAGCGGTAACGAATCTTGTAATTACAGTCATGACAACCTCATGTGAAGCTTCAGTCTTTTCTAAAGATAATAAGTTTTTATCAAAAAATCAAGCACAAATCTAATAAAAACGATAAAATTTACAATTGATAGGAATTTACAATTTATTAATCACAGCACACAATAGTTCATTGCTATTTCTAAACGGAAGAATCCCACCAGCATTACAAAAATATCCATAATTATAACTTGACTTTGCAGATTAAAACAGCGATTTTATTTTGCTAATTATTTTGTACTGCACATCTCCCATTTTCAAAGCTGCTGGCACTGCCAGATCACCTGATTGACAACTTCTTCCAAAAGGTGAATGATGAAAGCTCCGCAAATCTTACTCACTCCCGGAAGCGAAAAGAACTGTGTCAGACTGAAATCGCTCTTAATGAATCAAGGATTCAGAGTACAGGAAGCCGATTCCATTGTTCATGATTTACCTCCATTGCTTGAAGATCCACCGGAGGTTGTAATCTTCCACACCAACCACACTAATACAGCTGAAATCATTCTTTCCATCAAACGCATCCGGCGCCAGGATCCCTGGATTCCACTGTTCATTACAGCGGAATCCAGCAGTGAGGACCAGGCGATTACTATGTTCAGGGCGGGAATCACTGATTACTTTAAAGTTCCCTATTCACTAAATGAGTTGGTTGCGAGTATTAAGAGGAACTTACCCCGCCACATGATGAATGCTGGCAATTCCTTCATCGATCAGAGGATGATCGGAGAGAGCCAGGTTATGCAATCCATAAAAGACAGTCTAAGAAAAATCGCCAGAACCACGGCGAGTGTTCTAATCAGTGGTGAAACCGGAACGGGAAAAGAGTTGGTCGCAGAACTAATTCACGAAGAGAGTCCCAGAAGCGGCAAACCATTTATCTGTATAAACTGTGCAGCGGTACCAGAGGCACTAATGGAAAGCGAGTTTTTCGGTTACGAACGGGGAGCTTTCACCGGTGCATTAGCCTTGAAACGAGGTAAATTCGAGTCAGCCTCACAGGGGACAGTCTTCCTGGATGAAATCAGCGAAATGAGCACCAAGTGCCAAGCCAAATTGTTGAGAGTAATCGAGTTTAAGAAGACATATCGTTTAGGCGGTAACACCTGCATTCCTTTAGATTTCAGAGTGATTGCAGCTACCAACCGCGATCCTGTGAGATTGGTCAGCGAGGAACGATTCAGGGAAGATCTGTACTACCGGCTGAACGTTGCCCACATTCATCTTCCTCCTTTGCGGAACCGGAGAGATGACGTCCCTTTGCTGGTCGATTATTTTATAAAGCAGTTGAATCGAAAATTTAAGCGTGCGGTAAAAGGAGTCACCGACAATGCTATGAATTATCTTTTGGAATATCACTGGCCGGGGAATATTCGAGAGTTGCAAAATCTTTTAGAAGCCGCCTTCATCGATCTTCCGGAGAGGAATTTGTCCTTCATCGATCTCCCCCAAAGGCCGGATCATGTGGATCGTGAGACCAGATTGCCCATAGTCAATGAAAGAGATAATATGATTTCTGCACTTCTGGAGACCGATTGGAATAAGAGTAAGGCTGCGGAAAAACTCAATTGGTCACGCATGACCCTGTACCGGAAGATGCAGAAATATCATATATCGAGAGGCGCGCCAAAAGGCGAAATGCACAACTCGCTGGATTCGATCATCAAATAATGTAACATTGTAACATATTTGTAACATAGATTAAATTCCTAAAACCCAGCTATAATCATTGCGGGTTTCATCCCCCCATACCTTGTATCAATTAGCTGTTACAATCTCCTGATTGTTACAGTATCCTGCCCATTAGACTAAGTCAACAAGTCATCGCCTATATCGACGATAATCCCACTCCTAAAGAAGTATTATGAAAACGGTATTATATTTGCTTAAGTGAATTGATACACCGTTAGCATTGTTCTAAAACAGATGTCTTTTTAAACATGGAGTAGTATGGATATGCATGAGGAGGCCGAGTCTCAAATTGAAAAGCCGGTGGGACGTTATGCCAATTTTTTCAATATAGGTCATAATGCATTTGAATTCCTGATTGATTTTGGCCAGCTTTATTTAGATGGTCACACCGTTCAATATCATACTCGAATTGTCACCAACCCTGTCTATGCAATGGAACTATATAAAACATTAAAATCATCCATTGAGCAATATGAGGATCATTTTGGGGAGAAAAGCAGATAGTTGCAACTTGATTTGATTTGTATTTACATCCTGCCGCCGGTTCCTACATGCGGTGCTAAACTCACCAGTTTGATCTCTCACCCATTGAACACATGGGAGTTATCTCCTTCATCAATCAGCGAATGAATTAAAACAATTAATAGAAAGGAGTTATAAACATGCCTACTTACCTTCATCCGGGAGTTTACGTGGAAGAAATTCCCAGCGGAGTAAAGCCGATTGAGGGGGTTGCTACTTCCATAGCGGCTTTTATTGGTGAGGTTTACAAAGGACCGGCTAATGAAGCAGTGCTCATTCATAGTTGGGATGACTATGTAACTGAATTTTGTGACATAACATCAGAAGAAGACAAAATGGGTTTAGCCGTTTCCGCTTTTTACCAGAATGGCGGTAAGGATGCCTATATCGTGCGGCTAGTGAACAACGGTGTCAAGGCATCGTTACCGACACCTCCTGGTACACCAGGTGAGAGTACCGGAGGAGCGGACGTTTTCGTTATCGAAGCCAGTAGTGTTGGAACCTGGGGTAATGATACCTATGTCCGCATTGTCAAACCGAACACCACCGATCTCACCTTCGACCTGGAAGTCGGTCATATCGAAGACGGCGAATTCGAAGCTGACGAGGTATTCTCCGACCTGAGTATGGACAATACTCTTGACAGCTACGTCCTGACGATAGTGAATCGTGATTCGTCCCTGATCAGTATATCCCTCACGGATATAGCCAATCCGGATAAAACGGGCAATCTCTACAAAGCGGGCTCTTTGACCAGCGGTGTGGCGATGACCACTGCCACCTATTTTCAGAATAATATCGCTAACAACATGACTCTCAGCCTCAATATCAACAACCTGGGCAGAAAACGGATTACTCTTGGGGAGGCTTCCTCTTTCAGTTTCACCGGAACTCCTGATAATGATGCAGATGGTAAAATACTGGCTGCAGCCATCCAAAAAGCCGTCCTGGAGCTGGATCCTACGAATCCTCCTTACAAGAACTTTACCTGCGTGTACAACGATACTGCAGCTCCGAACAAGTTCATCCTCTCTTCTGGGACAGCCATGCCGAATTCGACTGTATCCGTCTATGATGGTGATGAAAGTAGTACAGATCTGGCGAATGTCATCAAACTAAGTTCGAAGCACTCACCGGAATCCGTTCACGGCTCAGAGGATGTGATTCCAAAAGAACAGTTGGGTGTCGCTGAGCTGGGTATTCCTTTAGAAGGAGGAAGCGGTGATCCACCGACAGCAAATGATTACAAGAACTTTTTTGATCCTACATTGAAGAAGATTCGTGACATCAGTATAATGGTTCTTCCCGGGCAATACTGGGCTGCAAACGGATCTGGAAACGCAGCCATCAGTAATGCACTAACTCACGCAGACGTGATGAAAAACCGGATGGTGATCATCGATCCTGAACCAGGGACAGATGGGGAATTAGATCAAGCTAAAAAGGTAACGGATATGGAGCTCAACACTTCCACTTATGGGGTTCTTTACTACCCTTGGGTGAAAGTCGCCAATCCATTCTATCATGCCGAAACTAATCCTAATGTTTCCAAAACGCTAACAATAGCTCCGTCTGCTTTCGCTGCCGGCATGTGGTCTAAGGTAGATGGCAAGAGAGGCGTCTGGAAAGCACCAGCCGGCATGGATACTTCGCTTTTAGGCGTTGCGGGACTTGAATATATAGTCGGGGATGGAGAACAAGATCAGCTCAATCCTATGGGCGTGAACTGTCTACGCAAAATGCCCGGGTATGGTACCGTAATCTGGGGCACGCGAACCCTTTCCACTAAAGCCAATCCAGAGTGGCGTTACATCCCCATAAGGCGCACCGCCATCTACATCGAACAGAGCATCTACAACGGCATTCAATGGGCGGTGTTTGAACCGAACTGTCATATCCTGTGGTCCAGCTTGAGGACGAACATCACCTCATTTATGAATGGTATGTTCCGCAATGGCGCATTCCAGGGTGAAAAAGCTTCCGATGCCTATTTCGTCCGCTGTGATTTGGGAGATACCATGACTCAGGATGACATCGACCGTGGACAGGTGATTGTGATCGTCGGTTTTGCTCCCCTAAAACCGGCAGAGTTCGTCATCGTTCGTATCCAGCAAAAAGTAGCACAGCAATAATAAAATAAAGGAAGGAGCTATGCCTACAACGCTTTTTTCCGTGAACACTCATCGCCATGATCCGTACCGCACTTTTAAATTTCAGATCATTATAGACGGTAATGTGGTAGCAGGACTGAAAAAGATGGGTGCCTTGAAGAAGAAGACCGAACCAGTAAAATGGCGCGCTTCCAACGATCCATCCCATGAGAGAATTATGCCCGGTGGAACCAGCTATGAACCTGTGGCATTGGAACAGGGCCTGACGCATGATTTGGTCTTTGAGGAATGGGCAAACAAGGTCAACAACATCGAGGGTGATGCTGCAGTATCCCTGAAGGATTTTCGCAAGGACATTGTCATCAACGTGCTCAATTTATCGGGGCAGGTGGCAATATCCTACAAATTATTCCGTGCCTGGGTCTCCGATTTTCAGGCTCTGCCTGATTTGGATGCGGGCAGCATGAATACGGTGGGCATTCAGACGATTACGCTGCAGCATGAAGGCTGGGAGAGAGACACCGGCGTATCTGAACCGACGGAGGCTTAATGCGGCTTCCCGGAGGACTCGTTCAGGACGGTAGGCTACTCCGGGAATGCACTTTCAAACCACTCACCGGCAAGGTTGAATTGGAGCTCTTCACGGTTCTGGATTCAATGTCTAGTATGCCAGAGCAGGTGACTATCACTCTATCGATGCTATTGAAACACCTGGGTGGGGAGAAAGTGACTCCGGAAAAGGTCAGCCAACTGTGCATAGCAGACCGCCAGTTCCTGATGCAGCAGCTTGCCGTCCACATGGGCGAGGATGAGCTTTGGTACACGGCTGTATGCTTTGAATGCGAGCAGCGGTTCGATTTCCAGATTCGGACGTCAGAACTACCGGTAAGGGAGGCGCGACCGGGATACCCGCATATAAGCGTGGATACCTCTCTGGGTAGATGCCGGTTGCGGTTACCTACGGGAGATGATCAGAGTATCATCTCTGGATTTTCAGATACCGATGTAGCCTTTAAACAGTTAGTCAAGCGGAGTATCCTCTCGCTTGAGAAAGGCGATAAGAAGAGAAATATATCAGATACTCTGTTATCGAAGTTCACCAAGGATGACGTTGCAGTTATGGAAGAGGCAATGGATTCTGTTTCTCCGGCAATTGTGACCTCAATTAGTACGACCTGTCCGGAATGCGGTCACAGAAATATTGCCAAGATCGATCCGTACTTCATTCTGGAGCATTTCAGCGACAACTTGATCTCTGAGATTCACGTCCTGGCTTCTACTTATCACTGGAGCGAATCTGACATTCTAGCTCTGCCTCGCCAGCGGCGCCACCATTACCTTTCGCTCATCGATCAACGTACATCGGTGGATGATTATCATTAATGATGGATAAATATGGGATTATTTCTCGACGTCGTAAGGGATAGTAAAAGGAGAGTCAAGAGTTCGGTGACGAATCCGCGTTCCGCGGGCAGACCTCTGCATTCTGTCTCTTCCCCCACTGAAATAACTCACAACCCTGCTGCAGATAAAACTTCGGCCGCCTCGAATCGTACGGTATCGAATACAGCCAGCCAGAACAGAAAAGAGAGTACCAAACCTGCTGAGAGAAATCAAAATATTTCTCATACCACTTCAGGAGAGTCCACACAGAAGATCCACTTGAAACCGCCCTTTTCGATTGTAAATCGATCAGAAAAACCCAAAGCAAAGAAACAGAGAAAAGAAACACCGAAACCAACAAAGCTGCAAAGCAAAAGCGGGCGCGGAAGAATCGAAAAACCTGAGGAAGTGCAGGTATCCGGGTTGTTAAAAAGCAGGAAAACTCCCGCTCAAGAGAACCGCCCACAACATATTGAGGCAAAGAAATCCAAATCCGGCAATAAGAAACGTGAGAGGCGCAAAAGAAAACCGGAGACCGCTCAAATCAAGGCTGCCATACGTTCAGAGCCGCAAAAACAATCAGACGCACAGCCCATGATGAAGGAGATTCCTGCACAGAAACCTGACACATCAGAAAGGAGACCGCTTCGGGTAGAACCAATCGAATCGAAATTCCCATTCCCGGGTCATCAAACCGGTGAAAAACAGAAGGTGGAGAAAGCGTCGAGGCAGACCTCACCAGATGAAGAAGAGGTAGGTGAAGGTACTCTCTTAGCTGAAGGGGAAGGTTTAAAAAGAGGAGAGGAAGGTTATTATTCTAAAGCGGCCAATGAGACAATTGTCAGCAATTTTAACGAAACGAGTTCGAGGGAAAGAGTTCAGGACGTAGAAGTGAATGATGTGCAGACGAAAATTACCCCTTACGAAACGTCCCATCAGCCAGAGATTTCTAGGCCGTTGGAAGAGCCGCTCAGTCATGTTGAAAGCGTTTCCGGCCCTGAACCACCCATCTCTCACGAGCCCACTGTCCAGATCGGGTTGGTAGAGGTCATAGTGGCTGTGCAGGATGGACATTCCGGGCGCAAGGTAGCTCATGAATCCTCACCCGGAGATTTCACCAGCCGGCACTATTTGCGGAGTGTTTGAGAATGGCAAATACACCAGAATCCTCACTATCGAAGGCTTGTAAGGTTGTAGCTGATTTCTTGAATGATAAGCTATCGGCTGGCAATTGGCTGGAAGTCAGCATTGGGAATCTCGCTGATGCTCATAAGCCGTCAGCTAACATAGAGTATCGCATCAACCTGTATTTTTACAACTTCGAGCCTTCAGGATTTTTCCCGGACATCGCTCCGGAAGATACCTGGTGGCTAAAAACCTATTGTCTCATAACGGCTTTTAGCTTCTCAGAGTCAAGCGATGAAAGTTCGGGCGAGGGCGAACTAGGACTTCTCGGTAATGTGATACGCGTATTCCATGAATCTCCGGTCTTAACTGCTGACATATCGGGAACGGATTTCCTTCTACAGATTATCTATCATCCTTTAAGCGTCGATGCTTTAAACAACCTTTGGTCCACCCAATCTGAAGCTATCCAGCGGGCCTCCATTGCTTATGAAATATCCCTCTGTCCAGTTATCCCAGAAAAAGAGAAATCGACGTACACTCGTGCAGGTGCATTCGGCACCGAAGTACGCCCAGAAGTCAGTTCGAAGACCAAGACTGAAAAATTCTCTGGTAAATTCCCCGATGATTACAAGTGGCCCCATGTGACGAAAACTGAGGTGGATATCTTGCCTGAAGACTGGGCACCTGCCATCTGTTTCGTTCATAATAACGAATGCGCGCAGATTTTATATTTCCTTAAGGGAAGTGCTGAACTTGCAGATTTTAAAAGTCCCGTATGGATTGCTGGAGAAAAAGATGCTAAAGTGACGCTCCAGTGGGAAGTATGGACAAGATCGGGAGGATGGGTGAAGAAGACTGGGAAGGATGTAACCATTGAACAACCGGATATCGATCCCGCGGTAATCGATCCCGATTTGGTTGACAAGGCGAAGACGGTAAATTTTGCTCCAACCGGGATTTCAATCCCCGCTGATGAAATTAGCTGTCAAGCAATGCTTTACGCCATTCGCAAATACAAACGGGGATTCGATCAACTGGAGATTGAAGTACGAAGTAACCCCTTGTTGGTAACGATTTACAAGAATCCGTGATGAATGCAAAACCTGAAACGTGCACGCTGGATGCATTAACTCTGGAATGGGAGCGTGTAGAATTACTGGCGCGCTTTCTCTCAGATTCGCGTGCAGGGCACACGATTCCTCAAGAGAAATTAGATCATCTGCAGTCGCTCCAACAGCAGATAGATGTGTGCAGGAAGCAGACCAATCCCTGGAATGATCTGGTTCCGGTGAGGCTTTCTCCGCTTGAGCAGGATATCCTGGCATGTATCATCGCACCTGAGGCTATCCCCCGCATCGCCTGGCTATTTCAGTCGCTGCAACCGGGAGTTCCCCAGCCCTATCCAACTTTAGCTCTCTTACAAGAATTATTAGCTCTTTCACCGACCGAATCTTCCCAACTTTATACGGTTCTTTCAGAAGACTACCCCTTACGTATGCACCGTCTGGTCGATCTGCAGGGTAGTGAATTATCCCAGCCGGTACAGCCTTCACCAAGAGTAATTTCGATTTTGTTACAGCGCCCACACCTGATGAGCAATCTTCCCGGCACAGTACGAATTCGAAATTCTGTTAGCTGGGCAGATTTAATTCTACCTCAGGAGCGTAAGACGATCCTAAAAGAATTTCTGTTCTGGATTCAACATAAACAGATTGTAGTTCAGGAGTGGGGCGGCAGCGACTGTGGTGGTCCGATCGGCCTATTTTCAGGCCCCTCAGGTACTGGAAAAACGCTGGCTGCTGTCGTTTTAGCCAATGAATTAGGATGGCCCCTGTACCGCGTCGATTTAGGATGCCTGGTCAGTAAATACATCGGTGAAACCGAAAAGAACCTGAACCGATTATTCGATGCCGCCCACGAGCAAAAACTGGTATTGCAGTTCGATGAGGCAGACAGCCTGTTCAGCAAACGTGGCGAGGTGAAAGAAGCTCGCGACCGTTATGCTAATATGGAGGTCAGCCATCTGTTGGCGCGCATCGAAAGTCACCAGGGGCCTGTGATTCTGACTACAAATTTACGCAAACATCTCGATACCGCCTTCGTACGACGTTTCCAGGTTGTTGTCGATTTCCCGAGACCGGATAAAACGGCCCGGGCGCAGTTGTGGAAATGTCATTTGCCTGCAGGAGCACCTTTATTGCCTGAAATTGACCCAGCTTTCTTAGGTGAGGCGGTTAATTTGACAGGTGGGCACATCCGTAATGCGGCACTGTACGCCTCTTATATTTCGGCTGGATACGGGCAGAAAATCGGTTATAAGCAGATATCTCTCGCCGTATGGCGCGAACTCAACAAGGAAGGCAGAGAGGTTTCACAATCCGACCTGGGACCGTTAGCGGAATATTTAGTATTGGATGGTCTATGTTAGTGATCGATAAACTGAAGATTCATCTTCCAGCACAGATGCGCAACCGCGCTGATATAATTGCACGATTGGTTGCACAAGAGTTGACCTCCACTTCCCAGAAATCGGAAATAACGATAAGCGAACTTAGAACGCCTGCTGTACAGGTACATTCATCTTTCACCGATAATCAGATTGCACGGTGCATTTCCACCGAAATCCAAACTCAAATCAATCAATTGTCCGTTGAGTCATGTTGAAAACTACTAAAGCAATGCTGGTGGAGTATGCCTTATCCATTCCACCGCTAATTTTACTTTTCGAGTTTAATCCCAAGTTTCTATCGCGCACACGCACTATCACCCTAAAGACTGGAAACGCACCCGGCACTCAGGGCGGTTACGATTTCACTTTACCGACGGAGACTCCCCGGGTAGCGCAGGGAGTAACCGTTCAACCTGAAACCTTTTCCATAGACATTTTAATCGATGGCACTGACCGCATGAATGAGGGTAATGCTATCGTTAAGACGTTTGGTATCGAACCGGAACTCGATACTCTGCGCTGCATGGTTGAACCGAAATCGCAAGGCCCATTAGGCTTGCAAACCCTGTCCAGTTTGGGACTTGGTGGCGAACGAGCATTTCAGCAATCTGAATCTGCATCGGTGTTGCTTCTGGTTTGGGGTACACATATTCTACCTATTTTTCTCACCAGCGCTCAGATTAAGGAAACTGCACATCTTCCTTCCCTGGTACCTTATCGCGCGGAAGTGACCCTCAGCATGCAAATCATCGAAGGAAACAACGTCTTTTACATGGTGGAAAAGATACGCCAGGTGGTAAGTGCGGCGATGAACACAGTCGATACTATTGGAGGATTCTTTTAATGTTCAAGAAGGGTTCAAGGTACGAGAAAGCCAGGACGTTCGACCCGGATGCGGATGGCAGCGTGGTGTTAAATGGAGTTCGTCCACGTAAGATCGGCAAGGCAACCGGCATGGTAATGCATACGGTTAAGGCTGGTGAACGCATCGATTTGCTGGCACATCATTATTATAACGATGACCGTTTATGGTGGAGGATTGTCGATGCCAATCCAGAGTTCTTCTACGGAGGAAATATCATTACCAAAGAAATGGAGGGCTCCGTCATCATGATTCCGAAAGCAAAGGAATAGCATGATACTAGATTTATTAGCATCTATCTTCAGGGAACCGGGAGAATGCGTTATCAAGGTCGGGAGTTCTGGCGAAGAGATAACTAGTCTATACCCATTCGTAAAGGAACTCACCGTCGATTGCAGTCGTAGCGAACCGAGCCAGGCTAATCTCAAATTCGAGACGAGAAGGGACGAAAACGGAAAGTGGATTGTCCAGGATAGCGGAATTTTGGCTCCCTGGGAGCCCATCGTTATCGAAGCAGTTTTCGGAAGCACAACGGAAGAAATCATGCGCGGATACATTCGTGAAATAAACGCGGATTGCCCTGCGGAAGCCGGTGAATGCACCGTTACTGTAAAATGTCAGGACGAATCGTTGCAACTGGATCGTGAACACCCACGAACCACCTGGGGACAGGATGCTCCCACCAGCGACAGCGTCATTATCAATACGATTTTGAGCAACTATAGCCTTTCCCCTGCTCCTGATAATGAATCCGGTCAGGATGAACTGGTTATCAATCAGGACGATACAGACATCAAATTTCTGCAGCAGAGAGCGGAAGCCAATGGTTATGATCTGATGTTTCGTGAAGGGAGTGTTTATTTCGGTCCCATGCGGGTCGATGCGGAAGCTCAGGCGACAATTATGGTCTATGCTGGAACCGCGACCAACTGTTATAACATCAGTATAAAGGATGACGGGCACCAACCGGACAGTGTCAGCTTCGACCGACCGAATACCACTGAACCGGGGAATGTCCCAGCGACCATCGAATCTGATCTCACAGAACTTGGGACAGATTCGACACTGGGACTGGGCGATGGGTTGAAGGATTTTTCCTGGCGGATGAAACAACAGGGCGGTATGAGTGAAGCGGAATGGACTGCGCGTGCTCAGAGGAAAGCCAATGAGTTGGCTATGAAAGTGAAGGCTCAGGGCGAACTTGATGGGTCTCTTTACGGACACGTTCTGCGCGCCGGTGAACCGGTCGGTGTGGATGGGGTTGGGGAGAGATATGGGGGAATTTATCTAGTCGATACGGTAAAACATTTGTTCAACATGGATGGTTACCGCCAGACTTTCACATTGCTGCGAAATGCCTATGGGGATAATCTGGAGAGTTCAGGTGACCTGTTATCAGCGGTTCTCTAAGGAGGTATAGTGGAAGAGGTACTTCTCCAATTAGCCAGGAGACTTCAGAATAAATACTATGGGAAGTATCGAGGTTTTGTGGTCGATAACGATGACCCGGAACAGTTGGGTAGAGTTCGACTATTGATACCGTCAGTCCTGGGTGAGACAGAGACGGGATGGGCGTTGCCCTGCCTCCCTTTCGGTGGTCTGGAAGATCAGGGTTTTTTCGCCGTTCCGGGAGTAGATGCACAAGTATGGGTGGAATTCGAGGAAGGCAACATTAACGCACCTATATGGGTAGGAGTTTTCTGGCAGAACAGTGGTGAAATCCCCTCAGAAGGAGCCCTGAATCCGCCCACTACCACGGTGATTAAAACCTCTTCAGGGCACACTTTTCATTTCGATGATGAGGAGAATGCAGAAAAGATCTGTCTCATTCATAAATCAGGAGCGGAATTATGCATCGACGAGAATGGCACTGTAGTACTGAAAGATGCGCAGAAAAACGCCCTGACTCTGGATGCTGACGGGACCACGATCACTTTAGAAGATGCCAATGGAAATACCTTATCGACAAGCTCTACCGGTATGACCCTGCAAGATTGCAACGGTAATAAGATAGATATGACTACTTCAGGGATCACCATCAAGGCACAGGAGATTACGGTCGAAGGAACGCAAGTTCTGTTGGCTGGTGCGGGTGGAGAACCGGTAATTAAAGGTCAGAGTTTCCTGACTCTTTTTGCAACTCATATTCATCCAACCGGCGTGGGTCCATCAGGCCCGCCGGTTCCTCAAGGTGAGATGAGCACCTTATCAATGAAGACGATGACAACCTAAAGGGGCATTTAATGTCTGCGAATAATAACCGCAACCTGGCCAATCCTGAATATCTTGCCTTTCCATTTCGAATTGACGAGGATGGAGGTGAGAAATGCGATCGGGCTGCGCATGTTCGTCAGCAAATAGAGCAGGTGTTATATACCAATCCTTACGAAAGAATCTTTCGCCCTGAATTCGGTGTCGGTCTAAAGAAATTGGTGTTCGAGCCAAACTCATCGGCACTCGCTGAAATAACCAAAAAGCGATTACAATCATCTTTAGCCGAAGCCCTTAAGGGCGAGGTCGATCCAAAAACCATTGTGGTGGATGTGAACCCTGATGAGGAAAAACTAATCATTAGTGTTTCATACACATTGGCAACAATTGGAACGACGGAACAACACGAGTTTTTAATTTAACAGTCAGATATAACTTATGGCACAAGCGCCCAAATCTACACTTAAATTCGAAGGCGGTTGCCCGGATTGCGGCGTTCGGGAGGTAGCGTTACCACCAGCACTTCCCCAAGTCGGTGATGACTTCGATTGGATGACGCGAGACTTTGATAGTTTTCGCCGTTTTATGCTTGAAGACCTGGCAGCAAGATTTCCCGAAAGAACCCGCTGGACTCCCGGGGATATGGAAGTGGTCATCATAGAAGTCATGGCTGCCGTCCTGGACCAGATTTCTGACATGGCTGACCGGGTGGCTGCTGAAGCTTATCTGGAAACCGCTCGTAATCCTAACTCCGTAAGGCGTCTTCTGCAGATGATTGGCTATGATGCTGCCCTGTTAGCCGATCTAAAAGATGACGATTCTTCCTTAAGTAATAGCAAAACAAAAGAAGAGAAACTTGAGGCTCTCTGGCGACAAAATCCCACACTGATGGAAGAAGCCAGAAAAAAGGGCCCGCGACTGATAAAAACTCAGAAACGCATGGTAACCATAGAGGATTATGCTCAGCAATTGGAAGAACATCCCCTGGTATTGTGCGCTAACGCATCCAGCCACTGGAGTGGAAGTTGGACAACTCTGAAGGCTGCCGTAATCTGCTGGGGTGAAGATAATTATTTGGATGAATATTCAAATAAGTTAACCGAGCCTACGGAAGATCTGCAGAAGGAAGTTACTGAATTTCATAAGGAACGAAATATAACCACCCCTGATTGGAATAGTGACACTTTGCCCACGATTCGCACCATTCTCCGGCCCTACATTGAAGGTTACCGGATGGTCGCACAGGAGGTCATTCTTATCGATGCCGTTCCTGTTGGAATCCAGATGTCAATTAGCGTTTTCATCAATGTGGATTATTATCAATCGGAAGTAAAACATGCAGTGGAACAGGCGTTGGGAACCGGACCGGAAGGTTTCTTCAAACCGGGACGGTTAGCTTTCGGTGAAGATTTGCACACCAGTGACATATATGAGAAACTGATGTCGTTGAATGGGATTGAAAATGTTTGTCTTAACCGTTTCAAGAGGTTTGGAAATCAATACTTAGATCAATCCCGTACGGGAACCATAAAATTAGACGGTTTAGAAGTAGCTGTTTGCGACAACAATCCACAAAAACCCGAACGTGGTTTCTATCAACTGTTGCTGGAAGGGGGACGAAGAGGATGAGTGAACGCTTCGATCTCACACGCTGGAATCGCGCCGGTTTGAGCCGCTTTCGATATTTAAACGGCAATGCGGTAACCCACCTTGAGGATCTACGTAAGGCATTTCTGGCTGTTGCGAAGTTCGCTGATTGGGACGTACTTTCAGCCATCGAACCGGTAGAAGTCGTATCTCCGAACAGCGATGAGGGTGAAATCGCAGCCGCATCTGCCCCCAGGTGGCTGAATAGTAACCAGGTGCCCTCTGGTGAGACTGGAAAAAGCGAGACAGAATCTGAGAAGATTGAGCGTCTTTTAGAAAATTACAACCGCGAACGGGAAGATTGGGCTTGGGAAATCTCCAGGGCGTTCGCGCGGGCCTGTCACGTTTTAACTGAGCATGTTGATTGTTACGCCAATGAAGGATTCTTAGGCACTGCTACCCAGTGGGATAACGTCCGGCGCTTAGTAGAGATGATAGACTATCATCCGGCTCCACCAGCATCAGCTTCTACACCACTTATTATCAAAGCAAAAGAAGGACTAAGCGGTACTATCGAAGCTGGTTTTCAGGCTAAGTACGCGCCTTCCGATGGCAGTGAACCGCTGATCTTTGAGACTCTGGATGATCTGGAGGTGGATTCCCAAATCAACGAAATCCGCCCTCTGAATTATAACCGCAATCAGGATACGCAAAGCGGTAAATCGTTCATTGTCGATGAGGTTATCGAAGACCTCGTCATCGGTGAGCCACTGGTTCTGGAGGATGAGAATAACGGGAATCTATTTGCACGGATAGTCACCGGTTTTAGTACAGAGGACACCGGGACGAGAATTACACTTGACCAAACGTTACCCGAACCCGAAGCTGATGATTCCTTAACTAAAGGCTACATGAAAATCCATGCAATACCGAAAGACCGTCTCACCTTATTGGGACCAGCAGAAGAGGGCAACGTACAGCAACTTGACACTCTTCACCTGACAACAGAGCCAGAGGAATTACTGCCTGAAATGGTTGTATATATCAGTGATGGTAATAATCACTATTACAGATTTATTTCCTCGCTTACACAAAACTGTATAGAATTGAGTAACACAATAAGTGACCTCTATCTGAGTAAAGCCCAGGTCGGGCTACCGGTTCTTATATCTGCCACCAAGGTTACGGACGGTGGAAGTGGTGTTAATTTGATTCAACCAATTGTCGAAAATATGGGCCAAGTCATTGAGGTTGGTGAGAACGTCGGAGCTGTATATAAAACGTCTTCCGCAAACATCAGCCTAAGCAGCAAGGGTAGTGAGAGCGGCAACATTGAGAATATGGGATTTAGTGTAGAGAACCTTCAAGCCGCCAAAGCTGGTGAGTCCGTTGAAGTTAAATCCAAAGTGCCTAATACAGGAAGAGACATAACTTTTCAGGTTGGTGAAGACGGCAGCGTTCAATATAAAGTAGCTGGAGATTGGGAACGTTTGGCAGGAAAGAAAATTGCTATTGCTATGGAGAAGAATAATCCAATTAGTTTTGATTTAATTTCAGTCGATTATCATGAATGTGTCGAAAATGAATACGATTCTCTCCGTGGTTATACTGTGTTTAAGATCGCTGATAATTCTAATTTGAACCCTGATCAGGACTTCTTAGTCCCCCCTGCAAATGACGGTGAGTGGAAAACCGATACGTTCCTCGAGAGAGATGACAATACCAATACTATTCCTTCCGGGATAACCACCGAGGAACCCCAGAAGACCTCTGCAGGAGACATTGCCGTAATCGTTCGCAATGGTGGATACGCCTGGGCACGTCTGGAGTCTGTTTCCCTGAATGCGGAGGATGAAGAAGCTAGTCTGACGGCTGAAAGTGGCAGAGAGGAGTATTGGAAGGAGTATCCGAATAAAAATAGTGAGCGTAGATTCTACCTGACTGAAACCACCGTATTCGGGCATTTTTCTAAGGAGCTTCGTATTCACGATTGGCAAGTCAACAACCTATCGCTAACAGGCACGGACGTTTCCACCGAAACTGTTCCTGACTGTTTGGATAAGGGCAGGCGAGTTATCGTCGTCAATGAAGACAATAGCGATTTAACATTGGACACGACCGTAGCCGATATCCAGAATGATAATGATACTGATACTGTGATTTTGAGTGATCCGCTTCCTTCTGGTTTTACCTACGGAAATACTGTCCTGCGCGGAAATGTCGTAACGTGCGGACACGGTGAATCCAAGGGTGAGAAAGTGCTTGGCAGCGGTGATGCAACTCGGTCGAACCAGAGTTTCCTGTTTAAGGAAGAGGGCGTGTCCTTCACTGCTGATGCAACCCAACTTTCCGGTGTGCGAGCCGCCATAGATGTTCAAGTTAACGGGGAGACCTGGGAACAGGTTGGAAATCTGAATTACTCCGAACCAACGGACAAACAATATACTATTCGCATGGCTGAAGATGGTTACCTGCTGATAGGTTTCGGAGATGGCCGAAAGGGCAGGCGCCTACCCACAGGAACCAACAATGTCAGGCTCACCTACAGAAAGGGGGCCGGCCTAAGTGGGAACATAAGCGCGGGCGGTATCACAAAACCGGCAAAACCGAATAGACTGGTGGATACTATTCAACAACCCTTCGCGGCGACAGGTGGCAATGATATGGAGGGGGTCGAGTCGCTACGTGAGAATGCTCCTGCCACCCTGCTAACACTGGAACGTGCAGTTTCCCTGACGGACTACAGCAATTTAGCTAACAGCCACAGCAGTGTCTGGCAGGCGAAAGCCTTTTCTCTTCCGACTGGTCTGGGCCGCAATGAGATAATTGAGGTAGTGGTTGTTCCTGCCAATGGGGGTTTGTTGGGCGATCTGAAAGAAACTCTTCGAAGTTATATCGCAGAATACTCATTGCCGAACGTCACCATATTAGTGGAAGATTATGAATCTATCAGTTTCTCTCTGGACGTGATTCTGAACGTCAACACAACCGGCTATGACCCGGAAGAGGTTGTTGTAGCAGTAAAAGCAGCTCTGGAAGATGAATTCTCACTGAAAAATCGCAAACTGGGGCAGGCGGTTTACCTAAGTGAAGTGTACAAAATTGTCGAAGCTACTGCAGGGGTTGAGAATTCCAGAGCCGAACTTAACGAAGATCCGGACGCCCTGAAAATCCCCACGAATAACACGAATAACAAAAGAGCTGTGCAGATAATCGGCGAGTGCATTGTTACTTATGTTAGCTCTACAACCCAGACTAGCACCGGATTATCAGGACCAGGACCAACTTCACCACCGAGCGTTGTTCTATCCATCGGCGCGAGAGATCCCTCAATCATCCAGGGGATTGGCACGAAATACCAAAGCATTCTTGCCAGTCAGGGGGTAAGAACAATCGAAGGTTTGGCTAAACTCGATCCGGAGATTAGCATAGCAGGTATCGCCAGTACGAGACGTTGGTGGTTTAGCACCCGTGCCAGGATCATTCTGGAGTCTGAATTTGACAGCTCGCAGTTATACGCTCTTCAGAACTATTCCGTAATGGCTATATTACAAAGCCCAACCAGCGATCTATACAATTCCACAGGCCTCTCTACCGATGTAATCAGCGAGACGAAATCAAGTCTAAGGCGTTTGCAGAGTATTATCGATGACGAGGTTCTCGAACAGGTTACGTTGAGAGAATTATCAAAATCATCGCGTTAATTATCAATTCCAGGAGTACCCTTTGAGTACAGAGCCGGAAAAGAAGGAGAAGATATTTCACCCCAAGATCGGGGATCAACTATTCCAGTTGCTACCCGAGGTGTATAGAACCCGAGATAACTCGACCGAGGATGCACCGGGTGATTTAGGTAGATATCTAGATGCTTGCGGTGAACTTTTAGACTCGATCTATTATACCCTGGATCAGCGGTTGGCGGATTCATTCCCCGATGTTCCTGAAAAAGGATTGACCTGCCAAACCTGGCTTCTCCCTTACATGGCGCAGCTCCTGGATGCCAGGTTGACCTCCCCCGATGCGGACGGGAAACGCACAGAAGTGGCAAACGCCATTTTGTGGCGGCAGAGTAAGGGCACTTTTCCGTGCATCGAAAAGGTTGCCGAAGCAGTGGGGCGGCTTGACATTGAACCTCAGGAAGGTTGGAAACGGGTGGCTACCACAGCGCGGATCGGAATGCCATTACTGCGCTCGGAAGCATTGGGAATTCCGGAGGATTTCGATAATCCTTCATATATGGCTCATCCTAACTTCGCATCCCGGCATCCCGGCTTGCCTTCGGTGACCATTGATTTTCGCAGGCCCTCCCATGCAATTCAGGTCGGTGAAGGTAAAGAGATCGCCAACCGTGAAGCGGTCACCAAGGAAACCAAATTAAAAGTCAAGGACATATTCTGGTATCAATGCCATACGCATGTGTATCCCTGCTATCCTGGAACTTACGAAGACGTATCCAGACGAACTGTAGATGTTCGTACACCTTCGTGGAAACATGGTCATTATCACCCCAAGAGGTTACTGCTTTATGAACCGATTCCCGCAGGCTTTTTTGAATTTGGGGAAATCTATCCTGCAAAAAATATGGTGATAACAGAATCCACCACCTTAGAGAATGCGGTCATCAAAGGTAAGATAACAGTTAAAAACGGAACTCTGACCCTGAAACGCTGTGCGGTTCGTGAGATAGAATATAGCTCGAATTGGCAGAACAAAGGTGCTAAGGAACCGATATTCATTGCTGAAGACAGTCTGATCGGTTCCACAACTGCGAATATACCAGGGTTGGTGCTGATGGAGTACTGCACGGTATTGGATAATTTTGACTGCAATTACATTCGTGCAAGCGACTGTATTTTTAAGGGAGAACTTAACGTTTCGGGGAAGATACTTGCTATAATAGATGAAAAGGGTATAAACAGATCAAACTGCGTCCGTTTTTCGAGGATTCCACAGGATACCTTTATACCGGGAATGGATGTCCATCCAGAATCCTTTGATACGAACACTCACGAGCCGCCTATGTTTTATAAGACGATGGAATTCGAGAACAACGCCACATCCTATCATCCAATCGCCTTTGGTGATCCGGGGTGCGGGGTGCTGCACCCATCGACGCCGGATTCCATTAGGTTTGGCGCCGAAGATGGCGGAGAGATGGGCGCTTATCATTACAAACAGTATTGTCTGCGGGAAGCTGCTATATTGGATAAATTAAAGGATTTCCTGCCGGTTGGAATAGAAGCGGCTTTAATTCCCGATCACCGCCTAAACGAAAAGCCTTTATCCTGCGAAGATAAACCAGGAACCGAATCGACGGAGTAAGTCATGAAAACGCAAATATCACGGGATAGTTACAGCAAGAAAGACCGTTATTCAGGCGTGTACCAGCAACAAGGACGCATGCTCACCGATGCGGACTGGAACGAGTCCATCGAAGTCTTCAAGGGGCTTCTACAGGAAGCCTTGAAAGACGTCATAGGTGATGGTGCGCCGCGGTCAAATGCACTCACCATTGAACAATCATCTGGTCTTAAAAAGAAAATCTATATCAAACCTGGTGATCTCTATGTGGATGGTCTGCGTGCTGAACTTGCTGAACTTTCGGATGGGTCAAATATAGCCCTCAATGGACAAGATGATCTCCCCCTCGATGAACAGTGTTATCTCCCCACCGGTAGCAATTTCACAAATCCCACAAACTGTATTATCTATGCGGACGTCTGGGATCGTTCGATAACGTCCTTGGAAGACACTGACCTGCGTGATCCAGGCCTTCACGGAGCGGATACCTGTACCCGTACTCAGCGCATGTTACAGATCAAATGGTGTCCGGACACTATCGACCCGGAAAATCCTGATGAGATGGTTAGAAAAGGAGATGCAGCGCTAACCCTCGAGTTGAGGTCCAACGAACCCTCTGCTGATGTCTGCAATCCCTGTTCGCAGTTACTCGAATCCGAGATTGGCGATGTGGGCAACTACCTGTTCCGTTTGGAAGTGCATGATATAGAGGTTGATGAAACATCTGGCAATCCGACCAAACTTACCCTGAAGTGGTCATCTGAAAACGGTGCTGAAAGCTACGAAGCCAAGAGTGAATCCGAGATGCCGCCGGGATTTGTTAACAGCTTTTCCGACGACGGCAGTTATGTGTATGAATTCTTCAGCGATACCAGTGAAAAGCACTTAGGCGTACATAAAGCGACTGAGTATAAGCCGATACGGGGTGCAATTAAAGAGAGCTACGATCCAAAAAGTGAACCATACGTCCGCCGCTGGGATGGCTATTGCATTCTCACATATTCCGGGGGGGAGTGGTCGCTGGAAAAAACCAAAGTATTGGGCAAGAATAAGTACAAGGGAACGGATTCGAACAAAAGATTAGAAGAGAAAGCTACCCTAAAAGATAAACAACTCGGCGACGTCGTTATCAATAACGACATCGTCATACAGCTTGAAGCGTTGCAATTGACATTAACCTTGAAAGATAATAACTTTGTCGCTGGAGACTACTGGTTGGCGCCAGTACGCGCTGAAGTTGAATATCTCGACGATTTTCTTTTAATCAATGCAAAGCCGATTGGAATCGATCATCACTATCTCACTCTCGCAAGCGTGGATAACAATGGAGATGTAACTCAGTACGGTGACATGAATGATAAAAATCACCGCCGTCAAAATTTCCCACCTCTGACTGATCTCAATGCTGAGGAAATTGGATATACCACTGATTGTAGTAATGACTTATTCGATTCTACAGACGATAATGTTGCGAAGGCACTAAACAGACTTTGTCAAATTGCGGCAGAGCACATAGGCTTTTCCAATCCATGTCCAAAAAAAATAGGAATATTCAAGGGCGAAGAGATTGGTAACGTGGAAGACGCTTTGAATCTCTTGTGCCACCTGGCGGCTTCACATGTTAAATACACGCCCGGCGGTTGTATAAACAAAGTCGGAGAAGATGAGGAATTATATTATGGCATGGTAGAAAATACGGTGCAAGAAGCGCTGGATAAAATATGCGAGATTACAGCGAAACACATTACTTATGATCCGAGTTGTGCCTTTCTGAGGGATCAGAAGAATCCTAAGATTGAAACAGTTCATGAAGCTCTCGAAGCGCTTTGCAACCGACCTACTGGCGGCAGCGGTGGGTGTAGAGTAACTGTGGGAAAAAAGGAAGAAGGAGCTGAGTTTGAGACACTAGATGAAGCGTTATCGTCTTGTTTGAGTCCCCAAATTAAAGACGTCTGCATTTGTCTTCTTCCCGGAAATCATAAGCCTCCATCTCAAGGAATACTTACAGAATTCAAAGGAAATAATTCGGAAGTCTCGAAGGGATTAAACATCAGTATAATAGGCTGCGGTCCAGGGTCTCGAATTGGCCTTGGGGATCAATCCCTTGAGTTCTCTCAGTTTAATTCTCTAACGTTTAAGGATTTCGAGTTTAATAGTTCAGAGAATGGCGGAGCACAATTATTTTTCGATAGTTGTACTAATGTGAATCTCTCTTCAATTAATTATGAAGGACATGTTGGCGATAAATCATCGCTGGTGAAGATAGGCGATGCAGAACGTATCCAGCTATTAGGAAACAAGTTCGAAGCCCGACGCTCCGATAGTCCGGAAAATCCTGCGGAGGTCTTCGAGTTTAATCCGGGGTATTCCGAATTGTTCCGCTTGTCTTCAAGGAATGAATTTCTCAAGGAGGTTCCTGAAGTAGCGCGAGAAATGAGCAGCCGTTTCTCTAAGGGGGGTGAAGTTACAAAAGCTCGCAATTCCATAACCAACAGCAGGAATGCCATAGTAGCAAATCAACAGACAACTCACAAGGAACAAGTAAGTTACGATAGGCTCTTAGGTGTAATATCAGCGGCTGAAACGATGGAACCTGAAATGGCAACAGCAGTTTACGCTGACATCTTAGTGCAGATATACGATTTTGCGCGTGAAGCAGCCCTTGAATGCTCACTGTCACTGATGGATGCAAATGCTCAGACCATAATAAAGAATAATATCTTCAAAGGAGCTATTAGTCTATATGGTGAGCCGCCTGATAGCAGCGTTACTATAAATCTTGACGATGAAATCCTCGGCAGCCAGCTTTTTAACCAGACGCTTAACCTGGCGACCTCAGATGTTGATTTACACTTCTGCAACAATGAAGTTATCAAATTTATCCTCGGTGCGCGTTATGCTGAGAGCCTTGCTGGAGCTCTAAAAGGAAAAGGTTCTACAATATCGGACTCAATACCGACGCTTTTTAAAACCGGTTATTTTACTGATAACACGATAAAAGAATCGTATAACTACTTTTACTTTGGGCATCTTGACCTGACCTCCAACTCTTTTGAAACTTTAGAAGAAAATGCTGGTTTTGTGTTCGGTGGTTCCGCAATTTATGTAGGAAACAAGGGTAATAAAGGAGAAGAGGTAAGCAAAATATACAACTGCACCAATGCCTGCAGAAAAGCAGCAAATCTTCATCTAAACATACAGGGATGTGAGGATCGTGTCTATGAAAATCCACCGGTAGTGGGAATAGACCTCGGTAGTTTAGGGATAACCGGCAATTACGCCGTTGCCTGGCAACCCGGGTCTATAACTCCGACAATAATAGACAAATCATCAAGTGTACTTACACCTACGCCTACACCTAGGCTTACGCCGACACCTACACCAACTCCGACACCTACGCCAACACCGACACCTAGGCCTACGCCAACACCAACGCCAACACCGACACCTAGGCCTACGCCAACTCCTACTCCAACACCTACGCCTACGCCAACTCCTACACCTACGCCTACACCAACGCCAACACCGACACCTAGGCCTACGCCAACACCTACGCCTACACCAACACCTACGCCTATACCTGCACCGTTGACTCAGATTAAACCAACCGGCAAACCAAAGTCAACTGGAAAGTCTAAATCGCCAAAGAAAACCAGAGGGCCAGGAAAAACTAAACCCAAGAAGAAACCTTAGTTGCCGTGAATGGTAAGAAGGGAAAGAGGAAGTTGATATTGGACAGGGGGAATAGATGAAAACCTTCGCTACTGTAGAAAAGCGCCAGGCGGATAAGCCCCCGGTATTTGTGTATAATCCTTCTCTGAAGACCGAGCAGAAGCAGATAAGCCGCATCCTTCGCCCTCATACTGTCCAACCCAAACTCACCATCGGCGCACCCAACGACCGGTACGAACGGGAGGCCGACCGCGTCGCTGACCAGATCGTACGCATGCCTGATCACACTCTGCAACGGCAGCCGTTGGAGGAAGAGGAGGAGCTCCAGACCAAGCCCCTTGTCGATCAAATAACGCCGCTGGTGCAGAGGCAGGTTGAGGAGGAAGAAGAAGAGCTCATCCAGACGGTTCAGAGACAATGCGATGAGGAAGAATGCTCTATCCAAACTCAGCAGGAGGTAAATCGCACATCAGAAGTAACTCCCGGTCTTGCTTCACAAATACAAGCCATCCGCAATGGTGGCAGACAACTACCTCAGGGATGCCGCAACTATTTCGAACCGCGCTTTGGGCGTGATTTCAGTGATGTAAATATTCACACCGATTCTAAAGCCGCCGACATAGCTAAATCAGTAAATGCCAAGGCATTTACCATAGGACAAGACGTATTCTTCGGCTCAGGGCAGTTTGCACCCGGAACAGATAGTACAGAGCGCCTGCTAGCGCACGAGTTAACGCATGTGGTGCAGCAATCGTATGGAAATTCACAGAATTTTAATATACAAACGACAAACGGGGCAACTCCCACTACCTCTCTTTCAGGAATACGAGCTAATCGGATTGCATTTAACAATACAGGTTCCCCAAATAGTGATAACTGTGCAACTACTCAGCCTGCATCACTGGGAGTAGGGATTAATGGTAACGCCCAGAATGCCATGGAAATTATTTACAGAATCAGTGGATCCATTCCACCGGGAACTGAGTTCGATATTACTCGAACTGTAAGAGATAATGCCTGGGCAAGGAGTTCAGCAGGAACATGGACAAGTGTTGAACAAACACCGGCGGGAACGAAAGATGACTATCATGATTCTGATGAATGTCTAATACCTAATGCGAATCGCATATTTGTTACGGATTCGCCTGGATTTAATGGGCTCAATCCAAGAGGAATGGTACTTGCAGCAGGTAATACTGTTCCAGCATTGGCAACAGCATTCGTTTTTAAATTAAACTTTGCTGAATGGGTTATCGCTAGGAATCGTTCCCTGGGCATCGGCTGGACTACTATCTCCTCACCAGTATTTACTTTCTGGCACTCAATTACGTCGGTGTCTCTTAGTGGAGGTACTTGGAGTCTCGTAAATTTCCCAAACGCAGCAAACGAGATAGAACTAGGCAGTATAAGCACATCAGGCGCAAGCCCTACAACCTAGCAACTGATAAATTTCTATGAGACTATTCGCCTCAAAAAACAGATATCCCACTAGAAAATCTTTCCTAGCATTGGGTCTTACGACTAAAGCCACCTTTTCCAATTCCTCGTCTTCCCACCCCCAACTCCGCCGCATCCTCCGCCCCCATTCCATCCAAACCAAGCTCACCATCGGATCACCCAACGACCAGTACGAACGTGAAGCTGACCGCGTCGCTGATCAGATCGTGCGCATGCCTGATCACACTCTGAAGCGGCAGCCATTGGAGGAGGAAGAGGAAGAACTCCAGACCAAACCCATTGCTGATCAGATAACCCCGATGGTTCAAAGGCAGATAGAGGAGGAGGAAGAAGAAGAGCTCATCCAGCCTGATCGGTTACCGATAATTCAGAGACAGGAAGAAGAAGAGGAGGAAATAGTCCAGACCCTGCAGAGACAATGCGATGAGGAAGAGTGCCCCATCCAAACTCAGCAGGACGCAAATAGATCATCAGAAGTAACTCCCAATCTCGCCTCACAAATACAAGCAATCCGAAGTGGCGGCAGATCCTTACCACAACCCTGCCGCAACTATTTCGAACCCCGCTTCGGCCGCGATTTCAGCGATGTCCATATTCACACCGATTCTAAAGCCGACGACGTAGCCAAATCAATAAATGCCAAAGCATTTACTTTAGGACAAGACGTCTTCTTCGGATCGGGCCAGTTCGCACCCGGAACAGAAGGGACGAAGAAGCTGTTGGCGCATGAACTGACGCATGTGGTGCAGCAGAATTCGAATATCTTAAATTTTTCAAACATAATAATGCGAAAACAAAATCCAGCAGAAGGAACGGAGTGCAAAGAGTTTAAAGGTAGGTGGATTAAGAAAATAGTCGTCAATCAGGAGGGAGACCAGAAAGTCCACCTATATTGGAATGATGATAAAAAATCAGATACTGACAAATGTTCCACTGGAAAGGGGCACTGCTGTGTTGAATCTGATGGAATTGCCTGTTCTGAATCACAGTCTAGAGTTGGGGGAAGCAACTGTACACCAGTTAGTAGAGGTGATGGTGAACCTATTCAGAAATGCTATCCTAATAGGAATGGGTTGGATTATTGGTGTTACGTTGACCGAAATCGAGGAGTAGCGTTACATACATATCCTAATCATCTAGTTACTGGAAAACCTCTATCGCATGGTTGCATAAGGCTTGAGAAACCGACTGCCAAGAAGATTTTCTGTGGGGCGATTGAAAGCAAGACAATAGTACAAGTAAAAGGCTTAGCTAAGCCTAAGTGTAGCGACGAGGACCTTAAAGATGAATGGAGATCGGATTTTAGCAAAGCTGGTGCTGCAACAGATGGTGAGGATACGTCACTTGTAATGGTGCAGGAAGCCATGGGTTACCGAAGTATAGAAGAACTTAAAGAAGCGGTGTCTAAAGTGAGTGATGTTACGTCCGTTATACCGCGCTGCTTGGCTCCAACGGCCACTCCGGCTGCTCCACTAGCTGAAATTCCGACGAAGATTATAGAATCACAGGGCCTCGATAGCTACCTGAAACAATTCGAAACTGAACTTAAGAGCCTGGGCGGCTATATCTTAAAATATGAACAGGCCTATCAGTTTGCGTTAAAATGGGGGAAGAAACTCTGGTATAAAGCTCGAAAATTGCTTAAAAAAGAGGGTTCCACGTACGATGACCGCCCTCTTTATTGGACCAGAAAACAAATGATTGAAAAGTTTCGCCAGTGGCGGCCTGTAAAGTTTGTCCTAACCGAAACTACTCAGAAAAAAGTGATAGATATCTTTGACTCGGCTTCTCGAGGAATGACGACCGCCGAATTTATTGACAAAGCTAAGTCGGTAAAAAAGATCCTGGTTAGTGGTTTCGATCCCTTTGCACTCAGCGACGATGTCCGGAAGAGCAATCTATCGGGTGCCGCTGCAATCGCGCTAGACCATGAATTAATAACTAAAGGGAAAATAAGTGCTAGAATTCAGGGGGTGGTCTTCCCTGTTAGTGAGCGGTTTTTTGATGCCGGGAAGGCAGAAACTTTCTTCCGTCCCTTCCTGGAGGGTGAGGATCGCGCGGATATGGTAATAGCAATGGGGATGGGAGCAGAAAGTGAGTTTGAAGTTGAGAAGCAGGCTACGAAACCGCGGAGTTCGGCCGGTTCATTAGGATTACCGGGGCAGACTACGGGTGGTAGTAGTACATTCCCAACCACTCTGGGAACCACTTTACCCAATGTTGAGGAAGCAATGGGAAGGTCCTGGCCAGGTAGTGAAGAAATGAGTGCCGGTTCATATTTATGTAATGAAATATTTTATCGCGTTCTCCTGATTGGCAAGCAGATCGAAGAAGGAAACACGGGGGAATCGAAAGTTGAGGTCTCCCCTGTGGGATTTCTGCACACCCCATTACTACAACCGCCCGAAGGTTCCGAGATCACTAGTGACAAATTTGAGAAAGACCGCAAAAATATAGTTAATAAAATTAAAGAGATATTAACAGCCTGGTTGCCACATTTAGAGACTTAAGTTATGAAAGTAACCAGCTGGGCTTTAACTTGCAAACTCAGCATATCATGATTTTCCGACGCCAATTATGTTTAGGCTATGAAGACACATACTTTCAAACAAAAACGCACTTATCTAAAGCATCAGACTGGAAATCCTGACTGCAGTAAGGTCACATCTCATCAATCTCAGATCCGCTCAATCCTCCGTCCGCAATCTATCCAAACCAAGCTCACCATCGGTTCCCCCAATGACCAGTATGAACAGGAAGCTGACCGCGTCGCCGACCAGATCGTGCGCATGCCTGAACCCATGCTTCAGAAACAGCCTCTGGAGGAGGAAGAGGAGGAGCTCCAGACCAAACCCATCGCCGATCAGATAACCCCGATGGTTCAAAGGCAGATAGAGGAGGAGGAAGAAGAAGAGCTCATCCAGCCTGATCGGTTACCGATAATTCAGAGACAGGAAGAAGAAGAGGAGGAAATAGTCCAGACTCTGCAGAGACAATGCGATGAGGAAGAGTGCCCCATCCAAACTCAGCAGGAGACAAGCCACACCTCAGAAGTAACTCCCAATCTCGCCTCACAAATACAAGCAATCCGAAGTGGCGGCAGATCCTTACCACAACCCTGCCGCAACTATTTCGAACCCCGCTTCGGCCGCGATTTCAGCGATGTCCATATTCACACCGATTCTAAAGCCGACGACGTAGCCAAATCAATAAATGCCAAAGCATTTACTTTAGGACAAGACGTCTTCTTCGGATCGGGCCAGTTCGCACCCGGAACAGAAGGGACGAAGAAGCTGTTGGCGCATGAGTTGACGCATGTGGTGCAGCAGGGGGATGCATCAATGGTGCACAAATTCAAATCACTAGTGAACTCTATTAGTTCTTCACAAAATGTGATTTATAGAAGTAGCAATCAAGGAGATATTGTTATTAATAGTATTACATTTGATGGGAAGCAGGTGAGTCTTTCAGGTACTAAAAGTTACTCAGCAAAGGCAGTTTCAGGCCTCTTGCCTAATCATTCTAAAGCGAAGAACACTGACTATACTCAACCGCAATATCAGAATTTGCCAGACAAAGGACCAATCCGTGAAGGTAAGTACTATATAAAGCCATCCGATGTTCAGTGTAATAAAAAATCAAACCGAATTAAATGCAGTAAAATTGTTAAGTTCAATACTACAGCTTGGGGAAACTACCGTACAGGATTAGATGAATCTTTCTTTACAAAAGTTGGTCGTCACTTATTAACTAAGCGGACAGGTGGCTTTTGGCTACATCAAGATGCAAATCATAACGGTACAGCAGGCTGTATTGGTATATGGAATACAAATGACAACGAAGAAATCCATCATCTTATAAGCCATAGTAAGACAGATGATATTTCCGTGCATGTAAATTATCCTAAATACAAAGCAAAAGCTAGCGGAAGCACGATCATCAACTACCCCAATGTTCATTTAGTAAGAATTCCAAAAGAATGGCGCACAACTCGCATTGCTAGAATAAGTAAAGGAACAGAGGTTGTGATTATTACAGAGAGCGATACTTGGACGAAGATCAGAGTCTTAACTGGCCCCTATATTGGTGAATCAGGATGGGTCATGAATCAGTTCCTCACTACAGCTCAATATTAAATCGTTACTTAATAATGGGTTTTAGACAATGAGAACATATGCAAATAAATGTCCCCAAAGCATCAGTCTTTTCTATTATACCCCTTCTTCCAATACTTCCTCAGCAGGAATCCGCCAAATCCTCCGCCCTCACTCAATCCAAACTAAGCTCACCATCGGATCGCCCAACGACCAGTACGAACGGGAAGCTGACCGCGTCGCCGACCAGATCGTGCGTATGCCTGATCCTGCTATACAGCGGCAGGAGGAGGAAGAAGAGGAGATCCAGACCAAACCCATCGCCGATCAGATAACGCCGCTGGTTCAAAGGCAGGTTGAAGAAGAGGAGGAAGAGCTCATCCAGACGGTTCAGAGACAATGTGAAGAGGAAGAGTGCCCTATTCAAACTCAACCCGCTGCAAACCGCACCTCAGAAGTAACCCCCAGTCTCGCCTCCCAAATACAAACCATCCGCTCTGGCGGCAGACCTTTACCCGAACCCTGCCGCAATTATTTTGAACCCCGTTTCGGCCGCGATTTCAGCGATGTCCATATTCACACTGATTCCAAAGCCGCCGACGTAGCCAAATCAGTGAATTCCAAGGCATTTACCCTGGGAAAAGACATCTTCTTCGGATCCGGTCAGTTCGCACCCGGAACGGACGGCACAGAGCGGCTGCTTGCGCATGAGTTAACGCATGTGGTGCAGCAGAGAAGGTCTACTTTAGTTCGAGCGAATTTCATCCAGAGGGAAACGCTTATGATCCATTCTGAGCGTCCTAATCCCCCAAGCACAACCGCAGGCCATGCCTTTTTAACTTTAGTAGATGCCCATGGAAACCGTATAACGCGTGGCTTTTGGGCTGCTTGCACTAGGTGTGCAACTATGGGTCTTTGTTCAGACACTGAACTTCTCGGAACATTAATTACAAGTGTCGCCGGTCGTGTATGCAATGACGGTAATGCGCAAACCGATGACACAGTGAGTTATACCATAAATTCTAGGCAGTATAGACAAATACACAGTTATATATCGAATGCTGAACGGAACCCGCCCAGATATTGGCTTCCCAACTTCGCTTGTGTTGACTTCGTACTTGAAGCGGCCAGAGTTGGTGAAATATCCATTCCCGATGCTTACTTTAGCGGTATATCTGAACCCATCGAACTATCGCGTTACATACAGGATGAGCTAAATGTACGGGAGTCCACGCGATTATTCGACGCAGGATTCTCTTTGAGTCGTTCAAGTGGAAGTGGTCCGATTAACCTGACAGCGGATGCGCATTTTGAAGTTTTGCCGCCTTCGAGGCGGGCAGGAGCCGTCGGATACAGATGGATCATAGCGGATGATGCGGATAATCGTTACTTGATGATGGGTTCCCGGGGCTCGGTCTTTCGGTATTCTACTCAAAACAACGCACACATACCGTCTGGAACACGTGCATTATTAAGACAAAGGAACGTTACCAGTGCAACCGTTCTTTGCAGAGTTCAGGGTTCTAGCCTGTTGAGCCATGTTGGACCTATTAGCTATCGCCCTAGCCGGAGAGAAGTAGTTTTACGCTTGCCTGTCACATTCGTTCAATAACTTAGAATTTAATTAAATGTGCAAAAGGGTATCTGGACTACTAACTACAATAATTAACTTGTTAGCTTAGATATGAATAAGCAGACAAATGCCATTATTGTGATGGTGGATGGAGAAAACGTTCCATAATACAAGCCAATAATCATCCGCAGCAAGGAGAAATCACTACGAATAATTTGGCTGTAAAACACAGATACAAAGCTTGTAGAGACACGAGAGGTTTATTTCCCAGTATTAGACATACTAGTGTAACTGCAGTACCTTATCCATCCCAAATCCGCCGCATCCTCCGCCCGCAAACCGCATTGGAAAACATAGCTAAACCGCGATTCTCCCCCGGCGCTAGAACCGATTGTGATGTGAATCCTCATCCCGAAGACATCACGGCCATGCAATTGGGAAAGAGCTTTAGGACAGTTGGTACAGGCAATCCAGAGATTACTATTCTGGATAAAGCCAGGCAAAAAAAATATCCTTGTCTCTTTAAAGCTATTTTTCGCCACGAGGAGAAGCACGTTGCGAATATTGCAGCTAATTGCAAGAGGTTTAAAAAATGCGTTGACGAGAATAGTTCAAAATCCTGTGGATTTTCGGGGAACCTCACATTTCATACGAAGATTTTGTTACTTGTTACAATACCCATCACGGAGGAAATACGGGTGATTGTATCAAAGATGAGCAGTCCGCTTATGAGGCTGGCATTAAGAAGGCAAAGTCTCTACTAACAGACCCAAAGTGCGTAGCAGAAAAAGCGCTCATAGTAGCAAATATTAAACAGTGGGAAAAATACAAGAAAAAACCACCCAACTGCTGACAATTGTGTCAAATCATGTCCAATCTATGTGCATTAGTAATTGGGCAGTAAACGGCTCATTACAAATATTAAAGAATGTCACTTCTGAAATATCAATTAAATGTAGGTACAATTAGGAGGAATTGAAAATGAAAGAACTCGATCTTATACAAGGTAAAGTAGTTGAATCCAACGTGCTGCGGATTCAGGAGAGATTGATCCATTGCTGGACTAATGCGATGCAAGCGGCTATAACGCCTCAACCACTTGACCTGAGCCAGAATATGGGGGAAATTGTAGAAGTGAGCGGGCATCTTCACGGCGATCTTTGGGAAGCACACTTCGAAAAAGTCGTCTCTCAGGAAGGTTTCCAAGAAATCACAGGAATAGTCGTTGGACCGAATGAAATCGAAGGACCGGATGGAATTGTTGTTTGCTACAGACACGGAATGGCCGAGTCTTGGTATGGTCCGTTGAACCTGTTCGAGTATATGGGTAAGACCATCACAGTCGCTGGTGAGTTACGAAACGGTGAACTCTATAGAGCTTATATCGTCAAAGTACCAGCGCCGGAGGTTACGATGGATCCAGCTAAAGAGGCTGAAAACCTCAATGACCTATTGCGTATCCGAGAGGCAAACAGGGAGAAAATTGAAGCGGTTAATGGTAATCTTGGTACTGCTCTTGGCTTTAAATGGACAAGCGGACAGAAAACAGACCATCCTTCCGTTATAATTTTTGTACCCCAGAAGACAGCATCTTTGTTAGTACCAGATGCTGAAAAGGCACCGGAAACACTGGAAACAGAGGACGGCAAGTGGTGCTTCACAGACGTTGTCACTGGTGGAAAAACGGAAGAACTCGAATCAATTGTCCCACCTGAGATTAGTGAGCAGAATAAAATGATAGTACAGGAACTCAAATCAGGCCAAATTGGACTTATAGGTGGAATTCAACTTGCTGCCTACGTAAATGGTGATAATCAGCGTGGTTATGTTGGTACAGCCGGAATTGCTGTGCGGCACCGAGAAACCCAAAAGAAGGGCTTCTTGACAAACCAACACGTTGCTGATGCTCCTGGTCGTTATATTTACCACCCCTGGCACAATAATTTCTACATCGGTATGACCTATAGCGGGCGAGAGTACGAGGAGGACGAAACTTGGTATGACGGCACCATCGACGAGGAGAATTCACGCGTACGGTGTGATTGTGGATTTGTGGCTGTGAGTGAATATCTGGAACCTTACCTTAGACCGGGACTCCATGCCATCGGCGACACGGGAGAATTGCTCAGAATCAATCCCGATTCGATGGACATAATCGATCAAAAGGTTATCAGCATCGGACGAACACGGGGTGTACAACGAGGTACCATTGTTGCTTATGCGTATGAATACTATGATGATGAATACAGTTTATACACTGACCTGTTAATCATTGGAGAAGATGGAAAGGCTTTTTCTTGGAAAGGTGATAGCGGAAAGATTATCGTGACCGATGACGAGAATCACCGTCCAGTTGCCTTGCTCTGGGGCGGGTGGCAAGAACGTCTTCGCCATGGAGGAGAACAAGAAATCTGGACCTATGCTATAGACTTAAGAAAAGTGCTTGACATTTTAGATTTGGAACTCCTTTAATAGAGTGATGCAGCAAGAATAGTAACTGTAAATATAGGCTTTCACCTCGTGCACCCAGCGGGACTCGAACTCACAACCAACGGCTTGGAAGGCCAGTGTTTTCATGCGAAAAAACCGATAAAAACAGCCCTTTTGCAATACTTCTGCAATACCTTTAGAGGAAAAGAACCTGATTATTTTGCCTGAGGGAACCTTCCTAGAGACTCAGGAGGGCTGGGTTAACTCACACAATCAGTGTTAATTAATCCAGCTTCTTATTAATCCGTAAAAACATTCCACCACCATCACCCCTAGCTAAGAAATATCATTCGGTATGTTCAACCCAATATGGAAGTGTCGGATATTCGACAATAAACTGTCGGATATTTTACATTCAAGGAATTCGCTAAATACTCTTGGAGATAGACTATATAGACGTATAAGCAATAAATACAACAGGTTTACTCATTATAATGATCAATTTTAACTTGTGATTTTTGGTACAATATTTGTTGTTTTTGTTAATATAATACTTTAACTTTTCCATGCCGTCGGTACATCCGTGCCGGGCAGGATTGAAAGTTACACTAAAAAAAGCAAGGAGAGTGATCGATGGCCAGTTTAGCAGAATTTGAAACCGCACCGACAGGAACGGTTTACCGTTCTAGCCAAGAAGGTGGTTGGACTGATGCAAGCGTGGGTGACAAGCTTTATGAGGGGTTCGAATCGAATAATACCCAGGGTAACAACTACCGGGTGAAGTTGTTTTCGAATGCGGAGATTTTTTTAAACAGCACTACTACAGTTTACATCAATAATCTAAGCGGAGTAGTTAAGTATAGAGAGTCGGGTGGCGGTTGGGCGGAAGTTGGTGACCCGGGTTCCTATGAAGTGATGGCTGTTGCCACCAGGGATCAGAGTAGTGTATCACTTGGTTTATTGGCTAGAGGTGGATATCGTCCGCCAGCTTGGGATTGACAATAATCTGTTAAATAGCAACGGAGCGAGACTCTGATGAATATTATGTTGAGGTAGCGATTGAAATTCATTCTGACAATCATCAGTTTGCATGGCGTTATTACACTATCAGGATTGACTGCATTTTTCTGGTACATATTCATCTTCAAAGCAGAGTCTCGTTCCCCATTAAGGCTGTTAATCTTTCCTTTTGCTCATTTCTCCCAGGCGTTTTATACCTATAACAATCCCGAAGTGTTTCCGATTATGTTAGGTTATGTTACCTTCTCCTGTAGTTTGATTCAATTATTTTTTCCATCAAGTCAGTTAATATATCTGTTTGTATGGGGTACGATATTGGCCTATGAGATATTCGGTGTTACGACCTATGTTATTAGGGTTTCTAAAATCCAGTTTCTTATTATTTGTATTGCGTTAACTACTATTTTAATAGGTTACGGAATTATAAGAACAATGCAGATAGAAAATTACCAGCTGATGACTCGCTTTGATTTTATTATCAGTATTTATCTTTTCATCGCTTCGGTTTATATTTTAACAAGAATCATCATCAAAGATAGTTTTACGGAAGATATCGAAGCCTTTTTCGTCTTCTTTGGACTGATTATATATTCATTCCTACACCTTCTCGCTGCGAGTATACTGGCTCTTGGGATCGTCGAAAACTTCGATTACGCCTTCTATGCAACTCTCATTACCATGCTGTTCTGGATACTGGTCATACCATGGATTCGTTATCTCAAATCAAAACTTTCCTGATAATCGCCTTCCTGATTTTCATCTGTTTCGTGGGGATCATTCTCTATCTCTTGGTAAAACTTTTAGTCAATAGATACGATTTACGAAAAGCGCAGGAACAGTTAGAAGAGTATTCTGAACACCTCAAAGAAATGGTCGATATACGTACCAGAGAATTGAAGGCATCAGAACAGAAATATAGAGAACTCTTCATAAACGCTAAGGAAGCGATATTAATATGCGATAGACGAACCAATGAAATAATCGATGTGAATGACGAAGTAGTTTCCCTCTTCGGTTATTCACGAGATGAACTCCTGTCAATGAAGTTTAGTGATTTGAGGGTATTCGACATCCTTGGTAGCAAACAACAAGAGTGGAAAGAGCAAGCGATAAAGCACAGAGATAAAACCAGGCGATACCTAGATTGTGTGATTGGAGGTATTGTGTATGATGGTGTTGATTGTCATCAAATCATATGCCGAGATGTTACGGATAAACGAAAGTTGGAAGCTCAACTGATGCAGGCTCAAAAGATGGCTTCACTAGGGCAATTAGCGGCAGGCGTTGCACATGAGCTGAACACACCTTTAGGCACGATCTATAGTTCCTGTTATTATATCAAGGATTTCTTACATAAGAAACCGGAAAAAATCCCCAAGCATGTTGAGATAGTCAGTACCCATATTGAACGGTGCCGGAAAATTATAAACGATCTATTGAATTTCTCCCGTGCTCCCAGTGCTACCATTGAGTTGGAGAAATCAAACCTGAACGAACTGGTGGAACGCTGTCTATCGTTGATAGGTAAAGAAATCAGATCTGGCGGAATTAGTTTGAACAAGGACCTTCAAAAGATCCCGGAATGTCTTATTGATCCTGCTCGAATCTCACAAGTGATATTAAACATCACACTAAATGCTGTCCAGGCAATGCCTTCCGGTGGACAACTTACAATTATGAGCTGGCATGATTTAGAGTCGGATAATCTCCCCACTCCTTTAAACGGCTCTGGTTTTAACCACATATCCATTGCGGATACCGGTGTTGGTATCGATGAAGGGGATTTACCTGAAATATTCACGCCATTTTTCTCCACAAAGAAAGCAAATGGTGGAATTGGTTTAGGTCTGTCCGTTGCTTATGAGATCGCCGAATCTCACATGGGGAATATTCAGGTTGACAGCGAAAAGGGTGTTGGTACTAAATTTCAGATCAACCTGCCTGTAGATAGGTAAATTAAATGAATGAGTTCCGAATTCTTCTAGTTGATGATGATGAAGGTTTTCTAGAATCTATGGCTGATAATTTAGAGGATCGTGGGTATGACGTCGATAAAGCACTTTCCTCTGAAGAAGCCTTGAAAATTCTTTCGAAGAATGATAATTACAATCTGGCAATCGTGGATCTGTGTCTCCCCGGAATGGACGGAATCGGTCTATTAAAGAGGTTGAACAAGAAGTATGTAAATATTCGAGTTGCCATGCTTACCGGTCATGGGACTGTCACGGCGGCGGTGGATGCAATGAAATTAGGAGCTATCGATTTCCTGCAAAAGCCTTTGCATCCCGAGAAATTGCTGATATTCGTGCAGAAGGAGTGCGAGCGCCAACAGTTGGTTGATCAAAACGCATATTTTATGGCAGAACTGTGCAAGAGGAACAATATCGACAACATAATTGGGACATCTCCGGCGATGTTGGAGGTTTTTAAACAAGTAAGAGATATTTCTGATGCTGATTCGACAGTCCTAATCACTGGTGAAAGTGGCACAGGAAAAGAATTGATAGCAAACCATATCCATTATACCAGCCGAAGAAAGGATGGACCGTTTATTAAGTTTAGTTGTGCAGTACTAGCTCAAGGAGTCCTGGAGAGCGAACTGTTTGGGCATGAAAGAGGATCTTTCACAGGGGCTGTAAAATTGAGGCGAGGGCGATTTGAATCAGCCCACAAGGGAACATTATTCCTCGACGAGATTGGCGATATTCCTCTTACTTCTCAAGTGAAACTGCTGCGAGTTTTACAGTCAACGGAGTTCGAGAGAGTTGGTCAAAGCAAGTCTATAAAGTCTGATTTCAGGCTGATTTGCGCGACCAACCATGATCTGATGGAGGATATTGATAATAGAACTTTTCGTGAGGATTTATATTACAGAATAAGAGTATTGGAGATTATTCTGCCACCACTAAGAAATCGTAGAGAAGAAATCTCCATTTTGGTCAATCATTTCATAAAGATCTACTCCCATCAAACCAACAAGCGCATCAGAGGCATCTCCGATGAAGCTATGTCAATTTTGGTAGATTACGACTGGCCCGGAAATGTTCGTGAATTGAAGAATGCAATTGAAAGCGCTACTGTTTACTGTAAAGGTGATGTTATAGACACTCATCATCTACCTCATCTCATCCACACTCCCAAAATTGGCACTCTAAATTTATCACAATTACCCACCCGATCATTAGCGGAAATCGAAAAAGAACTGATCGCTCTATGTCTCCAGGAAGTGAAAGGAAATAAAACCAAAGCTGCAGGCATGCTCGGCATCAGCAGACCCACCCTCTATGACAAAATGAAGAAACACGGTTTAACACCTCAGAATTAACAAAACACCATCTGTCGGTTACTTTACAGCCTTCCGTCGAATCCTTTACAAATACCTAATGGTTACCATCTGATCCGACCTCCATCCTCTCTGATTGGCCATCTTCATCATTCTGAATAATAAGACATTAGGAATACTTTTCCCTCGATTACTACAAAGCGAGAATTTGGGTATACGGTTTGCGTTCTACTCTGAAGAAAAGGCAATTCGATATACATGATAAAAATCTAAGGTAACAGACTATGAGACATAGGAAGAGAACAATCATCCTCATTAATATGAATAATTTAACGGGCACTACCATTTATGATTTTCTTGAAGGATGGGATTATACCCCTCTACGGATCAAGAATGCGGAAATTCTAACGCCGATATTGAGTGCTGGTAATCGACAATTGATTTTGTTTCAATTCCAAGAATTTTCAGAAAGTGAGTACGCAATGCTGGCGTTAATACGCAAGATGAATCCGCAGATTCCGATACTAGCTACATCGCCTTTTATATCCATAAGGGATACCATTAGGATTATTAAAGCTGGGGCCGTGGACTACATTTCCCAACCGTTCAATCCTATGGATTTGAAAAGAGCGATTCAGAAATATGATGGGTGACCAAGGTTAAATAATTGAATGCCAGCTCAATAGAGGAGGCTGCAATGCCAATGTTGACCTACATGACTAACTCAGCACTCGTCAGGGCAAATTTCCAATGCGAGTGTAAAGAACAGGATCACGATCATAAAGGACGTTGTCAATGCAAGTTATTTCTGGATGCATACCGTAGAGATGATCCGCTCAATAAGGAGATAAACGAGGACACAGAACACATAATCCTTTGCAAACCATGTTATACGAAAATGAGATTAAAGAAGGAACGATTAACTGATGAATTAAATCACCTCCCATGATACGATTTACAACAAAAGGAGCTTACAATGCAACAGAATATGTACCCTGATAGTCTCAAAGACATGATTAGTATAGCGAATGAGTTGGATTTCCCGCTGACGCAAAGAAAAGCTAAGGACCTGTTATTATCGTGTGAAGACAAGCTTGACCATGCTGTACAATCAGCCATTAAAGAAGTGCTTCAGGAAGAAGTTGAAAGAGCCTGGTTGGATGATGAAGACAGGAGATTGTGCCTGTAAGATTGGTTACAATTTATGATTCATGTCAATCTGGCAAGTGTGGTGCCACCAGAATTTGACATGAACAAGCCGTCAACACCCGATCTATTGTGTATGGCGGCTTTTTTTATTTAAGCACCGTAATCCTCTCCGACGAGGTCTGCTGAAGCGTCTCAAGCTGGATTATGAACACCCCTGATGAATACCCCGCCGCATCCCAGATGTGGGTGTGAGTGCCGGGGGCTGGACGCCGGAGGTGAGGGTGGTAACTTTGGCTCCTAAGATCTTGTAAACGGCGAGCGTGGCTTTTACGTGGAAGGAAGGGTAAAGCTGATCCAGTTAACCGGATTGGCGGGATCGGGAAATGGCGGAAAGAGGTTGAATAAACGCGGTATTTCCAATAAGATTGATTCCTCAGAAGGTGCCATACCTAAAAATACCCCCTAATACACCAATATGCCAACTCGCCTAAAGTGAATAGCGACACCTATTAGTGCCGCTATTTCATCGTTTATGCTTGTGCACCCAGAGGGAATCGAACCCACAACCTGCGGATTAAGAGTCCGTTGCTCTACCTAGTTGAGCTATAGGTGCATCACGCTAATATACGAAATCCCAAGCGATATAATCAAGCGATAAATAGCTATTTCATCATATTGGTTCTAAGCTTAAGATAGGGAACTAATCAGGGATGAGGTTTAACGTTTCTTGAACTTCCTCCTCATCCAGCCCCACCTGGACCGCTTGCCCGTTTCGTAGAAAGAAGAGTATTAACCTATGCGGCAGTTCCCCGGTAAGAGCTCGCCAACCCAGTCCATATAGCCTGAGTTGGTGTCCATACTTCTCCAGGACACTTTCAGATGCTGTGGTATCAATAGCATCACTCTTGTAATCAACCAGAGTCCACCCAGCGGGACTATCAAACGCCAGGTCTATTTTCCCCCGAAATAATTGATCCTTTAACCTGAATAGTATGGGGAATTCACGTAGGAATTTCGCTGATCTGTGCGCTTTATCCGCCACTTTAGACTCAAAGAAATTTCGTAGCATGCAAATGGCATCCTCTACCAATTCTTCACCAGGCGTTGCGCCGAAAAGCTTTGTACCTTCTCGCGCAGAACATTCACGCCATGCCGTTTCATCCGAACCGAAAGGTAATTTTTGCAGTAACAAATGCATCCATTGACCTACGGATGCGCCACTTTCGGCTGTCTCATATTCCCCTGATGCAAAGTCTTCGTCAATCAGCAGTTTCGCGAATATAGAGTCATCTTTTCGCAATAGTTCCACTACCGAAGTCGGTCCGAATTTCTCCTCCGGTTCTGCTGGAAAGCCGGGTGGGGGAGAGCCGACTGGTTCTTCAAGTTTGAGTGCTTGATCAGTCGTTGAAATGTATAAATGCTCGGTCTGCCATTGTCTGTTTAACAGGAGCCCTGTATCGATGTTCTCTTTGTTTATTAGAGACACAGGACCTGAGGGTTCCACATTCTGTTCGAAAAGATAATTGTCAGCCAAATTCAGATGTCTCTGAATATCCGCAAACCAACCTCTCAGTTCTCTTCTTTCACCGCCAGAATTTTTTGATGCAGAAAGTATCAACTTCTCTTTCGCCCGCGTCATAGCCACATACAGTATGCGTTCGTTTTCTGCATCCTCCTTATCCTTGATTTCCTTCTTGGTATGGAAATAGTTCGATAGTTCAACCAGCCTACGATTAGAATCTTGAAGACAAAAAGCAGCGCCGTTGGAAAACGAATGAACGAAAGCACCAGTATTCGATCTGGGTTTGTAGTTCATGTCGAAAATTGCCACGATGGGTGCTTCCAAACCCTTTGCCGCGTGAACGGTCATGATCGCTACTGATCCTTCGGTCGAAAACGGTTCAGCTGCTTGACCTTCCCGAACTTCCCGCATTCTGACATCATCAAACATTTCCCTCAGCGCGCTCGAAGATAAACTGCCGTAACTATCGCAGAGCCTCAAGAATTTTCGCAGGTTTTTAACCTTTGATTCGCCGCCCTCCTGACTTGTCCAAAACGCTTCCAGATCTGTTTCATTTACCCAGGTTTCAATTAACAACCGAGTTGGCAGGCGGTTCTTCATCTGTAACAGTCTATCAAAGATCTCCAGGAAATCTGCCGCTCTACGAGCCAGTGTGTCTTTCTCTGCACTTTTATCAGCAACTTCTTGCAATCCTTGATAAAGGCTGCGCCTTTGGGGGTGGCTCTCTGCAATGCCGTCTGGATTCTCCTCCAAGTTAAACCTCAGGTGGATCAGATCATCGTTTCTGAAAGCTCCAGCCGGAGATCGCAGCACGCATGCTAAGCTGAATGAATCTCCGGGATCTTCCAGCGCCCTCAGCAATGCCATCAAGTCGCTTATCTCCAGATTATCCCAGAACCCGATACCTGTCGAAGCTATGCAGGGAATGTTCAATTCGTGAAAAGCTTCTTCAACGAACCGGATACTGCTGCTGGAACGCACCAGTACAATCACGTCATGCCATTGAGGATCCCGGTATGCGGTAGTTTTCCCCTCCCTGTCGTGTACTTTGAATGACTTACCCTTAACGATCTGTAAAATTCGCTGAGCTAAATGCTGCGCTTCCTTTTCCCTGGCTTTCTGCCTTGTTTCACCAGCGGAAAGCAGCATCTCCACCTTGTGAGTCCCTTCTTTAGAATCATGCGGAGGATATTGATATCCTGCCAGCAACTTGAGCAGTTCAACATCTGATGATTCTTTCCAGAGAGAAGTAAATATCTTGTTGACCGTTCCTAATATTTCGCTTCTGGATCGGAAATTATATTCCAGTGGTATCTTCACGCCGCCCTCAGCTTCTGCATTTTGAGCCGCTCTGGCGAAGGCAGTGACGTCAGCGTGACGGAATCCGTATATAGATTGCTGAGCGTCGCCAACTGCGAAGATAGGGACATCCTCTGCCAGCATGTTGATGATCTTCCACTGCATGGGGTTCAAATCCTGCGCTTCATCGATTAATATGCAATCGACAACTGGTTTTTGCAGTAATGCACTTGACAGTAATTCTAAAGCTGTTTCCTCTAAATCGGAATAATCGAGCACTCCCAACTCGCGCTTTCGATCGGAAAAGTCAACTAAATAATTAGCGTGGAGCTGGTTGAGAATAGTGCGAATCTTTTCATATACATCAGCGTGAACTTCATCGCGAAGTTGGGGTAGAAGTTCGTTTCTGATCTGGTCTTTTACGGCTCTGAGTGGTGCTGACAGGCTACCCTTTAATTCATTGATTAGACCGATGATTTCATCATATTTGGACTTATCGTCACCTGAAACCCTCAGGTATAGCCTTAAACCCCGTTGCGCAGTCGTTGCTCTTCTTATTGAATTTTCTGTAAGTGATCTGGAATCCGCCAATATGCTATTCAGAATCTTCAGACAATCATCGGCGAACTTTTGGTTACTCTCGAAATCTACCGATAGCGGGCGGAATGGTTCTTCCCTGAATTCTCCCGCACAGCGAACAGCATCTACCATCGCCAGAAACTGCCTGGAAAATCCTCGTGACGCCGGCGTGCGACCGCGCCGCAATCTATAGTCTGATCTCCATGATAGATTTTCCACCAGCTCCTTGAGCCGATCCGGATGCTGCGAACGCCAGCGATCGAACACGACTAATAGCGATTCCTCCTGCAGCAACCTGACTTCATACTCCTGAGTCACTCTGAATCCGGGATCGATACCTAACTTAAGCGTGTTCGATTCAATTAACCTCCTGCAGAAAGCATGCAGTGTGCAGATTGGTGCTGAGTTCAACTCCCTTATGATCTCTTCATCACTCGATTCCAGAAGTTGTGCAGCTACTCTTTCCTTCATCTCTTCAGCAGCTTTATTGGTGAAGGTGGCTGCTAAAATCCTGCCCGGGCGGTATCCCTCCTTAAGTAGCAGACGCAGATAGCGGCTGACCAGAACACGCGTCTTGCCGCTTCCAGCACCAGCGTATATAACGGCAGGATTGGCTTTCGTATGGATCGCTTCTCGTTGTTTGGGAGTCGGGTTTATTTTGTTATCTGAAATCATGCTATCTGTATCTGCATAGATCTGAAAAATCGCATCTGCCGGGTCCGCAGTTGTTATAATTTCTGGGGCGAGCCGGTATCTTTCCTGATGATATTTCCATCGCTGCTTTTTCCAGTGTTGCCACAGATTTCTCTATAGCCTCGTCAATAGATGAAATTTCAACTTCATTTTTACCGTATCTGTAATCAGGCGGATCCGGGAGGTCTTTTAATTTTATCCCGCGGATTATGCCTGAACGGAGGTATATCTGCAGGAGCATCGCTGGCTTCTTCTTTAACAGTTCCTTAGTCGCCAGGGCATACAAAGGTAGTTGGGGGAGAAGACCAGCCTTCAAACCTTCAAAGAAGTCTCCCTTGCTCTCTCCGCTGACGCTACGATACTTGTATTCAGTTATCACAGCTAAGTGATCACCTGAAAGGTCTAATCGGTCTATTTTACCTTCTAACACAACCTCTCCGACCTCCAGGTGCAGTTTCAATGCAGTTTCTCCTCCGAATTTCCACTCCGGTTCAGCGGGCTTAAAATCCGGAAGTAATTCTATAAGTCCCCTCTCCACAAAGGAATTCAGATTATCTATCAGTTCCTCAAGGTCTCTATCCGCTTCCAAGTGCGGCTTAAACCGCCCGCTTCGTCGGTGAAACTCATCTCTGGTATATTTCTCAAGGTCGAATGATACGCCAGAGCGGGCTTCCCGCAAGTATGCTTCCAGAGCTGCATGTGCAATTGATCCCAATATCATCGCAGTTACGCCGGTTCGAATCTGGTCATCGCGTGGTGATAACGTCATCACGTCTCTGGCAAAGTGCAGATAAGAGCACTGTATGGCGTTGTCCAGTTGCGTCGGGCTCCAGCGGAGATTTTGTGTTTGCAAGAAGGTAAGAGCCTCTTTCTCCCTTATTTTCCAATTGGTCGTATTTTGATCCACCTTCCTTTGTGTGACGGAAATATTTCCAGATGGATACCATATTTCGGGTGTACCCTTATCCTTCAGTGTGATTCCTGCTCTGCTGGAAAAAGTTTTTAGCAGGGTTGACTTAACTAACTTATCACCATCGTCACTGAATTTCGGACATGATAAATGAACTTCATATTGAGCGTTTGCAAGCAGTTCACTGAAATGTCGGAACTGGCCCAAATAATCATCAGAATCAGGTGTTTGCAGGAATGCGCTTGAGCGTTTAGAAGCAGGCACTCTCGAATCCAGGGATAAATATAATGCTACTGAAACCGGCAGGTGGTCTTCACGGGTACCCGGACATAGTTCCACCGCATCTGTGCGATTATCACCTGGTGAGTACCTGCACATCTGCAATGAGCGTTTGAAAGCTTTAACGAGCTGTCCTCGAGGTATTGACTTCTTAAATGCTGCTTTGAAGGAATCAATCAGAGCTTCTAGAACCTGCCAGCTTCTTTCTATCTCTTTTTTGGCCTGCACATCTTCAAAAGATAGTTTCTGCCAGACTTTTTCTCGACCCTTGATAAAACCGGTGCATTGAATCAAACAATCACTGAATTCTTCACCGGATGCCTTTTTCCCTGATTCTAAATCGATCTTAAGGAGTTCTCTCAATTCTTCCGCTATTGCGGGACAGTTGTTATCTTCGGCTAATTGTATCCAATATGCTGCTGATTCGGTTTTGGGCGGTTGACCGTAACGCAGAATGACCATAACTAATTCTGTTATCTCTGCAACTGGCGCCTTGAGGATACCAGTTCGGAGAATCTGAAGAATCCCTACGCGGTCCCAGCAATTGTCGAACAGGCTAATTATCTTTAAAAGCGAGATTGCAGAGGTAGAGCGGTCTAGGCCCTGAGAGAAAGCGTCTTTTAAAGGGACACGATAACGCCGTGCTGTTGCCGCCACTCGCGGGTATTCATCATTCAGGAAAGGGTGATAGATGCGAAAATCACCGTATCTGTATCTGCCAGCCGCGACCGCTTCGGCAATGAAACCGAAGGTAGCGTCCAATTCAGCCTCAGGCGTCGTCGGTTGAGTGAATGAATAAACGGTATTCTTCTCTTCTTGCCCTTTAACTTCTAGCTGGTTCTTATCCGATATTTCGATCCAGGTGCTGTCTCTTCCGGGAATCACAATAACGCGCATAAAGCAATACGCAAGATTGTGGATGAAAGCCTTCTCCAGTTTTGTAGGATTGGAAAGAGGACCTATCACGACGGGCATATCTGCATCGACCGCCGAATTATCCTGGCGCAAAGCATAGATCGCACGGTGGAGAATTTCACCGGGGGTGAGTTGACCTTTCACTGTCAAGTTTTTGTGCAGTAAGCTATGCAGTTCTCTGAATTCCTGCGGAGGAAGATCCGTTCGGATTCCTTCCACCACGCCATCAGGGAAGATCCCGTTTGATTCAGCCTCCTGAGTGGCATTCCAGAAGGATGATATAAATCCCGGTGTGTTTTGCGATTGAGTGTAGGTCGCAAGCTTAGTATAGTGAAGAATTTCTCCGATTGCGATACCGGCAGTGTGATTGTTCACTACTGTTTCAAATAGCCCTATCCCCAAAATATCACAGGCGAAAGATAGCAGAGTATGAATCTTCTGTGTGGGTATTGCCTGTTGTTTTACTGCTTTCAAAAGGGATAATTCTGCAGCGGCTTTATGCCGGGTATCGCAAGCGATCCAGAAAGGCAAATTCCAAACGTCGCCACCTGATAATTCGGCAACAACTCTGCAGGTCATATCCCAGAGGTTCTTTTCAGATTCCGGAGTGATAAACTCTATTTGGTTGGCTAAATCGGTCATAAAGGGACGACAAAACAGTCATTCTGGCCCCTGGATAAGGGCGCCGGTGGGTTAATTCTGTACTTATATGTTGCTATATATTAATACAACTGGTGTAGAGAATTCAATTCTTGGGAAGGTTAGCGGTCCATCCGACGTCGAAGCGGGCGCCGCAATCCGGGCATATCAGGAGCAATCTGACAGGAACGTCAATATCTTTCTGAAACGAAACGTGAAATCCCATATCGTACCCGCACACAGTGCAGACTTTAAATTCATCTGCAACGGTGATTTTCTGGACGCTATCTGAAGTGGTCATAAATATCCCGCAATTATCATACTGTTTCCCAGGCTACGTCCTGTTCTTTTGTTTCCTTTAATGTAGTTTCCAGATCTCTCTCTGCGGCTCTTAAGAGTTCCCGGCTGCTTTTACCGTCTGTTGGAAAAATAGCGATTCCGATGTTTATCGGTCCCCATTCCTGCATTCGCGAGGTGAACTGGATTCTATCTTTTACTGTATGCGCAGAATCGCTCTCGTGTAGATTGGGGAGCATCACAAAATATCTGCGCAGCTTGGTCTTATAAATGACGTCATACTGGCGCAGCATGCTGCGAAAATGGTGCACGTTCACTGTTATGCCCGGCAGATGTTTATGAACGCCCCTCGGAGTAGTTTCCGCCACATCTAACAGGAGAATTCCTATGTAGTAACCGAATCGCGCTGCTCGAACGATTTCACCATTTAGAGACTTGCGTACGCGCCGAGTGCCAAAACCCAACATCATCCCCCCAGTGATTATCTTAAGTAAAGCTTATCTACCCCCTCATTACCTTAGATAGATAAATATAAAGCCTCCAAACCGAAAGATCAAGGATTTGCTGCAATAATTCCCCCACGAGATGGCTATTTCCGCTAAGTGGATAAATTATGAAGCCATCTTCAGCAGATACTCAACAAAAGGATTGACTTTTGCCCGCTGGAAAATTATATTTATTCTTTCGTGAAATAACGTAATCACAAGATACCATAAATTGACCATACAGCCTTTCTGTCGGACTTGATATGAAAAAGCGCAACACAGCTTTTCGCTTAGGGATGACGATCTTCTTCATCCTCATAGCGTTATATTACTTATACCCTACTTATCGCTACAACAAGCTTGAAGAAAACCAGGATTTAGAAGTCCAGGCTTTAGCGGAATTGACGGGAGCACCTGCAATCGACTTGCAGCGCGCTGTGGTGGAAGGCCGCGGAAATGACGTAATGAACTTAGTCGCCGCGGCTGAAGACCTGGAAGAGGCACAGCTAACAGTAGCCAATGAAAAGGCACGGTACCTCATAGGTGAATTCGCCGACAAGCTTGATAAGGACAGGAAGAGATCGCTGAAACTTGGACTTGATCTACAGGGAGGCATGAGGTTGGTTCTGGAAGTCAACCTTGTCGAATTGATGTCCCAGTTGGCGAAGAATCGTGATGCCCAATTTGACACCTTGCTGGTGGACGTTTCCCAACGCCTCAAAGACCCCACTGCCGATTTCGATCAGACGGTGCTCACTGCTTTTGAAGAATCGAAGGTCAGACTGTCCCGCTATTTCCTGGAAACGCAAGCTTCCAACAGGCAGATTTTAGATTACCTGAAGGAAGAAGCTGACGACGCCATCACCAGGTCGCTGGAAATCATGTACAACCGGGTTGACCAGTTCGGCGTCAGTGAACCTTCCATCACCCGGCAGGGAAAACGCCGCATTGTGGTGGCTCTGCCCGGCGTGCAGGATCCTGCCCGAGCACGTGATTTGATCGGAAAAACGGCACTGCTTGAGTTTAAATTACTAAGTGAACCTGAAATTGCCCAGGGCATCCTGGAGAGTATCGACGAGTTCCTGCGTCAGGAAAAAGGTTTGATCAGTGAAAAAGATACACTTGATACAGCCACGGCTGATACGGTTGTAACTGAAAGCGAAACAGAAGAAGTTGAACCAGCTCCGGTGGCGAAGGATCAGGTTGTCGATGCCGCTGATCTATTCGGAACGGAAACCGATCTCACCACGCTCGGTGAGGATGCTTCATTAGTCGTTGCTGAAGGCATTATGGATGAACATCCATTCTACGCATTGCTGAGAAATGTGGGCGAAGGAATAGCCGTTATAAGTCAAAACCGGCGGGCGGTGGATATCATTCTGGCGCGGCCTGACATTCGCGAGATTATTCCACAGGACGTTGAATTTCTATGGTCGAATGACACCATGCAGGGTCCCGATGGTAAAGAGTACTGGAATCTCTACGTTGTCAATTCGCAGGAGGAGATGACCGGTACTTACCTGACCAAGGCAGAGGTCGAGATCGGATCGGGCGGAAGTCCCGGTACCGAAGGACAAGCCATCGTCTCTCTGGCGATGAACCGCAAAGGCGCTCGCATCTTCTCGCGAGTTACGGGAGCCAATGTCGGACGCAAGCTTGCTATCGTCCTGGATAAACACGTTTATATGGCACCAGTAATCAAGGTTAAGATTCCGGATGGACGCGCCATTATCGAAGGTTCTGATTCCATGGAAGAAGCTCGTGATTTAGCCATCGTGCTGCGAGCTGGCGCCTTGCCTGCTCCTGTAGATTTCATCGAAGAGCGAACCGTTGGTCCATCACTTGGCGCTGATTCAATCGCCAAAGGTAAATTTTCGGCTCTATTGGCATTTGCTTTAGTTGCTCTTTTCATGCTGATCTACTACCGCTTTGCAGGTATTCTGGCAGATTTTGCTTTAATACTGAACATTCTGTTCTTAATGGCGATTCTAGCAGGTTTTCAAGGCACGCTGACGATGCCGGGAATTGCGGGGATCATCCTCACAATCGGTATGGCTGTGGATGCCAACGTCCTCATCTACGAACGTATTCGTGAGGAGTTGCGCACGGGTAAAACGGTGCGCGCTTCAATTGACGCCGGTTATGCTCGAGCAACGGTAACCGTGCTCGATGCCAATATCACCACCATAATAGCGGCTGTCGTCCTCTTTCAGTTCGGAACGGGACCGATTAAAGGCTTCGCATTAACCTTGATGATCGGTATCGTCGCTTCGCTCTATACAGCTTTGATCGGAACGCGTCTGCTATTCGATCTCTATACCCAGAAGTTTGCACCAAAGAAACTTAGTATTTAAACCAAGAAAACGGATACTCCTATGGAATGGTTTAAAGATTCCAACATAAACTTTCAGCAAGTAAGAAGACCGGCAATGATGCTATCTGCACTGACTATTGCCGCTGGAATTCTGGTTATAATCCTTCAGGGTGGACTGAACTACTCGATCGATTTTTTAGGCGGCACCGCCATTCAGTTGCGCTTTGAAAAACCGGTCTCTGAAGGAGAAATCCGCGCTGCTCTTACTCAAATTGACATGAATGACAGTGAAGTGCTGCGCATAGCGGCTTTAGGTGAAGATCCGGAAATACTGATTCGCACGAAAAAAAGCGAGATCAGTGAAGCCAGCGTTGAAAATATCAAAGCTGCTATTAGAACAAATCTTCCTGATAATCCCTTTGAAGTTAGAGCTATCGACGCTGTCGGTCCCAAGATGGGTTCGGAACTGCGCACGCAGGCACTGTTGGCTACATTGATTGCTCTTGGCGGAATTCTCATATATATCTCCATACGCTTTGAGTTCATCTTCGCATTGGCTGCGGTGCTGGCTATATTCCACGATGTGGTGATTACGATAGGGCTATTCTCTATATTGGGCAAGGAGATCTCTCTGGCGATTATCGCCGCCTTCTTGACCATCGTGGGGTATTCCTTAAATGATACCATCGTGGTGTTTGACCGCGTTCGGGAAAATCTCAAGCGCATGCGAGCCAAGGGTCTTGAAGAGGTTATCAATACCTCCATAAATCAGACGTTATCTCGTACGATCGTCACGGGTGTGACCACGCTTTTAGCATTAGTGGTGCTGTATATTTTCGGTGGCAGCGTAATTCGTGATTTCACGCTTGCCATAATTGTGGGCGTGGTGATCGGCACTTATTCTTCCATCTACATTGCCAGTCCTATACTGATTGAGTGGGGTGCACGGGCAGAAAAACTGCAGAAGCGTAAACCCAAATAAATGATCATTTTCAGGAGGTACGCTTAATGCCCGTCATCGCTGTGATAGGTGCACAATGGGGGGATGAAGGTAAAGGCAAGATAGTCGATCTGTTCGCTGAAAAAGCTGATGTTGTGGTGCGGTCGCAAGGCGGAGCTAACGCTGGTCACACCATTCAGCGCGATGGGCAGAGAATCGTTCTGCATTTGCTCCCTTCAGGAATATTAACCCCCTCTATTAAATGCTTGATTGGTACTGGAGTAGTCTTAGACCCTGACGCTTTCCTTCAGGAGATTAGCGAAGTTGAAGCGTTGGGCATCAACCTAAAAGACCGCATAGTTCTCGATTACAGAACCCATCTCGTATTTCCTACACATAAGCTGATTGAAGCATGCCAGGAAGAGGCGCGCGCGGGAGAGATGATTGGCACTACACGGCGGGGTATTGGTCCGGCGTACAGCGATAAAGCAGCCCGTCGCGGTGTCCGCGTGGGGGATTTATTGGATAAAAACATCCGTGAGAAGATCTGTAATCAGTTATATGATCAGCATGCCGCTCTTTTAGATAAACTATACGGGAAAAAGCCACCAGAACGAGGTGAATTCCTTCGTGATGCTGAACGCTGGGCGGATGCTCTTCACCAATACGCAGGTGATGCTGTTCATCGATTTCATGAAGCTCTGGATGCTGAGCAGACGATACTACTGGAAGGCGCTCAAGGAGTGCTGTTAGATCTGGATTTAGGCACTTATCCATTCGTTACCTCTTCGCATCCTTCCATTGGTGGACCTGTCCTGGGTATAGGTATGCCGCCCCAAAGAATCGATTTCACCCTGGGCGTGATTAAAGCTTATTGCACGCGAGTGGGTTCTGGACCATTCCCCACAGAAATGGATGACGATACGACTGCTATAATCCGGGAAAGCGGCGCTGAATTCGGTTCGACTACGGGAAGACCCAGACGCTGTGGCTGGCTTGATCTATTCGTAGCGAAGCACGTTGCCAGATGGAACGGTTTTGACGGTTGGGCTGTGACCAAGGTTGACGTCTTAGATGGTGTGCAGCCGTTGCGGGCTTGTATAGGCTACCAGATCAGAGGTAAAGTGCAGGATTCTCTGCCGGCAACTCAGGCAGCGTGGAACGAAGCTGAACCAGTTTACGGTAACCTGAAAGGATGGTCGGATACCAGGTCTAAGAAGAAATTCGAAGCTTTACCCAAGGGAGCTTTGGAATACTTGGAAACCATCGAAAAATTCACCCAGGTTCCCGTGCATTTGATTTCCTTAGGCGCCGATAGAGACGCCACCATTCTCCCGCGTGGAGAAATATTTTAAGATTATGAGAATGTAGCTCAGTCGGTAGAGCAGCGGCCTTTTAAGCCGTTGGTTGCGGGTTCGATTCCCGCCATTCTCACAAGGGTAATATCTATGCATCCATAAGGCAGTTTAGGCGTCAGACGTGAATATCTAACGCCATATTAGTATAAAGGGCGCTCCACAGAAGTGAGAACGCCCTTTATTTATACTTTATACTTCGAAATTATACTTTTACTTCACTAACACCATCTTGTTCACCGCACTGAAACTTCCCGCCTGGATACGGTAGATATATATGCCGGACGCTAAACCCGATCCATTGAAGGTAACTTCGTGTTTTCCAGCGGGATACCATGATTGTAGGGGTAGCCCTCCGTGACTACCCAGGTAAGCACAGAGGCTTGTTCCTATATTCCGCCCGCTTATATCAAACACTTCCAACTCCACAAAACTCGCAACCGGCAGATCGAAACTGATGACCGTCACCGGGTTAAACGGGTTAGGAGCATTCTGATAGAGGGAATATCTATCAGGTAATTCCGCTGATTCTCGGGCTGCCACACCCACAGGCGGTCCCATCTCGTAAGCACCCATATCCGGATCGCTTCCGGCAGGGTTGGGGCGCGGATTGCCTTCAATGTCTATTTCCGGAGCTGAATAGGAATTTCCACCCAGTTCATAAAAGGTATTTCCCGCGCTGAGGCAGGGGCTGTCATCAGTGAGGTGGTAGTCAGGAGCTCCCAGAAAAGCTGGATCTTCATCTATATTTCCCATTCCTTCCCAACCACCATCAACGTCACAGTAAACTGCGGTGCAGAAGGAGATCGCATCTAAATAGATCTGGTCATTGCTATTGCCGTAGATGATGCTGTTCATGACCATTGGATCGGATCCATTGGCGCTGCCGATTCCACCGCCATCTCCTAAAGAAGTATTATTACAGATGGTGTTGTTGATAATTACCGGATCGGCGCCCAAAAGGTAAATGCCTCCACCCGAATTACCGTTGTTCTGCGCGATCAAGTTATTCACCAGTTCCAGATCTGACATGAACAGGAATATTGCGCCGCCGGAACCGATAGCCTGGTTCCCGCTAAAGCTGTTCTCTGAGATCGTTCCCTCGGCAAACCAACCGTTAAACGCGCCGCCGTTCGATCCCGTGTTATTGTCAAACGTGTTCGATGTTATAACCATTTCTGCAGTGTGGCTGCGGATGGCTCCGCCGGTGGGTGCGTTGTTCTCAGTAAAGATGTTGTCATCAATGATGGTAATGCCATTATTGCCGTAAATCGCTCCTCCTTCCATGCTGGTATTCGCTTGGAATTGGTTACTTTCCACTGTAACGTCGGAATCCAGACAACTGATTGCGCCGCCATGATTCGAAGAATTGCTGTTGAAAACATTCTCCGTGATCTGAAGAATAGTTTCCACGCCCAATATAGCGCCGCCATCAGCACCAGCCTCGTTGCCACTGAATGAATTGGTGGAAATCTGTGGAATTGCGCCTGAACATAGGACCGCGCCGCCGTTATACTCGGCATTGTTATCCGTAAAAGTGTTATCCGTTATCTGCGGACTCGATTCTAAGTTGTAAATCGCTGCGCCATCATAGGCGTGATTATCAGTTATCGTATTATCGATGATATTCGGATTTGAACTCTGCAGGTAGATTCCTCCGCCGTCTTCAGCTGCCGTATTGAAAGTAATCGTGTTACTGGATATTTCCGGGTTGGAATTCAGGCAGAATATAGCTCCACCATAGGCAGCAGTACAGAATTCGATGTTGTTATTTACTATCATCGGGTTCGTTTCAGAACAGAAAATCGCACCACCGCATTCATCAGTGCCATCACCGATGGCTTTACCGTAGCGCAGATTACAGTATTCGATGCGGGAAGCATCAGATGCATTATCAAAGCGGATTCCGTGCCAGCCTATTGCGTAGATCAGGGGCGAAAACAGGATGGGATCGTCTGTTGTGCCCACTGCTTGCAGGTTAGCACCGTTTTCTACGTTTAGCCCTCCGTATTCCAGGAACATAACCTGTGTACCCGGTTCGATGGTCAGAGTTGACCCTTCAGGGATGGTGATATCACCCATCACATAGTAAGGGTTGTTCTCCGGTGACCAGGTCCCACTGACTTCACCCAGTATGGTTGTTCCGCTCCCCTGAGTGATCTCTAAAGTGGCGTAAGCATAGAGGGTATCATCCGGTATGGGAACAGGGGGATCTAATGATGAATTACTGGCAGGCCAGGTCGATTCCACAGCTGTGAAGTCAATTATCTGCCCGTCAAGGTTATTGCCGGTCCTGCGATCGTGCACGCGCATGTAAAGCTGATTCTGCATTAGTGGGTCTAAATAGCTGACGCCGTCCGTCAAATCAATTACGATATTTGAGGCAGGATAGGTTCTGGCGGTATTGGCGTTGGCATACCAATCGAAGAAATCTTCAGACCACAAAGGATCGTTGTAATCACCAATACCGAACTGATACTGGCAGGCGTAGCGGTCGTCATGTTCGCAGCGGAAAACGCCCAAAACGGTGGGTTGGTAATCGGTGCGGTCAGTGCAGTAATAACCCCACTGCCAGGTGATAGTATCCACCTGTACTGCCTGGTAGGTTATCCAGAAGTAGCCTCCATCTCCCCAGCCGCTACCCCAACTGTTGGCAACTTTGAAAGCGCCATATCCATCTGCAGTCTCCAGGCTGTCGTCAAAACCGCAGAAGGTTACACAGTGCCCGCCCGGGTTAGTGCCCACTACCTGGCTGGCACAATAGATGTTATTGAAATTGCTGATGTTGTTGAAATTGTCATAAACCGAAAACGCGAAGGCTGCAGCATTCCCATCTAAAAGATGATTCTTGAGTACGTCCAGGTCATCATACAGATCAATATAATAGACGTCCTGGCTTCGGTAGGGTATGGCGGTGTAGTAGGTTTCTTCATTGGGCTGAGTGGTACAGTTCTGATCGGTATAAGGCATCTGTGCCCAGCTCGCACACCCCAATTCTGTCAACAACAAGAAGGCATCGGAAGGGTAGGAACCAACATCATTACCACCATTTATTTGGTTGTAAACGAATGCCGGACTAAAGCGATGGTTTAAATCCTCTAAATCCCAGCCGTGTTCCTGCCATTCCTGATAGCTCTTGTAGTAGTAAGCCGTCGCAAAGGCTGTGCAGGACCCTTGTCCACCCTGGTTACCAACCGGCGGAAAATTCGGCGACAGATCGCAGCTTTCATCTAAATAATCAGCTGGTTGTATCGGAGATGGTTTAATCCAATCAGGAAGTTCGTACTCCCGCAAAGCACCCATCCCGTACGGCTGCGCATATACAGTCGCTACCGATACGAACAGCACAATTATACCAATAATCCCAAGCACAGTATTTCGCAGATACATTCTTCTCTTCCTACAGATAAACGCGATTAAACTCCGTGTCCTGTATACGTTTTATATATTAACCTAATAATATAATGCTTAAATCACCCAAAGTCAAGTGAAATTATAAACTGTGATGCGGGATGCAACTAGACACTCTACGCCCCGCCCGAAAGGATAGGCTTAAATATTGTATTATAGAGCTTTCTTAAAAGGGTAAATATCATTCGGAGCGGTGCCGGACTACCTCCCAATCTCTTCAAAACCAAACCCCTAACAAATCCTTGACTTCTGGATAATTATTTGATATATTAAATGTCTTAAGATTACTGCACCAATCAGCCGCCGGAGTGGTGAAATTGGCAGACGCACCGGTTTCAGGGACCGGCGGGCTTTACGCCTGTGTGGGTTCGAGTCCCACCTCCGGCACAACTCAGGGTGGCTTGAATTTAAAGCCACCTTTTTTATTTCTACTTAGCAGGTGAGCCAGGTGCTTGTAGATTCTGATAAGAGACAGCTTACTCTTTCAGTCGGAGAGTTAACCAGAATGTGCGGTGATTCCAACGCTGCTTCTTCCGGGTTTTCCTTTACACTACGAGGCAAGCTTGGCAGCGAAGCGCACCGCAAACTGCAGGATCAGCGAAATAAAACGGGTGGCTACCGTCAAGAAGTCCACCTGAATGTACCTCTGGTGCTGGCTGATAACGGTTCGGAAGAATGGTCTGTTCGTGTACGTGGTAGGTTGGATGGTCTGATTGAAGAGATAGACCGCACCGTTGTCGAAGAGATCAAGACGGTAGCGCTTTCCCCATCGAACTTCCAATCGTTTTCCCCCCTTGAATATCCCCGTCACAAACAGCAGATTGAAATTTACCTGCATCTGCTCGCCATCGCTAGACCGGACGCAAATTGCGTGGGAAACCTGATTTATGTCAACCTTCCAGATAATCGCAGGAGATCCTTTGAGATTCCTTATATAAGTGAAGAGATCGAATCACAGATAGCTGAGCTGATCGAAGATCTGGTCCTTCGCTTAAACCGCCGTGAAGACGAGAAAGAGCAGAAGCGCCAAACTGCAGTTGACCTGAAATTCCCCTTTCCAAAGTTGCGCCCTGGGCAGGAACGTATCATATCAGAACTCGAAGACACGCTGCAAACTGCCAATGATATATTGATCGAAGCGCCCACCGGTCTGGGAAAAACCGTCGCGGTGCTGTATGCAGCCTTGAAGTACGCGTTATCAAACGATAGACGTTTGCTGTTCCTGACCTCCAAGACGACCCAGCAAGACCTGGTTTTCAATACTACCAACTTGATCCGTTCTGATGCGCCCTTTCCACGCACCTTGTGGATGCGAGCCCGTCATAAGATGTGTCTTCAGGAAGAGCAGCTCTGCCACCCAAACGAATGCGAACACCTGGTGGATTTTCAGCGTAGGGTGCGACGTAGTAAGATACTGGAGGAGCTACTTTTAAAATCCGCCATTCATCCTGATGATCTGGAAGCTATCGGAAAGGAACATACCCTCTGTCCGCATGAAATGTCTCTTTTGCTTTGCCAGGACATGGACCTTTTAATCGGTGATTACAATTATGCCTTCGATCCTTCCTGCCGCCCTTCAGTACTTTTCGGTGAAGGTGATCCTTCGGAAATGATTTTTATCACCGATGAAGCGCATAATTTACCTGAGCGCGCCAGAGGGTATTATTCTGCTGTTTTGCATTGGTCAAAAATCGAAGCCGCCCATGAAAAGCTGCGAGGCGAAGGAATCTCACGCTTCGATGAGGTTTTGGCAGCTATCAAATCGCAGTTTGCTTATTACCTGAACGAAGCTCCCCAGCAGCATGATCCTTATCCCATCCAGTTTTCAGATCAGCATTGGTTGGATATTATGCGGGAATTCGAAGAAGCAGTCGTACCTTATTGGTATCGCATCATGAGCAGCGATGGGAGTGGGGAAGAAGATCCCGTTTTCAACCTGCAGAGAGACCTGGAAGCGTTTCACCGATCTTTAGGATATGAAGGTGATAATTTCGTTGGATTGATCAGACGAAGACCAGAAGTTGTGCTGGAAAACCTCTGCCTGGATGCATCACCGTTTTTAGGTGAGAATTTCGCTGAGGCGCATGCTTCGGTCTGTATGTCGGCAACTTTAGAACCGTTTGACGTCTCCAAGCAATTATTGGGCTTGAATGAAAAGGCGGTAGCTCTTCCTCTGGAAAACCCCTTTCCACAAGAAAATCGGCATATCGCTATAGATACCACAGTTACCACGTTGTATCGCACCAGAGAAGAGAATATAATTCCCATCGCTCAAAGGATAGAGAAATTCCACCAAATGGTTAACCGCCGAACCCTGGCGTTCTTTCCCAGCTTTGAATTGATGAATCGCGTAGCAGAACATATAAGCAAAGCGGATCTGTTGAAACAAGAAGCTGAAATGTCAGATCGTCAGCGTTCTGATCTACTCAAACGTTTCAAGCAATCCGATCGCGGCCTGTTATTATGTGTAATGGGCGGTGTTTTTGCTGAAGGCGTGGATCTGCCCGGTGACCAGGTTGAGGCTGCTGTGGTAGTCGGTGTGGGTTTGCCGCAGGTTTGCACCGAAAACGAACTCTTACGCGCCTACTTCGACCGGCTTGGATGTAACGGTTTCGGTATCGCTTACCTTTATCCGGGCATGAGGAGGGTGATTCAATCGGTTGGCCGCATTATTCGCAGTGAAGATGATCGTGGAATGATACTCCTCTTGGATAGTAGATATGAGAGAGAAGAATATATGAAGCTGATACCTCGACATTGGTACAATTCATCATCATCCGAACTGTTTAAGGAAAATTGGGAGGATTCCGTTAATGAATTCCTGCTGTCCTATAAGGACTGAGGTAAAACAATTCGATGTTGTCGGTCTGGGACTATGCGCCTGGGATAGAATATTTCTCTTCGATGAATACCCGGGTCCTAACCAGAAAGTAGAGACTGTCGCCAGCACCGGGTCGGGGGGAGGACCGGTGCCTAATGCGATGGTTGTCTTTTCTAAGTTGGGCGGAAAATCCGCCTTCATCGGAGTAACCGGCGATAAACAGGAAGGGCTGAAGATTCGTTCAGACTTGATCAAGTACAATGTTGATGTGACCCACCTTTCCATCCAAGCAGGGCGCAGGTCACCATGCGCTTATATCTGGGTTGACCGTCGTAACGGTCAGCGGACGGTCGCTCTGGATCCCGGTGATACCGATCCAGTTAACGCTGAGGAGTTGCCGGAAATTTTACTGAGTTCCACTCCTTTGCTTCTAATTGACGGACGCAACTCGGAAGTCTGCATCCGTGCTGCAGAACTGTGTCTGAAGGGTGACGGGAAAGTTATTCTGGATGCGGGTAGCCCCCGGCAGGGGATTGCAGATATTCTGAAAATAACCGATCACGCGGTCGTTTCATCCGATTTTTTGCGTGGCACGTTCCCGCAAACCGGTAATGATGATGCCTTAAAACAGCTTCAGATGATGGGACCTTCTTCTGTAGTTGTAACCATGGGAGAAAAGGGAGGTCTCTGGCGTGAAGGGAAAGAGAACGGCACATATTCTGCGTTCAAAACGCCAGTTCTGGATACTACGGGCGCTGGTGATGCCTTTCACGGTGCTTACCTGTTCGGCTTGAAAATGGGTATGGATATGGTCGGGCGCTGCCGGTTTGCTTCCGCTGCTGCAGCATTAATCTGCCGAAGCTTGGGTGGGCGGGCGACTACGCCAGCCTATGAAGAAGTTCAGAAACTCATAGAGGATCAAACATGAGGTATGAGAAATTCTATCTGCTCGCATTAATCATCTCATCTTACACATTTCTGCAACCACGCTGCGCAAATGCTACGCGCATTTACTGGCAGCAAGACGTATCTTACCAGATGGACGTTCGTCTGGGTGATGACGGCAGAACGCTCTATTCAAACCTCGTTTTTACGTATAAAAACAACTCGCCTGATACCTTGCATGAACTTCGCTTTCATGCTCACTATAACGCCGCTAAAGAAGGCAGTCCCACCGATAGGCGGCGGCGATACTTAGGTGATGACCGTCTAAAAAACGCATCGGAAGATGAATATGGATCCTTACAGGTTTCCAACGTGAGGGATGAAGAGGGCAGTGCTTTGGAGGCGGATTTCAACTTTTCCATCTTCAGATTGCCGTTGAATGAACCTCTATCGCCGGGTGAAGAAACTAAATTGAGCATGGACTTCACCAGCCGGATTCCCAAAGGGGGTATGTTGTACAGGTCATCAGTCGGTTTGGGGCAGCTTAAGATTGCACACTGGTACCCGCAGGTTTGCGTCTATGATCCTACCATGGGCTGGGTTGACAACCAGTACTTAGGCAGAGGAGAAGCCTACGGCGAATTCGGAACCTATGACGTATCCATTACTCTGCCGGAACCTTTCATTGTGGGTGCAACAGGTGTTCTCACCAACCGGGATGAAGTTTTGCCAGAAGGACTGTTGAACTTACTCGATTTGAGCAATTATGCCAACTGGCCCTGGGGAGAACAGCCGGCTAATAAGTATGGTGATGAATCAAAAACAAAATCCTGGCGCTTTCACGCTGAAAACGTGCACGATTTCTCCTGGGTAGCCGATCCTCAGTTCCGCATTGACCATACACGTTGCGGGAGTACCGATATCTGGATTTTAGCGAGGCAGGATCATGCTTCAGGGTGGCAGGATGCCGCTGAAGTAACCAGACAAGGGATGGAGATTTTAGAGAGGGAAGTTGGTCCCTTCCCATATCCCGAATTTACCGTCACCGATTGCTTTTCTGGCATGGAATATCCCGGAATTGTCTTCTGCGGTGGGCGCACTCCCAGATACAAACTGCTTATATGGCATGAGATGGCGCATAATTACTTCATGGGTGCTTTAGGGTCAAACCAGACCGACCGCCCCTTCATGGATGAAGGATTCACCACCTATATGGAAATCCGTATCATGGATGAGGTATTAGGTGTTGATAATATATTTCGTGGTACCTGGGGACCCTGGACGGTGTTAGATAAAGACCGCTGGGCGAGGGCGCTTCGCCCATATCTGGTATGGCAGAAGAGCGGTTTTGCTCTGCCCCTGCACATCGAATCGGATCTACCCTACGAGTGGTTTCAGTACCGCGTATCTTCCTATTACAAACCGACTTGTCTCCTCTTCGCTCTGGAATATCTTTTAGGTCGGAAAAAACTGCAGGAAGTCCTTAAGAATTACTACGCCGGATGGAAGTACCGCCATCCCTACGAAGGGGACTTTTTCCGCAGCGCTGAAGTGACTTTGGGTATGTCCCTGCAGTGGTTCTACGAAGCCTGGGTTAGAGGGACCAAGGATTTAGATTACGCAATATCGAGGGAAAGTACGGGTGATCCTGGTAAGATCGGCATAAGAGTCATCCGCAAAGAGGACATGATTCTGCCGGTCAAAGTCGGTTTATTCGATGATTCAGGGAATCAAGTAACATATTACATTCCCATCGATAGTGAGGCTACACCACCCGACTGCGACCTCAGACTTCCGCGCTGGGATCAGTTGAGAGATCCATATTTAGAATATACCTTTGTGGTGGATAAATCATCCTGCGATTATGCCGTGCTTGATCCGCAGAAGCTCTTAGCTGACGTAAATCCACTGAATAACGCCACCTCCATAATACCGCCTTTAAAGTGGGAATTCGATTACCCACTCTATCATGTATCTCCTGTAAGCGAATACCGTCTGCGCTGGTCGCCGACAGCTTTTTATAACGGCATCGATGGACTTCAGGTTGGCGCTTATTTAAAAGGTGATTACTTAGAAGAATGGTCCAATCTAAATTTGGCGCTGCGCGTGGGTACGCTCACCGGAAATGTGGCAACAGAACTGTCATACCAAGATGATTTGCCGGTTTTAGGTCGGGGCAGTTCCTGGGAAATGTCAGGCTATCTGCACGAAGGACACCGGGGCACTGAATTAAAATTAGAGCATCAGCAAAAACGCGGACACGATCAACCGGTTAAATGGCGTGGCAGTATCCGCTGGGCGCTGCATGAGATGTACGATTCCCGCTACCTACCCCAATCTGATTTGTGGGAAGATGGTCTGATTAGCGCCTGGAAGTTGGATGGTGGTCTGTTTCCAAGATTGAAGGGGCTAAAGATCGAAGCACTCGGCAGCCTGGAAGTGGACGCTCCGTTAAGTGATTTCTCCTACTATCGCGGATCAGTGGAACTGATTGCCGATCGGAGAATAAGCAGGCCGTTGTTGTTCAAACTGCGCGGCTTTTGGGGAATCGCTTCGAACGGTACACCATTACAAGCCCGGTACGGTTTGGGAGGTTCCGGACCTCTGAACAGCGCCGCTTCACGCTGGCTGCGGAGTTGGGCTTCGCTTCCCCCCAATTGGTACGTTCGAGCTGAAGGAGAAGGCAATCTCAGTGGGTATTGCATAGGGAGCTACATAGCTCAAAACGTTGCTTCCCTTCAGGTTCATCTTTCCAGTAGAATGAGATTCTTAGAGCGATGGGTAAACCGAATCAACCTGCCGCCCAGATTTCGCCCTGAGTTCGATGCCTTTATCTTCGCTGGCGCTGGTGATGTGGGTGATATTGTTGAAGAGTTGAGACTTAAGGATATCAGGAAGGAAGCCGGGATGGGACTTTCAGTCAATTTGCCGGCTGGAAGTGAACTATCTTTAGATTTTCCGATTTATCTGTCCGAACCGCTTGTGGGTGAAGAGAGCTGGGCGTGGCGCACCGTCCTGAGCTTTAAAATCAGAAAAAACTGGGACAATTTCTAAAATGACTTGACAAAGCTGTGTTTGTGTGTTATATTAAAGATAAGGTATCACCTTTAGAATAGTTGGAGAAACCTATTCGTTCCTATCATTTTATAGGTATTTGCGGCGTAGCTATGGCTCAGGTAGCCGCCGGATTGAAGGATATTGGTCATCAGATAAGGGGTTCAGATCAAGGTGTTTATCCTCCCATGAGCGATTTTTTAGGCTCGCGGGGAATAAAAATTCTGACGCCGTTCCATGAAGCAAATATAAATCCTGCCGACACTGTGGTAATTGGCAATGCTCTTTCCCGCGGCAATCCAGAAGTCGAAGCCGTTCTGGAAAAGCGCTTTCCCTACCTGTCTCTCCCGGAATTAATCCGTATAGAAATCCTAACGAAGAAACTTCCAGCGGTCATCACCGGAACGCACGGTAAAACCACCACCAGCGCTATTCTGACGCACATCTTCGAGCATGCCGGACTCCAACCTGGATACATGATAGGCGGTCTGCCGGTGGGAAAGGAAACCGGTTTCGCTACCGGTTCAGGCAAATGGTTTGTCATCGAAGGTGACGAATACGATTGTGCTTTTTTCGACAAGAGACCCAAGTTTCTGCACTATCGGCCCCATATAGCCGTAGTTAATAATGTCGAATTCGATCATGCAGACATTTATAGTTCCTACGATGAAATAGTCCTGCAATTCCAGCGTTTGGTGAAGTTGGTGCCCCAATCCGGCTGCCTGATATTGAACGGAGATTGGACGGGACTTGATACTCTGAGGAAGGATGCATTGTGTAATGTCGTTACCTTCGGCAGGGGAACAAATATCGACGTACAAAGTGAGTTAATTAAGGTGAGTTCCAAAGGAATGGAATTTGCCCTTAACTATACCTCAGGTGATAGGGAAATATGCACGACCTCGCTGTGGGGTGAACATCAGTTGGCTAACATCACCGGAGCAGCGGCAGCGGCAGAATTCGCTGGAATATCCCCTGCAATGATAGGGGAAGCCATAAGCTCTTTCAAAGGTGTTCAGCGCAGATTAGAGCTGAAATACAGAGATGACAAATTCTGGTTGTACGATGATTTTGCCCACCATCCTACCGCAGTTGCGGCAGCTTTGCGGAGTGTGAAATCCAGGCATCCCGGACTTCCGGTCATTGCTGCCTTCGAGCCCCGATCCAATACCATGACCAGACGTGTTTTACAAAACGAGATAGCTGCAGCGTTGGAATTAGCGGATTTTGTGGCTATTGGAGGTGTTCACAGATCAGAAATAATACCTGAAAACGATCGGCTCGATGTTGAGAACGTAGCTGATCACCTTATTAACGCCGGAAAGACCACAATTTACAGTTCAGACGTTAATCAGCTTGCAGACTGGATCGTTGAAAAAAGCGCTGATGAAGCTGTCATTGTTACCATGAGCAGTGGATCTTTTCAGGGGATTGTTCCTCTGATCAGAAATAGACTTGAGAAGCTAAGAAATTCAGTTGTTCATTAAGGAGAGTTATTAAGAGAATACTCACGTTATCGATTTGTTATTTCAAATAGCTTATTACTGGATCACCGGGGAATAACTTGGCTGAATAATGGATTTCCAGGATGCAAACGTCAAATGTATCACCTGTGGGCGGGAATTTATCTTCACTGCCAGAGAGCAGGAATTCTTTGCGAGTAAAGGTTTTAAAGAACCGAAGCACTGCCGGGAATGCAGGCAGCGTCGCAAGAGTGAGCGTGAAAGAGCCTTCGCAGAGGCTTCAGGGCAGCCTTATACGCCTCAGAGTAAGGATGCGTTCAAGGTAATTTGTGCGCAATGTGGGAGAGAAACTTACGTACCCTTCAAACCCATCACCGGGAAACCTGTGATGTGTAAAGACTGCTTTATCGCCCAGAGATATGGTGCGCAGGCGCCTCCCCAAGCCGATGAACCTGATAGCACAAAAGAGAAGGAAGATGTCACACTTGAAGAACCGGGAAAGTCATCAGCGATTTCTGAAGCAATTCCCGATGAAGGTGGAGAGATTGATTTAGCTGAAGTTCAACCTGAAGTTGAACCCTCTTCAGAACTTGATGAAGGGGATTCAACTGAGAAGGAAGAGCCTCCCGAACTTGAAATTTCAACCGATGAGGAGGTTCAGGAATCTGAGATAAAGGAGGCTGAGCCTGTCTCCGATTTGGAAGTTCCCGAAGCGGAATCTGATGATTCAGAGGAGATAATCAAGCAAAAAGCTGTTTCTTCGCAGGAATCTACGGGGGCAAATGCTGATGAGGAACCACCTGAAGTGGCTAACAGTTCATAATCTTCAATTTCACACGAATTTCTCACCTTAACGAAAGTTCCTTTACATATTCCTGGGAGTGGAAGTGATCCTGGTGGACGCCGCGGCCTTCAAAGCCGTCAGTTGGGTGGAAACGCCCAGGCTGGGTTCGATTCCCAGACGCTCCCGCAAAGTACCGCCTGTCAAAACGTCAGGCGGTTTTGTTATCTATACTCATGCAAGATGGAATATAGTATTCTGCTGTTTTTTCGGCTATCCAAAGTCTGGCAAGTCGTAGGATTGGTCGACCTCGGAAATCGCTCTTTGAATCGAATCTGAAGGTTTTACATACAGTTCACCCAGTCTGTCCCTTACCCTGCGCCAAAAGTTTTTCCAGCAGTGTTCCGCTTTTTGAAGGTTTCCCATCAACAGAGCGCTCGAAGAGGATTTTTTCCAACTGCTTCTTCAGCCGCTCTCCGTCATAATCTCTCCCCATGAAGTGTCCTTCACGTACCAATGATATCTTACCCGTCTCTTCCGAAACAACAATGACGGTGGCATCGGTCTCTTCGGTGATTCCTAAAGCAGCTCGGTGGCGAGTTCCCAGAGATGGATCAAGGTGCGGACTGTCCGAAAGAGGTAAGATACATTTGGCTGCCAGCACGATATCACCCTTTATAATCACTGCGCCGTCGTGCAGGGGCGTGCGGGGAAAGAAGATGGAGACGATCAGGTCTGCCGATACATCAGCGCGCACCGGTACACCGGTTTCAATAATCCCGCGAATTCCGGTTTCCCCCGGTAAAACCATCAATCCACCATAACGCTTTCGGGCTAATATTTCAGTTGCTTTTACAATTTCATCAATCGTCGAAGCCTCTCTTTCCTTAGCGATAGCTCGAACCAGACGCGTTTGACCTAATTGTACTAACAGTCTGCGTAATTCCGGTTGGAAGATGATAACGAAAGCTATCACCCAGACAGTTGTTACCGATTTTATCAACCAGGTCATGCCCTCCATGCCCAGCAATTGTACTATGAATGAGGCGACAAAGATCAGAATAAGCCCAGCGAACATCTGCGAAGCCCGCGTGCCTTTCATGATTAAATACAACTGATAGAAGACGATATAAACAGCCAAGATATCCAGGATATCTATTACCGTAAAGCGTAAAAAACCTATTCTAAACAGCTCCATAGCCTAAGAATCCTTCCTCGGAAAAGAATAACAGTAATTGGGCTCTGAGTTCATGACGTCATCAATTTGTCCTTTTAAAAAACGGTCAGCAGCCAATTTTGCAGTTGCAACTGCCAGTGGCAAAAGGGATTCAGTCTCCGGCAAAGTTACCCTTCTATTTAAAAACAGCCGATCCAAAACGTCCTGATGTTTAGTATACCCTTCACCATACAGGAAGAGGTCTCTTTGGCAGACTTTCGCAAGATCAGCAATATCACTGACTGTATCAGAGCTTTTACTAACCCATTCCGATTTTTCAGCGTGAAACAACGCCCAGTACACTTCGGTAGCCCTGGCTGGCATCAACGTCATTGCATTGCCAGCGGAAAAGGGGACACAATTAGCCAATCCTTCCAGTGTAGGGACCGCCACCAGTGGTAACGACCAGGACAAACACAAGCCTTTGGCTACAGCCATACCGACGCGCAAACCGGTAAAGGATCCGGGTCCCGATGAAACTGCTACTACGGAAATATCCGACGGTTTTACTTCGTTATTGTATAGAACACGGTCAATCAGTTTTAGGAGAACTTCATTATGCCGCAGAGCACCAGCGATAATGATCGAATCAATCAGAGAGTCTTCCCAGAGTGCGGCGCCGCAATCAGTTCCGCTTGTATCAATTGCCAGAATCATCTAAACGTCTCACTTCAGGTTGATCATGGCTTGTCTCATACGTACAATCTCTTCATTATCAATAGGAATATTACACGGGATAAATTCGATAGTTCTGCTGTTATCGTCCTCTTGATTAAAGTAAAACTTCACCTTCCAGGCCCACCCGTCGAAATATTCAGAAATGACGTTACCCCATTCAACTAATAGAATATTGTTGCCCGATAGATAATCATCAAAGCCGATTGATAAAAAATCCTTTTCATTGCGAAGACGGAAGCAATCCAGGTGGAAGATGGGCGTTTCAGTTTTGTATTCGTGGGCTAAAATGAATGTCGGGCTGGTAACATGTCCATGATAACCTAAGCTTCTGACAATACCCTTGACGAAAACCGTCTTCCCTGCACCTAATTCACCCTCCAGTGAAATCGCGTCCCCTGGTTTTAATATTTCCGCAAATATACCTGCAATTTCTCCTGTATGTTCAATCCCCCTTGACTTAACGATGATTGTGTTACTCATCTCTGCTTAGGATTTAAGATGGCTACCGGAAGTATCATCTCTTCCAGTGAAATACCTCCATGTTGGAAGCTGTTTTTATAGAGGTTTACGTATTTGTTGTAGTTAGTTGGATAGACGAAATAATAATCTTCCTTGGCTATGATGTAATCTATATTTATACCCCGGTTGGGCAGCTTGAAATCCTGGGGGTTTCTTATACACAACGCATGTTTATCATCGCATTTAAGATTACGACCATGCTTATACCTGAGATTTGTGGAAGCGTCCTTATCAGAAATGACTTTTGTGTTTCTGTAGGTTTTAATGGAGCCGTGGTCAGAGGTTAACACTATCATGGTATCCTGATTGGCAAAAGCGCGCAGGATATTGTACAGAGATGAATGTTCAAACCAGGAACGCGTAACCGCCCGGTAGGAAGCTTCGTTGCGAACCATCTCCTTGATAACGTCAGAATCCGATCTGGCATGTGCTAAAATGTCCACGAAATTGAAGACCATGGAAACCAGAGATTGATTGAAGTATGTAGAGACCTTGCGTTCAACAGAATCGGCTTCCTCCAGATCCAGGATTTTAACGTATTTTGAATCGGACTTTAGAGTGACTCCCAGCCGTTGCAATTGTTGATCCAATAGTTGGTGTTCATAGCGGTTCGATGATGATTCATCGTCTTCGCCGCGCTTCCAGAGATCGGGATACTGCTGTTCTAATTCTCGCGGATATAGACCGCTGAAGATGGCATTACGGGAATAGGGAGTCGATGTCGGTAGAATTGAATAGTGGTATTCGCGCCTGACGTCGAATAACTCGGCTAAGAGCGGTTCAATTGCCAGATATTGATCCATGCGCAGACAGTCAATAACTATGAAGAGCACGTTCCGCCCCTGCTTGAGTGGAGTGGCTAAGAAGTTAGTCGCGATGCCTGGTGAAAGGACGGGACCATCCTCTGTATTTATCCAATCTAAGTAATGATCTTCGACGAAACGGACAAATTCAGCGTTGCACTGCCTTTTCTGGTCCTGTATGACATCGTTTAGCCCTAAGTCAGGGAAGCGGTCCAGTTCGATATCCCAACTTGATAGCTTAACATGAACGTCAATCCATTCTTCCCACGTTGCTCCCATGGAAACCAGAGTTGATATCTGGTTGAATTGAGCTAAGTAATCCTTGGCTATCCTATCTCGGTTAATCTTCGATGATTCGGTCAGTTTCTTCAGAGCCAGTAAAATTTGACTGGGATTCACCGGTTTTGTCAAGAAGTCATCGATCTGCTGTCCAATGGCTTCCTCCATTAGCGTTTCTTCCTCGCTCTTGGTGATCATAATGGTGGAAATACCGGGGCGCAGCGCTTTTATTTCTGAAAATGTTACGATTCCGCCCATACCGGACATGTGTTCATCCAGAAGTATCACATCGAAACTGCCTCTGTGCACCTGCGCGATGGCATCTTCACCATTGGTAACGGCAGTTACGTCGTAACCTCTATCCTCCAAAAAGAGGATGTGAGGTCTCAACATCTCTATCTCATCATCAGCCCAAAGAACTCTCTTTCGTTCCATATTACCCCCGCGAAATCCTTTTTTAGTTTGAACTTCAAGACTCCCCTTTAGTCTTGGTCATCCAACACGTTTAGTATAGAATCAACCTTTTCTTTTTCAAGCCCTTTTTCAATGGCAAGTTCCAGTGCTTTGATGGTCAAAATGCGATACAAAGGCTCTGTGGAAGGATCCGTTTCTGATAACACTTCCAGGTGACATTTAACGGTTTCGGCGTCGCCGCGCACCACCGGACCGGTGAGCGCCTGAATTTCCCCGCTGTTCAGGCAGTTATTTAAGCTGGTTTCCATAAGCGGACGTAGCATTTTGCGTCCCAGGGTGGGGGGGACGTCCAACGAACTCAATAACAGGAGCGCTTCTCTTAGTAATACAGGAATAAAATTGGAAGCGAAAACAGCCGCTGCATGATACTGTGATTTGCCTTCCGGAGGCAATTTGACAGGAATGCCACCCATTTGCAGAATGACTTCTTCCATCAATTCAACTGCTTTTGAATCGCCTTCAATAGCGAAGTATGCGCCTTTTAATGAGGGGCTTTTATCCACTGAAGTGAAGGTTTGCAGAGGGTGCATTGAGCCGACTGCGATGCCGTTTCCTGACGAATTTTCTAAAATGGAAGCAGGTAACGCACCAGAGGTGTGAATGCAATAATGAAAACTTGAGGAGGATGGAGATTTGTTGATAGAGCGATCAATATTAGCGATCTCCGCATCGGGAACGGCTATCAGAGCGACCTGGGTTTCCTCGCCGATCTTTTGTAATGAATAGAAACAATCTGGGATTGTGAGTTCATTAGCCAAATCGCGTGATCGGGCTGTGCGTTTGTCTATGCAGGCGGTGATTTTGTAACCTGCTTGATTCAAGTGCCTTGCCAGCGCACTTCCCACAGCGCCGGCGCCGATTATGGCAAAACCCAGAGTTTTCGTATCAACCCTAAATTGTCCAGAAGGTTCAGTAGAAACTTTAATAAGCCCTCCATTCTGAATGCTTGTCAGATTCCAGACAAGCCGGAATGACTAGCATGGCTTCGGAAATTGTATTCACACCACCTTAACAAGAAACCGGTTCGCTGCGGGCGAACCGGTTTTGAAAACAACTTCAAAACTGCGATCTGCCTGCACTATTTCAACAGTATCATCTTATTTGTAATCGCATTTCCTCCTGCTTCCAGGCGGTAGAGATAGATTCCGCTGGCAAGTCCCTCACCGTTGAACACAACCCTGTGGTAACCTGCTTCCAGAGACCTATCGACAAGTGCGGTGATATTCTTACCCGTCAGATCGAACACGCTGAGTTTAACATATCCAGCAACAGGCAAGCTGAACTCGATCTCAGTTGAAGGATTGAATGGATTGGGATAGTTCTGTCCCAAACTAAACTCAACAGGAAGTTCATGAGGCTTATTCGGTTCGACCACTGATGGCTGATTGGAATCAAACCAGGCGAAAACGTCCGTCAATACTTCCGTTCGAGCAGTTGAATTCAAAGCGCCGGTGACCGCTTCAAAACAGAAGGGCAGGTAAACCAGCATTCCACCGCCTTCCTGCGACCAACGTATACCAGCGCCCAGGTCGTTGGAGTATTCATAAATCAGTTCAGCGGGCGACAGCGGTTCAATCGTTGAAGGGTCGTTGTTGTTGGGCGCACCGCCTGAACCTACTGATAGGTACAGTGTATCGCTATCAGATACCGGATCACCATCCATACCGGTTAACAGCAGGGCCCCGCTGGAAGAGGTAGATAATGCGTATAGAGCATTAGCATAAAAATCCGTCCCTGCCAGTTGTTCGTCAATGTCCTCGCCGCTCAACAGCAGGTAACCGCCGTTATTCAGGTGCTCTTCGATGGAAGACTGTTCGGATTGTGTCAGGGGATCATCTTCGTTGGAAGTGAACCAGATGACGATAGAATAATTGATGATCTCTTCTGAAGATAGTTCACCCACGCTGGTGACATCCCAGTGTTCGTAGGTAAGTTCAAGGGAATCCATATCCTGGATGTACCAATCTTCGAAATTGGCTCCCCCATCATCATCCACAATGATATATTCAGGGCGACCGATCCACTGGTTTATCTCTTCGATTTGTTCCAATCCCATGCCGTTTTCAACACGAGTCAAGGTAAAGGTTACTATATGTGGTTCTGCAAGAGGATCCACGGAAAAGATGAAAGGATCGCTGTGATTATTGGCTGAAGCGCCGGCAGCTATATCACCTAAGTTGATATATCCATTACTGATGACTATGCCTGGATCAGTGCATTCGAAGGTTACTTCCACGTTCACAGCACCCATAGTAATTGATTGATTTTCTATAGTGATCAGAAAATCCACCGTCTCCCCCGGATCAGGTCTTCCATCTCCATTTCCCGCTGTATCGTCGAATTCCTGCTGGGTATAGTATAGGTTGGGATAGAGGATGGAAATCGCCGTTCCGGCGTCTATCCGTCCATATCCTAACTGGCCTATATATGATGGATTTATGGCATCTATATTGAAGCAGGTATCAAAAATATGCTGGGCCACCTGCGCATTGGTCCAACCCGGTTTAGCAGCCCAGACCAGACATCCTAAACCAGCTGCAATGGGGCAAGCCATGGACGTTCCCTGAGCCAATTCGTAGTTATTTATGGGCCATGTGCTGTAGATTTCCATGCCAGGTGCGGAAATGTCAACCCAGTCACCGTAATTACTGAAGTAGGCTTTTCCATCATTCTGATTAGTTGCCGCCACCGCGATAACGTTGTCATACGCGGATGGATAGTGAAGCGTTGAAGTGTTTTCATTACCTGCCGCCGCAAATATCAAGACGCCCTGTCCCCAGGCATTCTGGATGGCAGCATTCTCCGGTCCCCAGAACTGATTATTGCCGTAGGAAAGAGTAATCACATTTACGCCGTTGTCCGCACAATAGGTAATACCTTGTGTGCCTGCATAAACATATTCACCATCTCCGGCTCTAGCTGTCATTATCTTGCACTGATAACCCAAACTTGATATCCCCACGCCGTTATCCGTAACTGCCGCCGCATCACCTGAACAGTGGGTTCCGTGTCCGCCTTGAGGATCATTATCCTGAACGTCGTTGGTCCAGATCCAGGTGTTCCAGCCCCAGAAGTCGTCTGTATAGCCATTAGCGTCGTCATCTATACCATTCCATTCGAGAGGATCGATTATACCGTTGCCATTCAAATCTTCACCGGGGTTTATCCAGAGGTTATCGCGCAGATCATCGTGAGTGGTGTCTATACCGGAATCCACTACGCCTATGATTACCCTGTTATCTCCTGTACAATAGTCGAAAGCAACGTCGGCGTCAACCTGAGACATGTACCACTGGTTAGTCCAGTAGGGATCATCAGGAATATAGCACTGCTTTCTGACGTAATATGGATCCGCAGTGATGATCAGGGGGTTATCACCGTAAGCATTGACCACTTCTTGCAGGTCTATTTCAAGCGGGAATTCCAGGATATAGTATCTGGAAAGATCTCTGATGGACGGATCAGCAGGTTCAGACGAGTTCCGGAAGAATTTCGTTATCTGAAAAATTCCATACTGACGGGCTAAAGCGTCTAAGTTATTTTCACCTAAAAGTGCAACGCCATCCGTGTTCTGAACTGTTATAGCGCCCAATTCTTCGGCGAATTCCACTACGATCCGCCCTTTCCATTCCAGGTTTTCCGTCAATGGCGGTCTGGTGATCCCCTCTGATGCAAATGCAGTGATCTGAAACGTCAGCAGGAGTAGTACTACGTGGGATGATAGCTTCATGATAATTCCTTTGAAGTAAAGCATTCTATCAGATTACGAGCGGTATCAGAGAAGGTTAGTCCTCAACTTATATACTGAGTTCAAGAAACGTTGTAAGGATCACCCTCTTACTTCTTTAACTAATATAAAAAATAAAAAGTTCGGTGTCAAGATAAAACTATATCACTTTACACCCCAAAACGCAAATATTACCTCATTCAGGGCAAAGACCAATATCCAACTTTACCTGATTTTGATTGACATTCAAGACCTATTAACGTAAATTAAAAGTTTAGGGATCATTGTAGAATGCCTAACTATCCAATCTTGAAATTTCTAATGAAATTTGATCTCAAGACACCCCTCATTATCGCTATTATCTGTGCTGCCATGCTGTTGGGCGTGGTGACAGGAAGAACCTACAACGCCATATACGGGCACAACGAAACCATCGGTGATGGGATATATGCTATAATACACGTAAATCCCGGGATGACCGTTTTGGATGTGGCTCACTTGCTGAAAGAAAGCGGACTGATAAACAGTACTAAAGACTTCACTTTCTCAGCAAAATTTCTTAAATTTGAGCAGAGCATTCAAACCGGAGAATACGCACTTCCATACGGGCAATCCAATTGTGCGCTGTTATCGAGGCTGGTGAACGCCGGATCAGCCGCTAATTTGATAGCCATCCCGGAAGGTTATACAGCCCGCCAGATCGCGCTATTGTTGAGCAGAGAAATTGATCTGGACACTTCAGCTTTTATGTATGCTATAAGGGATACGAGCCTTCTAAATAAATACGGAATCGAAGCTCCTTCATTTGAAGGATTTCTATTCCCTGATAGTTATAATTTCTACCGGTCCATATCAGCGTCCTGGATTGTGGATAAAATGGTGAGTCGCTTTTTCGAAGTGTTCGATTCTGCTATGAAGGCGCGAATCGAGCATTATGAATTCACTATGATTGAAGCGATTACGCTGGCATCTATCATTCAGGGCGAAATGATACATCAGTCGGAAGCGCCGCTTATATCGGCGGTTTACCATAACCGCCTGAAGCGTAAGATGAGATTGCAGGCTGATCCGACAATTCAGTATTTAATACCCAACAGCCCCAGGCGCTTATGGCAGCGGGACCTTGAAATTGATTCCCCTTATAATACCTATAAATATCGCGGGTTGCCACCGGGTCCTGTCTGTAATCCTGGTCGCAGAGCTTTGGAAGCCGCTCTGAATCCAGCGGATAAGCCGTATCTCTATTTAGTTGCCAAAGGCAACGGTGAACACGCTTTCAATTTCGATTTCGCAGGTCATCTGAAAGACAAAGCTAAATTGGATAGCCTGAGAGCCGCCATAAAGCGAACTCAGCGCAGTTTTATAGCCGGTGAAACAAAGGATCCTTCTCGTTAAAACTTGATGAACTTCAACGATTTAAATACTGCACAGGCGAAAGCAGTGCGTGCGCATGAAGGACCCGTTCTGGTTTTAGCGGGCGCTGGAAGCGGTAAAACGCGTGTGATAACGTACAGAATAGCCTATCTATTACAGGAGGGCTTGGCGAAACCCTGGCAGATCCTGGCGGTAACCTTCACCAATAAAGCTGCCGCGGAAATGAAGCAGCGCGTTTTCAAAATGCTGAAATCTGAAAACCGCGATCTCTATATCGGCACCTTTCACGCTTTCGGCGCCAGGTTCCTGCGCAGACACGCAGAAGCCTTCGGGAGAAATTCTAAGTTCACCATTTATGACGTAGATGATCAGGAGCGGCTGCTGCGTTCCATATTGAAGCGTAAGATGGGTAGCACGGAAGTGCGCAGCCTCATGCCGGTTGTGAAAGGGTTCATCGGAAAAGTAAAAAACGGCAACGAATCCGCAGAACTGTTAGCAGAAATATCTCAGCACCAATATTCCCATTATTTCAACGATACCTATAAAGAATATGAAGCATTACTTAAAACTAACAATTCCTTTGATTTCGATGATCTGATTTCGCTGCCGTGCGAACTGCTGCAGAGAGATTCCGATATCAGGGAAAGCTACAGACAACGCTTCCAACACGTCCTGATAGATGAATTCCAGGATACCAATTACAGGCAGGGAGAATTGGCCCGTCTGTTTACGGCGCCATCAGGTAATATCACCGCCGTCGGTGATGATGATCAATCCATCTATGGATGGCGCGGTGCTCATCTTGGCAACATCCTGCAATTTGAGCAGGATTACAAAGACGTACGCATCTTCAGACTGGAGCAGAACTATCGTTCCACGCAGGCTATTCTCAATGTAGCGCATAATGTGATCAAGAAAAACCCATCCAGACATCCGAAGAAACTGTGGACAGACCGCAAAGGAGGAGAAAAGCCTCTGCTAATCGCTTCCAATGATGAACACGAGGAAGCTGGAAAAGTAGTGGAGCGCATCGAGGAATACAGTTCATCAGACAGTTACAAGCCGGGTGACATGGCGATATTGTACCGCACCAACGCTCAATCGCGACCTTTTGAAGATATGCTCAGGCAGAAACACATCCCCTACGTTATCGTGGGAGGATTGAAGTTTTACGAACGCAAGGAGATAAAGGATTTCTTAGGTTATCTACGGTTGTTGGTTAACCCTAACGATGTGGTATCCATACAGCGTGTGATAAACTTGCCGCCTAGGGGTATCGGACAGAAGACGGTGGAAAATCTTCAGAATCATGCCAAGGAAACAGGTTGTACCTTCTATGAAGCGATAATCGCAGCGGAAATGGACAATGAGATAGGGGGGAGGTCTTCAGGTAAGGTTGCCCAGTTCGGAAAATGGATAGAGAGCCTACGTGCTTATGCGAACAGTGCAAATATGTTCAAGGTGAGCGAAAGGCTGCTTTCTGAATCCGGATTGCTGGAATTTTACCGTAAGGAAGATGCGGAAAAAGCCCAAACGAGAGAAGACAACTTGAGTGAGTTGTTGAATGCTCTGCGGGAATACTGCTTTAATAGTGATCACAGTTGCTTGGAAGATCTGGACAATTTCCTGCAGGAAGTGGCACTGGTTACCGATATAGATAGCTGGCAGTCGGAAGAGCAGACCGTTACGCTTATGACCCTGCATGCAGCCAAGGGTCTGGAGTTTCCCATCGTATTCATGACCGGACTTGAGGATGGTCTGTTCCCTATACAGCGTTCAATAGATGAACCACAAGAGCTGGAAGAGGAGAGACGCCTGTTTTACGTTGGCACTACCAGAGCGATGAATCTGCTGCATCTAACTTATGCGCGCAACCGTATGAGGTGGGGTCAGGATTTGCTCTGGCAACGCCCCTCTCGTTTTTTGGATGAAATACCTGAAAAACAACTGAATATAGTTGGCGATTATTTCGCTGAATCATCTGCTATGACAAACGTCACCCGGACCTCAAAAAGGGACTCCGTTATTAAGAAGAAAATAGCTGAATTGAGGGCAACCCATCAAGACGAATATGGGGAACTGCAAATAGGGTGCAGAGTAGAGCATTTTAAATTTGGTGAGGGCATCGTAATCCAGACTGAAGGTCGTGACAGCGATTTGCGCGTTCTGGTGAATTTCGATGGCCTGGGTGAGAAACTGCTCTTGGCAAGCTTCGCTAAGCTGAAGGTACTGGCTGACTGATATGAATCTTGAGGAATTAGTCAAATTCGCTCTAATAGAGGACGTTGGAAGCGGTGATATCACCACAGAGATGCTTGTCGATCCACTTCAACGGGGCCAAGCAGAGGTAATCACCAGGTGTGAAGGGGTTCTTTCCGGATGTGCACCTTTCAATGAAGTATTCCGTCAGGTGGATAAATCGCTGAAAGTGGACTGGCAGAAGAAGGATAGCGACAGATTTGCGCAAGGCGACACAATCTGTCATCTTAATGGGTCAAAATCGTCCATACTGACGGGTGAACGAACCGCGCTGAACTTTTTAGGCAGACTTTCTGGAATAGCCACTCTCACCAGAGCCTTTGTGGAACGAGTGCGAGGGACAAATGCAGTTATCCTGGATACCAGAAAGACCACTCCACTTCTGCGCAAATTAGAAAAAGACGCCGTACTTCACGGTAGAGGCTCAAATCACAGGTTTGGTTTGTACGATATGATTTTAGTCAAGGACAACCACGAATCTGCTGGGGGCGGTATAGGAAACGTACTCAAAGGATTATTCGCCAATAACACTATTCCTACTAAAGTAGAAGTTGAGGTTAAAACACTGGAAGAACTCCAGATAGCTCTCCAATTCAATGTTGATCGTATCATGCTTGACAACTTCAGCATTGACATGATAGAGGAGGCGGTGAAATCGTCAGGCGCCAAGGTCCCTCTGGAGGTATCCGGCGGCGTTACGATTGACAACATAAGTGATATTGCCGCGACCGGTGTGGAATTCATCTCCATCGGCGCTTTGACTCATTCAGCAGCAAGCATTGATTTTTCACTGCAGATGATCTCATGAATAACAGCGATTTCAAAATATTAGTGTGCGATTCCAATTCTCGCGTTTTATCGCGCCTTCGCAGAATTTTGTCAGAGGATAAGTTCAATGTCTGGACGTCAAGCGATCCCGGAGAGATTCTGCGTATATGTGAATCAGGGAACTTCGACCTGTTGATTTTGGATATTACCATTTATGCACAATTAAAGAACCAGGGATTTTCCATAGATTCGGAGGATATGCGCGCCGCGCCGGTAATCATAATGACCACGAATGAGGATTTTCCTTTAGCGATTGAAGCTATCGAGGACGGCGCTATCGATTTTTTGGATAAACCGATTAAGGTAAAACGGTTGCTGATTACGATTAAAAATACGCTTCTTCATAGCAGCAAGCTAAAGCAGATGCGCATCGATCAGGATGAACTTACTACTTTGAAGGAGCTTTATGAGGCGATCATCAACGGCATCGATTACGGTATAGTGGTCTTAGATCAGCATTTACGGATAGAATCTATCAATGAACATCAGAAGCGTAAACTGAGGAGTGTACACGCTACTGTTGCAGGCACGCATTGCTACCGCTATTTCTACGACAGAAATACCATTTGCGACGATTGCAAGATAAAAGAAGTATTCTTAAACAGGACTCCTGTAAAGTACAGCATTGTTAATAAAGCAGTTGGGGGACTTAACTACTACTTAGAAGTTGAAGCTTTCCCACTTTTTGACAAAAAAGGCGATGTGACGCGCGTTGTCCAATTGATTAAAGATGTAACCGAGAGAGTACGCTTAGAAAAAGAGTTATTAGAAAAGAAGGAATATTTGGAAAGCTTAGTTTCGCATGCGCCGGTGGGTATTTTTACAGCGGATAATTCTGGCTTTATACGCACTGCTAATCCAACCTTCGCAGATCTATTAGGCGCGGACAGTTCAGAAGCCGTTATTGGACTCAATGTTTTAGAATCAGAAGAATTCACCAAGGAAGGACTGGATGCTGAATTTAGCCTGGTATTAAGTCAGGGCAAGCATCTGGATTTACCTTCAGTACATTGCAATTCACGCTGGGGCAAGGAATGGATCTGCGGTCTGCGCTGCGTACCTTTAAAGGGTGGGGAAGGGGAGATAACCGGACTGATTGCAACTGTGGTTGACGTTACTGAGAAATGGAAGTTGGAAGAGAACTATCGCAAGAGAATAACCGAACTTACCATCTTCAAAGCGGTAGGGGAACTGCTTCAGAGCACTATTGCATTATCGGACATCTTTGCCATAGGCTTAATTGGCGTTACTGCCGGAAAGGGTCTGGGATTCAATCGCGCCTTCCTGCTCCGCTACGATAGACGAAATAATACACTCATTGGCGAAACTGCCATCGGACCATCCGATACAGCAGAAGCAGGGCAAATATGGACTGAGTTATACGAAAAGGATCTCTCCCTGGAGGACATTTTTCGGAATTACGTGCAGAATGCCGACGAACGTGATGCTCAGGTCAAAGAGGTCGTTAAGGGATTAAAGATTCCCATTACCTGGGATGAAGGCTTTCTCCATGACGTTTTATTTGACAATATTCCCAAATATATAAATAACGCATCGAAGAGTGAGGATGCTGACCAGCGTTTAATAGCACAGGTGTTAGATTCTGATTCATACGCGGTAGCGCCGCTGATCAGCAGGGGAAAAACCGAGGGCGTCATAATTGCGGACAATTTGATAACCAGTAAGGATATTACCGCTGAAGACCTGAACAGGTTAAGCATAATTTCCAATCAGTTGGGCGCCGCGATTGAAAATTCTCAACTGCTTCAGAATTTAGAAGAGAAAATCGGCGATCTGCGACAGGCGTACCTTGATTTAAAGGAGAATCGAGATCTACTCCTGCGGGCAGAACGCTTGTCGGTGGTGGGAGAAGTGGCAGCTTCTGTGGCTCATGAAATCCGAAATCCACTCACTTCCATAGGTGGTTTCACACGAGCAGTGCTGCGAGATCTGGACAAAAACGAAAAATTCAAAACCAACCGCCGCTTCCTTTCAATCATACTTGAAGAGGTAAAACGGTTAGAAAGAATCGTCAATGACATCTTAGGGTTCGTCAAGCCGGTAACGTCGCGCTTTGAAAACAGGGATTTAAGCCAGGTTGTCGAACAGACCTTCAGTATGATGGCAGGTGAAATTGATGAGAATAGTATTATTATCACCAGGGATTATGAGGAAAATCTATCCGCAGTGTGGATAGACGAAGATCAGATACGTCAGGTTTTTCTTAATTTGTTCCGTAATGCCTTACATGCCATGAAGGGCGGTGGCATGCTATCGGTGATCACAAAAATGGACAATGACACGGTAAAACTGTATATCTCAGACACAGGAGTGGGCATACCGGAGGAGCATAAAAATAAACTGTTTACTGCGTTCTTCACGACGAAATCGACAGGTTCCGGTCTGGGATTGACAGTGTCGTCGCAAATTATAAGAAATCATGGTGGAAAAATCGAGGTAGAAAGCCAGGAAGGTGAAGGCACAACTTTTATCATCACACTTCCGCTTAGTACTCAGGAGGATAGATATGAAGAAACGAATTCTAGTCGTGGACGACGAGAAAAATCTCCGCATTCTCTATAAAGAGGAGTTGAAAGAGGATGGTTACGACGTCCAGGTAGCTGATTCTGCGGAAACCGCCTTTAAGATATTGGATAAACAAGAGTTTGATGCGATTGTTCTGGATGTTCAAATGCCAGGGATGAACGGTTTAGAAGCGATGGGACACATGCTTCATAAGAATAGAAAGCAGGCAATAATTCTTAATACCGCTTATTCCCAGTTCAAGGACGATTTTGAATCGTGGTCTGCAGATGCCTACGTGGTTAAATCGAGTGACCTCTCTGAGCTTAAAGAAAAATTACGGGAACTGGTCGGCTGAGATCTGGTATGACATGTTACTATTCGCAGTATTTACATGTGCGACATAGCGATGCTCAGTAAACCACTTCATACTTAAAATAACCCCCACGGAGAAACAATATAATGGAATCTATCGGTTCTTTCAGTTTAGTCCTGCATTCGCATCTACCGTACGTAATATCACACGGGAAATGGCCGCATGGAATGGACTGGCTTAACGAAGCTGCAGCAGAAACCTACTTACCCCTTCTGCGTATCTTCGATCAACTTGTCCACGAAGGTCATTCCCCTAAGGTTACAATCGGGCTCTCCCCGGTTCTTTGTGAACAGCTAACTGATGACGTATTCAAAGCGGATTTCAAGGAATATTTGAACATGAAAGTAGAAGCCGCCAGACTCGATCAATCTTCATTTCAGAAGGCTGGAGAGCAGGAAATGGCTCAGTTGGCAGAGAATTGGGAGAAATTCTACGAACATATAGCACAGGATTATAAAGATAAATATGATGAAGATATCCTATCCGGTTTTAAAAGGCTGCAAGATGATGGTCATATTGAAATTATAACCTGTGCCGCGACGCATGGATACCTGCCACTTTTGGGCGAAGACGAATGCATCAATGCACAAGTAAAAATAGCAGTGGAGAACTACCTTAAGCACTTCGGCCGCAAACCTAACGGCATTTGGCTGCCGGAGAGTGCTTACCGTCCCTGTCGTCAGTGGAGTTCGCCAATCAATGGCGAAGATTCCAGACTCAGGGTCGGAATAGAGGAGTTTCTGCACATGCACGATCTGCGCTATTTTTACGTTGATTCTCATATGATAGAAGGTGGGAAAGCGCTGGGGATTTATCTGGAACGATTCGAAGCATTAAAAAAGTACCATGACGAGTTTGCCAAGGGCTATACCAAAATAAGCGACGAATTTAAACGCACGCCGTACCAGAGTTACATGGTAAGGTCGCGAGATGAATTCGATGGCAGGATTCATGCTTTTATACGCGACCCTAAAACGGGACTGCAGGTCTGGTCTGGTGAACACGGTTATCCCGGTGATGGGGAATACTTAGATTTCCACAAGAAACACTTTCCCGGAGGGCACCGTTACTGGCGGGTTACTTCTGCAAAGGCGGACCTGGGTGATAAAGAGCTGTATAACCCGCAATTAGTACAGAAGAGAATAGACGAAAATGCCGGTCATTTCAAAGAGGTTGTGCGACAGGTATTATTAAATGAAGGCAAAGACGCTGACGGGCTGCCTCTGATATGCGCACCGTTCGATACGGAACTCTTCGGACACTGGTGGTTCGAAGGCCCCAGATGGATGTATCAGGCACTCAAGTGGATCGCCCAGGATCAGGAAATTAACCTGGTAACAGGTAGTGAATACTTAGATCAAGTCGAGAGCAGCCATATTGTATCATTACCTGAGGGTTCCTGGGGTGAAGGCGGTCATCATCATATATGGTTCAATGAAGATACGAGCTGGAGTTGGGAACTGATCTATGAGGCGGAAAAGAAAATGATCGATGCCGTAGATAAATGGATCGATCACCCGGGCAAACGCGTACAGGATCTACTTGCGCAATTAGCCCGAGAACTCCTGCTGCTGGAAAGTTCAGACTGGCAGTTCCTGATTTCCACCTTCAGCGCTCGTGATTATGCGGAAACTCGGTTGGTCAGGCATCACCTTGACTTCGACATGTTATACAAAATGTTGGAAAAACTCACCAGCGGCGGGGAACCGGATGAAGAAGAATGGGTTAATTTCCTTGCTGTGCGGGATAGAGACACTCTCTTTTCCGAAATAAAGCCTGAATACTGGGCGAGTTTGGAATAATTAACTGCACAGATTCATAAATGTCACTCTGAGCAAAGCGAAGAGTCTCTTAGAAAAACGTCCACAACACATATGCTGGAGAATTAATGCCGGAACTGCGCCACGACCCCATTCAGAAGCGCTGGGTTATTATTGCTACGGAGCGGGGGAGACGTCCCTCTGATTTCGCCAGATTGGAACCTGAACAATCCGGAGGATTCTGCCCCTTTTGTGAGGGAAATGAGGATAAAACCCCTCCGGAAGTTCTGGTATTGGGACGTGATGGGCGTGCGCCGAACTCTCCCGGATGGGATATACGCGTAGTTCCCAATAAGTTTCCGGCGTTGCGCATAGAGGGAGAAATAGACAGAATCGGAGTGGGTATCTTTGACAAGATGAACGGCATAGGGGCGCATGAAGTCGTTATAGAATCTCCTCACCATGAAATCAACCTTGGAGATCAACTTGTCGAACATTTTAAAAAAATAATGACGGTGTATCAGGTACGCCTGAAGGATTTGATGCAGGATCTCCGCTTTCGTTATGTGTTAATATTTAAAAATCAAGGCGTTACTGCTGGCGCTTCATTATCTCATCCACACACGCAGATAATAGCGACGCCGGTTACACCGCGCACTGTCGCCATGGAATTGGAATCAGCTCGCAATCACTATGACGTCAAGGAACGCTGCCTTTTCTGCGATATTATCAGGCAGGAAATGGAGAGCGGCGAGCGGGTAATCTGCGAGGTAGATGGAATGGTGGCATTCGCTCCTTTCGCGGCTCGCTTTCCATTTGAGATCTTCATCGCACCTATCAAACATTCGCACGATTTCAGTGAGATGACCGAAGATAGCCTATTTGCTTTGGCACGGTGTTTAAAGGAGGTTCTGGCTCGCTTGAAAATCGCCTTGAATGATCCGCCTTACAATTTCATGTTGCATACAGCGCCTAATACCAAGTCCAAAACCAGACGCTTGAATTACTGGGCTACGTTGCCGATGGACTTTCACTGGCATTTCGAAATAATCCCCCGACTGGTGCGCACCGCCGGATTTGAATGGGGGACAGGTTTCTACATAAATCCTACTCCGCCGGAAGATGCAGCCAGATATCTTCGTGAAATTGAATTGTAGAGACAGGAGGATATGATGAGTACCTGCAGTATTTCCATCATCCCTAAAACGAAGGAAGTGTCCGTTTCTGCCTGGGTCGCCAAATGCCTTAAGGTCCTGGACGACTTTCCTGATCTGAAGTACACTCTCACGGCCATGTCAACACAGATAGAAGGACCTACAGACCGCCTTTTCGAAGCCATTCGCGCCATGCATGAAGCGCCCTTCAAAGATGGCGTGAAGCGAGTCTATACCGTCGTTCACTTAGATGATCGCCGCGATAAGGAATTGACCTTGGATGGCAAGGTCACGTCCGTACAGAAGAAGCTTTAAAACCACAAGGAAAACCCTGCCTTTGAACCGCGTTAAGCTATTAATCATCATCGGGGGAAATGCCGCTGGAATGTCAGCAGCCATGCGCGCGCGCCGTCTTGCGCCCGATTGCAGCATCAAGGTAATAGAACGAACCGACCGCATTTCAATTTCCAACTGCCTGATTCCCGAATACTTAAGCGGAACCATAGAGAACATCGATTCCCTACAGCAACTAAAAGCTGAAGTTGTCCGGAAAGAACATGATATTGACGTTCTACTTAAACACGAATTGATAGAAATCGACCACCGATCACGCCGAATATCTATAGAAAACCTGGAAACAAACCAGAATTATGACCTTCCATACGACCGTCTCATCTTAGCTACCGGCGCTGACCCGATAATCCCCAACCTTCCGAATATCCATGCAAATGGCGTATTTACCCTTCGTAATCTGACACAAGCAAAACATTTCAGACAATTCTTGGAACTTCGTAAACCTGTGCGTTTTGCAGTATTAGGCGCAGGGATTTTAGCTCAGGTATGTGCTTCAGCCCTCAGTTCGTATGGAATGGAAGTATTTCTCATAGATAACAGAGCTGAATCACACATAGACAAGTTAGAAGAACCCATCGCAATGTGCATTAGTGATAAACTGCATAATAACGATATTAACGTATATTACGTAGATAATATAGCATCCATTAATCTATCACATGAAGGTATTGTAACAGGTATAACCACTAATTCCAGAGTATTTGAATGCCAGGGTATCTTGATTGCTACCGGTATAAAACCGAACCTTCATGTTGCAAAGCAGGCGGGAATTGTTACAGGTATAGATAACAGCATCAAAGTTGACCGCCATTTGAACACTTCAGCAGGTGGAATCTACGCTTGCGGTGATTGTGCTCAGACATTTAACAGCATTACGCAAAAAACAGTATATTGGCCCACAGCCACCAATGCATCCAAACAAGGCAGAATAGCAGGAGAGAACGCCGTGGGTGGTAACGTTCACGACAAAGGCACATTGATGACGCGCATCTGGAGCTGCTTCGATCTTCAGATAGGCAGAGTCGGATTATCATCCCACTTAGCTGAAAAGGCTGGGATAAAATATGAAAAGGTCAGCGTGAGCACGGAGTCAAAACCGCAATTATTTGGTGGTAGCGGTATTGAACTAACCGTTATCTTTAAGAGTGATGGCGGCAGACTTATAGGCGCTCAACTGGTTGGTACTGATGGTGTTCACGCGCGTCTGAACACTCTATCAACCGCTATTAGCGGCAAATTGACCATCAACGACCTGGAAGAACTTGATCTCGGTTACACACCGAAATCATCAGCGTTATGGGATCCGGTACAGATAGCAGGTAGGTTGGGGGGTAGGATTGGAAGGAAATGAAATAATCAGATCTATTCATTGAAATGTGTTACTTGACATAATATATCTTATGCGACATTGTAAGTGCTTGTCGTTCTGGCTTCTGAATGACCTTCTAAGTGTGTGCGTCTGGGATTCAGACAAAAGAGCGTCAGGTCACACCTCCCTAAAGGGAGCCAAGACCTGACGCAACAACTAATGCATATAAATCAGGATTGTCATTCTGAGCAAGCCGAAGGCGTAGCGAAGAATCTCTTGTTCTTCTGTAGCTTTCTTAGGCGGACTCAGAGTGACATTCGTTTAAATCGCTCCCTCCGGCCCCGATCATTATAATATCCCATATTCGGAGTCGCCTGCCCCTTTGGGGCCTCTGACCCCGACCAGTATATCATCTAATTCGCCGGAAACAGCATTGGTACCCAATCGAATAAGCCGTTAATTATGTCTATAATATCGTTCAAGGTGGGATTGAGCTTTATCATCCACCATAAATTCTCTATCTGGGAAAGTCCGTAGAAAGTAGCCGCGCTTACTACGATACATATAATGTACGCGCCGGAAGCCTTCCGTAGAGTGCGTAACCTCCTGACGCCAAGATACTCGAAGTAGGTTCTTATTTTGGCATCCTGAAATTCGCGATCGTCAATGCGGAAGGAGTCTATACTCCAGAAGGAGGCGGTAAAAAGCGACATGATCAGGATGTAGGCGGGCATCAGGGAAAGAACGTTGAAAGGGCCGACCACCACCACACTTACGATAAATCCCACCAACAGTGCAGTATTAGTCCCCTTGCGAAACTTCCTGATGATCAAGCGGTCCACCCAGTATTCGCCCGGATAACCGGGTCGTGTTTTGGTGTTAATGCACCTGATTACCTTGAGGTGAGCTGCGGCATATATGAACATAACCAGGCTGACGAATTTGTGGTGATCCAATAATCTGGCTAATGTGCCTGGTCCTAAAAGGTGTTCTATGACGGCTAAAAGTGAAACAATTAGAGCAAATACCAGCAACCAGAAGAAGAAACCTCTTTCCTCGGTATAGGTCCTGGCTCTACGTCCCCAATCACTTAATATAGAAGTGCTGATGGGAAGCGGATCACCGCAGGATGGGCAGGTTCTCCCTTTATGATCAGTCGGTATAGCACCTTTGCAGTTGGGGCATTTCATAGCAGTTCGCTGTTTCCCCTAGATAACCCTATTTTTCCACCCATATTCTACGCCGGCAGCAATCACCACCCTCAGGCAGTGAACACAGGGTCTCGATTTTAACATTTGTACCAAGCGTTTTATTAATATCCTCAATACAGGTTCCGAACCAAAGATCACAGCCAGGTTGATCTTCTTTCAAAAGACCCAAGCGTTTGTGCCAATGAAACCAGGGACAATCAGAATGAATAACGTACGCCTCGGAATCGTCCTTCCCAGCTTCCACAACGGCGCTCTCCCCCATTGATTCACTCGACCAGACCATACTTTTAGCTATCTGCAGCGGCAACGGTTGTTCCGGATCCAGCCGTTTCAGATAGGCTTTTGCAGTTTCATGGCCGGTTATCTCCCACATACGATAGGTAACTTTTTCAGCATCGACGTCAGGACATGATTCAGCTGCCGACTGCCGCCAGGCGAAGTGCTGAGCTCTGGTTATCTCACAGAGTACCTTGAATTTCGTCTCTAAAGGAATTGGGCTCATATCTTTACCTCACCGGTCGGTACGCTTCGTGTACTTCATAAGGTTGATAGTGCGGCAGTTTGAAATCCACCGCATCGATGGGACAGACGTCATTGCATATACCGCATTCTTCGCATAAATCCGTCAAAATGACGGCAACATTCTGCACCATTCCGATGACCTGCGGCGGGCAGGCACGAACGCATATCTCACAACCGTTGCACTTGAAAATATCTATTGTCGGGATCATTATTTCTCCTTAGTTGAGTACATTTAAATACTTGTCGGAGTCAGGTTCGACCCCGACTACAGGATTATAGAGGATTATAGAGGATTATTACAACCGCATTCCCATCCTGAAGCCGTCTAAGAGCGCCGAGTTAGCTCTTCGGGTCATCTTGGCATCGCCGATGGTGTTGGCGTCCTTTACTTTTAAAGGCGTATAGCTTGCCATGCTGGACAGAACCACCGTGTCAACAGGGATGCGGACTTCCTTACCGTCAGGCGCCTTAGCGATGACTTCAGATGGTTTTATTTCCAGCAAAGTGTGAACTGGATACTGTACAACGCCGCTCTTTTTCAATTTCTTGATATATCTCCAGATGTAGCTTGGATTAACGTCGCGGCCTAACTTTTTCACGCCGGATAAAGTACTGACCTGTTTATCAGGGAAATGGTGAATAATGTACAGCGTGGTGGATATGGTAACACCTAAGTCGCCTAATACCAGTACTTTATCGCCTATGTCCACCCCACCCGTGAGCACGTCCAGGCAGCTTACCACATGAGGTAAATCAGCGCCGGGCACATCGGGACGTTCAGGCTCTGCTCCAGTAGCAATTATAGTGACATCTGGATTCTGTTCCTTGATAAACTCGTCGGTTACTTCGTGGTTTTTATGGATTTTGCCACCGTATCTCTCGGTCATAAACGCGAAATGGTCGATCAGCCGCATGAATTCTTCATCACCCCCGGGACCGTGGGAAGCGGCTTCCAGTTGTCCTCCTAACTTGTCTGCCTTTTCATATACGGACACCTCATGACCTTTCTCTGCCGCCACGGCTGCTGCCTGCAAACCGGCAACACCCGCGCCCACTATCAGAATCTTCTTCGGCTTCTCGGTTTTGGCGAAACCGTAAAAGCCGTATTCGGGCTCAGTTTCATGACCTAATGAAGGTCTAACCATGCAGTTCAGTTCTGCATCCCTGAAAAGCCTTGCCAGACATATATTGCACGCCATGCAGGGCAGGATCTCGTCCTGGCGATCTTCCATTATCTTAACTGGTAGCATGGGATCGGCGATCATGGCGCGGCAGCTTTCCCAGAAGTCTAATTTGCCATCTGCTATGGCTTGATCGGGAATTTCAGGTGTGAACAGGCGGTAAGCCATGGAAATCGGCACTTTCAGATTGTTCTTCATCTTCTCAGCAATGTACAACCAAGAACCCATGGCCCGGTCTCGGCTGATAACCGTTTCCGCTGATTCCTGCCAGCCGACCGTAACGGACAGACAGTCAATTCCCGCTGTTTCGGCAATCTTTATAATTTCCAGGCACTCTTCGGGTGTATTTCCACCTCGGTCATCTAAGAGTTCTTCTCCGCAAAGCCTGATTATGATGGGAAAATCCGGACCAACTGACTTGCGAATACCCTCCACTATTTCACGCATAAAGCGTGCGCGTCCGGCAACGGATCCACCGTATTCATCGGTTCTCTTATTAGTATATTTGGAATTGAAATTGGAAACCAGATAACCTACTATTCCAGAAATCTCTACTGCATCGAAATCAGCTTCCACCGTACGGATAGCGCCATCCACATGCTCCTGAACGGCTCGCTGTATGTCTTCCACCGTCATCTCGCGCGGTTCCCGGAACCTGGGGATTTTCTGCGGCACTACCGATGGTCCCACAGTATAGTCTAGTTCCACACCTCCCACTCTGCCACAGTGCATAAGCTGCAAAACGGCTTTGGAATCGTATCTATGAATGGCATCAGCTATCTTCTTCAAGCCTGGGATGAACTTATCATCCCAGATGCCCATCATACCGACATAACCTTTGCCTTCAGCGCTGTGATCGGTGTAGGCGCCCTGCGTGGTAACCATACCTGCGCCGCCTCGCGCCTGCGCCTCCATATAAGCTATTTCCTTTTCGGATACGAATCCATCGCCGTAGTTGAAATTGGTCTCGGTAGATGCATACTTTATCCGGTTCTTGGTCTCCATCTTCCCTATTCTTCCAGGACTAAAAATATGAGGGTATTTCTTTTCACCAGGTAGCATTAATCCTCTCCTTAAAAGGCGGTTCAAATGTTTGGTTAAATCAAGTAATTATATCTGGCATAATTTATCAATTTATTTGTAAAAAGCAAGTAATATTTGTTCTTAAAGTGGAAAATGGGGTGCGGCGCACAAGAATGGACTCTCACCCGATTAATATTCGGGTGCTCACCAGAGTAATTCAAGTCTCTAAAGAGACTGAGTTTATTCAAGATCATTGACTTTAGTCAATTAGTTTTAAAAATTGAGCACCGGAACTTTAGTCCGGTGTTATAACAAAAAAGGGGCACGCTACAGCATGCCCCCTTGAGTATACCTATGCAGCTCCTACTTCAGGAACAGCATCTTTTTCTGCACAGTTCTTCCGTTGGCTTCTAAGCGGTAGAAGTACACTCCTGATGATAGCGAACTGGCATCGAAATTAATCGTATGCAAACCAGGAATGTACGATTGATCGGTTAATACTGCTACCTGGCGTCCCATCGGGTCAAAAACGGACACCTTTGCCATACCAGCTTTTTCCAGCATGAAGGTGATGGAAGTACTGGGATTGAAAGGATTCGGTGCATTCTGGTGCAGCGCAAAGACGTTCGGTTGTGAAACGCTGCCTGGTTTTTCTACACCAAGTGGCACATCACCGAAGATAGCGCGTGCGAAGAGGTCGAATACTATCGTAGTTGGTGGAAAACCTGTCTGACCCTCGAAGAAGTGTCCTTCGCCGTGAACCATAGGTGATGATCCCATTATACGAGCGGAAGTATCCAAGACTTCTAGCCAGACCCAGAATTCTCCGTTGGTATTCTGTAAGTATGAAGATATGTCGAATACCTGCCATTCTGGAAAAAATGTACTTACCCATGCTTCCCAGTTTGCAATTTCAGCTCCCGGCTGTGTAGGTGTTCCTGCATTATATAGATGCACCTTGACCACGCCTTCACCAACTTCTGGAGGGTCATATGCAAACATAGCACGTATATAGTGAGCATAGAGGGGTATTGTGACACCATCTGCTGCTGGTGTAAAACGAATCATAGCACCGGTAGTAAGCGGGAAGTTCAAATAGGACAAATTAGTAAAATCCCAGCTATACTGCCGGTTATCATATCCGAATTCGAATGTGTTGGCATCGGTCACTTCAACCCATCCAGCTTTGGAGGTGTCGTTGTCGCTGTCTTCATCCGTTGGCAAGGTTGTGTAAGCTTGCATGAAATACGAACCCGGTGCTGGAATTGTCCAAATGTGCTCTCTTTCCTGCATTCCTCCGGAAAGAATACCGTCCCATGGCAGGAGCTGAACCGCCGCGCCATCCACCGCGAACCAGGATTCCACCCCACCTTCATCTTGAAGACCTAAATTGTGAATCTCCACTGTACAGGTTTTCTCAGTGAAATAAGCAGAAGTGGGCATAGGTACATGGAATTTCTGCGCGGATACGTCGTGGTCGGCATCAGTTGGATTGATCACTATCTTAGAACTAGCCTGTCCCAGTAGATTGTACGGGATCGCCTTATAGGCGATTGTTGTTTGATCCACTGATACTGCTTTCCCCCATACCTGTCCCCCAAAGATCAGAACGAAGGACAGGAGAATCCATACTGTTTTTTTTAACATTTTGTCTCTCCTCATCACTTTATTGATTTGATTAGTTTCTGCAGAGAAAGTTTTAGTTTCGAATTTACGCGAAGTTGTTCAGGAATGCAAGAATAAACTATTATATTTAGTCCTATCGGCGATTCGGCGAAAGATAATGAGGTAAGATTATTTCAGTAGGGTGATTCGGCGAGTGATCATATTGTCGTTCGTCGTCATTTGCAGCCAGTATGAACCTGAAGGAAGGCTATCCCCAGACCAGTCAACTGAGTGTTCACCCGCTTGATATTGCTGATCTAACAGCCGCAATATAAGTTGTCCCTGCAGGTTGTAAAGATCAAAGTGAACGTTAGAAGGCGCTGGCAACACGAAAGAAATCCGGGTGGAAGAGTTGAAAGGATTGGGGTAGTTTTGCAGTAGTTGCAGTTGGTAGGGCGTCGATTCAATAATTGGTTGAACTCCTGAAGTACCGGTCATGATCGTTCGCACATTGAAATTGAGGATCGATGCATCTGCATCAGAGCCATCATAAGTGTAGAAATGTCCGGGCGTGAAGCAATCTTCTATATGACCGGTTATGTGGGGAGTATTATTTAAGGAAGTAACTTCCAACCACACCCAGAAATTGGGATGACCATTCTGCAGATAGTTGCATCCGGAAATGTCTATCTCAGCCCATTGAGGAGCTATACTTCCAGCATCGATGTTGACAGTTGCAGAATACACCTCCGCACCAGGATTATCCCCTACGCCATCAGCAAATATATGCAGGTTGACGTCACCTGCAGTATTGAACATTGCCTTTAGAGTCTCTGCCTGAAGATTTCCGGCTAGACCGTCCTCTTCTGGAGTAAAATGCACCAATGCCCCTGTATACTGCCCGAAGTTGAAAGGATACGGTCCCATATAGGTAACTTGACGATGATCGTACCCTAATTCGAAGGTGCCCGCAGGTGTTACTTCCACCAAACCCGCCAGTGAAGTGTCGTTAGACAGCTCTTCATCACCGGAGAGTTGCGTGTATGCTTTAAAATCGTATATACCCACATCAGGAGACGTCCAATCGAAGGTGCGTGTCAGTGTGTCGCCCGCGTTGATCTGCGACCATGGGGTTAAAGGCGTGACAGTCCCGTTCACATTATAGTAAGCAGGCACGTGGACCTGGTTAGCGGTGCCGTAGTTTATCAAATCAACCGAGCATTCTAAGGTGAGTTGATTTTCATACGTAGGAAATGGGATTAGAAGCCGGGAAGCTCCGGTATCATTTTGGGGTAACTCTTCCGATAGCAAGCTAATATCGTCAATGAAAAGTCCCTCCCCCACTCCGCCATCATCGTTACCATCCGTGATAACTCTGAAACGTAAGCGTACATCCTGTCCAGCCCAGGGAGAAAGATCGATACTGTTAGTGGGGAAACCTTCATCTCCCCAATAACCGTAGCTTCGTTCAACCCACTGCAACTGTGAACCATCATGCGCCCAGTCATAAACTATAGGAGTCCATGTCGGAGTTCCTGTCGGAGCAACTTCAATAAAGTAGAAATCGTCCAGGATGTCATCTCCTTCGCCGTCGTAATCGGGCAGATCGCAGTAAACCCAGTAGGTCATCCGAGTGCTCATACCTGATGGAATGGAAATAGCCGGTGAAATCAATGCATCTGACAGAAAAGTCTGATTTTCACAATTGAAACTGTGGCTGTAGCTGTGATAGTTATCTTGTGTGAGGTCCCAATAATCTCCCGATATGTTTCCTGTTTCCAGTGTAAACTCATCCGGATAACTGTTGCCCTCAGCGAAATTGTGGAGATAAACAGTAGCGCCCTCAGCTATTTCGATGTTATCGACGAAGAAACCAATCTGCAGGGGGTCATCAGCGGTACAGTGGGCATCATCCGAAGCGAACCCAAACCTGATTTTTATTTCATCCAGAGTGTACGACGATAGATCGAAGCTGGCAGGAAGCCAACCGTTGGAAAGATCTGCCCAACCCGGAATACCGGTTCCCATCTCCCAACGCCAACCAAAGCTACGCAGGCTCTGGCAGGTATATTCAGGATAATCAGGTACTAGTACTTCCCAATCATCCACTAGAGGATCAGAATTGAAAACCCACACGTTACAGCCGTCGAAGCCGTCGTAATCACCCATAGTGTCAGGTTCTTCTACAGCCCAGAAGAGATCGAAACTTAAAACCGGATTTACCGTGCCTGATAAGTCAATTTCTGGGCTTACTAAGTATTGCAGCCAGTTGTTATCATACCCCATCAAACCGACGTTACCACACCACCAGGAAGAATCGCCACTATATGCGTTGTACGTTTCCGTGTGCCACATGGCGCCTGGGTCCGTCAAATCAATACTGAACCACCCACCCGTGCCCTCTTCAAAATCCTGTTGGTAAATAACAATCTCTTCATCAGTCAAGTTCAATTGGATGTAAGCGGGATCCATTGAACCGTAACCTCTTATTCTTAAAGGACAGTCTGCATGGGATGGCGTTACTGCCATTACAATCAAGCAGAGAGTTACAAAACTAGTAAACGCCTTTGTAAGGGTGTTGAGCTTCATGAATTATCAGCCATTAAGCAATTAATATAAAGAAGATAACACCTTTTTGGGGAAAAAGCAAGAGAGTTTTGGAGATTGGCAAGCGAAGGTGGGGCTTATCAGAAAATACTACCTAAAACGAATCCGACTATGATGCCGAAGAGAAATACCATGGTCAACACTCGGTAATTCATCACTTCCTTGGCGTAACCTCTCTTGATGGCAAACACCGAAAGAAAGTAGCCTATTCCATTAAATACCCAGAAGATAGGCAGCGCTACCACCTTGATAATCAGAGGTCCTATAAACGGAACGAAAGCGATCAGAGTCATCAGACCTGCAAAGGCGTTGGTGAGCACGCCAAAAACAGTTACCGAAACGCCGATGACTTTTTTATCAACGCCGAAATAGATGCCTAAAGCAACCATAGCGAAAATTATCGCCCATATCAATAATATTTTTGATAGAGGGCGCAAATAAGCCCAAAGTTGTTTCGGCGTTTTCATAATATGCGGGCGTTAGGTGTGAGGAATTATTCCGGTGGGTAGAATTTACGGAGCTCGTTAACCAACTGCTTTTTACCCGCTTTGGATATTTCACGACCGGTCAGCGTGAAGTTCTCTGTTTTCCGAGCCAGGGATCTCAAGTCTTTAACGGTCATCTCTACGAGGGATGAAAATTTAACTTCCCTCTTCGTGGTTTTCGCCCTCCGTTTCTTCACAGTGCCTGTTTCCGGATAGAGCATTATATCTTCCACATTGTCATGAGGCCGGGGAATAATATGTGTGGATATGAGTTCACCCACTTTTTCAGCCGCTCGAGCGCCAGCGTCCACTGCAGAACGCACCGCACCGACTTCCCCGACAACCTCTATGACCACCAAACCACCACGAGTCCTTTCCTTGCGTAGCAACTTGACCTTGGCAGCTTTAACCATGGCGTCCGCAGATTCGATGGCTCCCACCAGACCGCGTGTTTCAATTAAACCGAGAGCACATTCGCCGGCAGAAGGTTTACCTCTTGCCGTCTCATCCATTATAATAACCTACTCGATATTGGGGTTATCGCGGTGCGGAACGATCATCTCCACTTCCTGGTGCGGTCTCGGAATCACGTGAACGGAAACTAACTCTCCAACTTTTTCAGCAGCGGTAGCACCGGCATCCGTCGCAGCTTTAACAGCACCTACATCCCCGCGCACGAAGACCGTAACGTAGCCGCCTCCGATCTTTTCTTTACCAACGAGTTGCACCTTGGCAGCCTTAACCATTGCATCGGCTGCTTCGATCGCGCCTACTAAGCCGCGCGTCTCGATCATTCCCAGGGCTTCCAAAGTTTTCATGCTCTCCTCGGGCATTCTTATTCCTAGAAAATTCTGATATCTTTTTACTTGCGCTAAAATTAGCAAATTCTAAGATCATTGTCAACGCTTTTTTTCAGAAACTACGGGCAGAATTTCAAGGAAAATGTTTGCTTTTTTTAAAGAGATTATTTATATTTGCGGTGAGACTAAATGAATATGGCATACCGGAGGCTATTTGAACGAGGCTAAAAAGATTCGTATTCTGTTGGCAAAACCTGGACTGGACGGACACGATCGCGGCATAAAAGTTGTCGCACAAGCATTAATAGAAGCGGGCTTTGAAGTCATTTATACCGGATTGCACCAGAGCATTGGCGGAATAGTCCAAGCTGCGCTTCAGGAAGATCCGGATATTATTGGTTTGTCCATCCTGTCCGGAGCTCACCTCCCTATTTGTAATCAACTGCATAAAAAACTCCGTGAAGCCCAATTGGATGAGGTCCCCGTTGTATTGGGTGGCGTTGTTCCCCGGAACGATTTCCAAGAACTTGATGATATGGGAGTTAAAGCTATATTTACAGCGGGTGCGAAATTCGACGCTATTGCTAAGGATCTGAGATCTTTGGTCGAAACCAGTTAAAGATTAACTATAATGTCTGAAGATATAAAAAAAGTAATACTGGAATCTGGGATAGAGGTAAAGCCGGTTTACGGACCTGACGACATTGCCGCGGGCGATCCAACTGGCAGTATAGGTCAACCTGGTGAATATCCCTTCACGCGCGGTATCCACAAACTGATGTACCGCAAACGCCCTTTCACAATGCGGCAGTATTCGGGATTTGCCTCAGCATCCCAAACCAACCAGAGGTTCCGCTTTCTGATCGAACAGGGTCAGACCGGATTGAACGTAGCCTTCGACCTTCCCACTCAAATGGGTCTCGATTCCGATGATGATCGTTCCTTTGGAGAAGTCGGACGTGTCGGTATGGCTGTCGATAGCTTAGCTGACATGGAAACTGCCTTTGAAGGAATTCCACTGGACAAGATCACTGTTTCGCTAACGATAAACGCAGTGGCAGTCGTTTTGATGGCAATGTACTTCGCCATGGCTGAAAAACAGGGATATGATCTGAAGTCACTGCGCGGTACTGCTCAGAATGACATATTGAAGGAATACGTCGGACGTGGCACCTGGATATTTCCGGTGGAACCGTCCATGAGATTGATCGGTGATACCATTGAGTTCTGCGCCAGGGAAGTCCCCAAGTACAGCCCGGTTTCCGTCTGTGGTTATCATATCCGCGAATCAGGCGCTGATCCGGTGCAGGAAATGGCATACGCTTTCGGTATCGCCCGCGCCTATGCCGATGAAGCGTTGAATCGGGGACTAGATATCGATGAGTTTGCCGGGCGTCTGAGCTTCAACTTTGACATTTTCGGCAGTCTCTTCGAACAGGTGGCTAAATTCCGCGCGGGAAGAAGATATTGGGCGCGCATAATCAAGGAAGATTATGGAGCAAAGGACCCCAGGTCACTGTGGCTGCGTATGATCGCAGGCGGTGGTGGCGGTGGATTGACCATCCAACAGCCGGAAAATAATATAGTCCGAGGGGCATATTACGCACTGATTTCGGCTCTGTCCGGTACGCAGACTATGGCGTTATGTTCCTATGACGAAGCATATACGATTCCATCTGAAAAGGCTGCCTTGATCTCTCTTCGCACTATGCAAATTTTAATCGAAGAGATGGGCTTGGCTGATACTGTAGATCCATTAGGTGGATCGTACTACGTGGAATCTCTGACTGACGAAATGGAGAAGCTCATAGAGGAATGCTTGAATGACGTCCTGGATCGCGGCGGCATGGTTAAATTGATCGCTGATGGTACGATCCAGCAGCAAGTCGCCAAACAGGCATACCAGACCGAGAAGAAAATTCAATCTGGTGAAATCCACAAGGTGGGTGTAAACTGCTATCAAACTGAGGATGAAGAACGAAAAGTCGAATTACATCCTTATGATGAAGATGCTGCTGAAAAACAGAGAGAACGCATACGGCAGATTCGTCAAAACCGATCACAATCCGATGTGGATCGCTGCTTAAGTGAGGTACGACATATCGCAGAAGATGGAGGTAACCTGATGCCGCCCATTATCGAAGCTGTTAAGACGTATGTAACTCTGGGTGAGATAACGGACGTTCTGAAGGAAACCTTCGGTGAGTTTAATGAGCCGGTGAGATTTTAAGGTGGTTATTATATATACTGTAGAAGAATGCAGCGTTTTGCAAAAATACTGATTATAGTCGGAGGAATCTTTCTGATTGGAGGACTCCTGATGCCGATCCTCGCTTTTGATCCGATTAAATTACAGGGTGTTTTAACCTCTGACGGACACTTTGATTCAATAGCTTATTTTGTTTTCAGTGAGCTTCAAAATGGCTTGATTTTAGCTGGAATCACTCTCATAATTCTGGCGATTCTTTTTCTCCTCTGCCAACGGGAAATAATAAAACTATTCAGTTGGCCACAGCTCTACTTTCTATTGTTGGTACTTGCCATACAGTTCATACTTGGACTTATATATATCACCGCAGCTTCCTATATTCCTGACGGTGATTATGACTGGTACCATAGGCAAGCGTCCAATATTTCTAAGGGTTTAGGCGTTATTACTATTTTGGGCGAACCAACAGCATTCTGGGGTGTCGGTTATCCACTCTTATTATCCATATTCTATAAAATATTCGGGGCTGATCCTTTTGTAGCTAAGGTTCTTAACTTATTTCTATTCGGTGGAATTACTCTGTTCTCTTTTCTGGTGGCGGAAAAACTCTTTGGAGGGCATCTCGCACGTCGAGCCACCCTTATTATGGCTTTTTTACCATCGGCGATATTTTATGCAATCACTCCGACATCTGAAGCACCTCTTACGTTATGCACAATCATCATTCTCTATCTGACTCTGAGAAAATCCTCAATAATCAATTCATTACTAATAGGTATTTTATTAGGGTATGCAAATCTGGTCCGTGCTGTTTTAATATTTTTCCCAGTTATCATAGGAATTTTCGTGTACCTGAGAGATGGAAAATTGAAACCAGCTCTGCTTCATATCCTGTTGATTTTTACCGTCGCCGAAGTTGTTATGCTTCCCTGGCAGGTCCGAAACTATAAAGTCTTTGACAGCTTCGTCTTATCATCGACTAATTCCGGATATAACGTCTATATGGGGAATAATCCTGGAGCAACTGGTGGGGTCAATCCACCAGGGCGGTACATCTCATCCGAGGATCGGTTGAAAATGACGTCAATGAACGAAGTAGAGAGAGATAAATATTTCTACAAAATGGGCATACAATACATGCTATCGAATCCAGGGCATGTGCTTATCCTTTCGCTAAAGAAAGTTATTCATTTGTTTATCAAGGACAGCAAATGTGTGACATACGCATTTAACGAGCAATTCGAACAGTTCAATCCCGCGATTCTAATGAGTCTTCTTCTGATAACTGAAGGCTACTATTATTCATTGGGAATAGCTTTCTTAATCGGGTTCTTCTTTTTAATGAAATATAAGAGTATTCGTGAAAGAATTTGGATCATAATCGGTACAATTCTGTATTTCATACTTATATATTTACCTTTTACAGCCGAAGGCCGCTATCACATGCCCTTATTGCCTCTATTTGCTATAGTGGCTTGCTTACCAAAATTTATTGATAAACAAAATGAAGTGAAGCAAATTGCATGAATAATATCGGATCAAAAAGACTAAATATGGGGGTAACGCAATGAGAAACATTCTTGTTACGGGGGGAGCAGGATATATCGGATCGGTTCTGGTTCCCTTACTGCTGAATCGCGGTTACAACGTTCGCGTTCTGGATAACCTGATGTACGGCGGCAGAGCACTGCTGCCCTGCTTCGCCCACAAAGAGTTCGAATTCATGCGCGGGGACGTGCGCAAGATCGAAGACTTGCGGACTGCAATCGAAGGCATGGACGCCATTTACCACCTGGCTGCTATCGTGGGTTTTCCAGCCTGTAAGAAATTTCCCAAGCTGGCAGAAGAAGTCAACCAGGAATCAACCATCCTCCTGGAAGGTTTGCGGCATGATCGACCCATGTTTTACGCCTCCACCGGTTCCAATTATGGCGCTATTGTCGGTGACGTCTGTACGGAAGAAACACCGCTTAATCCGCTGACCATTTATGGAACTACGAAGACAGAAGCAGAGAAATACTTATTGAACCGCGGCAATGTTGTTGCTTACAGGTATGCTACTGCATTCGGGGTAGCTCCACGCCTGCGTTTAGATCTCCTCATCAACGATTTCGCTTATCAAGCAGTAAAAAACCGCAACCTGATCATTTATGAGAAAACCTTCAAACGCACGTTTATCCATGTCAGGGATATTGCCAAATCGCTGGTTTACGCGCTGGAGAACTTCAACACCATGCGCGATGAAGTGTACAACGTCGGTTCCAACGACATGAACTTCTCCAAAGAAGACGTCGCTCTTATGATTAAGAGGCGGATTGAATACTATCTCCACTTCGCGGAAATTGGCAAGGATGAAGATCAGCGCAATTATGAAGTGACGTATGAGAAGATCAATAAAGCAGGATTCCAAACCACTATCAGTATTGATGAAGGCATTGATGAACTGTTGAAAGTGATGGACGTCATCGATGTTGTCAATGAATACAGTAACGTTTAGAGGGAAACATGTCCTTTTGGCGGGATAAACGCGTGGTAGTTACCGGCGGAGCAGGCTTCGTCGGCAGCCACGTTGTGGATATTTTAAAGCAAAACGGCGCTGAAGTTTTCGTACCCAGGAAACGCGATTTCGACTTGATGAAACTGGAAGATGGGTTAAGGTGCTTTTTGGATGCGAAACCGGATATGGTCATTCATGGAGCCGCATATTACGGTGGCATCTGGATCAACCAGGTTCATCCGGGGAAAATTTACTACGAAAACTTAATAATGGGCGCCAATGTCATCGAAGCCTGCCGCTTGGCAGGTATTGAGAAATTCGTTGGAGTGGGCACTGCCTGTTCCTATCCGGGCTACTTGGAAGGCAACCTATCTGAAGAGAACCTCTGGGATGGACCACTTCATGACAGCGTCCGCAACTATGGTCTCACCAAGAAGATGATGCAGGTGCAGTGCTGGGCATATAAAAAGCAGTATGATTTCAACGGCACTCATTTGATCCTGACGAATCTCTATGGTCCTCTGGATTCCTACAACGAACAACGCTCGCACGTCGTCGCTGCATTGATACGCAAGTTCGTTGAGGCGACTTTAGAAGATAAGCTTGAGGTGGAAGTTTGGGGCACTGGCAAACCGGTCAGGGAATTCCTGTTCGTTGAAGATTGCGCTGAAGCAATCGTACGCGCCGCTGAGATATACAATGACGTTGAACCTCTAAACATCGGCACCGGCATCGGTACCAGCATCAGGGAATTGGTTGAATTAGTACAGGATATAAGCGGCTTCAGAGGTGAACTGCACTGGAACACGGACAAACCTGACGGACAGATGGTGAAGATCCTAAATGTGAATAAAATGCAGGGCACACTCAACTGGAAACCACCCACAGACTTACGAACCGGTCTGGAGAAGACCATTAAATGGTACAGGGAGAACAAACAGGAAGCTGACGCAAGATTCTGAGTTGGAATCTGCATAACATTAACCGGGTGCGATGCCCGGTTTTTTTATTAGCAATAAGTCTGTTTAACGAAAAACGGCTTTGTTTTCACCATAATTTTATGTAATTTGAGACCGTCTTCAAGTGTCATTCCTGCGTACGAGTCTGTCCGAGAATATTTATTACCGGACATAACATAATCTCTTTGGAGATACGAATACTAAGATAGCGTGGATCAGCAATTCAATTGTTCTTTGAAAATCTGCTAATCTGATCCCATGCGG
>NJBN01000010.1 GCA_005223185.1 candidate division LCP-89 bacterium B3_LCP
AGAATGCCGGAATCATGCCCTGATCGTTGAGGCCATAGTTGTGCAGCTCGACCGAACAGCCGATATCGGCAAAATACAACGAAGTCGGCATGGGAACGTGCATCAATTCCGTACCGCAGTCGTTGTTTAAGGCGTCAGTATGTTCCACAACGAAATCATCTACGTACAAGCCTTCACCAAAATAGATGTCAGGATCGGACTGGAAGAGAATTCGTATCTGGATTTCGTAACCTGCATAAGGTGTCAGATAAAGAGGTCCATCTGTGTTAACATTGGACCACAGGTCATATGTTGTGGGTAGATCTGTCAGTACATAGTTTGTACCACCCTGGTTCCAGGGATTGGAATAGTAAAACCATGCAGTTTCACCAATCGGGCGGATCTGCACTGTCCAATTATCAACGTCAGGGAAAGGATCCGGATCACCTACGTTAATCGAACCGCGGATGTAGAAATCACCAAAAACGCTGCCCGTCGTATAGGACGTCAGGTCGATTACCGGGGATACCACCGCATTGTAGATGTCAGGCACGTAGCTTCCAGCGCCATCGGACATTTCCATAACGTGTGTTGGCGAAGGTGCAGGCGGATACAACACTTCCGATAACGACCAGTAGTTACCAGTTGGTGGTGCATTCGGGGTGGGCACCAAGTCAGACGGATAAGCCGTACCGTCAGCGTCATTCTCCAGATAGACCGTTGCGCCTTCAGATACCGCAACGTCATCGATAAATATACCGGTCAGCAGGGGATCATCAAGTGAACACCAGACAGGGTCAGAACAGAGTGCCCAGCGAAGTTTCACTGTTGACGAGGTGTAATCGCTGAGATCGGCTGATGCAGAAACCCATGCACCCGGGCTGACACCACCGGAAAAACCACCCCAACCAGCAATACCTTCACCCATGCCCCATTCAGCGCCGAAGCTGTACATGCTCTGGCAGTTGTAAACGGGTGTAGTCATGGTAAGTACTTCCCAGTTGGCGCCGTTATCGATGGAAACCCATACATTACCGCCATCCCATCCATCCCAGGGAGGGGTTGTGCCTGCTGGATCTTCAAATGCATAGAAAAGCATGAAATCCAGGGCGGGGTTTGTGGTAGCGCTGAGATCCAATGACGGACTAACCAGATACTGCAGCCAGTGGTTGTCATAACCACCGATAGCAGCTTCGCCAGCCCACCAGGAATTACCACTGTAGGCATTAAATGTATCGACATGCCAGGAACTGACGTCGGTCAAATCCTCATATGTCCAGCCAACAGCTCCTGATTCAAAGTCCTCGAAGAAGACTATATCATCGGTGGCAATTTCTACCCGTGGAGCTGGCGGCGTTTCGGAATTCTGGACAGCTATTATATCAGCACCAGAATTCGTCACACTAGCCATCTTTGCGGTAACTTGTGAACCGAAGACTAAAGCAACGGCAACTAGTAACCAAACCATTTTTCGCATCTTATAACTCCTCTTTTGTTGATGCAGTCTCGACCGATCGAGACTACGTGACTATAGTTAAACATATCCGCCAGTAGGCTAACGCCAACATGCGGATCTCTTGGAAATTTCTGGAAGCTTTTGCTTTAATTAAGTACCGATGAACACTTGCATTTTATTAAGACTTATAATATAAGGAAAAAAAAACGTCTTGTCAAGCAATTTATTTTTTCACCGGCTGAACTTCTCAATGGAATTTCGCCTGAGCGCGATAGACAGGTTATTTTTGCCTGTTAAGCATAGCATGTAAAAGATCGATACCTTTAACCCGCTCAGGAAGGAATGATGATTATAAGTTACTAACAGAATAAACGGTAAATCAAGCGCAATTATTTGCACAATATGAGATAAACTTCGAGAGTTATATTCCCGAACTGCCTTGTCATCGCTGAATTCTTCGTTGGAGTCCTTCGGACCTACGGAGAATGGTCCATGCCGCCCAAGATACAAGCGTCAGGTCATCAGTCAACCGACTGTCAGGCTCCCCGCCTTCGGCGTCCAAGCTCCCGAAGACAATGCCTGACCTAGCGGGAGATGTAGGGCAGGCCCCTTCGGGGCGTACGCGGGAATCCAGAGAACAAACAAAAAGCACCAACCTACCGGGACATCGAACGATATTCCCACAGCAGAGCTGTGGGGCACCAAAATGTTGGGTTGTCCCGTAGGGACGGCTACGCCGCGCTGTGCTTAACCCAACCTACTGAATACTAACTTTAGAATGAGGGCAATGTTATTCTGGCTTGTCCAGAATCTGACATTGCCCTGCTGTCAGATTCCCGAGGCGCTTCGCTTCCGAGAATGACAGCTTTAGATTTCCCCACAAAATTCTCCCCTCTTGACTTTTGCCGATTTTTTTAGTATATTGATTATAATCACTCTTTTCCAGTCTGAAAATTTGCATTTTGAATTTGGAGGATACCATGCGCTTCAAAATATTCTTGTTATTAATTCCCGCCTTAGTGCTCACCCTTGCAGCCCCCACCCACGCCTGGTGGTTTGAATACACTACACCCGAAGTTAACATGCCCATAGCAACAGATCCGGATATTTATGAGGGTTACCCGCACGCCTTTCCCTACCCGGATGGAAGTACACTTGTAGTTTTTAATACTTCTGAAGTCAACAATTGCTATCAAATCATAGATAGATTTGGAGATTTTAAATACCAAGAGCCACAACGATTATTACCAGCACTTTATTGTTCTCAACTCTACGCAGCACATGTAGTTACGGATGGTTGTGGAGGAGTAATTGCGGTTTGGTGCAATGGTGGTACAGGTCCCGATGAAGGTTTCTACGCGCAACGTCTGGACTCTCTTGGTAATTTGATGTGGGGTGATTCTGGAGTTAGTTTTTATCCAGGACTGCACACCAGTCTATTCGGTATAGCATCCGACGGTCAGGGAGGAGTTTTCGGTGCTTTCAGTTTCGCAGGTGATCTCAGAGCGCAGCATATAGACATTTCAGGGCAATTTACATGGGGAGAAGAGGGGATCGTTGTCTGTGATTACGAAGATGTACAGACCCATCCCAGAGCAGTTCGCGATGACCAGGGAGGAGCATATTTTACCTGGGAAGATTTCCGAGGTAGTAACTGGGGTGATATTTACATGCAAAGGGTGGATGAGTTTGGCAACACTCTCTGGAATCCTGACGGATTGCTAATCTACGACGGTAATCCCTGGCTCAACGAATTGATCCCAGATGGTGAAGGCGGATTTATACTGCATTGCGGCAGCGGCGGTTATAACACTGCTTACAGAATAGCTCCAGACAGCCACATCCTTTGGGAATGTTATGGCGTCAGTTGGCATGCTTATGCCAAGATCATTGAAGGAGATCCGGGTTACTTTTACCTGGGTTTCACCTGGGAATATGGATATTGGGGTCAATGGATGGATATGGAAGGTAACTGCTATTGGCCGACTTACCCGAGTGGGAGAATGGGTGCATTACTGGCAAGAAAAGAGGATTGGCATTTTAATACCCATTACAATTTTGGTTATCGCAATCCCTATTTCTACGGTGTCTACAATTTTAGAGAACCGCCTACATATACAACACACTACCTCTGGGCACAACGTCTTAATGCCGATGGCGATAGAATGTGGGGAGAAGATGGGACACTAATAAGTGTCAGAACTGCTACTAATGGTGAATATATCTTTTCTAATGTGACTCCAGATACTGAAGGTGGCGCTGCGGTGGTATTCGAGATTTCTTGTCCTCATGACGTTTGGGCTAAACATGTTAATGATAATGGATCTTTAGGGGGACCAAACCCGCAAGTTCGTCCATTTGAACTCTATCCGCAGATATCCAGCGTATCAGAGGGTTATATTCAATATGAAATCCCAGAAGCTGGTCAAGTTAATATAGAGCTTTATAATCTGTTGGGTAAACGTGTAACAACCATCCAAGCCGGATACCACCAGCCAGGAAAATATACCACTCACATAGACCAATCCTCCCTCTCCTCTGGCATCTACTTCCTACGGTTACACACCCCCACCGGCAGTAATGTTTCTAAGATGGTGGTGATGAGGTAGGGGAAGAAGCCGTCATTCCAGCTTGTCTGGAATCTGACGGCGTTTTCATGTCGGATTCTGGACAAGCCAGAATGACATGAACCGTAGTGTCGGGTCGATGTAAAATCCCCATAGGGACAAGCGACCCCTACGCGCGTAGGGGTTGACCTTGCGTCAACCCGCTTGTGAAATTGCCCATTTAGCCCCTTTCAGGGGGCTTTTTCTATCCGTAGGCCGGTGCTTTAGCGCCGGATAACCGCTACTCTATCGGGCAGACTCGTTAATGAGCTTCCAGCCAGTTTTCCCCTACACCTAAATCGACTACTACTGGTACTTTCAGCTTCATGGCGTTCTCCATTTCCTCTTTGACGGCGGTTTTCACCTCATCTATAGCCTCTCTTTCCACTTCGAACACCAGTTCATCATGCACCTGCAGGATCATTTTCGCCGGCAACTCCTTAATCCTTTCGTGAATACGAACCATCGCCATTTTAATCATATCCGCTGCCGATCCCTGTATGGGTGTGTTGATAGCGGTGCGTTCAGCGAATTCCCGTATGTTGCGGTTGGTCGAATCTATTTCAGGCAGGAAACGGCGCCGTCCCATCATCGTGGTAACTAAGTTTTCTCGTCTCGCTTGCTCTATTATGCCATCCATGTAGGCGCGCACACCGGGATAGGTTTCAAAATATTGCTTGCGAAAATCCGCAGCCACATTTACCGGAATACCCAGCCGTTCTGACAATCCCCAATCACCCATTCCATAGATAACGCCGAAATTAATCTCCTTGGCGCTACGTCTCATCTCAGGAGTAACCATCTCGACCGGAACGTTCATAATTCGAGCTGCCGTTGAAGCATGAACATCGCGTCCTTCATGGAAAGCAGCGATGAGCTCTTCATCACCGGAAATGTGAGCGACGATGCGAAGCTCAATTTGAGAATAATCAGCAGATAGCAGAACTTGCGATTGCTTCTCTGGTATAAAAGCCCTGCGGATGGCGCCGCCAATCTCGGTACGTATGGGGATATTCTGCAAATTCGGATCAGAACTGGATAACCTCCCTGTCGCTGCTACCACCTGGTTGAAGGAGGTGTGCACTCTTCCGGTAACCGGATTGATCATTTTGGGCAGTGAATCCACGTAAGTTGACTTCAGTTTCTGCAGTTGCCGGTATTCAAGCAGCGTCTTTGGTAAAGGGTCCTGCGAAGCCAGTTTTTCCAGCACTTCTACGTCGGTGGAATAACCGGTTTTGGTTTTCTTTACCGGTTTTAGCTGCAATTTATCGAAGAGGATATGCTGAAGCTGTTTGGTAGAATTGATATTGAATTGGGTCCCCGCAAGCCGGTAAATCTCTTCGGTCAGACCATCCAGTTTTTCGCCCATCTCGACCGACATACTTTCCAGAAGTTCCACATTCAGGGCAACGCCGTTGTACTCCATTTCCATCAAGACCGGAATCAACGGCAGTTCCAGATCCCTGTATAGATTGGCAAGTTCTCCTTCGTGGAGTTGTTTCTGAAAAAGGATACAGAGGCGGCGGGCAATGTCAGCATCCTCGCAAGCGTATGGAGTAATCTTTTCCAGAGGGACGTCTGCCATGCTGATCTGCTTCTTTCCAGTACCGATAAGATCGGAAGTGGGTATCTTTTTGAAGTTTAGATGCTCCAGCGCCAGTGAGTCTATGTTGTGCTGACGCCGCGTGGGATCCAGAACGTAACTCGCCACCATGCTGTCGGAGGCTATATTTTTCAATTTGATACCGTGACAATGAAGCACTAAAGCGTCATATTTCAGGTTTTGCCCGCACTTGCGGATAGTAGAGTTTTCGTAGAGAGGTCGTAATTTATTCAACACCCAGCGCGTCTCCGCTGTGATATCCTGTCCCAGGCGACCTGTCTCACCCTCAAGTCCCGGAAAATATCCTAAACAAGCGGGAATGTAGAACCCCTCTCCATTATTAAAGGAGAAGGAAAAACCCACAATCTCGGCTTGCATTGGATCTGTGGAGGTGGTTTCCAAATCGACAGATAACAGGTCCACTTTCTTCATCGTATCTATAAGCGTATCCAGTTCTTCTTCTGTTGTTACCGCTTTGTATTTCAGATCAGATGAATCCTCGACTTGTTCTGCATCCAATTTTGCGAGCAGGCTGTGAAATCCATATTCACGGTAGATATCAGCCAGTTTTTCCGTGTCGTCGATTCTGAAGGTAAATTCATCGGAAGTCATTGAAACCGGTACGGATGTATCTATAGTAACCAATCTTCGTGATAACCTTGCTTGTTCCGCATAGTCTATCAAATTGCGTCTTAATGCCGGCTTTGTAACTTCCTCAGCTTTGCTTAAAACTTCATCCAGTGAACCAAACTGATTGATCAATTGCGCTGCCGTTTTATCACCGACTATGGGAACGCCGGGGACGTTATCCGATGAATCCCCTTTTAGTCCCATAAAATCAATGATCTTTTCCGGTGGCACTCCCCACTTAGCTTCAACCGCTGCTTCATCGAAGATTTCCAGTCCTTCACCCTTGCCTTTGGGGATCAGCAAGTGTATTTTTGAGCTGACTAACTGACCGAAGTCCTTGTCTCCGCTTACTATAAAGACGTCAAATCCCTCAGCGGCTGCTCTGATTGCGATGGTTCCGATTAGATCATCAGCTTCAAAGCCTCTCTTTTCAAGAGTCGGAATACCCATAGCCTTGATCATTTCTTTCATTCCGGGTAGTTGATCGGCAAGCTCTGATGGCATTTTCTGACGCGTTGCTTTGTATTCAGGGTAGATTTCATGCCTGAAAGTGGGACCTTTAGCGTCAAAGATGCATACTGCGTGGGTTAAATCAGGACGGCTGGTTAGTGAATTTACGAACAACGCCACTCCGAAAGTGGCGCCAGTAGGTTGACCTGAAGGGCTGGTTAGTGGCGTCCGGCTGAAGGCGTAATGCGAACGGTAAGCCAACGCCGATCCGTCAATCAAATATAAAGTTGGCATACGTCAATTGTAATTATTACTGATCAACTGAACATCTGTTTACAGCGCTGCATTGCTTCTACAGCCAATTGATCAGGAGCTTCTGCAGTTTCATCTAAATCGATGACTAAATCACCTTTATAGTGATGTTTGCGAAGGGATATAACAATATCCGGGATGTCTAAATGCCCATCTCCGGGCAGCAAATGATTCTGGTCAGGACGGCGAACGTCGCATAAGTGTACGATTTCTATAAAGCGTGCCCATTCCTGAATTACGGCGATGACGTTGCCTTCATTGAGCGCAATGTTGCCAATGTTTAAGTTAAGTGATATCGGTAAACCTGCCAATTGACTGGTCAACACGGAAAATTCATAAAGCCCATGGATTACTGTTCCCGGTTCAGGTTCAATAGCTACTTTAACGTGAACCTCTTCAGCAGCCTGGATCAGTTCTGCAATATTGTGTGTCGTCTGTCTTCCTTGAGGGTCCATCTCAACAGGAGCTGTGCGTAATATCATCAGGTTGCATTTCAATTCACTGGCTAACTCGATACCCTTGCGACTTTCGTCCAATGCTGCTTCGGGATCAACGTTCTTGCAGCAGTGGCATACAGAACAAATTCTCAGATCCAATTCATCGATCTGTTCTTTTAGCTTGCTCAGTTTAGCCGGCGATAGTTTTTTATTGTTAAAATCTGCGTGGGCCGAACAGATTCCCACGGATTTATATCCTGCATCCGCGAGCGTCTTCAGACTTTTTTTCAAAGGTAAGTCCCGGACTAACCCCATCCGAAAGCCGATATTCCCCAGTTCATCTCGCTCAGAAGTATGCAACCCGTTCATGCCATCTCCTCCTTTTTCCAGAGTGCTTTCCAATACATATGGAATACTACACCACGATTCCTTATGGTGACTATGAGTGTAGAGTCTGATTAGTAAGAGAATTATGATTATGAGAAGAAATTGTGAGTGGGGTGTCAACTCGTAACTTGGGAAAGATATGACGGAATAATTTAAAATTTACCTTCAACGACCGCATTCTGTCCGTATGCGGATAAATAAGTGATAAATTCTTGTTTTTTTTGCTCCGCCAACGTGAGGATTATTCCCAGATGAGCAATTCTGGGAAACTTAAAGCCGGAAAATCACGGCACCGCCAGGTTGGTCTGCGAATGCATAAGATCTGTAACTGTGAATAATATAACATATTTTTGTAAGAATGTCAAGTATTTTTCTAATTGTTACTGGTTTTAAATGATTTTCGTCCAAATATCTGTAATGAAGCCGACATCCGTGTTCAGGTTTTTAAGTTCTTGTGATCCAACCATTACGTCAATTTGATCTTTCCTGATTTGTAATATCCACCATTTTCGCCTTGACTTGGCAGGTAATTTTACATATCTTCTATAATCATATAATCATTCAACCTTAAGGGAGGAATCTTTGTCTGCAAACGCCATCCATAATGTCGCTCTGATAGGACATTCTGCATCCGGAAAAACTTCCCTGGCGGAAGCGATGCTTTTCGCTATGGGCGCTGTTGACCGGATGGGTAAAATCGAGGAGGGTAACACCTCTTCTGATTACCAGAAAGAGGAGATTGACCGCCAGATTTCAATCGCTGCTACTCCTCTATATGGGAATCATAACGGTCATAAAATTAATATAATAGATACACCCGGGTATACTGACTTTGTAACAGAAATACACGGGGCGCTACGTGTCGCTGATGCGGCAATAGTAGTGGTTGATGCTTTGACTGGCCCGGAAGTCGGCACTGAATTAACCTGGAAAACGGCTGAACAGCTTGGCGTTCCCAGGGCTCTTTTCATTAACAGACTGGACAAGGAACACGTTTCTTTCAATAAAACTCTGGAATCTTTGCAGGAGACATTCGGTGGCAGTGTGGTTCCCCTTCAGTTTGCTGTTAATGAAGGACCGGGCCTTGAACGTATCGTGGACGTCGTTTTAGGGAAGTCCATTCTATATCAGGGTGGCAAAGCAAAGGGCAAGCCTGAAGAGGTCCCTGTTGATTTGACCGATAAATTGGAAGAACTCAGGTCGAGTCTGGCTGAATCAGTTGCAGAAAATGATGAAGAGCTCCTGGATATCTACTGCGAAAATGGCGAATTGACTCCCGAACAGATGCAGGCGGGGCTTTTAAAGGGTTTCGTCAGTGGTGGTTTGTTTCCGGTCTTTTGTGGATCGTCAACTCTCCCCGCTGGTGTTGACCGTTTACTGGACATGATCGTGGAAATGTTCCCCAATGCATCCTCGTATCCTGAATTAAAGGGTTTTCATCCGGACACGAACGAGGAGATGACGAGATCGTTCGATCACAAAACACCCACGGCGTTCATCTTTAAAACCGTCAGTGAACAACACTTAGGTGAACTTTCGTTCTTCAGGGTCCTTTCCGGTGAAGTAAAGGGCGGCAGTGATATCTACAATGCCACGCAGAAGAGGAATGAAAAGGTCGGACAGCTTTACACCATGAATGGGAAAAACCGCACTAACGCGGATAAGGTGGAAGCAGGTGATATTGGCGCGGTGGTTAAATTGAAGGACACCCACACCGGAGATACCTTGTGTGATTCGCGCGATTCCATTATAATACCTGCTGTTAAGATCCCCGATCCTGTCTATCGTGTTGCTGTGATTCCCAGAGCCAAAGGAGATGAGGAGAAACTTTCCATCGGATTAAGTTCGCTTCACGAAGAAGACCCTTCTTTCTTCGCTTCTTTTGATCCGGAATTGAAACAGACGATAGTTGCTGGTCAGGGTGAGCTTCATTTGAACGTTGTCCTTTCCAGGCTTAAGGATAAGTTCGGAGTTGAAGTTGACACAGATACGCCGTGCATACCCTACCGGGAAAGCGTCCGCAAACCTGCTGAAGGTCAGGGCAAACATAAGAAACAGTCAGGTGGTCGCGGGCAATACGGCGACGTCTGGCTGCGGGTTGAGTCGCAGGAACGAGGTGGTGAAGATTCTCTGGAATTTGTGAACGCAATCGTGGGCGGCGTCGTTCCGAGTAAGTTCATTCCTGCGGTGGAAAAGGGCATCCGTGGCGCAATGGTGGATGGCGCTATCGCTGGTTACCCTGTTGTGGATATGAAAGTTACTCTCTATGATGGTACCCACCATGCAGTGGACTCGTCAGAAATGGCTTTTAAAATTGCAGCTTCCGTAGGGTTTAAGAAGGTCTTCAAGAACTGTGATCCCATCATCTTAGAACCGATTTATGACATTGAAGTAACCGTCCCGGAAGACTACATGGGTGACGTTATGGGAGACATATCCGGACGCCGCGGTAAAATTCAGGGTATGGATGCAGAAGGTAAATTCCAGATCATCCGGGCAAAAGTGCCTTTGGCAGAGTTGCATACGTATTCCATACAGCTTCGTTCCATGACTTCCGGCAGAGGTCTCTTCAGGATGAAGTTAAGCCACTATGATCCCGTGCCTCGCGAAATTCAAGAGAAATTGATCACTGATTACGAAACCCGGCGAGAAGAGGGGACGTTGTAGGTATTAGCTCCGAAATGGCGTATGCCTTAAATAAGCAATCCTCAATCTTTGGTATTTGTACTTAAATAAGTAAATATCTTTAAACTACCCTCCATGGATATTTGCTCTCAATGTATTCTACCCGGCGGACAAGCAGGTGTTGCTTTGGATGAAAAGGGCGTCTGCAACCACTGCAGAAACCATGAACCGGTAGCCATACAAGGTGAAGAAAAGCTAATCCGCATCTTGGAAGTGGTTCACAATAATGCAGTAAAATATGACTGCATTGTAAATATCAGCGGTGGACGAGACAGCGCCTATACACTGCTTGCGTTGGTGAGAGATTACCGAATGAAGGTTCTGGCAGTTAATTATGCCAACCCTTTCACCGATCCTCAGGCAACTAAAAATATTGCGAATATGGTCAGAATCCTGGATGTTGATTTTGTGCAATTTGAGTTAAAAAATAACATCCACGAAAGGATTCTAAGAAATAACATTTTGGCATGGTTTAAGAATCCAACGCCTGCTTTAGTACCCGCTATCTGCATCGGCTGCAAGATTATCTGGCCCACAATACTGAAGATCGCTCGCAAGAATCGTATTAAGTGCATTGTCAATGGGGGTAACCCATACGAATATTCCACGTTCAAGAAAGTATTGTTGGGTGTGACCGATAATGCTAATTTAAAATCTACCTATCTGAAGAATGTAAAAGGATTGGTGAAAGAAACACTTAAGAATGCTCATTACCTGAAGCCAAAATTCATTCTCACTACAATAAAAGGATATTTATTTAGCAATCCTTATGCTCTAGGATCGAGGTTGATTAGCGGTAAATTAACTTTCCTCGATTTATTTCACTATATTCCTTGGAAGGAAGACGAAGTTCTGGAACGCATTCAAGAAGAACTCGGGTGGGATTATCCTCGCGATTTAGATTCGTCCTGGCGATTCGACTGCCGCATAGCTCATTTGAAGGATTACATGTACCTGAAAACTTTAGGAATCACGGAGAAGGATGATTTTTACGCGAAGATGATAAGAGAAGGGATGATCGAGAGGGATGAAGCGATACAACGTGTTTCCAAGGAGAATAAACTGCATCTGAACCTCATACATGATCTCTTCTCACAATTAAGCATTGATAGCATTAATCTTGAAAACGAACTTTACCAATGACCGAAAAGGATAAATCCGAAAAGCCTCCATTCGAAGGCGATCAACGACAGACTTCTGGCCATATCATCCCAGGCCGCCTGTGGGCGCCCTGGCGTATGAAATATATCCAGGCTGCCGCAGCAGGTGAAGAACCCGATTGTTTCCTCTGCGAATATCAACAAATGGAGGACAACGAGAACAATCTGATTCTACACCGTGGGAAAACCTGCTTCGTGATCATGAACCTCTATCCTTATAACAATGGTCATTTGATGGTGGCGCCCTGCCGTCATATAGATAAATATTCTGAGTTGACTACCGAAGAGATCGCCGAAGCTGGTGAACTTACCAAGCTCTCTTTGCGGGCACTACATGAAACCATGCATCCACACGGCTATAACGTAGGCTGGAACCTGGGCAGAGTCGCCGGAGCTGGCGTCGAAGAACACATCCATCAACATATTGTTCCTCGCTGGGACGGCGACACCAACTTCATGCCGGTTATCGGAAACACCAAGGTAATCTCCGAAAGTTTGCACGAAGGGTATCGAAGACTCCGAAGTTCCTTCGCAAGGAAGAAAAAATAGAATTCAGAATACAGAAGTAAGAAGTCACTTTTTCATGATATCCATAGTAAAAGGCAACATCACTGAATCGGACTGCGTTGCCATCGTCAATGCGGCTAACAACGACCTGCAGCTCGGGTCTGGTGTTGCTGGCGCTATCCGCAGCAAGGGTGGACCTTCCATTCAGGAAGAGTGTGACCGCATTGGCTCCATTGAGGTGGGAGGAGCTGCTTTAACCAGTGGCGGAAACCTGAAGGCGAAGTACGTCATCCATGCAGCCAGCATGGGTTTCTCACATCCCACTACGGCGGAATCACTGCAATTGTCAACTCAGGCGTCGCTGTTTATCTGTGCGGCTAATAAAATCGAGAGCGTCGCTTTCCCTGCATTAGGAACGGGTGTATCAGGGTTTCCGGTCGATGAATGCGCCCGAATAATGCTGAATACGGTTAAGCAGCACTCACTTGATAATGAGTATCCCCAAAAAGTGGAATTTGTGCTGTGGGATGATGAATCTTATAATACTTTCCTTAGAACTAACAAGCAGATATAAATTCAGGAGATAAATCGTGGACGCAGAGATCAAATGCATCACACCACCACTTACAGATGAGACCGTGGAATCGCTGAAAGCTGGCGACCGGGTCAGCATCACCGGCGTGATCTATTCCGCCCGGGATGCCGCTCATAAGCGGCTGGTAGATTTAATCGCCGCGGGGGAAGAACTGCCCATTGACATCAAAGGACAGGTGATCTACTTCATGGGACCGTCACCCGCCAAACCGGGACAGCCCATAGGTTCTGCCGGACCTACCACGTCTTACCGGATGGATGCTTACAGCCCTACTCTGCACGAACACGGCTTGAAGGGTGGCATCGGTAAGGGCGCTCGTGGACCTGAAGTGGTCGAAGCAATGAAGAAATATAAGGGCGTCTATTTCACTGCTACGGGGGGTGCTGCTGCCCTCATATCCAAATCAATTAAGAAAGCTGAGATCGTTGCCTACGAAGATTTAGGCGCGGAAGCTATCCGCCGCCTGGAAGTGGAGGATTTCCGCTGTATTGTAGCTCAGGACTGCCAGGGAGGCAACCTCTACGAAACCGGCGTCGCCGAATACCGGCGCGATTAAGTCCATTACTCTTTAGATATATGAAAGATCAGCCCACGGCTGACAGTAACCCTGCCCCGAAACGGGGTCTCTTCCCGATACGGGGCGAGGCTCCCCCCGTATCGGGGCTTTTTGCAGGTGGAATTGTCCTGTTGGGTTTCGCTCTCTCTCTAACCTTGGTAGCTGTAGAAATCCTGACAGTATTCCTGGTCCTTCTTCTGCTCTTCCGCCTTTTTCATGGTCATAAGCCTCAAATCACCCGATGGGATCTACCTTTCATCACTTTTATTCTCATTCGTCTCCTTTCAAGCATTTTTGGGGATCATGCGGAACTTGCAGCCAAAGGATTCTCCAATCTCTTTTTCGCGGCAGCATATTTCATCACAGCATGGAGTCTGCAGGAAAATCGCCATGTAGGCTGGCGAAATTTTATCAGAGCGCTGGTTATAGGTACCGCCATCGCTTCGGTCGTGGGCTTGATTCAGGTATTGGGTGGTGAACACCGGGCGGTGGGACTTTACGGAGGGTACACCGTATTCGGCAGTCTGACTGGAGCATCTCTCATATTGGGAATTTTCTTGAGTATCAACAATAACCTGTTCAAGAGGAAATTGATAGACATACCACTGTTAACCTTGTGCGCCACTGGTTTAGCTGCCAGTATATGCCGGGCTGAATGGATAGCAGCTATCCTAGTTCTGCTTCCCGCAGGGATCATGTTCCGTCCCAAAATCAGCGCCCTTGTCTTCGTATTCATAGCGGTGCTTTTCCTTGCCATCACGCCCTTGCGGGATAGGCTGTTCACCATGGCTGATCCGGTCTCCAATTTGAGTGGCAGGGAAGTACTCTGGCAACCCGCTCTGGAACTGATCACTGAAAAACCGGTACTGGGGCATGGTTTGAATTCCTTTCAGGCTATCTTCCCGGATGAACTGCGCCCATACATGACCGATCCCGGCGCGGGAGACTGGCATAACCTCTATTTGCAGGTAGCGGTGGAAAGCGGATTGTTGGGTTTGGTCGCATTCCTCTGGATGCTGGGAATCGGTTTGTACATCTGCCACAACCGCATACGATTAGCGAAAACGCCAGAAGAACGCGGTTTAGCCTGGGGATTGTTCGGAGCACTGGCTTTCTTTTGCATAGCCGGAGGTATGGGTGTGTTTTTGGTCAGAATACCGATCACCGTGCTGGTGTTTTTGGTGTTGGGGGGGATAACTAGTTCGCGCAATATCACAGGAGTGAAATCAACCTCATGACCATCCTGACCCGCATAGGCATAATCGAGATCGCATTTTCTGCGGTGATCCTGCCGGTGCTGCTGTTTGAACCGGCGCAAAGGCTTTTCCCCCGGCTGCTAAAAGACCGCAAACAGCTCCTGCAGGCGCACCTGGATTACTTCTTCATGGGTATCCTGCTGATACTGGCAGGCACGGTACTGCAGCCGATACCGATCTGGATCACCATACCCATGATTATCGGCAGCTTAGGAAACCCGTCGGTGTTTCTGATAAATTCCATAAACCCTGAGCTTCCCCAGAATATGATGTACCGATTATTCATATTAATCTCCTGCGGGTTGACGGCATTCGCCTGGGGTGCGATGGGGGTGAGGGCGGTGATGTGATAAGGGAATGGTGGACTCAGTCCAATTGCCATAGGATTGCTCCAAAGGAGTCACTACGGGAAAATCCTATGCCCGAATTTTGCGTAAATTGGCTGAAGCCAATGGTAATGTAAATAGCACATCAGTCTCTTCTTTCGAAGGAACCACTATGTGGAGAGACTTCGCACTAAAAAACTGAGCACCAGAATTTATTCTGGTGAGGATAGTAGAATAGTCTAAACCGTAGATATATGCAGTCAGCTTATTAAGAATTTAAGCGTCATTCACTCCAAGGTGAAAAAACCGAAGGAATAACTTTGCGTGAGAATATTAAAAACCTGGAAAGTTATCGAAAAATTTGGATAGGGTTATCCATAATCTATCCGGTCTCTCTCTTGTTATCAATTGGCGCCACAAAAATTCTCTTAATTCTCATTGCTTTCGGGTGGATATTTTTTCATTCTAAAATTCCCACTTCGCATACCCGAATGTTGTTCTATCTAATCGCGCTATATTTAGCATGGACACTGATTGCAGTGGCATTCTCCCCATTTTCCAGCAACTGGAATATTTGGTTTAGAGAGAGGGCTATTTTCCTTTCAATAATTCCAGGTCTGGTAGTGGGTTCAAATAACGACTGGCTGCGAAAATCTCTGCGTTACGTTTCTATCCTTCTTCTTCCGATTACCATCTATGCAGTTTATCAGTATTATTTTGGCTGGGATTTATTACGTGGTAGACAGTTATTGCCGCTATTTGACCGCTTCCTGGCAACAGGATTGCAGGATCTCCATCTTACTTTTGCAGGGATGCTTGGGGTAATAACTCCTGTTGTAGCAGCATTCAACTCTGCTTCTCTTCGCCGCGCAGGTTTTGTCTCGGCTTTCGGCGCCATTTCGGTGTTATCATCTATGGCGCGATCCATATTGCTAGGACTGCTCGTTTGTGGCGGGTTATTTCTGGTTTTCGGTTCGCGTAAGTTACGTATTACCGGCGCGATTTTAATTTTTGTATTGGTAATATTATCCAGCACATTGTTCAGTGCGTCCGGTGAGCGCTTAAAGCGCGGATTAAACATAGCCAAAGCCCCGACCGAACAGCAGGGTGATCCCACGCGTATTTACCTTTGGAAGAGCGCTATAAACATCCTCTCAAACCATCCTATTACAGGCATCGGAGATGATAATTGGGATATTGCCTTCTTAAAGTACCGGATTCCTTACGAATATTATAGCACTACGGCGCATGCGCATAACGACTTCCTGCAGGCGATGGTGGATCACGGCATCATTGCCGGAGTAATTTTTATTTCCATGTGGATTTATATTATCTCGCGAACCATTAAATCTGTGCGGCATTCGAGGGGGTTAGATCGTAATTTGCGGTTAGGTATTCTGGCGGCATTTACGGTGATGCTAATTGGTGGAATGTTTCAGACCTATCAAACTGATGCGGAAAATGCGCTGTTGCTCTGGTTCTTTATTGGCGTTAGCATGCAACTTGCGGCAACGACTGAAAAAGGATAACAAACTAGTCCTATGACTCTTCTCACCCGTCTCGGCATATTGGAAGTCGCATTTTCGGCGGTGATCCTGCCGGTGCTGCTGTTTGAACCGGCGCAGAGGCTTTTTCCCCGACTGCTGAAAGACCACAAACAGCTCCTGCAGGTACACCTGGATTATTTCTTCATGGGTATCCTGCGGTTTGACGGCATTCGCCTGGGGTACGATGGGAGTGAGGGCGGTGATGTGATGGTTTTCTGAACCACTGAAAAATGCTGATTACACTGATGTCGCTGATTATTGCCACTTGTCTATCAGTGTTATCAGTCCGTCAGCCGACGGATCAGTGGAAATCAGCGGTTCAGAATCTTTAATGGCTAAACACATGCTTCGTCCACTACGTGTCCAGAAGCATGTCACCTGTTCGTTAGACCTAATACAAAAACAACAATTACTTACGGAGGAGATCATGAAATTTAAACTGAAATCGGAAATGCTAGTTGTAGTTTTGATTTTGCTTTCACTAATAAATATAGGTTCTTATATCTGGCCTAAACTTTGTAAGACTGAGGCTAAAAATCTCCCAGACAGCCAATTAGAGAATATCAAACTTGTCAATATTAAACTAAGCAGCAAGGGTAGTGATAGCTGGTTGATCACTGGTGAAATCTTCAATAATTCGGAATTAACATTAACTGAAGTAAACATAAAATTCTCGTTAATTTTAAGTTCAGGAAATGAAGAATCTATTCCTTCAATAACTTTCCCTGATCGGATAGAAGTAGAGTCTAATATTGACATAGGAGAAACTATTTTATCAAGGAAAATAACCGAGAACGTTAGTATCAGTCCTGGTTTCTCTGAAGGATTAGAGCATGAGATTTATTTTCAACAAGTTTCTGGAGTGCAAAAAGCTGAATTTATAATTATATCTGCGAAAGGGCATTATAAAGATCGATAGATAATGCGGTACAATTTAGGATAAGAAGTATGAAGAAATGTGTCTATTGTGGGGAAAGAGAAGCGAACACAAATGACCATATACCGCCGATATGTCTTTTCCCTGTGCCAAGACCGTCAAATCTAATTACGGTCCCATGTTGCACTATTTGTAATGGAAAATATGGACAAGATGATGAACAAATAAGAAATATTCTAACATTTTTAGGCTCAACTGAAAACCACCCTGCAATAGTAAATCAAATTGCCAATAAACGTGATAGATCGTTCAAGAAAAAAGGTGGTGAGTCAAAACTTGAATATTTGATTAATAATTCAGTATTAGTTGATTTTCATACGAAAGGTGGTATATATTTGGGGAAGAAATCAGCCTTTAATTTCGACAATCCAATGTGGGATAAGTTTTTTAATAGAATGGCAAGGGGGCTGCTACATCATGAAAACTCTTTTGGCTACGTCGAATGTACAACTGATTGGAAAAAACTTGAAGAGAATATCACACCAGAAGATGTTCCAGAGGATTTAAAGATAGCAATCCAATATGGGAAGCTAGTAATAATAGGTGATAATATCTTTCAGTATATCGGCTGTTTTCATCCAAGCATTATAACTTCTTTATGGTTCCTTATTTTCTATGGAGGAGTTGTTTTCAAAGTAATGATTAAAGAAGAGGCTTCTGGCTAAAGCAGCTCCATTTCTACACAAGTAACATTAAACCAGTCTCTTCAGAGACTTTGTATAAAATAATTGAGCACCATAATTCATTATGGTGTGAAAAACATAAATAAGGAGCTTCCCCATGCACTACAAATGGAAAACCGGGATGTGGGCTTTCGTGATGCATCGCGTCACAGGCTTGGCGCTGACGGTCTATCTGATCATGCACATTAACGTGGTCAGCAGCCTGCACGATCCCGGCAGTTTCAATAAGACCATGGCGTTCTTGGGTCAACCACTCTTCAGAGTGCTGGAATTAGGACTGCTGGCAGCGGTGATCTATCACGGCTTGAACGGCGTGCGTGTCTTCCTGATCGACTTCTGCAACCGCACTAAGAATCATGCAGCCATCTTCTGGATCTTAGCCGCAACCGGGTCTGTCATTTTCATTGTCGGAGCATATCCCTTGTTGCATCACGCTGGTATATTCTAAAATGAAAGGAGACAAAATGGATCGAGGAATCGGCAGCGGTGGGGCTTTCGCCTGGTTCTTTCAGAGGATTTCCGGCGTGTTTCTGCTGGTTGCTCTGCTGGCTCATTTCTGGGTGCTGCACTACGTTTCCGGAGGTGACGTTACCTTTCAGATAGTCGCCCAGAGGCTGGCAACGCCCATCTGGAAAACCATTGACCTGGCTTTTTTAGTGTTAGCCATAATCCACGGCTTCAACGGTTTCATCATGGTCATACATGATTATATCCACAATCACAATCTCAGATTGGTTTTGGTTTCCTTTATATGGATCGCGGGCATCGTGCTGGGACTATTAGGAACCATCACCATCATATCATTTCAGGCACCGGCGGGGGGTGGATTATGATCTATCATCAACATGAAGTGGTAATCATCGGAGCCGGTTTGGCTGGTTCGCGTGCTGCCCTGGAAGTATCCAAAGTCGCTGACTGCGCTGTCATATCGAAGATATTCCCTTCGCGCTCTCATTCAGGAGCCGCACAGGGTGGTATGGGCGCTTCCCTGGGTAACTTAGATGACGATAACTGGGAATTTCACATGTTCGATACCGTCAAGGGATCGGATTATTTGGGCGATCAAGATGCCGCCGAAATCTTAGCGAAAGATGCACCCGAAGTTATCTACGAACTGGAACACTTAGGCGCTCCCTTCTCACGCACTCCCGAGGGTAAGATCGCTCAGAGGAAGTTCGGCGGGCACACTCTGAACTTCGGTGAAAAACCGGCTTTAAGGGCTTGCTACAGCGCTGATTACACCGGTCATGTCCTCCTACACACGCTCTTTGAACAGTGCATCAAGCATAGCGTGCGCTTTTACTCAGAATTTCAGATGGTTCATCTTATAGTCAAAGATAACGTCTGCCGCGGCATCGTAGCCTGGGATATCTGCAACGGTGGTCTGCACGTATTCCGTGCTAAGGCGGTGTTGTTTGCCACCGGTGGCTACGGAAGAGCTTACAAGATAACCACCAATGCTCACGCCAACACCGGCGACGGTCTGGGAATGGTCTTGAACGCCGGTCTTCCTCTGGAAGATATGGAATTCGTCCAGTTTCACCCCACCGGAATCTATCGCAACGGTATCCTCATGACCGAAGGGGCGAGGGGTGAAGGAGCTTATCTGCTCAACAAGGACGGTGAACGCTTCATGAAGCACTATGCTCCAACACTCATGGAGTTGGCTCCACGGGACATGGTGGCTCGAGCCATCCAGACAGAGATCAACGAAGGGCGCGGCTGCCAATCTCCGGAACAGAAAGAGCAGGGCATTCCCGGCGATTTCGTTCACCTTGATATATCCCATTTGGGTGAAGCCAAGCTGAGAGAAGTTCTGCCGCAGATATTTGATCTCGCTCGCAATTTCGCGGGAGTGGACGTTGCCAAAGAACCCACGCCCATTCAGCCTACAGCGCATTACAGTATGGGTGGCATCCCCTGCACGACCGATGGCAGGGTTATTTCGGACCATGATAACACCATCGTCCGGGGTCTGTACGCCGCCGGCGAATGTGCCTGCATCAGCGTTCATGGAGCTAACCGGCTGGGGTGCAATTCTACTCTGGATGCTACTCTATACGGTCGCAGAACAGGGCATACTATCGCCAGGGACGTCGGTGATATGATTTACGAGGAACTCCCAGCTGACGGACCCGATGAAGCGCAGAAAAACCTGCAATGGTTCTTCGATGCTGATGGCAGGGAAAACGTAGCTGATATCCGTTCTGAACTGCAGGATACCATGATGATCAACTGCGGCATTTTCAGAGAAGAGAAGCTTTTGACAGAACAGTTGGGAATCATCAAAAATCTGCAGGATCGCTTCGGGAAGATCGGCGTAAAGGACAAGAACCAGCAGTTCAACACGGAAGTCATGGAAGCGATGGAGCTGGGACACCTGCTGAACTTTTCTGAGGTGATAGTCACTGGGGCAGTAGCGAGGCAGGAGAGCCGCGGCGCGCACGCTCGCAACGATTTTACCGACCGGGACGATAAAAACTGGTTGAAACACACCCTGGCTTATCGTGAAAATGGCGACATCCGCTTAGATTTCAAACCGGTGATCATAACCCGCTTCGAACCAAAAGAAAGGAAATACTGATCATGAATACAGTATTCAAGATATATCGCTTCGACCCGGAATCGGGCCGCAATCCCCGCTATCAGTACTTCGAAATTGACGTCACCAAGGGGCAGACCGTGCTGGATGCGTTAATTGAGATAAAAGCCCACAAAGACGGTTCTTTAGTATTTCGGCGATCCTGTCGCAGCGGTATCTGTGGTTCCTGCGCCATGCAGATCAACGGCTTGAACAAGCTTGCCTGCGAAACCCAGGTCGAAGACCTGAAATCGAAGACGGTGACGATCGATCCGCTGCCGGGCTTCAAACCGATCAAGGACTTGGCAGTGGATATGGAGCCGTTCTACGATAAACTACGAGCGGTTCTGCCCTACCTGATCAATCCCGACTCTCCACCAACGGATAAGGAAAGGATCCAATCACCGGAAGAGTTCAAGATGATCGAACTGGCGACCTCTTGCATCCTCTGTGGAGGCTGCACCTCGTCCTGTCCCAGCTTCTGGGCAGACAAGGCGTATTTAGGACCGGCGGCTTTGGTGAAAGCCTACCGCTACGTGTTCGATACCCGCGACAGAGGTTATTCTGACCGGTCAGGTGTGGTGAACAACAAGCACGGGTTGTGGCGCTGTCACACCATCATGAACTGCAACGACGCCTGTCCCAAGCACATCTTCCCCACCGAAGGGATCAGTTTGCTGAAGAGGAAGGTGGTTGAGGAAAAGTACTAATTGGAAGAATGCAGAATGTAGAATGTGGAATATAGAATTGGGGATGGGTAGTAGTTAAATAAATTCTGGCCGGGCAGATGAATCGGGCTGCCCGACGAGGCAATGAATAACCTGAGGAGGTAATTATCATGAAAATCCGAAGCAACTTAAAAAAGCATTTGTTTATCGTGGCGACAGGTATTGCTGCTGTGTACCTGTCCCTGATGTTTTGGTCTTGTACGGGCCAAAAAATGACTAATCCAACACAGCAAGCCTATGAATTAAGAATTAATGGAAACGCTGATTCGGCAAAGGTAATACTCGAACAGGCCTTAACAGCTGACTCAACAAATGCTGCTGCCTGGTTTGAGCTCGCACGGACTAAGCATCATATTGGTTTGGGAAATCCCCGTGAACTATTCGGAGCACTGGGGGATTTACATCAAACCATTACCAAAGCGGTTGAACATGATCCTGGCAATGTGATATATTCATATTACCATGGAGCTGTATCATTTACTCTTGCCTACGCTGCTCTCATGATGGGCCAACCGGACGCGGGGGAAAAGGTCGCTGGGGCAGTCTCTTCCTATGAAGCTGTTCTGAAACTCAAACCTGATTATCTTGAAGCCAAGCTTTTCCTGGTTGAAATATTGGGACTTCCCGCGAATATGGGCGGTGATTCGACTCAAGCTGAGGCTTATGCACACCAGCTTGAAGAGGTAGATGCCGTTTTTGGAGCCAAAGCGAGAGAATTACGTTTACCTGAAGATGCCGATAAAGTAGCATTCTGGCAGAAAGTCGTAGAAGAAAATCCAGGTAATGCTGATGCCTTGGAACAACTGGGAAAGGCGTACCTGTATCAGGAGAACACAGAAGAAGGCATAAAATACTTTGAAGAAGCCTTGAAAGCGGACCAGGAAAGACAACGTCTGATGTTAGATTTGGCCAGGTATTATTCAATGGTTGGGAGGCAGGATACAGTGAAAAAAGAAGTCGTCTTTCCATTAGCGGAAGAATATATACAAAGATACCTTGCGACTGAGCCGATTCCGCCGCTGAAAGCTTATGCCATCGGATTCTTATCCAGTGTTAAATCTGGTTTGGGCGATAAAGAAGCTGCCAATAAGCTCCGAAAAGAGGCAAAGGTAATAGACCCAAATTATTCCAAGGCTTCTGGGATACCGGGCGCAATGCTGTTTACAAAACCGGATGAGATTTCTCATCAACACACCTATTTCTTCCGGCCGTTTTAAAATCTGAAAAGTAGGTTGGACGGCGGATGGCCCGGACAGCTTGATGTTTGGGTAGGAGCCATTTTGCGTCCCGCTTGAGCGGGAACGAAGCATGTTTGTATCCAATCTCATTCAACCGTAGGGCGGGGGTGCTTCCCCCGCCAAACGGACCCCGATATTTAGTAAGCGTCAGGTCACATCCCGCTGAGGCGGGACAGGACCTGACGCAACACGGAGAAAAATGGAACCTTGAGCAGAATGACCAACCCCAATAACCCCACCATCACCATCACCATCATCCGCTGGGTGCTAGGATATGGGATGGACTGGGCTCCGGGATTGCTGTATATCATCTGCTGGTTATCGACACGAAGATGAAGCTGTACCACACCAATAACTTAATGCAGGGCAAAGACTACTGTAATCTCCAGTACGTGTGTGAAGGATAAGGATGCACTTTTTTTTAATTATGCAAGAACCTGAAGTTGTGAAAAGCGTTTAACTGCATAAGTATATCATGAAACAGATAAATCATGGAGGTTAACGTGGCTCTCTCGAAAAAAATGTGGACCAATTTCGCGCTGATCGTTGTACTGGTAGCGATTACTGGTATCTACAGTTTTGGAAATCTTTCTGCCGCGAAGCCGCTTTCGGAGGGGAGCTTGCCTTTTCTTAAGGTGGAAGGCCCACACATAGTTGATGATACGGGCAATAAAGTGTTTTTAAAGGGTATCAACTTCGGCAACTGGCTGTTGTGGGAAGGTAAGTCACTTGGATTGGTCAATTATGCTGAGCACAAACTACGCTATATGATGGAGGAAAGAATAGATAAAGAAAAAGTGGATTTATTCTTCGAGTTGATAAAAAAACATCTAATCACCAAAGAAGATTTTCACATCGCCAAAGCCGAGGGACTCAACGTGATAAGACTCCCTTTCCACCACCGTTATGTAAAAGATGAACCAACGGAACTCGACCGGGCTATTGAATGGGCGAAGGAAGCCGGGATTTATGTTATCCTGGATTTTCATGCAGCACCGGGTAGCCAGGCTCCTGACTATTTCGCCGACAGCGATGGGACGGCTTATTTATGGGACCGGCGCGATCATCAGGAAGAATTTATAAGACTGTGGGAAATACTTGCAAAGAGATACAAGAACGAACCCGTGATTGCCGGTTATGAAATACTCAATGAACCGGTTGCCAAAGAAGGGTGGAAAGTGACAAAACTCTATAAGGAGACAGTTGAGCGCATTCGCAGAATCGATCCTCACCATATCCTTTTCCTGGACGGCAATAATTACGCCAGCGATCCCAGTGTTCTCGATCCACCATTCGATGACAATGTTGTTTACATGCTTCACGATTACGGTAACTCGGTAAGGGAAATAAAACAAACAAATAAACAGCAAGGCTGGTTCACTTTTCGGGATAGATATAAAGTCCCTATCATGTGCAGTGAATTTTACATCAGTAGCGACGTCGAGAAATACTTTGAAAGCGAAGACATTCACTGGGCTCCCTGGATTTATTACAAATTATCTTCAAAATGGCAGGGTTGGATTCACGGTATGGGACGGGAAAGAAGGAACCGCCTTGATAATATAAGAGAAGAAATATATCGCCTAGTGGAAAACAGCAAAATATCAGACGGTAGCAAAGAAGACATAATAAAGAGGTTGGATAAAAACCAATTTAGAGATCTAAAAAATGATATCAGCAGACTTGCTCGAAAAAATATAGTTAACCGAGCCGAATTAGAGAAGTTGGGAGAGGAACTACGACAAATCGTTGAGATATCCTGGATAGATACCTTTTGTGATAAAATCAACCAGATGAGTCCAGCAGAATTAGAGGAATTGATACAGCAAATGAGAGAGAGAAACAGTAAACAGTTCACATCGGATGGATTTTATGAATGAACAATAGGCACAATCCATATTTGATTTATTCTCTCGACCAAATGAGCATTGAATAGATAATCGACCTAACTAAAAACATGCGAGATCGTTCGGGGCGGCAATTCACCGAGGATACATTTAACAAATAGACACACATGCTAAACTCCATCCATTTTCTGCTGACATACACCTGCCTGTACGAATGTGATCACTGCTTTCTCTACTGCAATCCCAGAGCCAAGGGAACTTTTACGCTGGAACAACTAAAGACGGTTTTCACTGAAATTGAAAAAATCGAAAGTATCAAAGAGGTTTACTTCGAAGGCGGTGAACCGTTCTTGTTTTATCCGTTGCTGATGGAAGGCATCAAAATGGCTAAGGCGACGGACCTTGAAACTGGAATCGTCAGCAATGCCTACTGGGCGACAGCGGTAGAAGATGCCGAACTATGGTTGAGAAGCTGTCGGGAGTTGAAAGTAGATGACTTAAGTTTGAGTGATGATGAATTCCATCACGGTGAAGATGATAATCCGGCGGAAAGAGCTTTGCGTGCTGCGCAAAACTTAAACATACCTGTTGACACTATCTGCATCGAGAAGCCGACCTTAGAAGTCCCTTCAGATTTAGCTCAAATGAAAGGCGAACCGATCGTGGGTGGTGGAACCCGCTTCAAGGGCAGAGCCGCGGATAAACTTACTTCTGATCTGCCCTATCGCCCTGTATCCGAATTTACCAGTTGCCCTTATGAAGATTTTGAAAATCCCACACGTGTTCACCTGGATTCCTTTGGCAATGTGCAACTATGCCAGGGTATCAGCATCGGCAACATGTGGGAAATCCCCTTATCTGATTTGACTAAAAAGTACGAACCACTGAACCATCCTATAGCCGGACCGCTTATTGCTGGTGGTCCTGAACGTCTTGCCGCTTCATATTCAGTAAATCTGAAAGGTGGATTTGTGGATGAATGCCATTACTGTTACGAAGTCCGCAAGGCCCTATTGGATAAATTCCCAGAATACTTAGCACCAAAGCAGGTTTACGGTTTGGAAGCATTAACTTCTGAATCTGATAAATAATTATGGCATCACTTACAATCAAAACCGGGCAGACATAGCAAACATTATGTAAAAAGGTGAAAACATGAGAAAGATTGTACTATTGGTTGTAATTGCAATTACCGCACTATTACTGATTCAATGTGGCACCAAACCACCGATAACAGAAACAGCGGCGCCATCCTTGTCATCCAGCATAGATTATCCGGTAACCAGGCAAATACCGGTAACCGATAACTATCACGGCACTTTAATCACGGACAACTACCGCTGGCTGGAAGATGCGGAAGACCCTCAAGTTATCGCCTGGACAGAGGCGCAGGAATTATTGACGCATTCGATAATAGATCCATTACCTCAACGCGAGTATCTGGTCGAACGGTTCAACGAACTCTGGCGATATGACGATGAGAGTGTACCAAGGAAAGTGATTGACGGCGAACGTATCTTCGTCTGGACGAAAAAGAAAGATGACGAAAAATGGGTCTTTAACACCAAAGTCAACGAAGCGGCAGAGATGCAGGTTCTGTTGGATCCCAATACCTGGGATCCTACTGAAACTTTGGGTGGAACTTCCCCCTCTCGTGATGGGAAGCTCTTAGCCTACGGAGTGGCTCATGGCGGTGATGAAAATCCCGTATACCGGATAATGAACGTGGAAACCAGCGATCTTCTTGCGGATACGCTGTTGGGTTGGAAACAACGTGTAACCTCCTGGTTGCCTGATAATTCCGGGTTTTACTATTCCGCGAAACCGTTGAAGGGCGAAGTTCCTGAAGGAGAAGAGGAATACTGGCCTGCTGCCTACCTTCATATCTTAGGTACACCAGCCGATGAGGATGTGAAGGTTTTCTCTCACGACGAAGTTAAGGAATACTGGCATTCGGTGTCAATTTCCGAGGATGGGAAGTACGAAATATACTACCGGAGTCTCTTCAACAAGAATGAAGTTTTCTTTAAGCCAGTAAATTCAGATGAACCCCTAATTACGCTGACAGAGGGGTTCGATGCGAAATATTCGGTTGATTTCATCGAGGATAAGATACTGATCAAGACCGACCTGGATGCGCCAATGAACAAGGCATTCATCACCGATGTGGATAAACCGGAAAGAGCGAACTGGCGCGAATTCCTTCCTGAAAGTGAGAACGACAAACTGGAGTACATTTCAGGAATCGCCGGGAAGGTCTATACCGTTTATCAGCATAATGCGCACACTGTCGTTAAAATCTACGATCTTGAAGGCAACTACATTCGCGATTTATGCTTCCCAACCATCGGCGTTGGTAGTGTTTCCGGGTATTGGTCAAAACCGGATATATGGGTGTCATTTTCCTCATTCACCTACCCATCAACAACCTTCAAGTACGATTTCGACTGCGATAGCCTGGTCGTTTACCGGAAATACCCTGTTGAAATCAACGTTGAAGATTACACCGCCGAACAGGTTTGGTATAATTCCAAGGACGGCACGCCTGTGTCCATGTTTTTAGTGCATTCCAAAGACATCAAGAAAGACGGAAACAATCCTGCTCTGCTATACGGATATGGTGGGTTTAACATATCTTTACGCCCGCGTTTCTCCACATCATACGTGGTATGGCTGGAAATGGGCGGCATGGTGGCTATTCCCAACCTGCGCGGCGGAGGAGAATACGGTAGGGAATGGCATGAAGCGGGGATGCTGGAAAACAAACAGAATGTCTTCGATGACTTTACTGCGGCGGCATATTGGCTGATGGATAACAACTATACCTGTAGTGAGAAATTAGCCGTAAGCGGCGGCAGTAATGGTGGCTTGTTGGTCGGAGCCTTCGCAGCACAGACGCCCTATCTGTGCAGAGTGATATACTGCGCAGTGCCGCTGTTGGATATGGTCAATTACCACACCTTCGGTCTGGCTAATATCTGGGCGGAAGAATACGGCAGTTCAGAAGATCCAGAACAGTTCAAATATCTGCATGCCTATTCGCCATACCACAATGTGGGTAACGGTGTGGACTATCCCACCATGCTCATTACCGGCAGCGAAAATGACGCTCGCGTCGATCCCCTACACGCCCGCAAGATGGTCGCTCGCCTGCAGGAAGCTGATCCGGATGGTGAACCGATTCTGCTCTTGGTGCGCAAAGCTTCCGGTCACGGTGGTGGAACGACACTCTCGGATCAGATAGAGCAGCGCGCTCAAACCTGGGCGTTTCTTATGGATAGAGTTGGGTTGCAAGTGCCAGACTAAAATATTACTTGCAATACTCGATCATCTATGCCGTCGAGTCCCTGTACTCGACGATAATCAATTGTGCTGGCAGACGCCCTCGTCCGTAAGAACCCTCAAGTGGTCTGCCAGAAATAATCATATAGACAAATCTTCTGAACGGTTTGACAGATTCGGCTTGCATTTGATCGGGACATTTAGTATATTTGACCAGATTGAATAGTTTAAATTAACAATTGACAATACATGAGGTACTAAACATGGCATTATCTGAAGAGATCAAATCTTTTCTCCAGGAAGAGGCATTGCAGCGTTTCCTGCGTTACGTAAAAGTTCACACCACTTCCGATGAAACGACGGGCACTCATCCGTCAACTGAACGCCAGTTCGATCTGGCTCGAGTGCTGGAAAAAGAGCTGCAGGAACTTGGATTGCAGAATATCGAACTTGACGAACACTGCTATCTTTACGCTACGCTGCCCCCCAGCGATGGAGTCAATGCTACTCCCATAGGGCTTCTGGCGCACATGGATACTTCACCGGCAGTTTCCGGTGAGAACGTCAAGCCTTTTTTCCGTGAAAACTACGATGGCACGCCGTTGAAATTTCCTGATGACCCTGAACTGGAAGTCAACTTAAATGACGCACCACAACTGAAAGATTGCATTGGCGATACCATTATAACTGCTTCAGGAAAGACTCTTTTAGGCGCTGATGACAAAGCCGGTATCGCCGAGATAATGGCTGCTCTGGCTGCATTTGGGAAATATAAAGAATTGAAACACGGGGAACTCCGCATCTGTTTCACTCCTGATGAAGAGATCGGTATGGGCACTGACAAGATCACGCTGGAAAAAATTCCTGAGTACTGTTATACTTTAGATGGCGGTGAACCGGGTGAACTGGAAGCTGAATGTTTCGACGCTTGGGGTGCGGAAATAAAGTTCAAGGGTATCAGCGTGCACCCGGGTTTTGCCAAGAACAAGATGATCAACGCAGCATCTGTAGCGGCTCGTTTTCTGGCTCTTCTTCAGGATTATGAAACCCCGGAGCACACCGAAGAACGCGAAGGGTTTTTCCATCTGACCAATATGTCCGGTACCGAAGAGGAAGCTCAGGCGAAGCTCATTATCCGCGACTTCGACGTCAGAGTAAACGAAACCCGCATGGAACATTTGCGCAAGATGAAAGAGCTCTTCGAATACCGTTATCCTGGCTTGAAGATCAATCTGGACTTCAAACACCAGTACGAGAACATGTGGGTGGTGATGGAAAAACACCCTAATTCGATTGAATTAGCTGAAAAGGCTCTTACTTTGGCAGGATTGGAAGCTGATAAGAAACCGATCCGCGGCGGTACCGATGGAGCACGTCTCAGCTTGATGAATCACCCCACGCCTAATATCTTCGCCGGTGGACTGCTCTTTCATTCCCGTAAAGAGTGGATCGCCAAATCCAGTCTGCGCAAAGCCGCAGAAGTGGTAGTTCACTTAGCTGCACTCTGGGCAGAAGCTTAAGGCTACTAATAGCATATAGACAAAAAGACCGGTTCACCGGTCTTTTTTATTGAGCCACAGTATAGTACCCATATTCACCAGCACTCCATATTTCCCTTGATTTATTGCCATAATGGAGTTATCTTAGGATAATAGAACCCCATTCCTAAATAAAAATACCTAACTGGAGGAAATCATGGAACCCCTGAATATAACTCCCGAAAAGCAACAGCGAACCATCTGGTTCTTGACGCTACTATCCCTCACTATTCCGGTATTGATTGGATTTATTATTCTCTCACTCATAACTGAACCAGTGCTTTTCATCTTTTTTTCGCTGGTGTGGTTGGTGATTGCAGTACTCATTGCCATATGGCTACCAGCATTCTATAAATCGCTGGAATATGTTATAGATGACGAAGGCGTTAAAGGTAAAAGAGGCGTATTCTGGCGCAAACACGCCACAGTTTTCTACCAGAAGATCACCAATGTGGACGTAACTCAGGGGCCGGTGCAGAGGCTCTACAACATCGGCACCATTCACGTGCAGACGGCTGGTGCGGGCGGTCAGCAGGGAACGCGAGCTGAACTTCAGATCATCGGCGTCAAGGACTATGACCAACTGAAGAACACCATCATGGCTCATTTGCCGATAGCCAAGCCTTCCACTGCGGTTATATCCCCTGATAGTGCAACCGTCTCAGACGAATCAGCAGCCCTGTCAGGAATTCTTGATGAACTCAAGGCTATCCGGCAGTTGTTGGAAAAGCAGGGGAACTGATGACAAGTTGTTAAGTCGGAAAACATTCGTTTATTTTAAAGGAGACAGATTCATGTCAGATTCATCACCTGATGTTAATGAATCCATCCTGGTTGAATTCGCCGTTCAACCTGGCGTCCAGAAGGTCAGCCTCACACAGAAAGACGTCGCCAAGAAATCTGCTGAAGCGGTCGATAGAGCCATGAGCACCATTCAGAATATGGCAGAGCGCGTGACCAGCACTATCAACGAAATCCCACTGAAACCTGCGCAGGTTGAAGTCACATTCGGGATAAAGTTCAGTGCTGAATCAGGAGCCGTCATAGCCAAGGCGAGTTTAGAAGCCGGTATCAACGTCAGTTTAACCTGGGATTTTAATGAGTGACGGTTTTAGTTCAACCCCCCGGCTACAGTACCTGCGTAACTTCACCGTGCAGATACGCATCGCCGGAACTGATACCATAGTTGGTACAGGCGTCGCTGTCCCTCCTGATGGTAAAGTGGTAACCTGCGCGCACGTGATCAAAGCTGCGCTGGGATTTCACCCCCGAAAAGCGGGAAAGAGAAAGGTCGGCGTTTACTACCCACAGTTGCGTGGAGATGATAGAAAGGACTACCAGGCTAAAGTCGCAGCTTGCTTTAGAGAATACGATGATGATCTGGTTCTCCTGCAATTGACCGATGGTCCTTCACCTTTAACTCTTCAACAAATGCCCGTACTGGGAACGGCTGAAGACTCCCAGGGTAATCCCTTTCGAAGCTATGGCTACCATCGTCTGGCGCATTACATCGGTGGTTGGGCTGACGGCGATATTTCAGGTCCAGTTGATTGCCCAGAAGATGGTAATTTTCAGGCTGAACCGGTGCAGTTGGAGTCCAGTCAGATAAATCGAGGTATGAGTGGTGCTGCTGTACTGGATAAAGAACGCAACCTGGTAATTGGTGTTGTTTCCGAAACCTGGTTTCCTGATGAATCGACTAAAGACCGCGATACTGCCTGGGCGGTCAACGCCCGGGTTCTCAAGTTAGATCCACTTAACTTGCCCGTACAGGATGAACCCCATCCCAAACGGCCCGCCCCCAAGCCCAGAATTGACGCTGAAGAGGCGCGCCGAGCGGTTGCTCCTGATCTGCAGCCCGTCTGGAACAACGCTCCACCATCGCTTGATGAATGGGTCGGCAGAGCAGAACTGCTAAAAGATTTGAGCGCCGATTGGTCCAACCCGAACCTGCGCGTCACCGGTCTGATCGGATTTGGCGGCGAAGGCAAGAGCAGTTTGGTTCGCCGCTGGGTGGATGATCTTCTAAAGGATTCTTCCCAGATCCAGCCGGACGGTATCTTCTGGTGGGGATTTTACGAAAAACCGAGCGTTGAGGAATTCTTCGAAGCCGCGCTTAGATACCTGAGCGGCGGCAGAATAGACACCAGCAAGCTGCCGTCTTCCAGCCTTAAAGCACAGGTTATCAGCGCCATGCTCGACGTCGGGCGATACCTCTTCATTCTGGACGGTCTGGAGGTGATGCAGCATCAGGGTGGCGACCGCTACGGTCTCTTAAAAAGCAAGGACCTGCGCGATTTTTTAGGCTACTTCTCCTCGCCGGATCACAACTCTTTCTGCCTGATTACCAGCCGGGCGCCGGTGCACGATTTAATGGAATATGTCACCTACGTCCAGCGCGACGTTACCTGTATGCACCCAGCGGATGGCAGAGCTCTGCTGCGCAAAGTTGGGGTGGAAAAGGGCAAAGATGATGAACTGGACAGAGTGGTGAGCGAGTGTGACGGTCATGCCTTGAGCTTGAGTCTGTTGGGATCCTTCTTAGCTGACCAGTACAGCGGCGACATTTCCAAAGCCAGTGAAATTCCGCAGCCCACCGATGAGATAACCCAGCAGGCATCTCCTAAGCAGTACGATCACGTCCACCGCATTCTACGTCGCTACGATGAGAACTTGACTAAACCTGGGCGCGCCTTCCTGACCCTCTTCAGCGCTTTCCGCTTGCCGGTAGAAGAGTCAGCTCTGGAAAAGGTCTTCCGTGCACCAGGTGAACTATCCCTGCAAGCCTCCATAACTACACTGAGCGAGAAGAAGTTCAAAGCAATGATCACCCGCCTGCTTACCGCCCGCATCCTGCGTTTTGATACCAGTTTAGGACAGTACACCGTTCACCCTCTCATCCGCAACCACTACCAGGAACGCTTCGAAGACCACGATCCTGAACAGCAGAAAGAAGCACATTTACTCATCAGGGATTACTACCTTGAAATGGGTGGAGACGTACCCCGCCACCCCACTCTGGATAACCTAATCCCCTTCATAGAAGCCGTGCACCACTGCTGCTTTAGTGGTGAATATAACCAAGCCTATCAAATTCAGATCGAACATATATTCCAGTACGACCGACGTGTGGTGGCGCATGAATTGGGTGCATATGAGACTATTCTGTCGATAATGTTTGACTTCTTCCCTGATGGTGACACTTTGCAAGATCCACTGGTAAAAAATCCGGGTGATAAAGGCTGGATTCTCAACACTGTCGGTTTCTGCCTGATGAGCTTAGGACGTTTAAATGAAGCCGCTCCGTTCATGGAGCGTGCCAGTAAGAAGGTTATAGAATTGAAGGACTGGCACAACGCCAGCGTAGGCTACCGGAATTTAGCGGATCTCTATGCCTCTATCGGCGATCTTTCAGCCAGTCTGGATTCTGCTGAAGAAGCGCTGATACTGGCTAATCGTGAAGAAGATTCTGTTGAAAAAAGAGTAGATATACGCAACTCGCTGGTTTGGAAAGCCTGGGTTGCTCATCTGAGCGGCAATTTGCAAGAGGCGGGTGATGATTTTAAACGAGCAGAAACGTTAGAGCGCGAGGATGATTCGAGTGTGAATTATCTTTACGGTCTGCGCGGTTTCATGCACGCCCATCATTTACGGCGGTATGACGATGCGACTTACTCTCGGAAGGTAATAGCAGCTAACTTGATCGTTTGTGAAGAAGAGCGTTATGTCAATTCTGTCAGCCGCTGCCACCGCATGCTGGGCGATCTGGATGCAGATGAAGGACAATATGACAGTGCCCGGGATCATTACGACAAAGCTCTCAGGATTGCAAGAGGTATTACATTTCTGCCTGCACTTATCGAAGCACTACTTGCGCGTGGGCGCTGGTATGCCAAATACAGGAGTGATCCTCAGGTTGCCTTCAGTGATTTGGAGGAAGCATTAGAGTACGCCCTGGATAGCGGTTATAAAATTTATGAGGCGGACATTCGCATCGCGTTAGCCTGGGCACATTATGCGGCGGGAGACCCCACAGCAGCGCGAGCGGAGGCGGAGCGCGCCCTTAGAGAGAGCGAGAAAATGGGTTACCACTGGGGTAAGCTGGATTCGGAGGAGATCCTGGGTAAGCTGGAAGAATAACCAGACTGGAGAAACACAGAAAATAGAAACATTTTATCTTCTATTGCGTCAGATAATATATAAACCTATTGAACCGTCATTCTGAATGCAGTGAAGAATCTATTCTGTGCCACTTTATTATCTTTAGTTGTGTAGAAATACAGTTGAGGTTACCATGAGAAGGATAACCAGATTACTGCCGGTATGTTCAATACTGCTGTTAGCGTTTACCTGCCCGAACCTCCCCGCCGACACCATCCTTGACGACTTCCAGGTCAACATAGAACCTCCCGGGCATCCACCTCAGGACAGCCCCTATTCCGTTGCCGATTGGGACAGCGAAACCATCTACACTACCTGGTTGAGTTTCCGGGATGAGATCAACTGGGACGTCGCCCTGCAGTTGTTCGACTATGACCTGGAAACCATCGGTGAAGTGCAGTACCTCAATATCCGCGAAGGTGAGTACGACTGCCAGCAGCCGATACTTTCCATAAGTTCCAACGGCATCGGCGCTGCCTGGATTGAGACAAGAGAGCCCAACCGCATCATCTTCCGGTCGCTGGATGCTTCTGGAATTCCCATCAGTTTACCTATGCGCATAGAGGACAACTACGAAGACTTCGCCCGGGATAGCTTGAATATAGCATCTCTGAATGATGGCTACATCCTGGTCTGGTACGATGAACGCGATTCGGCCGCCATCTACGCACAGATTGTGGACTTTGACGGCAATCTAATCGGCGGCAACTTCCCCATAAGACCGGACAGTACTGGAATTATCTTAGGGTTGGAAGCCCAGAACCACCCCGACGGACGCGTGCTGGTATCCTGGGTGACGGACAACCAGTACAGCCGCGGCAGGTGGCTGGATGCGGATGGGATTTTTATGGGGGATGTGTTTGATATGGTTGAAGATGGGGCAATACCTGAGCTTGTAAAGTCACTTGTCAGATTCGAGACTGGAGGGAGCGGTATCTTATATCAGTATGAAGGCTGCTACTGGTTGGGTGACATTTACTTAACCTATTTGGACTCAATTGGTATCCAAACGTGCGTTCCTATATGGCTTGGTGAATGGGCCCTTTCGTATGGACCGGGAGAAATGCATAATAGATTCCCAGATATTATTTGCTTGCCCGATAGTGATTATGTTTCTACCCTTTTAAATCATATTGTAGGGTGGGGTAATCACTACTATTATAACACGATATATTCGACCGTTGCTGGGTTAAGTATTACACTATCGGAGATAGTTGAATGGGGAAATTACAATTTATGTCAGTTAAGTGCAGATGATTTTTTGTATACTTTCTCCATAAGCCAAATAGGATTACGTAAATATGAGATATCTACTCTGGATTCCATCGGACAAATGGTTTGGATAAATGAACCGGACTTTGGAGTAGCACAAAATCGTCCCGGACATATCGTTCATCAAAATGGTAGCTTCCGAGTAATATATAACAATTATCTGAATGATGGTTTGGCTCTCTATACACGCAATTTTAATTCTTCAGGAATTCCCACCTCTCCTGATACCATTGCTTCTATAGGTGATCCTCCATTTATACCCACATCGAGTGGTGGTAGAATTAAGAAAACAAGTGCTGATCAGGCACTTATCATCTGGTCAAACGGTTCCATAAGAGGCACATTATTCACTCAGAACGGCTGGTGTGGAGAAACCCATGATTATGGATGCGCAGGCGGTTGGCTTATCCCAAATTTCGACATTAACAGTCTTGATTATGTTATGAATATTTGGACGTATGTTGTTCCGGGTGGTCCTTGGGGGGATGACGCGCAGGTTTTTTGTCAACCCTTTACACAACTTTTTAGCTATTATCTTCCAGAAACAGCAGTCAGTCCAGAATGGTGGAGTAACTGGACATATAGCAACGATGTAGGACTCAGAGATGATGGAAGGTTTCTTAGCTGTTATATTGAAGATCCTTGGTATCCTCTCCTGTACGTCCATGCAGGAATTAATTATAACGAACTCATCGGTGATCGACTCTTATTATCTACATTAGTAAGCAGCGCACCATCTCTTGAGAAGTCCGAAAATGGTTACTGGCTCACCTGGATTAAAAGTGACAGCCTTTGGATACAACAGTTTGATGCAGATGCTAATTTTATCGGTGGTGTGATTTCAATTAGCTCTGATCAAGCCCTCCCCACCGGCGATCCGGACTTAGCCGTCTCCGAAAACGGTAACTTCGCTGTGGTCTGGCAGGATAGTAGGGATGATGAGGGCGACATCTACTGCCGCCAGTTCAACCCTGATGGCAGCTTCTTTGGAGAAGAGTATAGAGTCAACAGCGATCCTGTCGGTCCCTTGCAGTGGGAGCCTGCCGTTGCTTTCGGTCCTGATGATAACCTCTACTTCACCTGGACTGATTTCCGCAATCCCGGTGGTCAGGGAGACATATACTGCAAGGTTATAGAATGGGAAGACGCCCTATCCATTCCAGATGAGCCGACTCCTATCCCGCACCAGTTTACCTTGTATCCACCTGCACCTAATCCCTTCAATGCTTCGACGCAGATCAGCTACTCCATTCGGGAAGCAGGGCACGTCTCCTTAACGGTTCACAATACACTCGGACAGGAGGTCGCAGTTCTGGTTAATACCTACAGAGATGACGGACCGCATCAACTCCTCTTCGATGGTGTGGGATTAGCTTCCGGCATGTACATCTTGCGCCTGCAGTCCGGCGACCAGACCGCTCATCAGAAGATGGTGTTGTTGAAGTAATGCCGGTCTCTTTCCGCCTGGATTCTCTTTCCTGCCTTCTGATACAAACGTACATTTCACTCGCATATCCCACAGCGGCGAAGCAAAAGTTGACTTGCATTTTGACGCTGAAGAATGTAAATTATGCGCTATGGTTGTAATTAGAATCATAGCACTACTGCTGCTGTTCCCCCTTTCACTCTGCTGCTCTGAAGCTCTGGCGCAATCAGCACCTGATTCTGTCCCTCAACCTGCCGATACTCTGCAATCCCTCCCCGATACTTCTCTGGTAACTGATGCACTCGGTCCAGATACCACAGAATCGGAATCCTCCGGCTTGGATACCACCATTATCTACAGTGCCCGTTCCATAGAATTCTTCGTGAAAGAAAAACAGACTCTGCTAAAGGGAAATGCTCAGGTGGACTATGAAGGGATGCTCCTGCGTGCGGAAAAAATCACCGTAGATTGGGAGAATAACCTGGTCATTGCCGAAGGCGTCGCCGATACCGTGTGGGCGGATTCAGCCGAAACTGTGATAGATACGGTCGTTATAAAGGGCAGCCCCGCTTTTTCAGAAGGTGGGCAGGAGATCTTCGGTAGAAGGATGACTTACAACCTGAATTCCAAGAAGGGCAGGGTTATCGAAGGTACCACGGCCTACCAGGACGGTTATTACTGGGGCGAAGCCATGAAGAAGGAACCGGGCAAGGTCTTATACGCCGGTCCCGGCAGTTTTACCACCTGTGAAAAGGAAGAATCACACTATTCGTTCCACACCGAACAGATGAAACTCATGGTGGGAAACAAAGTGGTCGCCAAGCCGGTTCTGCTGCACTTCGGTAAAGTGCCGGTTGCCGTTCTGCCTTTTGGAGTATTCCCGGCTCGTTCAGGCCGGCACTCTGGATTGATTATACCCACATACGGTGAATCCTCTTCACAGGGGCGTTTCATCAGGCATTTGGGCTATTATTGGGCTGCCAGCGAATACTGGGACTGGACTGGATCGATGGACTATTACGAACGATCCGGGTTTTTGATCAATAGCCGCGTGCCCTATCACTGGCGCTATCATCTCTCCGGAGCTATCGAAGGTTCCTATATCCGTCAGCACTTCGGCGATCAGATCAAGAAACGATGGGAGCTTGTATTGGGCCACAATCAGGAGATAACTCCACATACCAATCTGCGTGTGGACGCCAACATAATCAGCGATGGCAGCTACTTCCAAGATTACTCTTTCAACCTGTATGAACAGTTGTCTCAGACTCTGCGTTCAGACGCCACGCTTTCGCACAGATTCCCCAATAGCAAGAATTCGATGACTGCTAACATACACCACGAACAGAATTTGCAGAATGAAGAGATTTCCCAGGATATACCTCGAATTACCTTCAGGCGCAGCCAGAGCGCCATCATCCCTATGCCTAAGAAAGCACGGGATGATACCACCGATGTCCAGCCGCGCTGGTACCACAACCTCTACTATTCCTATTCCGGTGAATACCGTCATGAACGGGAGATAGATCAGGTAATCTCTTCAGGGGATACTTCGTTAGTGCAGACACGCAGATCCGGGGTTAAACATCACCTCCGTTTCAACAGTCCCCAAAAACTATTCAAATATTTCAGCCTGACTCCCAGTATCAACTATGACGAACACTGGTTCGATGAATCCAAAGATTACAGCGATAATCCAACAGGAGTAAAGGCGGACGGTTTCGCCGCCAGACGCACTTTCAGTACTTCCTTGGGACTGTCATCAAAATTGTATGGTTACTGGATGCCTCCTATCCCCGGTATAGAAGCTATTCGCCATACTGCATCACCGAGCGTATCGTTTTCTTACCGCCCTGATTTTTCTGATCCCCAATGGGGCTATTACCAGGAAGTGATGGAAAATGACAGTACAACAGCGCTTAAAGACCGCTTTTCAGGATCGATGTTCGGTTCCACCATTTCCGGAAAACAGATGGCGCTGAATTTTCAACTTAGCAACCTCTTCCAGATGAAATACGGATCGGGTGAAAACATCAAGAAACGCGATTTGTTCAATTTGAACTTCTCCACCAGCTACAATTTCGCCAAGGACAGCTTGAAGTTTAGCCCCTTCTCAACCAGTTTCCGCGCCTCGCCGATTAACAGTTCCCAGCCACTTGGTCCCCTGGAGTCACTATCACTGGATCTGTCCACTACGCATAGTTTTTATAAATATGGAAGCACGGCTGAGTACAACCAATTCTACTTCGATCCTGAGCGAGGGAAGATCCTGCGTCTAACCAACTTCAACTTTTCCACCAATACCAGTTTCTCTTTGGGCACTTTAGTGCGGTCTCACGATGAGATCTTACTAAAAGAAGATGAGAAGAGCGATTTTACAGGAGCGGAGCCGGATACTAGCCTTAAGCCCACACCTCGCACCTTCCCCAAAGAGGAGTGGTTCTTGGGCAAAGTCCCCTGGAGTCTTTCGCTCTCGTTTCGTTATTCATCCAGCCGTGCCAATCCCAACAATCCCACCGATACTTTCTGGATGAATGCTTCCGTGGATGCTTCCCTTACACAGAACTGGCAATTAAGCTATAACACGCGCGTGGATTTGATCAACCACGAAGTTGTATCGGCAGGTCTGACTATTTACCGCGATATGCACTGTTGGGAAGGGAGATTGGTCTGGAATCCATTGGGAATAGGACAGGGGTACTACCTGAAGATTAACATCAAATCTTTGCAACTACAGGATCTTAAAGTAGAAAAACGCCGCGGGCAGGGTACGTTTATGGGATTTTAGCAAAATTCTATTTAATACTCGGTGTATCAGCCTTTTGTGTTATTTGCGTTTTGAATATTGAATGGTTTTTGTTAAGTTTATTGTATTACAAAAGAACACTGCCGGGACATCCTGACGGAACCCAAAAGGAATTGACATGGAAAAAACATATTCGGAATTAACCTTTCGTGCCGTAGTATCAGGGCTGTTTGTCGGCTGTCTGATTGGCGCTTCCAACATCTGCATAGGTCTGAAAATCGGCTGGACGTTCGGCGCTTCCATCACTGCCGCAGTGATCTCCTTCGCCATTTTTAAAACCATTTCCGGCACCCTTAGCCGCCCTTACACGGACAAGGAGAACCTCATCACAGCCACTGCGGGATCATCCGCCGGAACTATGGCTTCGGCTGCCGGGCTGACAGCTTCCATTCCCGCGCTCGAACTGATTCTCCAGGAACAGGGAAAGGCTCCTCTTACCTACGGACAACTTATTCTCTGGGGGATTGCCATCGCTTTCTTGGGAGTATTCTTCGCTGTACCGCTGCGTAAACAAATGATTGTTATCGAAAAGCTAAAGTATCCAACGGGAACCGCAGCAGCAGAAACGATCAAGGCTATGTACGCATCCGGTGCAGAAGCTGTGAAGAAAGCGAAGATGCTTTTCTATGCTGCTATCTTTGCGGGACTTTTTAAACTGGTGATGTCTATTAAACCGCTTGGTTTAACTTCTCTGGAGGATTTAAGTTTTAACGATTTCGGGCTTTCATGGGGAGTGCTCGGTTTGGGGTTCGCTATTCTTACGATAGGTATTAACCTATCCCCCATGATGCTGGGGGCAGGCATTCTAATAGGTCCCAAAGTAGGCTGGTCGCTCTTAGGGGGATCAATCTTGGCCTGGGGAATCATTACGCCCATTTTAAACCACATGGGGTTGATCGAATATTCAGGAGGAACTACCATTTATCGAGATGCTTTGAAATGGATATTATGGCCCGGAGTAGCATGCATGGTAGCCGCAGGTTTCACTAGTCTGGCTCTGCAATATAAAACCATAGCGCGGACGTTCACCTCCCTAAAAAAGGTTACAGCCGGAAGCAAAGCTGCTGATGAAGAAGATGATGCTCCTGACCCCTTTCCTATGTCCTGGTGGTTCATTGGCATGTCTTTGGCTACTGCCCTCACCGCTACCATTGCTTATCTATATTTTGGCATCCCCATCTGGATGGGTATTCTGGCAGTCATCTTGTCCCTCTTCATAGCCAGTGTGGCTGTACGTGCCACCGGGGAAACCGATATAAACCCGGTCGGCGCAATGGGAAAGATCACCCAGGTAGTTTACGGTCTGTTAGATCCGGGTAAGATAACTACCAACCTGATGGCGGCAGGTATCACCGCTGCCGGAGCCAGCCAGGCTGGCGACCTGATGCACGATCTGAAAGCGGGATACATACTGAAAGTTTCCATCCGTAAACAGGTGATTACCCAATTAATTGGCGTCGTAACAGGAATCTTTGTAGCTGCGGCAGTCTATCGTCTGTTGACCGCTGCTTATGAAATCCCCGGCGAAACCTTCGCTGGTCCTGCTGTGGTCGCCTGGCATCTGATGGCGAAAGTTCTGGCTGAAGGAGTATCCAGCCTGGAACCCAGCGCTCTCTGGGCTGCAGTCGTTGGAGCTCTATTCGGCATCATTGTTACAATAATGCACAAGGTAAAGGGAATTGCTAAATGGCTGCCTTCACCGGTAGCGCTGGGGATCGCCTTTATTGTACCAGCTTATTATTCTGTCGCCATGTGGTTGGGTGCCATTCTAACTTACATGTGTAATCGAAAGAATCCCCAGGCGGTTGACAGTTACGGCGCTTCATTAGCTTCCGGTTTAATCGCAGGCGAAGGCTTAATGATGGTGTTGATCGCCTTGCTTCTCATTCTGGGCGTAAGCTGGGTATAGATGTTGCAATACTCTTTGTGAATTCATGCGAAACCTCATTAGGTCAACTGCAAGATAAGCTTACGATTTAGCCAAATCAGTTAAATTCTATTCTGAAGAGGATTTGAAAATGTTAAGAATTGTCACGCTTGCGTGCATTTTCTGCATATTACTTTCGATAGGAACCTACGCCCAAACGGTGGTTCCCGCTGGCGACGTCTCGGGCACATGGGATGCGGTTGGGTCTCCTTATCAAGTGGAAGGAGACATCTTGATCCCATACGGAGAATACCTGACCGTCAATCCCAGCGTTACGGTGGAATTCATGGGGCACTACAAGCTGACAGTGAACGGCTGGCTCTACGCAGAAGCGATCAAGGACGATTCCATACGGTTTCTGTCGCAAGACCTCCAGGATGGTTGGAACGGGATACGTTTTATCGAATCTGAAGACAGCAGCCGTCTGTCCTACTGTATATTAGAAAATGGCAGAGCAACAGGATCCGATCCCGATTACCGCGGTGGAGCTATCTATTGCGCTGGTTCTAACCCGGTGATCAGCCACTGTTTGCTTGTCGATAATTCAGCACAGAGCACTGGCGGCGCCATCAGTTGTGACGGTGCTAATCCGGTCATAGATCACTGTATTTTATATAATAATACAGCCGATAATAGCGGCGGAGCCATATACCTAGTTGATTCCGATGCAGCTATTGTAAACTGCACCATTACCGGCAACTACGCGCCCTGGGGTGGAGGCGTCTGTTTCAGTAGTATGGAAACTGCGACGATTATAAATTCCATAGTGGAAGGAAATACCGGCAACGGCGGAATATTCTTTGACGACTGCCAGAACGTCAATACTACTTACAACAGTTTCCATAACAACGAAAACGGCGATTTCTTCGGTACGATTCCACCTGAACTTGGAGTACTCAGTACTACCAACGCTAATGGAGATTCCTGTGATGCGTACTATAACCTATTCTCAGATCCACTATTCGTAGATCGTTTGGCTCAGGATTTCAACCTGCTGGAAGGTTCACCCTGCGTTGATGCGGGCAGCCCGGACAGCCCCCTTGATCCTGATGAAACTGTAGCGGATATGGGTGCCTTGTACTACCATCAGGTTCTTTGGGCTGAAGGAAATGATAACTTGCTAAATCCTGACATACATACACTTCTATCAAATTACCCCAATCCCTTCAACCCTTCCACGACTATCAACTACTTCATGCCAGCAGCCGGTCACGTAGTGCTTAAAGTCCATGATCTGCAGGGACGCCTCATCGCCACGCTGGCAGATGGCAGACAGAACCAGGGGATGCATCAAGCCACCTTTAACGGTAGTAACCTGGCATCGGGAGTGTATATTTACACACTGATTACTGATCAGAACCGCACCAGCGCTAAGATGATACTTATGAGATGACCGATATATCCAATAACCGAAGGGTTTATATTTGAAGACCGGGTCCTTAAAAGATCCAGCCCTGCTGGGTTGGTTGATCCCGCTGCTCGTTAGCGGGATTGTTTTTGCAAGCACCATGTGCCGCACCGTCTATATTGGCGACAGTGGTGAATTCTCCCTCGTGTTCAAAACACTGGGAATAGCGCACCCGCCTGGTTATCCTCTGTTCACTCTGCTGGGCAACCTCTTCGTCCTGCTGACCGGATTCCTCAAGCCCGCTCTGAGCGCCAATCTTCTGTCCATGTTGCTGTCACTGACAGTGCTTCCCATTCTGTTCTTTCTATTCAAAGGCAGGCAGAATCCCACACCCGCTTCTCTGATAGCTCTGCTATGGTCGTTCACCCCCTCATTCTGGGCGGAAAGCGTGGGTGTGGAAGTTTATAACCTGAATGTGGCATTTATCGCCGTCATTACCCTCCTCGCATTTAGTGATCGTTCAAGTAAATGGCTCCTGATTGCCTACCTGCTCGGTTTGTCGTTAGCGCATCACCTCACGGCAATAATCCTGTTGCCCGCTATCATATATATGTTCTTCAAACAGGACTATAAAATCAATGTGAGAGTACTGCCTGTTTCTGCCATCCTATTTGTGCTGGGGCTATCCGTTTATCTGTATCTACCAGCGCGCGCTTCAGTATCACCATTAGCGGACTGGGGACATCCCTCCAGTCTCAGTCTGTTGATTAACCATATCACCGCCTCCCAATACCAGCAAGCGGCGACCTTCTCTCTTGCGAATCTTTGGGCGAGCTTGGTTCTGTTTTTATCACTCATGATCGAAAACTGGTGGTGGTTGGGAATCGCTGCGACTATATTCGGGGCGGTGGTGAGTTATAAATATTACTTTGACCGGTTCATCTTTGCTCTCATCCTGATTTCAGCCAATATCATTCTGGCGGCGTTCTACCGCATTCCGGATATAGATCCCTACTATCTCCCTGCTCTTTTCGCCTGCTTGATTTATGTGGGAAATGGACTGATATGGCTATGGGGAAAACTGGGAGGCAAGCAGGAACGGGCTTATTTCACAGTTGTATTAGGTGGGCTTGTCTTCTTACTGTTAATCTTAAACTACGGCAAAGTTGACCGGTCCGACTACCGGCTGGCGGAAGACTATGGTAAACTGATCTTAGATACTGCCGGATCAGGCACGGTTTTCACCAAGAATGATAACTCCAGCTTCGCGGCTCTCTACCTGCGTTACGCAGAAGGATACCAGCCCGATGTGGAAGTCTTCGATAAAGCCGTGCGGATGAAGGCGCTGGTTGATCGCGCTCGATCCTTAACTGGACGCAGCTTGCTGGATTACCAGTCTGCCCGCATTGCTTACCTGCAGAAAGCTCCCGGGCAAAAATACCTGACCAAGAGTCTTTTCCCCTATGATCTGAAATGGAAAAACGTGGGTGAGGATCTCACATCAAGAGGAATACTCTATGCCTATAATCAGCCATATACTCGTGCAACTGTACCTGGCTTAAGGCATAACATAGATGCTGCCGACTTTAAATCCCGTCAGGTTCTCATCAACTTGAACTTAAGCCGCGGTGATGAATATCTTTCACGTGATATGCCGGATACCTCCCGTGCTGAAGGAGCATTTGGAAAAGCACTGAATTATATGGAGGGTGAACCGCGCGGTTCGCTACACAACCAGTTGGGTATCTCTTTTCGGCATTTAGGTCAGGGTGATCTGGCGCTGACCGCTTATAAACGCGGACTTATTGCGCCACGTCTATCTGAAAGTGAAAGAGGTGAGATCAACTTCAATATATCTAATATCCACAAAGATCGAGGCAATTCATTAGCTGCCGCCGGTGATTATCAGGGTGCTTTAACTGCCTTTCTGAAAGCCTTAGAATACGATCCGGTCAATGCCAGGTTGTTTTATAACGTAGGTGTTATTTACACTAACTTCCTGAACGATCCCAACAGAGGCATTCCCTATCTAAAATCCTACCTGAAGCAGAACCCGTCCGACGACAACGTTAAGAACCTGATCCGTTCTTTTAGTACAGATAGATAGCAGATGAGATCGAACTCTTGGAGTCCGTTCGAGAATTCAGTCAGATTCTGTACTTTGCCCGAATGACTGAATTCTATATTAAGGTTCAGATTAACTTTCCATTTTCCACCAGCATGCAACCATTCACCATAACCAGCTCAACGTCAGCAGCTTTACCGCAATAGACAATTTTACTGAACCAGTCATCCCCCCCCTGCCAGTGAGGTCCGTCCGGATTTACCATGATGAGATCGGCTCGTTTGCCAACTTCGATGGAACCGATTTCGTCATTCCAGCCGATAGCTCTAGCTCCGCCAAGTGTAGCCAAGCCCAGAATCTTGCCTGGATCAACAGACCCTGGCCCGGATTTATAGGAAGCCAACAACGCCGCCAACTTCATTTCCCCCCACAAGTCCAGCGTGTTGTTGCAAGCCGCACCATCGCTACCCAAACCGACCTGTATTCCCCTCTCTAACATTTCCGCTACCCGGGCGATCCCCGATCCTAATTTCAGGTTCGTAGTGGGACAATGTGCTACCTTCGTTTGGGTCTGCCTGATAAGGTCAAGTTCTCCATCTTCCGGCCAGACGACGTGCGTGAGGAGTGTCTTCTCGCCCAGTGTTCCTAAGCGATGCAGGTATTCAATGTTACCACATCCCAATTCACTGCGTACTGACTCAACCTCCTTTATGTTTTCCGATGCATGCGTGTGAAATACCAGATCGTGTTTCACTGCAAAATCGTACGCCTCTCTCAATAGATTTTCACTGCAGGACAGAACGAAACGCGGTGTCACCGCTATCTTCAATCTACCGTCTTCAGAATCATGAAACTCTTTGTGCAGTTCTTCCAATTCAGATAGTGCTTCATCCCAGGGTTGAATGAGCTTTTCAGGAACGCCCTGACCACGATCCATAAGCGCTTTACCGACTATAGCTCGAACACCCGCATCCTCACAGGCGCTGAAGACTGAACCGGTGTGATGAACGGTCTCCATGGTGCAGACTGTGGTAACGCCGGAAAGGATCATTTCCTCTAATCCTAACCTGGCAGATTGGTATATCGATTCTGGTGTGTGCTCAGCTTCAAGGGGCCAAATACGGCTCTCAAGCCAGGGCATCAGACCAAGACCGTCCGCCTTACCGCGAAAAGAAGTCTGGCAGAGATGCACATGCGACTGAATCAAACCGGGAAGGAGTAGTTTACCATTCGCATCGATCAGATCATCTTTACAAGCCAAATCCGCGCCAATAGCAGTTATAATTCCATCTTCTATGCACACATCACCGGTGAATGTCCTGTTCTTCGGGTCGTAAGTAATTACTGTGGCATTCTTAAATGTATAACTTTGCTTCTTTTTCATGATCGCCAACTCTTGAAAAACTCATCAGGCATTCTTCGTGAACCAAATAAAGAGTTCGTAGTATAATAACAAATATTTCTGAATATGGCAAAGTTTACATGGACAATTTCGCTTGACATACAAGTTATAATTTCGTAAATTTAATCCTCAATCTAATTAGTTGATTTATCCAAAATATCCTAAAAAGCTAATGAGTTTAAAATACGCCAACCGCACCATCGCCGCGATTATATTCGTGCTGACGCTGATTATATATCTTGCTACAGTAGCAGACACGCTGTCATTCTGGGATTGTGGTGAATTCATCGCCAGTTCGGTGATCATGGGAGTTCCACATCCTCCCGGATCACCCTTCTACCTGTTGTTAGGTAAAATGTTCACGATGATCCCCTTTGGGGATATTGGCTGGCGCGTTAACCTCATCAGCGTTCTGGTTTCTGCGCTTTCGGTAATGCTCCTATACCTGACCATCGTGCGGCTGATCCGTCATTATCGAGGCATTGTAGAGACCGGTTATGACGCTTTGATCACTTACGGCAGCGCTGCCATAGGTGCATTTGCATACGGGTTCAGTCACAGCCAGTGGTTTAACGCTGTGGAAGCTGAAGTTTATTCCATCAGCCTGTTTTTCACGGCACTCGTTTTTTACCTTATCGTCAGGTGGGCGGATGAAGCGGATGATCCTGTTAGTGACCGGTTACTCCTGATTATAGCTTATGTTATCGGATTAGCCATCGGCGTTCACCTGTTGAATATATTAGCTCTGCCTGCGATTGCTCTGGTTATCTACTTCCGCAAAAGGAAGTTCAGCTTATATACTTTCTCTATTGCTATTGCCGCGACTATCGCCGGATTTGTCGTCATTTATCCCGGTGTTGTGAAATGGCTGCCCGGAACATTCAGTATAGGAGCAATAATTCCGCTGATAATATTCGTCGCGGTTATTTTAGCCTGTTACTATGCTCTTAAAAATCGCCAGAGAGTGCTTTCCCTGGCGCTTATCTCCACCTTTCTGATTATTTTGGGCTACTCCACCTACGGAGTAATCTTCATCCGCTCCAATCTTGATCCACCCATAGATGAGAACAATCCGGATACCATCGAACGGTTCCTGTCCTATCTGAATCGTGAACAGTACGGTGACACTGGCATTTTGCCCCGCCGCTGGAACAACGATCCCAATTATAAGAGTGAAACTGATTTTTTCTGGCGCTATCAGGTGGGTCATATGTACAACCGTTATTTCCTCTGGCAGTACGTGGGGCAAGAGGGCGATTTTCAGGGGGCAAGTGTGGATTTTTCCAAGTTCTTCGCTCTGCCGCTGTTGTTGGGATTGTGGGGTTTGGTTCACCATGCGTCTAAGGATCGGCGCCGAGCTTTAATTGTTTTTACCCTCTTCTTCATGACCGGTTATGCCGTTATTGCCTATCTGAACCAGGATAACCCTCAGCCGCGCGAACGGGATTACGCTTACGTGGGCAGTTTCTACGCTTTTGCTGTCTGGATTGGGATAGGTGCACAAGGGCTTTTGGATTCCGTCATTAAATGGCTGAAGAAACAGAACAAAGTCTCCTTCACTGCGGCTCTTTTAGGAGTGGTGTTTCTGGCGGTGCCGTTTAATATGTTCGCCAAAAATTACCGCATGCACAACCGATCCGGCAATTACGTTGCCTATGATTATTCCCGTAACATTCTGGAAACGTGCGAACAGGACGCCTTGATCTTCACCAATGGCGATAACGATACGTTTCCCCTTTGGTATCTGCAGGAAGTTGTCGGTCTGCGCAAAGATATAAGGATCGTCAACCTCTCATTGCTTAACACCGGATGGTACATAAAGCAGCTCAAACACGATGAACCTAAAGTTCCCATCTCCTTCAGCGATGATTTCATCGATCGCTACTTAGATCAACACGATTTAACCGCACTTCGTCTGCGCTACTGGCCCAAGAACGATCCCCAAAAACCGACGAAGATAAGTTTACAGACACCCGATAGCGGAACCATAGAATGGGACGTCCCTGCTACCATGCACTTACCCACCGGCGCCGGAGATACCGGCGAAAATAACTTCCTCCGCGTTCAGGACATGATGATCATCGATATTATTCGGGAGAACAATTGGAAGCGCCCCATCTATTTCGCTGTTACAGTCTCCAATAGCAATATGATCGGATTAAATGATCATCTGACTATGGAAGGACTGGCTTTTCAGGTTAATCCGGAAAAGGGTCAGCGGATTGATCCGGATAGACTGTTGGAAAATTTACTGACAGTATACAAAGAATATTACCGCAACTTGGATAATCCCGATATCCATTACGATGAAAACGTTCACCGGCTGCTGCAAAATTACCGTAGCGCTTACCTCCAGCTTGCCACTCACTACCTGGTGAAGGATAGGCCGGGCACGGCAGTTTACGATCCTGACAGGCCACCGGATGAAACCCTGCGCGATTTCGACCAGCTTTCTGACCGCGATAAGGTGTTATTCTTAGTAGATAGTATGGAAAGATACCTTCCGGATGAGGTTGTTCCCATAAGTTCCCATGAGATCGTGCTGCATATAGGTCAACTATATGCCGATTTGGGAAGACCGGAAGAGCTGACCAAACGTCTGGAGCGTTTGTCAAAAAGACAGAATGCATCCGCTGAGAATCTTTTCCGATATGGCGCTGTTTATTTGCAATGGACTAAAGACACGCTTTCTGCAAAAACCATGTTTGAAAGGGCATTAGATAAAGACTCCTCCCCAGAAATGAAGTTGCAGGTGGCAACTGCCTACCGGCAATTGGGACTCGATGAGGAAGCGCAGTTTCTCATGCAGGAAGTCAGCACCGGTCAACTGGATGAAGACCTGTCCATGAAAGTCGGGATGACTTACCTGCAACTTGGACAGTTGGATAAGGCGCGTGAAATATACGAGGAATTAGCTGTGAAGAGCCCCAATAGCGGATCTGTTGTAGGCGGTCTTTTAATGGTGTACGAACGTCAGGAAGATTTCTTAAGCGCGGAAGAACTACTTACCGATTGGCTGTTACGGCATCCGAATGATACGGAGGCTAAAGAGAGACTTGAGCATTACCAGCAGTTGACACAAGGTGATGATCAGTGACGCCTCCAGTAAGCCCTAGAATGAGTATCGTCATTCCTCACCTTAAAGGTGTGGAAATATTAAGGGATTGTCTGAAGAGTATATTTCAATCTGACTTAAAAGAATTAGAAGTTATCTTGATAGATAACGGGTCTGAGGATGATAGCTGCCAGATGGTTTCTTCCGAATTTCCGGAAGTGCGTCAGATCCGCCTCGAAGAAAACCGGGGGTATGCCGGTGGTTGTAACGTAGGTATCTCAGCATCCGACGCAGAATACGTCCTTCTACTGAATGATGACGCCGTTCTGGCTCCTGAAGCGCTGGGATTTCTCGTGAAAGCTATGGATGATGATCCGCAGTTGGGTGGTGCTCAACCCAAGCTGCTGAACGTCAGAGAACGAAACCGCTTCGACTATTCCGGCGCCTGCGGTGGGCTCATGGATATTTTCGGATATCCTTTCGCCTTCGGTAGAACTTTCATGGCGCTTGAAGAGGATAAAGGTCAATACGATCATTACTCAGAGATATTTTGGGCATGTGGGACCTGTGTCATTTACCGCCGGGAAGCCGTTCAAGCTGTTGGGCTTTTAGACGAAGATTTTTTCGCTCACATGGAGGAGGTCGATTTAGCCTGGCGTTTGCATTTGGCTGGGTACTGTTTTGCCCGCATATCTCATGCGGTGGTATATCATTTTTCCGGGCATACGCTTCCCAACACCGAACGGCATAAAATGTATCTGAACCACCGCAACAGCATTATATGTTTGCTGAAAAACTATTCTATAACGAGATTGGTCTGGATTTTGCCTTTAAGAATTATTCTTGAGTGGGGTACAATATTTGTTTCATTCCTGCGCGGTGATTTTCGTCGTGGACCTGCCGCACTTCAGGTACAATTTCTTCTACCTCTATTGCTGTTTCACGCTTTACGCAAGCGAAAAGCAGTCCAGAAGGTGAGAAGGGTAAGCGACCGCCAGATTATGAAAAAGCTTTACCGGGGATCTGTGGTAATTCAGCATTTTGCTTTCGGCAAACGTGAAACTACGCAAATATTGCACCGCAATGAACTTTGAACAATCATACATACGGAATATAGGAGGTATAATGCGCGCGCTTAATTGGCTGACTATCTTAAGCTTTGCGGTTCTCTTCTGTACTGCCAATATCGGGCAGGCGGAAGACGTCGAACATAAATACGGAATCGAATTGCGCGGCGGATACGGTCTGTACCTGGATAACGCCGATCCTAACAGGTTTGCGAAAGAATTTTCCGGAACCCAGGGTTACGCTCAAAAAGAGTACAGCGAATCTATCGGCGCTTTCTCAGGCGGTATTTCCCTGCTTTACAAGACCGAAGACTACTTCGGCTGGCATATTGGTGTGAACGTTTTGGGAACTGACAGTGCTACGGCAGTTGCTGGCAAAGCCGGAGAATCGGACCAGGTTGGACGAGTGTTTATGAACACTACGGAAATATTCGTAACTGCCAACTACTACTGGCATATCACTCCAAGGATAAATCTTCAATTCGGTGCTGGTCCTGCATTTTATTTAGCTTCGCTGGACATAGAAGCATCGCAGGTTGCTGCCCAGAGTTACGGTGCAGGAGTTTACGGAGCTCACGGCCGCTCATTCGGATTTACGGGTGGTCTCGCCGCGGAACTCTTTCTTTCGGATGCGCTATCTCTCAAATTAGGCGGAGGTTTCCGTTGGGCTGCCATCAACAGGTTTAAATATTTTCGTGATGAAGGCTACACAAAAATCGGTGAAATCGTCTATTGGCAAAATCCCGATGGATCATCAACCTACGATACCTTTGAAGTTGATTTCACCGGACTTTTCCTTGAAATCGGTTTGCGGATTTACTTTGAACCTGCCGCACACTGGAAAGAATATGAATAATACTGGAGTAGGGGATCACCCCGCAGTTTTCGAGGAAATCCCCTGCCCCATTTGTGGATCGCACACGCACCAGCAATTACTTAGTGTCGCAGATCGCCTGAAATCTAAAGCCGAACGGGCGTCAGATCAACCGCAGGATAATGCTTACAAAATAGTCGCTTGTTCATCCTGCGGATTTTTGTTTCTAAATCCAAGACCGCGTGCGGAAGAACTGCATAAATACTACCCTTCCGGTTATTACGATCCGCATTTAAGCAGTGGTGGTGGCCTATTTGGTTCACTCTTTCGCACTATACGCCACTTCATGCTCAAATGGAAGGAGGTAAAGGTCAGCAGAGACTTATCGACTGGCAATCTGCTTGATGTCGGCTGTGGTACAGGGGAGTTTTTAGTCCATATGCAGAAGCGGGGATGGGACGTTAGCGGAGTGGAAATTTCGCCGGATGCCGCGCAAATCGCTGGGCGGAACGGTTGCAACGTTTTAGTGGGTGACCCTGCTGATCTTAACCTGCCCGAAGAGAAGTACGATTTAGTTACACTCTGGCACTCTTTAGAACATCTGCCTGACCTGTCTAAGGCTGTGGATAAAATCTGCGCATCTTTGAAAACCGGTGGTCGTTTGGCGATTGCGGTTCCCAATCCTGAATCGATAGACGCCAAATTTTATAAAGCGCATTGGGTGGCATGGGATGCGCCGCGCCACCTCTATCATTTCCGTTCGAGAGATCTGACGTCGTTGCTCAAGCCCAGGGGAATGCAGGAGGAACGGACCCTTTCGATGCTGATGGATCCCTTTTATCACGCCCTGCTTTCCGAAACAAGCTGGGTTACTGGCTTGAAGTCCTGGTTTAGGGCATTGCGAGGTTTTTTAGTAGGATGCATAAGCTTTATATCCGGATTCAAACCGGGACAGGGGTCATCCACCCTCTTTCTCTTTAGAAAGCATTAGGTTAATCCATGCACAACCTTAAAAGAAAAATATACCCTGGCAATGTTACGGGATTATTTGTCATCATCGCGCTGACAATTATATTATTATCAGGTTGCACCATTAAACCGGAAGCAACCGGACAGGAAAACTCCCTGTGCATTCTCATCGACCCGGAATTGCGCGATAGTATAGAAAACACCCTACTACAAGTATTCTGCCCTATAATTGAAACACCTCAACCGGAAAGACGCTTCAACCCCGTCTTCGCCGGTATGGATGAGATAGCCAATGTTCAGACCAGTCGAAACCTTCTGATTGTAGCCGTTTTAAACCAGTCTGGCCCGGTTTCCCAACTCGTATTCAACATGCTTTCACCTGAAATCGTCCAGGGAGTTAGTAATGGTGAGTACTTCGTCTTCAGCAAGGAGAATGAATGGGCTAAGGATCAGCAAATGATGATCCTCGTAATGGCTGACCCTGCGAGTATGATAAGCCAGCTTCAGGAAGAAGGCGGTGAGCTTTTCAGCATTTTCGATGATGTCCGAACGCAAAAAGTGAAAAAGGATCTCTACCGCAGACATGAACAGAAGAAGTTAGCCGCTGACGTGCGGGAACGCTATGGCTTTGATATGCGTATTCCTCATGACTATTATATTGTCCGTGAAGAACAGGATGATGGATGGCTGCGGTTAAAGCGCGGACTGGCACCGGGACGCTGGATCACGCTGTGGAAATCAGAGCCGCTTCTGGCAAATCCGGTTGATACTTCATGGGTTTACCAGACCTGGTCTATGTTGGCTGCCAGTTTTGCCGATACGGTTCAGGCTAATCTCGATTACCTGCATTTTAAGGAGATTGAGGTTGCTGGACTTCCCGCCCTGGAAATGTGGGGTCTGTGGGAAACCAAGGGTCCACAAGGGGGAGGTCCCTTTGTCTGCCGAGCGTTTTTTAATCCGAATGATAAGCGCGCCTATCTGATCGAAGGAGAAGTATTCTTTCCCAGAGGTGAAAAGGAGCCCTTCCTGCGGCAAGTGGAAGTTATATTAAGCACTTTTAAAGTAGATAATAACAATATATACTAATTGTGAAACAGAATAGTCTGAGTATGCAGAATCAAAAAAAAGTCTTAATCGTTATGGGCAGCGAATCCGACCGGCAGACATTGGAACATATGCAGCCCTATTTAGATTACTTTGGAATTTCAGCGGACTGGCATGTCAGTTCTGCTCACCGCCAGCCTGATGCTACTGCTAAGTTAGCTAACGAAGCAGCGGATAATGGCTATGCCTTGATAATAGCCGCTGCGGGGATGGCAGCACACTTAGCTGGTGCTTGTGCTGCACATAGTCTGCTGCCTGTAATCGCGATTCCCCTTGCGGCATCTTCACTTCAAGGGATGGACGCCCTGTTGTCGAGTGTCCAGATGCCTGCTGGCATACCGGTCGGAGTTACCACTATTGGAAAACCTGGAGCTATCAACGCAGCGTGCCTGTCTGCCAGGATCCTGGCAGTTACTAATCCTGAAATCCTCGTAAAACTGGAGGAATTCAGGCAAAACGGAAGTAAGTTACCTTAATTAAGACGCGAAGGGTGAAAATGATAGATGATGAATTGGGCTAACTGGACATATATGGGTGTAACCATGACCGCAGATGATGTGATGGAACAATTTATACCTTATGCCGAACGGATCGTTGTTACGGGCTGTCACGGTTTATTAGGACAGAAGCTGCATGAACTGCTATCATCAACCAATGATATAATCGGTATTGACTTGTCAGCGGACAGCTTTCTGACCGGGAATTCCTATAAATATATCTCCCTGGATATCACCAGGCGCAGTGAAGTCGTTGATGCCATACTTGAGAACCAACCGGGCATTATTATTAATACTGCCGCTATCACCGGAGTGGATCGCTGTGAAGATGAGCGTGAATTATGCTGGCGCGTAAACGTTCACGCGGTGGAAAATCTTATCAGGGCTGCTGCTAAAGTGGATGCCCACCTCATACAGATATCCAGCGATTACGTGTTCGATGGCAACGATCCTCCTTACCGGGAGACTGATTTGCCTCGTCCCCTGGGCTTTTACGGTAAATCAAAATTAGCTGCCGAAAATGCCATGCGGGGTTCCGACATTCAAGAAACTATAGTGCGTACGCAGTTACTCTACGGCGTAGCGCCTATGATCAGGAGCAACTTCGTGGATTTCATCCGAACCAAGCTTGAGTGCGATGAGGATCTGCAAATCGTCGATGATCAAATAGGTAATCCCACGTTGGCTGACGATTTAGCCAGAGGGATTGCGCGCATAATCCAGTTGCGCAAACGGGGAATCTATCATATATCCGGATCAGAATCCATCAGCCGATATGATTTCGCCCGTGAAATTGCCAGAACATTCGATGAAGATCCCAACCGCATCAGTGCGATGAAGACCAATGATTTAGATCAGAAAGCGCTGCGACCCCAAAACTCAACTTTCTGTTTGGATAAAATAGCTGGGGAACTTCGCTTCAAACCCTTTGACGTAAAGAACGGACTCAATGAATATAGAAAGCAACTTACACATCTAAAGGCAGCTATAGGAGGAAAGAGCCTGTGAATTCTGATGAAATTGCTGAGGGCAAAGCTCTTGTAGTAATGCCGACATATGATGAACTCGAAAATATTAGTCAAATAATTCCGGAAGTACTAAAGCAGGGACCTCAATTTGAAATACTGATTGTCGATGATAAGTCGCCCGACGGCACTGCTGGAGCGGTTAAGGAACTTCAAGACGAATACAAGGGAAGACTTCATCTGATGGAACGCTCGGGGAAGATGGGGTTGGGAACAGCTTACGTTGACGGATTTAAATATGCCCTCCAGCATGATTATAACTATGTCTTTGAGATGGACGCTGATTTCTCCCACTCTCCGGATGTATTGCCGGAGTTTCTCAAAGCTATCAAGGATGTTGACCTTGTCCTGGGATCGCGATATGTAAATGGAGTTAATGTGATAAACTGGCCGTTGCACAGGTTACTCCTCTCCTACGGTGCTTCCCTCTATACACGACTAATCACAGGTTTGCCGGTTAAAGATCCCACCGGTGGGTTCAAATGTTTTTCACGGAAGGTTTTAGAAACGATCAATCTGGATAAAGTTCATTCCAATGGGTATTCATTCCAGATCGAAATGAGCTTCAGGGCTTGGAATAGGGGTTTTAAGATTAAGGAAATTCCTATTGTCTTCACCGATCGTGTTGGTGGTAAATCAAAGATGTCCTCCAATATCGTCCGGGAAGCGATCTGGATGGTGTGGGTGCTGAAGATAAAGCAATTATTTGGAACCCTGTAGATATGGATAGGGTGGACATAACAGTAGTTATTGTTAACTTTAATGTGCGGCCCTTCCTGGACCAATGCCTGCAGTCAATACAAAAAGCTTGTGGTGGTCTGACTGTTGAGATTATCGTGGTTGATAACGCTTCCGGAGATGATTCCGTTGAATTTGTGAAGGGGCACTATCCTGACGTCATCCTGATTGAAAACGGAGAAAATGTCGGTTTTGCTAAAGCCAATAACCAGGCATTCAATATCGCTAACGGTGAAGCAGTACTGATTCTCAACCCTGACTCTTTCGTTCAGGAAGATACTCTACAAATACTCTTTGACAGTCTGAAATCTTCCAAATTTATCGGCGCTGTCGGACCCAAGATAATAATGCCTGACGGTCGCTTTGAACCGCGCAGCATGCGGGGATTCCCTACACCCTGGGCGGCTTTCAGCTATCTGTCCGGGTTGGCATCTCTATTCCCGCGTAGCCCCGTTTTCAGCCGCTATTTATTAACTCACCGCGATCCTGATCGAGAACATGAAGTGGACGCTCTTTCGGGATCCTGTATGATGGTAAGGCGCACTCTTCTGGAGGAATTGGACGGGTTCGATGGTGATTACTTCATGTATGGTGAAGACTTAGATTTGTGTTATCGTATTCGTAAGAAAGGTTACCGTGTTCTCTATAATCCACAAACACAAATTGTTCATTTCAAGGGTGAAAGTACTCGCAGGTCAAACATTGATAAAGGGTACTATTTCCACCAGGCTATGCGCCTTTTTGTCGAAAAAAACTTGGCTGGTAGCGTTTCACATTTTGCCAGAGGTCTGATCACTCTGGGTTTTTTCTTCCAGGATGTTGAGAAGAAACTGGCTAAGCTATTCCAGAACATAGCCGTTCCCTGCGTTGATCTTCTGTTATTAAATATCTTTGCATTAACCGGCTATTGGATCCGGTTTGGCAATCCGGTTTTCGATCCGGTTATATGGCTTGTCATTTCTATATTCAGCGTTTTTTACCTGGCTTCTGGTTTCTATTTCGGCATCTATGGAGCGAGGAAATTTTCCGGTCGGAAAGCACTATATTCTGCGGTCGTAAGCGCAATAGTGGCATCGACTTTTACCTATTTTTTCAGGCAATGGGCGTTTTCAAGATTTGTCGTTTTATGGTTTGGAATATTGATGATGCTATCCATGCCTGGCTGGAGGATACTTTTCAGAAACTTTGTACGTAAGAAGTCCAAGAGCGCTGTTCGCAGTTTTATTAAACGGAAGACATTGATTGTCGGAACGGATAAGTTGGGCAGGAGGATTGGGGATCAACTAAGTTGCAATCCCAAAAGTGAACTGGAACCAGTGGGTTATGTGGATTTCAGCGAGGATGGTGCTGGAAAGATTATATCAGGAATTCCGGTTATCGGGCATGTTGGTGAATTAGACCGGCTCATCGGTTTAGAAGGAATTCAGGAAGTGGTCTTTTCTACCGCCGAAGTTCCTTATGAGCGTATTATTAGGTTAATTCAATCACTCAACAACCAGAAATTGAATTTTAAAATCATTCCCAGTCAGAATGGTGATGAACGTGACGAAATCACTTTTTTACGCCTGGAGTTTGCTTCCATTAAGTCAAGAACTAATACAAATAATGATATCAAAAGTTAATAGGGACTGTGATGCCGGACCGTTTAGCCCTTGATTTCGAAAAGCCAATTATCGAGCTTGAAAAGAAGATAGACGAGATGAAAGCTCTCTCCGGCAGCAGCAAGATAGAGCTGGACGATGAAATCGCACGCTTGGAGAAAAAAGCCGAAAAGCTTCGCAAGGATGTTTTTTCATCGCTGAACAGATGGCAGCGGGTTCAATTAGCGCGTCACCCGGACCGCCCCTATTCCCTGGATTATATAAGCCGTATTTTTACCGATTTTATTGAGCTTCATGGCGACAGAGCCTTCAGCGATGATCCCGCGATTATATGTGGATTGGGTCGCCTGGAAGAAACCTCCGTTATGATAATAGGACACCAGAAAGGTAGAGGTACAAAGGATAATCTATATCGTAATTTCGGCATGCCCCATCCGGAAGGATACAGAAAAGCAAAAAGACTCATGGAGTTGGCGGCGCGTTTCGGGCGCCCCGTGATAAGCTTAATTGATACTCCGGGGGCATACCCGGGTTTAGGAGCTGAAGAGCGAGGTCAGGCAGAAGCTATCGCTAGTAATCTGATGGTGATGGCGAATTTACCCGTCCCCTTCATCGCAGTAGTGATTGGTGAAGGTGGTTCCGGAGGTGCGCTTGCCATTGGCATTGCCGATCGTGTCTTTATGTTGGAAAATTCCATCTATTCGGTGATATCACCTGAAGGATGCGCTTCTATACTTTACCGGGATTCCTCACAGGCGCATAAAGCAGCAGAAGCGATGAAAGTAACTGCAAGCGATTTACAAAAACTCGGTTTAATTAACGGTGTGATCAAAGAACCTCCTGGTGGGGCGCACCGTTATCCCGATATATGTGCAGATAATATCCGCGAAATTCTTTCTGAAGGGCTGAATGAACTGAGTTCCCTGCCTGTTGATGAATTGATCGCAAAAAGGCACGAACGTTACTACAAAATGGGGAAATGGGAGCAGGCGAAAGAATAGACTTCCCTCGTTATAGACCTGCCAACCTGTCCACATTCACTGTTAGATTCTCATTAATTTGTTCTGTATAAGGGGCAAATGTGGGAACTTCTCTTAAAAATATAAGGCGAACCCTTAAAAGTTTATCGAAAGTCCTTGAATTTCAGCAGGAAAACATCTAAATATAACAATACTAAAAGCGAAATGGTACCGGTCGTAAAAGAATCTGATCTAAGTGAATGGCATAAGGTAACCCTGCGCGTTCGTTATGCCGATACCGATCGGATGGGTGTGGTATATCATTCGAACTACTTCATCTATTTTGAAGCTTGCCGATCCGATCTCATCCGCAACCTCTGGAAGCCGTATTCTGAGATTGAAAAAGATGGTTACCTGCTCCTGGTGATTGAAGCCAATTGCCGATACAGGAAAGGCGCTGAATACGACGATATTCTTAACGTTTATGGCAGGATAACGAAATTTACCGAGACGCGCATCCAATTTAATTATGCCGTCTTCCGTACATGTGATGAAAAACCACTGGTGGAGGGTTATACTGAGCACTGCTTTGCCGATAGTAACGGTAAGCCGTGCCGGATGCCCCGTGATCTGAATGAAGTACTAAAGCAAAACTTGTAAAATGAAACTTCCAAGCAATTATACGAGCACGCTGCAGGATGAAAACACTGCCGCTGACAACAAATCTATAAGTGTTCTGATCGTAGATGATGAGAAGTATATTCGAAAATTGTTAGCTGATCTGCTGGAGGCGCACGCGGTTTTCAATAAAACCGCAGAAGATGGCAAGGATGCGCTGGATATGCTCTCAAAACAAAAATTTGATGTGGTCATCACCGATATCAACATGCCCAATATGGATGGTTTCTCTCTACTGAAGAATATCAAGCAGACACATCCTAAGACCGCAGTGGTCGTTATGACTGCATACAGCCAGGATTATTCCATTCGTGAAGCCCTCGCTTTGGGAGCGGAAGAATATGTATCCAAACCGTTTCAATCGCAAGAAGTTATAGCCGTTATCGAACGGGCGAACTGGCGGAATAAGAACAAAAGAATTGGCGCGCAGGGGCTCTCGTTTTCATAAATACTAAGAAACCAAAAAAAGCGGGACTGACAGATCCCGCTTTTTATTATTCAAACCAGCAATCCCGTAGTCGGGACCGCCTGCGCCTATGGTGTCCCTGACCCCGACATGAGACTCTTCGCTCCGCTTTCAGCGGGTTTATCCGCCTTAGACGGACTGAGAGTGACACTTTTAGAACAGCACTTATATATATATTGCACTCAATAAAGTACTCACTTAATATCACATCCCTTTCCTCTTCGCCTCCTCCCATAGAACGTCCATCTCTTCAAGTGTACTGTCTTTGACATTACGACCCTGTTTACTCAGAGCATCCTCAATGTAGCTGAACCGCCGGGTGAATTTTTCTACGGTTCCCCGCAAAGACTCTTCGGGTGATACCCCCCAAAAGCGTGCTAAGTTTACCATGGAAAACAGTAGGTCGCCGAATTCTTCTGTGATTTTTTCCCGATCCCCGGAAGTTTTCGCCGCGCGCAGTTCCTTGATTTCCTCTAATATCTTGGTAATAACCTGCTTGTCCTCAGCCCAATCGAAGCCCACGCCCGCGGCTTTCTCCTGCACCCGAAAGGCTCGCAGCAGAGCGGGAAGATTTTTAGGTACACCACCTAACAGCCTCTTTGGTCCTTCATCTAACTTGATCTTCTCCCAGTTTTCCAGTACTTCCTTACTATTTTCGACTTTTCCCTCGCCGAAGACATGCGGGTGCCGCCGGATTAGTTTCCGATTAATCGAGCGCAGAACATCATCTATAGTAAAAAGGTCCTGCTCTCTGGCAATCTGCGCTTGGAAGACGATATGCATCAATAGATCGCCCAGCTCTTCTTCAAGCTGGGCGTATTTTCCATCATCGATTGCCTGTAGTATTTCGTAGGCCTCTTCCAGAAAGTAGGGTCTTAAAGAATCAAAGGTCTGTTCGCGATCCCAGGGGCATCCTTCCGGGCTGCGCAGTTTCTCCAGAATGGCGACTAATTCCCTGAAAGGATCAGGTTTCATATTCCCTGTTCGTTGAGTATTCGAGGAATGTCTGCGAAGGTTTTAGCAGGATGAGCGCCTGCATTACCCAACACGTCTAACTTCGCAGCAGCCGTGCCCATGGTTCCTTCTACTATAGCTCCGGCATGTCCCATCTGTTTACCCGGAGGCGCAAACACACCGCCAATCATGACAATGACAGGCTTGGTCATCTGTTTTATGGTATCGGTTGCCATCTCTTCATACACGCCGCCGATTTCACCTGCCATAACCACGGCTTTGGTATCGGGATCTTTCTCGAAGAGATGCAATATTTCCGAAAAAGTGCTGCCCAACACCGGATCACCGCCTAGACCAACACAGGTGGTCTCGCCGAATCCTTCGCGCGTCAGAGTATCCGCAATGTAGTACGTCAACGAACCTGAACGGGAAACCGTTCCCACTCTGCCGGGTTTGAAAGCAACGTCCGGAATAATGCCGATATTCGCCTGTCCCGGTGAAATGATTCCTGCAGTATTGCCGCCGATAATGCGAGCACCGCAGCGCTGAGCTTCCTGTCGTAACAGCAGCATATCGGCAATCGGGATGTGTTCAGGAACCACAACTACTAACTTGATGCCGGCTCGAACCGCTTCTATACCAGCTTCCATTACAAATCTGGCGGGGAGGAAGATGACTGAAGTGTCCGCACCTTTCTCTTCAACGCATTCGCGCACGGTATCATATACCGGTAAGCCGTGTACCTCCTGCCCACCTTTTCCGGGTGAAGTTCCGGCGACGATCTGAGTGCCGTATTCTAACATGCGTTTAGTATGAGATGAACCGGCTCCTCCCGTGATACCCTGAACGATGATACGGGATTCCCGTGTCACTAAAATAGCCATGTGATTGACTCCAGAATTAATACTTCGCTTCTGCGCTGGTTGGAATTAACATATGAAAGATACGAAGTTGGAAAGAAAAAGTCAAGCGAATTCCCTCATACACGTTTGATCCGGAAATTCGCCTGACATTTTTTTATATCGGTAAGTTAGTGAAGCAGATCTTCAGATAACTCAGGGGCGGTTTTGCTGTAGATTGAATTCAGTTCATTCTCACGTTCGTTCAAATGCATGCGGATTTTTTCGCTGGCGCTCAAGATTTTCTCTAATTTATAGGCATTTTCTTCAGACAAGTTCTCGCATTTAGTCATCAGCAGTTGTGCATGTCCGATTATGAGGAGCAGGGGGTTGTTTATCTGATGTTTGAAATCACAGAAAGAACGGACTAATGCATCGAGTCCCAAACCTTCCCTTTCGGGTTGTAAAACGTCCGGTGATTGTGACTCACAGGAATAACTGAGAAGCATACCACCTAAACTCCTTTTCACCATCACGCCCATTATGAATATCTTTACTTGGTGAAGTTCGATTCGATTGTCTGTTGATGATCCAAAGCTGGCAGGTAATGAGTAATCTGGCATTTTCAATTCGACAGTCTTACCTGCGGAGGCTTGCTTGATTAATTTTGCGTTATTGCCAGAATTCAATATCGGATCATCGAAGATGTTGTATTCCGATTCCTCGACAGTATCATTATCACTAATCTTCCATAGATCGATAAAAGCATGATTTACCTTTCTCACCGTTCCTTGCGAGTCTAAAATCATGAAGGGAATAGAACAATGCGTGCAAGGTTCTCTATCATTCTCGAAATCCCGAATATTATTGACCAGGGGGCAATGCTGGAAAGTGCTGGCGTTCATTCTTCCTCCGTCGGTCGAGCGCTGTGTTTTAATGGTTAGCCAATATAGGCATCGCAATAAGTTTTTGCAAGTTTTTTGGGTACCACAGCGGGGTTAAGAGGATCTTTTCAGAATTCGGGAAAGAATAGGTCAAAATGGGTGTAACCGGGAAGATTTTTCCAGAGTCAAATAATTAGACAGTACAGTAATAAAATGGAGAAAACCGATGGAAATCGAAAAATTGGCGATGCTGATTCCTATTATTGGTGTATTATTACCGGCGATATTTATCTTAGCCGGATTGGTTATCGCCATTGCAGCTTTTCGGCATAGAGCCAAGCGTAATCAGTTGGAACACCAGGAAAGAATGCTTGCACTGGAGAAAGGTGTTGCCCTGCCCGAAGCCGTGATGCCACCAGCAAGACAGAGTAATCCCTATTTCTGGGGTATCGTGATGGTTGCTTTTGGACTGGCTTTGTTGGTTGGTTACGCGGTGGATGGAGCGGTGGAGTTCATCATCTGGGGAGCGATCTTTCTTTTCGTGGGAGCTGCCGTCCTGACTGCAAATCTCTTGAATATCAAGCATAGAAGAGAACGGGATGAAAAACTGTCAGCGCTATCGGATAATACTGCTGATTCTGGATCTGCGTAAAACGGTATCGCGCTTCCCCTTTTCATCATCACGTTCCGGATAATCAGTGGTGTAGTGAAGCCCTCGGCTCTCCTTGCGCAGAGCTGCTGATCTGATTATCAGTTGTGCGACTAAAGCTAAGTTACGAAGTTCGACAATGCCCTCTTCCACCGGTGCGCTTTTGTAGAAATCTTCAATCTCAGATGCGATGAGTTTCAACCGGCGGCGGGCTCTAACTAGCCGGTGATTGGAACGCACGATACCTACGTAATCCCACATCAACCGCTGGATTTCCGTGCGGTCGTGAGAAATTAGAACCCAACCGTCATCATCAGGCGTTCCATCCCTCTTCCAGAGTGGAAGCGACTTTGGTGGTGAGGGTACTTTTTTTATCTCTTCCACAGACGCTGCCGCCGCACGCCGCGATAGTACTAATGCCTCCAATAGAGAATTGGAGGCTAATCTATTGGCGCCGTGCAATCCCGTACAGGCAACCTCTCCGGATGCAAAAAGACCGGGAATGGAAGTTCTTCCTTCCAAATCAGTGCGCACACCACCGCACATGTAATGAGCCGCCGGGACCACTGGTATCGGTTCACTGGTAATATCTATATGATATTCCAGGCACCGCTTGTAGATGTAAGGAAATCTCAGTCTTGTTTTATCAGAATCTATATCGGTGAGGTCGAGAAGTACATAGGGTTCTCCGGAAGTCTTCATCTCCCTGTCAATTGCCCGCGCCACCACGTCCCTTGGCGCTAATTCACCATCGGGATGGTATTTCTGCATGAATCGCTCACCGGAACGATTCATGAGTACGGCGCCGAACCCCCTGACCGCTTCTGAAATGAGGAAAGACTTTGCTTCCGGATGGTACAGTGAAGTAGGATGAAACTGCATGAATTCTAAATTGGCGACAACAGCACCTGCCCGATATGCCATGGCGATGCCATCGCCTGTGGCTATCTGTGGGTTGGTGGTATGAAGATAAGTATGACCGCACCCACCAGTAGCCAGCAGAGTTATCTTTGCCGCTACTAAATGAACCTCACCGCTTTCGACGTCTAAGATATAAGCGCCGTGGCAACGCTGAAGCCGTTCTGATTTTTTTGCTGAAGTTATGGTTGGTGTGGCGAGTTCCAGGGCGAGATGATGTGGGTAGATGTTAATATTAGGATGGCTTTTTATGCGTTCCAGCAGAGCTCGTTCAACTTCTGCACCGGTTCGATCTGATGCGTGTACTATCCTCTCGTGAGAATGACCGCCTTCTCGACCCAGAGCTAATACAGGGGAACTTCTTTCTCCAGCTTGTGTGAATCGAACTCCCCAATCAACCAACTGCCTGATGCATTCTGGACCCTGATATATTACCTCCTTGACTACCTTTTCTCTGCAGAGTCCCGCCCCAGATTTTAGTGTGTCATCGATATGGCTCTGCAGTGAATCATCAGGTGAGACAACTGCGGCAATACCACCTTGTGCGTAGTTAGTAGAAGATTCTTGGTCGGATTTTTTGGTGATTATGGATACGGTGCCATATTCAGCCACTCTGAGTGCGAAAGTTAAGCCGCCAATTCCCGATCCTATTAGCAGAAAGTCCGTATCCCGCCGCATTGGAAGTTAATATGATTAGGTAGTTATGTTATCAGGGGAGGGGTTGTAAAGTGTCGCTTTCTTCCTTGACTAAGTACACTTCTTCACCCGGTTTAATCATCCCCCAGTGTCTTGCTATGCGTTCCACCTCAAGGCTATCGCCAGCCTGGAAGGCATCCAGCCGTTCAGAAAGAATTCGAATTTCAGTATCGAGGGAATCGTTCTTCATCCTCATGGCATCACCGGTTCGTTCTAAGCGGTATAAGTTTAACAACCCCCGCTGTCCTAAGACGAAAATCCCGCCGAGGACTAACAACAGAGCCGCCATCAGTGCTTTGCGCCCTATGCCGCGCCATTTATACTGGTCTGAGACTCTCATGAGTTAGCAATGGGATTTGTCCAGATCTGCCCGTAAAAAATGCTGGAATCACCCAACTCCTCCCCTATACGCAGGAGCTGGTTGTACTTAGCTATGCGGTCGGTTCTGCAAGCAGAACCGGTCTTGATCTGTCCGACCCCGGTAGCTACAGCCAGATCAGAAATTGTGGTATCCTCAGTTTCGCCAGATCTATGAGATATGATGGAGGAATAGCCGTTTCTCGTCGCTAAATCTATGGTATCCAATGTCTCACTTAAGGTGCCGATCTGATTCAGTTTAATCAGGATCGAGTTGCAGACGCCTCTCTGGATACCTTCGCGCAGCCGCATCACGTTGGTGACGAACAGATCATCCCCTACAATCTGGATTTTCCCACCCAGACTTTTTGTCAACTTTTCCCAGCCTTCCCAATCATCTTCTGCCATTCCGTCTTCTATGGAAATAATCTGGGGATATTCCTTACAGAGGTCTTCCCAGAATTCCACCATTTGGTCGGAAGAGAGACTGCGGTTTTCTGATTTTAATTCGTACTTACCTTTATCCTTCGAATAGAATTCACTGGCAGCTGGATCCAAGGCTATGAATATGTCTTCACCTGCTTTAAAACCGGCTTTTTCCACTGCTTCAAGTACGATATCCAATGCTTCCTTGTTGGATTTCAGATCAGGAGCAAATCCTCCTTCGTCGCCCACACCTGTAGATAGACCTTTCTGGGTGAGCACGCTGCGCAGCGCCGCGAATGTTTCCACACCCATTCGTAACGCTTCACTGAAGCTGCCTGCACCGCGGGGCATGACCATGAATTCCTGTAAATCAACATTATTGTCAGCGTGGCTGCCACCGTTAATTATGTTCATCATGGGTACGGGCAGAATGCGTGCGCCGGCTCCGCCAATGTATTGATATAGTGGCAGATCAGAAGCGGCAGCCGCAGCTTTGCAGACTGCCAGCGATACGCCTAAAATTGCATTAGCGCCCAACTTCGATTTGTTAGTGGTGCCGTCAAGTTCGCACAAGCATCTGTCTATATCCCCCTGGTAAGTGGCTTCCATGCCTGTGATTTCAGGTGCAATGGCAGTGTTAACATTTTTTATGGCTTTTTGAACGCCCTTACCATTGTAACGAGACTTGTCCCCATCTCGCAATTCGATAGCTTCATGTTCGCCGGTGGAGGCGCCCGATGGAACTATCGCCCGCCCCATAGCACCGTTCTCAAGGACTACCTCAACTTCAACCGTAGGATTACCCCGTGAATCTAAAACCTGTCTGGCAAAGACGTCGCTGATTTTTGTGTACATCAGTACCCCTTTAATGTATTTATATTTCCTTCATCATTTCATCGCGTATTGCCATTGCTTCAGCTAAGAAATCCTCCGGAACGTAGATTTTAGCAGAAGCACCGGGGAAATCCCCACCGGTGACAACACCTAAACCACCTCCGCCGAACAATGATTGGATATAGTTCGGTATCTCGCGCTGGTCTAAGACTTCAGTAACCATCTTGGCATAAACCATTCCCGGTACAGGTGGTAAGGATTTCCATTTAACGTCTTGATTTTGTAGTCGGATCTCCGGCAATTCGTGCACTAATTCGGATCCGCAATCCGGACATTGGGTTATCTCAGGCAGATATTCATATCGGCATTCTGGGCAGAATGGCATACTATCACCTCGTTAAAATTTATAAGTCATCTTGCTGTCGGATACTTCCCATTTGCCTTTGGCAACGTTTCTCCCCGCATGGAAGACCAGGTAGCTATATTTACCATAGTGCTTCAATTTCCTCCCCGCTTCCAAGATACCTGTCAGGCTGTTACCGCAGAAGTATCCTACGGTAATTTCCGAATTGTCAGGATGTCTCTCGACTGCCAATAGAGCCGCGTCAGCAGCAGTTTTATCGTCGCCTTCAATCCAGAAAGAATCGCCGGTTACCTTCCAGCGTTCACTGTTTATCCACTCCTTCCTGACCGCAAGATTCTCATCCGGACGACCGAAGAAAAGCAGTGCGGGACTGTTCAGGTCATCAGTGGTGATCTCATCATCTCGAAGCACGCGCGCATTTTCCATTCCGTACGAAGTCAACTGACCTGCCAAACCTCTATATGCTCCTTGCAGCTCTTCGGAAGTTGCTGTGGGGAGAACGATCAGGAGGTTCGACGTCCCGAAAACTTCAGACAGAGTCGGCGGTATTTCAGATCTGTCCAACCTGCGAAACAGATTGAAGTCGGGATCGACGGAAAAAGACACAGGTTCGAAGATGGTGTTGAGTGTAACTGTCTGATCCTTCTCGTTAATACCGACCTGCAGGTGTGCCTCCTGGGAAGTTCCCTGCACTACGATGGGAACGTCCAATACGTAAGGTTCACCTTCCTGCAACTGCCCTATTGTCAACTGCAGTTCCCAACCGCCTGGAGTTCTTGACTTTTGAGGATCGTTTAGAGTCAGGTAAGGAGCGCCCGTTTGTTTCACCCATTGGTCGAAGAACCAGCCTAACTTCATTGCCGATTCCTTCTCAAACGCCTTGCGCACATCTTCCCAGGAAGCGTAATTCCAGACGTTATCATCATAAAAACGCTGCAGTGAACGCCAGAAATCATCATCGGTAACATAGTTACGCAACATGTGGAAGAACATGGCACATTTGCCGTAACCCACAGCCCTTTGTGCCGGATTGTGCCTCTCCCGGAATTCCGTTAGAGCGAAATCGTTTCTTTCATTCGTGTAAGCCGTGTAATCGCGCAGGAGGTCCAGGCGGTATGCTTTAGCAGCTTCCAGTGATTCCCTTTCTTTGTAGAGATAATCAGCGCAATAAACGGTCAGCCCTTCACACCAGTTGCCGGTTTCATAATCCACATAAACGGAATTGCCCCACCAGTTGTGGGCGACTTCGTGGCCTAAGGATATATCCACTATGAAAGGAAGGCGTAATACTTGCGACCCCAGCAAGGTAAAGGAAGGCATTCCATAGCCGGTAGCAAAGAAATTGTCCACAACCGCAAATTTCTCAAACGGATAGGGCGCTATCAGTTCCGTGTACAAATCGACATATCTTTTACAGGCATCCAGATAACGCTGGGAAAGATCCGCTTGTTCGGGATAGAAATAAGTCAGGATTTCTATGTTTTCATGTAATGTTTTTCCAACTTCATACTGCCCCCCTACTAAGTGAATGGCATCCATGGGATGGCGGCATACCCAAAGTTCAGTGCGTTTATCCTCCACAACCTGTGATTCCTCCAGAGCACCCTCGGTGAGACACTGGAAAACTACCGGAGTTGTTACTTTCAGAGAAAAGGTGAAGATCTGATCCGGAAGAGTTGGATAGAAGATCGCTTCCCAACCTAAATAGATGCCTCTTCTGTCAATTATACCCGTAATCTGATTCGATACGTATTCATGACTGAAATCAGCATCGCCTAAGCTATCGCGAACAACGCCCCGGTAAGTTATCTCGATAGTCAGTTCCTTCTCTTTTACGATATCGTCCGTCAACGCGATGTGTATCATCTGGGCACGATCATAATAGGCTGTATCTTCGGAATCGATCTTAGCTTCAAAGAGAGAAGCTTCCACTGTTTCGGTCGTTTGAAATTCAAGTGGAACTTCACCGCAGGTGATCTTTTCCACCTTAAGCCCACGCCGCAGGAGAAGATCGAAGCCGGGCTGCTTCTTCAAGAGGCGCTTCAGCGTCAACTTATCCACAGCAGAGATGGTATTTTTATCCAGATCAAGTTCGATGATCATGTTGTGATCGATAATGCTGTAGGCTGCCTGAGGAACGGCGGGATCATCGGCAGAGATAGCTGAAAGAGCTAATACTGCTGATATAGAAACGATGAGGAGTGATTTTATCATGATATTCTCTATTATTTTTTAGGGTCTTCTTCTCATTAAGTAAGTGAAGTTACTTCCTTAAGTCGAATTTTACAAAACCTGAAGCGGAAAAGCAATGAATTTCTTCAGTTTATTGCAATTACCGGTTGCTTTTTTTCGAGAACGAACCTATCTTTGGGATAATGATAGCAGAATCGCAACAACCGCTAATCATATCCGCTAGTAGAACCAAGGACATGGTTCACCGTTCGCCGGATACACTTGCAGAAATCCTCACCGGAATAAAGCAATGTCGCTGGGGACCTCATGGACCGTTTGCTCAGATTCGTCCTGATTTGATTCACACAATTGTACTATGGACAAAAGCGCCGGAAAATCTGCTCAAACACCAGAAACTTCATGAGTCTCTGCGCATTCTTCATGAAGAATACCGGATTCAGGTTTCTCTTCAAATTACTGCTACCGGTTTTGGGGGAAGTTTCCTGGAGCCAGGCATCCCCGCGTGGGAAGGAGTCTGCAACACAGTGCGTGAACTCTTTGATGAAGGCTGGATAAATCCCAAAGCCGTTATCTACCGCTTCGATCCATTTCTCCTGCTAAAGACGCCCTCAGGTAAATTATTCGGTAATATCTCCTTGGATCTCTTTAAAGATATGGCTGCGGCATTTGTATCATTGGGTATCAGACGAGTTACCACCAGCCGTGCTGACGCCGTTCGTTACCCTAAGGTAGCTCAGCGCCTGAAAGCCTTAGGATTGGAATGGATACATATTCCCGATGATAGAGCCGTGAAACTGTGTGAGGATATGGATGCTGTCTGCCGGAAGATGGGGGTGGATTTCAGCGTCTGCTGTGAACCTCCAGTTGATTCCTTGTTATCGCGTTGGGGCTGTATTGATGGAGTGTGGTTAAACGAAGCAAAAGGCAGGGAGTATCCACCTGCAACAGAGACACTACACAACCAGATCGGCAGACAGCGCCCTGCCTGCCACTGCACTTACAGCAGGGATATCGGGTATTCACCGGGATCCGCAACCTGCTATAGCGGCGGATTCGGATGCCTGTATTGCTATTCCCAGGGAAATGCCAAACCACCTGATCCAGAAGGTATCAGCGCAGAGATCCGCTTTTTCGATGAAAAATCTGAAGAATATCTAAGATCGAAGAACTTATCTGATAAACTCGTTATCAGTGAAGGTTATTAATCACTTAGGCAGGCCAGCGCCGCCAAGCCTCTTGATTTCCTCAACCATTAGCCTATCCAGTTCATCGGAAACATCTGTGCTAACATAAGGTTCACTCTCTTCAGTTAACAGTCGTTCTACTTCCGCTTGAGCGCGCTTCTCCGCTGTTTGCAGGTCTTCTAATTTATCAGAACCTCTCGCCCGGCGGTCAATCGCTTTGCCGGGGAAGGAAATCTCTTCCCTGAACCATTTCAGTGTGTGCGGATTGGTTAGCAGATGTCCCCCTTTCGGTAGAGATTGCAGCAGTGGCAGCGCCATCAAATCATCGCGGCGGCTGATTCCGTTTAACAGCCTGTATGCCATCCCGCAAACTTCATGATCCAGCATCAGTTTTTCCAGACTCTGACAGCTCTCAAAATCCATCATCCCCGGGCCTGATACCACGTTCACTCCGGAAAGAGCAGCCAGGATTATCCCCAATCCAGATTCCTGACCTGCCTGGTAGTCAACGCCTTTGGAATCGGATAATCCCATATAGGCGTGTGTGGGTAGTCCTAACTTCTTGCCGACCGCCACGTCAACCATGTCGATCATCATGGTTTCGATGGCGCCCATGGGAGTAGTGCCGTAGCGTAAATCCATGGCCGAGGGCGATCCCCCCCAGATTACCGGCGCGCCGGTTTGAGCAGTCTGAGCCAAAAATACACCCGCCAACGTTTCCGCTGCATGTTGCACCGCAGCGCCGGAAAGCGTAATTGGTGCGGTGGAACCGGTCAACGGCATGGATACAAATTCTGAGGGTATGCCCGCCCGCGCAGCCTCGATTACCGAATGAGAGGTCAAGTCAGACCACATCAGAGGAGGGGAAGGGCAGGCGTCAAATATAGCCAGTGGTTTTTCCTTCAGCGCACTTTCACTTCCTCTTACTGATGTCAGCATGTCCTTCATGACAGAAAAACTCTCCTTCTCGAATATACCCGTAATGACCGGTTTAAAGCCTAACTTCAAAGCTAAGTAGAGTCTATACGAATCACCGCATTTCTCAGGAACATCAGAACTTATCAGTGCGGTGGATTGAATATGATAGTTGTCCAGTTTATTCACTAATTTGATGAAGCGGCGCAGATCGTTGGTCACCGGTTTACGGATGCGGCCTTCGCTGGGATCATGTATGTAGAGCGCTGCTGATCCCGGGTCAAAATGAACCTCATCACCGCCGATGTTAATCTCATTATCACCGTTTACATCGTATAGTTGGATAGTTCGGGGGGCGGATTTCAATGCATCTTCTATCAGCGATTTTGGAAAGCTCAGTTTGCCAGTTCCCCTGACGCTATTCCCTGAGTCAATCGGTTTTGCGCCATGTTCCGACAATAATGAATAAGCTTCGCTATTCTCGACGAATATGCCCACCTTATCCAGTATAGCGAATGCCTCTTCGATGATATCATCCACAAATGAATCGGATATTATCGTCAGTTTTGGTCGCAGTGTGTGTTCGGTCATTTATGCCTCTAGCGAAAATTTTTGTCTATAAGAACGCGCAGGGCGCTTATATGCGTAGCATCACTGCCACAACATCCGCCGAAAGCATGCACGCCTGAGCTTAAAATCTGTTGGGCAGATTGTGCGAATTCGTCAGCTTTCTGTGGGTAGACTACTCCATCTGGAGTTATTTCGGGCGTTCCAGCGTTTGGTTGAATGAGTAATGGTGTGTCTATTTCCGTGACTAAGTACTTCGCCAGTTTAACCATACCTTCTGCTTCCAGCGTACAGTTTGATCCTACTAAAAAAGCTCCGTTATCCGATAATGTTTTAAGAGCCTCCACTGCAGAATCGCCCATCACTGTAAAAAATCCATTCGGCGTGCTGTTGAAGGTCATTGTCACGGCTACCGGTATCGAAGGCGCGGTCTTCCTGCAGGCGTTTAAGCTGATCAGAGCTTCCTTCAGATCGTAATGCGTCTCCAGCAGAAAGAAGTCAATGCTACAGTCCGCTAAAATTCCCGCTTGTTCGATGAATGTCTTGTCTGCAGACTCTTCAGTCAGCAGACCGTGCGGTTGGAAGAATTCCCCTGTAGGTCCCATTCCGCCAGCTATATAGGTCTTCCCCTGTGACGCTTCTTTGGCAATTTCAACCGCCCTGCGGTTGATCGCATCGCATTTCCGGTCCAGAGATCCCTTCTTCAATCTGATACGGTTCCCCCCAAAGCTACAGGTAGTGATAACGTTTGCACCTGCTTGGGTGTACTCTTCGTGAACCTGGCGGATTTTGTCAGCTTGAGACAAAATCCATGCTTCCGGCGCCTGTCCGGCAGGCAAGCCCATCCCGATCAAGCGCGAACCTATGGCGCCATCGAAAAGAAGGGGTGGCGTATGTAGGATTCTATCCGCAATCTGTTCTTTCACTCAAGCATCCAGAAGTTTAATAGCTAAAGCTACCGCCCGGGAAGCGTCTGGAGCATATCCGTCAGCGCCGATCTCTTCTGCCCAGTCTGAAGTTACTGGCGCTCCACCAACCAGCACTTTGACTCCGTCCCGAATTCCTTTATCGTTTAACTGATCTATCAGGTGTTTCTGGTTGATCATCGTCGTTGTAAGCAAAGCCGAGAGCACTAAAAAGTCGGGCTTATGCTGTTCGGTTTCCTGTACAAACCTGTCCAGAGCCACGTCCGCACCCAAATCAACTACCTGAAACCCGTGAGCAGAAAGCAGCGCACAGACTAAATTCTTGCCGATTTCGTGTATGTCACCCTGTATGGTTCCAGCGATAACCGTACCGCGGGAAAGCCGGGCAGCGGATTTTCCTTCGGATGACGGAAACATGACGTCCATGGCTGCCTGCATAGCCTTGGCAGACAGCAGAAGCTGCGGCAGGAAGAACTCACCCTGATCGAATAGATCACCAGCATGCCGTATCGCCGTGATGAACGGCTGGAGGGCTTCTGTTGGATTACTACCAGCGTTGACAATCTTTTCCGCCAATATTTTCGTTTTCCCAGCATCTCCATCGAGTATGCAGTTGTGGATTTCCTGATTTGGTTTACTCAAGGTTGTACCTCATCTGTCATATATCTTCATCTCTGACATTTACCGCAGTAAAATGCGCTTCTACCACCGATCTTCACCTTTTTAATCTCACTTCCGCACGCCTGACATGGTTCACCAGGGCGGCCATAAACTGCAAGCATCTCTTTGAAGCTGCCCGGCTTGTCATCCACCCGCCGGTAATCACTTATGGTGGTGCCGCATGCGCGTATCGAAGCCCGCAGGACCTGAACGACAGCCTCAGCCAATCTCTCTCTATCTCTTTTGGTTAATTTGCCACCGTGTCGAGAAGGGCGTATTCCCGCCAGGTAGAGAGCTTCCGAAGCGTATATATTGCCGATACCCGCAATCAACGACTGATCCATCAGCAGTGTATGCACCGCTCGTGTTCTGCGTTTATTCCCTCCGGGAGAATGGACGAACTTTAATAGCGAATCCGCTTCGAATTGAGAGGACAGCGGATCGATTCCCAGCCCTTTTAACGATTCGATCTCTTCATCAGAACGGTACAATTCCAGCCTTCCGAAACGGCGAATGTCAACGTGACCCAACCATCCGCCATCAGCGAATCGGTAACGACTGCACAGATGAGCCGGATCAGGATCGCCGTTTTTTGCAGATATAAACTTGCCCGTCATACCCAAGTGAGCGATCAGTTTATTCCCATTATCCAGATGAAAGGTTATGAATTTACCCGTTCGATCGATGCCCTGGAAGAACCGACCCATAAAGAATGCGGCGAAACTATCAAAGGTATCCGCAGTTCTTTTGAGCATATCCCCCCGTAAGAGTTCCGCACTGGTTATGCTCCGCCCCAGGCATTGCGCCCGCAGTTCGCATACTATGGTTTCCACCTCTGGCAGTTCAGGCACTATAACAACTCACTGTAGAAAGTATCCATAACTCAGATAAAAACGATCATTATTTCCGCCCGTTGGATACCAGTGATAAGCGCAGGATAAACGAGCGCGCCGCTTCTGGATTATACTCAACCCAAATGTCCAGTATTCATCTGATCCTGCACTCACCCAGCCACCTTGGCCTGCAAAAGAATCAGACAGGCGGATTTCTGCACCGATTCGCCATTCCGGAAGATCGAAATCCTGCAGATCTTCCCATTCCAGAGCAGAACCCTGTACTGCGGCAGTGATTTTACCATTCATGGTCCAGGAAAGTCCCGTTAAGATACGGTATGGCACTAAATGACTTCCCGGGTGGGTGATACTCTGTACGCAGGCGCTAAAGAGCCAGGGTCCGTAAGGTAGAAGGAAACCTAAGTCTCCAGTCCAGTAGCCTTCTCTGTCCTCATCCGACCAGCGTTCGTTGATATATTTAAACGATAACCCTACTGGAAGTCCAATCGGCGTCTTATAAACTGTCGCCATTAGTATTGCCAATGCATTACCGCCATCAAGATGACCTTTATCCAGGAATCTGTATATCCCCAAACCCGCGCCGTGGCGCGTTGAACGGGAATAATTGAGGTAGCTGAATCCCCAATTGTCAGGCAGGTTCAGCTCGTCGAAACGGAAGGAGAAATCCATCGCCATTCTATTTTGCAGGTACAGTCCCGCGGGATTCCAATATACGGCAGAAACGTCAGTGGGAAGGGCAACACCGGCGCCACCCATTCCCTGCACTCGAGCACTGACCGGTTCTGAAGCATTTACCTGAAACTCAGCAAGTATTAACGTGACGAGTAGTATAATGGATTTTCGCATGTCATAGTATAAATAAAATAAATATCCATCGCAAGTTCATTTAATTCAATCTGCTGATTGCGCTATGATGCCTCGTCATCTTTAATTATCCGAACTGCCTCAAAAATAAAGCGAAATTCCTTGACATTTTTAGTGCTCTGACCTATATTCCCGTAGATACCGTAGTTAGGACTGGAATCTGCTTAACGCTGCACGTTAAACACAACCCCGGTCGAACAAGTTTGGACGATTAGTTTAAGAGGTACTTTGGGATGAGTTATTCAATCCTGGTAGTTGATGATTCCTGGGAATCGCGGGAAGTGATTACTTCCATTCTGTCGATAAATGAAGATTATAGCTTAGCCATGGCTGAAAATGGTGAAGAAGCCATGGGCAAACTCCAGACGAATAATTTCGACCTGGTGGTTACTGACATCTCCATGCCGGTGATGGATGGTCTGGAACTTTTAGATCATCTTGTAAAGAATAAACCGAGCCTGCCTGTGATCACCTTCACCGGATTCGGCGATATTTTCGGTGTAAAAGCTCTGGAACGAGGCGCAGAAGATTGCATCTTCAAACCCTTCGATGCCCGCGATTTTAAGCTGCGGATTGCTAAGGCGCTGAAGTACAGCCGCCTGAAGAAATATCAGGATCTTTTGGAACAGAAGAACAAGGAGCTCCGGCAGATTTCCACTATGGATCAATTAACGCAGTTGTACAACCGGCATTATATGCAGGATGTGCTGCAGAGGGAATTTACCCGGGCTAAAAGATACCGCAACAAGCTTTCCTGTGTGATGATAGACATCGATCATTTTAAGAAGATCAATGATGAATACGGGCATATGCAGGGAGATTCGGTCTTGAGGGAATTTGCCGGTCTCTTAAAAAATACCTGCCGCGAAGTGGACGTTCCCTGCCGCTTTGGAGGGGAAGAATTCCTCATCATTCTACCCGAAACCGACCGTCGCGGCGCCGAATGTATGGCTGATCGCCTGCGCCGAGCCACCGAAACTATGCCTATCTTCAGGGTTGAAAGTGCGGAACTGCTGACCGAACTGAAAATTAGCGTTTCAGTCGGTCTGTCTGCCTATCCCGATCCCCGTATCCGCAGTGAAATGGACATGATAACGCTGGCGGATGAAGCTCTCTATCTTGCTAAGAACCAGGGCCGGAACTGCGTCATGGTAGCGTGAAATAAAAGTATAATTTGTAAAACTGAAGCATAAAATAGGGGCGCTCTGGCCAAGCAGAGCGTCCCTTTTGTTGTTGCGTCAGGTCTTGGTTTCTCGCCCGATCGGGAAAGTGTGACCTGACGCTTTAAAGTTCCTACCTCCCCATCGATATCCCAATCGCCTCCGCCGTCTGCACCATCTGCCCGTCGGGGTCAACGAACTTCTGCTTGCCGATAGCCTCTTCAAGAGGAACGTAAACAATTTTGGCTTTTCGCAACGCCACCATATGTCCGAACTTCTTCTTCACCACCATGTGCACCGCTTCCACGCCGAAGCGTGTGGCTAAAATGCGGTCGAAGGTGGAAGGCTTGCCACCCCGCTGGATATGTCCTAAAGTGGTTACCCGCGTATCCATTCCTAAGTTCTGGGATATTTCATATCCCACCTGCTGCCCGATACCGCCCAATCTGTCCAGACCATGCGTCTGATCCGCCGATTCCACCACAATCCTGTCACCGCCGGATGGGTGCGCTCCTTCAGCGGCTACCACGATGGAAAACTTCCTGCCGACTTTTCTGCGCCCGTCTATCTTATCATAAATCCGATCCCAACTGAAAGGAATTTCCGGTATGAGTATGACGTCAGCGCCGCCTGCTATCCCCGATTCTAATGCTATCCAGCCCGCGTCACGCCCCATTACTTCTAACACCATAGCGCGGTGATGCGATTCCGCCGTAGTGTGCAGTTTGTCCAGAGCCTCTGTTGCTGTAGTGATTGCCGTATCGAAACCGAAGGTAACTTCCGTAGCGGATAGATCATTATCTATGGTTTTGGGCACACCCACAACCGGAGCCCCCATTTTGTGGAGTTCATTAGCGATATACAGACTGCCATCGCCTCCAATGACGATCAGAGCATCCACACGCAGATCGTTGAGGCATTCCATCAATTCCTTGGATTTATCCTCCTTGACGATCTTTCCATCCCTTTCCACCGGGTAGTGGAAGGGATCTCCTCGGTTGGACGTCCCTAAAATCGTTCCCCCCCTGTACAGTAATCCGGCTACGTCCGGCATATCTAAACGCCAGGGATCGGCTTTCTGAACCAAGCCTTCGTAACCATCCTGGATTCCCAGCACGTGAGCTCCATACTGGAGTTTTGCCGTTTTAACCGCTGCTCTGATTACGGAATTGAGTCCCGGAGCATCCCCGCCTCCGGTTAAGATTGCTATGTTGTGAAGCATCTCATACCCCCGTTTTATCTTAAATATTATTAATCATCTAAGGTATATCTGATAGTATCCTTATTCTAAAAATTTCCCTTTGCCTTCACGCAGCACCTGAGGAAAGTCGTCACTTAAATCGACGATAGTAGATCTCTCATCAGGCAAAATCCCGCCGTCAATGACGCATCCCAATTGGTTGCCGAATTTCTCTTCGATATCTATCGCTTCGGTGAACAATCCATAATCGGTAACCTCAGCGGTGGTAGTCAGGATCGGTTCCTCTAATTCCTGCACCAAATCTTGTACAATCTGGTTGTCGGGAACCCGAAGCCCAACTGTTTTCTGCTTCGTCAACATGAGCTTGGGGACTTCTCTGGAAGCTTGCAGGATGAAAGTGTACGGGCCTGGTAGATGTCGCCGTAATACTTTATAAGTCGAGTTGGAAATGCGTGCATAGACTGCGATATGCTTCAAGTCCGCACAGAGAAGTGCCATCGGGTGCTTCTTGTCCACCCGTTTAATCTGATACAGTTTCGCAATAGCTTTTTTATCCCGTAGTCTGCACCCAAATGCGTACACCGAATCCGTTGGTAATGCGATAATTTCACCCTGATGCAGAATATCAACCGCTTTTCGTATCAGTCTTATTTGTGGGTTGACGGGATTAACACTAAACAGCATATTCGGTACTACCCCAAAGCAGGCTTAATTCTCTGATCCAAGTTGAAAGATAAGCATGAAACAGGGTCAAATGCAAGTTTTTTCTACAGATTGACAAGCACAAACGGTAAATTCTCTTCTAAAAACCAATGGTTACAAAAATGCTTGACTTTAGGCCGTTCTCTCTTTACATTTAGCATTCCTGAAAGCCGGGGTGGTGAAACTGGTAGACGCAGGGGACTCAAAATCCCCCGACCCTTGCGGTCATGCGGGTTCGATTCCCGCCCCCGGCACATCAGATATTAAACAAAAGCACTGTTGTTAGCAGTGCTTTTGCTGTTTTGTAAGAATTTCTCAGATAAAACCTGTTGAGTATATTCATATCTTTTAGTATATTACCCGAAATTGTGAATATAGTTAGAACATTATTCATACAAATCAATAGAGTGCCCCCACCATGAAAAATCCGACCACAGAACCTGCAAAAGATGACCCCATCCTCCTCCAATTAGCGCGAAAAAAATATCCTGACCTTAAACCCCATGAGGAGAAGCTATTCCGCGCTGTTGAGGAGGGCGAACCAGCCGATTACAGCACTGGTGATAAAGAAAAGGATAAACCAGACAACGCCCACAATTGGGGAGAAGATCGAGTCCTGAAAGCAGAACACATCGCCTGGCTGTGCACTGACAAGCAAGCTTCAAAACAGGTAACCCACCGTGGTATTCCGATAATTGGTGCGCGAATAGATGGTGATTTTGATTTAGCACTTGCAACAATTAGGTTCCGACTCGGTTTTAGAAGATGCTCCTTTAAAAATAAAATAGATTTAAAGCATGCAGAGATCCGAATACTGGACTTGAAGGGGACACATACAAAATCAATCAGAGCGGACGGACTAAAGGTCGGAGGTGATGTCATTCTAAAGAACGGCTTCAAAGCCGATGGCGAAGTGCGCTTTTTAGGAGCGGAAATTGGCGGTAATCTGGAATGTGATGGGAGCCAGTTCACCAACAGGGATGGATATGCTCTCCTCGCCGAAAATCTGAAGGTGAGTGGTAATGTATTTCTTCGTAGTGGTTTCAGAGTCGATGGTAAAATATCGTTCGTCGGCGCAAATGTAGGTGGTGATTTCAATTGCGATGAGAGTCGGTATGAATTCCACCAAGAAGAGGAGAAAAATTCCCCTCAGAAGGAATACATAGATGATGAAGGAGTCATCTGCCTGAAGAGAGCTGAAATCAGAGGATGTTTCAACTGGACTCGTATTGATCTGACTGATGACGTTTCTTTAGATCTTCGTTCTGCCAGAATCGGCGTTATTCTAAGTGAATTAGAAAGCTGGCCAAAAGAGGGTATGCTGCTGATAAACGGCCTGGTTTATGATGAAATCTATATCGAAGGTGAGAAAGGTTATCAAGACAAAATTGAGTGGTTACGGTTACAACCGAAAAAAATAAAATATCCTCAACCTTATGAACAACTGGCGAAAACGCTTCTCAGTAATGGTCATGACAGAGAAGCCAAAAAAACCTTAATTGCGAAAGAACAGGATAGAAAAAAGCGCGGACCAAAACCGACGCCAGGTGCCTGGTTCTGGTATAATATATCTGGTCCTATAATCGGTTACGGTTACCGTCCCCTTCGACCAGTCTGGATTGGCCTGATAATTTTCGCGCTGGGGTGGTTACTATTCAGTATCGGTAATAATCACGGATTAATGTCACCGGTCAAGGAGGGTGATTTCTTCGCTGACGACAGCTCTGCAGTTCACCGGCTACCTCATGATTATCCTGAGTTCAAACCGTTGGTATATTCACTGGATATGTTCGTCCCCTTAATCGATCTGCAGCAGGGCAAATACTGGATGCCCACCGGTCAGGGCAACTGTAATATTATCGGAATACCCATCAACTGCAACATGCTGCAAATATACCTCTGGATCCATATCCTTTCCGGCTGGGCGCTCACCTCTCTGTTTATCGTCGGTTTGACGGGAATAGTCAGAAAGTGATAATATAACCGGTGTGTGGCCGGGACAGCTTCCCCAAAGGGGCTGACGAAGTCAGGATGTCCCGGTTGGATACATTGAAATACAAACCAGTCGCTTCAGCGACTTTACCCAAAATTTGGGCGCATGAATTTATTCATGTGACGGGTGGCATGCTTCTGGATCGCCGCAGGTGAGCACCGTAGGTTGTGTTAAGCATAGCGCAACCCAACAATTACTGAATCCTGAATCCCGAATCCTGTTTACTAACTCCCCCCCAAACTCCCATAATCCCAAATATCACTTGTTTTTCACCCCCATTTTTCTTATTATTGAACGGTAAAGACACCAGGTATATAACCATTTCTATCGGGAGTATGGCCGGGACAGCTTCCCCAAAGGGGCTGACGAAGTCAGGATGTCCCGGGCAGGAGCCATGTTAGACCTTAAATTTATCCGCGAAAATAAAGAACTGGTTCGCCAGAATATCAAAAACAAGAACGAAACCGCCGGTCTGGATCGCATCCTAGAACTTGACGAAGAGAGACGCGGAATTCTGGTTGAAGTCGAAAAGCTGAAAGCCACCCGCAATCGAGTTTCCAAGGAGGTTGGCCAGAAGCTAAAGAGTGGCGCCAACGCCGATGATTTAAAACAACAGATGAGAGAAGTATCCAGCCAGATTCAGCAGTTCGATCAGAGTCTGAAGGACGTGGAGACAGAGCTTGACGATCTGATGAAATGGGTCCCCAATGTAGCTCATCCCGACACTCCTATCGGTGATTCGGAGGAATTTAATCGTTTCTACAAGAGCTGGGGTGAGCCCCCCCAGTTCGATTTCGATTTGAAAGATCATCTGGCACTTGGTGGAGATCTGGATATATTGGACTTCCCCCGCGGTGCCAAAATAACCGGATCCGGCTTCCCGGTTTACAAGGGAAAAGGAGCTGCCTTAGAACGCGCTCTGATCAATTTCATGTTAGATCTGCACATCAAGGAACACGGTTATACTGAAATCATGCCCCCCTTTATGACCAATGCTGAATCCATGTACGGAACCGGACAACTTCCCAAGTTAGCGGACGATATGTATTTTGTGCCCAAGGATGATCTTTACCTGATCCCCACCGCTGAAGTCCCCCTTACCAACCTCCATCGCGATGAGATAATTCCCGAAGATAACCTGCCTATAAAGTACGCGGCCTATACCCCCTGCTTCCGCCGCGAAGCTGGCTCCTACGGTCGTGATACGCGCGGCTTCCTGCGAGTACATCAGTTCAACAAAGTAGAATTGGTCAGATTTGTCAAGCCGGAAACTTCCTACGATGAATTAGAAAAACTGCTGCTGGAAGCAGAAAAAGTACTTCAGCTTCTAAATTTACACTACCGCGTTGTCGAACTTTGTACCGGTGATCTATCCTTCGCCTCCGCTAAAACGTATGACATAGAAACCTGGGCGCCCGCCGAAGGGAAATGGCTGGAAACGTCATCGATATCCAATTTTACGGATTTCCAGGCGCGCAGAGCCGGAATACGGTATCGCCAGCAAGAGGGCAAGAAATCGCAATTCCTGCATACTCTAAACGGTTCGGGCGTGGCGACTTCACGCTTGATGGTAGCGCTTCTGGAAACCTGCCAGACCGATGAAGGAACCGTCATGGTACCTGAAGTCCTGCACCCATATCTCGATTTTCGCCTTATCGATAAATAGCCATGCAATCCCTCCCCCTTCCATTACATCCTCACAACCTTTAAGCTTGACATTTCCGATAAATTGGAGTATCTTAAGCTGTTGTACATCTCTGTCTTTAAACTATTCCAGTGAAGAAGCCCATTTCTGTAGGAATTTCACCTCGCCACATTCATCTTTCCAAGGAAGATTTCCACCGGTTGTTCGGACCGGATGCTACTCTGACCCGCACGCGTGATCTGACTCAAAAAGGGCAGTTTGCTTCTGAGCAATTCGTAACTTTGGCAACTTCGGTCGGTCGGATTGAAAATGTGCGCGTTTTAGGACCCTTTCGCGATGCTTCACAGGTGGAACTATCCGCCACTGACGCGGTTGGACTGGGACTTAATCCTCCGGTGAGGGATTCGGGCGATCATGAAGGATCACCGGGCATAACCATCACTGGTCCATCCGGTCGAGTTGATATTCCCGAAGGCGTCATCCTGGCACAGCGTCATGTGCACATGACGCCGAAGGATGCCCGAGAATACAACGTCGTGGATAAAGAAATCGTGTTTATGGCGCTGTCAGCCCCGACGCCGAATAGCATGAGATCAGCGCCTCGCACTGTAATCTTCGGCGATGTGTTAATTCGTATTAGTGAAAACTACCGCCTCGATTTTCATCTGGATACCGATGAAGCCAACGCTTCCGGTGCTCGTACCGGTGACTCTTCCGTGCTCTTTAAGATAGGGGGAGCTCCTCTTGACGATAATCGCCAGTATTATCCTGAGAAGCGACTGTACAGCGAATTCGATGTGAGGAAGGCTAGACAGGAAGGGATGATCATTCTAATCGAGAAGGATACCATCCTGACCCCATCTGCCTTGGATCTAGGGCGGGAAAAGGGGCTGTTCGAGTTCCGATGAACGTTTTTTGTACAATAACTTTTGAATTTTCTAATATGACGAAGCCCTAAAAATGTCTCCCGCAACCCAGAAAACGACGCCCACTCACGCTAATGCTTTGGGCATGGTGGAATTCAATTCCATTGCTGTTGGCATAGAAGCCGCCGATGCCATGATGAAGATCAGCCAGGTGGATTTAGTCGTTGCCAAGACGATCTGTCCGGGTAAATTCATAGCCATGGTGCGTGGTGATACCGCTGCTGTGCGAGCTTCCGTGGAAGAAGGCAGAAGAGTCGGTGATATCGCTCAGGTCGCTGATTTCGTAATACCCAACGTGCATCCGGATGTCTTTCCCGCTCTCACTGCCGCAACGCCTCAACATAAAGTCAATGCGCTGGGTGTGGTGGAAACTTTTTCCGTGGCTTCCTGCATCCTGGCTGCTGATCGAGCCGCCAAGACTGCAAAAATCTCACTTATGGAGATTCGCCTGGGTATCGGCATCGGTGGCAAAGCATTCTTCACTATGACCGGTGACGTTGCCGCAGTAAAATCCGCTCTCGAAGCCGGTGCTGCCGTAGCGCAAGATGAAGGTTTGTTGGTGCGTAAAGTGTTAATTCCACAACCTAAAGAAGAAATCTTTAATTCACTTTCCTAAAATCATGAATTCTCTGTCGGAAGAACAAATTCGGGTTATCGCCAGGATCGCTATGGAAGAACTGGGATCCGAAGCCACCCTGGAAAAGATGCGGGAAATCGTCGCCAAGGCTGCTGACGTCTTGGAACGCCAGGGACCGGTAAGTTATAAATCAGAACCGGTTGGACGTTTCCTGGTTATCTGTATCTCGGACGATGGTCTGAAGAATTCGCGCACCTTATCAGAAGCATTAAAAGAGACCAACTGTCGAATAACCGAACGATTCGAAAGAAACCTTGCCGGATTCCACACGCTCTTAGCAGTAATTGATACCCAATCCTGTTCTCTGGATTTTGCCAGCCTTAAGGGAAAACTTGCCCAAGCGGGTAATGACGCCAAAATCCGCATTATTATCCAACCTGAAGATACTCTGCTGCTTGGATCAAAAGACGACTGATGGTAGTTATCCTGAAGAAATCCGGTCGTTTTGCTTTATGCTTAACGACCTTTTTTAGTCGCTTCTCATCCAACGTTAAGATTATATTAAATGTACCTTTTGTGTCATTCCGGAAGGGTTTTAACCCTATCCGGTGCGTAGCACTCTCCATTGGAGTCCTTCGGACCTAAGGAGAATCCAGTGAAGGCTCTAATAGATCTTAACTGAAGTAGCATAAGCAGTTTCACACATTTTAATCAAAAATAAAATATGGTATAAATGCCATCCCCCTACGAAGAAGATGAAATAACCGGAAAAGCGTACGACGCCCGCCTCATGAAGAGGCTGTTGAAGTACGGTTCCCCCTACAAACTGCAACTTGTTGTCGGAGTTCTTTTGTTGCTTATTGTGTCCGGGCTTGAATTGGTGGGACCGTTACTCACCAAAAAAGCTGTGGACGTACATATCCCTGCAAAAGACATCAACGGGTTACTATTTATCCTGTTTCTTTATGCGCTTGTTCTGGCAGGTATCTTCATCGGGAGGTTCCTGCAGATATACATCACCAACTGGGTGGGGCAGAAGGTGATATTCGATATTCGCAGTCAGCTTTTCGACAAATTGACGCAACTGTCCATATCCTTTTTCGACCGTAACCCTGTCGGTCGCATCATGACCCGCATCTCTTCCGATGTCGATGTCTTGAACCAGATGTTCACCCAGGGGATTGTGGCGATTTTCGGCGATATTTTCATCCTGTTAGGCATCATCATAGTGATGTTGGTGCTAAATTGGAAGCTCGCTCTGGTCACATTCGCCGTTCTGCCCATACTTTTCTGGATCGCCTTCTGGTTCAAGATCAGAGTCAGGGATGCTTTCCGGGAAATGCGCCAGCGGCTTGCTTCAGTGAATTCCTACCTGCAGGAAAACATAATTGGGATGCGTATTGTCCAACTGTTTCGCAGAGAAAAGAAGAACTTAAACAGGTTCACCGATCTTAATGCAGCGCTGCTGGATTCTCACCTGCGCACCATCTTCTATTTCGCCGTCTTTTTCCCCAGTGTTGAATTGATATCTGCGGTTGCTGTCGCCTTAATACTCTGGACTGGTGGAGGTATGATTCTCCACGACGCGTTGACTCTGGGCAGTCTCATAGCTTTTCTTCTCTACGCCGAACGATTTTACCGTCCCGTCCGCGATCTGGCAGAAAAGTATAATATTCTCCAGAGTGCTATGGCGTCCTCCGAACGGCTCTTCAAACTGCTCGACGAAGATCCCGAAATAAAAGACCCACCAGCGCCGGCTGATCTGAAATCGACAAATTCGTCCATCGAATTTATGAATGTGAGTTTTTCCTACACCGGGCGTGAAAAAGTCCTGCAGAACGTAAGTTTCAAAGTTGAACCGGGACAGACTGTTGCTGTGGTGGGCTATACCGGAGCGGGAAAGACTACACTGGTAAATCTGCTTTCACGGTTTTACGATGTGCAGGAAGGGGAAATACTTCTTGGCGGGATGGACATTCGCAACATCAGACAATGTGATCTGCGTTCACAGCTTGGTGTTGTGCAGCAGGATGTATTTATTTTCGCCCGCAGTGTCGAAGAGAATATCCGCCTGGGAAGCCCCATCGAATCCGATAGAGTCAAACAAGCTGCCCTGGCTACCAATGTAAATCGCTTTGCGGATAAACTGCCTGATGGTTACGATACCAAGTTGGAAGAGAGAGGCGCCACACTATCTTCAGGAGAACGTCAGCTTCTGGCTTTTGCCCGCGCTCTGGTTCACGATCCCCCCATCCTGATCCTCGATGAAGCAACCTCAGCGGTCGATACCCAAACCGAACTGCTCATCCAGAAAGCAATCGCCAAATTACTGGAAGGGCGAACAGCTATTATAATTGCTCACCGCCTCTCGACCATCCAACATGCTGATAAAATACTGGTTCTCCATGCCGGACAACTGCGGGAATCCGGCACACATCAAGAACTGCTACGCAAAAAAGGTTTATATCACCGCCTCTATCAATTGCAATATCAGGCTAACAGCGGCGCTTCTTAAAAAAACAGACCCATACTTCTCAGCATGAGTCTGTTGATCTGAAAAAAACTACCTTGACTGGAGTACTTAGCCGGTGTCCCCCTCTATGCCGGTTCCAATTCCTCCGTCAAAGCCCCCTTCAGTTTTTTCACGTTAAATGCCTGTTGTCCTTTAGGACTATCCACCAGATCGAAAGATATTTCATCCCCCTGATCGAGGACACGGTAGCCTTTTCCTTTGATAGAGGAGAAGTGTACGAAGATGTCCCTATCTCCCTCACCTTCAACGAAACCGTAACCTTTGTTCTTGCTGAACCACTTAACGATACCTGTTGCCAAAATGACCTCCAAGGAAGTACTTTACAATTCGCAAATCATAACACGGATTAACCCGTTCCCCGCCAATATAGAAAGCTTTCCCATAATTGTCAACCAAATATTGCCTTTTTCAGAGGGGTACACAGGAGGTTCAAATAGGTATGATCTTAGAGTTAAGTTGCGCTTCTTCGGTAGCTTTATGAACGTCGTCTTTATAACTTTCGTCAAATTGTATCGCTAAACCACAGCCGGATTTACTATACTTCTTGCGAGGCACAGTTTCAAAAGGAATGCCCCGCCGTATCAAAACTTGCTCAGCCTGCATAACCGAACGCGTATCTTCAAAAATGGCTAAACAGTCCGTCATCCTTCCCACCGTTCTTCACCCTTCGTAGTAATTTTACTCAATATTAATGGTCTTTCCTCCGGAGGATCCGCGCATATATCAAATGCTGATTCAAGGTCAGGAACTACCGCATCCAGTTTTTCCTCCGTTGATGCGTAAAGCGATAATAAAGGATCACCTGAGGATACTTGGTCGCCGCGCTTCTTATGCAGATAAATACCAGCCTTATGATCTATTCCATCTTCCTTCGTCATCCGCCCCGCACCCAAATTCATAGCAGCTTGGCCAATAACTAAAGCGTCCACTTCATTGATATATCCGGAAGAAACCGCTTTCATTGTAAATTCATATTGAGCGTTCGGTACCTCAGTGTAATTTTCAATTACTCCAATGTCCCCATTCTGCCACTGGACGATCTCTGAAAATTTATCAAAACCTCTGCCGGATTCAAAGGACTCCTGTACTATCCCCCTTGCTTCGGAATAATCTCCCGCTTTACCAGCCAGCACTATCATCATCGCTGCTTCTGACAATGATAGTTCAACCAGATCCTCCGGCTCTTCACTGCCGGTCAGTACATCCAGACATTCTTTAACCTCAATCCAATTACCGACCGCACGACCCAGCGGTTGATTCATATCGGTCAAGAGTGCAGTTATCTTCAGACCTAAGTTTTCGCCTATAGTCACTAAGTTTTGCGCCAGTTCACGCGCTTCGGAAATATCCTGATAAACCGCACCTCTGCCAAATTTAACATCAAGCAAAAGAGCATTACTACCTTCAGCGACCTTCTTTGAAAGGATGCTGCTGCATATAAGGGGAACCGATTGCACTGTACCGGTAGCATCCCGAAGCGCATACAGCTTTCTATCCGCCGGTACGATCTCTTCCGATTGACCGATGAATGCGCATCCAATTTCTTCGACTTGCCTTTGGAATCTGTGTAAGTTTAAGTCCGTTTGAAATCCCGGTATCGATTCAAGTTTATCCAGTGTGCCGCCCGTATGTCCCAATCCTCTTCCCGACATCATGGGCACGGGCACACCCAAAGATGCAACTAACGGTGCAATAATCAGGGAAGCCTTGTCGCCCACACCGCCGGTGGAATGCTTATCGACCCTGAAACCGACCGAGCTGCCAAACTCCGCCTGGTCACCCGAAGCAATCATCGCTTGGGTTAGATTGACCGTCTCCCTTTGCGTCATCCCTTTGAGGCAGATCGCCATTAACAGAGCAGCCATCTGATAATCAGGGATCTCGCCTGACACGTAATTATCGACAGCCCACCTGATCTCATCAGGATCAAGCTCGTTGCCATCTCTCTTCTTTTTTATTATATTCTGAACGCTCATGCTTTTCCATTTAGAAGAAGATCTATGATTTTGACAGCTTCCATGGCGTCTTTACCATAGCCGTCAGCGCCAATTTCATCGGAAAATGATTTATTGACTACAGCCCCTCCCACGATCACCTTGGCGGGAATGCCCGCTTCTCTCATATCATGAACCACTCTGCCCATCTCTACCATCGTAGTGGTCATTAACGCTGATAACCCCACGAATTTCGCCTTTTCCTCTGCGGCAGCTTCGATGATAACACGTGTGTTTACGTTCTTCCCTAAGTTGATCACTTCGTAGCCGTAATTTTCCAGGACCACCGCCACGATGTTCTTACCGATGTCGTGGACGTCACCCTTCACGGTGGCTAAAATTATCTTCCCCCGGTTGTGAGCTTCACCCGCTGGAAATAGCTCTTTAAGCCGTTTGAAGGCATCCTGCATAGTCTCTGCGGCTAAGATCACTTGTGGCAGGAAGAATTCCCGCTTATCATATCTCCTGCCGACTTCCTGCAAGGCGGGAATCAATACCTTCTCATTTAATCCCAACGCTTCCCATCCTTCGTTTAAAGCTTGATCTATCAGCTCTAAGATCATCTCCCTGTTCCCATAGAGGATGGTATCATAAAGACGATCCTTCAGAGGTCTCGAATCAATCGCTGCTTTGGCTTTTTCCTCCTCCACATGTCCATAGTTTGATATGAACTTCTTTGCCGCTCTGTCCCTGTTCAGCAGTACGTTGGCAGCATCGATAGTCTGCCTGGCAGATTCGCTGAATGGGTTGAGTATCGGCAGATCGAGACCGTTCTGTAATGCCATCGACAGAAACGTGCGGTTTAGTAACGCCCGGTTAGGTAGCCCGTATGACACGTTCGACACACCCATAACAGTGGCGACGCCGACTTGCTCGTGGATCATTCGTAGCGTTCGCAACGATTCCGCTGACCTTTTTGGCTCCGCCGAAATCGTTAGCGTCAGAGGATCGATAAATATATCTTCATGGCGTAAACCGATTTCCAGCCCGCGTCTGACGATTTTCTGAGCTAATTTCAATCGCTCTTCAGCAGTCTCTGGAATGCCGTTTTCATCCAGTGTAAGACCCAATACCGCCGCTCCGAAATGCTTGGCTAACGGGAGTATCTGATCTAACTTATCATCCTCAGCCGTGGTGGAATTTATTAATGGTTTCCCCTCTATCTCCTCCAAGGCGACTCTGATTGCTTCCGGATTCGAGGAATCGATGCAAATGGGCAAGTTGACCGCTTGCTGAACGACCTTTATTACCTGCCGCATAGTTTCCGGTTCGTTGATGCCCGGAACTCCTACATTAATATCTAAAACGTCAGCTCCCGCCTTGGCTTGTTCGATTGCTTCCTGGCGTACCAGATGGAATTTCCCTTCTCGAAGTTCAGCCCGCAGTTTCTTTCGCCCTGTGGGATTAATCCGTTCACCGATCATTCGTATGGGTTGATCCGCGCATATTTCAATTGTGCAGTCGCGGGACGATAATCGCGATCTGCACCTGTCGCGCTTGCGAATTAAAGGCTTCAGACCTTGTATGGCATCGGAGATAGCCTTAATGTGCGTGGGTCCGGCGCCGCAGCAGGCGCCTATGACGTTTACACCGGCGGCAACGAATTTTTTGGCATATTTGGCAAGATGTTCAGGTGATGCAGGGAAACAGGTTCGTCCCTCTTCGATGCGAGGCATACCGGCATTGGGTTCTACTACGAGAGGTAAGGTCGTCTTCCGTCGCACCAGATTGATTGCATCGAAAATCTCCTCCGGACCGGTCGAACAGTTGATCCCAAACGCATCGGCATCCAGAGCTTCAAAAACGGTGAGTGCAGTCAGCGGATCCGTGCCGGTTACAGTATTGCGACCATCTGCAAAAGTCATCTGGGCTATAATAGGACCATCGAAATTGTGCCTCGCTGCCATCATGGCAGCCCGCGCCTCGCGAATATCCGACATCGTCTCTATAATCAGCAGGTCAACATCCGCGCCAGCCAGCGCTTTGACCTGGCCTGCAAAGGTATGGTATGCCGGAGCAAAATCCAGTTTCCCCACCGGTTTTAGATACTTACCACACGGTCCAATACAACCCGCCACCCAGGTATCCGAATTCTTAGCAGCCCGCCGGGCAATTTTGACGGCTTGCTCATTTATGACCTTCGCTTTGCTTCCCAGATTATATTCATCCAATTTAATACTGGTGCCGCCAAACGTGTTGGTGAGGATAATCTTTGAACCCGCCTGGACGAATTCTCTGTGTGCCTGTTCCACAACGTCAGACCGGACGAGATTGAACTCCTCCGGCGCTTGGCCAATGCCTAAGCCCCGTGCTTGCAGTAACGTCCCCATCCCTCCATCAAGGATGATTATCTCCCGTTCTGTGCGGTCTAAAAATTCCTGTCGTGTAACCACTATTTCACTTCCTTAAGCTATGGGTTTGGCGCCTATAATGGCGGAAACTGATTTCTCAGGTATCATCAGGTAGCTATCAGTCAGTTGAATGCCTATTTGCTCCACCTGCAGACTGCCTAATAGTTCGGATTGTGCAGATATATGCCAATCTCCGTAACCGGGACTGTATCTTTTCGTCGTTGAAAGTCCCTGCTCACGCGCAAATCCGATGATCCTCTTGTTTAATTCTGCCATTGTTGCTTCAGCTGCTTCAGCACCGTAAGCATTGAGTAAAAAGGCTCTGGTCATATCATCCGATTCGCTAAGCCGTGCGACTTCCCTATCTAAGCCCGGTCCTATGGTAACCGCTGCTAAATACAAACCGCTGCAGCCCTCCATCCAATTGAATGCCTTACTGCTATTAATGCTGAACGATCCTTCCAACTCTATTATATTTGGTGGTATTAATTCGGCTGGCTTATAATCATAGACTGCTTTTGGAGTGCAGATTTCTTGACCGCAGAGTATCATCTCATCCACCAGTTTCTGCATGTTCTCCGGGATGCCGTCCGTTTTCCCTTTGAATCCCATCCTCGAATGGACATGTTTCAGGTCTGGTTCGCTCTTAAGATCAGTGATTATTTCCATGATTTATAATTCAAATATATAGGAGCGCTTCTGTACGCCCCGGTTATATTCACGAAATTTGGGCTCTTAAAGTTTGCGCTGATTGTTGAAGAATGAATTTAACCGTCATAATGGCAAAAATCAAGGAAAATAAATGTGAAAAGGAGTGCACCATGCCGTTTCACTGTTGTGTTAGGCATGCCTTCGGGGTCTTGTCAGTCCGTCAACCGACGGACGTAAAGGTTTTGAGCATCCCGCTTGAGCGGGATAGCATAAAATTAGCCCGGAAATTCTCCATAGGAGTCCTTCGGACATTTCCGGGCGGCGTAAGGATATTTATTCAAAAGCCATTAGGGAATCGTGACCTGATGCTGTTTAATAGTAGGGGTCGCCCCAGACCCCGACGGTTCATTTTCACAGTTGCGTCAGGTCCTTAGCGAAGCGGAGACCTGACGCTTACTAATCATTTTTTAAATATTGCTACAGAAATACTGTCAGATGCTAAAATACACCTCGGGCAAAAACCCTACATATTTAACTTGTCTTTCTGGCAGCGCTTTGATATATTAGCTCAAATAATACTTCCCAAAACGTTTACTGGTTCTCACCCTTTTGGATCATTCATGATTAAACTGGAAAATTTAACCAAAGATTTCATCAGGTTACGTGCTCTCGATGGTCTGGATCTTCATGTGAAAAAGGGTGAGATATTTGGTTTCTTGGGTCCTAATGGAGCCGGCAAAACCACCACTATACGCCTCATCACAGGATTGTTACAGCCAACCTTCGGACGAGTTATCATCGGGGGCATCGACATGGCTGAACGCCCCCGGCATGCTAAGCATCAGATCGGTTATGTTCCCGATCACCCGTTCCTATATGACCGCCTTTCAGGTAGGGAATTCATCGAATTTCAGGCGCAGCTATTTCTGTTGAAACCCGATAATTTTAAACCGAAATTAGATGAATTGACCGATACCCTTTCAATGGATGAATGGCTTGATGAACGCATCGAAAGCTATTCGCGCGGCATGCGGCAGAAAATCGTAATGGTATCCGCCCTTATTCATGATCCCCAATTAATAGTGCTTGATGAGCCTCTGGTCGGTTTGGACCCCAAAGCAGCCAAGAATGTGAAAGATATCCTGCTGAGACGTTCTGAATCAGGGACAACCATCTTCTTCTCCACACATACTCTATCTTTAGCACAGGAATTCTGCCATAATATGGCTATCATCAACCATGGGCGTCTAATCGCTCAGGGAACCTATAGTGAACTTATTGAGAAACAGGACCCAGATCTGGAGACGGCGTTCTTAAGACTCACTGAGGAACCCAGCGAAGCGGAGATTCAGGATGGCGATTGAGTTCAAACTGCTTCTCCTTCTCCTGAATCTTAAAGCTATGGAGATGCTGGGAAACCTGCGCTCGTTGAAGCCGTCCCGCCTGTTGAGCTTCACTGTCTCCGGTGTTATAGCTGCGGTGATCGCTTTTTTGGTCTATCGCTTCGATCTTTTCGTCTTCTCCTACCTGATGGGAGTCCCGGAACTGGGACGCCTGGTCATCGCCCGCTTCTTTGAAATCGCTTTCCTGGTATTTTTCCTGGTTCTGATGATTTCAACTGCCCTAACCGCCCTTTCAATGCTTTATCGGGAAGACGAGCTATCGTTATTGCTGACCTTGCCAGTCTCATCAGCTACCATATTCACGGTGAAATACTTCGAAGTGATCCTGTTCAGCTCCTGGGCGCTGGTGGCTCTAGCGGTTCCTTTTATTCTCTCCTATGCAGTTTATTTCAAGATCAATTTCTCCGCTTATTTCACCATATTTGCAGGTTTGATGCTACCTCTTGTGTTAATTTCAGGTTCAGTAGGTGTTGTCGGTGCATTGCTCATCAGACTGCTGTTGGGTGGGAAATCACGCCGCTGGCTCTTCAAATGGAGCGCCATAGTTCTTCTTATAATCGTATTAACCGCCACCGCGCTCAAACTTTCCGGAACCAGGGTTAGCGAAAAAGGTTTAGCTTACCTGATTTCTCTATTGGAAGACAGCCAGACTGATCAGAATTCCCTCCTGCCGCATAAGCTCATCTCGCGAGGATTCTTATCGATCCTCGAAGATCGCTGGGATCAACTCCAGCGCGTTGTCTTAACGCTTTTAGGAATGGCGGCTTTGGTAGTTCTTCTGACTCTGGATTTAGGAAAAGTACTGTACTACCGAAGCTGGCTAAAAGGCAGCGACCGCGCTCCCACTAAGGGGCGATCATCCGCTCTTCTGAAAATCTCTTTCTGGACTCTTAAGCGCTGGATATCGCCTGTATATAGAGCGCTCTTCCGCAAAGATATCCTGGAATTCCGCCGCTATCCCCTGCAATGGGGACAATCCTTCCTGCTGCTTGGTTTCTGGGCAATGTATGTGGTAAACTTTGTGAATATCCCGCATTATTTCAACATTGATGGCTATTTCTGGAAGATGATCTTTTACTATGGCAACTTCTGCTTTGCTTGTTTTTTCACTGCCGCTCTGGCGGGAAGGTTTGTCTTCCCCATAATCAGCCTGGAAGGTCAGGCTTTCTGGCTGTTGAAAACCGCTCCTCTGGCAATGGAAAGCTTCCTCTGGTCGAAATTCTGGCAGGCTTTTCTACCGCTGATATTCCTCTCGTCAAGCATGGTGATCATCGGCAACCTGGTACTGGGAGTCGATACCGGCCTTCAACAGGTATCCTTGCTGTCAATTATTATTATCACCATTTCTCTGACTTCAGTTTCCTTGGGATTAGGAGCCATCTTCGCCGATTTCTCCCAGCGCAACCCCATGAAAATAGCCAACACGCCCGGTGGTATTCTCTGCATTTTCATCAGCCTGACTTTCGTCGTTCTTTTAACTACTGTCTTCGCCTGGCCCGCCTACCTTCATTATAAATTCACCACTTTCCAGGGAATCTTCCCCCTAAATGAATGGATCACAGCCATAATCATCTACATCGCTTTGGGGGTCGTAGCCACCCTCCTTCCGCTGAAACTGGGACTCAAAGCGCTAAATTCGGATCTAAAAGTCTAACCCCTAATCCCCAATCCCTAAGATATATTTATCTCCTCGACCTTGATTTTCAAGCCTATTGGATGTATATTATAGCGGTTTTAAAACTCCCTACCGTCATTGTCCCATAGGGATCCCTTCGGGACGAGGACCGAAGGGACAAAGCAATCTCTTTTCGTCCCGCTTCAGCGGGACAGAAGTTAAATAGCCCGGGAATTCTCCGTTGGAGTCCTTTGGACATTCCCGGGGAACCAATGAGCAATTACCTTATGTATGAAAAAGAGGAAGGATTAGCGGCATATCTCCAGTATTTGCCGACAATTCTAAATCGTCGCCACAATAATTGTAATTGCCGAGATTGCGATTTTGACTTTTTGATAATTGAAGGAATAAAACACGTACACCATCTATTCTACAGTGAGATAATATTGCTCAAGCACAATAAGCAAACTGCTGCTGAATTAATGATTAGACCAATTGCTGAAATGACAATCGATTTAATGTTTATTGGTCTTAATATCAATAAATACCTTCCTTTATATCTCGCCTTTGATGTTAATAGACACATCTTTTTTTATGAGGAAATTTTAGCCGGAAGATCTAATATCGAATTATCACGGCAGGAGAAAGAAAAATTAGAAGCTGATATTGCGAATAGTAAAGAGAGACTACGGAAAGAGAGTCTTCCTTTCTATTCACGATCGCAATGGATAAATATTACACTTCCAGATCAATTATCACAACTGATTAAAAGCGAAAAGTATCCTTTTTTATTCTCTTCAAACTATAAGAATCGCATCAAATTATTGCATTTGCTGACTCACAGCTCTGCCTTTCAACTCAGTAGACGTGAAGGCTATAACATCCAATTTTATAAATCAGATGAACCAATTAAATTGACAATAGATTGGTTAATGTACTTGCTTGAGTTTGTAAAAATCCGCTTCAATAAAAACAGCATCGAAACCGATATAAAAAAATACCACAAAATGTTTTACCCTGAAAAATACACCATATCACCATGACACCTCCCCCCGTAACCCTCAACCTTGCCGTCCAGCACGGCTTGAATGAAGAGGAATACGACCGTATCCTGAAAATCCTGGGAAGAACTCCCACCTTCGCTGAATTGGGCGTATTCTCCGTCATGTGGTCGGAACACTGCAGCTACAAGAATTCCATCCATGAACTTAAAAAACTGCCCCGCACCAGTCCCCGCATGTTAGCCGAAGCCGGCGAAGAGAACGCCGGGCTGGTGGACATAGGTCACGGGCTGGCGGTCGCTTTCAAGATAGAATCGCACAATCACCCTTGCGCGGTGGAACCCTACCAGGGAGCCGCCACCGGCGTGGGCGGCATCATGCGCGATATCTTCACCATGGGCGCCCGCCCCATCGCTTCCTTAGATTCCCTGCACTTAGGACCACTGGAAGTACCCCGCAACCGCTTTTTAATGGACGGCGTCGTACGCGGCGTCGGCGATTACGGCAACTGTCTGGGCATCCCCACCGTCGCCGGTGAAGTCGTATTCCATGAAGGTTACAGCGCCAATCCCATCATCAACTGCATGGCTGTGGGTATTGTTAAAAAGGACCACATCGCATCTGCCACCGCTGAGGGCGAAGGCAACCCCGTAATCATGTTCGGTTCCCGCACCGGCAGAGACGGCATTCACGGAGCCACCTTCGCATCTGAAGAGATCAGCGATGAGAGCGAAGAGAAACGTTCCTCCGTGCAGGTTGGTGACCCCTTTGCAGAAAAACTGTTGCTGGAAGCTACCCTTGAACTGGTCAAATCAGGTGTTCTGGTGGGCATTCAGGACATGGGCGCTGCCGGTATCACCTGCAGTTCCAGTGAGATGTCCGCTCATGGCAAATCCGGCATTGAGATAGATCTGGATAAAGTTGCCCTGCGTGAAGAGGGCATGTCAGCATACGAAATCCTGCTTTCTGAATCTCAGGAGAGAATGCTGGCTGTGGTGAAAAAGGGTAGGGAAGAGGAAGCTGAAGCCATCCTGAACCGCTGGGAACTTCTGCATGCAAACATCGGCAGAGTTACCTCCGATGGCAACATGAGAGTCTTCTTTCAGGGCGAACAAGTATGTGAAATCCCCTCCGAAATGTTAGCGTTAGGAGGTGGAACGCCCGTATATCAGCGGGAATCGCGCCGCCCAGAATTTCTGGATGAAACCAATAATATTGATTTGGGTCCCTATCGGCAGGAACGCGACTGGAATGTCGCCCTTCTGTCACTTCTCGCTTCGCCTAATATATGCGATAAATCCTGGGTTACAGAACAGTATGATGCCACCGTCAGAACCAACACTATCGCCGGTCCCGGCGGAGATGCCGCAGTCATCTGGGTGAAGGATACACCTCTGGCTCTTGCTATGACCACCGACTGCAATCCCCGCTTCGTCTATCTGAATCCCCGCCGCGGAGCAGCCCTGGCGGTTGCCGAAGCTGCCCGCAACGTGAGCTGCACCGGCGCTGAACCGATTGCCATCACTAACTGCCTGAATTTCGGCAACCCCTACAAGCCCGAATCTTTCTACTACTTCAAGGAAGCTGTTGCAGGTATGGGTGAAGCCTGCCGCATTTTTGAAACTCCCGTAACCGGCGGCAACGTCTCCTTTTACAATGAAGCAGAAGATACGTCTATCCTGCCCACTCCTGTAATCGGTATGCTGGGACTCTTGCAGGATGTCGATAAAGCGATAGGTTCGCGCTTTAAGAACGCTGGTGATAGAATCATCCTGCTGGGGCAGACCGGTCCTGATTTAGGAGGCAGCGAATACCTGTATCACATCCACGGAGTTTTAGCCGGTGATGCGCCCACGCTGGATTTAGATCTGGAAAAACGCACTCAAAAATGCCTCCGGGAAGCGATCAAACGCGGCTTGCTTCGTTCGGCGCACGACTGTTCTGAAGGTGGATTCACAGTTGCTTTGGCTGAATGCTGTATGATAAGCCAGCACGAAACTTTGGGAGCTGTGGTTCAGTTGAAAGAGGGTGACTTAACGACCACTGACCTTTTATTCGCAGAAACGCCTTCGAGGATAATCATTTCTGTTCTACCGGAACATATCAACGATGTTATCACCTTTGCTGAGTCAATGCAAGTTCCCGCCATTGAAATTGGTGAGGTTACTGATGATTCCTTAAAAATTGGAGGATGGGTTGACCTGCCCTCTGACGCCATGCGAAAAGCCTATTTTGATTCCCTTCATTCCATGTTCAGTAAAGCGCAGGCAATTGAATAGATATATTACTCGTGGTTTATTGCATACTCGATAATACAATGAAAGATGAAACCCGGAAGCTTGAAAAAAATTACACTGTGTGTTATCCTCGGACTATTCCTGCTTCTGGTAATAGCCTATTTTGGTCGCCCCCTCTACCTGCCTGATTCCACCATCATTTCCTTCATCGAAGATAAGATTTCCAGCGAAACCGGATACCTTGTGGATATCGAGTCAGGGCATTTCCGCTTATTTAAAGAATCCACGCTGAATAACATAGTCCTACAGGATTCATCCCAAACGTTCTCCGCATCCTTGCATCGACTTGTCGCTAGTTTTGAAATACTGCCGCTGCTGCGAAAAAGGCTTGTCCTTGACGAACTCTCTCTTGATAACCCCGTAATCAATATATCCTCATCGAGTTCTCTATCTTCTGCTGTCGTACAATCATCAGAACATTCTTCAACGGTAAGTGTTGATTCAAGTGGCATAACTCCTCAGGTTGATGCCACTACTTCAACCCTTCCATTCGATTTCGATCTTCCCATAGAAATCCTCTTGAAAAAGCTTAATATTCATAATGCCGAAATTTACTATGAGCTGATTTACGATTCAACTTTTGTGACCGCTAATCTGCAGGGATTAAACGTATATGGTGGGGATATTTTCGTTCAGGACGTCACAACTTCAGATATTCGCTTTGTGGTTGATCTGAATGATACCCTTGACCTGTCCTACGAGAGCCCTGACTTTACTTTTCAAAGTTCCTCACCGGTCGAGTTTACTCTGGATGGTCTTATTAATTCCCAGAAGAGCATATTATCATTCTCTTCGTGTTTCACCCCACAGCTTTACATCACTTCATCAAGAATAGACCTCCCACAGATGAAATGTAACGTCCGCATGACAATGTCGGGTTTTGATAATCTCAGTCTGGATAGCCTTAATATACTATTCGGTGATCGATCTCATATTGCCGCCAATGGCTCAATGGAGGATGTCTGGAGCGAAGGGAAATACAGTCTCACCATCCATGATGGTCATCTGGATCTTACCCAACTTAAGCAACAGATACAACAGTTTACTTCTATCCTTGAACAGTCTGCTGCTCTGGAAGATATAAATCTTACCGGATCCTTACGTCTCAGTAATACAAATTTCACAGGATATTTCAGCAGAAAATATCCGGAATTACACGGTCAATTAAATTGGGATCTAATTAATATTAATCTTGATGATAGGGAGATCGGTATCAAGGTGGATAACCTTAACGTCAGGTCGCAGATATCTGGACAATTTCTTCCATCGGATCAGTACTCTACCCAATTCAATGCTGAGATTCATGTTGATTCCATCGATTACTTAACTGAATTTACTGATATTCCCATCAGCATCAGTGAGGTTGCGTTAACCTGTCAAGGTGGTGTTAATCCTCAGATGAAGATGCCTTTTCTTAATGTCGCCTGGCGGGGAAATGCACCTTATCAGTGTGATTTTGCTGGGAATATCTCCTGCACAGCAGAGATCCTTGATATTTCTGACCCGTTGGAATCACCCGGATTGTCTATCATTGGCGGAAGTTCATTGAATGATATACCCTTGGAAATGATATTACCTGAACATACATCTGGCAGCCTTTCACTGGCGGCAGATTTCAATGTTACCGGTTTGGATGACGTCAACTTGCAGCTTGGCGCCCTTTGTCCGAAGTTATCCCTTAAATATGGTGATAAAGTACTCATCATCCCGGCGTTCACAACAACATCGAACATTCATGCTGAAGTCAGCCGCGATTTAAAGAATATAAGCGCAGAGAATATTGAAATCCGGATTCCATCTTATGCGAACGCCTCTTTTACTGCCAGCATTGATTCCTCTCGCAACTGGAAGGTGGATGATCTATCATGTGATCTCAATTTAACTGAAGTTATGGAGATTGTTTATCCTATGTTGCCCCCTCAATTAGCTGGTATTTCTGTCGATGGCGAACTGGGATTATCGGGATATGCTAGAGGAAACTTGAACGACCCATTAGCAAGCTTATCATTGGAATCCGAACTAAAAATAGAACCTGCAAACCTGAATTTGCCTTATTATAACCTTACCCTCGATTCCTTATCGACTGTCATCGAAATCACGTCAAACAACAAAACCGTCAAAATTTCAAGTCGGATGAATATTGGTTCCATTGCTATTCCAACACTGAGACCGCAGCCTTATCGTGAAGCTTCTATAGATTTCCAGACCCAAATTCGCAATTACACGCAGTACTATGGTGGATCACTTCGTATAAAACTACCTGAAATCGGTCTTCAGGCGGAAACGTTCTTTCAACCAGCATCCGCATCCGGACAACTTCCCGAAGGTCTCTCCATGGATCTACAATTTGCCTCCACAACACCCGTTACTCTGCTTGAAGGTTTGATCACATCCGGAAAAGCAGATGCTGAAATCAGTTTCTCTATGCTTCCGGACAGTATATATCGTACCTCAGGAATTTTTAACACCGATAGCTTGAACTTACACTACGCTGATGATTTCGATATTGCCGGGCTAAGCCTGCATATTCCCTTCGATTTTCAAGTTGGAAAAGCTGGAGGAAATTTCACTATAATCCAACTGCAAAACAAATTGTACAATCTGGATGATCCGGTGCGTTTCAGAACGGTCCAGCATCTGATCCCCACATCAGGAGAATTCGGCAGCTTTAACTGTTCCTACTTGCGAATGATGGATCATGAGCTTACAAACCTGGATGCAACTATTCAGGTGAAAGGGAATGGATTCAACATTCCCGATTTTTATTCAGAATCATATGGCGGAAATATTACCGGCTCACTTGCAGTAGGTTTAACGGCTTTAGACCCTGATTCACTGTATTATAGCTTTATAATTTCAGCAAATGATTTGAATTCTGCCTTTCTGCCCGGAGCTGACCGCAATGCAGATAAAGAGGGTAAAATTTCCGCCTTCACCAACTTCAGAGGGCAGGGAATTGACTACAGGAGTAAAATACACCTCGACGGCGGTATGAAGATAACCCGCATAGGACAGGGTGTTGCGGATAACATCTTGAGATTCTTGGACCCTGATCAGGTTGATCCCTCAATTCAGACGTACAGAAGGTATATCAGACAGGGTTGGGGTGTCAAAGTCTTCTCTTTCGATGTTAAGGACGATTTTGTTTACGTATCCGTCACACCGACTAAACCTCCCATAACTAAACCGGGCTTCTTTATCCTTTCTCGCCTGGTGGGTCTGGGAAAGCATATCTCCTTCGGTCGCCTCCCTTTAAGATACTTCCTGAATCCAGGGCAGACGCAATAACCTATATACTTGTTGGAGTCACCTGCCCCTGGTATGCGTTGCGTCAGGCTCTTGTCCGTCAGCCGATGGATGTGACCTGACGCTTTATAAATAAATGTTGGCGACAAGTGAACATAAAAAGGGCGAACCTTGAGGTTCGCCCTTTATCTATAGAAATAAACTGATCACACTGAATTAACCACTATCCATTGTGACGTATTTCTGACCGTATATTGGGTACTTGTGGTCCCGGATGACCGGGATTTTCTACTTTTATGCACCCGTTGTCACCTCCATCTAACGGAATTGAAGGCTGAGTGCCTAAACCGGTACCACCCTCCAGTATTGGCGGTGTGAAACCAAATGAGCCATTGAGAATCACCGATAAAATCCCTCCGAACATTTGGGCCGGGTTATCTGTAATCGTCGTCCAAATGCTTTGATCGACGCTACTTTTTACCGGTGTAGCACCCTGAGTTTGCGGCGCAGATACGAAGATGAACAGGAGAATAACCGCCGCGGTTATCGTGATTTGGAATGGATTGTTTCTCTTCATGATTGATTCTCCTCTATTGAATCACTCCTTTGACGATCCGCCAAACCAAAATAGAAGGTAAACGGATGCACTTCCCTAAGATCACTCTCTTGGCTGGCTAATATACCCTCGTGTTCAACGAATTTTCTGACCTCATTGTACACGCATCGGGCAGCCGAAGGCGTGAGATGATACCAGTGGTTACGGATCATTGATGTTGATTCGGGATCGTTGAAGCGTGCTTTTATTACTTCCAATATTGCTTCAGAAATCGGTGGTCGAGTCCCAGGATTTTTGTTTGGCGCACTCCCTATGTAGAAATAATAGGGCTTTGTTACTGAATTTGCTTCACTGCATTCATGTTCGTAAGCGTTTCCAGTCCCTAACAAAAATTCATGAATTGCCTTGTGAAGTCCTCTTGCTTGGCTGTGACTGACCGCAAAGATCTTGTATAAAGGTCTGCCTATGGTGTTGTTATAGGCATTTATGTGTGTCAGCAAACCTGATACTCTGGATGATAGGTCAGTCGTATCAAAGAGACTTATGTGTGGCCCCGAAGCATTAAAGTAGGTCGCGCCATTCTCCTCGGAAGTTCTGAGTATGTCCTTTTTGACCATATCCCGAAGGATGGTCTTCAAGGTGCGTTTCTGTAGATCGTGCGGTGCGTGAATTAAGTAGGATATTTCGTGCAGTATCTGCTCTTCAGTCTGGGGCTCAGCTAAAAGGATGATGGTGATTTCCTTCTGAATCTCACGTATTTTGACGAACCCGCTGGTGAGGTCTTGTACTTCCTCCAGCGCTTTCAGCGAATACTGAACGTTCCGGAGCGAAATCCCTAAATCCGCAACGATCGCCATCTGCCCGGCCAAAGTTGATTTATCCTCATGCCGCTTATGACACGTATCAACCATGGCTAACTTTAGCAGATTCTTCATGCCGGATATGTCCTTATATCCGGTGTCCAATGCCCAGCCGCATATACTCTGAAAAAGACCATAAAGCAACTGGGTGTTATTGTCTCGCACCTGCAAGGTTGCCTCCTCGTTAGTTCAGGTCACGAAATTGCCATCTACTATAATTATACGAAACCAGATGATATAAGTCAAGTGCAATTTTTTGCATCTATTCATTATCACCTGATGCACCACCTATAATATAAGCTCTTATTTTGCCAAATGCAATAGTTTTTTTATTTTCTCGAAAATTTTAAAAAGTGACATATTCGACCGACACGATGCAGTGTCCGTCATTTTCTGCGTCTGTTTTGTGCTTGGAAATAATAGTGGGAGACAGATTTGTCTTTTTATTGGGATTTGGGATTCACTGGTAGAGATGATTATGGGTGAGTGGCCAGACCCTTCAGGGTCGGGTTTCATATAGGACATTAGAAATAGCTGTAGGGGGGACTAAGCGAAGACGTAGTCGAAGCGCAGTCGACCAATTATTTTCAGCCCCCTTCAGGGGGGGTTTTACTATCCGTAGGCTGGTGCTTCAGCGCCAGACACTCCCTGCAGCAAGTGTAGGATAGACTAAGTGCAGACGAAGTCAAACGCAGTCTACCAAGAATCCGTGTATACAGCGAGGGTGGCATGGGTGTAAGCCCCCTTACGGGCTTCTGGACACGCAGTGGACGAAGCATGTCTTTCCACTGGGTGGTTATGAACCATTCCATAACCGCTTGTTGAACAGTGGCATGGATCAATCCATGCCACCCTAGATACAAGCCTCAGGTCACATCCGCCAGTCAGGATGTCCCGGGTGAGTGGCCAGATCCTTCAGGATCGGGTTTCATATAGGACATTAGAAATAGTAAGATAGACCCGCACCCAACATGAGGCCTTTCACTGCGTTCACCGTAGGAGTCCTACGGACAGGATGACAACAAAATGAGGGCTCCTGTATATAATATACAACAATTGTTCGGAAAAAGCAAGAGAAATTGCGATGATATCTGATCCCCCCTTTGTTCCACCTTAACAAGAGAGCGTTCCAACCAGATCCGCGCGAAGGGACACAGGATTGCTCCAAGGGAGTCCCTATGGGAAAATCCTATGCCCAATCTCTCAGGCAAAGTGGATAAATCCACTATTTAGAAATAAAGGACAGTCGCTTTAGCGACTTTACCTAGAATCCGGGCGTATGAATTTATTCATGCGTCTATAGCAGCTCCACCAAAATTTCCCCCCACAAAATATCTCCCCACTTGACTTTTGCCGATTTTTTTAGTATATTGACTATCATCACTCTTTTCCAGTCTGAAAATTTCCATTTTGCAATTTGCATTTTGCAATTGGAGGATGCCATGCGAACCAAAATCTTAATCCTGCTCGCTTCTTTCCTGCTTCTAACTCTAACCTGCAGAGCACAAGGTCAGCTCTACTCCAACTACTGGTTCGCCTATAGTACGGTTGAAGTGGACAGACCAATTGCCGCTGACTCGTCAATCTACCAGTCAAGCTGTTCAGCCATTCCCTTCGGAGAAGATCGCATGATTCATTTTTACTCAGAAGAGGATTTTGGTGATTGTTATCAAATTTATAACATTTATGGCGAAGAGGTTTTTTCAACCCCGCAGTTGCTTCTCCCTGCGCTAGATCCAGATTATATGGGCATTCCCCATGTTGTACTAGATGGAATAGGCGGCCTATTTGCTGTGGTCAGAATCTCAAATCTACAAGATGAAGGATTATACGCCCAGCGGTTGGATTCAGAAGGAAACAGGCTCTGGGGAGATGCAGGGATATTGTTATCTGAGGAAGAATTTCACTCTACTTTAGAAGCCAGCCCTGATGGTGTGGGTGGTTTTCTTTATACTTTCAGACATGCAGATAGCAACGACATCATAGTTCAGCGAGTAGATTCAACAGGTCAGAAAGAATGGGGTGATAATGGAGTTATTGTTTGTGACAATCTATATCAGCAGGACATACCAGCAATAACTCATGACGAATGTGGCGGAGCGTATGTCATCTGGCGAGATTATCGACCTCCGCATGTATTCCCATCGGGAAGAGCCTATATTCAAAAGGTTGATTTTGTTGGTAACACAATTTGGGCAACCAACGGTGTCCAATTTAGCAGCATTAACCGCCAGCCTTGGTTCTTTCAGCTAATCCCTGATGGTGAAGAAGGATTCGTTTTACATGAAGGTAGTGGTGTGTATAACTTCGCCCACCGAGTCGATCCAAACGGTCATCTTCTCTGGGAGAGGGACTATGTGAGCTGGGGAGATGAAGCCCAAATTGCTGAAGGCGATTCAGGCTTCTTTTATACTGCCTGGTGTTCTGAATTTGCAGACAGTATTTATGCCCAAAATATTGACATGGATGGCAACTTTCACTGGGGGGATTTCCCCGGAGTTTTAATGGCTACCGGTAATAATATATACAGTAATCTTGTGGACGTATACTATAATAATTCACACCTTTTCGGCGCCTTTTATTTCGGTGAATCTTCGCCTTCTTGGGATCTGCACATTCTTGCTCAGTGCTTGGATTCTAATGGTCAATACCTGTGGGGACCTGAAGGAACCATGGTGAGCAGTAATGCTGAAGGCGGTTGTTTCAATATTAGCATTGTCTCAGATCAAATTAACGGTGCCACAACTTTTTTCGATGTCCATTTTAACGGTGAGCATAACGTTTTCGCGAAGCATATAAACGCCAATGGCTCCTTAGGCGGTCCAAAGCCAGTTAGGGTTATCCCACCTATAAGAACTCAGATATCCGGCATTTCCGAGGGCTTAGTGCGCTATAATATTTCTAAACCAGGCATAGTTAATATAGATCTTTATAACCTCTTAGGACAACACATAAAAACTATCCAAAACAATTATCAACAGCCCGGCACCCACACCACTCACATAGACCAATCCTCCCTCTCCTCTGGCATCTATTTTCTACGGTTACACACCCCCACCGGCAGTAATGTTTCTAAGATGGTGGTGATGAGGTAGGGGAAGAGAAAAACCTGAACCGCTGATTACCACTGATTTAACTGATTTCGCTGATTAACGGGGAAATGTCATTCCTGCCTGCCCCTTCGGGGCTGTGGGTTTTCCTGCGTCAGATGTCCCCTCCTGAGAAACCCCCATCCACCCTGAAAAAACGTGGGTTTCAACCCACTGAAATTACTTCGCCCGAGGAATTGATTCCCGGGCGTTCATATTTCCGAGGTGGTATAACCCGTTCCATGCCACCATTTAGTATCAATCACGGAATTGTCCGAGCGGGTGGCCGGGACAGCTTCCCCGAAGGGGCTGACGAAGTCAGGATGTCCCGGATGTATCTATTAAGCAATGTCATTCTGGGAGGGTTTCAGCCCTATTCGGAATCCAGCTAAGTAGGTTGGGTTAGCGAAGCATAACCCAACACCGCGCACGTCACGAATAGTTGGATTACATTCGCCTTTGGCGTCAGAACCAAACCTACAATTCTACTCGCCCTGTAGATCATATTACTCTTCCCTGTCGGTCGGTCGCGACGCAGCCTTTTGGGATGCTTTTTCTTTCTCTTTTCTCTTCTTCTTGGCGCCCATCAGCCCACCGGTGATCATTATGAATCCTAACACGATAAACACTGCCGTAATGCTGTTATCGATGATGTCAAACAATCTCAATGCACCTACTACAATGGCAAAACCGATCAGTATCCAGCCTACATTTTTCTCTGTCATAATTTCTCAGTTGAAATATAGCGGGTGGCCGGGACAGCTTCCCCAAAGGAGCCCTCATGGGATGTCCCGGACGGGTGATGTTCACTCTAAGCTACCCACTTTTCCTTCCACCTCTTCCAAAATCTCACAAGATTTCACTAGTTCTTTCATGCGGGTGTGATCGGGGTATAGCGGTCGGTCGATATCCAGGAATTTGACGTATTTGCGGATGATTTCGTGGGCTTTTTGAACGCCTTTACCGGGGCTGAATTCACGTAAATCCAGCGCCTGTGCAGCAGCCATGAATTCAATACCTAAAATCCCGTAAGCATTATCCAGGATCTGTCCGGTCTTGATAGCGGTGTTCATCCCCATAGAGACGAAATCCTCCTGATCGGCAGCAGCGGGAATGGATTGGATCGAAGCAGGCGCTGATAAAATCCGCTGTTCGACGATTAGTGTATCTGCGGTGTATTGCGAGAGCATCAACCCTGAGAACATACCCGCGCCTTTAGTCAGGAAAGCAGGTAATCCTGCTGATAACGCAGGGTTGTTGAGACGATTCATGCGCCGTTCGGACATCACCGATACCATAGTTACGGCAGCGCCTACCATATCCATCGGTAGAGATACCGGCGTCCCCTGGAAATTGGCGCCCGTCAAGGTAAGCTTATCTTCCGGTATGAAAACGGGATTATCACCGACGCCGTTAAGTTCGATTTCAACCTGCTTCTTAGCCCATGCTATTGCATCGTGAGCAGCGCCGATAACCTGCGGCGATGAACGCATGGAATAGGCATCCTGAACCCTGATCTTCATCTTGCCGGTCTGCAGGTCACTACCTCCGATGCATTTCAGAATCGCGCGGGAACTGCGGATTGCTCCGGCGAAGCCGCGTTTCATATGCAAGCGCTCATCGTATGGTTTTAAGTTTGCCAGCAGGGCTTCCAGAGTCATCGCGCCGGCGATTTCCGCCTGTTTCAACCAGCGGTTAATATCGTAAAGGTGCAATGCCGACATGGCGGTCAGCAGGTTCGATCCGTTGATCACCGACAATCCATCCCGTGCTTTGAGACCCGGAACGGGGATCCCCGCTTTGTCCAGTGCTTCCTTGCCGGGCATGATCTTACCCTGATAGTAGGCTTCCCCTTCGCCCATCATCAGCAGACCGATCTGGGACATGGGAGCTAAATCTCCGCAGGCACCCACCGATCCCTTCTGACAAACTACCGGCGTTACCCCCTTGTTAAGCATATCCACCAGCGTCTGCGTGATTTCCGGACGGCAGCCGGAATTGCCGTGAGCGTGCACGTTGATGCGTCCAGCCATGGCTCCGCGCACGTATTCGATAGGCGCTGGATCGCCGATGCCAGCGGCGTGGTTGTAGATCAGGTATTTCTGGAAATCCTCAACCTGCTGGTCATCCAAGACGACTTCGGAAAATTCCCCGATGCCGGTGTTGACGCCGTACATGATCTCCCGCGCCTTTATCTTCTCTTCCAGCATGGCACGGCAGACCTTGATCCGTTCCAGCGCTTCTTTGTCTAACTCAACCTTCTCTCCGTGGCGCGTAATGCGCTCTAACTTCTCTATGGTCAGGGATTGTCCGTTTAAGGTGATGGGCATATTTTGGTCCTCTTTTTTGTAGCCGTCTAAAAAAATATGTTCGCCGGTCATTGCCCCGTAGAAACTCCTATGGAGCAATGACATTTCAGTGATTTGGTGGCGGTAATATAACAAAAAAAATCCAGTTAATAAACTGGAAAATAGGGGAAGTGGGATGGGAGGGTGTTGGTAAGGCTTAGGACTCATTAGATGGTAACGGACGGGTGGCCGGGACAGCTTCCCCAAAGGGGCTGACGAAGTCAGGATGTCCCGGCTAAGCTAAGAAATTTCACCACCAATTTATCTTATCCATTTCTATTAGACCAGTTTCTCCTGTAGTATAATAGTTTGCACTGGACCATTTCCAATCCAGAGACGACGTGACCAGATGCTCCCTCACGGGATTCAGATGAATGTACTCCAGAGTATGATCGAATGTTTCCTTTTCAAAGATGTTTCGATCATATCCTCCTCCTGCCTGCCAGAATACTCGAATCGTTCTTGATCCTTTCTTAACGAATAGATCATAATGCAAATCCGGCCAGAGATCACGAATGTGATTTAGTGCATGATGGCTGAAAGGTTGCTTGATAGCCCTCAGAATCGCCGAAATCGAAATATTGATATTGGGTTGGATCAACAGATGGACGTGATTGGGCATCACGACAAACCCAAAGAGTTTATAAAGTCCACGATGGCGGGCATGGTCCAAGTACTTGATAATTAAATAATATAGATAGTCATCTTTGAATAAGTGCAGGTGTTTATAGCAGGAAAATGTAAGATAATGGATGTGAGGATGGTGATTGTAATGTTTAGGAGGCATTGTTTTGGTATTTTATGGTGTTTAGTGCGACCGGGACATCCCCTGCGGGGTGGCTGAAGCCACAAGCTGTCCCGGCCACACACCCGTCGGTGTGATGCAATTTAGAGGTAAATTATTCATAAGATAAAGAAAGCTGCCCTTGAAGCTCTTCAGAAGTAGGTTTTCTAGGCTTATCGTATGAATTTGAAGACGATGTCTGCGGCGAGTCTTTTTGTACTTTGTCAGTAGTTTGGCTAGGCTCAACAGAAATAGGTTCTCTAAGTTTATCAAATAAAATTAATGGTGAGGCTCGCAGTAAATCTTTTCGTGCTTTCTCATCAGTTTGACCAGGTTCAACTTGGTTGAATTTTCGCGGTCTAGCATTGTCATACAATGAAATATCAAGCATGTACGCTTCATATCTTCTCCCGTCACTTGGTGCTTTGCTCGTATTATGGTCAACAAGATGTAAAATACGAAGATCAACAAGCTCCCTTATAGCTTGCCTTCCTTGATCGTCGGATTCTAAGTCATCTTTTGCGATTAAAAAAGTATTAGTCCTCTTCTCATCGTATACATATCTCTTTATCCGTTTTAAGTAATCTTCCAAAATTACATCTTCATCACCAGAGTCACGTTTCATTGATTCGAGCTTGTTTCCAAGATTCGCAATAGCAGACTCATTTACTTGGGTCTTACCAATGAGTCCGTCTGAGGAAACTATATTATTAGCTAGCTTTACAAACAACCATAGGAAATCGCGTGGTACGCCCCCTGAAGCAAGACATAACTGTGGAAACCCATCACCCGAGAACATTTTATCAATATCTACGTGTGCACATGATTTTTCTATAGCATTACTTAGTAGTTGGTGCATGAAGGCTTGAAGCTCCTCAGAGTTGTCAAGGGTATAATCCATGTCAATTTCGAAAATATCATGGCCTATCTCGACACCTATGATTTTATCTTCAGGCCTTCGATATAATTTTGTTCTATACTTAATTGTAGCCAGTTTAAGAAAGAGGTCTGTTCCTTTTGTTATTCGATGGAAATAATCAACTAATTCCGGCTGGCTATTCTTATCAACAAAATAAAAATCGTCAAGGACTAAATAGATATGTGCATCATTGAAGATTTCTTTTATATTAATAAGTAGTGATTTATATCCTGTAAGTTTGAGCCTGAGATAATCTATTTTGTTTTTTGGTAGTTTTCTAATTATCTCTTTAGATTTTCCGATCTGCCCTTTAGCCCCAGCAGCCATAGAGCTCCTCTGGGCAGAAACGCTTAACAGAAGGTTTTCATTCTTGGTTGTTTTAACATCAATAGTTTCTTGGTCAGGTTCATGTATGTATTGCTTAAGTCCCTTCACTGTCTGATATATTCTGTAAGTCACACGGATTACCTTTGGACGAAATCGCCAGAATCGAATACTCATACGAATTTGTTCTTTTAAAGAATTGAATAATTCGACTAATACATGAATAACAATATTTGGAAAAGTAATATCTTTATAATCTTCAAGATTCAGGTATACATAGATGTGTTTGTTGGTATTTTTTATTGCTTGGACTAAAGACGTTTTTCCAGCTCCTCGCCGTCCAAACACTACGTGGTTCTGTCCGGATAATAGTCGAGTTCGAAAGTGTCGAGCATCTACAAAACTTAGACCTGCTATTTGTGAAGCTCTAAGATTTTCTTCGATGAAAGTAACTAGCTTTGCTATCTCTTTGGTATCCATTTTCTCTATTCCTAATTATCTAAAAAATCGAACACATAAAGAATCACATTTCATTAATACGGTGAAGAATGACTCTGTGAGGATTTATCCACCTCTCTTCCAATCTAAACACCTAGTTAACATTTTTCAACCTTGTTTTTCAATATTTCTCATCGTTCTATAGAAAACGCGTCAGATTCTGGACTGGGCCAGAATGACGCTTTTTGTCTGGGTGTCCGGGACAGCTTCCCCAAAGGGGCTGAAGAAGTCAGGATGTCCCGGTTGAATGCTACAGAACTCCCAGATTCAAAAATCATCCTCTCCGAAATCGTTCTGCTGGCGTCCCTTCTCCTTCTTATCGCGGTAGTTGTTGATGGTGTATTTTAAGTTGAACATGACGATGGGAGCTTCTCTTTGGTAAATGCTGTGTGAATAGAATCCGGGAGCCTCTGAGGTCGATTCGCGTTTGGCAGTCTGAAACAGGTCATTGACTTGTAGCGTGGCGGATAAATCCCCCTCGAAGAATTCCTGCTTCAGAGCAACATTGGCCATGAAATACCCTTCCCGCTGCCCCTGCGCCGAAGCGGAAGGGCTGTTGTATCGCCCGTTTATCTGCAGCTTGGTGGAGCGGGTCAGATCGAAGGTATTGTTGAGCCGCAGGTTCCAGTCGAAGCTCTCTTCGGAAAACGGTTCACCGTACAGGGTTCCTTCGATGCGGTAGTTGAATAGATTCACCATGCAGTTAATATCCCACCATTTCATGGGATTGCCGTTGACCATCAACTCGGTTCCTAAGGCGTAATCGGTGCCGACATTTTCAGGAGTACGCAAAGTAACACTGGTATCATAAACGCTACGCACGAATTCGATCACGTTATGCGTAACCCGGTAATAGGCTTCGGTCGAGATGAAATATTTACCTAAAAATGTCTGATACCCCGCCTCGAAGGAATCTATGTACTGTGGTTTCAAGTCCGGGTTTCCCGTGCGCACGTTGTAGGCATCGGTCCAGGTTATGAACGGCTCCAAATGCCACCCCCGTGATCGCTGAATCCGGCGGGAATAACTCGCCATGAGCTGTTTCCTGCCGTTAAATTGATAGGACGTATGCAGAGTGGGAAAATAATCCCAGCGCTCTATGGAAAAGCGCTCATTTTCGCCGACCAAATCTATATTGCGGTTGGTGTATTCGCCACGTAGTCCTCCCTGATACCCGAAGCGCCCCATCTCACCGGAATATATGCCGTACAATGCATGAATGTCGCGGCTGTAATCCACAGAGTGGCTGTAATCGGGTCGATACTCGTATATTCCCGTTGCGGGATCATATTCGTATAATCCAGTAATGTCTTCATGAGCGCCGAATCGTCCCTGGTAGCCGGATTCAAATTTATTGGTTTTACCAAGGGGAAGGGTGTAATCGACATTGACAAATATCCGCCTGCCAGGACCATCCTCCGTGGAAATCTGTCCGCTGGTTAACAGATCGTTGGCATCTACCAGTTCGTTGGTTCCTTCTTCTTCCATATCACCGCGGAAGATTGACAGCCGGCTGGTGATCTCATGATCCTTCTTCCCGAAACGGCGGCGGTATTCCAGATAAGCCATAGAGAATGCGCCGGAACGTTGCATGTCGCTTATGCTGGTATAATAGGTATGCAACAGCGCAGGTTCCGACCACTCATCGTAATTCAGGTCTGACGCGTGTACCATCTCTCGCCTGCCCCAGCGAAAGCCTACACCTAACAGGTCATTAGAGGATAGATCCAGGTCTAAACTCCCGCGAATCCCGTAGCCCGTTCTGCCCCAGAGCTTACTCCCTTCAGAGTTGATGTAGGTCTTATTCCCCCCCATAGTAGTATAACTCTCCACTGTTGAAGATCCCGGAAAGTGGCGTTTGCTATAATTCAATCCGAAGGTTGCGCTGGCTATGCCTCTGCGATAATTGAGCAGAACGTCTCCGCCGTACCTGTCGTCCAATCCACCGTTTAAGTTGATGATACCGCCACCACCCAGCAGCCGGTTTTTCTTTAAAATAACATTGATGATACCAGCTATGCCATCGGGTTCATACTTGGCGGAAGGATTGGTGATGATCTCGATATTGTCTATGGTGCTGGCAGGGATCTGCTGCAGGGCATCGTTGGCATCCAGGATAGTCGGGCGACCGTCGATGAGCACGGTAAAATTGCCACTCCCCCGCAGGCTGACGTTGCCTTCGATGTCCACGATTACCGAGGGGACGTTTTCCAGAACGTCAACTGCAGTACCTGAAACAGCGGTGAGATGCTGTTCCACGTTGATGATCTTCTTGTCGATGTGGTATTCGACGGGCGGTTTTTCAGCGGCTATCGAGACGTCATCCAGTTTTAAAGCAATCTGATCAAGCAGTATGTTCCCCAGATTGACTTCTCCTGAACGGGGACGTACTTCAACCCTATCAATCGTCTTCTTGACATACCCCATAAAGGAAATTTCCAGGAAATAGTTTCCCGGACGCAATTCCGTTATGAGAAAGAGCCCATTTTGATCAGTAATTGTGCCGGTTACCTGCGAACTATCCCGCAGGCTGTAAAGGACGATATTGGCGTACTCAATCGGCACTTCAAGCGCAGAATCAAAGACGTGCCCACGGATAGATCCTCGAGGTGAAGCGCCTCTCTCTCTAGGTTGAGCACTGATGCTGTACGTTATTGTCAGTAATAAGATTATTGCCAGAACTATGCGGCTATTCATGGTGATTCCTTTGAATTTCTACATATTAGACGAAGCGATTAGGTTTTTATTCCATTTTAGACACCCGAAAGATATATAGTTTAATAAAAAAATCCAGGATTTTACAGTTTTTTTACCGAAAATTTTCATTTTTTTAAAATCCGCTTGACTTTTACAATTAAATGAATTATATTATAGCTTCAGACTGCAGCTAACTTGCGAGAGAGGAACATCCATGAGACGGTCATTTACAGCATTCATCCTTATAGCCATTCTGACCAGCATATCATCAGCGCAGCTTTCCGGTCCCTTGAGTGGTACTTATGGTCCCGGGAGTTTTGCCATTATCGGTGATATTTCCGTACTGGAGGGTGATTCTCTGGTAATTTTACCGGGTACCAGTTTCCTCTTTGGCAGTTACACATCGCTGAATTTCGAGGTTTACGGTTATCTGTATGCTGTGGGCACGGAAGCGGACAGCATTTACCTGATGCCGGAAATTCCTGCTTATTCCTGGCATGGCGTGGATTTCAACGATTCCTGCGACGATTCCAGCAGGTTGGGATACTGCCAGATCAGCGGCAGTAACGCCAGCGGCGTGGACTGTTTCAGTTCCGGACCGACTATCGCTAACTGCTCTATATACGACAATACAGGTAATTTTGGTGGGGGACTATACAGCAGCAATGGAGGCAGTCCCAAGATTTATGATTGTGTCGTCAGTGGCAACGCCAGCAACGTTTGCGGCGCAGGCATGTGGGCCTCATCATCGGATATAGTAATCGATAATTGCATTTTCACCGGCAACAATGCGGGCAATTCTGCTGGTGGGATTTACTGTTACCAGTCTTCCGCGCTAATCACCAACTGTACGGTAACTGAAAACACATCCACAGCCGGTGCGGGAGGGATCTTCTGTCGTGGCACGAATCAAGTCATTTCCAATTGTACTATATCAGGTAATTCCACAGAAACCATTGGCGGAGGGATATGCTGCAATAACGCCACTACGGTGATCGATCACTGCACAATAACCGATAATTACGCGGGAATCGCCGGTGGTGGGATAGAGGCTTACATCTCCACGCCAACGATTGAGAACTGTACTATAAGTGGAAACATGACACCAGGCGCTGGCGGTGGTATAGAGAGTTACGATTCCAGTCCGATAATCATCAACACCATCGTGGAAGGAAACTTCGGTCAGGGTGGTATATACTTCTTCAATGGATTGGGCGCTGATGTCACTTACTGCGACTTCAATGATAACGAAGGTGGAGATTTCATCGGCTACTATTTACCGGAGCTGGGTCAAATCACTGCGGTCAACGCTAACGGTGATTCTTGCGATATGTTCTGCAATATCTTCGAAGATCCTGTGTTTTATGCAACATCCGGTGATTCGGCATATTTTCTAAATCCCGATTCACCCTGTATAGACGCGGGTGATCCTGATCCTCAATATACCGATCCTGACGGAACCGTTGCAGACATCGGTGCTCACTATTATCACCAGGAGAGCACTTCACCGATAACCATCACGCTCACTCCCTACAACCCACCGATTACAATCCCTGCTGCTGGCGGAAGTTTAGATTACAATATAGGCTTAAGCAACAACGAACCTGCAGCGCAGAATTTCGATCTATGGATTATGGTGATATTACCTAACGGAACTCAGTATGGTCCAGTATTGGGACCGGTGGATCTGACTCTCGATGGTAATACTTCAGTTGCTCGCGACCGCAACCAGGTCGTTCCTGGCAATGCTCCTGAAGGGACTTATACTTATGAAGGCCGGGTGGGAATTTACCCGGACATCGTGTGGGATACAGACAGCTTCCCATTTGAGAAGCTGGGAACAGACTTCAGCGGAAATGCCACTGGCTGGTTCAACAGCGGGGAGGAATTCCATTCAATCGAGGAGACATATACAGAAGCGAACCCGGACGATCTGCCTCTGTTATCAGCCTATCCTAATCCCTTCAATCTATCCACAGTATTTGGCTTTACTCTACGGCAGGATGCCTATATCGAACTATCGCTTTTCGATATAGCGGGCAATCTCGTTTGCACAGTTGAGGAGGGTAATTTTCTACAGGGATACCATGAGATCAGCTTTGATGCCACTGACTTATCATCAGGGATTTATGTAAGCAGATTAAGGGCTGAAAATACCTGTATCAGTAGCAGGGTGATCTTGATAAAGTGAGATATTTAGTTATATTACTGATCCTATTAGATTTATTAACTTGAGAAATCCGGGTGAATTTAAAATAGTGCTTGACAAATTGCGATTTTTTTATTATATTAGTTATGATATAAAAGTTGTGCGAAGCTAATAAACCAATCATAGCGAACGGAGGTTATCCATGAAGAAAGTCTTAATGCTAACGCTTGCATTAACGTTTCTGTCTCTCACCGCATATGGAGCAACACTGTTAGTGCCGTCTCAATATACCACGATTCAGGCGGCGATAAATGCTTCCAGTGATGGAGATACAGTTTTGGTAGCAAGCGGAACCTACACGGGTGAAGGTAACAGGAACCTCGATTTCTGGGGACGTGCCATTGTGGTGATGTCCGAAAACGGCCCGCTGAACACCGATATTATCTGTGATAATAGCGGCCGAGGGCTTTATTTCCATTCAGGTGAAACCAGCTCTTCTGAGTTCCAGGGCTTCACGATTGCAGGCGGGAGTTCAGCCTATGGTGGTGGTATAAATATCACCAATGCCAGTCCGTACATCCACCACTGCATAATCTGGAATAATTCCAGTGCCAACAGCTACGGTGGCGGTGTATATATCACCAATGGAAGCCCCATTATCGAGCACTGTACCATCTCAGGTAACTCCTCCAAGTACGGTGGTGGTGTTTATGCTGCTGCCTCGAATATGGAGTTCAATTCGAATATCGTGTCTAATAACACGGCATCTGGTTGAGGCAGCCTCTGCAGTGGGATCTACTGCGCTTCTGGAAGTCCAACCATAACTTACAACGACATCAACAACACTGGTGGCAATTTCTACGGTGGCGCCGTTCCTGCAGGAGCTGGCACCATAACCACCACTAACTACAACGGCGATCCCTGTGATCAATACTTTAACATCTTCATGGATCCTGCTTTCATCGGAGTCAGTGGCGATTTCCGGCTGTCCGAAAATTCACCGTGCATCGACGCCGGTGATCCGGCATTGCCAAATGACCCGGACAATACCATCAACGACCAGGGAGCCGTTTACTTCTTAGCACCTTGCGTTCAGTGTACTACTACCCCTGAAAATCCGCCAATCTTCATTCCTGCTACCGGTGGAAGTTTCAATTTTACCATAGAGCTCGAAAATATCTGCGACAGCTTAGTAGTCGTTGACGTCTGGACGGACGTCACGCTTCCCAACGGATCTCCCTATGGTCCGATAATTCTACGTACTGGAATGTCTCTGCCGGTTGGTACACTTATCACCAGAGACCTCACTCAGGATGTTCCTGCAGCAGCGCCTTCAGGTTACTATACCTACAGGTTCGCTGCGGGCACCTACCCGAGTGACGTAATTTCCGATGATACCTTCAACTTCGGAAAGGTAGGGAATGACGGCGTCTCCGGACCTGGTGGTGAATGGATGCTTTCCGGATGGGAAGAAGATTTAGTGCAGACAGTGGCACCGTCTGATTACGGTCTATCGTCTGCTTATCCGAATCCCTTCAATCCCGAAACCAAATTGACATTCACCTTGCCACAAGCCGGTGAAGTTTCGCTGTCAGTTTATGACCTCTCAGGTCGCGAAGTAGCCACGCTCTACGACGGTTACTATCCTTCCGGAAGTCATGAAGCGATTTTCAACGCACAAGGCTTGACCAGCGGTGTTTATTTCATCCGCTTAGCAACCGGTGATTTCCAGCAGACACGGAAGTTGATGCTGCTGAAGTAGGGTAGAAAACAGAGAATAGGAGACAGAAATTGGGGCTGTCCTGAAGAGGTCAGCCTCTTTTATTATCCCGGCAGAAGTTCGGATGTATTTCAGGCAGCTTTTTCACTTATATTCTAAAGAGCCCTCCTTTCTATGATGCAATTAAGAATATTGTTGACTTTGAATTGAAATGGGGTTACCTTATCATGGATAGGGTAGAACTTTACACATGGGGAGTTAGAGAATGAAAAAAATAATCATAGTAGTGATGGTTCTCGCTTTAGTAGCTACGAGCGCTACTGCCACGGTTCTTTCCGTTCCTGATTCTTATTCTACCATACAAGCAGGAATAAACGCTGCCAACGAAGGGGACACGGTTATAGTAGCCGATGGCGTTTATGAGGGGACTGGAAACTGCGCAATCAACTATTACGGCAAATCCATCGTGGTTATGTCAGAAAACGGACCTGATGACTGCATTATCACTTGCGGTGGTCAAGCGCAGGGTTTTATTTTCATTTCCGGTGAGACGAATGTTGCCGTCCTTCAAGGATTTACGGTAACCAGCGGTTCAGCGATCAATGGCGGTGGGATTCACATAGCTAATTCAAGTCCCACAATTATGCGCTGTATTTTCTGGAATAACAACGCTGGTAATGGTGGCGGTGTTTACGTGAACAGTGGAGACCCGCGATTCATCAACTGTACTATCTGCCAGAATTCGGCTACTAGTGGCGGCGCTATCTATCTGGTGAATTCAGATATGGTAATAAATAGCTGCATTATAGCTCAGAATTCGGCATCCGGTTGAGGCAGCCAATGCAGTGGGATCTACTGCGTATCCGGAAACCCAACCATCACCTACAATGACATAGACAACAGCGGCGGTAACTTCTATGGAGCCAGCATACCGCCGGGTGCAGGCACCATCACCACCACCAACAATAATGGCGATCCATGCGATCAATACTTCAATATTTTCCTGAATCCCGAATTTGAGGGTGGAACCAGCACTTTCGCTCTGGCGACCACGTCTCCCTGCAGGGATGCTGGACATCCTCAACTGCCACTTGATCCCGATGCCACCATCGCGGATATCGGCGCACTTTACTATCTTCCATCTGCAGTTGTAGGTACATCCACTATCCAGCATTTGTTCGGTGCGGTAACCGTGGGACAGGATTTGACCCTACCGCTGACCATCTACAATTACGGCGAACTGGAGCTGGTTATCTACGATGTATTTACCAGCGATCCCTGTTACACTACCGATTACAATGAAGCAGATAGCCTTGTTGCAGCCGGGGATAGTCTGGGAATCAATGTAACGTTCACACCAACTGAAGCGGGGCCGTATATCGAGACCCTCACCATCGAAAACAACGATGAAACGGTTGAGGTGGGATTACTGGGCATAGGTGAAGGTTCTGCAGGTATCACTCCGGTAGAAGTTGATAACCAGCCGGATAGATTTGCACTTTATCCACCTTACCCCAATCCCTTCAATCCGGAGACTACCATCAGTTACTCATTACCGATGGCGGGAATGGTAAACCTGTCCGTGTACGATATTTCAGGCAGCAGAGTTGCCAATCTGGTCAATGGCTGGCGCCTTGTGGGAACACACGAGCTAACTTTCGATGCATCAAAATTGTCTGATGGTGTGTATATCGCCAGGCTCATCGTTGGTGATTTCCAGCAGACACGGAAGTTGATGTTGGTGAAGTAATTGCAAGATACAAGTTGTATTTCATGAATTAGAGGCTGTCCTGAAAAGGTCAGCCTCTTTTTTTTATGCGAAAGGGAGATGTAAAAAACTGCAAAATGTGAAAAATATTACTTGACATACGCTTAAAAATTCCTTATTTTACATAAAACACATAAAATCCATAATATCACTATAAACCAGAAAGCCCTCTCTCTAAAACTATGAGTGAATTTCTCACAACTGGAAAAGCTGCTGCACTTTGTTCCGTAACACCGGATACCGTGCTCAAATGGGTGAAGGCGGGCAAGATCCCTGCCAAACGCACTGCCGGCGGACACTGCCGCATTCGGAGGGGGGATTTATTCGCGCTTCTCAAGCAGATGGATGATCAGCAGCTATCAGTTATTGAAGATGATCGCCAGTTTAAGTTTTGCTGGGAATTTTACTCTGAAACGGAAGAGATCCAGGCTGAATGTAGTCAGTGCATCGTGTACAGGTCGCGTGCGCATCGGTGCTATGAAATGAGTCAACTTCCTTATGAGAACGGACACGCAAAACTTCACTGCCAGGAATCTTGTGAAAATTGTGGCTACTATCATCTTGTAAGATGGCAGAATCAGAATATCCTCGTAATCACGGAACAGCATTCATTACAAACAGAGTTGGAAGATGGTACCAGCCTAAAACAGTATAACCTTTGCTTCACGGACAGCGAGTATAAATGCTCCATGCTGATGGAAGACTATCGTCCCGACTATATAATCTTAGATTGTTCGATAGGATCAGGTAGAGTCTGGCACTTTGTACGGAATATTGCAGCAGATCCTCGCATCCCGTTCGTCAAGATTGTATTAGTTGGGGAAGGGTATGAATTCCCTCAGGATTGTGAGAAAGAGATATTTGCTCAGGTTGAAAGCCCATTAACCAGAGTAACATTAATGAAGCTTTTAGGAGCTTCGAATCAGAATTCCTACGATTGATATACAGTAATGGCATAGGAAGATCACAAGCCAAATGTGAGGAGTCAGTACTGGTAGAATAGAGTCAGGAGGGTATATAGAGAAGCCCGACGGGTTTGCTGGAGCCACCAACCTCCCGTCGAGCTATGGTGCAGTTCATCAGGGTTCCGAACTCTGTTCGGGATACCCTGCTTCACCGCACTTTAATGTACAAAAAAGCAGGTTCTGAAGTCAAGCTTTAATCGTATTAATACCCTCCTCATTACCTTTAAGTCCTATAAATGCACGTGTGGTGGACACCAATCCCAGGATAGCTATATACCACAAAATCCTTAGTAAAAAGTTAGGAGGAGAAATGGACACCGCTGACAATCAGAACAATCAAGAGACCATTGATGGTTACGTAAAAGAGATGTCCAATTGGAGTCGCGAGCTGGCCAAAGAGCTTGCCGCCAGGAATGATATTGGTCCTCTTACAGATGATCACTGGAAAGTGATTGAACATATCAAGGAATACTATCAGGATTACCATCAGGGACCACCAATCCTCAAACTGTGTAGAGACACGGGATTTACCAGGAAATATATCTGCGAACTATTTCCTTGCGGCTATGTTCGTGGCGCGTTCAGATTGGCTGGACTACCCAGACCTGCGGGCTGCATCTAAGTTGATAACAATTGTGATTTGAGTAATTCAGTATAGGCTATGGATGAAATCGTAGCCGTATATAAATGAAAGGAATGAATCTTGAGTAACCTAATCGGATTGATACTACCCTTCATCACGGTGCTTATTTTCGTGATCGGAATGGGATACAGGTTTTATATCTGGACAAAAACACCCCAACCGGGAAAGATGACCCTTTTCCCCACGCCAACTCCAGGCGGTGGAACCTTCATAAGCATAATTAAGGAATCGTTCTTCTTTCCGGGACTCTTCAAGGGTGATAGATCGCTGTGGATTGCTGCCTGGGTTTTTCATGCTTCCCTGGCATTGATCATCTTAGGGCATCTGCGTGTGTTTTCAGGATTCTTCGATCGAATTCTGATCAATATGGGCGTTGACGTTGACTTGATGAGCTCCACGGGTGGGGGTGCGGCGGGGATTCTCATCCTGATAACCGCGATCTGGTTGTTGCTGAGAAGGTTCGCTTTAAGGCGGGTCAGAGAGATCTCCAATGCCTCCGACTTCCTGGCGCTCCTCTTAGTTTTGGCGATTATTTTTACCGGCAATTCGATGAGATTCGGGGAACACTTTGATCTCGAGATCACCAGAAATTACTTCGCTCATCTGTTTACGTTTTCCTTCGCCGAAATGACGCTACCTCAGAGTGGTATATTCTGGACTCATTTCTTCTTAGTCCAGTTGCTTATAATGTACATTCCCTTCAGCAAGATTCTGCATTTCGGAGGGATTTTCTTCACACAGTCGTTAATCCAGAAATCATAGAGAGGGAATCTAACAGTGTCAGACGAAAATACTATATCACACGAGAAAGTCCGTGAAGAAGTTATCAACGCTATCAAGGCGATTGATAACGGGCCGCAAGTTCTCAAATTATACATGGAGATGTGCGCCAGATGCGGAACTTGTGCTGAGCAGTGTCCTGTTTACTATGGCGAACCCACCAAGGAACGCAACCCGGTGCTTCGCTCCGATCTCATTCGCAGCACCTTCAAGAAACACACCACAATTGCAGGTAAGCTTTTAGGCGCTCTGGATGGAGCGGGTGACTTCGATGGCGATATGGAAAAGTGGGTTACCCAGTTCTACGAATGCACAGGCTGTCGACGTTGCGCCACGTTCTGCCCTTTCGGGATCGATAACTCGGTTATCACGCGGAAAGGTCGCGCCATCGCCGATAAACTGGGACTGACACCCGACACCATGAAAAGCGTCGTCAAGACGTCTCTGGAAACCCACAATACCGACGGCGCTTCTCCGGAAGCTTTCAAATCTGCAATCGATTTTCTCGAAGAAGAGATGAAGGACGAGCACGGGATCGACATCAAGATTCCCGTCGATGTAGAAGGCGCTGAATTCTTCTACGTCCCACCATCGGGCGACGTGTTGGTCAATCCTGAAGCCACTACTGGCATAGCCAAGGTGTTCTACGTACTGGGGATGCAGGACAACTGGACCATGAGTTCGAAGTGCTTCGATGGCGCAAATTACGGTCTCTTCACCGGCAATGATACTGACATGAAAGCCGATAATAAACCTTATGTAGATGAGGCAATAAGCCTTGGTTCCAAGTATATGTTCATGGGTGAGTGCGGTCATGCGTACAGAATTATGAAGATGATGATGGAGAAGGGAAAATGGTGGGGCGATCTTCCCTTCAAGGTTGTCAACTGCATGGAATGGACCGCAGACCAGATCGAAGCGGGTCGGCTGGAATTCGATAAAAGCAAGAACCCGATGCCGGTCACCTATCACGACCCCTGCAACTTTGGGAGGAGTTGCGGGATTGTCGAAGACCCGCGAGTAATCCTCAAAGCTACTTGCCAGGATTTCAGGGAGATGTATCCGAACCGTGGTGAAAACTGGTGCTGCGGAGGTGGCGGCGGGCTCTCGGCGATGGATGACATCCACGATTTCAGAATGAATGTGTCGGGTAGAAAAAAGATGGAACAGGTTAAAGACACCGGAGCAAAATATGTTGCTACAGCATGTTCCAACTGTAAGCGGCAGTTCATGCAGCTAATTGAGTATCATAAAGCTGACTTCGCCGTGGGCGGCGTCCACGATATGCTCTCCAGAGCGATCATGATTAATGGAAAAGCTGCCGAACGCATTGACTACGAATCGTAGGTTCATGCTGACTTAATACGAACATAATACCGGGGAATAAACTTGAGTAATATTGAACCTGAAACAGTAACTTTTGCAGGAAAAATCTACTCTCTCGATCAGCGGGGATTTCTAAAATCCCCGGAACAGTGGGATGAGGATTTTGCTGAAGGTATGGCGGAAGTGCAGGAGATCTACGGCGGTTTGACAGAGAAGCACTGGGATTTGATACATTACATCAGAAGGAAATTCACTGAAGAGGAGACAATCCCCGTTGTGGTTTTAGCCTGCGCCGATAACAATCTAAAGCTAAGCGATCTGAGGTTCCTCTTTCCCACCGGTTATCATCGCGGCGCTTGCAGGATTGCGGGGATAAACTACGACTTCATGTATAAGACCAATTTCTGGCTCACGTATGAAACCACTACCCTACAAAAAGAGGAATATAAGCTGACCCATCGTGGGTTTCTGGAAGATTTCAGCAAGTGGGATGAGCGTTTCGCACAGATTATCATCCGTGAATGGAAACTGCCCGGAGGACTTACAGACAGGCATCGGGAGATCATCAGTTATCTGCGTGATTTTTATGAAAGAATGAAGAACATCCCCACGTTTTTCGAAATGTGCAAAGCCAATAATTTAGACGTAGATGAGTTCAAAGAGCTATTCCCCGAAGGATACCGGCGGGGAGCATGCCGAATAGCGGGACTGCCGTTTTTCGGGTGATTCGACTGCCAATGTATATCATTAGAAAATTATGCTAAATCCACTAAAATCAAGATGAAAGGAAAGTTAATTATGGTTAGGTTATCTTCAGCGCTGCTCGCTGTCATGCTTCTGGTTCTGGCTGCAAGCGGTACAACACTACTGGTTCCCAGCCAATATGGCACTATCCAGGCCGGCATTGACGCTGCCAGCAATGGCGATACCGTTTTGGTAGCAGATGGAACTTATACTGGAACTGGAAATAAAGACTTGGATTTCGGCGGTCGGATTATCGTCGTCATGTCCGAAAACGGACCGGATGTTTGCATCATCGACTGCGAAAACGACGGTCGTGGATTCTACTTTCACTCCGGTGAAACCGCAGATGCAGTTATTTACGGCTTCATGATCCGTTATGGTTATGCCAGCAACGGTGGTGGAATCAATGTTACAGATTCCAGTCCCACTATCGATCATTGCATTGTCTGGGATTGTGCCAATGGTGGTACTGCCGGCGGCGGTATCTACTTGAACAACGGTCATTCACTGATCGTCCACTGCACCGTTAATGATAACTTCTCCGGTCATGGAGGAGGAATTTACGCCATAAACTCGAATATGACGGTTAGTAGCTGCATCATTTCCGATAACTATTCAACTGGTTGAGGCTCCAATTGCAGTGGGATCTACTGCGTTTCGGGTAATCAAACAGTCGAATATACCTGCCTTTACAATTCCGGTGGCAACTTCTGGGGTTCAGCCATCCCTGCAGGAGCCGGACAAATCACAACCACTAACAACAATGGCGATCCCTGCGACGTCTATTACAACATCTTCCTGGATGAGCAGTTTGTAGGAGCTGGTGATTTTCATCTGCAGCCTAATTCACCCTGCATCGATGCCGGTGATCTGACGCATCTGCCGGACCCGGATGCCACCATCTGCGAAATGGGTGCTCTATACTATCCACAATCAGCGCCAGACTTGACTTTAACAATGACACCTCTGGGTACAACTAATTTCCCGCCAACTGGAGGTCTCTTAGAGTACAATATCGCCGCTCAGAATAACGGAACTTCGACGGAAATCGTGGACATCTGGGTGGACGTATCATTACCTACAGGCGGTCTGTACGGACCTGTCCTGGGTCCAGTCAGCGATTTCACCATGGCAGGCGGCTTTTCCGCTGATAGAGATCGCGAATTGACCGTTCCCGGTGCAGCGCCTCCTGGCCCATATTCGCTCAATGGATACTTAGGTGAATACGATCCAGTCAGCCCGATTATCTATGCTGAAGATAGCTTCAACTTCAATAAAGCTTCCTTCGGTGATGGTGGAGAATGGATCAGCAATTGGTTTGTCGATAGCGGCGAATCGTTCGAGGAGCTGGCTGAAACTGTCAACTCAGTCGAGGTGTACGGTCTGATTCAATGCTACCCCAATCCGTTCAATCCGGAGACCCAACTGAACTTCAGTTTACCGGAAAATGGGGAAATATCGTTAATCGTTTACGATATTCAGGGTCGTGAAGTTGCTACGCTTTACGATGGCTGGTATCAAGCCGGAAGCCACAAAGCAACTTTCAGCGGAGCCGCTCTGCCCACCGGAGTTTACTTCGCCCGCTTAACTGCAGGCAGCGTCCAGCAGACACAAAAGCTGGTCCTGATGAAGTAGGGACTATCAGCTAAGATATGTATACTAAAAAGGGGCTGTCCAACACGGGGCAGCCTCTTTTTAGTAACGAGGTTGTTCTTAAAAGGGTCACTCTGTTCGTAGGACTCGTACGGAGAGTCCGCCTAAGGCGGATAAACCCGTTGAAAACGAAGCGAAGAGTATCATGTCGGGGTCGGGGGTGACCCCGAATACGGAAATAATTGGAGCTTGGTCGAAGTAAAAAAGCTGAACCGCAGATTCCACAGATTTCGTAGATTAGCTGGTAGACTGCGTTCCGGCTACGCTTACACTTAGTCTACCCTACAGGCTTTCTGTCACTCCCGCGAACGCGGGAGTCCAGTGAATGAGGGTAGAACCAGGGTGGCCAGATCCTTCAAGATCAGGTTTCATCTAAATTTTCAGGAACAATAAGAGAAACCCGGCTCTGAAGAGCTGGACCACCCGTCCTATAAGAATTGGGAGATTGTTCTCCATTCGCTATTTTTCACCGGAAAATTAGTACCTTGAAAATGCCTTAGAATTGATAGACTACCTAATTCAGCCATTCCTTTGAGCGTCTTCTTTAAAACTGGCTTATTGATTAATCTTCTTAATATTGTCATTTCAACACGAATTTCGTTCTCTTTTTCTGATGTTCCTAACCAATACTTCTTCTCTGCTGGGAATTCTGCCTTAAAAGATGGATCAGATTCGATTCGTGTCAATGCATATATTCCAGCATCAGCTCCTGACATCCATATTAATCCAATGTGGCCTTTCTTAATCTTCTTTCTATGTTGATTAACAAGCCAATGAATGTTATTTCCTATTTCAGCATCAGAGAGTGCGTTTAGAATATCGTATCTCTGAGGATTTCCTTGAAATATCCATGCAGAAATATCGTTGTCATCGGTAGAATCGATTAAGGATGAAGTATCTCCGGTTTTCGAAGAAGCGTCACTTTCAAATGAACTACGGTCATCAAGAAACGTATAGTCATATTTCTTAGCAAGTTCAGAAACGGAGGAAATCCCGAGCTCTTTACATTCTATTCCTATATTCTCAAGGAATAATCGTCTCTCCTTGGGTATAACATTTGCGCATAAAATCATCTCATAAAAATCAGTGGGGTACTGACTCTTCAAAAGCCCGTAGTATTCAGCAATCTGACCGGAGGCTTCTCTACTTAGTATTCCTCTTTTTACTTCAATTATCACCTTCCTGTCAAATTTATCCTCAAAAAGAATATCAATTCTTCTTCCTCCAATTGGATACTGCTGGCGGATAAGTTTAAAACCTTCTTCGGGAAAAATATCTTCAGGATGCTCTGCGATCAGATTCTCAATGTCTTTCTCTAACATTGTTTCCTCATATTGAGAGTTATACTTATCTATATCTGAAATGAATCCTATTCACCGGACTAAAGTTCCAGTGCTCAAATTCAAGATCCAATTGACTTAAGTCAATAAGTTATTAATACCTCAGTCTCTTCAGAGACTTGGATCTATATTATGAGCACCCGAATTTTAATCGGGTGGTGTTGACTGATTGATCCGGGGGTCTCTACCTAAACCTCCTATGCTCCCTGGAAAAATAATCCTTCTGCCAGGTAGCGACTTTTACTGCTAAGATTAGCAGCGCTAAGAGATTGGGGAAGCTCATCAGAGAGAGCGCCACGTCGCCTAAGCCCCAGACTACCTCCAGCGCCAGTATCGAACCTAAGAAATTGAAGCATACGTACACCCATTTATAGGGCAATACCGCTTTATCTCCCCAGAGATACTGCACGCTGCGGTCGCCATAATACGACCAGGAAATCATCGTGGAAATGGCGAACAGAAAGACGCCTATGGTCACCAGCCAACTGCCCCAGGGACCGCCACCCAATCCAATCGAGAAGGCGAAGCTGGTCAACAGCGATCCGTTCTGGCGCATCATGCCGTACACTAACAGATCACCGGTTTTGACTTCACTATCCACAACCGCAATGTTGCCGTCATCATCGACAACCAGCTTTCCGTTGAACGGTTCATCCTCAGTATATCCGATCAAGGCGCCGTCTATAATCCCGTGATTGGCGGCTAAACTGACCTCTTCCGGTTTACCATAATTCACCACGAATTCACCTACGAACTCTTCCCCGTCCAGTTTTGTGTTCGTTGTGTATTCTGAGCCCGGCTGCAAAAATTCTACATCGGTCAATGGTTTGTTGGTCATCTGCTTGCCTGTCCAGGCGCCGGTTACCAGTATGACCAGACCGGTCATCGTGCAGATTATCAACGTATCCAGCAGTGGTCCTACCATGGCGACTGCGCCTTCGCGGATCGGTTCTCCGGTTTTGGCTGCAGCGTGAGCTATCGGCGCTGATCCCTGCCCGGCTTCATTAGAAAAAAGACCCCGCTTCACGCCCCAGTTAAGAGTGTACAGCATGGTGGCTCCGGCGAATCCCCCCAATCCCGCCAGCGGCGTGAATGCTCCTTCCATGATGCGCCCGAAGGCAACGGGTATTTCGGAGAAATACATTCCTAATATCGTCAGCGCCGCGATGATGTATAGAGCGCTCATGAAGGGAACCAGTTTGGATGCCACCAGTCCGATCCGCTTGATTCCCCCGATGATCACTAACGCCACGAGAGAAGCGATGGCGAGCCCGGTTACCCAGGTAGGAATGCCGAATTCAGTGCGGAAGCTGTCCGCTACGGTGAAACTCTGCACCATGTTGCCGGTGCCGAAACTGCACAGCACCGCGCAGAAGGCGAAGATGACTGCCAGCGGTTTCCAGCCCGTACCCAGCCCCTTTTCGATGTAGTACATAGGACCGCCGGATGCAGAACCATCCGGATTGATCTTGCGGTATTTTTGCGAAAGCGTGCATTCGACGTACTTGGTGCACATGCCGAAAAATGCCGTAACCCACATCCAGAAGAGTGCTCCGGGACCGCCGTAATGAATCGCTGTCGCCACACCGGCTATATTGCCGATGCCGATAGTCGCCGACAGTGCGGCCGATAACGCCTGGAAATGGGTTATGTCACCAGCGTCCTCAGGATCGTCATAGACTCCTCGGATGATCTCCCAGGAATGTTTCAGTTTGCGTATCTGCACGAAACGCATGCGCAGCGTTAGATAAATGCCCGTGCCCACCAGCGGTACGATTAAAACCATGCCGATGTAGCTGCCAATGGTGTTGATGATGTCTGTTAGTGTTTGCATGAGGATTCCTTTATTCCGTAATCGGGGTCGTCCCCGACCTCGAAGGTCTGGTCACTATATTATTAATCTAACTGTTATCTGGATTCTCCGAATCGGTAGACCAATCGGCCGGATTGTCATGGATATATTGACGGTAGTGATTTAATTCACCACGACGCAGTACTCGTTCATAGTAATTGCGTTGCCAGAATGAGACTCCGGGGGTATGACGGATTTTGTTTATCCTTCTCGAAGAAAAGGTCTTGAGTGCACGTATTATTTCTGATAATGGATGATGCCGTGTAGGGGCGGGTTTACCCTTTAGGGTGCCTTCGGCAAAACCCGCCCCTACATTGATCTCGTCGTTAATCTCGGTATCTGTTAATACAATTATCCCGTGCACATGATTTGGCATGACAACGAAATCATCCAATTTAATATGCGGATAATGATTGGGTAAATCATCCCAACACGTCTTTACGATTTTGCCAAATTCGCTCAAATGCATCTCCCCTTCCACAACCTCTCCCAACACGCATTCCCGATCCTTGACGCAAATTGTCAAGAAGTATAAACCCGGTTTTCCATAATCCCGGTTCCGCAAGCGGATAGATTGGCGGTGGTTGGGACTGATTCTTCTTGTCATCGTATAAACAGGGTGTAGGAGCAGAACTTTGTGTTTGCCCGATCCGTATTCGGGGTGGTCCCTGCCCTCGAAGATTCACCTATCCACCGGACTAAAGTTCCGGTGCTCAAATTTAGGATACAATTGACTATCCCATAGGGATCCCTTCGGGAAAGTCAATGAGCTCAGAATCACTCAGTCTCTTCAGAGACTTGGATTTGTTATATGAGCACCCGAAATTTATTCGGGTGGGGATTAATGCAAACAGGTACTTATAGACCACGAATATAAAGGAAATCCTCCTGCTTCACTGATCGGTCTGTTGGGTCCCAACCAGATATAATAGTTACACCGGGCTCTACATCCGGAGCATTTAATCGATCTTGTGGGATTGAAAATATACCCACCCATACAGGATTCTTTAAACCTTCAGGTTTATGTTTTACATGAAAATATGAATAGCAATCCTCTACCACAAAACGTTCCTCGTTACCGTTAATACATATTAAAACTCTTCTGCTTTCTTCGTTATCGCCAATCTTGATAGCGATTCTCTGACTGTTTTTGTGTTTTTTATTTTCTTCTTCAATTTGAAGCGCATCAAATGAATCACATGTTATCGAAGCCACATGTTCACCGTTCAGCCGGGAGAAGCTGGGAATTTTGCATGGACCTATTATTTGATTTAATTGGGGAATTCGTACGTGAACTTGCCCGGAATTATGTATTGAAAGATGAGGTATATTTTCAGAAGTTTCGTTTTCATTGAATTTTAAAGTCGCTTCAATATCATGTTGTGCAAATGATTTTTGACCGATGCGATATGAATTATTTCTAGCATATGGGATGATGTATAGACTAGAATCATTCTTCTTAAAGTTAAGCGTTGCCACCTTCAACAATTCCGAAGAACCATTCCTGAAGAAGTAGATCCTTATTGTTCGGCTAATTTGTATCATTCAGCATCCCCCCCCTCGTCACCACCGTCACTCCCCACGCCGCCAGAAACGCTAGCACGAACGCGGGAACCAGTTCATATATCACCGAATCGGATAAACCTGTCAATTTCCATATTACCGTTACCCCGAAACCAGTGATCATACAGCTCAGAGCGCCCCAGAAGTTCACCTTGAACTTCGACACTGACAGGAGCATTATCGGTCCGAACGCCGCGCCCATTCCCGACCAGGCGAAGAGAACGAACCAGAATATCACTCGCACTTCAGCCAGCGCCAAGAGAATGGCAAGCGTCCCCAATAGAAGCACCGCTATGCGCGAGAGGTTGACCAGTTTCTTTTCACCTGGATCCTTGCCGAAAAGGCTCTCGTACAGATCCTTCACCACCGAAGATGCCGCAACTAAAAGCTGCGAAGATGCTGTGGACATGATCGCCGACAGTATTGCCGACAGCATAATGCCAGCCACTATGGGATGAAGCAGCAGTAGAGCTGCTCTCGGGAACAAGTGTTCGGAATCTTCCAGGTTGGGAATTAATGCTCTGCCCACCAGACCCAATAGCACCGCTCCCCCGAAAACCAGCACACCCCAAACGATGGATATGATTCTGCCCCGCCTGATAACCTCATCGCTGGCAGCACCCATGTATCTGGTGATGACGTGCGGCTGCCCCGGATACCCCAAGCCGATTCCTAATAACCCCACAATCAGACCGAACAGAGCGGAACCAGTCTTACCTCCAGCCCAGGTGAAGAATTCAGGATTGGGAGCAGCGTTCAGCACCACATCTGCACCGCCCACCGCGAAAAATGCTACGATCGGCATAACCACCAGTCCGAATGCCATCAGTATTCCCTGGATCAAATCCGTCCAGACTACGGCAAAATAGCCTCCCATCAGCGTATAGATGACGATTATCACCGCTCCCAGGAGAACGCCCGTGGCGTAATTCCAACCAAATATTGCTTCAAACGCTTTCCCTGATGCAGTGAACTGCGCGGCTACATATCCTAACATACAGAAGAAGATGATGAGTACTGCCACTGAACGCAGTGTGTTTAGCCTGTCTCCGAAACTGTAAGAAATGTAATCAGGTACAGTGATGGATTGGTTATCCTCAGAATGCTGGCGCATCTTACCTGCTAAAAACAGCCAGTTGACCAGATAACCAGCCAGACAGCCCGGCATGAACCACCACGCTGAAAGACCGTTCGCATATACCATGCCGGTAGCACCCAATACTACCCATCCCGATTCTGATGATGCTGTTGATGAAACCGCGGTCAACCAGGGACCTATTTTGCGTCCACCTAAGAAATAATCGGCTACAGTTTTTGTGCGCCGGCGCGTCAGGAATCCGACTGTCAACAATACAGCTAAATAGATGATATAGATTATGAGGATCAACTTTGGCGCTGAACTTTCCATGGGAACTTCCTTAATAGTCAGCAGGCGAAGTGTTTTTTAAAGCTGTTAAGTAAAATAGCCAATAAGGTTGAATTTGTCAATAGTTTTTTTGGGCAGAGGCGGGAAAGAGAAGCGCCCATGAACCGTGCTGTTGTACGCCCACGCGCGGAGGCTCCAGCACATTAATTCCATCAAATCTCATGAAATGAATTGCAAAATGTACTGACAACCTCCTTGATTTTCATTTGAAAATAGCTTATCTTCTTTCCATCTTGGCAATCTTCCTGAATAATTAGATATGAATAAGCTGAAGCTACTCTACCCCAAACTACTGAAGGGATTCATCTTCGTTTTAGGAACAGCACTTTTCCTGTATCTATTAGCAAACTACGCTCGCGAAGGGACCAAGGTCGTCAAGTACTATCAATCCGGATCCATCGAAAGCGCGGTAAGTGTTTCTGAGGATAGCGTATTAGTCTTCATCCGTGTCGATCCCGCTGATTTTGTGTCACCTAACCTGCCCATTGTCGGTGATACCCTAACAAGTGTTAATGATTCTGCAGCTACCATTCAAAGCCGAAATGAGTACTTTATTGCTCCCAGAGATGCGGGAGATACGTTCCCTGTAGTTTATATCCATAATGGAAAATCATTCAGCACAACTATGGCTGCTGACCAACCTGATTTCCTGACTTTCTCATCTGTTCTGATTCTCCAAATCATAAGAACTATCCTGGCGTTATCATTTTTAGCAGTCGGATTCTGGGCTTTCTTGAAAAGACCTGATTCTGCAGGTATCCGGGCGCTTACCATGTTCTGTTATGGTATGGCAGCTTTCTTTACATTTATGGTGTCTGCGCTTTCCGGAAGATTTGCCCTGTTTGACATCCCGCTGCAGCAAACCTTCAACATGATTTTCAGCATGTTAGGTTTCTTCTTCAGCGCTTTCTGGTTGAATCTACAACTTCTGTTCCCCCAACCTAAGAAAATCATAAAAGAATGGCCCATTTCTACTTACCTATTGTGTTATGTGCCTTCAATAATTGTATTAATTGTAGCAATCCTGCAGCTTGCCAATATCGGCATATCGGTATTCACCATGATATCCTTACAAATTACTATCGGTTTTACCATTTTGGGATTCAGTCATTCCCGAGCGACAGACGCCATCCAGAAACGTCAGGCTGCATTGGTTCTGTGGGGATCCGGTATCGGTCTCGTTTCCCTGTTCTTTCTCCTGATATTTGCAGGAATTTTATTCACCGCCTGGTTCCAAGCTTCCAGATGGACGGCGTTAATCGTTACGGTTTTCTTCCTTCCATTGCTCTTTTCACCTCTGTCGTTCGCCTATGCCTTCGGACGTTACCGCCTGCTTGAAGTAGAAGGTAAAATCAAACGGGGTACGAGATACATTTCCACAACTGTCACCTTGCTTGCCGTATTTGTCGGAGTAACATACCTCATCGGCGAAATTCTGCTGCGTCAATTTGGCATTATGGACCGCACGCCCACTTTCATGATAGCTTTGGGCTTGGCTTTGGGCTTTACACCAGCCTGGCGGCGGATGCAGAACGTAATGGAACGCCGCTTCTATCCGGAACGGCACCACTTGAGAACCATGGCGCGAGATTTCCTCCACAAGGTGATAGCCGTCCCCGATAGAGATACTTTATGGCGTCGTCTGGAAGTTCGCTTGAAAGAATCCCTGGGCGTCGAACGCATTTATCCTGTGGTCGCCTCCACAGATCAAACTAAATTCCACTATCATCGTGATGGTGTGCAGGATGTAACTCCTTTTCAGATGGGACAGGAATTGATGCAGAAACTGCAGACGTCAAACCGCCCTCTATTGGTTGATGAAGCTGTAGCCAGCGGAAAGATTGCCCTGTCTGTCGAATCGTATTCATGGTTGACAGCGAGGAAGATTGCACTGCTTTTACCACTTATTGTTCAATCTCAAATCCGCGGTTTCTTAGGGTTGGAATTCAGCGAAGGAAAGGAGGACTATGCGCCGGAAGATTTGCAGATTCTGGGTTCTTTAGCTTCGCAGGTTGCCTTAGCCAGTGAAAACATACGCCTTTTAGAAGAGAACATAGATAAGAAACGCATGGAAGAGGAACTGCAGTTAGCCCGCCGCATCCAGGAACGCTTCCTGCCCCAGGAAATCCCCCCAACGCCTGGTCTAAAAATAGCTGCCCAGAGCCTCTTCTGCCTCGAAGTTGCAGGTGATTATTACGACGTCATCGGTATGCCGGATGGGCGCACTGTTTTAGCGGTTGGGGACGTTTCCGGTAAGGGTGCTGGAGCTGCCCTTTTGATGGCAAACCTGCAAGCTTCTCTGCGCACCGCCATTGCCGCCGAACTCGATCTCTCCAGCCTGGTGGGGCGCATCAACAACCTGATTTTCCAGAATACGCCTCAAGAACAGTACATTACCTTCTTCGTAGCGGTATTTGATCCCCACAAGAGGAGTTTGGTATATGTAAATGCCGGGCACAATTGGCCCGTGTTAGTGAAGGAAGATGGTTCTTCGCAGGAATTGAACGTGGGCGGATTAATCTTAGGCGCTCTGCAGGATATGCCTTACGAACAGGCTGAAATAAAGATGGATTCCGGGGATTTGGTGCTGATGTTCACCGACGGTATAAGCGAAGCCATGAACGCTGACGAAGAAGAATTCGGTGAAGACAGGATATTGGAATACGTGATACAGCAGCGCCAGCAACCTACCGATAGCATCCTCACAGGTCTGGAAGAAACCGCCAAGAGCTTCTCCGGCGACGTACCCTGGACCGACGATTTGACTATGTTGTTGATTTGTGTGGAATGAAAGCTGTCATTCCGGAAAGGCGTTAGTCTTATCTGGAATCCAGTGGATAAACTTATAAGGTTCAATAACTTGTTATTGTAAAGTAGAGCCACCCGATTAAAATTCTGGTGCTCACAATGTGGATTCAAGTCTCTGAAGAGACTAAGGTATTAAACACTCATTGACTTCAATCAATTGGATGTCCTATGTGAGTACTGGAACTTTTCTGTAGGAGCCCTTATACACAGTCCAGTGTGGAAAATCTGGCAACTGAAGATGTAAGGAAGTTTTAAAATATCTGTTGTATTATAGAAAATAATTCTGTAAATCCAGGAGAAATGTGAAAATTAATTTGCATAAAAATGTTGTTTACAGAAAAAATGGCATAAAAGATGACAATTAAAGAACTTATCAGAAAGACTTCTCGTTACTCCCTTGCTGATTGGGGTGATCAATATGAAAAAGGGGCCTTTAAAGTTGTTCAATACTACTTCCCTAAATATGAAGATTTTAGCGTTCATTCGTTTTTCCATATCACGCAAAATCAGAAGAAAATATTGATATTGGCCTAAATAGAGAACTGCCCCGAAGTCATGAAGCAATGTGTATGTATAATTATTCAATTTTTCGAACAAATTTAAATTATTTGAAAATTTGAAAAATGCAGAAAAGAACAAACTGTTGTATGACGATGTATCAGAACGTGTGTTTGCAACATCTTTAATAGAACTAGGAATAGCATATAGTCAAGTTAGACAATTTTTGGGAGCTGCTTATTATGTATTTTTCAAACGTCAAGATGGGGATGGAGTTGACATAAAACAATGGGAAGAAAAACTAAATGAGCCGGATTTTAATAGTTTAGTATCACACGAACTTAGGGATCACTTAAATAATATGAAAGATGATAAGAGAGAAGTACATGTGTATAGAAATTTGATTATCCATGGCGCTAAGTTCCCAGGTAAAGCAGATAAAATATTCAAACTGGATTTTGCAGAAAGGTGTTCATATTGGAGTGATTTTCATAGAACAGCACTTAGTAATGATGAGATTTTAGTGGAGCGCCTTACGTTAGTTGATAATTTTACAAAGCGCTACTTCCAATCTGTAAACAGAATATGGGAAATATTACTTTCAAACTTACTAGATAATTTAGCTGACAGTGATCCACCCAATAAAATTCTTATCAACTCTAACTTTGTATCTGAAACCCTAGAAGAAACTGATGTTACAATACCGAAATATTATGTAGAACCTAATGTCTCTGGGACAACTAATTATAGCACCGGTGGTCATACCCTAACAAGCATCTACCATATTGGATCAAGTGATTCCTAAGTCTTGTAGATTTAGTTTGTCATGCAGTCAGACGCCCTCGTCTGACTGCCCCCTTCCTCACAAATTTCCCCCAATCCCCATAACAAATGCAAAGTATTTGTCATTCCTGCGAACGAGTCTGTCCGAGAATAATTCTATTAAAAACAATAGATATTTTGTAAGTTCTTTGAAAACAATAGGGAGCCTTCGGCAAATTCAATCGTATAATAAACAAGCCAATTTTAATCAGGTATCCCTATGT
>NJBN01000011.1 GCA_005223185.1 candidate division LCP-89 bacterium B3_LCP
TCATCTGGGATATCGAAATAACGGCAAAACACCATTATTATCGTTTAACGAATTCAAAGAACAAAACGAGAAAAAGGTCGCTTAATCTGATAAAAAACTGTCCGGTAAGCTATTGACTTTTACAGTCAGACACCATCGTCTGACACATAGCAGCTGTCACACGGGGGCGTGCGACAGCACAGGTGATGGGGGTATATATATAATATACAACAATGGGTGCGGTAATGCAAGGGATATGTTGGATAATTACATAGTCGCTAGTCGTCAGTCTTTAGTCGTTAGTAAAAATGGGGATTGGGGGAGGGTGATGAGTTACCTCCTGCGGGGGATTTAGTGCAAAACACTTTTTGAAAAATAAGGCTTGATTTTGTTTTGGGAAGGTGTTAGATTTGGGGGGAACAACTGGAAGATGCGTACCATTGGTATTTTTCGCAAAAGAGATCTGTTAGATAAGAAACCCACCCCAGAGGGGTGGGGCACCAGGCGTATGCGTAAAGTACGACTGGGACCTGTGAATCTATGAGTATCCGGAAAGAGTATTCGGATGAGCGGAGAGTGACGGAGGGCGAAAAGGAGCGTTTTAAGCTTTATTATCTTTGGCTGGTTCTGCCGTAGGAACCTTTGTTCGCCGTGTAAAAACATACGCACCAAGGACTATTGCTACAACCGTGGTGAACAGTGAGGCAGCAACCCAAGGATGGCCTAACAGGACCATAGTTGTACCGAGTGCAAGAATAGTGTAACATAGCCAGGTTACTATTCTCTGTCCACTCTTCTCCAATTCACGAATCACCTTTGCATCTGCAATAATGGCTTCAAGATGCGTTTGATCAATCATGTGAAGGTGCTGTTGCTCTTTTTCAACCAAATTAAACAGTCTTTCACAAGCACCTGGATGAAGATCTTCTAGCTTCGCAATCGTTTCAGGATTGAAATAGGACGAATACATCTCGGTTGAGGGTGGTAATCGTCTTTTATCTCTATTCCATCCTGGAAATTCTTCTGCTTTGTAAGAACCTTCCAATTTGCCGGACCTTTCTTGGTGTCTCAGTGGAGTGTCTTAGGTGGATTGGAACGCTATCGAAAATACCTATGCCAACCAGGAAGAGGAAATTCAGATTGGTAATCAGGTAGCGCTTCCACATACGCCCGGGTTCCTGCAAGAAGCGGTAGAACCACTCCAATCCCCAGTTCTGCATCCAGACCGGGGCTCGCTTGGTGACACCTGCAACGACGTCGAAGCTGCCACCAACTCCATGAACGACTGGTACACCCATCCGATACAAGTAATTTCCGACGAACTTCTCTTTTTTGGGTGAACCAAAAGCCAGGAAAATAATATCGGCTCCGCTTTCGCGAATTTCGTCAGCTACCTGGTCTTCTTCATCGGGTTTGAAATAGCCGTCACGGAAGCCAGCAACATTCAGGTTGGGATATTTATCTGTGAAAACATCGACGACTTTACGAACGACATCTGGTTTGGCGCCCAGGAAATAGATCGAATGGCCTTTTTCTGCAGCCATCCTGACCAACTCAATCATCAAATCGGTACTATTGACGCGACCGGCAATCGGTTGCATCATATACTTGGAAAGCCAGACCAGCGGCATTCCATCAGCACCAACAAGGTCGGCATCATTGATGATACGGCGCAAATTCAAGTCCTGGCGCGCTTTAACCAACTTTGCCACATTGACAATTACGATCTGATGGGGGACTCTACTGCGAATGAAGTTTTCGCAGTGACTCAGCGTATCTTGCAGATTTATATCGTCAATACGTACTTTGAAGAAAAATTTCTTTGCAACTTTCTTGCATCCTCTCACACTTGGTTCCCATTCAGGTCTCTCATCCAATTTTGAGTTACTCAAGAATCCCATATCAACTTCACTTATATCTAAAATTTTTAGATCCTCAATATTTTCAGAGTAAGGGTTATAATTATCAGTGCGAAATGATTCTATGAAAAGTATATCTAAATTTTTCCAATCCAGGAGTAAGTTTGAGATATCATTGTATCTGTAGTAGAAATCTGAGGATGGCTGTCCAGAAAGTGAGGAACCGAGTAAAGTCGATTCAGTACTCATGGGCCGGAAGCAACCGGCTAAGGATCCAATCCCAGCTTTTATTTCGGAGAATATTTTCACCTGATCCCTTTGCCCTCGATTAGTTTTTCTAATCGCGCAATATAAAGAGAAAATTTCTTGGAGTCAAGAGTTAGTTCAGCAATCTCATCGTTTGATACATTGGTTTGAAATGAAGAAATTAGCTGCTTCTTCCTATTGATACATATTAAACTAAGTTTCCTTTGTGATCAAGAACACAGCGGATAATGTAAATAATAGATTATCGAAAAAAAGCTTGACTTTGGGATAAAAACCCTCTATTGTCCGAGATAGAGGGATTTTTTGCCTCTATATGCAAGCCGCTAACTCTGACGGGACCGGCGGCAGAACGATAACGACACAGGGATTTCTCTGTGAAAACGGGATTCGGGATCCCCATCAGGAGCCGGGCGCAAGCGCAAGGTTCAGGGTTCAGGAAAACTCATAACAGCCGCAATTTTTGTATGGTGAAGTCATGGCGACCGTGGTAAAACTGCCTGAAGAAGACCAGGGTAGCAAGAACAAGGGGGGGGAGGCGCTGCAAATACCGGCCTGAATTCGCGGATATGGCCAGGGCTGGAAGATGTCGTAACTGCACACAGACCATACCCGCAGCAGCACCGATGGGCGTGTATCATTACAACGCCTACGCAGTCGTGGATCAGGATACCTCCAAAGACAGCTTTATGTTCGGGAAATTGGGGACGGTTCCTGGCGGATCGGATGGCTGGGGAAATGCGGGAGACCCGTTGATAACCATTGGCGGGGGAGACACCCCCGCCCTACAGGAGACGCATGTGGTAGTGGAGAACTACCCTAACCCCTTCAATCCCACCACCGTTATCAGTTTCTCTCTGCCGGTCGCGAGTATGGTGAAGTTGGAAGTGTTTGATATCAATGGGCGTAATGTCGGATTCGGGGAATCCGACCTACGGGGTCATTATCCCCCCGGCACCCACCAGATCACCTTCGATGGATCGGGGTTGGCGTCTGGAATATATATTTACAGGCTGGAGACCTCAGGGTCAGAGGCCCCATTGGGGCAGGCAACCACGACTATGAAAACGGGTAAGATGGTACTTATGAAGTAGGGAGTAAAGTGCTTGAAACAGGAAGTTTAGTCGTGGGTGATGAAGTGGAAATCAACCATGAAGTTGAATCAATAAAGAAGTGATATGACCCCCCCGTAATCGAAAGCAAATTAGGCTTAAATCCCTTGATTTGTGCTTAATAATATGTTAAATTTCGGTTCACATCGCGGGGTGGAGCAGTCTGGTAGCTCGTTGGGCTCATAACCCAAAGGTCGAAGGTTCAAATCCTTCCCCCGCTACAAATTAAAACCCGCCTTTTCAGGTGGGTTTATTCATTGGGCTCATATCCGTCGGCTGACGGACGAAGGTTCTTCCGAAGCTCCATAGGAGCAGGGAATCCTCCATGGGAGTCCTTTGGACCTATGGGAAAATCCTTCCCCCGCTACAACAATAATAATAGGGGCTTGCCTTCTCATTTGTTATTCCTCTCTTCACCAGCACCATCTCCTTATCAGCCTTGAAATCTCAATCCTTAACTCGTACAACCACAGGAACTCTCCTTCAGCTTCTCAGCAAAGCTGTCCGAAAGACTTTGACGACGTACAGATAGTCTCATTATTATTGATAGCGGTGTTGTTTCCTATGGGATTTCTATTTTCGACTAAGCACGGGCTATCCTGCGGATAGTCAGTTTTACAATGCGCTAATTCTTTATTATTCAACCACGATTTCATCGATAAATACCCAGGATTTACCTCCGGCGCCGGGATGCCAATCCGGGCAGGTTCCCCGGTTTGTAGCGTGGATTTTGACATACCTGCCTTCAATTTTGTCAAATTCTGCTGATAAAGGTATAATGAGGCTTCTTTCATCTTTAGGAGAAATCAGGCTTTCAGCTGATCCCTCAAGGGTATATTCTACTCCGTCTGATGAGATGTAGAAATTAATTTGCCGGGGCAGAAAAATCCAGGAGCTAGCATTTTGCAGGAAATTCGTAGTAATCTTTTCAATACCAATAACATTTCCGAGATCGACAACAGCTTCAAAATCCACGCCTTCAAATCCCAGCCATTGGCCGTCACGGAAATTATGAGTGCCGAAAATTCCGTTTGTCAGGGTGAGATTTCCGATTCCAGAATATTTACTACTGAATGGATGGACAATTTCAACCTTTTTCCCAAAGGCTTTATGCATATTAACTACGCATTCTGCTGCTTCCCCCGTCATCTTACCATCGCGGAACGAGGCGGCTTTAATTACTGCCGGCTTATCAATCGATAAAGGTTTAAAGTATTTGGGCGAGGATTCCGAGGGAATACAGCTGTCTTCATAAAACCTGCTCACAGTATAATGGACTGCCATATCCGCTTCGCCCGAAGTGATGGTAACTTCCACTACTCTCTTTCCAAAATCCGCAGCGGCATGTATAGCAGTTGGTTTAGATTCTGGCCCGTACTCCACACCAAGGTAATCCAACCGCTCGTAGTGTTTCCTTATCCGGCCGTGAAAGTCATCGAAATCACGGTTATTTTTTTTCGTCCATAGTACTTCGGACATAGCCAATATCCTGGGGAACACTTTGCTGTCAACTTTTTCCTGCGGGGCTCTTTCCGACCACATGTTGCATTCACCGCCGAGGATGTGGTCTTTTTCTTCCTCGTTGAGAGTTTCCGGAGCCGGTTCAAATGTATATACCTGTCGTAAATCGGTTACATCTGTAGGATAATCAAAATAAGCATGACTGGTGGGTGAAGCGATGACGTCATGACCCGCCTTTGCCGCTTCGGCTGCGAAATCCATATCACGCCAGACTTGAACTGTCGCTTCCGGCGCCAGGCCGCCTTCCATAATCTCATCCCACCCGATCAAACGTTTATTCTTAGAGTTAAGATATTTTTCCATGCGCCTGATGAAATAACTCTGGAGTTCGTGTTCGTTTTTCAGACCTTCATCTTTGATTCGCTTTTGACAGAGGTCATGGTTTTGCCAGCGGTCCTTGGGGCATTCGTCACCGCCGATGTGAATGTATTTGCCGGGGAACAGTTCAATGACTTCGCCCAAGATGTCTTCCAGGAATTCGAAAGTTTTTTCATTGCCCGGACAGTACACGTCTTTATAAACGCCCCACACTGTCCCGACTTCAAAAGGCCCTCCGGTGCAGGAATATTGGGGATAAGCAGCCAGAGCAGCGGTCGCATGTCCGGGAAATTCGATTTCAGGGACGATGTTGACGAAGCGGGATTCAGCATATGCTACGATCTCCCGGATATCGTCTTGACTATAATAACCGCCGTAGGGTTCGCCGTTCTCGCCTCTTCGCCAAGCCCCGATTTCTGTCAGCCGGGGATATTTTTTGATCTCAATACGCCAGCCTTGGTCTTCGGTCAGATGCCAGTGAAGAGTATTCATTTTATGATATGCCAGGAGGTCGATATATCGCTTGACGAATTCTTTAGTCATGAAATGACGGCAGCAATCCAAGAGTAAACCACGCCATTTATAGCGGGGTGTATCTTCAATTTGGAGGCAGGGGATTTGCCAGTCAATGTTAGTTACCCGGGCAGGACTTTCAATTTCAGGCGGTAATAATTGGCGCAGGGTTTGGACGCCATAAAATATTCCTGCGGGGCTATAGGCTTCGATTGTTATCAAGTCCGGCGAGACCGATAAGTTATACCCTTCGGTTCCCAGATACTGTAATTCATTATCTAATCGTAACCAGATCGCGTTGTCAGGTTTATCTGAATCAGTTACAGAAGCAAGTTTTAAGGAGAAACCCATCGCTGTTTCGAACTGGTCTGAAATGTAGCCGGCAATTTCAGTCAGCGATTTGGGATCGTCTGAAGTGACGATCATTGTTTGTTCATTCACGGCGAAGCTGGATGAAGAGGTTTCCAGCCGATTAGGCTGAGGAATCACAGATATCTCCTGATGTTGGATGCAGGATGAGGTTGTTAATAATGCGATTGCGAGTAGTAGAAACGCGATTATTTTGGTACCTTTAATCATGATAAATCCTAATATTTCACCTTCTAAACAGTCATAATGGATAGTTTTCTCGCGGCCGTTTACTGCGAAGGATGGCCGGATCGAATATTTTAGAGTGCTGGAATCATCCGTACGGATGATAGGCTTCGGCATCAATGACAGCAACACGGATTTCGTTCGTATTGTTGGGGCGAGCGGCTTCAAAGTATATATACAATTTGTCTCTGAACCGAATCCAGTCTGAATATCGCCAGGTGTCATAGTCTCCCGGTGTAGTGCTCCTGAAAAGAGGTTCACGCGGCGTCAGATCGATAAACTTCTCCAGGTCCGGAGAATACGCCAGACCGGTGGCGATATTGTAGTTGGGATCTCGCCAGTTCACGTTCGACCCCTCATAGATAAATAGGTAGCCCACGGGCAGCGGCACTAAACTCGCCGGACGAGTGTAGAAGTTATGCCATCCGGAGTTTTCCATAACCGGAGTTGCCTTGACCGATTGCCATGATTCTCCATCGTCACTGGTGAAATGTCGAATGCGCTCGACCGTGTCGAGGGCAATGACGAACATATGCCATCGGAGGTCATCCCATAGAAGCACAGGATCCTTGTATCCGGTAACGTTCACAAAGCCGTCCTTGGGATGCTCTGCAACTAAGATGGTCCTTGCCGTTCCGGCGTCGAAGTCTTCAGGGTGATCAACGTCCTGGAATTTCAGAATAGCCCATCCCCTCTCGAGCTCGGTGCATCCGTAGAGCTTGTATTTGCCTGTACCCGGGTCTCTCCGTAACGAGGGGCGCTCGAAACCCGAAACGCCTGCGTCCTCGCGCCGGATACTGTGTATTGCGGTGAAGTTACGACCATCCATGCTCTTCAGAATTCTAATTTCGTACCCGCGCTTACCCTGCGGTGATTTCCCCTCGCGCATCCGCGCAGCCAGATAAAATGTTCCGTCATCAGACACGGTGACAGATGGCGCTCCAGCCCACCATTCTGGTGTATTCTCATCGGGTTCTAAAACCACCTCATAGTCCGATAACGCTACGGCGATATCCTGCAATCTCACATCTTCATCCTTCCGGTAGGTATATTAATTGTGTAAATTTGTGTACTGCACCTCTCAAAACAAATGTTACTCTGAAAAAGTTATTTCTAAACTGATGCATACTAATTCAGCCAAATTTTAATGCCTTGCAGGGATAAGCTGCACATCCTTAAAAACGATAGACTGTTTCTTTCGAAGCGTATCAGCTTGTATATAAAGGCTGTGTTTTCCTGATTTCATGAATATTTCACCAATGTTATATGGTTCATACAAAAGTTTGTTTGTAGCTGTCCAGCGCGGTTTCTCAATAATTATGAACTTAATTTTCGAGGTGTCAATAGCTACAATTGCATCAATTTCACCTCGAAGCTTTTTTTCACTTGCGCAATGAACCATTATTTCATATCTACCATCATATTCTATCTCAAAATCCCACTTCAACTGCACATCAGAATTATCCTCATTCCAGTTTTTAATCAGGATTTTATCGTAATATTGGATATTCTCGATTGTGTGACGTTGAGGTGAAATAATTTCTGCTGCAGTGCCATCGAATATCATAGTTTCCTTTTTTCCAAACCTTGGTGTATAAGTTATTACAGACGGTTTGCCATCCAATTCAAGTTTCACCACAAAAGCATTTTCATCAATGGATATATTGGGAAGTTGAACCTGTATTTGATTGTTTTTAATTACGTAATCCAGTTCAGTATTTCCTTCAAGCAAAGAGGCTGAAATTATCTCATTCTCCAACAGAGGAATTCGCAGAATATTATCTTTGGGAGGCATGAATACATGCAGAAATACTATGTTTCCTTTAGTGGTACTCTTCCCGTAGAATGGGAGTCTTTCAAAAACGCTGGGTCGGGAACCGAATATGGATTCACCGTTCTTATCCAGCCATTTTCCTATATCTTCCATTCGTTTCCTGTGTTCTGAACGAATCTCGCCTTGGGGAGTCGGACCTACATTCAGTAGCAAATTGCCCCCCTTTGAACAAACATCTATCAGCATTCTGATCAGATCGCGACTGCTGTAAAAGTAGTTTGCGAAAGGATCATACCCCCAACCTTCCCCCATTGTACTGCAGGTTTCCCAAACCTCCGGTGTACCGTCATCTTTGAATAATCCAGTCGGTGGAACTTCGTTTTCAGGCGTTTTGAAATCCCCATATCCGTGCCTTGACAGCCGGTTATTGAATATCAGAGAAGGATTTTTCCTGAACATCATATCTACCAGTTCAACGGTCTCCAAACTATCATGAGTGTTTTCCCATTCGCCATCGAACCACATTATCGCTGGATTATACTTATCGAGCAATTCACCAACCTGATTTTTGAAGAAAGCTTTGTATTCACCTGAATCAGCACTCGCAGCCGATCTTTCATCGAAATAGCGACGGGGCAGATAATCCTCATGATGCCAATCCATAATCGAATAATATATGCCGAATTTTAGTCCTCTTTTTGTGCATTCACCATTCAGTATTCCCAGGACGTCTTTACTATATGGTGAGTTCATGATGTTGTAATTCGAAAATTCTGTATCATACATAGAGAAGCCTTCATGATGTTTCGATGTCATTACAACGTATTTAGCACCCGAATTTTTGAATAATTCAGCCCATTCATCCGGTTTATAATCTACTGGATTGAAAGTGGACATCAAGTTGCTATATTCCTCAGCCTGCATTTCGAAATGATTTTGGCACCATTCGGTATATCCAACTTGAGAATACAATCCCCAGTGGATAAAGATGCCAAATTTTACGTCTTTAAACCATTCTATTCGTTCTTCATATTTATAATAATTATCCAGTCCACTTCTGTCCGCGGCGATAATAGAATCAGCCGCTAAAACTGATAATAAAAAAGACAAAAGGAGGGATGACAATAAGATTCTTTGAGGATTCATCATATTGAACTGTTAGTGTTTAGGTCGATAACTTTATTTACAATATCTATGTCAATTATTTCAGTTAAATCGGGCTGTTCCTCTTCAGAACTATCTGTTCTTCGGCATCTCTCGATCTCGGAAAACCCATTGGCAGTCAGTCCGCTGCTGTGTGTGCCGTTTCGAATGAGCCCTGCAAACCTTTTATGGAACGATTCTCCACGGCGTACACCACCCCAAACTTGGCGGCAAGTTTCTCGGCGATGTCGCGATGCTCTGTGATCACATTATGCTGTTCCCTTGGATCCGTGTCGAGGTCGTAGAGTTCATCCGGCTCGTCATCGGGTCGTAAAATCAAACTCCACCGCTCATTGCGAATGCAACGGTCGCCGCCGTCATGAAATCCGGAAATCGTTGCCTCACGGAGTCTCTCTGTTTCGCCGCGGACAAGCGGCAAGAGAGAATGTCCCTGCATGTCCAATGTGCAGTTCCCCATTCCTGCCGCCTCCAGAAGCGTGGGAAGTACGTCAGGAAATTGAGCCAGCTTCTGAATCATCTGTCCACCAGCTTCCTGGTCAGGCAGCTTGAACGCGAACGGTACCTTCAATAGTTCTGAGTACATTCTGTCCGGCCCTTTTAGAAATTTCCCGTGGTCGGCGAGCGGATGGCCGTGATCGGAGAGGAAAAACACCAATGCCCCATCGTAACGGCCTACATCTTTCAGAACCTTCAAGAAGTCTCCGACCATGGCATCTACATAAGCAACCTCGCCTGCGTACAATGAACGGATACGCTTAATCTCCTCAGCAGAAAAGTACTGCGAAGCGTCGCCGCCAGGCGGCAATATGTAATCCTTTCCTCGATATTCAGGATCTCCGTAAACATCGAACTCTGCCGGTGGCGTCCAAGGTTCATGAGGATCAAAGGTCTCTACCCAGAGAAATAGCGGCTTGCTGCAAGCGCTATTTCGCTGAATCCAATCGGCCGCGCGCGCAAAGGTTTTGTAACAGGGGAAATCCTTCGTCTCGTTGGCCTTATCCAAGTTCTGACACACAATCTGCAACAAGTTGCGCCATCTTTCCGGAAACGAGTCCTTCCAGTAATCCTGGACACGACGACGCTCGGGTTGCGCAGTGCAACAACCGTCAAATTCCTGTCCTCTAATCCAATGCCACTCATCGTATCCCCGGTGGAAATTCTGGTCGGGCTTAAAATAGTGATAGACATCCGTGATCAACGCCGTCACATAGCCTTCACGACGAAGAATCTCTGAACATGTTACGTCCGTTGCAGCTAAAGGCTGCCATGAACGTCCTGGCAAGGTACCGTTTCCAGTCACCCACTCCGTTCGAACCGGGATAGTAGGCAGACCCTCGGGATACATGTTGTGGAATGCGATTGAGTCTCGCATCAGGGCATCTATGTTTGGCGTCTTCAACGGACATGCTTCCCCAGCGTAGTAACTGACATGATCCTGTCGCAGCGAGTCCGAGACGATGACGATGATGTCAGGCTTCGGTTTTTGAATCATCAATGTTCTCCCTTTCGTCCATTGCCTAAAACTATTGAAACTTGTCAAATAATCACTTAAAATTCCGCGATTATCGTATACTGATCTTCCATTCTTTCACCATCTTTCAGGGCATAACTTTTAATGATGTTTTCTCCCCGCCGTAGGGGCACATCTTCCCAAATATAGTGCACAGAAGTTCCGCCTTGTTTTCTACCTTCTACTACAACTCCATTCAATTCTAATACAGGGTCAGCAAAGTTGCAGTAAACTGTAAATTTGCTTTTATCAACTTTGCGTTCATTAAAACGCCTGCCGCTGATATAAAGGACCGGATCCTCCGACCAGTTTGCTTTATACCAGTAAAAAGCATCTTTTTGGGTTTTTCTGTCGTAGGTTACCAGCCCCTTATGGTTTCTCCCTTTAATTCCTCCCCTATTCCATTCCGGCACTGAAAAATCGAACATATTCCATACATAAGACGCCCAAATAAATGGCGAATTTTTTATTGCCGACCAGGTGACCTCATGATAATGCGTATGATATGCTTCGGGGAAAAATTGACTTTTCGGAGGGGGGGGAATAGAAACATCATTGGCTTGATGAGCAATATTGCCTCCGGCGCCGTATTCGGATACTGATATTCTTACATCCGGTTTTGCAGCATGGTAATTTTCAATCCAATTATTTAATTCATGCGGTTGACCGCCATACCAACCCGTATATTGGTTAAAGCCCTGCAAATCTGCTAATTCATTAATGGGATAATCAAAATGCCACCATTGATTACTAACAGCTACAGTATGTCTGGAAGGATCTAAATCTTTTGCCAGGTTATGAAGCTTTTTGGTTAAATTCACAGGTCGAGTAATATTATGTCCTTTAACAACTTCGTTATGGAGCCCCCATACAAAAATAGACGGGTGATTAAAATTTTGTTTTATTAATTCAGTGAGTTGCTGCAAGGCATTATCATCTGCATTATCCTTATAACCATTAACAAACGGTATTTCAGCCCAAATCAGAATACCCATTGAATCAGCAAGGGAGTACATATAATCAGCTTGTTGATAATGTGCCAGGCGAATAGATGTAGCTCCTGTCTCATTAATCAGATCCATATCTTTTTTGTGATGCTCAGGCAGTAGTGCGTTCCCCAAATCTTCCCAATCCTGATGCCTGCATACCCCGTAAAGCCTGTATGGCTCACCATTAAGTATAAAGCCTTTTTCTGTATCAATCGAATGGGAGCGTATTCCTATTGTCTGGGTTATTTTATCAACGACATTGCCGTTATGCAAAAGCTCCGTTTCCAAACTGTACAAATAAGGATCATTTTTACCATTCCATAATCGGGGTTTTTTAACATAGAGATAAGATGTAACAGGAAACATGCTTCCTGGGTAAAGTGTCTTTTCTTCAGTATGATCGGCGACTACTTTAAGATTATTTGCCAACAACCTGTTTCTCACCGTGATTTGTTTTATTATTGATGTTTCGTTTTTTAACAGAGTCACAATATTTAATGTGGCTTTCTTATTACTCACTTCTTTCTGATGAACATAAACACCGGAAGAAGCATAATCTGTTAGGCTTAAGTGCAGTTCATTGGTTACCGTTAAAGAAACGCCTCTATAAATTCCCCCATAAATTCCAAAAAGCCAATTGTCTTTAGGATAAGAATCGTTAAGCTCATTATTTACTCTTACCAGTATAGTATTTTCACTACCCTCTTTATTTAGAAAGCGGGTAATATTGAAAACAAAAGCTGAATAACTGCCCAAGTGCTCGCCAACATATTGATTGTTGATATAAACTTCAGCGTATTGCCCCACACCGTCAAATCGAAGAAAATATTGCTTGTTGGAATTATCTCTTTCGATTATTAAGTCCCTTCGATACCATCCCGTTCCATAATGCGGCTTACTTCCCGATTGAATATCTTTGTTATTCCAGGTGTGAGGAATGGTCACTTTTTGCCAGGAATGATCAGGATTATCAAAATCTCTGTGGAAATCGGTTTTAATGAATTCCCAATTATCATTGATTGGTTTTACTACCCTGGCTGTTGCGTCTGAAACGGTTAAGAGAATAACCAGCGCTATCAAACAGGATGTAAACGATAAGATTCTGTAATTCATTCTATATTCCTTTCTCTGTGTCTTAATTTTGATCATAAATTTATGAGTTTAATCTAAATCACCAATTGCCTGCTCTATTGAAATGATCTTTTCATTTATTCCAGAACAATCTCATCGGTAAATATCCATGATGGTTTTCCATACCCACGATGCCACTCCGGACATGTTCTCATAGATATAGCTGTAATTTTTATATACCTTGCACTTGTCTTATCGAACGTGAGCAAAAAAGGAATGGATTTGACCAGAAATGACCGATCTGAATTATCCCCTTCCATGCTTGCTAATTCATGGAAAACTTCCCCATCATTGGAAACCTCGATTTTCACATTTAACGGTAGAAATACCCACGAATCAAATGCTTTAAGAAAATTCATTTGAACACGGCTGAATTCTTTTTGCTCCTTCAAATCAACGAGAACAATCATGTCTTCATCTTCGAATCCCAACCAATTAAATTGAAATTCCAAACCTCCGATTAGTCTATCATTGAGCGCTTGTGCACCACCAACGGGATATTTAGGACTGTCTTTGGTCAGTAAGGTTATCTCTGCATCCTGCAATTTATTTTTCTTTGTCTGCCAGTCCAGTTTTCTTAGTACAAAATTTCGATACTCTTCTGGTTTCAGTCCGCGTTCATTGACCTTTCTAATTCCGGTGCGTTCACATAATTCGACAAACCTATCCAGTTTAGCAATCATTAGTGGATCAATTTCAACCTTGCCATTTTTTTCGATGGTCCATTTGATCAGATCATTATTAGTATTATGACCAATATCCAAATAGGCAAAATCAGCCGGGATGCGTGCTCGTAATACTCGTTCATAGCAAACGTTGTCTTCTTGAACAACCGACTCGGCTCTATCCATGATCTGTTGATATTGGATGAGCAATTGGGGGGTTAGATGCGCATCAGTATAGAAAACAGGAAAACCATAAATGTTCAGGTCCTGTTTCTGCTGCTTATCAATGAGAGATTGGTGTGTCAGATCATAGTATTGCCTGATATATGGCGCTGCCTCACCGTAATATTTATTAATAAATCTAGTAACAACAGAATCGACATTTACCTCGGGATCCCAAAGTAATTTAGCTATCAAATATTGCTTGATATCCGACAGATCTGACCAGGAAGCACCATTGCCCTGCTGAAACATCATGTTCACATTATGATCTCTAAAGAAACGTATGTTCGGCTGCAGAACATGAAAATTAGGAAAAGGAGTAAGGTAATTTTTAAACTGAACCACATAGTCCCAGGCAAAGATATTGTTCGTTAGCTGGCTCCAGTCTTTCATATCTTTTACAAAATCTGTACTGCGCGGATCATCTGCCAGCGACATAGAACGATTACATTCAATGGAGCAGAACATAATATTCACATTGTCAAGCGGCACTATATTTACAGGTGCAGTGCGGGTAAACTGATAAGCTAAAGTTGATATCTGTTTATCTGGAAAAGTACGGGCAATTTCGTTGGCCATTTGTATATAAGCGCCTGAAATGGTCCCATATTTTTCATAAAGTTTTTGGCAATTTTCGCACTCACAATAATTTATACAATCATTTGTAGAAACTGACCAGTAAATCTTATCAGGTTGTTCTTCAATCCTTTTGCCCAGATTGTCAATTAATACCCTCATTAGATCCCTATTTGATAAGCAGAGTTGACCGTCCTGCAATCTTCTGTTTCCAACCAAAGCAAAATACTCCGGATGCTCTTTGAAATATTCTCCAGGAGGCACCAGATGTTGAAATGTATGTACAAACATACCCCAATCATCAAGAGTGCTGATCCTGTGCCATTCTCTGAAATCAGGATCATAGCGCCCCGGAAAGTGGGGGACACGAAAGGGAAATGCAGGTGAAAAAACTTTATCGATCTCTGGAAAGCTAACTTCATCCGATGATGGGATATATTTCTCATCGACTGTGAATTTCATGCACCCCATGTATTCTTCAAGCAAAGCATAAACTGCATATATATCACCCATAGGTTTTTTGCCGGCAAGATAAAAATTATTATTCTTAGAGCATAAAATAAAAGCATCATCGTACTCTTCGACGCTGAGTTTTATCTCTTCTTCAGTTGCAAGAAAGCTATTACCAATAAAGATATGATACATATCTGCAGTCGTGGTATCCTGAATGTTCAAATGAACACCAGTAATTTTGAATAAATAGCTTTGCAGTATTTTAGCGGCTTTTAAGCTCAAACTGTCAGAGGAGCCATCTACAACAATTTCCGCGAATATTTCATCGTTTTTTATAACTTTCACTTGAGCATTCAGGGAAAAGCCAAATAAATTCAACAAAATGAATAAATTGACAAATACAGTTTTCATTAGCCATAACCTCTTTTTAATATTGAAGCAAAGGATTTACAATCCCACTTGCAAAGTGACCACTAAGTGGCGGGATTTTTGGTATAGGTTTTAATCCGGATAATTTCCTTCTTTACGCCAAACATCCAGAATTAATTCATAACGTTTAAGCTGCATTCCGGTATAAACACAATTACTGGTGGAAAAAATGTACCCGCCACCGGGCATTCCACGCTTTAAGGCGTATCGGGCGGATTCAATCACTTCTTCATCGGTTCCGGTATCCATTAACCCGCAGTTCACATTCCCGATTAAACAGACCTTATCTCCAACAAGCTCTTTTACTTCAGCTATATCCACACCACCCTGAGGATCCAGACTGTGAATCGCATGTGGAGATGCCGATACAAGTCGGTCAAGAATGGGCATGATATTGCCATCGGAGTGTTTAATAACATAAAAACCCTGTTCCCGGTACCCTGAAACCAATTGTATAAGGTAAGGCAATACAAATTCATCAAACATTTCCGGCGAGAGAAAAGTGCCGGTATTAAAACAATAATCGCTACACAGGGCAAAACAATCCAGAGCACCATGTTTTTTAAAAGTTACCGCCTTTTCCAATGCTCCGTCTATCATTTCCTGTGCCTCGTCTTTCAGCTGCTGCGGTTTCTCGGTTATTTTCGTGACAAATTCCATCATCTCGTTACCTTCGGGCAAGCCCCAGGTACGGTCGCCGTGGATCATCAGTAAATATTCATCCTCTGAAATTTCCCGGATTTTATCCATAATTTTCAGGCTGTCATCATTTACCCTTTCCTGCCAGATATCAGCGCATTGAAAAAAAATAGCCGAATGTTCGTAATGACGGGCGATTTGAACGTAGATTTCCGCAGTATCTACCCGGTGCAGTTCTTTTTCTGTCTCTGACATTTGTCCCCACTGTTCAAAGTGGCGGTGCGATGGATGGATTTTTCCGAAAGCTTCCATGGTAAGAAAAAATACCAATTCGAAATGTGGTACTCTTCCGGGAGGTTGCTTGCCCTCCAGAGCCATAATAAATTTTTCTTTTGGTGTCATAAATCTTTTAGTCGTTTTCCTTTCCCAGGATAGAGCTTACATGGTTTAAAACCATGTAAAACTATTTTAACTCTGAAACCCTGATGACCCATACATAGTTGGATGGCGGACTATTTCTTATTTCTTCGGGGACATTTACTTTAAATCCACTCCCTTGCAATTCCCATTTCAGAACTTCTTTGATACCCAGAAGCGTAACGGTAGCTTCAGGTACAGGTTGGTGAGATTTAATGATAATTTCAGAAGGCATTTTAACTTCATTTTCTTCACATAAATAGAAAAAATATGCATTCCCATTGTCCTGTTGAGTCATGCAAATATTATCTTCTTTATATGGTTCAAGTATTCTGCTATTATAGATCCCTTCACTGTTTATCGCCATCCAGTCACCAAACTCTTGTAATAATTCGTAAGCTCCTTGTTGCCATTCGCCCTCCGGAGTAGGTGCAACATTTAATAATAAATTTCCGCCTTTCGCGACAATATCCACCAGCATTTGTACACCTTCTCTACCGCTGATGTATTTTGCATTTTTCGTATGTGCCCATCCGCCTCCCGAAATGATACAGGACTCCCAGGGATAGGGTAATGCTTTTTCAGGAACCCGATTTTCCGGGGTGAGATAATTTTGATTTTTACCATGTACTGCACGGTCAACAATAATAAGGTCAGGCTGCTTTTCTCGTGCTTTTATTACGAGTTCATCCATCTTAATATCTTGATTGATGATTCTATGCGCTAAATAACCATTCTCTTTGTTTTTCAGTTTCCGATTGTACCAATCCATTATTTCGCTTTTTGGGGTTCTGGCAACCCAGCCACCATCTAACCATAAGATGTCAATTTTACCATAGTCGGTTAGTAATTCTAGTATTTGATTATGTGTAAAATCAATGAATTTATTCCATTTCTCAGGATTTGCCTCTGGCTCGTAATTTACATTTCTATCACGCGGAGGATATTTGGGGTCCCAATAATAGGGGGAATTCCAGTCTGGCTTAGAAAAATAGACTCCAGTCCAAAGACCTTCTTTTCTGAAAGCTTCAAAAATCTCTTTACTTATATTTTTTCGAACATTAATGGAGAAGGGACAATCAGGATCAGTTACCTTATAATTAGTATATTTTGAATCGAACATACAAAAGCCATCGTGGTGTTTGGTAGTGAAAATCACATATCTCATTCCTGCATTTTTGGCGGCACTTGCCCATTTGTCTGGATTGAATGTCACTGGATTGAATGTGTTTTTCAGTCCTTCATATTCCTTTTTATAAGCAAAATAATTCTCTGGATTCGAACCTGCTTTCCGTTCACACCACCCATACTCTTCTGGACACAGTGACCATGACTCTACAATTCCCCACTGACTATATGAACCCCAATGCATGAGTAATCCAAATTTGATATCTTGCCATTGGCTTATCTTTTCAATAACCGCAGGATTTGTTTCGGGAACATATCGTTCATCTTCGTAAACCCCTTGTGAGAAGGAATTCATTTGAACTCCAAGTAATATTGTTAGTAAGATTATTATTTTCATTTTAGATCCCATTTAAGTGTTTTAATTTTATGTGCCTTGCCTTTGTGATATTCCGTGCCTCACTTTGTAAGTTCTTATCTCAAACGGTTTCAGGTTCAATTCAACCGTCTTGTCACAGGTAATCACTTCGTCGTCTTCCCACTCCATCAGGCTGGTTTCGACCAGCATCGCCTGCTTGTCAGCGACACTCAGCTTTCCTGATGAGTGACACCCTTTCGTTTCTACTATGCGCAGAATCAGACAATCTTCCTTTTCCGCCTTCTTTACAGCTTCCAGGGACAAGCCATCGCCTTCGAGTTTCCACGGAGCAGTCGTCGATTTTGCTTTGTATCCACTGAATATAATCAAAGGATGATTCAGTTGCGCCGCCTGCTGAATAACGTCCGCATGGATCAGGTCTCCGTCGTGTGGCAGTAAACTGTAGGTGAATTCATGCGATCCCTGGTCGGCGTCGGGATCGGGATAAGTGGGTGCGCGCAACAGGTTCAGATCTATTATGTTATCGTGCACTTTGTATCCGTATTTACAATCGTTTAAGAGTGCTACTCCGTAATTGTTGTCAGACAGGTCTGCATAACGATGAGCTGCTACCTCGAATTTAGCCTGGTCCCAGGAGGTGTTGCGGTGAGTATTCCGTTTGACATAGCCGTACTGGATGTCGAATGACGCCTGCTCAGCTCGGATATTGACCGGAAAAGCCACCCGCAGCATCTTGTGCTTTTCATTCCAGTCAACCTTTGTTCTGAAATCGAGACGGCAGGAATTCGCCGGGAGGACAATCTTCTGCATTATATTGGATTGCCCGATTTTCATTGTGAACTGGAGTACTTGGCATACGTCGCCTCTGGTGTGTTTGCAGACCTCCACGGATTTCGCCCGGTCAATGATGTGTTTCTCATAGAAACAGGCGATATCCCACGCATCCCAGTCGTTGGGATGATCATCATAGAGAGTCAGGACGTTACCCGCTTTACCGGCAGCCAGGATTTCACGTTCTGAGCGCTTATCATAAGCTTTGATCAGTTTCCCGTCTGAATCAAATTCATACTGCACCAGATCGTTTTCTAATACCAGGTCATGCTGTATCTGGGAATCTATCGACTGCCCCTCATACTTCGTCAATGTCCTGAATCCGTAAGGGGGGATACTTACCAGTGCCAGCAGTTTCTCATCCTCAAGCTGAACCGGAATATGGTTTCCTGAATCATCTCTGACCAGGCAATCCTTCCAATCCGGTGGCAGCGAAACCACCCCACTCCATTCGTTATGCAGGCAGTTGAACAGCACCAGAGAATCTGAATCGGTATCGAACAGCCGTTCGGCTGCTTTATCAAGCAGGGTATCACAATGTCTCAGAGCTTCTCGTTGTTCTTTTTTTGTGACGGCATATACTTTGGTGATGGATGAACCCGGCAGGATGTCGTGGAACTGGTTGATCAGAACCTTCTTCCAGATGGCGTCCAACTGATCAGCGGGGTATTCATCCAGTGATAGACAGGACCACAGGAATTCAACTGCTCGAAGTCTGCTTTCAAGCTGGCGGTTAGCAGTTTTTGTGCGTGTTTGTGAAGTCAATGTTCCGCGGTGCAATTCAAAGTAGAGTTCTCCAACCCAGGTTTCCAGACCATCCTTATACTCCTCCAAACGGTGAAAGAATACATCAGCTTTGCCAAAGTTGACCTTCGGTGAGCCTTCTATATTGTGCTGACGCAATCCCATTTCGATATTCTCAGCTTTTGGACCTCCACCTCCATCACCAACCCCAAATAGTGAAAGAAATTCATCCAGGAAACCCTTCTCTTTAAAACGCTCCTGAGCGGGAACCAGAAAGTCAGGACCAAGCTGACTGTTGTAATTGTTCTCAGGAGGAAAATGTGCAATTACTTCGCTGCCATCTATTCCTCGCCATTTGAAGGTATGATGCGGGAACTCGTTTACCTGGTTCCAGGACAACTTCTGTGTCAGGAAGAAGTCGATACCGGACTTCCTCAGGATCTGCGGTAGTGATGCAGAAAAACCGAATACGTCCGGCAACCAGCAGTTATCCACATTTACGCCGAATTCATCCTTGAAGAAGTTCTTGCCGTGCAGTATCTGACGGATCAGAGATTCGCCGCTGGTGATATTGCAGTCCGCCTCTACCCACATGCCACCTTGCGGTTCCCAGCGTCCTTGCTTAACGTATTCCTTAATCTTTTCATACAGGTCAGGGTAGTGCTGCTTTACGAAGGCGTAATGCTGCGGCTGCGATGCTCCGAAGACGTAATCCGGGTATTTGTCCAGAAGTGCGATTTGATTGGAGAAGGTTCGCGCACACTTGCGGATGGTTTCCTGGACAGGCCAGAGCCAGGCTGTATCAATATGTGCATGCCCGATCGCAGTAACCGATAGATCGGAAGAAGTGGCAGGAATATCTAATATCTGTTTCAGCACCTCTCTACATTCATCAACCGATTCCCTGCTGTCGTTGTAAATGTCAATAGCTTCATTGACTGTACGGATAATGCGCGCGCGTCTGACGCTCTTTTCCGGCAGATTATTAACCAGTTCATTCAGTACTTTTAGATCAAGCCAGAGAGCCCAGATAGCATCATCGAAGGTGCAGAGCTTTATGCTGTTGACCTTCGCCTCGAAGTGTCCGTAGCGGTTCGCTGAATCTGATGCTGGATCAGGTTCGGTGAACAGACCAAATAGACCGTTTGCGGCTGTTTCGATCCACAGTCCGACCTTTTCCCCGCCTTTGCATGTATCGAGCAGATGGACGATATCCCGGGCGAAATCTTCCTTGAAGACCGAACCGTTGGTGATGCCATGGATGATTCGCCCATCACCAGAATACACCAGCCCTTCTCCAGAAAAATCCAGCCTGGCGACGATCTTCTGCCCTTTCCAGCTATCCGGTACCTTCCCCTTAAGATGAAACCAGGCACTTTCCCAAGCCTGACCCCAGACGTCACCTTCTTTGATAGGTTGAAACTTCAACCCGCTAATGTCGGAGAAGGGGACAGGAGTTTTGCACCAGGCGAAGTCGGCACTGAATGGGATAGTTTCTTTAATGATCTGATTGACAATCCGATCTATGAAACGGGGGATTCGAGTGATTCTAATTTTCGCTTCGTTTGGGTTCATTTTTATTGGTTATTTATTCTTGATTTCGAATAAAACCATCGTCGCTGTCATCGCGTTCCATCGTTTTTAACCGGAGGATCATGGCGCGCAGGTCCTTAATGCCGCCGATGATGAACCAGAAGATAACGATCACGGCGATGAATACGTGAATCTTAATGAAAATGGCCCAGAAGGCCATCCAGCTATCGTTGCTGACTTCATGGGTCAGGTTATAGATGGTCCCAAAGATGAAGATCGCCGTCCAGCCAAAGCTCCAGACGTAATTCAGGATGTAGATGAATTTGTCGCCGCGGGTGAATTCCTTGCCCATGCCCAGGATTTTCCAGCCTTTTTCCGGCACTTCACTGACGACCTTAAGTTCGTCAGTGCGGGCATACTTACCGCGGTTCAGAATCTTATCCAGATCACAGATGGATCGCTTCCCCAGCAGCGAGAAAAGTATGTACATACCGATTGCTCCACCCATGCTGATGGCGTAGAAGACCTGCCCGTTGATGAAGAAATCGGGATTGATCTGGTGGATGACGATCCCTGCAATGGCGATGGTCGAACCTGTGATCATGGCTGCCCAGGCTCCGGCTTTGGTGCCCCGCTTCCAGTACAGCCCGCCGATAATGACCGCTCCAGACCCCCCCAGAAAGATCGCTCCGGTGATGGCGAAGAAGAGGAAGATGTATTCACTCTGGGTGAACAACATACTGAAAGTGAAAATAAAGATGGCGACTGAAATTATCGAGACTCGCAGGACACGCAGATGCTGCTTTTTGGAAAAAGGTTTCTTGCGGAAAGGCATCACCACGTCCTGGATGAAGATGCTGCCCCAGGAATGCAGGTAGGTGTCGTGGGTACTTATGAAGGCCGCCAGCATCACCGCCACGAAGGCGCCGATTAGGCCCTTGGGGAGCACCATAGAGAGGAACATCGGTACTTTCAATTGGTTTTGTATCGCTTCTCCTTCGATACCCTGTATGGAGGCTTCCACGCCTGAGGCGATATGCGAAAAATCGGGATGGTGCAGCGCACAGTATGCAACGACCGGGATGAACAGGAACATCAACACCTGCGGTAGTCCGCGCCAGCCGTCTAAAACTCCCGCCATCTTGGCTTCGTGGGCGCTCCTGGCGGATGCGTTGTACCCCTGCGTCCCCTGCCAGGACAGCGGGCCGTAGATGTTGCCGACCACCGCGATCAGGAAGAACCAGAAGTTGAAGTCCTCCACGTGGCTGGTTTTGAAGGGATTGATCAGTGAGGCGTTTTCGGGCGCAGTTGACAGCGCGGCCTGGATCTGCCCCCAATCCAGCGTGAAGAAAAAATACAGGATCGTGATCACGAAGACGATATTGACAAAGGCTCCCTGGAAGAAATCGGCGATGATGACTGCGATCTGCCCGCCGGAAAAGACGAAATAGAGAGAGATGGATAAGAGGACGATCATGGTCAGGGCGTAGGTCGATACGTCTATTCCGAAGACGTCGACCGTCAGGGGAATGCCGCAGAAATGCAGGAAAAAGCGTGCTCCCACTGCGGGGAAGATGCCGAAATTGATCAGTCCGGCGATAAAAGCGACGATGCCGGTGAAGATGCGGAACTTGCGGCTATAACGCATTTCGAAGAACTGCGCCATGGTCAAACAGCGGGTTTGACGGAAACGGTAAACGACCCAGCCGGATACCTTGATGATCAGGATCACCAGCCCCATGGTCATCCCCCACCAGGCCATGGAGAAACCGGCTACCAGGTTCATCTCGAGATTGGCGACTATGGTTATAGCGCCCAGACCCGCCACTCCCGTCGCCATAGTGAGGACATACCTCCCCGCTGAACGCCCGGCTGCTAAAAAATCCGCCACGCTGCGCATTAAGGATTTACTGGCCATGACGGAAAATACCATCAAGCCGAGAACGATGACGACGATGCTCCAATCAAGGAAGGAAAGGTTCATTTGAGGCAGTTAGCTGTTGGCGGTTGGCTGTTAGTATAATTATTTATAATTCGTGTTGTCAGTGTCATTTTTGATTATTTGCAAACTTCCCAATCCAAAATCTAGCTCGATTAAGATAGAAATCCGGCTGCAAAGGTGCGTAATCCTCGTATTTAAAACCGTTTATAGCCTTCGGTATAGCCGGTTCAATCTGAGTTCCTTCATGCCATTCATTAAAGGAAGTTACACCGATAAAATGCGGTTTTACCGCAATGGCGGCTTCGAACATTCGATCAAAGTAAGCTCCGCGTTCCCTCGATCGCTCATTTACAGCATTCCACGGTCGAATTCTCGTATCCACATAACCGGGCCCCACGCAAGGAATGAAAATTTTATCATTCTCCAATGCCCAATTTGCTTGTTTTCTCCAGTTGGCAGTTGTAGATCCGTAAGTAAATCCATCAGTGGCAAAATAGGTGTAGAAACCGTCGAAGTGTCCGTTGGATATGAAATCCTGCTCATGTTCCTTCACCCAGAGACCTATTACCAGAGCATCATATTTAGTACCACGAATTGTCTTATCCCCTTCAGACCCCAGAATCGTTGCCCATTCATCGGCGCTGGTAAGGTACGAGTCGTATATATAAAAAAGAGGGAGGTTGTCCCGTTCAGGATAGTAATAAAAAGCAGAATGCGAACTGTAGCGATCAATCAGGTACATAATCGTTTCACGCGTTGTTTCCGCATTTCGTCCATTGAAAGGTTCGATGTGAAAACAAATTTTAATTCCATTTTGTGCACCAATGTCCATTAAGAGCGGTACAGCCTTCGCCTCGAAAGTGTCCACGCCCCACCATGATACACTGATAACCCCGATGCCAGCTTTCTTTAGTTGTTTCATATGAAGTCTTACGACTTTTTCATCATTCGAGCTGTAGCACCCCAATCGGGGATAAAAATTAGCTCCGATGTCATCTCCACCAGGATAGGTATGCGGTTCATCCACATGGCCCATGACCGAATGATTCCAATGAAAATATCCACCATCGATTTCGATATTTCCATACCAGGGATAATAGAATGCATGGACATTCTCCGAAACAATACTCAAATCGGTTGTACTCTGATCGCTGCATCCTGAAAAAATTAGAAGTGAAATTTGGACAAAGCAAATTGTCCGGAATAAATTCTTCATATCTTCCTTGAATCTAATCATGGCTGCACCAAATATGTCCATCCTGGGAAATATGTAACGTGGCACTATCGGGTAGAATGGTAATCTGCGCTTCATACAAATTAGGAGTTCTTTTTATTGACGGAGGCCAGGTGAACCATTCGGTTTTCTCGAGATGTAAGTTTAATCGAAAGACATTCGCGGAGTAATAACCATATTGGGTATAATGTTTTTTCTGAGCATAGTAGAGTTGGCGTAAAGCCCATTTCGCATCTTCTTTATGATTCCATTTGAAAGTAACGCTATCACTCTCTACGAATTTTTCACTAAATTGGACAAATCCCCACATTTCAGGGTAGTGCATATTTATCAATCCCTGAGGTGACCAGACCCAATTGTTTTCAGGAAGCGGTTTGTTGGTTTCGAGATCAATAATCTTCTCGTAGTGGTCACCAACGACGCGGGTTTCCCATTCGACGCGGGAGAAATTCAAGCGCCACTGGTCACCCTCTTTCGGCGGAGAGGGTTTGTGTGCACACTCACTCAGCACTTCCCATGGAATGGCGATTTCAACCGACCAACCAGTGTCCTGGTCACCGGGGTTGTTGATAGTGCCATCAACCGCAACCGCGGACTGGATTCCCTGAACATCCCAGGAATCAACCGCTGGTCCACCATCACGGTAAGGCTTAATCAACAGCAGGTCCCATTGAGTATTCAGCGCGTTGATCTCCAGTTCGTAATATTCATGACTGTCACCATCCGGATCGATGAAGACTTCGAAATCGTTGTCGTAGTAAATGACCGCATCGCGCTGGGTTAGTGTACCCCAGACGTGAGGTTCCTCCATTTCTGCGGCAATAAAGAGATAGTCCTGATCCCAGAGCATCTTCGCACGCGTCTTCAGTTTGGGTTTCGGTTTCAAGCTGCCCTCGATATCCACGAAGTCCTCTGTCCAGGCCGCAGCTATCCAGGTAGTATCGTTAAGCATTCCATCGACTATGATAGGGTTATCTGTCCGGTAGCAGATGTATTGTCGGGGATCGAAATCGATCTGCGGGGTGGGGAATTTGGTAGCACTATCCGAGGTTGTTGTTGCCCGGTCTGCTTGTTTTTGGCAGCCTCCGACAATCAAGGCGATACATAAAAGAAGTAATATGGTAGTAGTTGAATTACTTACCATTTGTCGCTACCTCAATATTTATCTTCAGTAAACATTCTTTACATCACTGGTTGGAAATGACAACTGCAAATTCAGATGAATCCGGATTGAGAGGATTGCCAGCAACATCTCCATAGATCTCACTGACCATCAAGCCTGCAGCCTCAACCTCAGTTGTAAGCGACTCCCTGGTGAAGTATTGCAGCCAGTTGCAGACGGTTCGCGTCTGCTCTTCTTCAACGATAGTGTATTTATCGAGAATTACCTTCTCATCTTCGTACTTAAACGTATTCAGGAATCCATAATACTTCTCACGTGACCAGAATCCACCGAGCAGATCATATTCGTATTTTGCCGCCTCTTCTCTTTGGTTGTAGCCGTTTAAGGAATAGACATCCAGCAGGATAGAGCCACCGGGTTTTAGCAGAGAGTTGAACTTGCGTAGCATTAGTTTTCTCTGTTCCGGGCTAAGAACGCAGAAATCACACATGATCATGATTATCAGGTCAAACCTCTTAGAGGACTCAAACTCAAGATAATTCTGGGGATGGTAACTGATGTTCAGCCTTTTCTGCGCCGCTACCGTCTCGGCATATTGAATAGATCTTTTTGAGAAATCTATCCCTGTAACAATTGCACCCCTTTGGGCAAGGCGTGTGGTATATAGACCAGGGCCACAACCGAAATCAGCGATATGTGTATCACCTTTTGCACTGAAATGCGAAACAATCCATTCAACCGATTTATCGATGAAATCTATTCTCCTGGATGCGACATCAATAGACTCATTCAGGTGACATTCAAGCATTCGCTCGGAGATATACTCATCTGTCCAAAGCCTATCCGCGAAGTAGAATTGAAAGGGCAGAGGGCGGGAGTTTATTTTCTCCAGTTCATTGAACATGAATTTCCCCAGTGTAAACTATACATATTGACATGATTCTATCAATTCCCTGATGGTTGTCGTCGCCAGACACACGGAACTGTCTGCCGCGCCGTAATAGAGCAGGACTTCGCTGTCAGGCAGCGCGAATCCGTTGGGATCGAAATTCTCGACAATCATGCCGGATGGAAAAACTACGTTGGGCACCTGCCCGACCATTTCGTACATTTTGCGGGGTTCCAGGATGTTGTAGCGGCTGCGTGCTTTGACGATTGAAGGGTCATCAAGATCAAGCAGCATGGCGCCTGCCTGGTAGATATTCGAACTGGCGAAATGCATGGCGACACCGTGGTAGATGTGCAGCCAGCCCTGTTTCGTCTTAACTGGCGGCGGCCCCGATCCAATCCGTTCATCCCAGTAGTGCAGCCGTCCGGAAGCCATTGGCTTCTCTTCTCCCCAGTTTAACAGGTCATCTGATGTTGACAGGACGATGGTATCACCTGAAATAACTCCTCCCACCAACCTTACCTCGTTGGGGCGTAACAGCATGCAGTACTTTCCACCGACTTTCTCTGGAAAAAGGACGCCGTTGCGGCTGTCTTTTTTGGATAGAACTCCCATGAAATCGAACTGCTCGAAATTCGTTGTCCTGGCTAATCCCAGGTGACAGCCGTCATCCATGTCCATGGCGCAAACGATGTAATATTTGCCATCAATCTGTGTGATGCGGGGATCATAGATATGGTAAATTGTTTCCTCTACCGATTCAATGCCGTCGAAATGGACGGTTTTATTCGACATAGTAAATGAGACCCCATCGAGACTCTCAGCCATCATCAGATATGTCTCTCGGCCGCGGTTCTGGACACGCAGCATCAGCAAGTATTTATCTTTAAACTTAACCGCTCCTGGATTGAAGACGGAAGATACATCGCTCAAGTGAGGGGGAATATTGGGGATATCATGGCGGGCGACGATGGGGTTGTCAGAGTTTCTTGATAGAGTCATGGCAGAAATTGAAAGCTACTACTACATGCAGTAAAGAAAGTATCCTCAAGATAATGACTTGACCTCTAAAATTCAAGTAAAATCTACAATGACACCCTTCGCATTATTAATGAAATTGACTATCTTCTAAATGTCTATTTCCTTAATTTATAGCAGATTGGTAGACGGCGCATGAGCATTAAGATATGCAGCGGTTGAGTTGGAATGAACGTATAAAAAATATACAACATATTATTTTGTTTTCATAATAATATTTTGTATATTATTAATATGAAGACGCGAATTCTATATAACCGAATCGCTGTACTCCGGGGCGAAAGGAATATTTCCCGTAAAGAACTGGCGGAGAAAATAGGAGTAAACTTCCAAACAGTTGGATTCCTGGAAAGGGGCGAATATAATCCCAGTCTAGATCTGGCCTTCAGGATAAGCGAATTGTTCGAACTGCCAGTAGAGGTTATTTTTTCGGCGGAACCGTTGAAACCGCTTAGCCAGGAATTGATGGAGTACAAGAAGAAGGTGGGAGAATAAAATGGATAGTGTTTTATCGCAGAGCAGCAGAAGGATTGGCATAATTATAAACTATATCGGTCTTCTACTGCTATTGGCGCTTCACTACAGCGGTAAGCAGATCGGCTGGAATCACATGTTTACTGCGGGCATTGCCGTCATGTTAGCGTTGAGTCTGATAACGTTCTTCATGATTCACATGAAAACAGGACTATGGAAACTGGTGCATACTAAATCTGAAAACCTGGATGAACGACAGATGCAGGTTACTCGCGAGGCATTGGAATTTTCCTATAAGGTACTTGCGATAACAACGGTATCAATCATCTATTACATGGCGATTTTTAGCGGAGGTGGAGTGGATATGGTCACGGTTGTCAGTTTATTATATCTCGCGCATACCCTGCCATCATCGGTGATCGGATGGAAGCAGAAGGAAGTGTGACGTCAGACGGTTGCGATTTTTTAAGGATGTGCACAGCGCCTAAGGAAAATCTCTGGCACTTTATTATATAATCCCGGAAGTCTGGTTTTGTTCAATGCATTTGGAAGAAAATTGTCCTGGATCGTGGATTGAATAGATGGAACGGACGAAATGGATTACATTTAATCAGTGCCATCAGCATCAATCCCATATCCCTGGCTTAACCATTCCCTCGTTACTGCCAAAGCAGTGTCGGGCTTAGCCCCTGGACCGAATTCAAACTGAGCGATTAAGCCGCCAGATGGATCGTACAGATGGCGGATAACCTGGTGTACGGCCTTACGTCCAACTTCCGGATCGGGGGATGGTAGGACATGCTGCCGGTCGATCTCACCCCAGAATGTGATCCTACCTTTAAACCGCCTGCCAAGCTCGGCAATGTCCATGCAGAAAAGCTGTGAATTAATAGCATCTACTCCGATCTCAATTAGATCTTCGAAAATATCGGTGATGTAGCCATCCGAATGCATGAAGACGAACTTCCCCTCAGCATGCGCCAGGTCGCAGTATTCACGGTAGAGCGGTTTAAACTGTTCCCGCCAGATATCCGGGTGGATCAACAACTGATTCTGCGATCCCCAGTCGTCCATGAAGAGCAGGGCATCCACTTCAGACTTTGCCCAGAATTCCATCTCCTTCAGGTAAAAATCGTGAATTGCGCCGATCAGGTCTTTGAATCCCTCATCCGGTATCATTACGTCCATAAGCGCGGATTCAGTGCCGCGTAAGAACTGATATCTTTCCCACGGGCGGGGACAGCAGTTGGACATGACGAATTTATCCGTGCTGTCGTAGAATCGCTTTATTTTATCATAAGCTGCCGAAGTTGATTCTGGCAACTGCTCGTATGGTGGTGTGACCGATTTCCAGTCCGATATATCTTTGATAATCGGGTCGCGTACCTCGCCGATAATACCATCCTGAATGTTGCGAAAAACACAGCCCCACTCATCCGTGAACTGCCCTGCCTTATAGGGATCACCCTTAACGCGTTTTGATGGAGGATAAAAATAGTCCGAGGTGGCAAAGTCCGATGAGAACTCTTTCCGCAATAATCTGACTGTCTCAGGTTCGTGAATTTCTGCCCAGGGGAGCAACCAGAGATCGCGTGGTATTCGCTCCGGACAGTCGAACTTCAAACAACGGGTTACGATCTCTCGAGAAGATTGAGGCATATTTATGTCAACACCTAAGTCTGCGCTGCCAGGTGCTTGGCGAAACTGTGTGGATCGGGAAAGAAGCCGTCTGCACCGATTTTATCGCTGAATTCCTGCGTCAGTGGAGCGCCTCCGACGTAGATTTGAGTTTGGGGCGATTGCTGTTTAATCTGATTGACCGATTGCTCCATGGTGCCCATCGTTGTGGTGAGCAGTGCGCTCATACCAATGATGCTATCTGGATTATCGCGCAATGTTTCTGAGAACCTTTCAACGGTGACGTCCACACCTAAGTCAAGCACTTTCCAGCCATCACCTTCCAAAACCATGCGCACAACGTTTTTGCCGATTTCGTGCAGGTCACCAGCTACTGTACCCAGAATTAGTGTACCGCGATGTTGGATGTCACCCGAATCGAAATGCGGCTGCAGATGTTCCATTGCCGCGTTCATGGCTCTTGCGGACATCAGCAGGTCAGGGATGAAAGCCTCCCCCTTACTGAAACGTTCACCAATGCGGTTCATACCTGGCATCAAACCTTGTTTCAGAATCTGATCAGCAGAGATGCCACTGTCGATTGCTTCTTTGGTCAGTTCAGATGCACCGTTTTCACCTTTCAGAACCGGAGGATAGGGCGAATTCAGGTCAGCTTTGCCTTTTTCGATGCAGAATGCGATCTGAGTCAGCAAATTGTTCATCTCTTTTCCTATTCAAACTGTCTGTTATATTTATTTACTATCTCCCCGACAATCCTGATCCGTTCGATGTCGCCTGTAGATGAAATCTCATCGGAAATGCCCAGCACCAGCTTCGGGGCAAAGAGTTCTATGAGCAGTTCGGTGCATTCGATCAACGCCTCAACCGGGTACGTATCATCGAAATACACAGCGGGGATGCCATCCAGCAGAAACATATCATCACCTAAAGCCTCCCTGATCTCCATCAGCGTTACGTCGCCCTGCGGTTCAGGTGTGATTGCCTCGATACCATTCAGACCTGTTTCTCGGACGAAGGGCAGTAGCGCCTTTACGTCACCATCCCAGTGAGAACAGACGAATTTCCCCGCTGAATGAAGCTTTTCGCAGCGTCTCTGGCAGGCTGGCAGGTGATATTTCACAAACAGATCGGGAGATAGCGTGGAAGCGTGGATATTTTCACCGAAATTGATGATATCTACTGGTGAACTGTTGATCACATCGATTAGCCGGTCGTGGTTTTCTTCCAGCGCCTGGAAGAACGATTCAACCTGTTCGGGCATTTCATACATGGCGTAAACACCTTTCTCTACACCCATTTTTTCAATGTAGAGGCACTGCACATTCATGCGAGGCATGAACATAGTCGGTGCTCCCAGATGCCCGATTTTATTTTGCAGATTGTCAAACCGATCCTGATCCCATTGCCAGGTTGCATTCTCCTCGCGCCAGGTCGCGACTTTCAGTTCATCAGAAGATTCGACCTCCCATTTGAGTACAATCTGGTGAGGGCTGTTTATTGTTTTACGCGTTATAACCGTCTGATTGCCAACAGCGGTGTGGATCGTCGTTTCAGTATCTGTTTCATTTAACGGTTTGTCTGTTACATGGACCGAGGAATGCTCGATCCGCTTGAAGCAGCTATTAAATTCATATAATCTCGCTGAGCATCCCAATTGATCGTAAACCTGCCAGATGTCCATACCAGTGTACGGCGGTGGCAGCCCTTCACCTGAAAACATCTTGTCATCATACCAGCACCCAATGCGCGGCTGCCAGATTATCTTCCCGTTCGATCTACTGAAGACGACATCGTGATGGAGTTGGTAAAAAGAGAGATTCATAAATTATAATCAGGACGATGAAGGATACGAACCAGGCTTTGGATTTCATAAAGATAAGCTGGTTAATCTACAAATTCAAGTGCAATATCGGTCAAATGGAGATTCAGTCGTACCCTGGCAAAATAACCAACCAATTATAAAACGATTCGAGAATCAATGTGCTATTAGGTTCTAACATTTGTCGGATAGATTTTTGCAATTATTTTGTAATGTCGAAAACCCAAAATCCCCACATTCTTCCATATAAAGCCACATGGTCGAATACATGGAAATGTCGTTTTCACAGTATGTTACACTGTGGGCGAGACGAAGGTTCTTCAGAAGCTCTATAGGAGTAGTGAATCCTCCTGGGAAAATCTTCTCCCCGCTATTATATAAGAAACAACTGTATAGAGGAGATTCTAAGCAGTTGTTTTTCTCTCTAATAGTGCCCCCATCAATCAAAGGAAATTGAAGAGAAAACAATTGAGAATACCAAGGAGCACGGCTATATTTATAATAATATAATAAGCCAAACAACTTCTATGATTTTATATCTCACGGAATATCCAAATATCCAAGCCAGTACTGGAATTAACCCAAAGCAGAACTCACATAAAATAGTTGACATTGCTGGCTTTATGCCTCCCCAGATGTTTACATCTGCAGAGGGGATATTACTGATCGGTGTATCATTACCTACAAGATCATGTCCAAGTTAAAAATCTCGGTCGAACGGATACACCTAAACAATCTCGTTGCCTTTGCGGAAAAAGCCGAGAACGATCCTCACCATTATGGTGCTCTGCCAATCACGCAGGTTCGCGCCGCCGCCCAGGAAAAAAACCCTTCCGCATCACCGGATGACATCAGCCTGATAGTCGCTTATCACGAAAACAAGTGCATCGGCTACCTGGGGATCCTGCCCTGTCAACTGGAATGTCATGGTGATCTGCAGAAAATCTATGCTCTTACCACGTTCTATGTAGTGGAGGAATATAGAAAAACTTGCGCGGCGTTGGCTATTATGCAGGATGCCATCGCGCTCAACTACGATTTCCTGCTGGCTGGATTTACCCCTTCCGCCGAAAGGTTTTATCGCCGTCATGATGAATGGTTTGACTATATTGGCGTTTTACCTTACAACAGAATTCATCTCTATCCGACCGTATCGCTATTGTGGATGCTAAAAGAACGCTTACCTTTCCTCTCGATAATAACAAACGCTCTACAGATTTTGAATTCACTCGCAGGTTCCTTGGGGTTTCGCTTTTTGACATATTACATGATCCGGCCTTCACAAAGAAATAGATGCGCTGATTTGGATTTCCGCAAGATCGAAAGAATAGAAGAGGTAGCAGGAGTAGCACAACGGTCGAAAAGCGAAAACCGGCCGAAGTTTTATCGGGGTGAGAGTATCATCAACTGGATGATCCAGCACCCCTGGATCAACGAACGCAGTGGGGAACCTTCAAGCTATGAATTTTCGCATTATCGCGACCTCTTTCGCTTTCTCGCGTACGAAATTTTCAATAATGCGACGGAAAAACAGGTAGGGTATATGATTCTTTCCGTCAGCCGCAAAAATGAGCTGACCGTGATGAAGATCCTCGATTTCGAGTTCGAGGACGACGTACATCTGGAGTGCATCTTGAATCTGACCCTTCGGGAAGCGTACCGGTGGAAGGTCGATATTATTGATGGACCCGCCGATTTCTGGGGTATAATAAATTCACATAAACTGTTAAAACTCATTGCACAACGAAAGCAGCGCGGCTATTTCATCCACCGTAGTTCGAATAGTGCCTTCAGCGACGATCCGCAGGATCTGATACTCAACTTCTGCGATGGTGACACAGCGTTCACCTAAACACTGAAAATCTTTTGAATTATGATTCAAAGCACTGTCAGAAAGTTCCTTATGAAAGGGATCAGCCTTATTCCCCAGGCAGTGTTCTCGCGGGTAGTCCCCAGAGACAGCTTCGTGTTCGAATATCACCTCGTCGCTGACGAAGACCTGCCTCACATTCAGTCGCTATATTCCTATAAATCCCGGCGCGCCTTTATAGACGATCTGGACTTTCTGGAGAAGGAATTCGATTTACTCGGATACGAGGATTTCATTGACCGAACTACAGGGAGACAAAAGAAGGGAAGACCCGCCGCTCTGATAACTTTCGATGATGGTTTATCAGAATGTTATCAAGTCGTGCGTCCCCTATTGCTTGAGCGGGGCATCCGGGCGATTTTTTTCTTAGCGACGGATTTCATCGACAACCGGGCTCTGTTTCATCGCCACGCCGAATCTCTCTGCATCGAACGACTGAAAGAGATGGCGCCCAACCGGCAGCAGGAGTACTATACTCAGCTCAATGAGCAGTTCGAGTCAGAGCTATCCTGCTTTACAGAGGTTCAGGATTTTTTAAGGGACATTCACAGGCGGGACCCTGCAAGAGGTCTTGATACGGTCGGATCAATGTTGGGCATCGACTTCGATGAATTCTTGGCTGATCATAACCCCTACCTGAGCCGCGATCAGATAGTGAAGATGGCGGAGGAGGGTTTCACCATCGGTGCCCACAGCTTGGATCATGAAGATTTAAAGGAACTGGATGCTGAATCGATAGAACAGCAGATTACTGGATCATGCGAGACGGTTGCAGAAATCACCGGACAAAAACCGGTGCCCTTTGCGTTTCCATACGGAATGACTGAATTGAATCGGGAACTCTTAGCTGAGATCGCCAAGAAACATGATTCAACCGTTGGAGTGATGTTTGGGACCCATGGGATATTACTCGAACCACCCTACCTAAACCGGATAAATGCGGACTCGCCGGATGGTGCGCTACCAGGTCATTCTAATATCCCCCAAAAAGTGCGCAGGGCGTATGTCCGTTATCCCTTGTCCCGCCTGTACCGCTTGCTGAGTTAGTCAACCAACAGAAAATCTCACGCTCTAATCTTCGCTCCTAAGAGTCCCAGCAACCAACCCAATTTTCTCCAGTTCTTGATCAACGGTTAACGGTACGTTCCTTCCCAAACACAGGCGCCAGGAGCCCCAGCGCAGTCAAGAAACAGGTGCCCACCCCGATGAAGAGCAGTACACCCATGCTGGCCATGCCCCGGTGCGTCATGAAGCTTAAAGATCCGAAACCGATCATAGTGGTCAGCGCTGAGAGCATTATGGCTTTACCGGTGCTGGAAAAGATAACCTTCACCCGATCTCTGCCTTCGATACGGAAACGATGGATCAGATGTACTCCGTAGTCAATGCCGATGCCCAGGATCAGGGGGATGGCTTCGATGTTCACCACGTTTAGCTTCTGACCGGTCAGATGCAGCAGTCCCGCCATCCAGAGCGTTCCCGCCACCAGGGGAATGACTGCCATCAGGGTCAGATCGATGCGGCGGAAATCCAGGAACAACAGCACTAAGATAGTAATGAAAGCCAGGATAGTAGCCCGCTTCCCATCATTACCAATGATTTCGATCATAGCCAGGAACAAGGGCGGCGTTCCGGTAGCCCGCGGGCTGATGCTGCGTAGTTGCCGGTCGAAAGCTTCCAGGTTATCCATGTTCCAGAGATCCTGTTCCGGAAAGAGCGAAACCAGATAGGTTTCACCATCGTCACTTAAGTAGCGGCTGGTGATACTTTCCGGAAGCGTCTCCAGCGATATCGGTTCGGGAGCGGTCATGCCAAGTGCCGTTTTCCTGAAGTAGATAAAATAATCTTCCTGAAAACGGTTCAGGGCATTTAGTGCGGCGGTCGGGTCTTCTTTTAATTTTTCGATGATTCCCTGGATGTAATCAGGGCTGCCTGCAATTTCGGGATTGGCGGATAACTCATAGGTTTTACCTTCCAATCTATCCTGCCCTGCCTGGAAAGCCATGTCCGACATTTCGACCACGTTCATCCACAAGCGGTGCAGTTCATCCAGGATGGCGTCCAGGTCACTTGTTGAGATCTCCGTTGCGGTTGGGTGCTTCTCAAGCTCGGTGCGGATCTCAGCGATGATCTCCCCCCGTTCCGCCTGATCCTGGTTCGTCGGCAGGTATTCGGTAATGGCATCCACCCAGGCGATATTGGGGAAATCCTTGGCTCTGTGGGCAATGATCCTCATGCTGTCCAGTGAAGACGAAGTCACCAGTGCGTAATCAGGACTCATATCATACGCCGCCATCAGAGAATCGTACCAGATGACCGACGCCATGTCTTTCGGTTCAATGTTCAGCATGTCGTAATCGAATGCCAGTTGGAAGGTGTGGTAGGCGAAAAAACCGGTCAGCAGGATCATGACCGCTAAGACAACCACTCGACCCCGAGCAAAAGTCTCCGCTACTGCCCCGATGAACCGGAATTCTGGCGGATGATATGTTGTTGATCTGCCTCGTCTTTCCTGTCGCCTCTCGCGTATGACCAGGAACGGCGGCAGCAGCATCAGGGCTGCCACCATGCAAATGATCACGCCTCCTCCTGCGATCAAACCGAAATCGTGCATACCGCGCGAGTCGGAGATCATGAGGGTTAAAAAAGCGATGCCCGTGGTCAATCCTCCGGTGGTGATACCGGGCCCTGCCTTTAATAACGTTTGTTCCGCGGATTTAAGGATGTTCATACCTTTGCCGCGATTTTCTGCAAATCCGGAGATGATGTGCACCGAAAAATCGATTCCCAACCCTACCAATATGACCGCGAACATAGCTGTCATGATGTTCAAGGTGCCCACCGTCAGCGTGGCGAAAGCCATCGTCCAGACCACGCCCACGATCAGAACGGCAACGGCAAACAGTGGAGCCACCCACATGCGGAATGAGACTATGAATAGCACGAGGATCAGAAAAAGGGCAACGAAGCTTAGATAATTCATATCGCTCTGAACAGCCACCAGTTCATCCCTTGCCAAAGCCAGCATACCGGTCAGCCCTGTTTCAACGCCCGGATATTTCTGTCCGACGTCCGCCAGGATTGCTTCTATTGAATCACAAGCAATCTTTCCTCTTTCCGCATCCGTAACCGGAAAAGAAGGCTGAGCCAGCATCATCAGCATGGAGTGATCATAGGAGATAAAGTGGAGATCCCCGATTAACAGCCGGTCTGCAGCCGAAAGAACTCGATCTCGTGAAACCTCGGTATCTTCCGTGTAGCTTTCCATGGTCTGCAGCCAGTACTTCAGACCGTCTAAATAGTGAATGGCGTTGTCGCTCTTCTCTCGGTTGGATAGCTTCTCCTCGTCATCGCTGTAGATGTAAGTTCTTTCTAAGTTGTCATTGATGTGGGTCATCAGAGGCAGTAAACTGACGTCGGAGAACATATCTTTGGAATTCTCCAGATCCTTGGTTTTGGTCAGCATCAGACCGTTTCGACGGAGAAAATCCTCATCTTCCTTGTAAGTTACACGCTTGATCAGCTCTTCCTCTTCGCCGTTGAAAGATGCTGAAATCTCAGTAATGGATAGCGCTGCTTCTTCGGCGAATGCCTTGATATGCTGTTCGTCTCCTTTCAGGACAATCATGATCGAGGAGGCTGATTTATATTTTTCCAGCACCCGGTTGAACTCGATGGAGCGGGGATCGTTTTCGGGCATCAAATCCGACCAGCGCATGCTGAGTTCCAGGTTCTGGCTAATCAGGATTGAGAGAATGGTGACGATGCCCGCTATCCCCAGAATCCACCAGGGATATCGGTAAGCCAGTCTTGCTAAGTTGCGGAGTAGTTTCTCTCTCATGTTGATATTCCTTTAAAAATAAACCCGTAAGCGGATCTGACCTCCGTTACCCAAATCCTTTGAATACATCGTGCCTTCGTTACCCATGTAGAGGTTACCAAAAACGGTTAGTTCCACGTCTTGGAACAGGCTGTAATTCAGTTGTGGCACCAGGGCAACGCTCTCGTCATTAATGCAGCCGATGATAGAACTACTAATATGGATCAGGTCAGTGATGGGGTATTGGATAAAAACGTAAGCTTGTGATTGACCGATGGTCCTAGTTAGCCCGGAGAAATAAGACATCCAGTCGTTCAAGGTGTAGTCATCGGAAGAGGAAGATGCCTCGCTGTGATAGTAGATTTCACCCAGTATGTACAACTCATTTCTTAACGTGTAATCTAAGCCAGCTGTCATTTCCCAGAAATCTTCTGTAAGTTGCATGTGGTTATACGCACCTTCAATCCATACTCCCAATCCCATTAGCTGCCCGACGAGGTCGCCACCGACCAAAATACGCTCCTCTTCACGATATCCCAGGACTGGATAGAAGGTCTGTTTCCAAGGGGTTGTCGTTCCGCAAAACGAGAAGTCGAAGCGCCCCAGTCGAGCTTTCAGCCTCAACAGTGCCGTCGGTACATTCCAGTTATCACCAGGCGCATAGATCACCATCATGCTGACGTTACGATTTAATGGTACGTCAAACCTTACTGCATTGTGTCCCGGTTGTTCATAGGTCGGATCAAGAACGTCCTTGCGATTGAAGATGTCCGTGGGATTCCAGGCGTAGCCGGTACCGTAGGATATCTGCTGTATCCCAACGGTGACATCGGCATACTGGAATGACATTCTCAGATAAACATTATCCAGCTCGATGCTGTCCTTGTAGGCAAATTCGTAGTACTGTTCATGAGGTTGAGCTATTGCCGTAATCTCGGGAGAAAGATAATCCAGGAGATTGTAAGCAGTTGTCCCGTAGTAATTGTAAAAATTTACATTCGCTCCAAATTTGACCTTCTTACCGGGTTTCACTTCAATGTCAAGGCGTAGTTTATTCGAATTTAGAAGAGCCCAGTCATCGGACTTATGCGAATAAAAAGTCATCAACTGCGGTTCAAAGTAACCGAAGAAATCGGGTTCTTTGCAGTTTCCCAGCGCAACAAGTACTAAGATCAGGGATAGAAAGATCATATTTCTCATTCTCGCAACCCCCTTTCGGTGAACAGGTTGTCGTCCAGATCGACTTCGTAGTTGACAGAATTGATCTCCATCATAGTCTGTGAATTGTCGAGAGTGTTGGTCATGACCATTCTCTTAGGCGTGGGGATACCTTGAATGACTTCGACATCACTCATGGTTAGATACTTCAGCTTCAATTCCGCATCTTTCAGGTCGTAATAATCCAGCATTAGCGGCACAAAGTTGGACTTATCCACCCACATAATCAACCGCGAATATCCAGCGTCGCTGTTCTCTTTGCGGGTCAGTTCGACCACGTAACAATCAATGCCTTCAACCTTCTCATCTTCCAGCCGTTCTGCGGCATAATCCATCACGAAGGCGTTTCCTGAACCCATGTCCTCGTAGGAAAAATCCGATCCCTCCATCTTCTGGCGCTTGGCGTGCTCCGCCAACTTCCGCACCCGCTTGGTCTTGTGGAAATACGCCCAGATGTCGTCGGAATAATTCAGCATCAAAGTGCCGTTGCCCCGCAACTTCGACGGTTTCAGGTAGCGCATCAGGTTCTTCTCACCGTGGTTCTTGCTGTAGGATTGATAGACGAATTCCCGCAACTCTCCCGATGAGGTCTCTATGATCATGGTCATCTCCGCCTGCATCTGCTGCGGGTTCATGATCTCATCGACTCTTTCTATAATCTGATCCCCCGTCAGTTCCTGTGCCAGGGTGGGGGATAACGCCCACAGGGTGAAAAAAATGATTGCTGTTTTTTGTCTCATGATTAACTCCAAAGATTAAGGCTCTTTCGTCCCGCAGTATTTATCAATAATGGTTTGCTTTACGTTTTCTATAGGGTAATCTTTCCCCACTATCCAGTAGTGCAGCAGTGCGCCGTCCAGAATTGCAGCCAGGATTCTCGCTTCAGCCTGGGGGTTGCTGTATCCAAGCTGGCTGAAAAGATCTTCGAATAGATTGAGTGTATTCTGGAGGAAATCGCTGAAGATGCGCTGCACATCACCGGGCAGGTCTGGCTGCATGAGTACGCTGAAGTAAAGCGACCAGAACTTTATGTCCCGTTCAGCGATTTGAAAAGTCATCTCGACCATTGTGGTGATCCTGTCCCGGGGATCATCGACCTGCAATACATCACCCAGTAGTGATTCGATGATGGACATGCCCTGGCGGACGATAGCTTCCAGCAGCTCTACCTTGCTCTGGAAGTAATTATACATCAATCCCGTGGAAACACCTGCCTGGTTGGCGATCATACTGACCGAGGTGCCGTGATAACCCCGGTGAGTAAACAGTTCCAGAGCCGCTTCCATAATTGTCTGGCGGCTTTGAGCTCGTATCTGATCGAATTGTTCCTTGCTTTTAGGTGACATAGTCCTCATATTTTTATTGAATGAACGTTCATTCATAAAATAAGCACAAAAATCCCCCTTATCAACTCTTTTTTTATTTTTTTTGTAAATTTTCGGGGGGAATATGTGTTGTGTAGTTGAGAGCAGGGGAATTGAAAAAAACAGCAGTGCTCAGCGGGGAAGTGTCAATCTGGGTTATGTATCTTGGAGGTGTAATAACCTTTACTACGCAGCAATACGCCATATTACATAGTCGCACTCTTGTTTAATAAGTTCATCGTTACTCAATGATGCAAGATCTGGATCAACAAGATACCGTCCCGTTACCTCAAGGTACAGATTAAACAGGCTGCTAGGGCAATATTGTTTTAGATATTCGTGTGCTGTGCGGATAATTCCTTCGAATTCAGAAAGTCTTCCCTCGCCGTAAATGTGCATTCTGAGGATATTATTTATCGGTGTCTGATCGTCACCTAAGCACTCGGCTGCTTCCGCAAACTCATTCGCCTGCAATTTTGCCACGGCAAGAGCAGATCTATAATATTTCTTATCAGATGGAAATGGAGATGAGTTTAAACCGAAATCAAAATGTTCCGAAGCCTCCTGCACTTTTCCCGTTTTCAAGAGGATCATCCCGCGTATGTGATGTGCGATCCATTCACTTTTTGTCTGCGGTTCTTTCACCGGCAAGGAAACTTCGGCTTCGTGATAACGCCCCATCAGAACAAGAAGAGCCGATCTTGCATTAGGTGCAACTTTATTTGTGGGGAATTGAATGATCGTTTCGTCATAAAACTTTAGCGCCTCTTCATGCATACCCATCTCCTTCAATACACCCGCACGACCTGTGTATGAATAAGCATCAGGTGGTAAGTCCCTAATGGTAGTATCGTATGCTATCAGCGCCTCCTCCAGCTTACCCATCTCCTTCAATACCTCTGCACGACCGCTATGTGAAACTACATTAGGCGGGAAGTCACTGATAGCGGTATCATATGCTTTCAGCGCCTCCTCCAGCTTACCCATCTCCTTAAACACTTCCGCACGACCGTTATGAGAATATACGTTAAGCGGGAAGTCACGGATGGCAGTATCGTATGCTCTCAGTGCTTCCTCCAGCCTGCCCATCTCTTTCAATATACTGGCTCGACCTGTGTGTGAAACTACATCAGGCTGGAAATCACGGATGGCAGTATCGTATGCTTTCAGTGCCTCCTCCAGCCTACCCATCTCCTTCAACACTTCCGCACGACCGCTGTGTGAAACGATGTCAGGCGGGAAGTCACGGATAGTAGTATCGTATGCTTTCAGCGCCTCCTCCAGCTTACCCATCTCCTTTAATACCTCCGCACGACCGTTGTGAGAAACTACGTCTGGTAGGAGATCACAGATGGCAGCATCATATGCTTTCAGCGCCTCCTCCAGCTTACCCATCTCCTTCAATACCTCTGCACGACCGCTATGTGAAACTACGTTAGGCGGGAAGTCACGGATGGCAGTATCGTATGCTTTCAACGCTTCATCGTTTCTCTTTAGACAGAAAAAAGCATCGCCTAATTGTATATGTGTTCTGACGTCAGATGGTGCTATTCTATTTGCCCACTGCGCAAGTTCCAGTTGAAATGAATGGTTTTTAATTTCCTTGGCATATTGGGCGAGATCGCAGAGTGATTTGGCTATCTGTTCCTGAGTGCTTGTTTTCTCACCTTCAGTAACAAGCTGCTGAGTGAATCTTCGGGCTTTGACTATCTCACCTTTTTGCATGGCGGATTTAATAAAATCCTTTGTCTTAATAACGTCGGCAAGTGCTTCGTCAGCCTTCTTTGGCTTGACTTTACGTCCCCGTTTCTCCTTCGGCGGTTTTTGACGTTCCGGTTCCTCTTCAATCATTTGTGAGAAGTCCTGCTCTGAGTCAACAGGCTTCAAGGATGCAGTCCATGCCGAGAGGATTTTACCAGCATTGGGTTCTCTACCGAATTTTTTATGGAAGTCGAATTCGACAAGGCTGAATTTCTTTGCATCCTTTGCTGTCAAAACAAAATCTCTGAAGATCCCCTCTTCAACGATTCTATGGAATAACTCGCTCTTTACATCTTCATCATCATCAAACAAATCCGGGCTCAGGTTATCCCATTCCTGTCGGTATAAGTCAATTTCGATCTGATTTTTAGATAACTCGTCAAGGAGGCGGATTACAGGTTCGGCTTGCGCGCCGCATTTATAAGCTATTTCAAGGTTTGTATCATCTGGAAACGGTGCAGAGAACATGCGATTTGAAAGAAATTCGAAGACCTGTTTATCAGATAATAATTCGGTCAGGCATTCAGCAGCCTCTCTTTTGGTTTCAATATCGTCTTCGTCATCGATAAGAATCAGCATCAACTGCAATGCGCGGTCCTTGCGCCATTCCAGTTCCAATGTTTCTAGCGCTTTCTTGCGTTTGACTGACTTCAATAATTTCACGTCAGAAGCACCGTTGAATACGTAAGGAATAGAGGTTTTCGGCAGCGATCTCTCCTGATCCGGAGAGTCTATGTCAACAACAAATGCTCCGGTTGTCTCAACAAATATAGCGATTCCCGCCTGTCCTGAAATTAGTGCATTCATGAGATTTCTGAAAAAATAACACCTATTTCCGCAAGGTTTTTTCGTACTCTTTTCAATATGACGCGATCTGCTGAGCGTCTCGATTTGCTCCTCGTAGTAACCTGTTCTATAGTTCTACGATTCAACTGACCATAAATGTGTGCTTCAATAAACTCATCGTCCTTCCCTGTCTGTCCCTGTTTAATTAGAATACCAGGATAATCTGAAGGAGTCGTCCCTGGTTCAATTTTTGAGGATAGTTTGGCCTGAGCTAATTTACTCCTTGTTTCCCATGTTGCCTTATATCCATTAGGAAATTTGGTTCCTGCAATGACTTTATGTTTCAGGCAAAAAATCAGGGAATTTTCTTCGAAGAAAGAAGTACGCTTGCGAATTGTTTCTTCTCTGAGAGTGATATGGTAGTCGCCATAGTATTCAACACCGACATTGTCTATGGTTAAGGCTGCAAAATTTATCTTTCTATGGTAATGTGTGAATAGGAGACTATCAACAGATTCTCTGCCCAGATCAAATTCATTGTCCTCTGGAATTCTGGCACCTGAATCTCTCTGATAGTAAAAGGATATATACTGCAGTTTATCATTTGCTACCAAAGCAGAAAGTACACCAATATTTAGCGCTAACACAACTTTGGAATCTTCGATTGCCGTGCCAAAGTCGTCAAGTTCTCGCTTACAGCCACGGACATCTACGGAGACGTATGCATCTCTAATACGTATATCCAGAGCGTCGCGTTCCTCTTTAGTCTGTGCAGCACGAACGTTGGGAAATCCCACATCTTCATTGCAAGTAGGGCAATTCCGTACATGTTGCGGTATAAAGTTATGGCAATTTGAGCATTCCATAAATACGCAAAGAGTTCATCATTAGCATTTCTAAACTTAAAACATAAGAAAAAATTTAAGGTTATCCAATTTATTCTTTTATTTTCTCGGATGGGGAGTCAATAATGAATTTATCTTGTGATTACTACTTCACCAGCATCATCTTCTTCACGTCGGTGAAATCACCCGCCTGGATGCGGTAAATATACATCCCGGAAGCCAGGTTTTGGGCTTCGAAGATGACTTCATGGTAACCCATATCCCGCCAGCCGTTGACAAGCTCAGTCACTAACCGTCCTTGCAGGTTGTAGATGTTAAGCTGAACGCGGGACGCTTGCGGGAGAGCATAGGTCACGGTGGTAGTGGGATTGAAGGGGTTGGGGTAAGCAGGCTGGAGGGCATAACTATCCGGTATCCTGATGGTTTCGTGCAGATCTCCTGCAATTACACTCTGATCGAAATAGAAGGCGCCCATATCCGCGATGGTGCTGTCGGGATCAAAAGGACTCAATGGATCTCCGGCGTCTATGCAGGGGGAGGTGGATTGCAGGTTGAAATTACCTGTATCTGGATGGACGAACTGCGGATCCATGAAGATGTTGTAGTACATATCGCAGGAGTCGTTGTTGGCGTTGGTGGTGGAGATAACACCAATATTTGGTGGGAGATTTCCTGCAAATGGTCCTTGTTCGTTATTGTGAAAATCGGAGTAGTTAATAGAAACTGTAGCACCGTTTAGACTTGTGATGCCTGTAAGCTGATTTCCTTCAATAATGCAATTGATGACCTCGTAATAACCGGTGTAATCGAAACGAATGCCACCGCCTGTGGGGTAAGCACCTGAGATAGAATTTCTAGCAATCGTGCAATTATTGAAACTAGCCCCCCAAGAACCACAGTAGGCACCTCCACCCATTGGATACGGGGCTGGTCCAGCTACATTATCATTGATGAGGCAGTAATTAAAAACGGGTCCACTAAATCCAGACCAAATTGCACCACCGGATCCAAATGCAAGATTATCATAGAAGTTACAATAATTGAAAATTGGATTGCCGTCATAATGACACATTAATCCACCACCACACTTCCCCTCGTTGGTACAAATATCACAATAATTGAATATCGGGTTGGAACTCGAACAATAAACACCCCCCCCTCCTATGAGTTGACCAAAGATATCAGGGCTAGAATTTCCATTAATTTTACAATGGCTAAATATCGGGCTAGAATTAATACATCGAATACCACTTGAATCACTACCACTAATGTTACAATATTCCATTAATGAGGAATCGGCACTAGAACCAGTAAAACGGATTCCCTGCCAAGCAAAGGTACTTGTATCTTGTACAAGCCATATAGAGTCTTGATTGCTTCCGACAGCATGGAGATAACCCAGAACATCGAATTTATAATGTCCCATAAATAGCAACATCGTACCCTCTTCGATAATAAGAGAATCGCCGTATTCCACACAGATATCAGATGTGACGTTATATGTATCAGTTGATAGAACGCCACTTAAAGAACCAGATATTGGATTGTGATATACTACACTAAGCGTGACATCAATTATCTGTGGACTGCCGATCACACCTGGTGCAGTAACAGTTATTGTGGTAAAATAATCATAAGCCGGTAATCCCATGATGTCAACTGAAACTGTTTCTGTGATCGTTGGCGGCACCGGCCCTCCTCCACCCGGTGAAACCGAAAGCCACCCCGCATTTTCAGTTATTTCATAATTAAATGAACCCATAGAACTATTTATCACCTCAAAAGTTTGGTCATCTGGATTCGGGCCATAAATTTCCGCAGAGAAAAACATGCTATTAGCGGAAACTGACAGTACGGGTAATCCAGAAAAAATATGATGATGATATCCCATATCTACTATTAATGAATCCTGCACTCCGTCAGTACGTGTAGTGCCTACTAAGACGGTAGAATCGGGATCACCAGCATCCACGCAGAGTGATTGAACTGCTTGACCGGCTGCAGTCTGCGAAAGGTGATAAAGACCTGCAAACAGCGGATCTTCACCAATGTTTCCTGCTCCAGAGTATCCCCCCTGAACGCACGAATACGTAACCTGAGGAGAACCGTTGAATATTTCACCAGTGTTATCCCATAGGATCGAGTTCGCCAGGATTGGGGTGCTGCTACTGCTATAGACTATGTATTGGCCATCGAAACCTGATCCAGTTCCCCCCGTCCCTCCGCTGGCATAGCCACCCCAGCCGCCTACGCCACCGTCTCCTCCCGTACCATCTCCGCACTCATGATCACAGACAGTATTGTTGTTTATAGCCGGATTACTGTTTTCGTAGTAAAACGCACCCCCATCGCCACCGTAGCCGTCACCGCCGTTACCACCGTTGCCGCCCCAGCCGATATAGATATAACCGTTCCATGTCCAACCATCGCCACCGTTGCCGCCGATTCCACCTGAACCGATACCACTAGAATTTTCATAAAGAAGGTTGTTAGAAATATCCACATCAGACTCAAGCAAATATACACTGCCACCGCTACCACCGCGACCAATACCGCCATCCCCGCCATTGCCGCCGTTAGCATCACCATTCCAATGGTCGTTGTCAACATTACCGCCACCACCACCGGCTCCTCCAATGCCTTGTCCGGCACTGTTTCCGTAAATCATATTTCCATAAAGGATCGGTTGCGAATGAGCGTAATATAGTGCTCCACCCGAGCCTGATAGTCCTTCCCCGCCTGTACCACCATCTCCGCCAATAATATAATATGGAAGTGAACCATTAAAATTCTCACCGTGTCCACCGGTACCCCCTGTTGCATTGCCGGTGCGATTGAAACAGATCGTGTTATCCAATATCGAAGGATTCGAGTTGGAAAGATAGACCGCTCCACCGTGTCCTGAGGTTACGTTCTCACCCCGACCGCCGGGATTACCATACGATCCTTGAGCACCTACAACATCACCAGTCTGATTGTTAGTTATCAGGCAGTTTTTAATCAGGAGTTTCGATGAATTGGTGCAGTAAAGGGCACCTCCGTGCTTGTTTTCGCCGGCGTTGTTATTAACGGACGACTTACCGTGCTCTAATCTGCAATAGACCAGACGGGTACTATCGGCTTGAGTATCCAATTCGTGTATGCGTAAGCCATGCCACCCTCTGTTGGGATTTTCCGCTGTGAATAAAATTGAATCGGTTTGGGTTCCCACGGCAGATAGTTGACCATAGACCAGGAACTTATAGTGACCCTGGAAGATCACTTCAACGCCCGGTTCGATTGTGAGGGATTCGTAACGACGGATACCGATGTGGCCTTCGATCAGGTAAGGGGAACCAGCAAGCGTCCAGGTGCCGCTGACCGGTCCGCGAGGGATGTGGGTTTCGGCGAAAGCTACGCCGAAAAGAATAAGGATATTCGAGAACAACAGGAGCTTTTTCATCTTAGTTCTCCTTTACTACAGACTTTTTTAATATACAGGATAAAATTCTGAAATGCAAGTATTTTTTAAAATTCGGGTAAATATTTTATTATTGCCAAAATGTTAATAATTAGGCGGGGGTAAACCCCTATATTAATAATTTACTTCATCAACACCATCTTTCCTGAAGCGGAGAAGTCACCGGCAGAGAGGCGGTAGATGTATATTCCGGATACCAATCCCGACCCATCGAAAGTGATTTGGTGGGTGCCGGGGGGGTAGAACCCCTCCGCGTAGGGGTCGGTCTTGTACCGACCCAAGAGCGTGGCATGCCTCGCTCCTATAATATTCCCCCGCACATCAAACACATCCAGTTTTACCATGCTTGCGACCGGTAACTGGAAACTGATGGTGGTTGTGGGGTTAAAGGGGTTGGGAAAAGCGCTGGAAAAGACGTAATCATCTATGGTATTTACTTTTTCAATAAATACCACTTCAAAAGGATTTGGGACGCCTTCTGTTGGTCGTAAAACAAGTTCATTCCCAAGGGTGTTACCGGATTTAACAAATTCAAAGAAGTCGTAGCTCCATGTTACCTGACCTTCAATGCCCACGCAGCAGTAGAACAGGTAATAACCCGAAGGCCATGTCCTTGGGACTGGATACCACATATCCTGTCTTTCGATAATGCCTCCCGGTGGGAAATCCTCCAAAGAGCGCGTTATGAGTGTAATGGGATCTTGCCCCTCATAAGAAACCGCCAGCCAGGCATCGAAATCGGCAGGTATATTCCCCTGGTTTTCAATGAAAATGTCAAAGTACAGATTACCGCCGCTATTAGGCACAGGTGAACCGGACACGTAATCTATATCGACAAAAATGTCATACTGGATGATATTGGGGTACATTTCCAGGATATATATCCCATCTCCGGGAGTTCCCTGTACGTTACCTCCCACCACATAATAGTCCGGGTTCCATTCATCCGTGAAGAAAAGGCCCCCTGCTGTCTGTGACGTTAAACCGGGAAGTAGAGGCAAGGTGTAAGTTAATCCTGTAAAAACGTGACTCCTGGGATCAAATTGATAGAAAGTGAGCCCACCAACCTGATCGACCATCCACAGCCAGGGACCATCGGGATCACCATCATCCCAGGCGATTCCATAGAGCCCCGATAAACCGTGGTTTCCTGATGAAATAACATTGCCATTACGATCAATTTCGTATAGCTGATCACTCCATGATGTGACCCAGAAATGATCAAATTCCGGATCATAAGCCAAAGCTCCGCAGGGATTAATAGGTCCCGGGATATTCATAGAAGGAACCAGGTTACCATTCAGATCCATCGCTTCGATGGTGGTGTTGCCAGAACCGTAAATGTAGCTGCCATCATAGGTCAGGTCGCGCCAACCCCAGCCAGTCGTACTCTGATTGAAGATACCAATGAGGTTCCCATCTCTATCGAACTTGATGATGACAGGCGTCATGGTGCCTTGTTCTGTAGCGGCGACGAAGAACCAATCTTGTGCGAATTCAACGCCCAAAATCTGGTAGCCGCTGAAACTACCCGGTCCCGACCAAAACAGCAAAGACCACGGCTGGGCAATCACTGGTAACGCGAATGCTAATCCTAAGATTAACACTAGGGTAGATAAGCGTTTCACGATTTCTCCATTATTGATATTAGGAGCGATTCGCTACCCGTTCTATCGATGTTCATTTGATCAGTACCATTTTCCCTGCTCCCGTAAAATTCCCCGCAGTCAAACAGTAGATGTAGATACCGGATGGCAGACCGGTGCCGTTGAAGGTGATTCTGTGACTTCCAGCAGTGTAGAAATCCGTAGTCGGGGTCGCCCCTGACCCCGACAAGGGCGAGACAGGCCTCGCCCCTACAATATTCCCCCGCACATCAAACACCTCCAGTTTCACCAGGCTCGCAACTCGCAACTCGAAACTTATGACTGTTGTGGCGTTGAACGGATTAGGAAATGCACTGAACAATGCAAGCTCGGTTGGAGTGTAAGATTTTACACTTTCGTTAATTCGATATGGAGAACCGGAAGTCGTCGGACACAATGAAACGTCCCCACTGGCAGCATCAGCGCCTATAGCATAGGTATCTGTGAATGCGAGCCAGGAGATGTCGTAGTACGTCAACCCATCAGTTTCCAAAACAATGTTGTCGTTGCAGACCACCGATTTAGTCGCACAATAGGAAGCCATTGTGCCCGTATGATAAAGCGTGTCAAACCTGGCCATCCCCTCCAACCTGTTCATAACTGATTGGCTACCTTGCAGTGAACCTCCTGAAACAACAGCGGTTTCCGGTGACAGATTAGTCAACCAATTCCGGTTTGTCGAAGAGCCTCCTCCGTGGTGGTTCACCTGAAAGGTATTGATTTCTCCAATCGCTTGAGAACAGGGAGTTTCCATATCATAGTTGAGTCCGCCTACCCATTGTCCTATCAAGTCGCCGGCAACCACATAACGGAAATTGTTATATTCCAGTAGCAGGCAGATACTGCGGACATTTTCGTAAACACCGCCAGTGACAGGAAGATTAGTCGGATAAGTTCCGTTGTATAAAGTGCCGTTAACGCACACCACCCAGACGGCAACTCCCAGCCCTAAATCTATAACGTAATTTGGGGTAATGGTCGTTCTCGCAGCACCTGCGGCGTTGATATAATCGGCATAGGTCTGGCTATGATATCCCGGATTTGATCCTCGATCGAATGCAGTATCAGGTAGGTAGCCATAGAGATTGAATAAATCGATAAACCCACCGATGTGATCGTCATGATAATGCGTAGCCAGAGTATAATCTAAGTCATAGATCTCAAGTGAATCTTCGAGATAAGTTGCAATTGCGGTCACCACAGAACTCCTATCCTTACCGGAATCCACCAACAGAGTTTCACCGGAGGGTGACAAGATCAAAGTAGCATCGCCGTCACCTACGTTGAAATGAATGATTTTCAGGGTCTGGGATAGGGTAAAATTGGGGAAGGATAAGGTAAGTAAGATTACCATTGTGGAGAACTGAACTAAGCGTTTCATTTTCGCCTCCTTAAGTCAAACTCACACTTATAACGAAAATCCTTTCTGGTATGTTTATAGCTACATCACCGACAGTATTTTTCGTATCGTCAAGCTATTACCGGCAAGAGATTGCTTACGCCTGTTGTTGACCCTGTTACTTCTAATATACACAATCTATTCAGTCTTGTCAAGTGATTTGTTTTTTTGGGGGGAAATGTAATAGAAAAAGGGCGGACACACAGGTCCGCCCCTACAACCACAGATAGTTTTATTCTGTCACTTCACCAGCATCATCTTCTTCACGTCGGTGAAATCACCTGCCTGGATACGGTAAATATACATTCCGGAAGCCAGGTTTTGGGCTTCGAAGATGACTTCATGGTAACCCACATCCCGCCAGCCGTTGACAAGCTCAGTTACTAATCGTCCTTGCAGGTTGTAGATGTTAAGCTGAACGCGGGATGCCTGCGGGAGAGCATAGGTCACGGTGGTGGTAGGATTGAAGGGATTAGGATGAGCGTTCAGTACGGCGAATTCTGTTGCACCCATGGACAGGATTCGTTCACTACCAGTACCGGACGGTTGACTGTTATTGAGCCAATCAGTAAACTCCTCCGTTCCGTTCCCACCCTGCTTGATGAAATTGAAATCGTCAAATGAAGTATCCATTCCAACAACGGCATATGCGTTAAAATGGTACAATCCTTCAGGTGCATTTACTGGTACATTCTGCATACGTTCACGTCTGAATGTTAATCCTGAGTCAAGCTGTGCAGTTACCGGTTGTAGTACAGGTCCGAATATGGTTCCATCTGGTAGAGTTATGTCAAGCCAGAAATCAAACTGTGGATTTGTCGCTTCTATGTTAGTTAACCACAGGGTGTATTCGAAACTACCTCCCATTGCTGGAATCTGGATAGCTGCATCGTGTGGAGTTAACAGAATTCTCACGGGCGTGCTCTGATCGTAATAGAATACACCCATGTCGGCAACGGTATCGTCCGGGTCATTGTACTGTGGATCTGGATCACCTGCGTCTATGCAGGGCGAATCCCAGTGAAGGCGATAGTCGTTTTGTCCGGGGTATACTAATTCGGGATCAAGGAAAACATTGTAATATACATCACAGGAATCACCGTTGGCGTTGACACCGATGATTTCACCTAATCCTGCAGGTCCGATTCCTGTAAAATTCCCGTTCTCATTGTCGTAGAAATCACTATACGAAACCGTAGCATTGGAGGAATTACCGAAACAAATACCATAGTTCCCGCGGTTTCCCTCTACGATAGTATTGATGATATCTGGACTACCCATATCCATCCAGATAGCACCACCCTCTTCATCTGCCAAATTCCCCCTGATAGTGCAATTTGTTATAGCTGGGCTGCTTTTTGACATCAATACTCCACCACCGTCCCAGCCAGCGTAATTGCCGCTAATGGTGCAGTTGGAAATGCAGGGATTGCCTTTGTAGATAAAAATACCGCCGCCAATTTCAGTAGCTGAATTTTCACTGATAACACAGTTAGAGAAAGTGGGATTGCTCTGATCTGTGGCAACACCTCCACCGCTTCTGGCTAAATTGTCGCTTATGATGCAATTTAAGATATCCGTTACAGTGTCACAAACTTCAATACCCCCTCCGCTCCCAGCGGCCGAATTGTTGCTGATAACGCAGTTGGAAATGGTTGCTCCACAACCCCAGTATCCGACATAAATCCCTCCACCACCATAAGGTGTCGAGTTATTTACAATTGTACATTTGAAGATAGTGGGCCCTGAATGGAAGAGGTAAATACCGTGAGAATTACTTCCGGTGACGAAGCAATACTCCAACGTGCAGGCATTGTCGGCATTGTCGAAATCCAACCCTGACCAGGTTGTACCAGGATTGTTCTGCATAAAACGGATGCTGTCGGTCACGGTGCCCATAGCGTACAGGTATCCATTTATCTCGAAACTGTAATTACCTGTGAAAAGGAACGTTGTATTTGGTTCGATTCTAAGAGAACTGCCTTCCTCGACGAGTATATCACCGACGACTTGGAAAGTTCCCGGACCAATCGTACCGCTTAATGGTCCTTGAAGTTGAGCGTTTGCTGTTACTATATATACAGACAAAGCTGCACTTGCCAATAACAGTTTTCGCATAGCAAACACCTCCATATTTTAGATGCTTCAATTATTTAAGTAGTAACATCTTACCGGTATCGGCAAACTCATCAGTATTCAATCTGTACAAGTACACTCCCGAAGACAGATCAGATCCATCAAACATCACCTCATACACCCCCACATCCCGCCAGCCGTTGACAAGTTCTGTTACCAGTCGTCCGGAAATATCGTAAACAGACAGATTCACTTTACTTGCATCTTGCAGCTTGTAACTGAGAACTGTGGTTGGATTAAACGGATTGGGATAGTTCTGTTCCAGTGAATAGGTCTCAGGCATTAATGGATCATCTACCGTAGTCAACCACTCATCGAAAGATTCCCCGCTGTTGGACCAGTCTTCAACCCAGGTGCCGTCTCCGGTGGTAAGTTTCTCGAAAGTAAAGCTGTCCATATCCCAGATAGTGTCAGGGTGAAGCCCTATGAAAGCCTGATAGGTGTAAGTCCCTTCCGGAGCACTGCCGGGCACTATCTGAGAGCGGTCGCGATCCAGCTGAAAACCGCCAGGCAGCGTTAAGTTGACGGGACCCAATAAAGGTCCATAGAGATTTCCGTTGGGGAGTATGACATTGCACCAGACGTCGCCAACAACCTGATTAATTCCTAAATTTGCTATGGCAATATTGAAGTCGAACGATCCACCAGTGACCGGAATCTGAATTGGTGTGCCGTACGGCGTTAGGGCAACAGTAGCATAGGCCGCCCCCTGATCGAAATAGTTAGCTCCCATGTCATCCCTCGTCCCATCCGGATCATTATATATCGGATCGGGGTCACCGGCGTCTATGCAGGGCGAATTCGGGTCTAAGAACCAGGTGCTGATTAAGAGGGGATCCTCTTCGATTGTACCCACACCCGCAGTGGCTCCGTTGGCATAGGGAGTAGTGCAGTTGTAGACACAGCTATACTGGACATCAAATGGACCGTAAAAACCATAATCACAATCGTGTATGATGTTATTTCTGACAGGATCTATAGGATCTTCCGAATATATACCATTGTTTGCGTTGATTATTGTGTTGTTGTAAATATCACCCGAACATCTTGAAATCCCAGTTGTAATGGCATCCGCACAATTGTGTCTTATAGTTCCAATACATTCTCTTATTCCGTAGCTGCTATATGATCCGGCGTAAGCACCAGCATAAATAGTATTGTGAGCGAATTCCCCAGTACAATTACGGAATCCGTAACTTGAAGCCTGCCAATAGGGTTCCTCGCCAGAAGCTCGTGCATAGACATCAATGTAGTTATTAATGAAGGTGCCATTCGCTGAATATGTTGCATACGCGGATGCTGAAGGCACTTCAGAACCTCCTCGATAAATATCGAATTCGTTGTCTGTCACTGTCCAGTTCGCTCCGCCGATAATTTGGGCATCGAGTACGCAGTAAGAAATGACATTATCTAATGAACCGTCAGCGAAGATTTCCCCGTTAATTGTGGAATGTTCAATCATAGTACCGGTAGGTCCCATGTGAATGAAGATATCATTCAAGTAAGCATTAGCCAGAGTACTAGCTCCTACCTGAGAATTGAAATAGAAATCGACCATTTCAGAATAGGTAGGATCAGCACCGATAATCATGACTGAATCATCCTCCGTCCCCTCGATGAGTAATACACCATAAATATCGAGATTGTAGATATCCAGCCATTCCATTACTGTTCCTGGCAATATTCGTAGCGTGTCATTTTCTGGTATCCAGGTATCTCCGCTTATTTGATAAGGATTATTCTCTGCTGTCCATATCCCGGAGATAGCACCGGAAATAGGTCCTCCACCTTCCCAGCAGTATGCACCCATATCGGTACGCGTACTATCGGGATCCAGGGGAAATGTGGGATCGCCAGCGTCAATGCAGGGCGAAGAGGATGTTAAATAACATTCTGGAGTAATCAATGGATCGCCGACTAGATTACCTGTTCCTGGCCATATTTCCGGAGCGATTGAATAGGTCATGGTGATGTTTGTAGTCCCAGATGGTTCAAACAACTCATCCACATCGTATATTATTGAATTGGTGATAGTTATTTCCGAATTGTCATCCAGAACTGTGATAGCATATCCATTATAACAGTTATTGAAACATATATCGCTATGGTCAAAAGCAACTGTCGATCCCTGGTCTAGAGCTAACACGCTTCTAGTTGGAATAGGGGAAGAGCAGTTCTTGAACACCGTACGAGTTACATCAACATTAGAGTTATGCGAAAAAAGACCTATACCATCATAACCACCATAGCCCACAGACGCATGATATATCACACAAGAATCTATTTCACAAATTGAGTTTTTAATATAGATACCTCCTCCACTCGTATAGGTGTTACAATAACTAATCTCCGAAGTATTAATGTTCAAACCAGTACAGTTTTCAGCATAAATACCGCCACCATATAAAGAGGCATAGCACGTGTAAAAAGTGGAATTATCAATCGTAACGCCATCGCAATTCTTCAGATAAAGTCCGCCGCCATTATTTATGTATTCATACGATGCAGGATTCTGACTGTTTAAGAGGCAGTGGTTTATATATAGAAGGGAATTCTCAGCAGATATACACCCGCCATTTCTTTCGTTCAGTCCTGATCCGGTGACATATTTTATTTTTACATATTCGAGAATATTATTTCCGTCTGCAGAATCAAAGATCAATCCCCCCCATTTGTCGTTTGAACTCAGATTGGATAATCTTATAGTATCACCCTCTATACCCTGTGCTACGAGGTTCCCCTCAATTTTCAGCACGTGAGAGCTGTCCATATAAACGACCACCCCCGGCTCAATAATTAATTGCTGGCCATCTTCAACTATCAGACTCTCGTTATAATAATACGGCGAATTTTCAACTGTCCAGATGCCAGAAACGGTTGTAAACTCTCTCGCTAACCCGGTTAGATGAATTGAAGCGGTGTCGCCGGCTGTAAATCCCTCTGAATTGATCACCATATCAGCCGAGCATTCATATCCTGAACCGGTATATGTTATGGTGTATTTTGCCTTTTCGTAGGGCGACAGAATCGCCTCTGTAGAATCAAGAAAAAATGAGAAGTTGTCTGGATAGGTGAAATATGTGTCCAGGATTTCTATGTTATAACTGTTCAGATTAAACAAATCAAAGAAAGCATCCATCTGTTCACCAGGCCAGAGTGGGGGAAAATCGATAGTGGTCGGGTAAGGCACAAATCCACTGCCGCCGGTTATCCCCATGTCCGCCCTGCTACTATCATGGTCGTACCAGAATCCGCCAGGATTGCCTGTATCTATACATGGTGAGGCTGGATCTAATGTGAAATTACCAGTTCCGGGATCAACAAACAAAGGATCTTCACTGATGTTTCCTAAACCTGGGTAAGGATTCTCTAAATCGCTGTATTGGATCTTTGTGTAATCCGGTTGATTTGCGATCGAGTCACAATCCCACATAATGCAGTTATGCACCTCACTGACAAATCCAGAACCACTCATGTGGAAAAGGTAATTACCGGGGGAGACTGTATTATAAAAACCGAAAATGCTACCACACCTCTACTGAAAGTCATCCCTGAATAAACAGTACTGTTATTGTAAAGAGTGCATCCATACATTAGATAACCACAGGCACTCTGTGCATAACTATAATAATCAAAATGAATTACTTTAAGAGTTGTATTATTGAAGAAATGGCTGTCTTTTATTATCGCATAATCATGGTATCGAGAGTACAATACATAATCAGCCGTATTGTCATAGAAACAGCAATTATCAATCATTAACTTGCTTTCAGTAACGAATCCTTCACCGTGGTACTTCAACACATACTCAGCATCATTATTTCGGAAGGTACAATGTCTTAATGACAGGTTTCCGTCACCACCGTTTAGCACTCCTAAATCGCAACGTCCAGCGCCCTCAAAATTGGCGTAGGTTATACGAGATATAGAAGCTGGTCCTGAAGTCAGATCGATAGATTGCCAACAGGTATCACCTGCGGTGAAATAGACCGAATCGGATTCCGTCCCATTAACAATCAGACTAAAGTCAACCTCCAGCACACAAAATTCGTCAAATTGAACTGTTACACCCGCATCGATGGTTAAATCCATGGCGTACGTATTACCTATAACAATATACGGGCTCCCCGCTGCCGTCCAGGTTGCATTACCTATACCCCCTGAGACATACGTCTGCCCTTGTACCAAAACCGGAAAGAGGATAAGAAGGATTATGGGGATAAATCTATAACCACGCATTTCAACCTCCATTATTAGATAAACCAACTACTTAGAGTATGATTTTCAGAAATAGTAGAGTCTTCTAGTATATTAATATACACAATATTTCCGGTTTTGTCAAGTGATTTGTTTTTTTCGGGGGAAATGTAATAGAAAAAGGGCGGACACACAGGTCCGCCCCTACATTTTATTCGAAGTTTTTCCTCTTTACTTGATAAGCACCATCTTCCCACTGGAAATGAGTTCACCTGCGTTAAGGATGTATATGTATATTCCGGAAGCCAAACCTGCACCATCAAGCTTCACCTCATGCGTACCCGCATCCCGCCAACCGTTAACTAATTCCACCACTTTCCGTCCTGAAATATCGTAAATCGAGAGGGTTACAAGGCTCGCAACTCGCAACTCGAAACTGATAACGGTGGTGGGGTTGAAGGGATTGGGATAGGCGCCTATCAGAACGAGATCATCTGGTTGTGAGGAAGATGCGAAAATGGCTTCATCCTCAAAAGATTCACCGGAGTTGTGCCAATTTTCGATGAGTATGCCGTCACCACCGGTGCTCAGTTTGGTGAAGGGGAAACTATCATCATCCCAGATGGTGTTGGGATATACCCCAACGTAGGCGTTGTACTGGTATAATCCCGCCGGAGCGCCGGCAGGAACGTCCTGTTGGCGGTCGCGGTCGATGGTTACTCCCGATCCCATCGTAACAGTAACCGGTCCCAAAACCGGACCGAAACTGCTGCCATTGGGAAGAGTTACGTCGCACCATACGGTTACATCTTGTGAGAGGGGCTCGTTGTTGGTCGCGGCGATATTATAGTAGAAAGTTCCTCCAGTGGCAGGAATCCGAATGGGTGGATTTTCCGGCGTAAGCTCTATCGACACATCGATCGATCCCGATAGAGAATCCAGACTGGTTTCATACATGGAACGACCGTGCGTTCCCGCTACTAAGGTGCGAGTTGGGTTGTGTATCTTCATGTCATTTACTGAGCACAGGGGCAGGTCTGTTCCCATTGGTTGCCAGTTAGTGCCCAGGTCTTCAGTATAAAAGACACCCATATCGGTGCCTATGAAAAGGCGCTGGGGATTTTGGGGGTCTTCTGAAATGACGTTGACCGGAGCTTCGGGGAGATTGCCGGAAATATCCTGCCAGTCGGATCCGAAATTTGTGGATCGGAAAACATGAGGTAGGTATTCATTGAAGCGATAACCGGAGATGGTCACATAAACTATGCTTTCGTCCTGAGGTGATGCGGCGACACGCGTAACCCAGCGATCGGGAAGACCGCTGCTGATTGAAGTCCAGTCGCCTCCGCCATTTTGGGATACCCAGACGTTACCGTCGTCGGTGCCGACGTAAACTACCTGATTGTCTGTCGGAGCGACCGCAATGGTGGTGATGGTGTTCCAGGTGAGGGTTCCTCCGGACGGACCATCAGTCAGGTCGCTGCTGACGACTGTCCAGTTGTCAGCTAAGTTGGTAGTCTTATAAACCCGATATGTGCCGTAGTACAGCACGTTATGATTGACCGGATCCATGGCGAAGGGCGTATTCCAGTTGCGGCGGTCTGATCCTGTTACGCCGTTTAAGCAGGAGTAGAAACTGTTGCCTCCGTTAGTGGATTTCGCCATTTCTCCCCACTGGTATTCAGCGAAGATGGTGTTGGAATTGGTATAATCCACCACGCAGTAGAAACCGTCGCCGCCGTAGATCATTTCCCAGTCGTCAAGTGCTCCCGTCCAGGTGCGCAAGGTGCCGTTATCCTGAGTGCCTCCGTAGAGGCGGTAGGGATTCAGATAGTCGATTTCCATTGCGTAAAACTGGGATATGTGCAGGTCGTAGCTCTTGATCCAGGAATTGGAACTACCACCGGAGGTGGAATAATAGACGCCGCCATCGTTGCCATCGTAAATCAGGTTGGGGTTGTCCGGATTTATCCATAAAGCATGGTGGTCAACGTGCATAAAACCATTGACACTGGACCAGGAATTTCCGCCGTTGGTAGTGCGGTAGAGATATATCCCCAGCGCGAAGACTTTGTCCGGGTTGACCGGATCGACGTAGATGTTGCCGAAATACCAACCGAAGGAACTGTACAGGTAAGATCCGGGAGATCCGCTGGTTTGAGACCAGGAATTGCCTCCATCAGTCGTCTTCCAGATTCCCATCTGGTATCCGGGATGATCGGCATAGAGGGCATAGAGGACGTTCGGTTGTGAATTACAAATGGTGATACCTATACGTCCTACATCAGGGGCAGAAGGAGGCAGACCGTTGGTCAAAAGTGTCCAGTTGTCCCCACCATCACTGCTGCGCCAGATACCGGAAGTTATCCCTCCGACGCTGCGTGAATCCGGGTGGCGGATGCGTTCCCACATGGCAGCATATACAATTTGGGGGGTTTGTGGATTAATCACCACGTCTATAGCCGCAGTTGAATCGGTAAGATAGAGAACTCTTTCCCATGTGGCCCCGCCGTTTTCGGTGCGGTAAACTCCGCGTTCTGGATTAGTGCCGAATTGCGCTCCACAGGCTGCGGCGAAGATTTTCTGAGAATTGGAGGGATCGATAGCGATACGGCCGATATGATAGGAATCATCCAAACCCATGTGATCCCAGGAAGCGCCACCATTGATTGAACGGTAAATGCCATCACCAGGATAGTTATCTCCGGCAGCGTTAGCTTCACCGGTTCCTACCCAGATGGTGTTGGGATCGTTGGGATCCATGGTGATAGCTCCGATGGACATCGTACCGGTCTCATCGAAGACGGGAAACCAGGATGAGCCTCCGTCAATAGATTTGAGTACGCCGCCGTCGGCTGCACCGGCATAGATGACGTCCGGATTGGAGGGGTGAATGCCCAGCGCGGTTACGCGTCCCCCGATGTTATTGGGACCCGCTTCTTCCCAGACTACATCATCTGTTTGAGGATATTGAGCGCGCAGTTGCCGAGCCTGACCCAATGCGCGGCGATAGGCATCTATATCGATCGTAGAACTCGGGTAAGCGCGCTGCCGGACAAACCAGTCCGCCGGTCTCCCGCTCTTCTCCTTCTTAACGGGTTTGCTCTCAGAAAGGCTGTCAGTCGCCGGTTCGGAAGTTTCGGTAACATTCTGTATTACTTTCGGCAGTATGAAAACCGCTATCAACAGCAGGCTTATAACTGCTATGGGCAGGTAGTATTTCTTCATTTTTATTCACCGTTTATCACATAAGTAGTACGTTAAGATCAGGTAGTGGTTGAAAGGGGCTGTCACTCTTATTTCATTAGAATCATCTTGCCCGATGTTGTAAAATCTCCCGCCGTCAATCGGTAGATGTAAATACCGGAAGCCAACCCCGATCCATCGAAGGTAATCTGGTGGGTGCCAGCAGAGTACAACCCCGTAGGCGGGGTCGCCCCTGACCCCGACAAGGATGAGGCATGCCTCGCCCCTACAATGCGCCCATTGATATCAAAGACTTCCAGTTCCACCATACTCGCAATCGGTAGGGAGAAACTAATAACTGTCGTTGGGTTGAAGGGGTTGGGGTAGTTCTCCACAATCACTTGCCCGGTAGGTAGCGCGGGGGCTTGTCCCCCGCCAATGGTTATTAACGGATCTCCCGCATTCCCCCAACTATCGGAACCGCCCGCTATGGTACCCAACTTACCAAACATAAAGCTGTCCTTGGATGTATCCTGATCAACTACGGCGTAGGCGTTGTAGTGATACACGCCCATTGGTGCCGATTCCGGAACAGTCTGCGTGCGGATGCGTTCGACTGTCTGTCCAGGTTCGATGGTGATGGTGACCGGACCCAGGACCGGTCCGTATATCGTGCTATCCGGCAGTTCCACATCGCACCAGATGGTTACATCATACGGACCCGGGAAGATATTAGTGCCCTGGATGGTGTAATCCATCGTCCCGCCTTCTTCCGGGATCAGGTAGGGGATTTCATGCGGTGAGAGTAGAATACGCACCGGCACACTCTGGTCGAAGTAGAAGGCGCCCATGTCGGCTCTCGTGCTGTCAGGGTCGTTGTACTGTGGGTCGGGATCACCAGTATCTATGCAAGGTGAACCCCACTGGAGGCGATAATCATTCAGTTCAGGATTCACGAACAGAGGATCATCGCTGATGTTGCCGGTTCCGGGCCATAGAGTGTCTTGGATGTCGGAGTAAGTAACAGTTAAGAATTCATGATTTGCTTCAATTTGACTAGGTTCATTTTCCCAAAATATGGAAGCCATAAATGTTGGAGTTGTTTCAGGTTCAAAGCACCCACCACCACCAAGATCGGTTGCACGATTTTCGATTACTGTATTTTTTAAAAGGAAAGCACCATTATTATATCCATCGCAATAAATACCTGCACCCACAACTGCAGTATTATTGCATATTAAATTCTTTTCAATAATATAATCCCATACACTGTAACTAAATAATCCACCTCCTCCATAACCTAAATTTCCTATTATCTTATTATTATACACATAGGGATTAAAGCATTCGTACAAATAAAGTCCACTTGCGCCATCACTTGAATTTGCTACGATGAGATTTCCAATGATACTACACTCTGTACTATGACAACTAATCCCGCCAGCTACATGGTAGCTCCCCCAGTTGTATCGTGTTTTATTTCCGAAGATAATGTTGTTCTTTATAATTAAGTTGGAACCATTAATTTCCATAGCTCCACCCCCCCCTTTATTAGAATAGTTCTCAGCGACTATGTTACCACAGAAAGTGAGATTTTCACAATAATCAATACCAATCCCGCCACAGGTACTTCGTATCGTACTACCTCTTATGATAACATTATTGATGATAGTGGAATTATATGATTCATATAGTCGCATTCCAGCATTGCCATAAACAGCAGCATTTTCATTGATGAAGTTATTGTAAATTTTCGGGCTTCGACAATAATAGCAGCATATTCCAACGGCTCCTGCAGCAACACAGCTATGAATAACACAATCTTGAATAATTGGATTTGAATGGTAACAGTATATTCCTGCGCCTTCTTCACTAGCTGAACAATTTACAATTAGGCATCTACTTATGCTTAATGCTGAATTCTGACAATAAATAGCTCCTCCACATCTTTCAAAATAATTTGTTATATATTCAGCCTTACCATGAGTAAAAGTGCAGTATCTCAATTGTGATAGGTCAGATGAATTAAGAAATCTAATTCCATGCCATCCCATACTCGTATCCGCTGCCGTGAACAGTATCGAATCCTGTTCGGTCCCAACTGCCAGCAGTGTGGCCAGTGTATCCACTATCAGCTTATAATGTCCCTGAAATAAGACCTTCACTCCCGGCTCAATGGTCAATGTCTGTTCCACTGGCACGCGCACTTCCCCCACTACCAGCACAGTATCCGCTGACCAGGTGCCGGAAACGTCCCCGGAGACGGTTATGGTTTCGGCAAAGGTATTGCTGCAACCAAGTAGAATTATCAATGCGAGAATCGAAAATGAACGTTTCATGATGTCCTCCAATAAATCTCTACTATGTCTCTGTCACTCCCGTGAAAACGGGAGTCCAGTGAAGGTCTTAAGGCCATTAGTCACTGGATTCCCGATCGGGGTCGGGAATGACAATACCCTTTACCCGTAGTCGGGGTCGCCCCTGACCCCGACAACAACAGTTATAATTAATATACACAATATTTTCGGTTTTGTCAAGTGATTTGTTTTTTTGGGGGAACTGTGGCATGAAAAGGGCGTTCCGCCAAGCGAGAACGCCTCTACAATTGAACTGAGATCCTTCACTACGTTCAGGATGACACACTTCGTGCGTCACTTCATCAAGACCATCTTCCCAGACGCTGTAAATTCTCCCGCCGTCAAACGATAGATGTAGATGCCGGACGATAGCAACACACCATCAAACGTCACCTCATGCATCCCCGCATCCCGCCAACCGTTGATTAGCTCGGTGATCAGTCTGCCTTGTGGATCAAAGATCTTAAGATTCACTTGGGAAACAATGGGCAGAGCGAAGGTGATATTCGTTGACGGATTGAAGGGATTGGGATATGCATCCATTAAAATGAATTCTGTAGGGGCGATTCGCGAATCGCCCTGCAATTGATCAAAATCTTCTCCTCTACATAGCCAATCCGAGGACGTTCCCAGCGATCCACCCTCATCGCTACCTTCTTTCTCGAATGAGAAGTAATAATAATCATCCACCACCCAGGGATAGGTGCCCACGTAGGCCAGGTAGGTGTACGTCCCCGCCGGAGCGAATTCCGGCACCTGCTGGGTTCTATCCCGGTCTATGGTGTCGCCGATAGCGATGGAAAGTCCGGTGACGCTTAAGATCATCACCGATCCCCAGCCGGGCAGCTCGATTTCAGTCCAAAGATCGAACGCCTGCACCTCCCCGGTTCGATTGGTCACCTCGATGTTGAAGTTGAAGGTGCCGCCGTTTCCAGGGACGACAATCGGCGGATCTTCGGGTGTCAAGGTTAGCTTGACCGGCATGTCCTGGTGAAAATAGAGCGCGCCCATGTCCGAACGGGTGCCGTCAGGATCGGGAGTCAGTTGGGGGTCTCCGGTGTCGATACAAGGGGAGATTCGCTGCAAGTTCAAATCCCCGTTTTCCGGATCGACGAATTGGGGATCGAGACTGATGGAGCCCGAACCGGAGCCGAAGCCGCCGCCATAGTTTCCTGAAGCATTGTTCCAGACATCACCATATTCAGGTGATGCCCCCAGCCACCCGGTAGTATACCAGCCGTACTCGCCGCAGGACGAGATGATATTATTGACACCACAAAAGAGGATTTCCCCGGCACCACCAACGAGTAGTCGTATACCGTTACCTTCTGCTGAGTAAATGGAGTTGCTGTAGAAATCCAGAAAGCACGACCAGTTGGCATAACCATTCAGATCAAATAGAATTCCATCTTCATCACTGAGTGTAATGATGTTATTATTGCATGTCAGGGCACCAGAATCCCTATAGGTATCAACGAAAACAATGCCATGCCCGCCGGCTCCGGATATGACATTGTTACATAAACTAACGTTATTGCCTCCTGAATCGATCCGAATTCCATCGGCCGGCGGATTGTTAATCTGGTTACCGCTCACCGATACACTATAATACGCATCGTTAAGAGTAATTTCAATTCCTCCCACGCAGAATTGATTGTTACAGATAGAGAGGCTATAGGCCATACAGGATTGAGATCCCGATATTCCGCCTTGTACATCGTTGCCTCCAAAATTCACATTCCGGCAGCCTTCCAGGAGAATGTCACCCTCGATCGTGCAGTTTTGAATGTGGGCATATATCCAGTCCCCTATCGTGATGTCTCCATTAATTATGCTGGCGAAAAGATCGATAACTCCAGACTCATCTTCATTGGCCCAGTATACTCCGGAACCAATGTAACAGTTATCGATGTATGTCACATCAGCGCCGGATACATGACCGTCGATATGGCACTCAGTTAAATAGCTGGTGCCTTCATTGCTGATAGGGACATCACCATCTACAGTTGTATTTGTAACCGTAAAGGTCGCGGCATAATCGAGTAGACGTAAATCGTCATTGATCGTACAGCTTTGGATGGTATAATTGACGCCCGGTCCCTCTTGAAAGTATAAGTATCCACTGAAAGCGCATTGATCTAAGACGAGATAACTCGCTCCATAGAAGGTTTGATTGACATTGACGTTACACCGCAGCATGGTCAGATGGGAAGGTTCCCCGCTGAGCGGAAACTCCAAAGTGCAGTCTGTCAATTGAAATGGATCGTTATAATAGGCATTGAACAGATCTCCGAATTCAAAAGAACAGAATTTCATATCTGCACTTCCGTATTCTGAAAGCTTGAAGCCATCCCAATCGCCATACTGTGGATTCGGGAGGTTTGACGTAAAACGGATAGTATCTCCGACTCCGGGCCCTGTGGTGCCGTCAGCTTGCAGGTAACCACCTCTGATCCACATTAGAACGTCCGGATCGAATCGGACCTCAACTTCTGGTTCCACGATTAGGGTATCACCACTTTGTATCGAAATATCCCCTTCGATGATATAGGGAGAACCGGCCAAATTCCATGTTCCTGACACATCCCCGCCGGGAATAATAGTACTCCCTGAAGCGACCGAGATCGCCAGCAGGAATATCGTTAATGAAGCTATTATATTCTTCATTATTTGCCTCCATCTATTTAAGGAGAATGATTTTTTGGGTATGATTAAAATCTCCTGCCTGCAACTTCGCGAAGTAGACTCCACTGGGCAGATCAGACCCATCAAACGTCACCTGATGCGCACCTGCATCCCTCCAGCCGTTGATCAAATCGGCGACCAGCCGTCCATTGACGTCATACACCGATAGATGTACACGGCTCGCATCTGGAAGCTTGTAACTGATAACTGTCGCTGGGTTAAAGGGATTGGGGTAGTTCTGTTCTAATGAATATGCATCGGGTATAACCTCAGCGGTGGTAGTCTGGAACCATTCCTCGAAAGGTTCACCGCTGTTGTACCATTCATCCACCGATGCACCGTCGCCTGTGATTAGCTTTTCGAAGGTGAAGTTGTCTTCAGCAAAAACCGTACTCGGATAGGTTCCCACATAACCGTTATAGGTATAGGTTCCCGATGGCGCTGAAGCGGGCACGTTCTGAGTACGGTCTCGGTCACCGAGGAAACCGGCTGAAAGAAGCACGTTTGCAGGTCCCAAAGTCGGCCCGAAAGAGGAACCGTTGGGCAGCGTAACATCACACCAGACGTCCACCTGAGTGCTCGAAGCTCCGTTATTGGCAACTTCGATGTTGTAATCGAAACTACCGCCGGTAGCGGGTATCTGTATCGGTGGATTGAAGGGAGTCATCGTCACCACCAGATCCGGCCCTGAGGTCGGCGTGGAGAACAGTATCGCCATCTCATTCTCTATTGGGTGCATATACTGGTCATAAGCACCATCGAAGAGCACCTGCAGACCGATAGTCTGATTCTGGTTTTCTATGCCCACCGTTCCTTCAGATTGGACGCTGCCGGACATATCCTTGTACTGGAATAGGATGCGCCCATCATTGGTGGCGGTTGGGTAATGCACGGGATCCAGCAGTATCACCTGGAAAGTTTCAAAAGCGCCAGCAGGTGCGTACTGTTCGATGTGGTTGTATTCCACGATCAACCTGTGATCGGTTTCATCGTACCAATACCAGACTTTACCGGAATTGGTGCGCTGTGGTGACAAATCTTCCCAATATGGCGCTATCATACTGGGCGGGCCGTCCCCGTCGGGAATACCGGAATTGGAGTAATCATCCTCGAGAATGTCGCCCATCCCCACCCAGCCGTTAGCGGCAATCGTATATCTGGTATATGCCTGCCCGTAGTAACCGAAGTTAAAGGGCAGATCATACTGGAAGGTCTGGTCATCCTGAGTGAAGTTCACCAGCGTACCGGGACCTCCAGAATCAGCGCATATTTCCACCCAGTCGTATTGGGGCGTTTCCGGCGCATCGAAGGGATCGTATGCTGTATAGCCGTAGACATCAGGACCTGTGGGCGCGTACAGAATATTACCCACGACAGTGGAAAATTCATCGGTTGTTGCGTAACCGTTACTGCCCGTGATATCCAGGTTGAAAGTTACCCGATGTTCCTGTGGACAACTTGATGAAACCTCAACCGATATCGTTCCAAATGCAGACCCACCCGGCGCTAACGAACCGACATTAGCGCTGGCTGAAGTGATTGTGATATAGGGATCGAAGCATGATGCCGTCAGCGAAACGTTATCAACTAACGACGATCCATTGTTGATCAGCGAGACGTCCAGATCAGCCGTTTCGCCAGGGTCTAAGTTCCCGTTCTGATTGCCGGTTTCATCATGTATGACCAGCGCATCGAATTCCACCACCGGCGCATGACCAGGTATGGAGAAGTTGGTTACCCACTGAGTGACGCCGTCAGAAGCGCTCAGTTCGCAGAGTAACGCGTATTCATCGGGAAGTTCACTGGAAGCCTCTACGGTAAAGCCGTTGTTAGTACCAGCAATACCGCCAGCAGGTAGATCACCTAAATATTCCGTGCCATCTATTACGGTCAGCAGTGGGTCCAATGACGTAATGGTTAGCGTAACGCCTGTAGCTGTCGATATGCCGACATTTTCGACGAAAATGGACATCTCAGTCGTTTCGGCATAATCTAATTGACCGTTATTATTCCCCAGCACAGAATCATCGATCACCAAGGATTCGAAGATGACGTACGGTCCCGACGGCGGGATGATGCTGGCTGTTCCGTGGAATGGGTGGCAGTCATGACCGGTAACCCAGACGTGCAGATTCCCCGGAACCGTGAATCCTGTTCCTAAGTCAAATGTAACGGTCCCATTGGTCACGTAACCGGTGAACTGCAAGTCCTCTGTATCAGAAAAGACGTTCACCATAGCCCAGTCAGGGTAACCGCTAACGGTAACGGTGATACTGCTTTCTCCAATTAGCACAGCGCCCGGGAAGTTTACGGATAGGATCTGCGGCACGTCCGTCCAGATATCCACACTGGGATCACCCAGAATATTGTACATCTCCATGTACCGGTGCGATAAGCCACCGCCCCCGTAGTATTGCCACATTTCCACTTTAGCGTAATCGGTCATGCCGGATATCCAGGTCAGATTTTGATCTTCCTGGGCCCATTGAACGTCGAAGAAGCCTTCAAACATCCTCTTCTCCAGGATGTCATCTTCACCCCAGTAGGAACTCACCGACGCAGCCCAGAAAGCCAGCGCACCGTGTTCTACGCGGAGCCAGGTTTCTCCGAAACATTCCCCGCTCGAGAACTGACCTGTCAGACAAGCGTGACTGCAAACAAGGGGATAGACTTCGTTAACCAGAGCTTGAACGTTGGCTTGCGAAAATGGTGGCCCATCAGCCCAGGAGGTAACGCTGCCGTGTCCTGAATAGATCGCCAGTGAACGTCCCGCGTTGATGCTGTTGGTAACCTGCTGGGTCGTGGCGCTGTAGGAATGACTGTAGAGACGATCCACAGAATAGCCATCCGGCAACAGGTAGTTGTTTATCACATATTCGTGCGTTCCTTCTGAGACTCCCCAGTTATCGTTGGATGCCATGAAAACAGCGTATTTCTCCCAGGTGTCATTACCCGTCCATCCGACCTGTTCGTACTCCAGAGTCTTGTTGATCATATTTGCCAGGTTGCCGTCGTTCGAAGGAGAAAAGCGCCCGATACCGACGTCGGCGAAGAGATCGCCACCCTCTAATGTAGCGTAGTAGAGGTCTGTAGCAGGACTGCTTCCACCAGTGCCCACCCAGTGAGGAATCACGTCAGTATCACCGATTAAGAGAACAAAGTTTGGCGGAATCGGCCAGGTATTGTATGCGTTCTGGATGTATGTTTGTATCTGATTAGTTGTCGAGCCTATCTGCTGGGTTGTGGCTACGGTTGTATGATAGCCTTTGTTCTCTTTCCATTCTACAAATTCATTCACGATCGGCAGAGAAGCATAGTGCTGGTTGGTGATAATCAGCAAACCCAGAGGCGGTGGAATCAGATCGGGATCATCAAGCGATCCGGAATTGACGAAAAGACGATCAGACAACCTGTCAAACTGTGGGTCGGCATATCGTGCTCTAATCTGCCGGGTTAATCCCAAATCTGCACCGGCCAACTGAACATTAATTGTGATATTATTAACTATACGCAGTGTCTCTTCTGCCGGATTATAATCGAAAGGAAACACTTCCAGCATCACAAAACGGCGACCGCGCAGATGATTTACTTCACCCATTCTGGCGAATTCACCTATGTAGAAACTGGACTCACCGTACGCCTCTTCATCCAACGTGAACTGTTGGGCTTGAACAGCACCCGGAGTCTTCTCTACCGGAGGCTGTACCGGCATTATTCTATTAGATATGCTGAAGGCACCTGCATGATCCTGCCGCATGGTAGTTGCTCCTGTAACCAGAGTAAGCTCAGCACCGTATGGTATTTCCACCATACGCCGGATTACCGGCAACTGCGGTTGACCGATCTCGGTCGTATAGCCCTCGCCAGCAAGTGATATCATATCGAAAAAACCTGTCTCCGTTTCAACTGTCTGCAAGTTGAAACCGGATATCTGGAAATTCAGTTCTATCACCTGTTGATCGCTATGAAGGAGTTCAACAGTAGGCGCTTCGGGAACTGTCTGAACACCGTTTAACGGAATCCATTCTTCAGCGTAAGCACCATTCAGTCCGGAAAGGAGCAATACAGTTGCGATAAAGAGATAGCAAAGTTTGCGATTCATGTTTTTATCCTCCTGTCTTAGATTTTTATCGATCATTATAATATAATAAAAATTTCTGCCAATTCCAAGAGGAATTTTCCACCGCGTTGAATCTTATTCTAAGAGTTTACCGGCGCTGGCGAATTCCTTTCATCAGGAAGCCCAACAAACCACATAATCCTCCCGCGATTCCGATTACCAGGTAAACCTGCCTGACGCCGATTATTTCACATGCAATACCGGTCATCGCTGATGATAATGCCATCATTCCAATGACGGTGAGATTCACCAGTGAGAAGAAACGTCCCTGTAAACCGCTGGGAATCCCCTCTTGAATCAGGGACGTTCTCGATACCATAATCAGTGGAATTGCCAGCGAATGGAATACGATCAGGATTCCTAACCAGGTCAGATTGGTAATGAACATTATAGGGATAAAAGTCAATCCATCGAAGACTATTGCTGCTAACAAAGTCTTTCCCTTGGGAAGTGATTTACCCAGAGATCCGAAGATAAAAGCACCAATCAACATCCCCACAGCATGACATCCCTGCACAGCGGCATAAGCTCCCGGACCCAATCCCAATTCTTCGCGGACCAATATGGGAATCCCTACTATTGCTGGCCCCATTATGAACAGATTATCCAGGGCAGTCAAAAGCAATAATTGTCCCGACCATTTCTCTCGGGCAGCATATCGCAGCGCCTCGAGTATGGATTTCAGCGGTTTGAAAGTGGATACTATGTTATCGCGAGACGGGATTCTCAGCAGGAAAATCGTAAAGAGAGATATTGCATAGGCAAAAGAGTTAAAGAAGAAAAGACCGGTTAAGTTGATTATCGTTAAAACTAATCCTGCGAACAACGGTCCAATGAGGAGTGAGGCATAGGAAGAAGTCTGTATCAGAGCATTAGCAGCTAAGAGATTCTTCTCATCGACCAACTGTGGAACTGACGAGTCTCTGGCAGGATTGAAGAGCGCGGCTCCTGTGGAGATAAAAAACGCGGCTGCTGCAAGCTGCCAGGGTGTGAGCCAGTTCCCTATAAATGCCAGGGGGATATAAAGAAGAACGATTGCCCTCAAGAGATCAGCGCCCATCATCAAACGACGACGGTCGCCAACGTCAACCAGGGCGCCCAGAAAAAGTCCCAGGAGCAGAGCTGGCAGGTATCCCACGGCGGCGATGTACCCCGCCAGTGACTTGGATCCGGTCATCTCCAGTATGAGCCACAACAGAGCTATCTGGTATATGGAATCACCAGTCCAGGCGATTACCTGACCTATCCACAGGAGGCGAAAGTTGCGCGCCCTTAAGGGACGGAGAAACGGACTGTGAAGAAGCTTTAGCAATTAGTCGTTTTATCCCCTATTGATTTGTGTAGGTTGGGTTAAGCACAGCGAAACCCAACATTTAATTCTTTAAATCGGATTCTCGCTTAGATCATTCACTATATCATGAAGATTCTTAAACTCCACAACTTCCAGGTTCTTATCATGTAAATACTGCAGTAGATTCCCCTTGGCATAGCGCCGGTGTGCTGCTTCCGCCGGACAGAAATCGGTCAAACCATCCCCGATGTAAATGACCTTCGACCCGCGCTTAATAGCTTCTTCTAAATGCCACCGCTTGCAGTGATTGCAGAGGTTCTTGATCCGCGGTGTCACTGCTGAGATTACTTCAATGCAACCGTTGCTATCCCTCCGGTGATCATTGGCGTATAATGGCACATTCCCATATCCCCATTTGTCCCAGAGTGCCCCTGAAAATCGAATCAAACCGCCGGATAAGACCGTCATGCGCCAACCTCTTTCCTGGACGAAAGACATAAACTCATCCAGACCGTCGGCAGGTTCGATCTCGTTGTCAATAACCTGCATCAATTGTTCATCTGGAGCACAGATCATTCCTAATTCTTCTCGAACGCCGTCCAGTTCAGTTATCGCCCCTGAAAGCATGCGTTCTTCTATGGCATACCAATCCCTATTAGCAAATCGGTGCAACAGTAGAACCAGCGTATCCTGATTTGTTAAAGTGCCGTCAAAATCACTGAAGACTTCAATCATCTGAAAGAATGGGAAGGTTCTTGCGGCGGTAATCACCTGGTTTTAAGAAGGGAGAGACAGCTTCACGCTTGCCCCTTTCGAGGATACCGCCGGAATGGAAGGAGAACTGTGGGGGTTTTGCCAGTTTGAAGTTGTCCTGCTTGAGCATACTGCGACAGGAGTCCCGCCCGACGCGGGCTTTGGGTAGGTCACCACCCAACTTCAACGCTTTGGCAAAGGCATCTTGAGCCTCTGAAATGATCTCAACGCGATGTTCGCGAATGAACAGTGGTTCCTTATCCGCTTTAATGAAAGCTAAGATCCCTTCCCCTAAGCCGCACCAGGTATCAGGGTTCTTGGGATTTAATTCGATAGACCGTACATAGCAGGCCAGAGCCTCTTCGATTTTCTCTTCGTTAAAAAGTACCCTGCCTCGCCTATGCCAGGCTTCGGCGCTGTGGCCATCAATCTGCAGAGCTGATTCATAAGCCTCCATAGCACCTTTGTAATCTTCCGTGGTGAACATCTTGTCACCCAGAGTAACCAGCTCTTGTGCCCGCTGGTCAATTTCGACAACTTCCAGGTTGCGTGAAGGCTTTGGCTTCTGTGAAAAACGCGTTTTGAACCATTTCAACATCCTAAAATCTCCGTAAACCGATTATATAATGATACAAAATGGATTGCTCATTTTCAAGCTTAAATTAGGATATTTCACGGCTTGTAGGCAAATAGTTTTTAAATGAAAAACCGGCATACAGCCGGTTTTCATCAATGAAATGATGATTTCAGGACATTGATGAATTATCTTAACGGGTAGCGCGGGGGCTTGCCCCCGCTGGCGGCAGACAAGCTGTCACATTACCCTCGAATGTCAAGATATTCTGTTAAAGGGTCACCCGGGAATGTCCATAGGACTCCTATGGAGAATTCCCGGGCTATTAAATGTCTGTCCCTACGGGACGTATCAAAGACAACTATTTATTTGTTAATATCATGTTTACGTAAGAGTAACAGAAATTCATCCTCAGAAGTCATATTCTGATGATGTTCAGCCTGATTATTAATGTATGCTATTGTCCGGTCAAGTATAGAACGGCTAACAGTGAAAGCACCGTAACCCTCCTGCCACGCGAATTCCTGCAAGTCTGGAAATTTTTCGTGTATCCATCTGGAGGAAGATCCTTTGAATAATTTCATTGCTTCAGAGATTGACATCGTTGTAGGCATTGAGAACAACAGGTGGACATGGTCACTCATCCCGCCCACGACCAAGAGTCCGATGCGATGTCGTTGTGCAATTCCACCGAAATAGGGATACAATTCATACTGTATATTTTGAGTCAAAACGGGAGCGCGCTCTTTGGTGGAGAATATGCAATGGTAATAGCAACTAATGAAGGTGTGAGGCAAATTGTATCTCTACACGTTAGCAGAGCACGGGAATGAATTCCCGAGCTATTCTATTTCTATCCCGCTCAAGCGGGATGTAAAACTATAAGCGTCCCGTTTTGCGGGACAGCATTGTATTAGCCCGGGAATTCATTCCCGGGAGGTTATCACAGGAGAGGCATATGAGCTATTCAGGTGTTTAATATAGATTTCCTCACCTGTTATCCTTGCGAGCGATATCATTGGTACAACCTGATCGAATATTGAGATGTAATATTCGATCAGGGATCCAAGATGGTTTAAGTCATATTTTTGGATTTTGTGCCATGTATCAGGCATGTATCTCACAATTATACTCAGCGCGTAAGTTAGCATCAAGTTAATCAAGACTGGGTCATTAATGGTTTGGAAAATGGGTACAATATATGAGAATAAGCTATAATCTGAACGGTAGAAAAACCTTGTGTAATCTAATACTGCGCCCTCATGATATAATCTACCCACAAAATATTTCTTTTTCTCAAATTCATTATAGTCTTCTAAAATACCGCTAAATGGCCAGGCATATGACCTTATTTTCTCCAAGGTTGTTGTTTTGGTTTGTGGATATATCTGGATATATTCACATCTTTTGTTTTTCGTATTATTTTCTGTCTGAGTAGAACCTGTAACTGTATCTATTTCTTTATTGAATCTATTTTTGAACTTCTGTGTATAAGGTTCACGTCGAATCAGAAAAGTAAGAGGTTCCATATCGAAATATTCAGGAATAACTTCCTTCAACTCTGGAATCCTCCTAAATAAGTCAAGTAGTGATACGTATTTCTTGTCATCCACCTTCTGGAATTTCCACTGTCTTCCCTCAAATGCAAATGAATTTACAGTTACATTTAACGACTTAGTATATTGGTAAAAATGACCTCTATTTACAATATGCACATAGAAGTTACTAGGGAAATTCTTATCATCTTTCTTATTTCTAAAAGTCCCTAAACCATGTCCAGATTCTGTGTGTGTCTGAATCAAAGCCAGGTCATTCTTATTCTTGAGAGAACTAACTTGTTCCGCAATAGTCAATTGCATCAGCCCATAATATCTTGATAGGACTTTTGAATTTAAATCCGATGTTTCTGTTTCTAAGTATCCCATGGCGCTATCAATAGCAGCTGATAATCCTTCTGCTTTTTTAATAAGAAGATTTTCATCAATGTCATTACCTGATTTTTGTGCTTTCTTCCTTAAAATTCGTTTGCATAGCTCAGAGCTTCTCATACGCCTCAATCTGAGACCAACGATCTTAGCACTGTCATTTCCTACAAGTCTTTCCATAATCTTATCCTAGGGAATGATTACCTTTCACTTATTACGTTCTTCATGGAACTCTCCAATCCACTCGGGAATGAATTCCCGAGCTATTTTATTTCGGTCCGTCAGATGACGGACGTAAAAAACGCAGAGCGTCCCGCTTTGCGGGACAGCATTGTATTAGCCCGGGAATTCATTCCCGGGGAGAGATTAATGATGAAGAAACAAAATCACCCCACAATTTCCACCCTATAACTCACATTCACATTCGGTTTGATCATGTTTATTACCGAACAGTACCTTTCTTGCGATAATTTCACCGCTTTCTCGAGTTCTTGGGTAGTTATTCCATCTCCGCTCATGCGGTACGTAACCGTCACATACTCGAAGATTTTGGGATGCTCTGTTTTCTTCTCTGCCTCTACTTCTATCTCAAAAGAATCAACTTGCTTGCGTCTCTTCCTTATTATCGATATGACGTCCATCGCGCTGCAAGCTGCAACAGCCTGTAGTACAGCCTCCATAGGCGCCGGTCCTGAAGTTATGCTATCTCTGGGTCCACTATCCCAGTGCATGTCATGCCCACTTTCGGTCAGCCCTGAGAAATGCATGCCGTCTTGAAATTGGATCTTTGCTTTCATTATTTTATTTAAATCTCCCACTCTGTTTTCTTTATCTAAAGTATCCTGGAATTCTAAACTAAGAAGATTTCCCCGCTACCAAAGTGTGAGTTAACACCTCAGACATCTCCTTTATGAATATAAATTCCATTTCCTCGCGAACTTCTTGCGGGGTCTCTTCCAAATCCTTTTCATTCTTCCACGGCATAACCATACGTCGTATTCCACTGCGGTGTGCCGCCAGTACCTTTTCCTTTATGCCGCCAACAGGCAGCACCGCCCCCCGCAAAGTGATCTCGCCAGTCATTGCCATATCCGAATGAACCAGTTGCTTGGTCAATAGGCTGCAAATAGCCGTCAGGATGGTGACTCCTGCAGATGGTCCATCCTTGGGAATTGCGCCCGCAGGTACGTGAACGTGGATGTTCTCCTCCTCGAAATTCACGTTCTTGATGCCCAACTCTTTGGCTCGACTACGAATATAAGACAGCGCTGCCTGAGCCGATTCTTTCATAACGTCGCCTAATTGACCGGTCAAGATCAGGTTGCCTTTGCCCGGCATACGCGTTGCTTCCACGAACAGAATGTCCCCACCGGTGGCAGTCCAGGCGACACCTGTGGAAATTCCAGGGCGATTGATCCTCTCGGCCATCTCGCTGAAGAATTTTATGGGTCCCAGCACTTCTCGTACCTGATCATTATTAATTTCGGTTTTCTCTATTTCATCTCCGGCGATCTGCTTGGCAGCATTACGACAGATAGCCGCAATTTCACGCTCCAAGTTTCGCACTCCAGCTTCCCTGGTGTAAGACCTGCAGATCTCTCGCAGCGCATCGTCGTGGAAGATAATCTGATCCGCACTAAGCCCGTGTTCTTCAATCTGCTTGGGAACTAAGAACTTACGTGCTATATGCAATTTCTCCTCTTCGATGTAACCGGGCAGTTCCTGTATCTCCATTCTGTCTTTAAGAGCCGGTGGAATGGGATCTGTGATGTTGGCTGTAGCGATGAACATGACCTTGGAGAGATCAAAATCAACGTCTAAGTAGTGATCTGAAAAGCTGAAGTTCTGTTCAGGATCCAATACCTCCAGCAACGCAGAAGAAGGATCTCCGCGGAAGTCCATACCCACTTTGTCTATTTCATCCAGCATGAACACCGGATTATTAGTACTCGCTCGTTTAATTCCCTGGATGATACGCCCGGGCAGAGCTCCGATGTAGGTTCTACGATGACCGCGAATTTCAGCTTCATCCCGCAATCCCCCCAAAGAGATGCGCACGAACTTCCGCCCCAAAGCGTTAGCGATTGATTTACCCAGCGAAGTCTTACCCACACCAGGAGGTCCCAAGAAGCAGAGTATCGGACCTTTCATGTTATCTTTCAACTTCCGGACAGCAAGATATTCTAAGATACGTTTCTTCACTTTATCCAACCCATAGTGATCGCCGTCCAGGCTCTCCTCAGCACCCTTTAAATCGAGGTTGTCCTCTGTCGATTCGTTCCAGGGTATATCCAGCAGCCAGTCAACATAGGTGCGTGAAACAGTGTATTCCGCGGAAGCACTGGGCATACGGGAGAGCCGATCAATTTCCTTGGAAGCTACCTTTTCTGCATCCTCAGGAAGTTTGGCCTCTTCCAAACGTTCACGGAGTTCGGCAATCTCCACGCCCTCCTGATCGTCTCCAAGTTCCTTGTGAATAGCCTTCATCTGTTCCCGCAGGAAATATTCGCGCTGCGATTTGGATATTTCACCCTGGACTTCGTTCTGTATCTTGGATCCTATCTCCAGTTTTTGCAGATATTCGTTGAGGATAAAAGTTGCTCGCTCTAACCTCTTGCTCACATCTATGTTTTCCAGGATCTCTTCCTTCTGGGGCGTATCCAGATTGAGTAGAGAAACGGCGGTATCCACTAATCTGCCGGGATCCTGGATGTTAGCCAGCATCATCATGTGTTCGCCGGTCAGGTTGGGAACGTATTCACTGATGGACTGTACTAAATTACGGATATTGAGGACTAAAGCTTCAGTTTGCAGATTTGAAGACGGGTTGTCTTCCTGCCGCTCGATAACCACCTTGATATAAGGATCTAACTGAGCAAAGTCGATCACTTTGAAGCGATGTAATCCCTGTACAATCACCGATTTGGAGTCATCAGGAAGATCGATCACTTTCAATACAGCGGCGATAGTTCCCCAACTGTACATATCCTCCGGATTGGGATCATCCACCAGACCCTGTTTCTGAGCGATGACTCCTATATATTTGGTTTGTTCTTCAATGTCAGCCAACAGTTTGAGGGATTTCTCTCTACCAACTGCCAGAGGTATTATCTGGTGCGGGAAAAGCACCGAATTCCGCAGTGGAATTATCGACAGAATTTCCGGCAGATCTTCAGTATTTATATTGTTCTCTTCGTGCATGGTAATCCGTTTCTCTTTAGAGGTAATATTACTTACTGTTAATGCGCAAATACTATACCTTAGGCTCAATACTAAGAAAGATAGTTACTTCAAGCGTAAAGCAAACTCCATTTGTGATAGTTCAAGCTAGCGTTATGCCATATTGTCATGGTTTATGTCAGCTTTCGCGTCAGTAACTATCCCTCTGACATTTGTTACGCGTAAAGCCCGCGAAGTTCACTTACCCTGGTTACTCTTTCAATGGCGATGATAAAAGCTGCGATGCGCATGTTTACCTTGTATTTCTTCGACGTCTCGTAAACGTCATTGAAAGCTTTAACCATATAGCGTTCGAGTTCAGACAGTACTCTTTCAGATTCCCAATAGTAACCCATGCGGTTCTGTACCCATTCGAAGTAGCTAACGGTAACGCCGCCAGCGTTGCATAGAATATCCGGTATGATGAATACACCATTTCTTTCGAGAATAGCGTCCGCATCAAAGGTACAAGGACCGTTGGCGCATTCAGCGATTATCTTGGGCTTAACGCGAGGAGCATTCTTCTTCACAATCTGATTTTCCAAAGCTGCCGGTATTAATATATCAACCGGTTCTTCTAAAAGCACCATCGGATCATCAAATCTGGAGACCTCAGCACTGCGTTCAAAGCCTTTGAGGTTCTTATGTTCACGCAAGAAATCTATAGCTTCATCCGGATTTATTCCTTGTTGACGGTTGTGAAAAGCGCCACCTATATCACTTATGGCAACAATCTTGCAGCCATCTTCGCGGAGCAGCTTGGCGGCAAATGAGCCAGCATTTCCGAAACCCTGAACGGCAACGGTGGCTTTTTTTAGATCTATCTTCAGCTTTTGAGCGGCTTCGCGCACGCAGAATACCATTCCCTGTGCCGTTGCAGAAGCGCGGCCTCTGCTTCCGCCAAGTTCTAAAGGTTTACCCGTTATAACGGCGGGTACGTTATCGCGATGATGCATGGAATATGTATCCATCATCCATGCCATAATCATGGGCCCAGTGTTGACGTCAGGCGCCGGTATGTCACGATCCGGGCCGAAAAGATCGATCATTTCCGCCATGTACCGGCGGGCAACACGTTCCAGCTCACCCAGAGACAGATTGCTGGGATCAACCACAACACCGCCTTTGCCGCCACCCATGGGAATGTCCACCACTGCACACTTAAAGGTCATCCAGAAAGCTAATGCCTTAACTTCATCTATACTGACGTCAGGATGAAAACGGATACCACCCTTGGCAGGACCTCTGGCTATATTGTGCTGCACTCGAAATCCCTGAAAGACTTCAATTCGTCCGTCATCCATGCGCACCGGCAATTTTACTTCAGTAGTACGGCGCGGTTCCTTAATCATAGCAACCTGATCGTCAGTCAGTTTCATGGTTTTCGCCGCTGCTTCAAACTGCATTAACGCATTTTCAAACGCTGATGGATCCACAGGACCCATCATAGTGCCCATGTGCCTGGGGGGATATTTCTGTTGTGTCATGATTCGATTATATCCTTTGGTAGAGAAATTATTATCTGATGAAATAAGGCGCATAAATTTAATCAATTCCCATGTCCAAGTCAAGAATATAAGCCGCTAAAGCGTTTTAGAAAACAGTAAGCTTACCTGATTTATCTTGACAATCTCAGAAGATATTAGTATATTAAGATAATCACCTAAACACTAAAGATATGACGTCAGCAGACAGAAGTAGGGATTATATTGGTTTAGCAGCGATTTTAATAATCACTGCTGCCACCCGTTTCATCGGTCTGGGATATAAGATCTTCTGGTTCGATGAAGGCGCAACAACATTTATCGTAAAAGGAGTAATAGATCAATATTTTCACCCACCAGCTTACTACTGCATAGTCCGTTTCGTAACGAACTTTATGGGGGAATCTGAATACACATACCGTTTTACATCCGCTTTCTTCGGATGGCTGACCGTGCTTTTTGTTTACCTTTTAGCAGGACATCTCTTCCGGAAAATAGAATCCGGTCGCAACCTTGCTCTTTTCGCAGGATTAATCACCGCTACCAGTCCTTACATGGTGGCAGTTTCTCAAGAAAACAGACCATATGCGTTAATAGCATTTGTCGCTGTCAGCTCCACCTATTGCCTTTTAAAAGCGTTGGAACTCCCTCGCAAAAAATCCCTTAGATGGTGGATCGCATACTTGCTGGTCATATCACTTGGCTGTTATAGCCACATTTTCGCCTTCACACTATTATTGGCAGGTAATTTTTATTTCCTTTTACTGAAGATAAGTAGAAAATCCGCTTTAACCTATCGCTATTATCTCTTCGTACAGATAGCGGTTATTCTAATCTACCTGCCCCAGTTGACTCAAACCTTCGATCAGGTGGGAATGCGGAGTTACACGCTCAGCAAGGTCTTTGACAGACTTGGTCCGATATATTATGCAGTCGGGACTATGCGAACATTCTACCGCTTTAGCGTCGGTTCCATTTTCGCCATGCCGGGTGTTGGTTTCGTAAAAATATTCAAGATAAATCCGCAAATGGCAGCACTGGGAATAGCAGGTTTATTAACGATGTTCGGTGGAATCCTCTGTGCCATTTGGGGACTGACCCGCCACTTTGTAAGGCGAAGGCATACTGAGTTTGCGATCTTCGGATTTTCCTTTGTAATTCTTCTTCTGCTTGTATCCCTCACGCTTGATGATGCCAAGCCGCGGCAGTTAGCGCATGTGGCTCCATTTTTTATTGTTATGATAGCAGGCGGTGTTGGCTTGCTTGAGAAAAAGTGGAAAGTACTGGCAATTAGTCTGATTCTCAGCGGAACTATTGCGCTTCATATACCCTATGCCATGTCTGAAACCTACCCTTTTTCTACCTTCCGTTGGGATAATATCGCCGCTTATCTCAATGAGAACGTGGATGATGAAGACGTGGTGTTCATCAATGCCGGTACCAGAGAAGGCTATTACACGCTGAAATATTACGGATGCGACCGCAATTTGCGATTTGCGGGGAGGGAACACATGTCCGAAGACATGCCGGTGAGGTATTATTATGATGAAAAAGGCAGGATCCACGTGATGGGGGATAGTGCACTCGCTGCCAGGATTTTTAGAGAAACCTACTGCCGCCAGATCTGGTTCGTCAATTTAGAATATATCCGTTCCGATCTGCACGACCTTACGGACGTCGAAAAGGCAGAGGGTGATTTTGGGATGGGTGTAGAAGTTTTGGTAGTGAATGCTTCTAATTTCCATCTGGAAATAGTTAATTAGCTATTCCGTTTATTATCCCGTAGTCGGAGTCGTTCCCGACCACGACAATATCACTTTATCTTGCCCAATAATAAAAACCGGAAACTCACAACAGTTTCCGGTTCTCAATTTCGGTTAGAAATTTATTACCTATCACCCCTCGAAGATCGATCTCTCATAATCCTGGTACCACTGTTCAGGATTCTCCAGATATGACAATGAATCTGAAATCATCTGGTAGTGGTAATTCTCAAAGTGGAATAGCCAATCGAAGAACTTTCTAGCTCGTTCAAAGGGTGATGCATCCCGGCGCTGTTCGTAATATTTCGCAGCTTTGTCTTCGAGATCCATTGCATGGCGGTAAACGCCCAATATGCCGGTGTCCGCGGGGACGTTATGATCGATTTCCTTCTTCGCTTCTTCGAAAATTGTCACCAGTGATTTGCGAGGATCGCCGGGCAGATCAGGAAGTTGAACTTCACTGCCCTCCGGTGATTCCTGCATGGAAGCGTGAAATTCCTTTATTAAGCTGATGTGCTCCTTTTCATCGTCCGCCAGGGAAGCGAAGAACCTCTTTGCGACAGCATGATTCGTCCTTGAAGAAGCGTCGCTGTAGTAAGCGTATCCATCCTGTTCAGTCTTTAGGGCGAATTGTAATGCTTCTAATTCTTCTGCCAACGCTTTATTATCTACCAAGATTACCTCCAGATGTTAATGAGCGCCTAAACCGCTTCGACACTCTGAACTTCGGGGTGTTTCTCCTTCATGAATTGTTCGATCCCCTGTTTCAAAGTCATCTGGGACATGGGGCAGCCGCCACAGGCACCAGTCAAGCGTACTTTGATGATGCCCTCATCGGTAATCTCCACTAATTCCAGGTCGCCGCCATCAGCTTGAAGTGCGGGGCGTACCAAATCTAACGTTGTTTTAATTTTCTCTTTGTCCATTATTAACTCCTGATCGGAATTCCCTGCCACCCTCTTATCTGATTTATATTGTGCCAGGAATTCTCTATTTTTTTCACCATAGTATAACGTTACTTTCATAGGAAAGCAACAGAAACTTCTAAGAATTTACAAGAATGAAGTTTGCTTTGGGTATAATTTTGCTTCATTACCAAGCTATACGGGAAGTACCGGAGCTGAGTTTGATATAATTTGGCTTACCCTTCTTCGTATTTGGCTTTTAAATCATCTATCACAGCCGCATCTGCAAGAGTCGTGATGTTGCCCAGAGCCCTCCCTTCAGAAACGTCTCGCAGCAAGCGCCGCATGATCTTTCCCGAACGTGTTTTAGGAAGGTCTGCAGCGAAAATAATCCTTTCGGGAATGGCGAATTTCCCTATCTTTTTCACAACCCAGTGCTTTAGCTCACCCTCTAATTCCGGCGATGCTTTTACACCCTCTTTCAAGCTCACAAACGCCACCAAAGCCTGCCCCTTTACTTCATGTTTTATACCGATAACTGCAGATTCGGCGATGGTTTCGTGTTCAACGAATATACTTTCCAGTTCCGCAGTTCCTATGCGGTGTCCGGAAACGTTTACCACATCATCCACCCTGCCTAAAATCCAGTAGTAGCCGTCACTGTCCTTCTTGGCGCCATCACCTGGAAAGTATACGTCCGGCCATTTCGACCAATACGTTTCCTTATAGCGTTTGGCATCACTGTAGATACCCCTTAGCATACCCGGCCAGGGCTTTTTAATGGCTAAGAAACCCGCTTCGGTTTCTTCACCGGATTCATTCAATACAGTAACATCGATCCCGAAGAATGGATATGTAGCGCTCCCCGGCTTGGTGTCCATACATCCCGGCAGCGGCGTAATCATGATTCCACCGGTTTCCGTCTGCCACCAGGTGTCCACAATTGGGCAATTCTCTCCTCCGATAATTTTATTATACCAGATCCACGCTTCAGGGTTGATCGGTTCACCTACTGTTCCCAGAAGGCGCAATGAAGATAGATCATATTTCTCGGGCCATCTCTCTCCCCATTTCATGAAGGTCCTTATCGCAGTGGGAGCAGTGTAAAAGACCGTAACGCCGTATTTTTCGATGATATTCCAGAATCTGCCTTTATCAGGCCAGTTTGGTGTTCCTTCATACATCAAACAGGTGGCTCCATTCGCCAGCGGTCCATACACTATATAGCTGTGTCCTGTGACCCAGCCAATATCCGCAGTGCACCAATAGACATCTTCCGGTCTTAAGTCGAAAACGTACTTTGCCGTCAGGTATGTAAACACCATATATCCGCCAGTGGTGTGAATAATTCCTTTGGGCTTGCCTGTAGTGCCGCTGGTATAGAGTAAGAACAGAAGGTCTTCACTATCTACCTCTGCCGGAGGACAAACTGCGGATACCTCATCGATAATTCTGTGATACCAGTGATCGCGCCCCTCCTTAATATGACACGGAAAAGGGTCTCCATGTGCTCGTTTAACAACCACAACATCCTTAACACAGTCGCACTCCTGGATCGCTTCATCCACGATGTTTTTAAGCTGAAGAACGTTACCGCGCCGCCAGCCTCCATCAGCAGTGATGACCATCCTGGCATCACAGTCCAACACACGGTCCCTGATCGATTCTGCGGAAAAACCGGCGAAGATAACGGTATGAATCGCTCCGATACGCGCGCAGGCCAACATTGCTATAGCCAGTTCAGGGATCATCGGCAGGTAGATCGCTATCCGATCACCATGCTTGATGCCCAAATTTCTCAGTGCATTGGCAAATTTGTTCACCTCACGAGCCAAATCCCAGTAGGTCAGGACGCGCTGTTCGCCGGGTTCTCCTTCCCAGATAATTGCGGCTTTATTGCGGACGCCCGTTTCCAGATGGCGGTCTAAGCAGTTGTAAGAGATGTTCGTCTTACCGTTCTCGAACCATTTGAAGAAGGGTGCATCTTCTTCATTCAGCACCCGGTCCCACTTCTTAAACCAGTGGAGTTCTTCGGCAATTGACCCCCAGAATTTTTCCGGATCGTCAATACTCTTTCTATAGCGAGTAAAATATTCATCGAGTGATGAAATGTGCGCTCTCTTTTTGAACTCATCTGACGGAACGAACTTTCTGTTTTCCATCAGGACCGTTTCTAGATTCTGCCTATCCATAAAAGCAAATCTCCAGATTGATTTGTTGTTAGCAAGGAAAACCTGGTGTTTCTATTCAAGCGGATAAAATATATATTAATACGAGGAAACATCCAAGAAAAAAGGGTATTAATGGGAGTATCAGATAAAAAGGGCTGACCTATTCAGGACAGCCCTCTACTTTTTCCTTTGCACTTTTTCCTTTTTACTTGAGAAGCACCATCTTCCCCGATGCAATAAATTCCGTAGTCGGGGTCGCCCCTGACCCCGACGCTTCGAGTCTATAAAGGTATATCCCCGACGCCAACTCAGATCCATCAAACACCACCTCATGCACCCCCGCATCCCTCCAACCGTTGACCAGTTGTAGGGGCGCACCTGTGTGTGCGCCCTTTATAGCACGACCGTTTATATCAAACACTTCCAGTTTAACCAAACTTGCATTTGGTAGAGTGAAACTGATAGTTGTCATCGGATTAAACGGGTTGGGATAAGCACTGATGACTTCAAACTTGCTCGGCACTGAGTGATTGACACGGTTCATACCGATGTCCTCGAAAGGATCGGAAGCGTTCAGCGGCAGGTTGGCTTCGAAGTCGTAGTCCAAATCAACCGAACCGGATTTCGACCAGGAAAAGGCGTCCGTATGCCACACATCGTATTCCGGATGCCAGCCCGAGTAAATCCTGAATTCATAGTTGCCGCCGGGCCAGTTTGAAGGTACCGGAAACCAGGCGTCTGGACGGTTGATCTGCCAGCCGGGCTGGTAGTTGGTGATCTCACGTATAATCAACGTGGTAGTGTCGGTGCTTTCGTAGGTCTTATCAATCCAGATGTCGTAGTCTAGAGGCACTAAACCCTGATTTTCTCCCCAGATGCTGTAGTACAATGTTCCGCCGCCGGCAGGTACCGGAGAACCCGACACGTAGGTCAATTCCACGATCATTTCCGGTGGAGGTGGTGGAGCTCCGATGCCGTCATCTATTACCCAGATAACGCCTTCGGCGCCATAAGCTGAATTATGCCAAATATCCGCACCATCGTGCGTCAATCCTTCAGCGTAATCCGGGAAGCTCACGGGAGATGTGAACTGATCAATCACGCTGACGATACCTCCCGATACGTGCAGCCGCTTGACGGCTCCTCCCAAATTATCGCAGACGATTATGTTTGAATCTACCCCAGCTTCGGCTGCGATATCGCCGTCCATGTACCAACCTACCGAAGAGTTGGTATTGTACTCCTCTAAGATCGTTCCATCCGTCGCCATCTCATACAGTTTCGTATCGTTGCCGTTTCTATTGGCTCCAACCCAGAGATTCCCGTCATCGTATGCCACCATACGGCAGGAATAATCCTCCGTAGATGGGGTAAACTGACTGATCAGACTCCCATCCAGACCGATTTTGTAAATCACATTCTGCGGGTGCCATTTCACCACCCAGATACCATCATCAGCAAAGGATGCACCCATCACCCAACCATCGAACGGCAGGACAACCTCATCTAAGACCGTACCATCGGCAGGATCTATCTTATAGAATTTGGATAGTTCGGTGTAGGGATCTACATTCTCGAAGACTATCAGCGTATCTTCCACCCAGCACGATCCCACCAGAGTATTCAATCCCTGCGGCTGGGGTGCAGGAATTGTTCTTATGATATCCCCAATTTCATCCAGGTTTTGCGTTTCATGATCGGTGCAAATCCCGGCAGGTGAAATGGGATAATCGTTATCAGCAGCATAACCAGTTGTAATCACCATTACAAAGGCGAACAAAAGCGCGAACCACGTCTTAAGCATAGCAGTCTCCATCAGATAGAAGTTCTCATTAAAATCTATTCTTACCAATATAACAAATTTATCGCCGTTAATCAAGCCCTATATAAAAAACAGCGCAATCTCCCCATCCTAAATTGAGAAAAAAAGCGCATAAAGTGATTGATTTAAACCGGTTAAATTTTTATCTTTTTTAGATTGAATAACCGCATTATCTTAAGAGTCAAAATGGAAGCAATTTTCTTCATCATACTGTCCATCATAATCATCTTTTCCAGTATGATGGTCATCCTGAAAAAGAATCCCATCGCCTCGGTGCTCTTTCTCATCCTGGCGCTTTTCAGTACCGCAGCCATGTACGTGATGCTGATGGCGCCCTTTATCGCAGCCATACAGATCATCGTTTATGCCGGAGCCATCATGGTGCTGTTCCTCTTCGTGATCATGCTGCTTAATCTGAAAAAGATCAACGAAGGCGGTGCAGTAACGCTGAAAATTCTGGGCGTCATCGTGGCGGGTTTGATGATGGTGGTTACTGCCGTGGTACTCCGGTCGGTGGCGATTCCTGCTGATTCAGGATTCCTGCGCAGTTCCCCGGAAGGTTTCGGAACGGTGGAAAATGTGGGCATGACTCTCTTCACCACCTACCTGCTGCCCTTCGAAATCGCCAGTTTCCTTTTACTGGCAGCCATCATCGGCGCGGTCGTGCTGGCGAAGAAGAAGTTGTGATGAGTAGTCGGGAGCCAGAAGTCAGGAGTCAGAATAAAAAAAGTAGGGTGGACTAAGTCCCGCCCAAGCGGGACGCAGTCCACCAAGCTACAAAGCCAACAGCTAACAACTAACTGCCAACAGCCAACTGCTACAGGAAAATAAATGATAATTTCCCTAAATCACTACCTGGTTCTATCGGCGTTTCTCTTCTGCATCGGCGTGGCGGGAGTCTTAACGCGCAAGAACGCCATCATCATCTTTGCATCTATAGAACTGATGCTGAATGCCGTCAATCTTTCCTTTATCGCCTTCGCCCGCCATTGGGGTGACGCCGGAGGGCAGATATTCGTCTTCTTCTCGTTGGTAGTCGCAGCCGCAGAAGTTGCTGTAGGTCTGGCAATCATCGTGGTCCTGTTCAGACACAAGGAAACAATCAATATTGATGACGTGAATTTGATGAGGTGGTGAGAAATAATAATATAGAAGACAGAAGATAGAAGTCGGAATACAGAATAAAACGTTCTGTCAGGTCCTGTGCCGAAGACGCATGACCTGACAGTAAAGACTGGCGTCAGGTCACATCAGTCAGTTGACTGACAAGACCTAACGCAACAGAAAAAGGAATATCCAATGAAACGCAATGAAATCTTGCGTGCTCTGGCAAGTTTTCGAAATTCTAACGAAGATGAATTTGGTATCATTCGCATCGGTGTGTTTGGTTCATGTGCCAGAGAAGAAAATACTGATACCAGCGATGTAGATGTAGTGGTTGAGCTTGCCAAACCCGATCTACTTACCCTGGTCGGAATAAAGCAGGAGTTGGAAGCGTTATTGCACAAACCGGTAGATGTCGTCCGTTACCGGGAAAGAATGAATACTTTTCTCAAACGGCGAATCGAACAGGAAGCCGTCTATGTATGATGTTGAATTGGTCAGGGAAATACTGAACCAGATCCTATTATCTACTAAGACTGTCGCCAAGCGCTTCGCTTCGATTGCATCACCTGAAGATTTCACGATTTCCGAAAAAGGGCTGGAAAAACTTGATGCTATTTGCATGCAACTGATCGCTATTGGCGAAAGCGTCAAGAACCTTGATAAAGTAACAGAAGGTAAACTGTTATCTCAGTATCCACAAGTCACATGGAATCGAGTTAAGGGGATGCGAGATATACTCACACATCATTATTTCGATCTTGATGCTGAAGTTGTATACTCAGTTTGTGACACCCACATCGAAGAGCTAGCTCAGACGATACAGCGCATGATTACGGATTTAGAAGATTGCTGATATAAATATAGCCTGGGGGACATGCTTCGTCTCGCCTGCAACGATCCGGGTACATGACAACTGTCGGGAGCATACTTCACGGCGATTTTTACAGATTGCATAATCATTGTTGGGGTAACAATAATATGAAACAAAAACGCATATTTGTACCAACAGAAGGTTTTAACACTTGGAAACAGTTTCTCACTGAACCTGACAAGCACTGGAAACAAGGATTTTCCGCTATGTCCACGGCTTTGTCTTGGGAAAAATCAGATGAACTTCCTCCAGAAATCAAAGCAATCTTTACTTCAGCAGAGGACGAGAACCTCAGAGATGCGCAACTTGTACTTGCTATTCCAGAGTATAAAGTGGTCCTCGATGGTGGTCCGCCCCCATCTCAAAACGATGTTTTTGCTCTTGTAACATCATCTGGTGGTCTAATTGCGATGATGGTAGAAGGCAAAGCGCGTGAGGATTTCGACGTTCCGCTTGAGAAGTGGCGTCAAAGGACATCTATAAAAGGTGTCCATGAAAGGATGGCTCAAATATCAGAGAATATTGGCCTATCAGAACCTATACCAAACCATATTCGCTATCAATTCCTACACAGAACAGCCTCGGCGGTCATTGAAACCAAGCGATTTTTCGCAAGGTATGCCATAATGCTTGTACAATCATTTGTCGAAAATGATGATGAAAACCACTTTGATGATTTCATAGCTTTTATTGAACTATACGGAAAGAAGGCAAAGAAGGGAACTCTGATTAGGCTCTATGAAAACACCAAATATCAGCTTTATGCTGCCTGGGTCCAATGCAAAATAGAATGAAAACAACCCGAATATGGGTATTCACAAGATCCCAAAAGCCATTCGGTTTTTGGTCCAGGTGATGCTCACCGTTATGTATAACAAATTATGAATAGAGACAAAGCTATACAGACTTTGGTTGAAAATGCCCGAAAAATTTCCATTCAATATCAGTCAATCGTGGAAAGTTTTGGTGGTATCGTTAAAGCAAAAAAAAATAACAAAGAAATGTTCATACCCGGCTATATTCCCTATATCGGGGAAGAATATTTTGAAGCATCCACGAAAATATTCATTTATGCTTTGAGTCAAAATCTTTCTCCAACAGATGACATTTCAATAAAATGGGCGATAAAATGGCGAGATGGGGATAAGGAAAATTATGCGATCAATCGTCAAAATATCAATTTTAAAAATCATGGCAAGGTAATGATGCAACCATTTGATACGGGCCATTTACCAGTAATTGCAGGTATATTGAATTATTTATCAAATCCTACAACTCAAAGCAATCAGAATATTTATAAGTCTATTTCAGCAACAAACCTTTCCAAATTTTCGTTTCGGGACGGCAATAAAACAACTGATAATTCTGAAAGCTTAAAAAAATGTTTTAGATGGTTTTCCATCAAAGAGATTGAACTTCTGCAACCTGATTATATTATTTGTGCCGGAGATAAAGTTTATGATGTCGTAAAAGATAGTTTAGAAAGCACTAGCGGGCCACATCCATCTGTTATCAGAGTACGCTTTCCAAGTTTACTAGTTATTAATTCAAAGTTCAAAAAAATGCTTAAAAATGATGATGATAAAAGAGTCAAAATAATTCTATCAATATTTTCTAATTCCGTACTAAATAAAGAATCATCATACAGAAATAGAAAGAGCATACGAGAAATCATTGAAAGAGATAAAAATTACTTTGTTGCTATGTTTGATTGTATTAAAAAACAAATATGACATATAGCAATCGCATCCACACGGTGGGTGGCATACATAGGCGCTACAGGAACGAAGCATGCTTGGATACTAAAATAAAATGGTGGACTAATCTTCACTAATCCACCTTTCAAATAACTTAACAAACCAAAATCAATGCACCACGAAACCATAACTACAACACACAGCGCCCTCCTCTGGCTGATCCCCGCATTTCCATTTTTAGGAATGCTGATAAACGGCTTGCTGGGGAAGAAACAATCACCCGGCGCTGCCGGCATCTTAGCCAGCGGAGCCATGTTTCTGTCCTTCATCGTATCGGCTGTCGTCTTCTTCCAACTGCTGGGAATGCACGCCGAAGAACGCTCGCTGACCCAGACCCTTTACACCTGGATGCATGTCGGGGATTTCAGCGCCAATATCAGTTTCCTGATTGACCCCCTATCTGCCGTGATGATCCTGGTGGTTACCGGAGTAGGATTCTTGATCCACGTCTATTCCATCGGTTACATGAAGGGTGATCCCGGAGTAGTACGCTACTTCACCCAGTTGAACCTGTTTGCTTTTTTCATGCTTCTGCTGGTCATGGCGGACAACTACCTGCTGATGTTCGTAGGCTGGGAAGGCGTGGGGCTGTGCAGCTACCTGCTGATCGGTTTCTGGTGGGATGACATGGACAAAGCCATCGCTGGAAAGAAAGCTTTCATTGTCAACCGCATTGGAGATTTCGGCTTTCTGCTGGCTATGTTTCTGATATTCGTCGCCTTCGGGTCACTGGATTTCGAAACCGTCTTCGCCCGAGCGACGGGCATGCCTTACGGTTCGGGAGTGGTTACGGCTATCACGCTGCTGCTTTTTCTTGGTGCTTGTGGCAAATCGGCGCAACTGCCCCTTTACGTCTGGTTGCCCGATGCTATGGCTGGTCCGACGCCCGTTTCAGCCTTGATTCACGCCGCCACCATGGTTACCGCTGGCGTCTATATGGTTGCAAGATCGAATATTCTCTATACGTTAGCGCCGGTTTCGATGGCGGTAGTCGCCGGAATAGGCGCGGCGACAGCAATTTTCGCTGCTACTATAGGGTTGGCTCAATTTGACATCAAAAAGGTGCTGGCTTATTCCACCGTCTCGCAGTTGGGTTACATGTTCTTAGCCTGCGGAGTGGGAGCTTTCGGAGCGGGCATATTCCACCTGATGACGCACGCTTTTTTCAAAGCGCTACTGTTCATGGGATCGGGTTCCATCATCCATGCTATGCATCATTACATGGAAAAAACCGGCAGCCACGATGATCCTCAGGACATGCGCAATATGGGTGGATTGAGAAAACACATGCCTAAAACCTATTGGACTTTCCTGCTGGCGACGCTGGCTATCGCTGGTATCCCCGGCTTCTCAGGATTCTTCTCGAAAGATGAGATATTATGGAAAGCATTTTCCAGCGGAAACATCGCCGTCTGGGTAATCGGAGCGATCGCTGCGGGTTTGACAGCCTTCTACATGTTCCGACTGGTATATATGACCTTCTTCGGAGAATTTAAACCTGCACAGAGTGGCGAACACCCCCACGAATCACCGTCAGTGATGACTGTACCTTTGATGATTTTAGCGGTTCTTTCCATCATTGGAGGCTGGGTGGGTATCCCTCACGTTTTAGGCGGCGGCAACCATATCGAGCACTGGTTCCATCCGGTTTTCGCAGGATCTGAACACATTTCGACTCTACACCAGGGGCACGGCATACATAGTTCAGGAATTGAAATGACAGTCATGATCGTCAGTGTTTTGATCGCTCTTGCTGGAATCGGTATCGCTTACCTGTTTTACATAAAGAAGACAGACATTCCGGGTAAGATAGTAAGCGCCATCGGACCGCTGCACAAACTGGTCTATAACAAATATTTCGTGGATGAAATTTACGAAGCTGGCGTCGTGACGCCTATTGAGAAAACCTCCGACTTCTTCCTCTGGCGCTTCTTCGACGTCAAGATCGTGGATGGTATGGTAAACGGGGCAGCAACGGTGGTTGATTTCATCGCCGGTCATCTGCGCAAAGTGCAGACCGGTTTCGTGCAGAACTACGCCCTCATCATGGGCGCGGCGGTGCTGGTGATTGTGCTGGTGTTTGTGTGGTAGAAAGAAAAGTAATTCCTAACCCCTAACAACTAACTATCAAGAGACTCATATGAGAATAATCACACTGACTATAACCATCCTCCTAATCCTCGCCTGCACCTGCAGCGCTGGAGTTCTGATCGTAAGTAAAACCGGAGCACCGAACGAATCCGAAAGCGAGAAGAGCCAACAGCGCGCTTATCTGCAAAGCAAAGGCATGCGTATGGAATTTGAAGACGGAGATGAAGTTCACGTTGCTATTTTCCGAGCTGATAAGGACCTACTTTGGGTAATTGACAAGGATAACGGAAGCTACTTTGAGATGACCCGGGAGGATCTGCAAAAATTGAAGAAACAATTAGATGCAATGTTCAAGGAATTAGATGAGCAGATGCAGTCGATGCCTCCCGCACAGCGTGACATGATGATGCAGATGATGGGCGATAAAATACCCACCAAAGAACCCGAAATGTCCTTTAAAAAGATTGCCTCTAGCGTCAAGGTTCTTTCCTGGGTCTGCGATCATTATGAAGGGTACGCCGACGGTAAAAAGAAGGCGGAATTCTGGACTGTGAACTTTGACAAGGTTGGCATCGATAAAGACGAGTTCAAGGTGTTACAGGATATGGGTGAGTTCTTCTCAGAGATCATCCCCAATCAGTCATCCTTCTTTGGAATGTTCACAGGAGAATCCGCTGGTGGGGATAAACAGGGGATGGATTTCGGCTTACCGGTAAAGATCGAAACCTTTGGTGACAACGGCAAAGAGTATTCAACCAATATAACTGAAGTCACCAAACACGATTGCCCGGCGTCGCTCTTCGATCTGCCGAAGGGTTTGAAAAAGGACGAAATGCCGCAGGAAACGTTTGGATTGTGAAACCTGTTGTGTAGCGCGGGGGCTTGCCCCCGCTGGCAATAGGCAGCAGTAGGGTGGACTAAACGAAGACGAATCGAAGTGCAGTCCACCAAAAGATAAACCCACAGCAGAGCTGTGGGGCACCAAATTACACCAAAAGCACGGGAATGAATTCCCGAGCTATTCAATTTCTGTCCCTACGGGACGTAAAGGTTTTTGAGCGCCCCGCTTAAGCGGGACAGCATAAAATTAGCCTGGAAATTCATTTCCGGGCGGATTAAAGACATTTAATTAGTGTCCGAAACCGTTGGAGGCTTAGAAAACACACCAGTCGTTTCAACGACTTTGTAGCAAATAAATTGAGCACCGGAACTTTCCCGAAGGGACTCCCTTGGAGCAGTCCGGTGCATGTACAAAGGCTAATAACAAATGCGCTTAGATTTCACATCTCTGAAAAAAGCCATAGCCAGCTTAGATCGCGCCATCCAGCGGTCTCAGACGGCTCGTGAAGACGAGGAGCTGCGTGATGCCGTCATCCAGCGCTTCGAATACACCTACGAACTCTGCTGGAAGATGCTTAAGCGTCAGCTTGAACTGGAATCGCCGAATCCAGCGCTTATAGATACTCTCTCATTCCGTGATCTCCTTCGCGAAGCTGCACAGGTTGGCATCCTGAAAGACATCGAAAGCTGGATGGATTATCGCCAGATGCGCAACATTACCTCGCACACTTACGATGATGCGAAAGCCCGGTCTGTATATAAAGCTGCTATTGAATTCTTCGATGATGCTTCTGCTCTTTTAAAGGCTCTGGAAACGAGAGATCATGATTAACCTGGATCAGGGTCACCTGGAAACTGTCAAGCGCATCTTAGCTGAACATGTGCCGGAGTTTGACGTGCTGGCTTTCGGTTCACGGGTTACTGAAACCGTGAAGGAGTTTTCCGATCTCGATCTAGTGATCATGACGGAAGAACCGCTGCCCCTCAGGCGCTACACTCGCCTGCTGAACGCCTTCTCTGAATCGAACTTACCCATCAAAGTGGATGTGGTGGACTGGTCGACCACAGATGAGAGCTTTCGGGTTATTATAAATAGAGGAACGGAGGTGGTGCATTCTGCCAAGTAAGCCTCCCGAATAAATTTCGGGAGCTCACAATATATATCCAAGTCTCTGAAGAGACTGAGAATATCCATGCTCATTGACTTCAGTCAATTGAATACCAAATGTGAGCACCGGAACTTCAGTCCGGTGCAGACTAATCCACCACAAAGCTGTGGGGCACCAGACTGCACCAAACGCACGGGAATGAATTCCCGAGCTATTCAATTTCTGTCCCTACGGGACGTAAAGGTTTTTGAGCGCCCCGCTTAAGCGGGACAGCATTAAATTAGCCTGGAAATTCATTTCCGGGCGGATTAAAGATATTTAATTAGTGTCCGAAACCGTTGGAGACTTGGAAAATCCACCAGTCGTTTCAACGACTTTGTAGCAATAAATTTGAGCACCGGAACTTTCCCGAAGGGACTCCCTTGGAGCAGTCCGGTGCATCAGCAAACCAAACCACAGCAGAGCTGTGGGACACCGTGCAAAGAGACAATCATGACTATCAGAAAGATTTTTTATCTAGTCGTACTCCTTCAGATATTTCAAATCAAGCTGTATGCACAATCTGATGAGATTTACGCAAGTTACAAATATGTGATGGGGGATAACGACACTAAGAATGACGCGAAAAGAATCTGTTTTCTTGAGGCAAAACGATTGTGCATAGAAAAGGCAGGTACATATATTGAAAGCCAAACTGATGTTACTAATTGGAAGCTTACTAGAGATGAAATAAAAACCTATGCCGCTGCATTATTGAAGGTTGAAATTGTCTCCGAGGAATTGGATTTTAAAGGTGAAAGTATCTCTATATCAATGACCGTGAAAGCGGAAATTGAAAAAAACTATATTGAAGAAAAAATACGAGAGATAAAGGAGAACGACGATCTACAAATAAAGATAAAAGACCAACAAGAGAAGATAGATGAACTAGAATCTGAAATAAGAAACATACAAAATCAATTATCTACAGATGATGTAGATGAAGTTGTAAAATTGAGAAAAAAAAGAAAAGATGCCTTTGAGAATATTGACGAATTAGAAGCGATAAAATACGAAATTAAGAAGAAAACAAAATTAGCAGTTGAAAATATAGAACTTGGAATGACGCCGAGTGAAGTAGTTAGGCTTATTGGAGAACCTAGAGCTATTGAATCCTACGACGGTCCGAAATACAACTATGGAAATGTCTGGGTTGTGTTCGAAAGCGGAGTTGTCTCCTGTATGATTCGTGCAAAGTATTATAATAGTGCATATAACGGGAGTTTTTATCGAGATTATAAACCGCAAGCAATTATTAAGTAGACTGATTTCCAGATTTTCCATACTGTCCGGTCTTCACACCCGACAACAAAACGAATAACCAATCCCTAACCCCTAACAACTAAAACCTAACTTCATGCTATCCTGGATAATCTTCATACCCCTGATCGCGGCGAGCGTGATCCTGCTGCTGCCGAGGGACAATAAAAGCGCCATACGCGGCGTGGCTCTAATCGCCACCCTGATTGATTTCGTCATCTGCATTCCGCTGTACTTCAGGTTCGATCCAAATACAGCAGCCATGCAGTTCGAGGAGGTCGTCAGCTGGATTCCCACAATCGGGTCCAGTTACCACTTGGGTATTGACGGCATCAGCTTCTGGCTGATCCTGCTGACTACCTTCCTGGGACCGCTGTGCATCATCGGTTCCTGGTCATCCATCCAGAAGCGGGTCAAGGAATATCACTTCAGCTTCCTGTTTCTGCAGACCGGTATGCTGGGCGTCTTCTGCAGCCTCGATTTAGTGCTATTCTACGTCTTCTGGGAAGTGATGCTGGTACCCATGTACCTGCTGATAGGAATCTGGGGCGGACCTCAGCGGATTTACGCCGCGGTCAAGTTCTTCCTGTTCACCATGTTCGGTTCCGTACTCATGTTAGTGGCGATTCTGTGGCTCTACTTCCACAGTGCCGATCCAGTCACTGGCTTGCGCACCTTCGACCTGATGCAGATCTACGCTATGGGTAAACCTGCCGTGCAGGCGCAGTTATGGCTGTTCGCTGCTTTCGCGCTGGCGTTTGCGATCAAGGTGCCCATGTTCCCCTTCCATACGTGGCTGCCTGATGCTCACGTGGAAGCGCCCACCGCCGGATCGGTCATCCTTGCCGGCGTACTGCTGAAGATGGGAACCTACGGTTTTCTGCGTTTTGCTATGCCCTTGTTCCCCGATGCAGTGGCGCATTTTGTTCCGGTGATTTCCGTACTGGCGATTATCGGCATCATATATGGAGCCTTGGTTGCCATGGTGCAACCGGACATGAAGAAACTGGTGGCTTATTCTTCAGTTTCCCATTTGGGCTTCGTGATGCTGGGTATGTTCGCTTTGAACCAGCAGGGAGTATCCGGCAGCATCATGCAGATGTTGAATCACGGCATATCCACCGGAGCGCTCTTCTTCTTAGTGGGAGTAATCTATGAACGCCGTCACACCCGCATGATCGCTGATTACGGCGGCATCGCCAAGGTGATGCCCAAATACGCTACGGTGTTTATCATCATCGCTCTGTCATCCATCGGTCTGCCCGGCTTAAACGGTTTCATTGGTGAATATCTGATACTATTGGGCACTTTCAAAGCGAACTGGGTGTATGCAGCATTCGCGGCTACGGGAGTCATCTTCGCGGCTGTGTACCTGTTATGGATGATCCAGAGGGTGTTCTACGGTAAGTTGGACAAGGATGAGAACAAGGAACTGCAAGACCTCACCCTGCGCGAAAAAATTGTGCTCTATCCGCTGGTCGCCATGACCGTGATAATGGGCGTCTATCCGCAGATGTTCCTTTCCAAGATGGAGACGTCGGTGAGAGTGTTTTTGGAGAATCTGCCGAAGTAGTTGTTAAGCGGAGGACGGACATTCTTGTCTGTCACTACCCAATAACTTAAAGGATGCCCCCAGCCCTGCTGTGGGATGGTTAGCTTAAACCGAAATGAAAATTCATGACAAACAAAAAGACGAAAGAATTAATAGCGAAGAAAATCCGTGAGGAGTTTAACAAGCGTGGCTTGGAAGTCAGGAAATTGATCCTCTTCGGTAGCCGCGTGCGGGATGAAGAACACAAGCACAGCGATTGGGATTTTCTGGCCATAACCGATCGCGAAGTAGATTGGTCGGAAAAACGGGAGATTTGGTATTCGCTTTCCTTGTATCTGGCACAAAAGGACATCTCAGCAGATATCTTAATAAAATCTGAAGAGGAATTCAACCGCGATAAAGTTGACAAAGGTAAAGTGACCTATTATGCCAACAAAGAAGGGGCGCGCGTATGAACCCGGATACCATACGGAATTGGACGATCAAAGCCGAGCATGATTATAAAATAGGATTAAACGAATTCCGTTCGGAGAAGCCTGTCACTGACATGATCTGTTTTCATATGCAGCAGTGTGCAGAAAAGTATTTGAAGGCTTATCTCGCGTATAACGATATTGAAATAAATAAAACCCACGACCTTGCTGTGCTATTGAAGGATTGTATGGCGGTGGATGATTCTTTCAGAGTTTTATTAGATAGGAAAGTCCCGATGCTGACGCCTTACGGTACTGTCATCCGTTATCCTGACGATTTCTATATGCCGACTTTGAAAGAAACAGAAGAAGCTATCTCCTTAGCTGAAGTAGTTAGGGATTTTGTACGTGAAAAGTTCAAATCCACCGGATTTAAGTTGGAATAGAACTCTTTAATACGTCAATGACACCGGCATGACAATACCGAGTGTCATCCCGGCGGAACAGCCGGAATCCAGGTTTGTTTTGTATAGGTTGGGTTAAGCACAGAAACCTGTGAGGAGAGGATGTATCAAATACGAATTAGTGTATTCATCATATTTATGATTTCTTTGACTTCGTACGCTGCGGAATATGAGCTTGATCAGAATTCAGTCGAGATCAGTGGCATGGGGTATTTCACCTATACTAAAAGTGAAGGCTCTATGTACGGAATTACCGATAATGAAAATCATACTGAATTTTATCTATCACCCAGCGTCCATTATTTCATAATTGAGAAGCTTACTTTAGGGGGTACATTAGAATTCTATTCTGATGATGTCAGCAACGGCAGTCATCAATCAGCAATAGGATTTGGGCCCACAGTGCAATATTTTTTCGGGAATAAAAACATCAAACAGTATCCCTTCGTTGGAACGACGGTAAGCTTTAAACTTACATCCTTGACGGCAACTGATTTATCTAAATACAGCGCATCCGAGGTTAGTTATAAAATATTTGGCGGATACTTTCTCAAGTTAATTGATCATTTTGGAATTAAAATAGCTCCTTTCTATAAAGCAGAGCGTCATACTTCTGGAGAAACCGATGAAACTGCCACCAATACATCTTATGGTATTGAATTTGGTTTCTCAGGGTTTATTTACTGAATTTGCCCTGGTGCCCCACAGCTCTGCTGTGGGTAAGGTAAATTACAAGTGTTGTTGACTCCCCGCAGTCAACAGCCGGGATTATCCCAGTAATGTCATTCTGGCATTGTCCAGAATCTGACATTGCGCCGTCAGATTCCCGACGTAGCGGGAATGACGGCTATTATGAAAAGGGCAGAAAATCCTACCGCATAAAAACGGGAGGAGGAAAACCTTGAAAAGATCATTAATTATAAAAGCTTTGCTGCTGGGTATAGCCATTGCCGTGCCCGCGCTCTATCTGTCAAGACTTACGCCACTGAATTCTACCAGCTTTCCCCCCAAGTCATTGGTGACGCACAGCATCATGGCATTGGCGGCGATCATCCTGGCGTATCGCTTTAGCAAGGGCAAGCTGGCAGATTACGGCTTCACCCGGGGCTCTTTTCGCCTGAAGCCGACGATTTTCCTGTGGGCTTTGCCAACAGCCTGCCTTTCAGTTTTGCGCTATGTCGGTGTGGGTTCAGAAGAAACAAGCTTCTCCACTATAATCCATGACATCCTGTTCATCTGGATTTGGGCCAGCACCTGCGAGGAGATCCTGACCAGAGGCTTATTGCAGAGCTACTTAGCACCGCTGAGAGACCGCCGGGTGCGTATTTTCTGGAAGTGGCCCACCAGCATACCGGTCATTTTCAGCGCGCTGTTCTTCGGATCTATGCATATTGTGCTCGTAACGAAAATAGGACCAGCCGTGATTGGTCCGATGGTATTCGCCACGGGTCTGGGGTTTGTGGCTGGTCATTACCGGGAGAAGACCGGTAGTTTAATTCCGGCGATACTCATACACGCTTTGTTCAACGTGGGCGGGATGCTGCCATTCTGGATTTTGTGTGGAGTTTTGGGGTAGGATTGCAGAATGTAGAATGTGGGTTGGGTTTAGTATAGTGGCGTAGGGTGGACTAAGTCCTGGCTTGTCGGGATGCAGTCCACCGAGTAAATAATTCTAATTGGTGGACTGCGCTACGCTTTAGTCCACCCTACTTAAACTGATGACACTAATTAGGTAATCTGTGCAATCAGCGTAATCAGCGGTTAAGACAAGAATACACCAAAGCATAAAACCCACAGCAGAGATATGGGGCACCGGAACGCACCAGTCGTTTTAACGACTTTGTAGGAATAAAACTGAGCACCGGAACTTTAGCCCGGTGCGTAATAAAATGTTGGGTTGTCCCGAAGGGACGGCTTCGCCGCACTTTGCTTAACCCAACCTACGGGACTGGACTAAGGAGGCTTACGCCCATTCCACCCGTTGCCCAATGATAGGTATTGAAATGATTGAATTGATAGGACTCATTGCATCAATAATTGCGATAATCGGTGCATGTATCACAGCAATCAGAAAAGGATTATTTAGCGCTACTATACGACAATCTCGAGATTATAAAAGGATTTGGGATGACATTGAAGATTCCTATATTTTATGGCGTGAACGTGGTTTCTCTGGAAAAAGCGATGCATTTATTACACGTTTAGAAAAATTAGATAAAATCAACGAATTTCGATACAAGTTATGTAAAGAAGTTGCCCCAAAAACTCTATCGTTCATTATGAGAAACGCAATTCAAAACGGAAAACGTGGGAATTGGGGTTTCTGGTTAGAGCAGAACAATAATAATATATATGCCCTTCCAACAGTCTTTACTGCTCTTGACGGTGCAGGTTACGAGAGACCCAAATGGAGAGCAGGGCTAATCCTGCAATTCCTAGGAAAGCAAAATTGCACAATAGTATTTAACCATCTCGATGGTTTAATCGATTTAAATCCAGAATTCAAAGCCCTATTATTAACAGGTAACGTTGCTTCGGTGACAGTATTTATTAAAAATCGCATAAATGATGCTGATGTAAATTTGACTACAAAGGAAAACGCGATTGAAGTACTGCGTGAATATGATATTTATGAATCTCAGATAAAAATATTTATAGATTCTCAAGTTAAATTGATAAATATGAATCGAATCAGATATCAATTTCTCAATAAAGATTTTAATAATTGATATTAATATGCCATCTAGCCCCCGCACTCGATTGGTAGAACACCCGCACTGTCAGGTTCGGAGACTTGTTAGCACGTTCAATCATCGTAATCAGTAGTTAAGACAAGAAAAACACCAAAGCATAAAACCCACAGCAGAGCTGTGGGGCACCCTACAATGGCCTTGACAGTAAATGTAGGCGAGAGGAGATTCTCATGGAAAATAATATCAATCTCACAAAACTCATTGAGGAATTCAAAGAGATCAAGAAAGAACATCGTAGATTAATTATTCAAAAATCTGCATTAGTTGTGCCTGGCTCTTCTGTAATTAGGGTATTTGAGAAGGAGACAAAAGATGATATAGTAAGTGTTTTGCAGAAAATTCCAATGGATAAATTAAGAAACTTAGATAATGAAACAGGCTTTAAATCATGGTTTGAAGAGCAATTGGATAAGATTACACGCGCTCTTAAGAAAAGGAATAGAAAGAATACGCGTGTTAATCCAGGAATAAAATGGGGTCACGCCGCTAAAATACTGAATTTATCTTTACGTGATCTTGTGGTTGATTTAAGAATTTTCGATACGAAAACTACCAAACGGCTAATACCCTGGTTATATTGTCCCATAGATGGAATTATTATGCGGAAAATTCAAGGGCTTGGGTATTCTCTGCCTTACAAAGGGATTAAGAATATCGATAAGAAGTTTTTTTATAACATACAAAATCTTCTAGGGGAAGCTGCTAAACAAGCAAATTTTCATCGTGTATACTTCGATTATAATTGGATACAGCAGCGTGAAAAATAATCACCTAAAGTATCATCCAGCAGGGTGCCCCACCGCTTGTGGTGGGATAGATAAACGGGTCGGCACAAGACCGACCCCTACGCGAATAAACTAACAGCTAACTGCTAACAACCAACTACTATAAACCATGAACATCACCTACAACCTACCCGCCATTGGAACCCAGTTAGTGCTGGGGGCAGGCGTCATCTTAGTCCTGCTGGCGGATTTACTGACCGGTAAGAAGAACAGGGACGTTGCTTACCAGACCACCTTAACCGTACTGGTGTTAGCCGGTATCATCTGCGTCATGAAATGGGGATCGGCGGGCGCCGGTTTCGGAGGACAGGTCTTCGGAGACGGCTTCGCCTCCTTCTTCAACTTGGCGTTTCTGGCTATCGCCTTCTTAGTGGTCTTCAACAGCCCCAACTACCTGAAACGCAACGAAATCGATCACGGCGAATACTACATGCTGATCCTCATCGCTGTGTTGGGCATGACCTTCATGTCGTCCGCCGGCGATCTGCTGATCTTCTTCTTAGGCTTGGAAACCATGTCAATTTCGCTGTACGTGCTGGCAGGTTTCCACAAATCGCGAGCCCGTTCCAACGAATCATCGCTGAAGTATCTCCTGCTGGGAGCGTTCTTCACCGGATTCCTGCTGTACGGCATCGCCTTGATCTACGGCCAGGTGGGCAGCACTAACTTAGCTGACATTACCTCCTATCTGGCGGGATCAGCTAACCCGCTGGGCGGATACATGGGCGTGGGATTAGCGCTGCTGTTAGTGGGATTGCTGTTCAAAATGGCGGTAGTGCCCTTCCACTTCTGGTCGCCGGACGTCTATGACGGCGCGCCCACTCCGGTGACGGCATTCATGTCGGCAGCGCCGAAGGCTGCGGCATTTGCAGCGGCTCTGCGCATCTTCTACGATCCTGCCATTTCTCTGGGTCTGCCCTGGGATAAGACCCTGTGGATTGCAGCCGCCCTGACCATTACCCTGGGTAACTTCGCCGCGCTGGCGCAGTCCAGCATCAAACGAATGCTGGCATATTCATCCATAACTCACGCAGGTTACCTGATGATCGGTTTAGCGGCTGGCAACGAACTGGGCGCATCGGGGATGCTCTACTACCTGTTCACCTACGGTTTCATGAACGTGGGCGCTTTCACCATCGCCTGGCTGGTCAACCGGCGAGGGGAAGGCAATTACCTCCTGTCGGACTTCGCTCAGTTGGGATCGCGCAACCCGGTTATGGCACTGCTGATGTCCATCTTCATGCTGTCCCTGACCGGCATTCCGCCTCTGGCTGGATTTTTCGGCAAGCTATACGTCTTTTCCGCGGGCGTCAAAGCCGGACTGATCTGGCTGGTTGTCATCGCGGTTTTAAACAGCGTGGTGTCGGTATTCTACTACCTGCGCGTCATGGTCATCATGTACATGCGCGAAGAAGAAGGTCTGAAAGATTTAGAAAAGGCACCAACCGTAGCCATAACTGCCATCCTCTGCGGATTGGTTATCCTGTTGCTGGGTCTTTTCCCGGGACCATTGCTGGATCTGGCGAGGGAATCGGTGCTGTCTTTGCTTTAGGACATACGAACAGATGAAGACTTAAAAACGCCGGTTTCTACTGGCGCTTTTTTTGAAGTAAACTACCTTACCGCTAATTCATTAGACACAATGGACAAGCTACACATAAGACCGTATCAGAGTCAGGACGAAGGTCAGGTTATTGATCTCTGGCACAGATGCGGTCTGGTCGTACCCTGGAACGATCCGAAGAAAGACATCGACCGGCAGTTGCAGGTCAATCCTGAACTGTTTTTAGTGGGATTGGTGAATGATACTATCGTGGCTTCAGTTATGGGTGGATACGAAGGGCATCGCGGCTGGGTGCATTATCTCGCCGTATTACCCGAATATCAGCGGCGCGGTTTCGCACGAGACATAATGGAAGTTATAGAAAATATGCTAAAGAAACAGGGATGCCCCAAGATCAACCTGCAGGTTAGAACCAGTAATATGCAGGCGGTCGGTTTCTACCAAAGCATCGGCTACAAACTCGACGACGTCGTCAGTATGGGTAAGCGGTTGGAAGATGATGAAATTTAGGAGAACATAATGCCTGAGGAAAGTATGGGGCACGTCTGCCCTCCATCGGTGATAAAATGGCTGAATAGCCCCCTGCGAAGATTATTGCAGAATCCCAGAAAAATCTTTGGTACCTATGTTAATCCGGGAAATACGGTCATAGACTTGGGCTGTGGAGGAGGATTATTCACAGTGGCGTTAGCCGAAATGGTCGGGAAGAGCGGCCGTGTAATCGCCGTTGACCTGCAGGAAGAAATGCTTAGGATAACCCGCAATTTCGCCACAAAGAAGGGAGTAATGGACAGAATCACCCTGCACCAATGCAGTGAAAAAGACATCGGGTTAACTGATCAAAATGTTGATTTCGCGCTGGCATTCTACGTGGTTCACGAAGTCCCGGATAGAAAGGGGTTCTTAAGTCAGGTTGCTGCTCTGCTGAAACCTGATGCAACCTTCATGCTGATCGAACCAAAGCACCACGTCAAAGCTGAACAGTTCGATCAGATATTGGGTGAGGCGAAATTGGCAGGATTGGATTATCACACGCAGATCAAAATGGCAATGAGCCGGGGGATGGTGTTCACAGTGGGCTCTTGAAGATAAACATGCGTGAATCCTGCAGGATGGAGAAGAGTATTCGGGATGGTGGGGGAGTGGAAGACTATAATGAATCTTAACTTAATAGCTTAACGCCGCCCGTAAATCAATTTCCGGGCTTATTTTATGCTGTCCCGCAAAGCGGGACGCTCTAAATGCATGATATTCTACTTAACCTTGTCTCTTTCTATTTGCTTGATTTTGACGATGACCAAAGCCATAAGAACGATTGTAACCAATGTAAACAGGATAAACCCTTTTCTGCGGTTCTTAACCTCCACTACGGCTGAAATACCTGCCTGGTGCACCTCATCGGCAGCCTCCATGGCACGTTCAGCAGATGAAATAAGGGTATCCGGATTGAATGCGTGGACTAACTTACGCACGTTAATAAGAGAATGCCGTACGTCCAAAAGTGCGAATTGTTCATCTGATACGCCAACACCCTTCCTCTCCGCTTCGTCGATCAGTTCTCTGGCTTCCATATACGTTTCGCTCAAATCCACTAATGCTTGCTTCATCGCTTTGGCTGCTTCGTAGCCAGCATCATCCTCGCTGTGACAGGTGGCGCATAAAGATTCATCTCCGACGCCAACTTGCTCATCCGTCAGCGGCCTGATGGAATGATTCCCATGACATGAAGAGCATTCCGCTTCGCCCAAATCATCGAAGGCAGTTTTGTGCGGGCTGACATTGAACAGCTCACCTTCAGCCAGATGGCATTGATAGCAAACCCTGCCGATGGAAGCTACTCCTGGTGGAGTTGCGGCGTGATTACCATGGCAATCATTGCATGCAGGAGCGCCCGTATCTTTATGTTTCAGCAATGCAATCCCGTGAACGCTTTCCTGGTAATCAGCATGTTGGTCCGTGGCGATTGGGTAAGACGCCATGTAATCTGCATCCGAATGGCAGGACGAACAGGTCTGGGGAACATTCAGATCGTAAACAGGAGACCGCGGATCGCTGGTCTTGCGGATATCGTGGACGCTGTGGCAGGATATGCACTGGGCTACATTTTTGTCGCCCTGCTTTATCTTTTGACCGTGCTGCGATGTCCAGTACTTACCCAACTGATCTGTAGGCAAAGCAGGATTGTATTTCCGCATATATGCCGGGTCTGAATGGCACTGTCCGCAGAACTGTGGTATTTCTCTTATTGACGGTACTGCTCGAAAACCATTTTTCTCACTCATCGCCAGTTCAGCATCTTCTTCGGTTGGATCGCCGCCATGGCAGCCTGCGCAGGATATCCCCTCCTTGTTGTGAACGTCCTCAGCAAATTTTATCGCCGGATCTAAAAGTTCATCATCGAGTTCCAAATGGCATTCTATACAGGTATTTACCTGGTTCTGAGCTAGTGATTCTACCTGTAGTGAGATGAGGAAAATAACTGCAGTAATTAAAATGAGAAATGCTCTTGCCGATTTCATTTTCATCCCTATTCTATTGTGTATCCGACGATGGTCATGGCAATGATAAACAACACAGCTAAGACGCCTAATATCGTTACCAATGGATGCTTTATCCCGCGGCTGCTTTTACGATCGATGAAGGGCAGTAAAACTACCAAAATGCCGGCTAAAGAGAACCCGCCTATTCCCACAAGTTCACCCTCTATGAAAAACACTTCAGCAGGAAGAAATTTCAACGTTTGAAACATGAACATGAAGTACCATTCAGGCTTGATACCGGCTGGAGCTGCTTGAAAAGCATCGGCTTTAACGCCCAGTTCCCAGGGGAAAAATACAGCCAGCAGAGCCACCACATTAAGAACGCCTATCCACACCACTAAGTCTCTTAACATGAAGTTGGGAAAAAAGGGCATCTTGCGCTTTATTTTGCCTTCAAGGTGCAGTGGGGTACTCATTCCCTGGAACTGAATTATGGCTAAATGGGCAGCCAGGAACAGTGTGAAGATCCCCGGTAGAACCGCCACGTGAAAGCCGAAGAACCGCGATAACGTTCCTCCCGTTACGTCCTGTCCACCACGCAGGAAAACCAGCATGTACTCTCCTATTATGGGTACTGCACCGGCGATATCCGTACCCACCTTCGTGGCGAAAAATGCCAGTTCGTTCCAGGGCAGTAAATAGCCGGAGAAACCAAAACCCATCGACAGAAAGAAGAGAAACATTCCGCTAATCCAGGTCAACTCACGTGGTTTGCGGTACGTTCTGGCGAAAAGATTGGAGAACATATGAATGAACGCAGCCAGCACCATCAGGTTGGCAGACCAACTGTGAATGGACCTGATCAACCAGCCGTACTTCACCTTTGTGACGATAAACTGCACCGATTCAAATGCTGTATCTGCACCGGGTTTGTAATACAGAAGCAGCAGGATTCCCGTAAACACCTGTATTATAAAGAGGAAAAGCGCGATACCACCGAAGTAATACCAAACGAATTCCTTGTGGATGGGAACGTCCTTCTTTTTCGCAAAGGAGAGCAGTTGATCAATTTGGTATCTCTCAGCTAACCAGTTAATTAAGCCCCGCATCAACTCCTCCTAAGCTTTCGGTGAAACAAATATGGCATCATCTTTGATATGTACTTCTAAGGGCGTGAGTGGACGTGGCGGCGGACCTGCAACATTCAACCCGTTCAGATCATACTGTCCATTATGGCAGGCGCACCAGATGATCTTCATGTCACTCCGGTACTGCACCGTGCAATCCAGATGGGTACAGGTGGCAATAAACGCTTTGAATTCACCTTCAGACGTCCGAATCAATAACCCGGGCTGTCTTCCGAATTTAAAGAGCTTGCTCTGGTCGGGTTTAAGATCGGTGATCTTACCAACGGCAACGCTGGATATGTCTGCTTCCGGGAGTTTCGGCGGTTCCATCAAACGGATAACAGGATAAATTACCATGCCGAAAAACGTAGCCAGCGTTCCTCCTAACAATACATTCAGAAAACCACGGCGGCTATTAGTTTTGTTACCTTCCATCGTTCATTTCACCGTAAGGATTGATGTAACTCCATTCCCATAATATACTGCTGGATCAAAATGAGTTCACCCAGCTAAGTCGATATCTTTCAATTTCTATTCAGTGGATTCTTCAGTTTTCTCGGGGACCTTGTGTTCGATCAGGAGCCAACGTTCCGCGTAATCGAACTCGGAGTCTTCATGATAAGAATCATTGTGACAACCAATGCAGGTCTTCTCGTCCGGAACGATTAAACCGGCTGCGATTGCCGCATCATGGTCCTTCATTATACTGCTCTCCTTATAATCCTTACCAGGTCCGTGACACGCTTCGCACCCAACGCCTGCAAATTTCTCCCTGTTTTCTGCAGAGGGGTCGTAACCTCCGGCACCATAACCGGTGGAATGGCATTTCAAACAGAGCTCGTTTTCACCTTCACCCTCAGCCTTGATAATTTCTGTTGCTTGAGCGTGTTTGCTGCTCGCCCACTTCTCGTAGATCATCCCCTTCTTCTCACCCTTATGACACATCTTACAAGACTTGATGCCCGTATAGCTATGCTGGGCAAAACTTAGAGATGCTGCCGACAGTGAAACTGCCAGGCATAGAATCACAACTGAGATTATACGTTTCATTTCTTTATACTTCAGTTATTTTTAAGGTGCTAATTCCTTCTAAATTTAATCAGATCCCCGTATTTATCCAAGAAAATTTTCACATATTCCATATTAAAACCGATAGAACAAACAGATCAGTTCCCCAAAAAAATGCTTGACAAGCGTTGTCTTTATACTTATATTAGGATAAAAGGATTTATATATCGGTTTATCCATAATGTAATCCTTAATGTAACCCATGTCAAGCAGAAATCAGCTTTTTGAACGTTCCCCTGAATGTATGCAACTCATCATAGCGCTGCCCGGTTAATGTTCTTGGTCTATGGCGAAAATTCCCAGAACATGCCTTGACAAAATCACTTTTCTAATCACATTTACCTTAGGAGTCTATTTCAATTACAATAAAATCTGTTTCAGCTACTTTGTGATAAATACCGCAAAATTACATTGACAGTAAATCTAAAGCATCATTATATTCAATAGTTCATAGCTTGTCATCAATTTCAACTTAAGGAGATACGAATGCGAAAACAGACAATGCGATTTGTCATTCCGGCGATTTTAGCCCTGTTTCTGGTTATGCCAGTAGCAAGCGCTGATGTGGAAGACGATTGCATGAGCTGCCACAAGGAGAATACTGCGGGCATCTATCACCAATGGGCAAATTCCGAGCATGGGAAAAACGACGTAACTTGTCTCAATTGTCATGAAGCAGAAAAAGGTGATGTGGACGCCTTTAAACATGAAGGTGCTCTTATCGCCACTCTGGTGACGCCAAAAGACTGCGGTGAGTGTCACGCAGATCAGGCGGAAGAGGTGCAGAATTCCTATCACGCTACTGCTGGATTGATCCTAGAGTCGAAGGATGCTTATCTGGCTCACGTAGCAGGTGGACATCCTGCCGCTATCACCGGTTGCGAAAGCTGCCATGGGACAAAAGTGAAGATCGATCACTCATCCCCCAACAAGCTTTCCATGCAAAGCTGGCCCAATTCCGGTGTGGGTCGCTTGAATCCCGACGGATCAAAAGGGAGTTGTACTGCCTGTCATATGAGGCATTCCTTTTCCAAGGAACAGGTAAGACAACCGGAAGTCTGCGGGAAATGTCACTTGGGACCTGACCATCCACAGAAAGAGATCTATGAAGAATCAAAGCACGGTATCGCATACTACGGCAACATTGACAAGATGAACTTAGACTCGGATAAATGGGTCGTGGGAGAGGATTATTCAGAAGCTCCGACTTGCGCTACCTGCCATATCTCTGCTTCCAAGACACAACCCGTCAATCACGACGTCGGTTCCAGAATTTCCTGGACGCTTCGTCCCCCGGTATCCAAAATGAAGGATAATTGGGAGGAGAAACGCGGTAACATGAAGGAGGTTTGCAGCGCTTGTCATAGTCCGGCATTTGTCGATGGTCATTATTACCAGTTCGACGGCTTGGTGAATTTGTACAATGAGAAGTTTGCCAAACCCGCCGGTAAGATCATCAAGATTCTGAAGAAGAACCATGCAATGGAACATCAGGCCGCCTTCTCAAATGAAGTTGAATGGGCTTACTGGGAACTTTGGCATCATGAAGGACGCAGGGCTCGCCACGGCGCTTCCATGATGGGACCGGATTATACTTGGTGGCACGGAATATACGAAGTAGCGCATAACTTCTATTTCGAACTCATTCCAGCCGCTTTAGAGCTGGATGACAAAGAAGCTACCGCGTATATCGAGAAATTGCTCAAAGACGATCCTATGCATTCCTGGATGAACCGTCCGACAAAGGAACTGAAGGAAGAGATTCGTTCTGGTAAAATGAAGGAGATCTACAAGGATCTATTCCAGACCGTACAGGATCCTAAGGCTGTTGGCGGCGGCCACTAGGATTTATACAGGAATAATTCGGAATAAAGCTTACCATTCCATCCGAGGGGCTCTGTACAGGAGTCCCTCGGTGTGTCTGTATATCCAGTTGTATTATGTGCGCAATAAACGCTTGACATTTTAAGGTAGATTTCTTATATTAATAAAAAAGACATTCTGATCTAATTATCTGTAATATGATATTCTCAAAAGCCTGGAGTTACGCAGTTAGATCGTTGCTTTATCTCGATCTTCACCGGGATGAAGGGTCTATCTTAAGCTCACAAGTTGCCAAGGAAGAAGACATCCCCAATCCTTTCCTTGCCAAGGTTTTAAGCACCCTGGTTGCTGCAGGATATGTGCAGTCAACTCGAGGCCGCAATGGCGGTTTTATGCTGAGCAGATCACTTGAATCAATCTCTCTCTACGACATTCTAATGCTGTTCGAGCATAACTCTAAAATCGATGACTGTATCTTAAGGAAAGGAAAATGCAAGGATGAAGATCTCTGCCCGGTTCATCGATATTGGGCTGAACCACAGAAACAAATTGCGCATTTTCTGGTGGACACCAAATTAGCTGATCTTCGCAGTGCCTTTCCAAAAGAACAAAACTGAAGTCTTGCAGAAGTCTCTGGTGAGAAATCCCGGTACTTATCTTAATATCGAGCTGATTCATACGGATTAGCGTTAAAAATAGAACACTTAAACTAAAAAAATACAATTCGCTCAGTTTTAAGGAGGAAACTAATGAAAAGCAGGTTTGTACTATCCATCTTTCTGGCAATTTTCTTGTTCGGAAGTGCATGGGCGGACAAATGCGTGAAGTGTCACAGTTCAATTACTCCCAATACCGTCAAGGATTGGGAAATGAGCAAGCACGCTGTCAATGACGTTTCCTGTTCTGCCTGTCATGGCGATCAACACAAATCGTCGAAAGATCTGGATAAAGTCCTGATCCCCACACCGGAAACTTGTGCTGAATGCCACCAGGATCAGGTGGATCAGTTTTCCAAGGGCAAACATGCTATGGCGTGGGCAGCCATTAAAGCCATGCCCACAATTCACTGGCAACCTATGGAGTTGATTGATGGGATGAAGGGATGCGGTTCCTGTCACAAGATCGGTCTTAAGAGCCCAGAACAGATTAAGACGTTGAAGGAAGAAGGACAGGATTATGGCATAGCGTCATGCGATGCCTGTCATACGCGCCACCTATTTTCTGCTGAAGAAGCGAGGCAGCCCCAGGCTTGCCAGACCTGCCACATGGGATTTGATCATCCCCAGTGGGAGATGTACTCTTCTTCAAAACACGGTGTCCGCTACCTGTTGAAGCAGAATGGTACGCTTCCCGAAAATACGGTCGCTCCCACCTGCCAGACCTGCCACATGCAGGATGGTAACCATGAAGTAATGACTGCCTGGGGATTCCTGGCAGTAAGGCTTCCCATGCCCGAGGATGAACAATGGACGGCTGACCGAACTGCAATTTTGCAGGCACTCGGAGTACTGGATCCTGACGGCAACCCCACGGGAAGGTTGGACGTCGTCAAAGCCGCCAATGTGGCTCGTCTCGATGAGGAAAGCTGGCAGAAAGAACGGGACAAGATGATTAAAACCTGCGGTGACTGCCATTCGGAGAAATTCGCCAAGGGCGAACTCGAGAAGGGTGATGAGATGATCCGGCAGGCTGATCATCTGATGGCTGAGGCAATCCGGGAGATAGCATCTCTGTACAAGGATGACGTCATTGAAAAACCGGAAAGCTATGCTTATGCTTTCCCTGATCTGCTCACTTTTCACGATGCTCCCAGACCCATCGAACAGAGGCTGCACAAAATGTTCCTGAAGCATCGCATGAGAACCTTCCAGGGGACATTCCACGCCAACCCTGATTATGCCCTTTGGTATGGTTGGTCTGAAATGGTGCAGGATCTATCTGAGATCAAAGAGATGGCTGTTGATATAAGGAGAAACCACTAACTTAACTGGAACACCGAATACAGGTTTAAAAACCCCGCAATCGCGGGGTTTTAATTTTTATTGCATATCATATACAAATTCCTGTGTTGATCTCTCACACACAAATCACTGAAACAACGGTAGTAGATCAAGCTCATTGACTTTAGTCAATTGGATGCCTTGAGCGAGCACTGGAACTTTAGTCCGGTGCGAGGAATTAAGTTCCCATATTATTTTCCTAAATACAGTAAAAATATACTTGACTGTTGTTGGAATAATGTTAAATTTGACATGACATGAGAGTAAAAGCTGATTCTGAGTACCCTCATTTTACGTTGCGTTGAATAACTTTCCAGAATGAAAGGAGAAACAGATGTACGCTAAGAGATTTTGGTTATGCCTGATTTTAGGTTTTATAGCCGGTTTGATCTGTGCTACTGTAGGGAACGCACAGATCCCTAAAGACATCAGAACAATGGTCTTTATTTCAGTTGTGCTCAACCGGGCGATGATCGGATTCGTGCTGGGTATATCCGCCTGGAAGACTAATTGGGCAGTGCATGGCATTGTCATAGGTATAATCGGATCGCTGCCATTGTCGATACCATTGATCTGGAATCCAGAGGCGGGATTCTGTGTTTGTGGGGCTTATACATTAGGCGGTGCGATATGGGGCTTCGTTATCGAGCTGTTGACTTCGGTGGTGTTTAAAGCGAAGATGGTTCAGGAAGCGTCGCCAACGGCGGCGGCGGAATAGATACCTAAATACGAAGGTAAATAAGGGCAACAGAAGCTCCTTAGGAGTCCTTACGGACACCGCCGCCCTACGGAACTTTGTACTCGAGGTCGCCTGTGCCTATGGTGCTGCTGACTCCGATATTGATTGCGCCGCTGACTCTCCGAGAAGTAAGCGGCTGTTACAACCGCAGAGTACGGAGACTCGGCGGCACGGATCATTCTCCCGTTATTCTATGGTACATGTTCGTTGAGGAAAGCATCCATATGGAAAAGCAACAGAGTCATCGTATTGAATCCATAGATCTTCTACGTGGTCTGGTTATGATACTTATGGTACTTGATCATGCCAGGAAGTATTTCGGCTATGGATCATTCTTTGCCAATCCTGAAGATTTGAGTACTACTACACCGCTACTCTTTCTCACGCGCTGGATTACCCACTTCTGCGCACCTGTTTTCGTATTTTTAGCTGGAACTGCCGCCTTTCTGTACGGTTCCAGGACTGAAAAAACCAGCCAGGTCTCCTGGTTTCTTCTAACGCGCGGGCTCTGGTTAATTCTCCTCGAATTGACCATAGTCAATTTCGGTTGGACCTTTGACATCACCCTGGGCTTACATATTCTGCAGGTAATCTGGGCAATCGGTTTCAGCATGGTCTGTCTATCAGCGCTAGTTTACTTGCCTAAATGGGCATTGGTTGGGCTTGGATTCATTCTAGTTGCAGGGCACAATCTACTGGATTCGGTTATCTTCGAAGAGGGAGTATTCGCTTGGATATGGTCTGCACTACATTTTAGAAATGTCCTATTGATCGGTTCTGAAAGAGCTGTAGTTTTTGCCTATCCTCTCATCCCCTGGATCGGCCTGATGGTTTTGGGCTATGCTTTTGGCAATCTTTATAAAAAGGGGTTCGATGCAAATAAGAGAAAAAAGCTGCTACTGATATTGGGTACCAGCGCAATCGCTGCATTCGTTGTGTTGCGTCTTTTCAATATCTATGGTGATTCATCCTCCTGGAATAACCAAGGGAACCACATATATTCGGTTATGTCCTTCTTCAACACGACAAAATACCCGCCCTCACTGCTGTTTCTCCTGATGACGATCGGACCCTCACTGCTTTTCCTCTACTTTACTGAGGACATTCACAACAAAGTGACAAAAGCTGTCATTGTGCTGGGCCGCGTCCCGCTGTTTTTCTATGTCATCCACATCTACGTCCTTCATTTTCTGGCTATTTTTGGATTGATCGCCGCTGGAAGAGCTTGGACAGAATATATTATGACAATCCAAGTTTTCTCCAATACGACGCTGGCAGATTTCGGCTTTGGACTGCCAGTTGTATACCTGATATGGATCATCGTTACGGTCGCACTATTCCCAGTCTGCAAACGTTATATGGAATACAAAGCTAACAATCGAGCTAAGTGGTGGCTGAGCTACTTATAATGCTAACTTGTGTAATAGCTGTAGATATCGTAGTTAAATAATTTCAAGGATACAATCATGAGCACAGTCAAAATCGAGAGAAATCCATCCGAAGATAGACTGGATGAATTGGGCGTGTTTGACTGGGGTATCTGGACCAAGGAAGTATCGAAATTTCCCTGGCACTATGATGAAGCTGAGACCTGCTATTTCCTGGAAGGAGAAGTGGTAGTGACTCCCAATGAGGGTGAGGAAGTAACGGTGGGCAAAGGTGATTTAGTTACCTTCCCCAGAGGCATGTCCTGCACCTGGGACGTCAGAAAACCGGTACGGAAGCATTTTCGGTTTTAGTGAAGGAAATAAGCTTGTTGGGTTGCGCCTACGTTTAACCCAACCTTCTCGGCTGCCGCAACAATAATACCTTTCTATGCTAGAAGTAGTGAAGGAGATAGGGAATGAATGCTGAGTTTTATGAGAAAGATCACAATGCTAGCGAAAATCGGAGAACTGAATATAGGTCACTGCGTGATGAGATATATCGATCTGACAGAACCTGTGTTATTATTATGGGTTTTCTTGCAACAGCAACAGGTACAGCAGGCGCCGCCTTCATAGAAGGTTTATCACCATTCGTTGGCTGGATACTATCTCCTATCTGGCTTCTTGGTTTCTGGTATTTTACTGAGAAGCGTTTCGTTATAGTCCGTAACGCTGCTTTTATTCGCTCAAAGATTGAACCGAAGGAAGAAGGTCTGGAGTGGGAGCATGAAATTAGCAATCTTGCAGATCATGGGCAAATGCGACGAGCGATTCCTCTTGATCCCTATCATCTAGAAATAGTCAGTAGTTTTTTAGTCATAGGTGTTATACCCTGGTTTGGAATATATTTAGGAAAATGGAGCTTTTTAGGTGTATATTTTATAAGCTCAATAATATTGTTTTTGCTCTTTCTTTATCTTGCGTTTCGGTCTTTACGGGAATACGGAAATCCCCAGAAATTTAAATTTGCCAATGATTAGATTGCTAGATTGTTGAGGTACTCCGCAAGGGAAAGCTTCGCCGCACTGCGCTTAACCCAACCTATAAATTACATTTATCAACCTCAATCCCTCTGCCAGATACCTAAACCCTTTCTCTTCGCTTCACTTTCCAGATCTCTAAAATATTCCAACTCCTCAGGCAGGAACTTGGTATTTACCTTCGCATAACCCTTCTTGAGAAGCAGCTCGTTCAGGCTAGTAGAGTATCCTTCTCCATATTTGATTTGCACAAAGGGGAGGCTATCTTTGCCGTACACAATTCCTGCAGCGGTATTATCGGTAGTGTAGGTGAAAACCTGAACTCTCTTACCTTCGACAGCTCGTTTGGTGAAATCGAATGCTTTATAACCAACTTGTGTATTAGGGGAAGGCACCTTAATGCCTGTCAGGTGAGCAGTAAATCCCCCTTCAAATTCTATGGTATCCCCATTTTGAACACTCTTGATTACCAGCGTGTTACCACCTGCATGGGCTGGTAAGAGAAGAAGTGCCATAATAAGAATCGCTATACAACCTGCGAATTTCATTTTACTATCCTCCATCCGTTATTATTTCCAGGAGTCAAACTCAATCAATTGCAACATCGGTGCCATAAGAGTTCAAATTTCTTCAAGCTGGAGGTGACCCGGCTCTTCCGTAAAACTGTAGCGAAGTGCAACATGGGGTAGCGCGAGGAATAAAAAAACCGCCCCATCCCGGAGCGGGTTTCTACAATCACTGCCGCCCTACGAAAATCCGTAGTCGGGGTCGCCTGCGCCTATGGTACCCCTGACCCCGACATTATTTCTGCCGCTGACTCCCTGTAGTCAGCGGTACAATCAATAAAGCGTCAGGTCTCATCCCGCCGGGGCGGAACAGGACCTGACGCAACAATCAAGGTCTTACCATTCCTGAATTGTTCAGCCATATTCCGGTTTCCACCTTCAGATATTAACGTATTCAGCCGATAAACAAATATAAGGATAGCTCGAGACTGAAATCGTTAAAGAAGGCAATATAAATGAAAATCGACGCAATTTCTACCGATCAGCTTAACCAAATAGCACCACAACCACAGAATAATATAGTAGAAGAACCTAATGTTGCCATAGCTGAAGAACCAGGCAACTCGGGTGCAGCCAAGAACAAAGAAAAAAATCACCTCCGAGGTGAGAACGGTGTATTACGGCTCCTCCAGGAAGGTCATTTCAAACCCAACGCGGAGATGGTTTTGAGACAGGTTTTCCATACAGAACTCGCTATACTTGCAGGGCAAAACAAGGAAAGTGAGGAGCAGGAAGAGACAGAAGTTACTAATACTGAGTGACGCATTCCTCGATAGTATTAAAAAAAGCGGGCTTTTAGTCCGCTTTTTGTGCATCTGTGCCGCTGGCTCCCCGAAGTCGGCGGCAATAAAAAAGCGTTAGGTCTCATCCCGCTGGAGCGGGACAGGACCTGACGCAACAATTATAACAATCGCCGAGTACGGGGACTCGGCGGCACGGCCTAATCAAAGGGGAGGATGGACATTCCTGTCTGTCATCTCTTAAGGCAATGACTTTCTCTAAACTCAACGGTATGGATGATGTTCTACTGAAGCAATTTTCTTATGCTATCTAGCTTTTTCTGATTACTCTTGTGATTTTCATAAAGTTTCCAAACAAGATCACTTATTTCATTAGTAATTTTCTTTCTTTCAGCTTTATTCGAATTATCCAAAGCCTTAAGCCTATTTGAAACCGCTCGCTTAAGTCCACGGCTACTCATCTCACCAGCGCTATATACTACCTCATATATCTCCCAATATTCTTTATCGGGAAAATCCTCTGCACATATCTTTGAAATAATTTTGCCTTCCTTCACAAGGCCTATCATCTTCTTTTTGTCTTTTTCACTAATTGGCATCTTTCCTCCAATGCTGTTATTGTCATTTCTGCCTATGTTTCCGCCTCTTCCAATAACCCGGGCGTCGTCGCAGGTGCATAACGGCAATAATTACAATTTCTTCAGGATCAATCCGGTAGAGGATTCCGAATGGAAATCTTCGGATCAGGTAACGTCTTATTTCCCCTCTAACGATCTTTCCTGATCGCGGATTCTCAGCGATTCTGTGTACAACACTCTCTACTTTAGCTATAAAATCATCTCCCAAACCATCTGCTTGAGCATTATAATACGACGCAGCATCGAACAACTCCTCTTCAGCAGGCGCAAGGAAAACGATCTTTTTCATTTCAACCTATCTCTCACACTGGCAAAGACTCTGTCTGATGGCTTAGCCTTAACTTTGCCTGAGCGATAAGCATCATACCTCTTCTCTGCCTCATCCAACCATAGTTCTTCAACATCCTCGTCTTCGCCTGTATCTAACGTAGAGATAAGCTGTTCGATCAGCTTTGCACGATCTTTGGGTGGTAACCCTAACGCATCATTTTCAATTTGGCTTAAGGTGCGTGCCATAATTGTGTTCTCTTAATTAGTGTTATTGCAAGAGGCGGGGGAAACACCCCCGCCCTACAAAATCCGTAGTCGGGGTCGTCCCTGACCCCGATATGAGACTCTTCGCTACGCTCAGAGTGACATTTCGGGACAACCCCTTAATTTCTTTCTATATATCCATCATCTTCTTAGCGCTGGAACCGATGGCACCCTTCTGACAGAGCTTATTCAGCATGAAGCCGGCTGAATGTTTCGCCTGTACGTCCAGTGCTTGTGCTAGCGTGGTTCCACAGGATGCCTGAATGCAGTCCATCAAAGCTTTTCGTGCTGCTTCTAAGGCAGGATCGCCAGCAGGCAGACCTTTAACAGTCTTGGGAACCTTCAAAGCGCTGTCCTTAACCTTGCGGAGCTTCAATCCGTGCTTGCCACCCGAAGCGATCTGCCAGGCTTTCTTCAGCGCAGGTTCCATCTTTCCGGTGTAATCGACCAACCAGCCGGAAGCATCCTTTGCCCGCACTGATTTTCCGCTAAGCAACAGTCCTAAAATCTTCTGGTAATCGCCTGATCCAGCCTTGCGCAGCGCCCAGTGACAGCCTTCCATACCTGGGACTACCGGTAGAGTTACTTCAGGCATTCCCAGTTGGGCGTCGTCAACCGAAACCAGATAGTGGCAATGCATCATAAGTTCTAGCATACCGCCTAAGCAACGTTTGCCGTCGATGAATCCGACCGAAACGTCAAATTCATTGTGGAAGCGGCGCGCCATCTTCGACCAGTTTTTCGCAACCTTGAATCCCGCTTTTTCATCAGCCAACGCCGGGTAGAATTCAGTGGTATCCGCACCCACCAATTGCGTGGACATGTGAAAATCACCGGTCAGAATGACCTTCTTGATCTTCTCCGATTTCAGCCAGTTAACGGCTCGGTTCAGTTCATCCACCACGTCCCAGTTCAAGGATTCGCGGCTGATGGTGATAACGCCAACGGAACCATCGTGTTCGGCATTGACGTAGAGCTGCTGCCATTCGGGGCTGTCCATCTTGGCAAAGACTTTAGGATACCAGCAGCTACCTTTGGCTTCCGGATGCAGCTTGTGGTACGCTTTAACAGTCTTTATGACTTTATCAGCACCGTAGCTGCGCACGAAAGCATTTATTCCCTTGGTGAACTGAGCGCACAATTCGCCAATGGCGTTCATGTGCGAAAGAGGCGCACGGTTTTCATGCAGCATCAAACTAGTCATCTGGAAGATGGGACCGAGCACCCAGCTATTAAGGAGCTCTTCGTCATCCAGACCCCAATCGACCACGGGACGGTTGCTGGAATACCAGCTTTCACCACTGTTCTTGCGGCGTACCAGTTCCGGTGATGGACGGAAAACCTCGCCGTAAGTTTCCGCTAAGTGATGCAGACAGGACCAGGTCAGGAAACTGGCGCCCGGCCCGATGGCGTCATGTGCTCGCACCGGATTGGGTCCAATCAACCTTCTGACGTACTTGTCAACCTTCCAGTAAGGCATGTTGGTCGCTTCGTGGTAGCGGATAGCTGCCTGAGTGATCCCGCAGAAGAGGACGTCCAGAATGAATGACCAGTGGTCACCGACCATGATGGGAACCAGTCCCAACGCCAAGAGCATCCTGGTTATGTCCGAAGGCGTATCTTCCACCACTTCCCAGACTTTATTGATCGGATGCGGAAAGGATGGGTGCAGAATACCGACGCCCAATTCCTTATTTGGAAAACCGGAAGTGACCGACCTGATTTCGATATCTTCGAAGTGTTTGCGCATCAAGCCGTAGTGAGATTTCTTCAGTTTAAGGATTTCCGGAATGGCTTCCAGTAAAAAGCGCGGCTTGAAACTGGCTAAGGCTTCAGGCAATGAGGCACCATCATAGTTCAACTTGACTATATTAGCCATGATTTCATTGGCGGTTTTGGCGCCGAAAGAGCCCTTCAATCCGCCGAACTGCTGTCCGATTCCGTCAGGAGCATCGGGAAGATCTAAGGTAACTATGGGCACGTCGTACGGAAGCAGACGCGCTCCCAACTGCATGGCTTTACCGGAACCGACGATACCGTTACCTCCGGAAATCACCAGCGAACCGCGGTTTTTCGCAGGTCCGAATACCTTGTCAACCAGACTCTTTTCATCAGCAGGCAGCTTGCCCTTACTGAAGATATCTATAACCGGACCCAGTCCCAGGGTCTCCAGTGTAGTTTGTCTCATTGATTTCATTATTACTTACCTCCTTTGCTGTCGGTAACCTTGAAAATTGCGGCGATACCAACGTCTCCGGCGGCACAGCCAAAAATGAGTACATAGCCGCCGCCCAAAGAAACGGCTCTTTCCAATGCCTCTACGGTAACTCTCACCAGAGTCGGTCCCTGCGGGTGACCGTAAATCATGGGACAGCCTGTGTTGTTCATATTGTGCCAATCGTAATCCATAACCTTGGAAAAGACAGCGTCGTTCACGGCAAATGGATTGTGATCGTAAACGGTAACCATGTCTTTCATGGTTAAGCCGGTTTGTTTCAGCAGTTGTTGTACAGTCAACCCCGTCGCTTCCGGCATGAAACCGGCTTGAGTTCTGTATTCATTAGCAGCGATCAGTTGAATGCTGATTCCGGGTTCTGGGCTAAGTTCACGGGCTTTTGCCTTCGTCGTTACCAGCATGGTGAACATCCCATCAGATGCGTGCGTCTGGCCACCAGCCGCCACACAGGTATCCAACTGCCTTTCCGCTTTGAACTGATCCACGGAAGTGTATCTGCGCACACCGTAATCGCCATCGACTACGCCGATCTCTTGACCACGCACGTCTAAAATCTTCATCGGGAAGAGGATTTTATCCAATACACCAGAATCTTTCGCCTCAAAGTATTGTTGATAGCGGTAGAAGGAAAGTTCTGCGACTTCATTATAGTCCAATTTGTACTTGCGAGCCGCTCTGCCAGCGCAGGCTATCATCGAAGTTTCCCCGGTCGCCTGGTTGAAACCGGACTGACCAGTTGAGGGATCGTAGCCGAAATTATCCCATATATCGCTGATAACTTCGGTGCGGCGGTAGGTTCCCTGGTTGGGGAATACCCCTGCCGGAGAATTACTGGTCTTGTCAAACGTAAGAACGCCAACAGTGTTGTGCGATCCACTCTGCACCTGAGCTGACGCCTTAGCGATAACTTGAAGTCCCGTCGCACATGCCTGTTCGAGGTGAAAACCCGGGAGACGGTGTCCGAAACTGTGGGATAGGTAGGGCGAATTCCAGAACTTGAAGAGCCAGGGTATGGTTGATCCACTTACCAAATAATCTAATTGATCGGTGGAAACGTTCCTCTTTCCCAGAACGAAAGACATTGCTTCCGCGGCGAACCTGGCAATGTCAACCTCAGCCAGAGCACTGGTGTGCCAGGCTGGAAACCAACTGCCACCCCAGGTACCGTAAGGAATAAAGGCATTCGGGTAGCATGCTGTTACATTTTTCATTTATAACTCCTTCCTAAAATAAAAAAAGGCGCAATCTGGTCCCCAAATGGTGGAACGGATTATAGCCTCACAATTACAGGATTTTATTCTAAACTGCGGCATAGTTGCATGGACGTATTTGTGTACGGTGTGGTTGCAAGGATTTTACTGGTTGGACAATGAGTGATCGGTAATATAAACAGAAAGTTTGTAAAAGTCAAGTATTTCTCCCCTTAAAAGGTTTGGAAATTCTGAACGGCGTCAGGTCTCCGGTACACAAAGGACCCCGAAGGCAAACTTGACGCCACTCTAAAGTGACAGATGTGGCGGACAAAATCCAGTGTCGGACAATTATGGCGGTGATATCACGCACGATTGGAACCGCGCAGCGACATTATTGACGCTAAAGTGAGATGGCAGTAAAAGGATGTGATACATTGTCAGGATATGTTTTGGGGGAGATTTCAGGGATAAAGAATTGCGGGGATATTAGGGCTCTTGTATATAATATACAACAATTCGTGGGAAAAAGCAAGGATTATTTTGGGGTTTTTAAGGTGGGGGTAGGGTAGGGTGGAGGGAAGTAGTGTGGATTAATTTCTTTACGGCGCCATGAAGTGACTCCTGCAGGGTGTTCCTTTTAAGTTTCCACGATAAAAATATACCGCTTGACTTTCAGGAAAGTAAACACTATATTGTATAATATGAATTCACTGTTTATGAATAAATGGGGTTTATAATGAAAAAGCTAACATTTCTCCTGTTAATTGCGATTGCCTTGCCCTGTCAGGCACAACAAATGGTAGGCAGAGTCGAGATCTCTTCGCCAGATGAAATCATTTCCTTGAGAGAATCAGGATTCAGCATCTACCATGATGAATTGGAAGGTGTGGTTGACCTGGTTGTCACGGAAGCTGATATCGATCTTCTGGAAGAGATGGGATACCCGTTATCGGACCTTGTACCTCTGCCAGGTGGTGGATTTCTGGATTTAGATCCAGAATATCACACCTATGAAGAATTCAGTGATGAATTGCAGCAGATTGCATCTCTATATCCAGATTTAACACGGCTGGATTCCATCGGTCACGCTACACAGTTTCCACGTACTATCTGGAGTATGAAAATATCCGACAATGCCGCCACAGAAGAGGATGAACTGGCTCTGTTTTATATAGGCATTCATCACGCCTGCGAAGCTGTCGGTGGTGAGACACTGCTCTATATGATGAATCATCTGTTGGAGAATTATGGTATCGATCCTGAAATAACTTCATGGCTGGACAATTACGAGATATTCTTCATACCCCTGCTCAATCCCGATGGGCATTTTGCGGTAACCTCCGGTATCAACGAATTCTGGCGCAAGAATGCCCGGGACATCAACAATAACGGCATCTATTATGAATTCACCGGTGGCACTTGGTGGACCGATGATCATGAAGGAGTGGATCTAAACCGCAACTACAACTGGTACTGGGAACTGGGTGGATCGAACTATATCTGGGATCACGATTACAGGGGAACGGAACCTTTTTCCGAAGATGAGACGCAGGCTATGGAGGTTTTAGCCAGAGAGCAGCGTTTCGTCTGCGGGATCACCTTTCACAGTTACGGCGAGGTAATCATCTATCCCTGGCTCTTCAACGGTCAACCAGCACCTGACCAGGATGTTTTAGACGTCATGGCGATTGAGATGGCGCAATGTTTCATCAAAGATAATGGTTCACCGTATGATTACGAAGATTATAACGGGCGTAATGGGCAGTGCCGTAACTGGTTCTACGGCTTCGGTGGAGCTCTGGCTTTCTGCGTAGAACTTAATCCTTATCCCATGTTTCTGCCGCCGGGATCGCAATTACAGGAGAGAACTCAGCGGTATTATGAGGGTGCTAAATATCTCCTGGAAAGGTTGGATGGACCGGGAATAACCGGTCATGTTAAGGATGCGGTTACGGGGCTGCCCTTGGCTGCTCGCGTGGAAATTCAAGGGAGAATATCAGAGCAGGTACGTTCCAGATTCACAGAACCCGAATATGGGCGGTTCACCAGACTATTGAACTACGGGACCTATACCGTTTTCGCGGGCAAACCAGGCTATCAGACGGTGAGGATTGAAAATGTGATGGTCAGTGGCGGCAACATGACCGAACTTGTAATAGAGTTATCTCCCATTACACTGGATGTTGCAGAACAAACCCGATCTAACGAAACGCAAAAGCCCGAGATCCGCATCGATCGCACTTCAGGTTCTCTCGTTCATTTTACTCTGGAACTGCCGCAGAGATCACATATCAAGATAGAGTTGTTTAACGTCTCCGGTAGGAACTTAGGCACCATCTACGAAGGTATAAAAGAGGCAGGCTGGCCCAAGGTGCATTATAACGCTGCACATCTAGCCTCTGGTATGTACTTCTACAAGATAACTGCTGAAGGTTTAGAGCGAGGTGGCAATTTTGTGGATGCTGGCAAAATGCTGCTGCTTAAATAAAATAAAACCGTAGGGGCGGGAGTGCTTCCCCCGCCTCTGCAATGATCCCCCCTTTGTCCCCCCTTAATAAGGGGGGTGGCACGGCTTGCCGGGACGGGGGGATTTATAAGGACAAAGCCATGAAAACTACACTAATTCTATTCCTTCTCCCCGCCCTTCTCTTCGCCCAGGAATTTGAATTCGTACAGGAATTTGATACTATTCCAGTTGAAGTTGAAGGTTGGCAGATATTTATACCCTGGGGAGGAGGGGGGACTCAAGGCACCCCGGAATTCTGCGATATCGATTCGGATAGCGATTTGGATATTTTTGCTGGAGACTTTTCCGGGCGAGTTAAATTTTCTCAAAACGATGGTACAATTGCTAGTCCTTATTTTGAGGAGGTAGTCCGTGATTTTGAAGGGATTAATCTGTCAGGTACATACGCTGGAAGAACAACCCCAGAATTTTGCGATCTTGATGGAGATGGGGATTATGACCTGTTTTCCGGCGATGGCAGAGGTTTAATTCACTACTGGGAGAATATTGGCACTACACAGTCTCCAGACTTTGTTTTCATAACCGATTCATTGGATTACATCGAAGTCGTTGGACAAAACACTTTAGAATTTAGAGACATTGATGTTGATGATGACTATGACCTATTTATTGGCGATTATTATGGAAATATCTGGTACTACAAAAATGAGGGGAGCGCAACATCTCGTGTTTTGATCTTTGTGACAGATGAATTCGCCAATATTGACGTAGGACAAAACGCATCTCCCTGCTTTGTTGACATTGATGATGATGATGACTATGACCTGTTCATCGGCGAAAAATACGGTAAGATCTGGTATTATTTAAATGAAGGTGATTCATTAAACTACAACTTTGTCTATCAGACGAATTACTTCGGCAGTATCGATGTAGGTGACTACGCTTCCCCCGAATTCGCTGACATCGACGGGGATGGCGATTATGATCTGTTTGTAGGTTCGGAAGATTATGGGCCCTTTTTTTACGAAAACACGGGTTCTCCACAAACACCAGAATTCAGACAGGTCAATGAATATTATCTTACACTGGATCTTGGTAGCGGGAAATCCACACCCCAGCTAGTTGACATCAATGGCGATAGTGTACTCGATCTGTTTGCTGATGCATCAACAGTACTTGATTATTTTGAAAACATTGGCACAACAGGAAATCCAAATTTCCAGTTCGTTGAAGAAGGATGGCAGGGCATTTCACATAGTGCAATTCAACCTTATTTCGTCGATATTGACGCTGATGCTGATTATGATCTTTTCTGTGGTGAGAATGCAGTTCCTGCAATACCCTCAATATCACTCTATATAAATACAGGTACACCCACTAATCCTCAAATGATCCTTTACGACCCGGACTATATAACAAACGATGACTTTCTCGCTATTGTTTTACCCGTCCTTGCAGACATTGATGCTGATAACGATTTCGATTTGTTCATAACAGACAATGATGGTCACTTCTTCTACTATGAGAATGAAGGAAATTCCCTCTCACCGAACTTCAGTCTCATAGATACTTTTTGGCAGGGGATACAGTTTGCATATCCGCACAGTGGGCATAAAGGTTTCACATTTGGTGATCTTGATGAGGATGGGGATCTGGATATGTTACTACAGAGTCCCTGGCAGAACAATCTCTTTTTTTACCGTAATATCGGTACCCCACAAGTACCAAATATGTACCTTGAATCCGAAGAGTTTTTCGATTATTCTGTTGACTTCATTTACAGACCCTACTTAGCAGATATTGATTCAGATGATGACCTGGATCTGTTTGTAGGTGACGAAGCTGGCGGCATCTTTTTCTTCCGCAACGTCACCGGTCAGAACGAGGTCGGGCCCAGAAGACCGGACGTGCCCTTCCCCAGGTTAGATTTCAGCATCGGGCCTAATCCTGCTAATCCCATCACCTGGATCTCGTTTACCCTGCCTTCCCCACAAGAAGCAACGCTCGCCGTTTACAACATCTTAGGCGCCAAGGTCACTACCCTCACCTCAGGGATCCAACCTCCCGGCACCCATTCCTTTATTTGGAATGCTGCGGACTATTCCAGTGGGGTGTATATTATTCAGCTTGAGACACCTCAGCAGAGGTCGGCTGAGAGGGTTACGGTGGTAAAGTAGGGGAAATGTCATTCCTGCGGACGCAGGAATCCAGAGAAGTTGAAATGCAAAAATAACATCATCACCCCGAATCCGTATTTCGTTTATATATTGGCAAGCCAGAGAAACGGCACGCTTTATGTCGATGTAAATACTGAAACCCATAGATCAATTCAATCCTGAATGGGAAGACTTGTATAACAGTTTGAACACCTCTGGATCCCTGCGTCCGCCCCGTAGGGGCAGGCAGGGATGACAGGATGGTTAGAGTAGAAAGGGCGGACACAGAGGTCCGCCCCTACAATTGTTGATTGTTTTATACAGTTACTTCATCAACACCATCTTTCCGGTAGTGCTGAAGTCACCTGCTTCTACACGATACAGGTAAATACCTGAGGACAGGTCAGAAGCATCGAAGGTTACTTCATGTACGCCTGCATCCCGCCAACCGTTGACGAGATCTGCGACCTTCCGCCCTGACAGATCATATACTGCCAGATGAACCAGATTTGCACCTGGCAACTGGTAACTGATTACTGTCGAAGGATTGAAGGGATTGGGGAAGTTCTGACTTAGCAGATGTGTTTCCGGTACAATCTCTTCAGATGCAGAAACCCAATTCTCAAAGAGTTCACCAGTGTTCTGCCAGGTTTCCACCCAGTCGCCATCACCACTGCTAAGTTTCTCGAAGTCAAAGTGATCTTCAGTGAAAGTATAGTCCGGATAGACCCCGATATAAGCATTGTAGGTGTAAGTTCCCTCCGGGGCTCCTCCCGGAACACTCTGCGTACGGTCACGGTTGACAGACGAACTACCCGCAAAAGTGTAATCACCAACGGGACCAACCGTAGGTCCAAAGGTAGTACCATTGGGAAGGGTAACGTCGCACCAAATATCGGCAGTCACTGCCGATGAACCATTATTTGTGCCCTCGATGTTGTAATCGAAGCTGCCACCTGATACTGGAATCTGTATGGGAGTACCATCCGGTGTCAAGGTAACAACGATATCCGGCGGCGTTCCTTCAACTGTGACTTCGCCGGTGTAGCGGTAGTAGTTGGCTTTGGTTACCGTAACCAGCATGGGGACGCCTGGGATCAGAGTTGAAAGGGTTACGTCAACTGCTGATCCTGTGCCTTCGGCGCTTCCGACCACGCTACCCATCTGGCTTAATCCTATCAGGGAAGCATCATCCGCAGTAACGGAGAATGTCGTCGCACTCGTAGAGACCGTGCTGCCATGACTGACCGTCAGATTCTCCGGGATCTCCGAATAAAGCGTCATGAAAGCATCGCCATGATGATGGAATAGGTAGTAGGTTACGCTCTTGCTCCCGGGGTTAGACGGCCAGGAAGACGCCTGCAGATAATACTTGCCGCTGGCATTTCCGAAAGCGGGGCGCAGATTATCTTCACCGTAGGGATCAGCTCCGTAACCGGGATCGAAATCGGGCCACATCGAATCGTAGATTCCCCAGACGAAGGTATCATTTACAAACGAGTACGAAGTGGCACTTGCTGCCAGGACACCCAGCGCTCTGTTCGGATAACGGTGGAAGGCTTCGGCAAAACACTCACTACCACTATTGAACTTACCAGTGCTGCAGTTAATCGAGAACACGTAGGGGTACATATCGTTGTTAAGTCCATTCATATCATATATCTGATAATCAGGCTCACCCCATCCAGTCACGGAACCGTGATCTCTGTGCTGAACGATAAAAGCACCGCTATTTATGGCGTTATTTATTCCTGCTGCGTTTCCACCCCAATTTGTCAAATGGTCGGGCGTTGCTGGAATGTATCCTAAGCCCGTAGGACCGAAGTAATTCACTACCATCCAGGTATTAGAGTTAGAAGACCAAGAACCACTTGGATAACCGGAATAAAGAGCGTATTGACGTGCTGGTCTTTTATCATGGACGTTGGCCATGTATCCGTAAATTACCTCACAACATAGGATGAACCAGCGTTCTGTCTGCCAGCCGCCGGCGATGAGAGGTTGATCGTAGAAGTTAGGATCAGTGTAGGGATAACGCTCATATTCCAGCATCTTGGAGATAGTATTCTGTAGATGAGTGTTGTTCTGTGCACAAATACGACCAATCGCCAGATCCGGCAGTTGATCGCCATTGACGTCAGCGTAGAAGTTATCCGATACACAGCTACCAAAACTCGGGGCAGTAATTCCATAAGTATCTCCTGACCACTCATAGTCGGACAGAAGCAGCACTGCCACCGGAGGTATATCCCATTGATAGTAAGCAGTGGTTATGTAGGTTTGAATAGCAGTTGAATTATTGCCGCCTATTTCCGAAAGAGTTACCACATCGGTGCGGATTCCCTGTTCGTTGCGCCATTGTTTGAGGGTATCTGCCCAGGCGACGAATTCGGGATCGTCAGGTGTGATAATAATGTATTCAACGTTCGTTTCATCAGTCTGGGAATTGCGATGGAATTCAACTTCCGGAAGGGATTGGTAATTGAAGATATTCTGGCGCAGTACCGGTTCCCACCAGCGGCTGCGCAGGCGGTCTTCACCGAAATGACCGTTACCACCGTGGAAGTTCACACGCACCAAGATATCGGTATATACGATCAAATCCTGTGTTATGGGATTGTATTGGAAGGGTGTAACGCCCACTGTAACAATATCCACGCCACGAATTTCAGTAACTTCACTTAATAGTACCGGGTTTTGCGGGTAATTGGCATTCGCGCCGTATATCTCCGGGTTCTTCTGGTATTTCAGAGGTGAATCGTCATTCTCAAGGGGTATTTCGAATGCCGGAACAAGGTTAAGTCCATGCATTACTTCCGTTCGATATTCGACGATTTCCAGCTCTGCGGTAGCGCCCTCTGGAATCGCAATAAAGCGACCAGTTCCCGGCAGATCGGGCGCTCCGGCATCGTTAGGCAACAACACGCCCGGGATGTTGATCTTCTGCATTAGTTCGCCAGCGATCATCATGTCCAGAATCTGCATGTCTGTTACAGAGAAGATGATTTCAACTCCTGAAGCGTTCTGATTCATGAGGTTGAATCCATTCTCAGCCCAATTATTCTCAAAGGAAATCTCGGCAGCGTAAGACGTAGAAGTCGCAAACGCTAAGACCAATCCTAAGATAATTGTTAGCCCAAGCTTCTGGGGCTTTGTTTTTCCATTTTTTCTGTTCATGTTGCCTTCCTCAAAGTTAATTAGTTTCTAATTCGGAATTTTCCGTATTTATATCTTTTTCTTAATTCCCGATAAAATCGCACACAATAATATACAAAATTATTCTCTAATAAACAAGCTCTAAAAAAAAGAAAATGTTTTTGTCATTTCTTTTTTTATTATGGGGATCTGGGACACCATAGACGCAGGCGATCCCGATTTACACGGCTGTCAGATTCCCGTGGCGTTTCGCTTCTTCCAAAGGAACCACTACGTGGCCAGAAGCATGTATTTTCCCTAAAAATATCTCCCCTCTTGACTTTTGATGATTTATTTTGTATATTGATTATCATCACTCTTTTCCAGTTTGAAAATTTGCAATTTGTATTTTGCAATTGGAGGATACTATGAACTGTAAAATATTTTTACCGCTGATAACTGCGTTCCTTCTCTTTTTACCCACGAGAGTAGAGGCCACCTGGCCGACTACACTGGAAGAAAACCTACCTATTGAAGCCGCTCCAGATACAAATGGTACAACCCCTACAGCCTTACCTTACACAAATGGAAGTACTCTGGTAATATTAAACCGCTCTGATATACCTAAGAGCTTTCAAATAATTGATAAATATGGTGTAGTGGGTGACCCCCAACCACTTACTGATATCTTTCATTATCCCACACCAGATAATCCAAAGGTAGTTTCGGACGGCTTTGGGGGCGCGATTGCTGCATGGAGAATTGCCTGGTACGAAGATTCTACCGGTATATGGGCACAGCGAATTGATGCTTATGGTAATCGGCTGTGGGGAAACAATGGGTTGAGAATATTCGATGAAGACTTGACGGATTATAATATCGGTTATGATGGTGCAGGTGGTCTACTTGTAAGTTATGGTGGCGATGATGGCAATATCTGGGCTCAGCGCGTAGATTCTACAGGCCAGATACTTTGGGATCAACCCTATGGGATTCCTGTAACTGCCTCTCACTACCAGCAGAGTATGCCTGAGATTACGCATGATGGCAATGGTGGCGCTTATTTAACCTGGGTGGATTGCAGACCACCTTACGGTTATGATGGAGCTACCTTCATACAGAAGTTAGATTCTGATGGAAATACTGTCTGGAGCCCTAATGGTATATATGTGGATTTTTACAATTGGGTACATAAAATAATACCCGATGGTCAGGGTGGTGCGATCGTGAATGTGGGAGGTGGATATGCCGGTCATATAGTCCGTATAGGTCCTGATGGTAATACCATCTGGAGGCGTGAAGAGGTGACCAATAATATGGCGGCTCAAATGGTAAAAGGAGATTCAGACTATTTCTATATTGGCTTCAAAGACTGGCACGGCAATATAGTAGGACAGAAAATGGATATTGTGCAAGGAAATACTTATTGGCCAACATTCGGCAGTAATGCAGGTGCGTTAATGGAGTTAAATGACTTACATGCATTTGTAATTTGGGATTTCTGCTATAAGTATCCTTATTTTTATGGGGTATTTAAAATGGGGGATGGTCCACCTGATAGTGATCATTGGCTTTATACCCAGAGACTGGACTCGCTGGGCAACAGATGCTGGGCTGATAGTGGCGTTGCCCTTTGCCATTTCTACGGTGGGGATTTCTACGCCATAAAATCGGTTTCATGTGCACCTGATCCTTATGGTGGAATTGTTGGTGTATGCGTAGTCCAATACGGCGCTGGTGACATGGATGCCTATGCAAAGCGTTGTTCAGGCGATGGTACTTTGGGTGGTCCCTTTCAGAACAAGGAACTTCCTTCAATGAAAGTGCAGCTTACAGGCCTTTCTGAAAGTCTGTTACAGTTTAACATACTGGAAGCAGGTAACGTTAATATCGATCTTTATAACCTTTTAGGACAACACGTAAAAACCATCCATAACAATTACCAACAGCCCGGCACCCACACCACCAACATAGACCAATCCTCCCTCTCCTCTGGCATTTACTTCCTACGGTTACACACCCCCACCAGCAGCCATGTCACCAAGATGGTGGTGGTGCGGTAGGGGTTAGCCTTTCCAGATGCGAAGCATCTGTCATTCCTGCCTGCCCCTTCGGGGCGAACGCAGGAATCCAGAGGTGTTAGGTACATCACTAATGACTGATCAACTTAGTACACGTCAAAAAAAGCTTAATGCTATTCAGTGGTTTACATTTCCTCGTTTGATGCGGTCTTCTACTTCACTGGATCCCTGCGTCCGCAGGGATGACATGGGCTACTAGAGTATATATCACTCCTACTACCAACCCGGCACCTACACCACTCACATAGACCAATCCTCCCTCTCCTCCGGTATCTACTTCCTCCGTCTGCACACCCCCATCGGCAGTCAGGTTGCTAAGATGGTGGTGGTGCGGTAGGGGAGAGAAGCCGTCATTCCTTTCCAAATGCAAAGCATTTGTCATTCCTGTGTACGAGTCTGTCCGAGAATAATTCTATTAAAAACAATAGATATTTTGTAAGTTCTTTGAAAACAATAGGGAGCCTTCGGCAAATTCAATCGTATAATAAACAAGCCAATTTTAATCAGGTATCCCTATGT
>NJBN01000003.1 GCA_005223185.1 candidate division LCP-89 bacterium B3_LCP
CCAACATCAGCTTCGCTCTGCCGTTAGATGCGAAGGTACTGCTTTCCGTCTATGACGTAAGCGGTCGTCTGGTGACAACTCTGGTTGACGGTTACCGCAACGCTGGTATCCACGACGTCACCTTCGATGCTTCTGATCTGGCGTCAGGTATCTACCTGTACCGCTTAGAAGCAGGTGAATTCAACGTTACCGGTAAGATGGTTCTGATGAAATAGTTACTCTAGTTACTAGTTTCTAGTTGCTAGTTTCGAGTTAAGCGTCCCGCTACGGCGGGACGCTTTTTTTAGTACCTGCTCGGACGGAAAGTGCCAGATGTGGCGGACAAAATCCAGTGTCGGACGATTATGGCGGTGATATCACGCACGATTGGAACCGTGCAGCGACATTATTGACGCTAAAGTGAAATGGCCGCAAATGGATGTGGTACATTGTTATGATATGTTTGGGGGAAGTTTTCAGGGATGAAGAATTGGAGGGATATTAGGGCTCTTGTATATAATATACAACAGATCGTGGGAAAATGCAAGGATTATTGGGGGGATTTTTTGGGGACATGAGAAATAAATGAGTTCAGGAAAATAGTTTTGCTTGACTTTGATGTCATATATTGGTATATTAGGATAATACTATCAGAGGCGTATAATGCGACTAAACACTATATTCCTGACTGTCTTCCTCATCCCCCTCCTCACATTCGCCGAAGACGGAGCGGAACGCTTCTCCCAAGCCATCCAACTTGAACGCGGCTGGAACCTGGTCTCGTGGTATATTTGGCCGGTTGGCCAAGCAGGTGAAGATATCTATATGGATGACCTCTTCGCTGGTACCGACTGGTTCGAATGGAGTAATTACTCAAATCCTACTGATAAGGTTGGTAGATTTGATAGATCCCCATTTCCACCAAACGACATATTTTACCCAAAATACGGATCTGTAGGTGGGATAGGTGATCCTTGGGAATGGAAATTAACTGAAACGTACCCAATTTATATGGAAAGCCCCGCACATTTCTGGGAGTTCATCAACCGCCCGGAGTATGAGCCTCCAACCAGTGGTGATTTAACCCCAGATCCAGCCTGGGATGACTTCGAGCAGGTAGGCTTGACCACACCTCACATAACCCACTGGTACTTCATATCATATCCGCTCAGAAAGCAGATTGCTGTTGGCGCAAGCGAAACCATAAGTTGGCTGACCAGTATAGGATCAAATCCTGAGAATCCATTAATGATAGTCAAGGATGATGCGGGCAATTGGTATGTGAGTGATGATTACTGGCAGCCTTCATCAGGACCTATGCGGGAATCAACCTTAAAGTATCTGATGCCTAGTAAAGGCTATTTCCTGGGTTTTGAAAATGGTAATACAATTACCGGTTGCGACTGGTTCTCGGATGAGGGTGCAACTCCTGCCAGCGTTCCGCCCGATCCCAAGGTGAACCAGAACACGACTTCTTGCGGTTCGCATTTCCAGTATAAATCAAGGACACACTGGTGGTATCCCATCCAGATCGACACTATTGAAGTTGGAGACTCCAGTCCGCAACCCGGAGATGAAATTGCTGCTTATGATGGAAATATCTGCGTTGGTGCCCAAACCTTCGACGGTATATATCCCATTTTTCTGGCAGCCTGGATGGATGACATAGCCACACCTGATGTCACTGATGGCTATTATCCTGATAACGACATGACTTTCATCTGGTACGATCTGTCCGAAAATCAGGAGATCACCTTTGCACAGCCGCCTCAGATCATGGCTAATCAGCCGGAAGTTGATCCCTACATCCCCACTCATTCGGGATTTGGTCAGGGATTCTATGCAAAGCGTAGTCTTACCGGTGGGATAGAATCGATCAATCAATTACCACAAGAATATAAATTATGTCAAAACTTCCCCAATCCGTTTAATTCGTCAACTGTAATTCCGCTGGAATTGCCGCAGAGATCTAATGTAATACTTGACTTCTTCGATGCCTGCGGCAGGAAGGTATGGACAGTGAACGCCGGCACTTATGATGCCGGTTGGAAAAACGTACACATAAAACCGATGCATCTTGCTTCCGGCGTCTATTTCTACCGCATAAGCGCTGAAGGATTGGAACGAGGTGGTGAATTTGTGGATGTGGGTAAGATGCTTTTACTTAAATAGAACGTGTATGTAGGGGCGGTTTGCGAACCGCCCCTACAAAAGGAAATAACTATGAGAAAAACATTCATTATCCTCCTTATCCCAGCACTCCTGTTTGCGCAGGAGTTCGAATGGTTTCAAGAACTAGATTCTATTAGGGTAGAAGTAGAAGGTTATGAAGTACCAGTACCTTGGATTGGGGGCTATTCTCGTACTGCACCTGAATTTGCGGATATAGATGCCGATGGTGATAAGGATATTTTCCTTGGAATTCAAAGGGGTGATATTGCACATTACTTGAATGTTGGCAGTTGCACAAATCCAGAGTGGAACTATATTACTGGACAATTTGAAGGTATTTCCCTTCTTGTATATATGGGACAAGCTGATCCAGTTTTTGTTGATATAGATAATGACGGTGATCTGGATCTGTTTAGTAGTTGTGCAAGAGGTTTAGTCCATTATTGGGAGAACCAAGGATCGGCTTTAATTCCAAATTTCGTTTTGATAAATGATTCTCTAGAGTATATCGATGTACCAGGAGTAGCGCATCTAGATTTTCCAGATATAGATGATGATGACGACTTCGACTTAATAATTGGTGATAATACTGGTGTTTTATGGTATTATCAGAATATTGGAACCTCTGAATCATTCGATTTTGAATTTGTAACCTCCAATATGTCATCTATAGATGTAGGAGATGCAGCAAGTCCATGTTTTATTGATCTAGATAATGATAATGATTTAGATTTAACAATAGGAAACTCAGAAGGCGAAATCTGGTATTATTGCAATGAAGGGAGTTCTCAGCAATACGAATTTACATTAATTTCAAGTAACTGGCTGGGTGCCAATGTTGGTGAAAATGCTTGCCCTGATTTCTGTGATATTGATTTTGATGGTGATTATGACTTTTTCATTGGTAAAGAAAATGATTATAGTTATAATGTCCCTGGAGATTTACATTTTTGGCGTAATACTGGAAGTCCTGATAACTACAATTTTATCCATGAAAATGAAATGTATTTAACTGTAGATTTTGGAATCGTTTCTGAACCCGGATTATTGGATATAAATTTGGATTCAAAGGGTGATCCTTTCGTACTTTCATATTATTTTGGCTGGCTTAAAAATATCGGCACTGTCTCAGAACCACAATATTCTCATCAGAATTATAACACTACTGGATTAGGATTTTTAGCTTCGACATTCGGGTACGGTGACCTTAACGGTGACAATAGTGATGATCTAGTTATAGTGGAGGGTTGGACTGGAGAAGTACAATTTTGGCTTAATAACGGCGACACTCTAAATCCTGAGTTCTACTATGAGTCTTTCTTTGATGCAGGTGAAATGGCTGGTGAACCATGCTTAGCAGATATGGATGGAGATGGAGATCAGGACTTAATTCTCGGTGTTGGAACCTATAACTTTGATTATTTTCTGCATTACTATGAGAACCAAGGGACGCCACAACAATATTATTTCGTTTTGACGACTATTAATTACCAAGGTTGGGCAGGCGTTTACGCTGTCACAAATGTGTTGGACTTTGATGGCGATAATGATAATGATATAATTTCTGCTGGCCCGCCAAATTTTAACACTATGACTTATTTTGAGAATCTGGGAACACCTCAGAATGCAATATTTGGTAATCCCTATCCTAATTTTATTATTCCAGATTCTTCAGACATAATGAGTTGCGATTTTAATGATGTTGATGGTGATGGTGACATGGATGTATTTTTCGGATCTATTTATGGCGGAATCCGTTTCTTCCGCAACGTTACCGGTCAGAATGAGGTCGGTCCCAAGAGACCGGACACACCTTTCCCCAGGTTAGATTTCAGCATAGGCCCCAATCCTGCTAATCCTGTTACCTGGATCAGCTTTACCCTGCCTTCCCCTCAAGAAGCCACTTTAGCCGTTTACAACATCTTAGGCGCCAAAGTCACTACCCTCACCTCAGGCATCCAGCCCCCCGGCATTCATTCCTTTATCTGGAATGCGGCGGAGTATTCCAGTGGGGTGTATATTATTCAGCTTGAGACGCCGCAGTTGACGTCGGTGGAGAGGGTTACGGTGGTGAAGTAGGGGAAGTAAACCGTCATTGCGAGGGGCAAAGCCCCGAAGCAATCCCATGCTATTACAAACTGATACTGTTAATCCTGAATGAGAATAATTATCTGAAGAGCTTTGAGATCGCTTCGTCATCCGTCAGCTGACGGATTCCTCGCGATGACGGAAGCGGGGGCAAGCCCCCGCGCTACCTAAGAAACATCCTGCGTTCGCCCCGTAGGGGCAGGCAGGGATGACATTCAGCTTGAGACGCTGCAGTTGATGTCGATGCAGAGGATTACGGTGGTGAAGTAATGTCGGGGTCAGGGGCGACCCCGACTACGATGCACGGGAAGACTTATATGGCACTTTGAACACCTCTGGATTCCCGCGTTCGCGGGAATGACAAAATGGTTAGAGTATTTGTTGTCCCGGAAAGGCTTAAACCTTATCCGGTACGTAGTACTCTCCACTGGAGTCCTATGGACCTATAGAGAATCCAGTGAATACACTAAAAGCGTCAGGTCGCACTTTCCCGCCCGGGCAGGATCCAGGACCTGAAGTAACATGTTAAAGGGGCATCCCGCTCAAGCGCAGATGCCCCAATCTTATACTTCATACTTCAGTTTTATCCTTTTACTTGACAAGCACCATCTTGCCACTAGCATTGTAATCACTCGTAGTCAGGTTGTAGATGTAGATTCCCGAAGCAAGATCAGAGCCATTAAAAGTCACTTCATGCACACCCGCGTCCCGCCAGCCGTTGACCAGATCTGCGACCTTGCGCCCTGATAAGTCATAGACCACCAGATGAACCAGATTTGCATCATGCAACTGGTAGCTAATAACTGTAGTCGGGTTGAACGGATTGGGATAAGCACCTTTGCAGGCGAATTCGACAGGGATTTCAACATCGGTATCGGCGATCCAGTTATCGAAGCTCTCACCACTATTGATCCATTCGTTAAAGGCTGATCCGTTATCGCCTGTGCTAAGTTTCTCGAAAGTAAAGGCGTCATCATCCCAGACATCGTCCGGATAAGTTCCGATGTAAGCATTGTAGCTGTAAGTGCCTGTAGGTGCTCCTACCGGGACATCCTGTGAGCGGTCGCGGTCCACACTCGAATTACCCGCTAAGTAAACATTGACAGGTCCCAAGACCGGACCGAAAGTGGAGCCATTCGGTAGAGTAACGTCGCACCAGACATCAAAGGAGGCACCTGATGACTGGTTGTTTGTGGCTTCGATGTTATAGTCGAAACTGCCACCAGACGCGGGAATGGTGATGGGTGGATTATACGGCCTCAGTGAAATCGTCTGCGGTGGGGGCGCGTAGGGCACTTCATCAGCAGTTTTTAATATCCATTCATCGGGATCGAATTCGACGTCCAGGGGAATGCCACCGACGTCGAAGCTGTAGTATTGCACCTGTTCATCATTTTGAATGATGTGGATCTCTTCTCCTAAGGTGGTGGTAACCCAGATTTCCACCGGCATATCGAACACGGGTGTCTGATTTATTAGTTCTTGAACCTGCATCACAGAGAGGTTCACCTGACTGCTATCGGGACTTAAAATTTCGAAATCCCATCCCCATTCGTATTCGGGATAACCCGCCATGTAAACCCATTGGTCGAAGAACCAGTCCAGATCCATTCCGGAGACGTCTTCGAAAGTCTGCTGGAGATCGGCAGTTACCGGTGACTGAAAGGCGTAACGGTCGCCCCATTCAAGGAAGAACGCCCAGAAATCGTCTTCACCGACGACATAGCGTAGCATGTTTAGTATCCAGGCACCTTTCTGATAAACGGTTCCTCCCCACATATTTTCGGGATTGTAAATGGGGAAGCGGTTAATGTTATCGTAGTAAAAATAGGTGCTCTTGAAAGAAGCCATCCGGTTTAGGAAAGCCTGCCAGCCCTGGTCATATTCGATCCACAGAGCATCCGAATAGGTGGCGAATCCTTCGTTCAGCCAGATGTCCATCCAGGTACCGCAGGTGACCAGATCACCCCACCACTGGTGCGCCAGCTCATGCACCATTATCCAGTGATAGTAATTGGTTCCGGTTATCAACCCTTCACCGTATGAGGTCAGGGTCTGATGTTCCATAGCTCCGCCCCACGGGAATTCAGCGTGGCCGTATTTCTCGTCCAGGAAGGGATATTCATCGAAAACGGAGGCGAAGAAGGTCATCACATCCGGCAGATCGGCGAAATCCACGTAGGAAGCTGACAGGTCTTCCGGATATACGTAGTGATCCAGAGGAACGGAATCTAAGGCTGCGGTTACATACCAGTCCTGCCAATGAATGAAATTAGTGGCGGTAACAGCTACCAGGTAGGTGGTGATGGGATAGTTTTCCACCCATTCGTAGGATTCCCATCCCGGTTCGGGAGTGGTTATACTCTGCAGGAGACCGTTACCGGTGGCGTACAGATTATCAGGCACAGTCCAGACCATTCTGATCGAATTAGCCTTATCCGAAGGCACATCCTTGCAGGGCCACCAGGTGCGGGAGCCTTCCGGTTCGGACAGTGAACTGATAATGGGGGTTCCCTGGTGTGTATCCCAGGAGAGCGCACCCAAGCCGCCACCGGAAACCGGGTAACCGTGATAATAAATGCTTAGGCCCGCAGTTTCTCCGGTAACAAGAGGCAGTGGAAGGTCGATCGTCAGGTTGTCTTCATAAGTATGAGAATATGAAGCCGTGGTTCCGTCAACCAGAATACTGTCTATGTCCATGTTGTAGTACAGGTGCAGATCGACGTCGTTCAGCGTTGGATCGGTACATTCGATCAGCATGTGGACGTGACCGTTAATGTATTCAATAGTTGGATCGAAGCGGATTTCGATGTCATATTCCAACGCGTCATAGCCGGAATCATCATCCAATTCATCTATGACTTTGGCAGGCCCCCTGGCTTCTTTGGCATCAAAGAGTATCTGGTAGCCATCCGGATCGAGTATGGGGACTTCTCCGGAATGAGCTACTGCCGAAAGTAAAAGGATAGTCAACAGCAGTAAATATTGTATCAGTCGGATTGATTTACGCATGTTTACCTCTTAAGGTTTATATCGAGCTTTCTATAAATATACGAAAATTTTCATTAAAAAGCAAGCAGGGAAAAAAATTGCGCTTGTAGCGTAGTGGTTTTTGTGGATGATGGAAGGACGGGAAAGCAGAGTAGCGTGATTGAGAATGACCAGCTAAAAAAAAGGCACCACATAGGGTGCCTTTTTATATAGGACGTAGCGTATGAGCTATTTCAGGTAAATCAACTTACCGGTTGAGACTGCATTCTCAGTTTCAAGACGGTAAATGTACATTCCTGAAGCCAGATCTGCAGCGTTAAATTCCACAGAATTATCGCCTGCGGGTCGTGATCCTTCCACTAAGTTGGCTACTAAATTCCCGGACAGATCATAAACTGACAGATTGATGTCTGAAGCAACCGGAAGCGAAAAGGAAATGGTCGTGGTGGAGTTGAAAGGATTAGGATATGCGTGCACAAGTTCGCTGGTTTTAGGTTTAGCGTTATGGTCGGTAATAACTCCCGTAGCACCTTCCTGGCTGGTAAAGGTCATAGTATAGATGTAATCTCCGGGTGTAGAACCGTCATAGTCGCCGGCGTTTGCTGCAAGGTAGAAAGTAATAGGTCCAAGACCTGGTGGTGGTGCTGTCCACTGGAAAGCCCATGCCGCAGCGTAGGGACTCCCGGGATATGATCCCATAGAAGTTTGCTTCAGGTAATCCAGAGCATCACCGGGATTTTCTGAAAGCTGCGTTGTAGGATCAAATGGTATAGTTGCTAATACACCGCCCTGTTCGTTCCAACTGACCGCAGAAGTTAACTCAAACCCCCAAATGGTACTCGTTATAAAATCTATTACGTCAACATTGGCGTAATAGGTTTCATTGGGAGTGTAGGTGTCGGGAATTCCGGTGAGATCAATAGAGCCCCCGCCCGAATTGACGGGATAGGTTGAATGGCAGGCTGTACAATCCAAATTGCCTGTAGGTTCACCTGCGTACCCATCCGGCGGTCCCGAAACGTTGCCCCAGGCGATTCCTGTGAAGAACACTATGGTTAAGGGTACACTCAAGAATCTCCAGAATTTAGTAGTAGTCCGTTCTGAATTGATAGCCATTTGTAAACCTCCTGATCTTCAGATTGTTATTATGGATAGACATTTAGAGTTTTCGCATTAGTTAAAGATAGAAATCACAGGCATTACACACAAGTACTTATTCACGTATTTGATGTTTGCCATGAACATAATACAGCTACGAGGAGTATCCGTTATCTGTTTATTCATCTTAAGAGAAATCAAAATTACTGAGAGCTTTTCGTCGTGTACAGAATGCAAACGTGTTCCCATTAAAAAGAATAAATAATAAACGTCAACAGAATCGGTAGATTGTGCGTATATTTGTAAATAATATCACAAAAGGCAATGAAACCGTATTTTCGCGTTGCCATAAACAAGAAGCAGGAGTAAGCATGCGCATCACGCTTTCAGCTTCAATATTAATTCTCATGGTCTTCAGCCAGTCCTATGGAATCCCGCGATATTCTGTAGAATACAATCAGTCTTGCGCGTTATGCCATGTGGACCCTTCGGGTGGGGGAGCACGATCGCTGTATGGCGCTCAGTTCTTCGCCTATACGGACCTGGCAATGCAGGAAAAACCGTTTGAAGAGATTGAGACCGTCAAGCCCATGCTGAATGACCAGATTCAGATCGGTTTGGATGGACGGACCATCTTCTTCGGACAGGATCAACCTGCGGTAAATTCGTTCATGCAGATGCAGGGAGACCTGTACCTGATTTTCAACCTCTCCCCCACCTGGACGTTCTATCTGGACAAAGGACTGTACAGCGGCTTCGAAGCCTGGGGGATGGGACATGTTCTCCCTTTTACCGGGTACGTTAAGTTTGGACAGTTTACTCCCCCTTACGGACTCAGACTTGCCGATCACAACTCTTTCACCAGGGAGAAGCTGGGGTTTGGAATAGGCTGGCGGGAAACGGGTGTAGAAGTAGGCTTTCATCCGGAAATGTTCAACCTGGCAATTGCAGTGACGAATGGCACCAGTTCACTCATAGATACAGATGAGGGTAAGGCTGTAACTGGCAGATTCGACTTTAGATTTCCCATCGGCGATGCTAATTTCTGGATTGGCGCCACCGGCAGGCGTAACCAGGTCGGCAGTGATGTGGATGTAATAGCCGGAGGTTTCGGGGGGATTTCTTTAGGCATCATAGATATCATGGGAGAAGTAGATTACAGGGATTTTGTCAATACGGAGTTGATCTCATTTGCAGAAGTTGCTCTGAAGTTGAGAAAGGGGCTGACCATCAGAGTTGAACACGATTTCTACGATCCGAATCTGGATCAGGAATCAGGAGCGGAGAACATGTACTTGATCGGACTGGAGATTGTACCTACGGGCTACCTGCAGTTGAGCCCCGATTTCAGGTTTCACGATCTACAACCGGGATCTGAGGACGACTACATCGAAGGAAGTCTGCAGTGTCACGTTTTCTTTTAACCAAACATAAAGGACAAATCATGAATACTAAACTATCAATAATCGCCCTGTTATGTGCGACAACAATCGCCCAGGCAGATGTGTTGAATTTCTCCATAATGTCCGGTCAAGACAGCCGGATAGAGTTCGAATCGCATGCGCCATTGGAGACCATAATCGGTTCTACTGATCAGGTTTCCGGGTACATTAAAATTGATCCAAACGATTTAAACAGCGGGATTACGGCGTCCGTTATAGTGGAAGCTGCCTCACTCAATACAGGTAACAAGAAGCGCGATACGCACATGCGCAACAATCACTTACACACGGATGACCATCCTCAGATAACGTTCACAATTGATAATCTGGTGTTAGAGGGCAGCTTATCACCGGGTAGTACATATACATTTAACATCGATGGTGGATTCAACCTTCATGGTGTAACTCGCACGATTACGATTCCGGTGGAAGTCACATATGAAGAAGCTGCTGATGGGAAGAAACTTCATATAAAGGCCCAGTTTGAAGTGAAACTGTCGGACTATGAAATACCGCGCCCTCAGTTTCTGATCATGAAATTGGATGAAATACAGAAAGTAACTGTAGATGTCAGGGGAATTGTAAAATGAAGTATTTTAGAGGATTAACAGTAATTTTATTCATTTTCACTTTAAGCATCAGTGGATGCACTGATATGGGCGATCCGTTATCAGGCGGCAGCCCAGGTGGAGGTAGTACGACCATCAGTTACAGCGGTGATGTGCAACCGATTTTCGATAACGCCTGCGTATCGTGTCATGTGACGCCTCCATCGCCGGGAGCTGGGGATCTGGATTTGACGTCCTACGCAGGTCTAACCGATCCATCCGGACCGAATAACGCACCTGAGGTAATTCCAGGTGATGCGGACAATAGCTATTTCGTCAAGAGACTGGATGGCTCTATCCCACCCATCATGCCCGTTGGGGGAACGCTAACTCCTGCTGAAATTGACCTGATCAAGGAGTGGATAAACCAGGGTGCGCTGGATAATTAATAACTCGAAACTAGTAATTACTTCATCAACACCATCTTACCCGTATCCGTAAACTCACCAGCTGTCAACCGGTACAGATACACCCCCGATACCAGATCAGATCCATCGAAGGTCACCTCATGAACACCTGCATCCCGCCAGCCATTGACCAGCGTTGTAACCAGACGACCCGAAATATCGTAAACCGTCAGGTTTATCCGGCTACTGACGGACAACTGGAAGCTGAGAACTGTTGTGGGATTAAAGGGATTGGGAAAGGCTGAGTATAATGTAAAGTGATTCGGGATATGCTTTTGATTATAACTGGATATACCAAGGGGTGTACCAAGGGCGCTCTCATAGGCTCCCATATCGGGATCCGATCCGACGGGATTCGGCCGTAGATTGCCTTCCAAGTCTTCATTTGGCGCATAATACCAAAAGCCTGCTATTTCTAAGGCTTCGATACCCGAACCAATGCAAGGGCTTCCATCTGATAGGTGAAAATCCCCTCCTCCGATGAACAAGGGATCCGCTTGTATGTTCCCAATACCAGACCAAAGGCTGTCACCGACAGAACAGTAATTAACATGAATTCCGGTTCCGCCGAAAATTTCTTCTGGATCATTCTCTGACAATATGCAATTGAGGACGATAGGGGCATAAGTTCCTGACCACACACCGTTAAATATTCCGCCACCACCAGCGTATTCTCCAACTGCCGTGTTTTGTGCGATCGTGTTATTGATAATTCTTGCATCCGAATGCTTGCAGTAAATACCTCCACCGCGACCCCACCCGCCCGTTGAATCGGCTATATTGTTCGTAATTAAATTATTTATGATCCTCGGTTCGCCATAATAACAGTAAATTCCACCTCCTTCACGGCTGAAATTATCTTCTATGATGTTGTTTTCGATATATGGATGCTCATAGCCACTGTAGATTCCTCCTCCCAAATGTGAGTCGTTATTGATAATCAAATTTCCCCTTATTGTCGGATTACCAGAACTGCAGATTCCGCCCCCGTGGCTCCAACTGCCAACGATATTCTGTTCTATTGTGCAGTTTAAAATGTTTGCATTACTTAATGCATCGCAATAAATTCCACCTCCATGACCCGAGGCACTGCAATGGTTGATTAGACAATGCACGATTGTTGGACTTGATTCTGAAAGGTAGATACCTCCTCCGTAATTCTCAACTCCTGATCCTTCCGCTTTTCCATAAGTTATGTGACAGTACTCTAACTTTGAACTGTCAGATGCAGCCACGAAGCGAATTCCACGCCAACCGGTAGGAGGATCTGATGCAGAGAAAAGAACAGTATCCAGCTCCGTTCCACTGGCTTTCAAAGTTGCATTGGGGAGAATGTCGAACTTGAAATGCCCTTCGAATATGATTTTAGTTCCTGGTTCTACGATGAGGGATTGGTCATCGGGTACCTGAATATCTGCAGTAACGAATACCGTGTCAACTGCCCAGGTCCCTGACACGTCACCGGATACATTGATGTGCTCCGCATATGCTCTAAAGCTTGTAAACAAAGCAAGGGCTGTGAAAAGTAAAATTCCCCTTTTCATTTTTTAACCTCCAGTTATACTATCAAATAAAGTACAGTATATTCGAGTGAATGTCAATAGAAACCTATCTTTTTTCCTGAATTAGTTGATCATGCAAGTTAATTTCGTTGTTTCAGCGCAAGATCACTTGCAGAAGTGAATATTTTCCCAATGCCTATATATTAAAAGCCATGTCATCAGCCAACCGATGGATCTGACATGGCTTTGATATATTTTGAAAGTACCAGTTTACTTCATCAACACCATCTTCCCACTATCCGAAAACTCGCCAGCAGTCAGCCTGTACAAGTACACCCCCGAAGGCAAACCAGATGCATCGAATGTAACTTCATGAATCCCCGCATCTCTCCAGCCGTTGACCAGTGTCGTAACCAAACGACCGGAAATATCGTAAACCGCCAGGTTCACAATACTTGCATCATGCAACTTGAAACTGAGAACTGTCAGAGGGTTGAAGGGGTTGGGATAAGCGCCAAGCAACGCAAACTCCTCCTGTAGTGCAGTGCTACTCCCCTCACCGATTTCTTCGAACGATTCCCCCGTATTAAACCAACCTGCCAAACCATCCAGACCAGCTGATCCTAGCTTCTCGAAGGTGAAGCTATCAGTCGAAATATCTGTCCCCGCGGTTGCATAGGCGTTATACACGTATGTTCCTGCAGGTGCACCCCCAGGAACATTCTGTGTCCTCTCGCGTCCCAGGGTGATTTCACTCCCTACCTCAACGTTGACAGGCCCCAGAGTGGGCCCAAAAACGTTCCCATTCGGTAAAGTTACATCACACCATACATCAACACTCAGGCCTAACAAGCCACTGTTAGTTACCTGGATGTAATAATCGAAGCTGCCGCCGGTGGCCGGGATTTCGATGGGCATCTCAAACGGTGTCACCAGAACCCGCAATGGCACACTCTGATCGAAGTAAAAAGCGCCCATATCTGCTCTTGTACTATCCGGATCGTTGTACTGCGGATCGGGATCACCAGCATCGATGCAGGGAGAACCCCACTGCAGGCGGTAATCATTCCATTCAGGGCTAATAAACAGCGGATCAGCATCGATGTTGCCCTGTCCTGCATAACCGCCGAGTACGTCGCTGTAAGTCACCTGCGGGTTTCCGAATATTTCGCTGTTATCATTGTTCCATATGATGCAATTGATTACAGTAAGATTGTCACCACATTTTATTCCGGCACCCGTATATGCTGAATTTCCGCTAATTGTGCAGTTGAATACGGCTGTTCTCGTATTGAAATAGCTGTAAATGCCACCGCCATGGCCTGCCTCATTGCCGATGATATCACAATGTGAAATGAGCGCATCTGATGAGGATAGGTAAAGCCCTCCGCCATACTCCGCATACGAATTGTCAATGATAGTACAGTAGCTTACTGTTATGTCTGAATTGTTGCAGTGGATCCCACTGCCGCTGGTGTTTCAATAATAAGGGATAGTATTTTCAGCTATTATACATCGTATGATAGTCGCGTGGGAATTATCTATAAAATATAGACCACCACCTTTAGTACTTGAATTCTTGCATATGATACAGTCACTTATTGACGGACTGGAATTATCGCAGTATACCCCCCCTCCAAAACCTTCGGGGAAATCCTGGGTACTGTTGCACTGAATTGTACACCAACTGATAACCGGATTGGAATTCAAACAATATATCCCACCGCCGTGTTTATCGTCAGTAGCTCCTTCAGCGTGTCCGTATTGGATGACACAATACGATAGATGGCTGTTGTCCGGAGCATCGATAAACCTGATGCCGTGCCAGGCGTGACTGGTGTCTGCCGCCGTAAACAGAATCAAGTCGTTTTCTGTACCTTCAGCGGATAGCCAGCCATTGACTATCAATTTGTAGTATCCACGAAAGACAACTTCCACTCCAGGTTCAATGGTCAACGTAGAATCCACCGGCACGCGCACGTCCCCTACCACCAGCACCGTATCCGCTGACCAGGTGCCGGAAACGTTCCCGGAAACGGTGATGGTTTCAGCGAAGGCGTTGCTGCAGTTGAGTAGAATTATCGATGAGAGTATTGAAAATGAATGTTTCATGGTATTCTCCGAAATGTCTTTATGGAATAACCACTGGATTCCGGATCAGCTACGCTGTCCGGAATGACAGTCTGCCTTGCTGCTGGGACAACGATTCATATTAATATACACAATATTTTCGATTTTGTCAAGTGATTTATTTTTTCGAGGGAGATTCCAACAGAAAGGGCAGGGGAATCACCCCTGCCCTACGGTTTGCAAAGTTCCTTTTGCAACTACTTCATCAGCACCATCTTGCCCGACGCTGTAAACTCTCCCGCCGTCAGACGGTAGATGTAGATGCCAGAAGCGATATCAGAACCATCAAAGGTTACCTCATGCACACCTGCATCCCGCCAACCGTTGACCAGTTCTGTTACCAAGCGACCGGAAATGTCATAAGTTTTTAGATTAACCAGACTTGCGACTGGCAACTCGAAACTGAGAACTGTCGTGGGATTGAAGGGGTTGGGATAAGCGCTGTTCACGGAAAATTCAGCGGGAACTGCGATCACATCCGCACTTATCAATTCGCTGAATTCCTCACCTGTGCAAGGCCAATCAAGCGGTGAACCGAGATGACCGGAGCTTTCACTGCCTTCTTTTATGAATGTGAATGAGTCACTATCCTCAATTACCCATCCATTATGCTCACCGACATAGGCTTCATAGGTGTAAGTTCCAGCTGGTGCTGTTCCAGGTACCTGCTGTGTACGATCTCGATCTACGATTATCCCGCTTGGTAGAGTTACCCACATATCCAGGATATCCACCACTCCAACATTGGGTAGATGAACTACAATCCAAAGATCGAAGTCCTGTTGTACTTGGGTTAAATTCTCAAGCTCAATGTTAAAATCAAATGTACCACCACTGTCGGGTATAACTATAGGTGGATTATAGGGCGTAAGAGTGATATTTACCGGTCCCCCCTGATGAAAGTAAAACGCACCCATGTCAACGATAGTGTTGTCAGGATCATATGGAAAGGTGGGGTCACCTGCGTCTATGCAATGAGATCTTGTCGAATCCCAGGCAGGCCAGTTATCCCAGGTGATCTGGAAATTGCCATTATCCGGATCCTCGAAAAGCGGATCGTCGAAGATATTATCGTAAATATCGCAGGAATCACCGTTGATATTTGTCCTTACTTTCCAACCCATTTCAGGAGGAGGTACTCCACCAAAATCGCCACCAATATTATTGAATAAATCGCAATACCAGACTTCCGAATTGCCTTCACCAAAATTGATAGCACCGCCATCGATAGTATAATTAGAGTCTACAATAGTGTTCTTAATTGATGCACCTGCTGATTGTAGATATAAACATCCACCCTCTTGAGCAAAGTTGCCCTTAAATACGCAATGATAAATGGTTGGATCAGAATTATCCATATAAATAGCGCCACCTTCTGCAGTAGGGTTCCAGGCAGCATTGTCTGTGAAGACGTTGTACTCGACTGTAGGGGATGAATGAGTTAAGTACATTGCCCCACCTTTTGGTTGGTTATAGGAATCAGCCCAATTCTCATTGATAACGCAATGACTGATTAGTGGTGAGGAATTAGTACAGTGAATCCCGCCACCCTGTGCATGCCAATTGCCAGGCCCTGATGCACGATTGCTGTCTATATAGCAGTAGGATATTGTAGGGTTAGAATTATCACAGTGAATGCCACCACCTATGGGACCACAATTGCCATAAATCACACAATGTGAAATAATGGGATTACTGTCATGACACTCTATACCGGTAGAACTGCTCGAACACACAAAGCAATACTGCATAACGCTTGAATCGGGAGCGTTATGGAAGTTTATTCCTTGCCAGTAATCATCTTCTTCGGGAAACGGCCTTAGCGGTCTGAAAGTGATCGTATCACCCTCTATTCCATTTGCAAATATGTGTCCGTAAACGTCTATGTTTGCACCATCCATGAGAAAATCCGCCCCTGATTCGATTATCAATGTATCACCTGCTTCGACGCGAGTATTACCAATTAGGACATAGGTAGTATCAGGAAAAACTCCGGATACCGGTCCCTCAATATATACCCCTGGTGGTAGCTGCATTAGAGTCGTATCCGGTAATGTAGTTGTATTGAAGATTGGTTGGTCTTCCATATCACCATGGAGAAATCCAATCTTAGTAAACCTGACATTATAAAAACCTTCGTGTATATTTTTGTCATAGTAACCGGAAGCATCTGTATATGTCGAATCAGAAAGCGAATCCGGCGTAACAGATGTTGCTTCAAAGAGAACTTTTGTTCCCGAGTGATCAATTTGGTTTTCCAGATAACAATAACCGTCAACTAAATAAGATTGACAGATTCCTAAAGATGTAATTATACACCATATGACTATCAGCGCAAACTTCCTGTCCATTTTTACCTCCCTTTATAACTGTAAACGGCGTTTCTATCTGATTAGAATATAATAAAGTTATCTGCTAATGTCAAGTATTATTTTATTTTTTTAAAAAATTCCTTAAAGCTTAGCTCTAACTCTTTGTAAAATCAAGCATCTTGTTCATTACGCAACTCATCGACGGACTATTCTGCACCTACCTTTATGCCGCGGTTATCGCACAGCTTAGTGTAATCCCGCTCTTACCCCACCCTTCACTTGACAAAACCGTTTTTTTGTGTTATCTTTAAGTTTCAAAATTATGCAAACTTCGCCCCACTCTTATTTGGAAGTCATCGTATAATCTATCACGATTGAATTAATGATTATCATGAGACGGTAACAAACGTGATCATCACTGAGAAAAAACCACTGACAGAATTACTGGAAAACCTGGAAGGTTTCGAGAAGGTTTTCCTTATAGGCTGCAGCGACTGCGCGGCTTTAGCTCAAACCGGAGGAGACAAAGAACTTGAAGCGCTGACCATTAAGTTCACCCAGGCAGGCAAGGAAGTGGTGGGCACTCTTCTTTCGGACGGTCCCTGCCATAACCTGCGGGCCAAGCAGGAACTTCGCGGCGTTTCCGATGAAGTCTCTCAGGCAGATGCACTGGTGGTGCTCGCCTGTGGCGCTGGCGTGCAGGCTGTTGCTGACCTGGTATCTCAACCGGTAATGCCCGGATTAAATTCGCTGTTTCTCGGGAATGTCAAACGTTATGGATGGTTCGAAGAGCGTTGTTCCACCTGCGGAGAATGTTTGATCGCTGATACCGGTGGCATCTGTCCCGTAACCCGTTGCGCCAAATCCCTGGTCAATGGTCCCTGCGGAGGATCGCAGGACGGTATGTGCGAGGTCGGCGGGGATCGCCCCTGTGTCTGGGCACAAATCATGGATAGGCTCAAAGAACAAGGTCGAACCGGTAAGCTGGATAAGTACCAACCCATGAAGGACTTCGAGAGATCTATTAAGCCCGGAGTCGTTGACCTGCGCATGGAAAATCAGGATGCCCGTTCTGAAAGACTGGCGATGGTCATCGACGGCAGGGAAGAGAAATACGCTCACAGTGAATTCGGAAAACGCAACTGGCAGATAATGCTGGATGACGTCAAGCCGGAAGGGTTAACGCGTCTCCAGCGGGATCTGGATGCGGGAAAATTTGTACAAACTGCCGAAATCGTTCCACCGAAAGGCGTCGCCATTGAGAAGGTTCTGCAATACGGCAAAGATATCAGGGATTACGTCATCGCCGTTAACGTCAATGAGAATCCCGCTTCAGTAATGCGTCTGAATTCTCTGTCGCTAAGTCACCTCTTCGCAAGAGAAGGCATAGAACCCATCTTCCATATCACCACGCGGGAACGCAACAGGTTAGCCTTGCAGAGCGAGCTTTTGGGCGCCTATGTCTTAGGCGTTCGCAACGTCTTAGTGTTGACCGGCGATCATCAATCCATGGGTGATCACAAGGAAGCCAAACCCGTTTACGATTTAGATTCAGTGCAGTTGTTGCGTCTGTGCACGGAAATGATGGGTGGAAAAGATTACAACGGACACGATCTGGATGGCGCTCCGGATTTCTACTTAGGTGCAGTTGTCAATCCGGGATCAGATCTCCTCGACCTGCAAATCATGAAGATGCGGAAGAAAGCTCTGGCTGGAGCGCGCTATTTCTTCACACAAGCGATTTATGATCTGAAAATATTCGAGAATTTCATGGATCAGGTGAAGGACATGGACGTTAAAATCCTTGCCGGAATCATCCCGCTTAAGTCCGCTAAAATGGCTCGATTCATGAACAAAAACATCCCCGGTATCACGGTGCCCGAAAAGTTGATCGGGAGGATGGAAAAAGCCCAGGATCGCACCGCCGAATCAATATCTATCTGTAAGGAGATCTCAGAAGGCTGTCGGGATCTGTGCAACGGAGTACACATTATGCCTATCGGCTGGTACTCTATTATTCCCCAAATTTTCGATCCGGTGAAAGATTGATAAGTTCAACCGATTTACCTCCACCGTGTATCCATGTGGAAAATCTTAAGTTTTCCTATCCAGATACAGATAAAGAAGCGCTTCAGGGAATCGACCTGCAGGTTCCAGAGGGTCAGTGTATGGCTGTTTTAGGGAGTAACGGCGGTGGTAAATCGACGCTAGCGAAATTGATAGCTGGACTACTTTTACCGACTGCAGGGCGAGTTTCGGTCTTCGGTAACGAGCTGTCGTCTTCACAGAACAGGGAAGCAGTTGCTGGTCGGATCGGTCTGGTGTTTCAATCACCGGATGAACAGATGGTCGCCACAACTGTGGAGAGAGAATTGGCTTTCGGACCGGAAAACTTAGGACTTCCATCTGAAGAGATCAGGCGTCGCGTCGATCACCTAATGAACCGCTTCGATCTGACTGAGTATGCAAATCGGTCACCTCATACCCTTTCCGGCGGTGAAAAACAGCGCCTGGCGCTGGCATCGGTGTTAGCCATGCAGCCGGAATTGCTGATTCTTGATGAAGTAACGTCACTATTAGATCCGGCAGGAAGGCAGGAAATCCGCAATATCATCAAGGAACTGAAGAGGGAATGTACACTGATTCTAATCACTCAATTCCCTCGAGAAGCCCTCTTTGCCGACCGCCTGATTGTAATAAACGATGGGCGTATCGTAGCGGATGATTCCCCCGTGCTGGTGTTTGAAAATCTGGATAAAGAAACGGCTTCCGGGATAGCTCCACCCTTAGCTTTCCAACTTTTAAATGCCCTAAACCCAGCGAATAACCCCACCGAAAACAATTGACATTTCGTCATCTTTTCATTATATTTCATTCCATAATAAGACAATAGCATGATAAGTAATCCGGGTATGCTGTTCTCTATACGAGGATATTTGCGGATATCCCGTCCGGTGAATCTGGTTATTACCGCGGTCTCTGTGTTTGTCGCGGGCGTCATCGCCACGAATTATTGGATGGATTTCGTTGACACTCTGCTTTTAGCTTCCTTATCGGCTGCACTGATCGCTGCAGGGGGTAACGTTCTTAACGATTATTGCGACCGGGATCTGGATCGACGCCAGAAACCACACCGTCCCATCCCTTCAGGGCATGTAACTGTTAAGGGGGCGTTGTTATGGGCTTGGATCTGTTTTACTGCTGGCTTGATCGTTGCGCTGACACTGGGCAAGGATATGTTCATTATTGCCATATCGGCAACTGTTCTGTTATTGCTTTATAACCTGTATTGGAAAAGAGTGCCCCTAATCGGCAATCTTGCGGTTGCTTTAACGGCTTCTCTGGCTTTTATTTATGGCGGCATTGCCGTTCGATCAATCAGCACGGCTTTATGGGTAGCCTGCTTAGCATTCCTCTTCCATTTGGGTCGGGAAATCACCAAGGACATAGAAGATCAGCAGGGTGATGCTGAATGCAGGGTACAGACCCTGGTGGTAAGATATGGACTATCTGCAGGACAGATTGCAGCCACCATTGCCTTCTGCCTGTTAATTTTGTATCTCCCTTTCCCACATTTGCTGGGACCTTTTAATGCTGTATATTTCTATATCACCGTTTTTGGCATTTTGCCGGTGCTGATTCTGGCGATCCTATGGACATGGTGCTGGAACAGTCCCCGAATGATGCACAAATTGAATGTTATACTGAAAACAGATATGATCCTGGGATTAATTGCTCTTCTGTTAGGAAAAAGTGGTTGAGATGGTTAAATCTTTAAGTGGATCAAAGGGATGAATCCTATCTGGCAGCTTTGCGAATTTAAGAAACCGCTGATACTGGCATCAACTTCGCCTCGCAGAGCGGCTATTCTTAAGGGAATTGACCTCCCCTTTGAAGTGGCTGCCCCTAAATACGACGAGGAACCCTATAGCCAATGGGACGCCGGGGAACTGTTGTTAAAAAAAGCTGTTCAAAAGGCAGAGAGCGTTAAAGGGGATTGGGCCGATCACGCAATTCTTAGCGCCGATACCATAGTTCTCTTGAACAGGAAAGTCTTCGGGAAACCACGCGACGCAGAGGAAGCTGAAGAGATGCTGACTGCTCTTTCGGGAAGAACGCATCACGTATGGAGTTCTCTCTGTTATATCCCCGAATGGCACGGTGAGGTTCGCACGACCACATGTCGAACCAAAGTCAATTTCAGAAACTTCACGGATAAAGAGATCAAAGCGTATGTTAGTACCGGAGATCCCTTAGATAAAGCAGGCGGCTATGGTATCCAAAGTATTGGAGGTCTCTGGGTACAAAACATTCAGGGTTGTTACTTTAACGTTGTCGGGCTTCCCTTGTCTCAACTCTGGGATCTGATTAGGGCTTCATAAAGGTGTGTTTATGACCGAAAAGGAAAATACCATCCTTCAATTCGGGCAGGAACTGGTCAATGCTCGAAATTACAAGGGTCTTTCTCTGGAACAAATCGCTGAGATCACCAAGATAGCTCAGCGCTATCTTCTGGCGATGGAGGAAGGTCAATGGGACGCATTGCCTAAGCCCTATATGGAGGCGTTCCTGAAATCTTATGCCGAGTGCGTGGGCATGAACGTCCCCAAGGTGATGAAAAAATACCGGGAGATGGTTATAAAGGAACTGGTGATTTCCGGCGAAGCGGAAAAACCACCTGAAGGAGAAGAGGAAACTGTTTCTTATGATCGAGGAAGCAATGAACCCAACTTCATGCTAAATAACCTTAAATCCATCATCTTAGCTGCCGCCGGGATTGTCCTGATCATAATTTTCTTCGTTTTATTCAAATCCTGTGGGGATACTTCTACAACGGCCAATAACGGTACAACCTCTTCTCAGGAGGAGGCAACCGTCATCGAACCTGAACAAAATACCCTGGATTTGCATGAGAGTCTTCCATCTGAGAATGATACACAGGATCAACCCCGCAGTGATGAAGAACAGCAGGCACTTCCTCAGCGGATAACAACTGAAGTGAATTTTCGTGCAATAGCTCTGGAAAGATGCTGGCTGCGCGCCGTCATAGACCAGGATAGAGTGCGAGACGTCTTTTTATATCCTGATGAAACCATCACTCTGAAAGCAGAACAACTGCTCCATGTGGTTATCGGAAATGCAGGAGGACTTAAAATAGTACTTAGTGGCGATTCTCTGGGTACTTTAGGTCCTAAAGGCGAACCGGTTACTCTGGTGATAAGTCCCGAAGGGATCCAATCCCAGAAGTTGGGCGCCTGGCAGCCCAATTATGAATCCGAAATGCAGGAAGTGATACTGGATCTGAACCAACCGGAAGGTGATAATTAATATATTAGAGTTTAACTGCCACAGATGATACAGCGAAGAGTTACTAAAAGGATTACGGTCAGAGGTCTTGGATTAGGTGGCGATGAACCTGTTCGCGTGCAATCCATGACTAGTACTCATACCACCGATATTCGTGCAACGATCGATCAGATCAAGCAGATGGAAGCAGTCGGTTGTGAACTGGTGCGCCTTGCGGTTCCTGATAATCTGGCTGTGGAAGCTTTCGCTGAAATCCGCCAGCAGACAGATTTACCACTGATTGCTGACATTCATTTCGACTATAGATTAGCGCTGGCAGTAATGGACGCTGGTGCAGATAAGATCAGGTTCAATCCCGGCAACATCGGAGGACCTGACCGCGCCCTGATTATTGCTAAACAAGCAGCCCAGCACGGCATACCGCTTCGCATCGGAGTCAATTCCGGTTCGGTGGAGGACGCGCTTTTAGAAAAATACGGAGGTCCTACTCCTGAAGCTTTGGTCGAGAGCGCTTTACGCCATATTGAACTCCTCTCAACGGTTCACGATATTCAACTTGTATTATCGTTGAAAGCTTCTGACGTTTTTACAGCGGTTATGGCTTACCGGTCAATATCCGAAAAGACCGACTGGCCCCTACACGTAGGAATCACCGAAGCTGGAACCCCATTCTCCGGAGCGATTCGGTCTGCGGTGGGTATTGGAACCCTTCTGGCAGAAGGAATCGGTGATACTCTCCGCGTATCCTTAACGGGAAGTGTAATCGAAGAGATCAGAGTTGCCTGGGAGATATTGCGCTGTCTGGGGCTGCGCCAACGCGGAGTCACCCTTATTAGCTGCCCCACTTGTGGTCGTACCGATGTGGATCTGATCCCTATTGCTTTGCAGGTAGAGGAGAAATTGAAATCAATACGCGAACCCATCAAAGTAGCAGTTATGGGCTGCGCCGTTAATGGACCTGGTGAGGCTCGCGAGGCTGACGTTGGCGTAGCCTGCGGCAAGGAAGAAGGCTTGATCTTTCGGGGCGGCGAAATCGTCAGGAAAGTGCCGGAAGCCAGCATCGTGAAAGAGCTTTTAAGTGAAATTGAACGGTTCAGACGAGAGCTTCAAGCTGCCGCAGGGTAAGAGACCGCAATAGCAGTAGTGTGAAATCCCACCTTTAACTTATTTATCAAAATAATAAGAATACTGCGAGTAAAATAAACCATGAAAGTGAAGAAACATTCAGGCGGCTATTTAGTCAGGTTAGAGCGCGGGGAAGAGGTAACAGAAACGCTGACTGGCTTCCTGAAAAAATATGACATTCAATCAGGAACAGTTTCAGGGATAGGCGGCATAGCGGATGCGGATTTGGGTTTTTACGATCTTCCCAGCAAAACTTACCTGCATAAAACCATCCCCGGTAATTTAGAACTTATAATTTATAGCGGTAATATCACTTTGGTAGATGGTGAGCCGTTTATACACGCCCACGCGGTGGTATCCGGTAAAGACTATAAAGCTTATGCTGGTCATTTTTTCAATGCAGAAGTTGCCATCACGGGTGAATTCACCATTCAACCATCGGACTGGGTCGTTCATCGTCGTCTCGATGAGGTTACTGGTTTGAAACTGATGGGGATTTAACGTTAATCTGCCATTGAAACTGCCCGCTCTTTATCAGCTTCAGTAAAAGCTCTCAAATTCCAGTTGATTTTCGGTGTGAAAAACGGTAAATTAAAGCTTCTCCAGCAACGTTACTCTTAAACACTCATCCAATTAGACGGAGGTGCAATTGCAGCAGTATGAAAAACCTGTAAACGATCCTATAGATGGCGTTGTTATCAAAGATCTCAAAGTAATCCCCGATGAACGCGGGCGTTTAATGGAAATTCTCCGCAGTGACGAGGAGCCTTTCGAAAAATTCGGTCAGGTGTATATGACGTCCAATTATCCTGATGTTGTCAAAGGTTGGCACTATCATAAAAAACAAAGTGATAACGTTGCCTGCGTTCGAGGCATGATCAAATTGGTGCTCTTCGACGGGCGCGATGATAGTCCCACCAAGGACAACTTGAAGGAACTGTTCATCGGTGAACATAATCCCAAATTAGTTCACATACCAGCTGGCGTCTGGCACGGCTGGAAGGGAATTGGTGAAGTAGAATCTCTGACAATTAACATCCCCACTGAAGTTTTTAACCGCGAAGAACCTGACGAATACCGGTTGCCCTTCGATACAGATGAAATCCCATATGACTGGAATATCAAGATGGGTTGAAGGTAAAAGTCTGCTTTTATGCAACCTACTAGACACGAAATGTTATGTACGATAAACTAATCTTTGAAACCTCCAAAAAGGGGAAGAGAGGCGTGCGCTTACCTCGCCTTGATGTTCCCCGGAAGAATGACCTTATCCCCACAGATCTAAAGCGCAAAAACCCTGTCGGCTTACCTGAAGTGAGCGAACCGGAGGTGGTGCGTCACTTCGTCAATTTATCCAATAAAAACCATCACATCGATCGCGGGTTTTATCCTCTGGGTTCGTGCACCATGAAGTACAATCCCAAGATAAATGAACAGACCTGCAGGCTTTCAGGATTCACCGGACTGCACCCATTTCAGGATGAAAACCATGCGCAGGGCGCACTGAAACTGATGGTGGAATTAGGAGGGATGCTCACCGAAATCACCGGAATGGATGGCGTTACTCTCCAGCCTGCCGCCGGAGCACACGGTGAATTGACAGGTCTTTTAATCATGCGCGCCTATCATGAATCAAAGGGAGAACCCCGGCGTAAGGTAATTATTCCGGATAGCGCGCACGGCACCAATCCCGCGTCCATCATCACGGCTGGTTATGATGTGGTGCAGATTCCATCCGGTGAAGATGGGTTGATAGATTTGGATAGGTTGCGGAAAGCTTTAGATGAGCAGGTTGCCGCAATGATGATCACCAATCCCAATACTCTGGGATTGTTTGAATCACAGGTTCTCGAAATAGCCGAAGCAGTGCACAAAGTCGGCGCTCTGTTGTACATGGATGGAGCCAACTTAAACGCTTTGCTGGGAATCGCCAAGCCGGGTGACATGAATTTTGACGTAGTGCATCTGAACCTCCACAAGACGTTCTCCACGCCTCACGGTGGGGGTGGTCCTGGTTCAGGTCCGGTGGTGGTTAAGAAACATTTGGTGCCGTTTTTACCTGAACCTATCCCCCAGCGTAGTGGTGATGGTTTCCGCTGGGCTGATCATTCCCAACGCTCTATCGGCAGGATCGGGAGTTTTTACGGCAATTTCGGCGTTTTTGTACGTGCTTACACCTATATCTTAATGATGGGTGCCCAGGGGTTGCGCAAGGTGAGTGAAAACGCGCTGATCAATGCCAACTATTTGAAGAGACTACTGGAACCTCATTATGATCTTCCCTACAACCGAACTCCTCTGCACGAAGCTGTCTTTTCCGGGGATTGTCTTAAAGAATTCGGCGTGAAAACCACGGACGTCGCCAAGCGGCTTTTGGATTACGGATTTCACGCTCCTACGATTTATTTTCCTTTAATCGTGCATGAAGCCCTGATGATTGAACCGACTGAGACGGAATCGAAGGACGCTTTAGATGCTTTCGCCGATGCCATGATCATGATCATGGAAGAAGCCAGGGATAATTCCGATCTGTTGAAAGGCGCACCTTACACTACACCCGTCGGGCGGCTGAACGAAGCCGCCGCTGCAAGGGCTCTGGATGTGAATTATTATAATAGAAAAACCTCTACCGATTAACAGGTTCAGATCCTCAAATGAAGGATTTCTTTTATCTCCGGTTTTTGCTTCACAGCGACTACTGAAATGAACTCACCAGCGATACCGAAACTTCCACCCGATCTCTTCAAAGCCATGGGACTATCCAGTTTCGTGGCTTTTGATCTTGAAACCACTGGTCTTGACGCTTCTAAAGAGCGCATTATCGAGGTCGGCGCTGTCCGCTTTCAAGATGGATCAGAGACGGAACATTTCGGATCGTTGGTCTCCTGTCCCTTTCCTCTGCAACCCTTCATAACTGAATTGACCGGCATTTCCAGTGACATGCTTACCGGTAAGCCGGCTGAGGGTGAAGTAGTAGCGGAACTCCTTGAATTTATCGGCGATGATCCGGTTGTGGGGCACAATGTTAATTTCGATCTCTCATTTCTTAAGGCTGCCTTTAAAAGAGCCAAAACCGGTAAACGTTCTCCCAAATTATTAGCTGTAGATACTGCTCTGATATCCCGCGTACTGCTGCCAACATTGCCATCACGCAGTCTATCCGCATTGGGGAATCACTTTAACCTCGATACAAAAGTCAAACATAGAGCTACAGAAGATGCGCGCCGAACCGGTCAGCTTTTACGCCATCTTTTAGCTATGTTCAGCCAAGTGGATATTAAGCATGTCGATCTCCTCAGGCGCATATCCAAAGGGATGAATCATCCCTCCGACTGGATATTTCCCGCATGGGCGGATTACCTGATGCAGACTTCCACAGTGGAGGGAGCTTTCCAACCACATCGTCTATCCTTTTTATCTGATAACATATTAGGCAAACTGCCTGACCCTATATCTGCAGAAGCTGCAGAAGCCCAAACGGCGGATGAAGATACCTACTGCGAAATAGATAGTGATAATGTCTCCTCCTTCTTTCAACCTGACGGGCGTTTGCAGGAATCATTCCATAACTACGAATTCCGTCCTGAACAGGTGGATATGGCGTCATCTATTGCGGATATTCTGAATGGTTCGGGATATTTAGCTGTCGAAGCGGGAACGGGCATTGGTAAATCTCTGGCTTACCTGGTCCCTTCCATCTACTGGGCACAGGCAAACCGGGACCTGGGGGAGAGGGTTATCGTTTCCACCAACACCCGCAATCTGCAGGAACAGTTGTTCTTCAAGGATCTGCCAACCCTGACCGAAGCTCTGCCTGTGAAGTTCAGCGCGGTACTGTTGAAAGGGCGCTCCAACTACCTCTGCAAACGCCGCTGGGAAAACCTGACGACCGAGAACCCCATCCGCCTCTCCAGCAATGAACGTTTAGCTATGCTGCCACTGGTACTCTGGGCTGATCAAACCAGAACCGGCGATGTCGCTGAAACCGGCGCATTCGGGCGCGAAGGCAGTGGTTCGCTCTGGGCGCGTATAGCTTCCGACGGTGCTGCCTGCCGGGGTAGAAGATGCCGGCACAGGAATTTCTGCTTTCACACCAGAGTCAGATCTGCTGCTGGTCGCGCTCATGTGGTTGTGATCAACCATGCCCTTTTAATGTCCGATCTGGCGGCGGAACACGTCCCCATCGGAGCTTATCGAACGCTGGTAATTGACGAAGCACATCATCTGGAAAGAGCTGCCTCTCAGCATCTCGGCCGAGAATTGAACCACTGGATGTTTCAGTCCTGGATCAGGAGAGTTTTTGATGCGGAGAACGTCCCTACAGGATTACTGGCTCAGATCATCTTAGGCTTGGGAGCTGCCCGTTCGGATCATCCCCTGCTTCCAGGTTTTTCCACTGCTGTTGAAGCCGCAGCAGATAAAGTAAATGTTTTGAAATTTGCGGCAGCTTCCTTTTTCGATAACATTACGGAAGCCTTCCGCAAATCAACTTCTCAAAATAATAACAGTTATAATGAGAAAATACGCTTGCGTCAACCGGATGAGAAATTAGCTGAAATCTTTTCCGGCGAACCGCAATTGTTAGGAACGTTGCGAGATTTGGATAAGTTGTTCAAGATTCTGTTGGAAACACTGCAGGACATCCCCATGGTGGTACTGCAGCGTGGGGAAGATTGGATGGATGATCTGCGCGGTGTTCAGGAGGAATTGCAGGTCTTCAAAGCCAACCTGGATTTCTTTCTGCAGCCTGCAGATGCCAACTGGGTTTACTGGGCGGAATTACCGCGCAAGTCTGATTTTACTGCCACCCTCTATGCCGCTCCTTTAAACGCAGGCGAAATTCTGAAAACTCAGCTTTTCTCAGCTTTGCGCTGCGTCATGATGACTTCAGCCACTCTGACAGTAGCAGACCGTTTCCACTATTTCTTGCGAAAAGTGGGCTTAAGCGATGAAGAAAATGCAGTAACTCTGAAGTTGGGCAGCCCCTTTGATTTGCCAACTCAGATGCTTATCGGTTTGCCTGCTTATCTCCCGCAACCTAAAAAGGCAGAATATGAAGCTGCTATCACTTCCCTAATACAGAGTTCGATCAAAAAGTTAAAGAGAGGCACCCTGGGGCTCTTCACTTCTCATCGTACTTTAAGGTCTGTGGGGCAAGCGTTGGAAAGCCAGAAAATAACCGGTCAACTGTTGATCCAAGGTAAGAACGGAACGCGCGATCAACTTTTACGCCGCTTTCGTAATGAACCGGGATCGGTACTACTGGGAACCGACAGCTTCTGGGAAGGTATAGACGTGGTGGGAAAGGCGTTGGAGCTGCTGATTGTAGCCAAACTTCCCTTTGAAGTTCCTTCCGAACCGCTGGTGGAAGCTAAGCTGGAGAAGATAAAAGCGGAAGGTAAGGATCCTTTTATGTATTACACCGTCCCTGAAGCGATCATCCGCTTGCGCCAGGGGATAGGGCGCTTGATTCGTTCCAAAACCGATCGTGGCGCTGTGCTTATCTGCGATTCCCGTTTGGCTACCACGCGCTACGGCGAAGCATTCATGAAGTCATTGCCGGTGCGGGCTTTAGTTTTCGATTCCCAGGAAGAGACCATTCGAGCGCTGGATGATTTTTTTACAGAAGGCAGAAAAGAGATACAGGAGAACTTATGAAAAGAATAGATCATATTGCCATTGCCGTAGCTGATCTGGATGCGGCTGAAGTGGTTTACAGGGATACCTTGAATCTGGAATGGGGCGGTCGTGAGGAAGTTGCAACACAGAAGGTACTGACGAGTATTTTTAAAGTGGGGGAGAGCCGCCTGGAACTGGTTTCACCGACTGCTGGTGATTCCCCTATCGCAGCATTCTTGCGTAAAAAGGGTGGGGGATTGCATCATATCTGTTTTGAAGTGGATGACATAGAAGCTGAAATGAAAAACTTGAAAGATAAAGGCATGCGGCTCCTGAATTCTACTCCCACCCCCGGAGTCGGTGGTTCCCGTGTGGTTTTTCTGCATCCTAAAGATTCTTCCGGCGTGCTGGTGGAATTGGTGGAGAAGGGGTAGCTGATTGATCAATATTACTGTCGTCTGGAGGTGTAAGTTTAGTATAAAGATTGTCATTCCGGGAGGGCTTTAGCACTACCTGGAATCCAGATTACACCCAGCGCTGCTCCAAAGGAGTTCTCCCTAGGAGTGCTACGGACCTATGGGAAAGCACTGGGCTACGGACGATAAAACGGGGCTGTCTTAAAAGAGTCACTCTGTGCGAAGCGAAGAGTCTCGAAAGAATCATAAAATTAAGATAAACAAGAGATTCTTCGCTACGCCTTTGGTTTGCTCAGAATGACAATTACTCTTTAGAACAGCCGCTATTTTTTTTAACACCGGTACAGCACCGGTGTTTTTATTTTATTTGCGCAATTTTTGGCAGTAATTTTTGGCGCTTGTTTCAGTGATAAAGATATCCTATCTTGTAGTTGAGAGCGGGATTATCGAACCCCGTAGAACGCCTCAACTAACAAGAAGGAGGAAGCTCATGGACGAGAAACTGTTTGCACTAAACATGATTGCAGGAGCAAGAATGCTACCTGGAACAGAAGTGAAGTTAAAGAGGAGAAAAAAAATGTTAACCGTAACTAATCCATCAAAGAAGTTGAACAGTTTCGTATCACCAATTCAAAAAATAAGGAGGATTACTATGAAATCCTGGATAACAGGCATAATCATCCTGGCGATGGCTTTCATTACGACAGCATCGATAGTGATGAGAGACTCAGATCCTTATCAGGAATGGGTAAAGAGGTTTGGTAGTACAGGTGACGATGAAGGTATCGCCATAGCTCTGGACTCATATGGAAACATCTACGTCGGTGGCTATACTCAAAGCGCCGGTGTTAACGGAATGGATTACATCATCACCAAGTATGATATCAGTGGCAATGAATTATGGAGTGTGATTATTGAAAATGAGGGTGATGATCTTCCCAGAGGCATGGTCGTTTACGGTGATGCGGTGTACATGACCGGCGAAGGGCATGATAATTCATCCTGGCTTGAATACTACACTGTCAAAGTCAATGCAGTAACCGGTGATGTCGAATGGGATGAATTCTATCGTATAAACGAAAATGACTTCAAGGCGTTTGGCATCGCTGCTAACAGTCACGGAGTCTACGTTACCGGCGAAGGATGGACAAATGCCTTAGCATCAGAAGCTGACATTCACACGGTCAAGTACAACCATTCTGGAAATTACCTATGGGCGAGGACTTATGACCATCATCCTTCCGTGGCCAACAACGACTTCGCGGTGGCAATATGTGTCGACGGTACGGGTATATACATTTGTGGCGGTGTTTTTAGACTCTCCACGATGAGCACGGATTTCTTCGTGTTCAAGTATACTCACGATGGTGACGAAGCGTGGCCCGAGCCCTATTTCCACAATGGACCTGGACCGGCAAACAGCATGGACTTTGCTTGGGATTTCGAAGTGGCTGGGAACCACCTTTACGTTACTGGTGAACGGGGCGGCTTCCTGTTCAAGCAAGAATACTGGACAGTCAAGTTGAACAAGAATAATGGAAGTGAAATTTGGGGTACGCCCTGCCCTGGGCCAGATGATCATATCGCACAAGCTCTAAGTGTTTTTGCTGGAGAAACCTATGTGACTGGCAGAGGCTCGGATGGAAGTGATTGGGATTATGTAACAGTGAAATATGACGCAAATGGCAACCAAGTCTGGGTGCGTAATTATGATTATGCCGGCGGAGATGATAAAGGCAATGACATCGTCGTCAATGACTACGGCGTCTTTGTTACCGGCGAAAGCGAAGCCACACCGAGCGGTAATCTGGATTATGCAACCGTCGCCTATGAACATGCCGATGGAGCAGATTTGTGGGATACGATTGACAGACGCTACGGCCCTGTTGGCAATCACCCGGATCGGGCGAATGCTATTGCTGTGGATACCTGGAACGTGTACATCACCGGCGGCAGCAAGATTTCTAATACCAACGGGATGGATATCGCTACGATACGGTACAATCACGGTCCTTGGGTCGATCTGCCCAACATGATCTATGTAGTTCCAGCGGAAGGTGATACGCTATCATACGATATCACAGTTAGTAATCGATATGATGAAAATATCACTCTGTTCTTCTGGATGGAGGCTATGTTGCCAGACGGCTCTGTTTATGGTCCATTTGTGGGTCCAGTTGAGTTCTCTATAGCGCCGGGCGATACTATTACCCGACTGCGCGAGTTGATCATCCCACCCGGTGCACCACCCGGCATCTATAAAATATATGGACGCCTGGGAGTCCCCTACATAATTCCTCCAACCATCTTTGACGAGGATTACTTCACAGTTCAAAAAATGGGTGTTGAACCTTCCGCGGGCAATTGCTGGCCAGTCGATACCGGGACTATCGTCGAAATTGATGGTACTATCCAAGTACTTCCGGAAGGATACTCGCTATGGAACCACCCTAACCCCTTCAACCCGTCAACCACATTAAGCTTCGCTTTGCCGGAGGCGAGCAAAGTCCAACTGACCGTTTATGATATCAGTGGTCGGGTTGTGGCTGAACTGGTCAACGGCTGGCGGGATGCGGGAATTCACGATGTCACTTTCGATGGGTCAGAATTGGCTTCAGGTATGTATATCTACCGTCTAAAAGCGGGAGAATATACTGCTTGCGGTAAGATGATGCTAATGAAGTAGATGCAAGCTGTCCCGAAGGGACTCTCCATAGGAGTCTTTCGGACCTTCGGAGCAAGTTACATATCGTAGGGCGGGGGTGTCTGTAAGGACTCCTTTGGAGCTTCCCCCGCCCCTACGGGGGAACCTGCCCCTACAATACTGGATTCCTGATCGGGGTCGGGAATGACAGGTAGGTTACTTCACCAACACCATCTTACCAACCGCACTAAACTCTCCGGCAGTCAAGCGGTAGAAATAAATCCCCGACGCCAGATGCGATGCGCCTGCCCCAATAGGGTCAAACACCACCTCATGCGCACCCGCATCCCGCCAGCCGTTAACTAACTCAGTAACCAAACGTCCGGAAATGTCATAAACCGACAGCTTCACTAAACTCGCATCCTGCAACTGGTATCTGAGAACTGTGGTCGGGTTGAACGGGTTGGGATAGGGAGGGTACATCATGAAGTCTTCTGGTGCTGCATTCTCCCCTGCAAGCAATTCTTCAAACGGTTCGCCGTAGTTATGCCAGCCATCCAAGCCGTTGTCGCCGCCGTCCGTACCCTCTTTCTCAAATTCGAAACTGTCCTGGTGAAACACGCTATCTGGATAATCACCGACCATAGCAACGTAAGAATAGGTACCAGACGGTGCGTTTTGGGGTACTTCCTGCACGCGGTCTCTATCCAATGAAGTATTGCCGGGAAGTGTCAGATCCAGTACAGGACCAAGTACTGGGCCGTAGGGCGTTCCATTGGGAAGAATCACATCGCACCAGATGTCACCGCTTGCCGGGGATAACCCGGTATTGGTAAGTTCTATGTTAAAATCGAAACTCCCGCCCGCAGCCGGTATAATGATGGAAGAACTTTCCGGGATCAGGGAAATCATCAAGGTGGAGGTATTGCCGCCGGTCATATCCATCTGCAGGTCGTCTATGTACCACCCTTCCTGCTGAACGCCGCCATCGGAACCGAAGCGGAAACGGAACTTGGCGAAAGCTCCCATCATGGATATATCGAACTCCGCTTCCGACCAGTCCATCTGCCCGTTATAGGCGGGACCTCCGGGGAACGATCCGTTGGAAACTGAAGTACCCGGATATCCTCCCACCGGAGTGATCGCTTCCCAGTTACCGCCTGTATTGATTTCCACGATGCCGCCATCAAAAGCGGCTTCCGCTTCCATCCAGTGTTGGAAGTGTAGCGTAGTGTTGTTACCCAAACGGAAGAGCGGCGTTTCCAGTGCTCCATCTGAATGAGCGGCATAGTTGTACGAAGAGGTGTGACCGAATTTCATGGAATAGGGCGCAGAAACGCTGCGGTCATCGGAAACGTGCCACTGGTTGTGAAAACCTTCGTCAACCGCGTAGTTGATCAGGTCTGCTACCGGGTTGTCTATTGAATTTGTCCAGGTATGGTTTTCACCCACCGGAAAGGCAATGTATCTATCCTTGGGTTGTGCGCCCGATTCTAATATGGTAACGAGGATAGCTTCCACGTAAGATCCCGGGCATTCGGGAGCGATCTGCACCGTGATAGGTGGATCGTGCGTACCTATTTCCCCTGGCAACAGCGGCGCTATACCGCCAACTGCCGTCCCAGGCATCAGGTACGGTCCCACAGATGAGAATGCCAGCATCGCTTCTGAAGATTCATCACCACCCTGATTGATTACTCCGACCTGAAGTCCCCAGGTTTCACCCGGATCAGCGAAAGGATCGCCATTGCCGGTGATTTCATCCATATCGAAGCTCACCAGCACGAGATCCGGCGCTCTCAATTCCAGGCTGAAAGTGTCACCCCACAAACCGGAGGCGTTGTCGTGAATTTCCGCTACGACGTTGAATGTAGTAGCATCCGGCGTCCCTGAATTTATGGATAAGAGGAACCCTTCGGCTGTCGTGGTAGCAGAACCGGTCAGCGTTCCCACATAGACGGAATCAACCACCCAGGTAACAAATCCACTGTATCCCGACAATATCACCCAAACACCTTCAAAATTCTGCGTTTCGTGATTCTCTATATCCAGGCTGAGCGCTACAGTTTCACCCGCATCAGGAATGCCGTCACCATCACCGATGCTGCCCAGTGTCCCATCATCGATAACCTCAACTTGAGTAATCTCAACGCCCACACTCATGAACAGAGTTGGGTCGCCCAAATGCGTCATCCCATAAAACCATGACATCGCCCACATGACCGAACCTGGTTCCTGACCGTGCTGAGCTAACCAGAGTCGTAGCGCTTCACCCTTGCATTCACCGTCCTCTATATGGGTGTAGTAATCTTCAAAATAGAGCATGGAACCGGTTTTAGTCGATCCCACCGCTCCTTGCCCATAAGAATCGGCGAATATGTATTGTCCACCTAAATAATTGGGCGCAACGTAAGAACATCCCGAACAGCAAAACAGGTTGTAGAAGAAACTCTGCGGATCGGCCTGGGCTACCTGCCAGTAATAAACTTCATTCCAGACAGTTCCGCTCTGCTCGCACAGTGTGTGATATTCAGGGCAGGAGTGAGCCGCCAGCAGGATAGCGTAGTAAGGATCATTGTTAAGACGATCCAGATAATCTGATGCGATAGTGGCATTGGGTTCGAAAATGGTCTCAACCATGCCGGTCGCTTGGGCTAAAGCCGCTCCCCATGATTCACCGCTGCCTGACCAATCATCGTCAATGTAGGCTAATCCCAATCCGGGAAGCTGAAGTTGATTCTGACGGAAAGCGTGGTTTTTATCGAAGTAGTTGGAGATCAGATCTATCTCATTTCCGATAGTCGATGCTATGATTTGACCTATGAATATATCTGGCTCCCAGGAACCTAAATGGGTATCCAGGATGCCGTCTAAATCACCATCGTACCAATATCCGTCCAGGTCCATGTAGTACAGATCGCAGGTAAATTGCACCTGCCAGGGATTGTCCGGTATGCCGTCATTATCGAAGTCTTCGTAAAGTTCAAACCAGGGAACGGGTAGATCTCCGACCAGCGTAGCACCCATAATGCTGTCACTCGCCCAGTATTGCTGCAGGATGCCCCGCAGCTCTTCCGGCGTTCCTCCCGTCATAGTCAACTGAATGGGGTCCCAGCCGTCCGCAGTGAGGTCGTCTAAATAGCGGTCTATCTCCGTTTGCAGCCAGGTGGACAAAACCCAATCCACCACGACCAACATCGAACCGGTCTGATCCAGGTTTGAATAACGGCGGTCAACCTCCTGCCACCGTAGAGGTTCTAAGGGGTGTGAAGCGATGTACTCAGCATAAGTCATCGGTTTGCCGGATCCCGCCCAGCGGGTAACCTCAACTTTGTGGTAATCAACTTGCGCCAATGCAGGCAGTGAAAAGGCAAAAATGAGTAATAAAGCTAACTTGCGCATAGTACAACCTCTTGGTAAGATTTTTTTTAGATGAATGATTCATTAAGCCTCACAGCAGACGTGCGATTTTAAAATGCCAGTAGCAAGACTATCGAAGTATCTATATTAATTTAAGCAATTTTTCTCTAAAAAGCAAGAGGTGCATTTTTTTTCGGTGATTTTTATATGAAAGGATGAAGGATGCAGGATGTTTCTTGGGTAGCGCGGGAGCTTGTGGCGAAGCCACCCCTTTGGGGATGTCCCGGTCCTTCCGAATAAAAAAAGCGCCCCACCGAAGTGGAGCGCTTAACTCGAAACTAGCAACTAGAAACTAGTAACTAGAGTAACTATTTCATCAGAACCATCTTACCGGTAACGTTGAATTCACCTGCTTCTAAGCGGTACAGGTAGATACCTGATGCTAAGTCAGAAGCATCAAAGGTGACGTCGTGGATACCAGCGTTGCGGTAACCGTCAACCAGAGTTGTCACCAGACGACCGCTTACGTCATAGACGGAAAGCAGTACCTTCGCATCTGCGGGCAGAGCGAAGCTGATGTTGGTGGTCGGGTTGAACGGGTTCGGGTATGTACCCATGACTGCGTACTCAGTCGGCACGGTGTAGTCGACCTGGGTCATGGCTAGATCGCCGAAGGGATCCGGTGCGTTCAGAGGCATATTAGCTTCGAAGTCGAAGTCAAGATCCACTGCGCCAGCCTTTGACCAGTCGAAATAATCCTCTTCCCAAATTACACTGGGAAGTACACCAGTACGCACAAACCACTCATAGTTACCACCAGGCCAGCCTGCCGGTACCGGATACCAGTTATCAGGACGGTTGATCGTCCAGCCTGGCTGGTAGTTAACCAGAGCACGTTCGATAACCTGGATAGTCGTAGTACCTTCGTAAACTGCGTCGATCCAGACGTCACCATTTAACACCTGGCCACTTGTGTTTTCAGCTAAGACACCCCAGTCGAGGTTGCCACCACCGGATGGAACTGGTGAGCCACCGATTAACCAGGTATCTATCATCCAGCTTGGATAGGCAGTTTCCACGCCGCAAACCAGACGGCCGAAGAAGTCATAGTCGCTCTGAACCATGCCTGTACCAAAGTCGGCGAACATGTGATCCGTGCCGAAGTTGCTGTAATCCGAACCATAAATGTGCGGGATACCAGCATCGTTCAGGAGTTCATAGAAGACCCAAACTTCGTGGTTGAATCCCTGCAGTTCGGGGATAGTCGAAAGATCGATTTCTTCCCAGGCGGGATAGATTGTGGTGATAAGGTGGTCGAACTGAGTGATTTGAGGACCTGGTGTAGTAGTGGTACCTTCACCATAGATGTGGATGCGGATGGTACCGCCTTCACGCCAGTATCCTTTCAAGCTCACTGCATCCATATTGTCGGTCACGCCGTCAGCAGCAGGGGAGTAGCGGATCATGGGGCCTTCGCCAGTCTCGAAGTTGAAGTAGTAGATGGACGCTTCGTAGCTGTACTGGCGAGAATCGTAACCGAATTCCAGTACGTCAGCGGCAGTTACGTCCACCAGACCGGCTTTGGAAGTATCGTTGGTGAGATCTTCGTCACCGGTCAGCATGGTGTAGGCATCCATGAAGTAGGAACCTACGCCACCAGGCATGCCCCAATTCCAGGTCTTCAATTCCATGCCGCCCGCGGGGATAGCAGCCCAGGGGATCAGCGGGTTGGGCACGAAGTTTTCACGCCAGAATGCCGGAATCATGCCCTGATCGTTGAGGCCATAGTTGTGCAGCTCGACCGAACAGCCGATATCGGCAAAATACAACGAAGTCGGCATGGGAACGTGCATCAATTCCGTACCGCAGTCGTTGTTAAGACCTGCGATGGTGTACACTTCTACATCATCGATGTAGAGTCCATCTGTTGGACCTGCGCCACCGTTATCATCCCAATCGGTGATTACGCGCCAGCGCAGTTTGACGGTTTGGCCTTCATAGATCTCCAGAGTTAAGTTACCATTGAACTGCATACCTTCCAGGTACTGCTGCCAACCGACACCCCAGCCACCAGGACGGGTGTTGTCGCCGTAATCGTAGAAGAGTTCATTCCAGATTATACCGTCCGTAGAGATTTCTACGTGGTAGTAATCCTCAAGACTGGTACCACCACTACCTGTGAAGTCCATCATGTTGCACCACAGCCAGAACGAGAGATAGGGAGTCCCAAGAGGATCAATTGGAATGATGATCCAGGGGCTCTCTAAAGCATCCGACAAACCATAATGCGTGTAGGTATCACAACGCATACTGGTAACAGGGCTCGGTGGTGCAGAAGAACTTGTGGTCAGAGCCCAGTAGTCACCTGTGGCGCTGCCGTTGTCCGTGCTGAATTCAGCCGGTGTGGCAGTGCCATCTGCATCGTTATAGAGCATGTTGAGGGCGCCGTCATCGATTGAAACGTTATCCACGAAGTAACCGTACAAAAGCGGGTCGTCGATCGTACAGTAAGCCGGATCGCTGGCAAACGCGAAACGGACCATGACGTCGGCTTGACCGTTATATGCAGACAGGTCAAATTGTGCGTCAACCCAGCCGCCGGAGAATCCACCCCAGCCTGCGATGCCGGGACCCATACCCCATTCCAAACCGAAGCTGTAGAGATTGGCGCAGTTGTAAACCGGGAAATCGGGGTTAATGACTGACCAGTTCGTTCCGCCGTCAGTGGATACCCAGACGTTGCAGCCGTCCCATCCATCATAGGGTGGGGGTTCGCCGCCGGGTGCTTCAACATCGTAGCGCAGCTTGTAGGTTAACACCGGGTTTGTAGCATCGGTGAAGTCAAGGGACGGGGTCAGCAGATACTGCAGCCAGTGGTTATCATAACCGCCAAGTAGGGGATCGCCCATCCACCAGGAGTTACCGGCGTAGGCATTGAACAAGTCAGTGTGCCATTTGTCGCCAACGTTTCCTGCATCATAGGACGTCCAGCCAACCGCACCAGACTCGAAATCCTCAAAGTAGAGGGTCAAGTCGGTCAGGTTGCCTTGTGTTTGTACTGCCGGAACTTCGGCGTTCTGAATCGACACGACGTTTGCTTCGACATCGTTCGAACCAGCCGCTTGTGTTCCAACCTGTAATCCGAAGATCAAGGCTGTGGACAGTAGAATCCATACCATTTTTCGCATCTTTGCACTCCTCTTTTTTAACTTGGATTGTGTGTGTTGGGTAGATATCGACAGAGCACTGGAACTGTATCCAGGCCCTTATTAAGTTGCCGTTACTTTGCCATTAACTTAAAATGCGAGTATCCACAGAGATGTACTTTTAAGGTTTAAGTTTTTTGGCGTCCTTAAATATAATAATTTTAAACCCGCTTGTCAAGTAAAATCTCAAAATGTGTTAGATATTTTACACTTGTTAATGAGCTCGCGGCAATTATCACCATTATGCCTGTAAATATGAGCGATATTTCAGATAAATCCTAAATGTATGTGCGGAGTTCAGATATTATGCCGCCAATATAATAAATCAAGAATGCTAAATCAAGCGCAATGAATTGCATAGATTCTTTCATCCAACAAATAAAGTTAATCCTTTTCTGTAGTATCAGGGTATTTTCCATAACCGCCTGGTGAAAATTGACCTTGACAACCTCAGATGTTTTTCTTATCTTTCAACGTTGTACGAGAGCATTAACTGCAGTTGTTGGCGGGGATATCATATCAACTAGAATGGATCATAGCGATGCATTATCTTGATATCATCATTCTAATTATAGTAGTTGCTTCAGCCATAGAGGGCACAGTACAGGGTTTCGTCTATGAAGTCTGTAGTTTACTGGGGCTTATTGCCGGTTTTTTCCTGGCCGTTGAATTTTTCAGCCTGCTGGCAGGGCACTTAGGATTCATTCCGATTCCTGATTGGCTCATAAAAGCTATCGCCTTTTTATTGATCCTGGTTGCAGCAAATATTATCTTCCGACTGGTGGGTAAAAGCTTAAGATTAGTATTACGAAAAATCTTCATGGGCTGGCTGGATAGAATAGCCGGAGCGGTTTTCGGTTTGGTTCGAGGAATTGTAATCGTTCTGCTGATTACCCTCATCCTGCTTTTTACGCCAATTTCTTCCATCCTGGAAAAAGAAGCACCCACTACCAGGTTCATGACCCCGAGTATCGAAACCGTACAGCCCTTCTTGAAGATGCTGGTTGGCAAGAAACTGGACCTCCCGGATGTAATTTAAATGTGAGCAAGCCTTAGTGAAGATTGATCCGCCGCAGGGCGGATTTGATGTTTTATGATTTGTAATCATGTTGGGAACATATAAATCACTGGAATTTGACCGCCTGCTGGAGATATGCGCTGCTGAAGCTGCATCGGAACTGGGCAGGGAAAGGGTCCTACAGTCTTCACCATTGCAAGATATTGAGGACGTCCGTACGGAGCTGCATTTGGTCAAAGAGATGGCGCGGCTCCTGGCATTAGGATCGTTGCCGGTGCAAGGTCTAGCTGACATATCACCAATCCTGAAAAAGATAACTCCCCAGGGCGCGTTGTTAGACTTAGATGAATACCCAATTCTTAAAGACGTATTGGACGTATCCGGCAGAATTGCTAAATTCATCGGTACTCAGGATGAGGATTTCTCTGAATTGAATTCGCTGGCTGATGAATTGGGTGATTTCAGCGGATTGTGTAACGGCATTGATAAGATATTCGACCCTGCCGGTGGAATTCGTGATGACGCCAGTGCGGAACTTCGCCGCATCCGCAGGCAGTTGGATTCCGAGCAGAGGATTCTGCGCAAGACTGTAGAGAAGATCTTCAAGCAGTGGAACCAGGCAAAGTTCACGCAAACCGATGATGCTTTGGCATTCAGAGAGGGTAAGCTATTAATTCCCATTAAGAGTGAACACCGGGGCAGGGTTTCCGGAGTGATTCAGGATGAATCGGCTTCCGGTGCGACCGTGTATATCGAACCGTTGGAAGCTATTGAAGCCAGCAATGCCATTCGCAAGCTGGAAAATGAGGAACGGAGGGAAATCCATCGGCTTTTAATGGCTTTATGCGACCAGATTCGTTCCAGACTGCCGGAAATTACCAGCTCTCTGGAAATATTGAGGAGAATAGACCATATATACGCCCGCGGCCGTTTCTCCTTGAGATTAAACTGTGTAGCCCCGCAGGTCACCGGTGATCCCCAAATTATTCTAAGAAGTGCGCGGCATCCCCTATTGGCATTGAAAGAGGGTGCGGAAGTCGTACCGCTAACCCTTTCTTTGGGACTCGATGAAGGGTCCGTATTGGTTATCACAGGACCGAATGCGGGCGGGAAGACTGTGGCGCTTAAGACTGTAGGACTCCTCTGCCTCATGGCAGTATGCGGTCTGCATGTACCCGCGGAAGAAGGTACTACAATCCCAATATTAGCCTCTCTGCATTGTGATATCGGAGATACTCAATCACTTGAAGAAGATCTATCCACATTCACTTCGCACCTGCGTAACCTAAAAAACGCGCTCACCGATAAGCTTCAGCCAAAATTAGTGCTACTTGATGAAATCGGTTCCGGCACAGACCCAGCTGAAGGTTCAGCGATTGCCCGCGCGGCGTTACTGGAATTTTTAAGGCAGGATACATTAGTAATTGGTACAACCCATCATGGAACGCTGAAAGTCTTCGCGCATGATACGCCGGGTATCTTCAACGGCAGCATGGAATTCGATCAGGATACTCTGCAGCCTACCTTCAAATTCAATCCGGGAATACCGGGCAGTTCTTACGCCTTAGAGATAAGTGCGCGTGTGGGGTTTCCTAAGAAGATTGTGAACAAAGCCCGCAAACTGTTAGGGGAACAGACCAGCCGCATGGAGGACTTACTGGCGAAACTGAACGCCTCGCTCCGTGATTCGGAGAGGAACCGTAGAGATGCTGAACTTAAAAAGACTGAGCTTGAAGGTTTGAAGAAACTTTATACACAACGTCTGACGATATTGAAAGAAAATGAGAAAGAGAGACTGCAAAAGGCTGCTTTACAAGCAAAAGAGATCATCAACGATGCTAACCGGCAGGTTGAAGGGGCGGTTAAAGCAATCAAGGAGGAGCAGGCTTCAAAATCAGCGATAAAAAAGGCGCATTCCAACATCAGAGAACAGAAGAAACACTTGGATCGCATCATTAAAGAAGGCAAGGATGACGGGCGCCGGGAAGAATCCCCCGGCATAAGCATCAAAGCAGACGATTGGGTAAAGATTGAAGAGTTGCAAGAACCTGTCAGAGTTCTGGCGGTTCGTAAGGATGGCGGGGAAGTCAAGTTGGAAGTCGGCGGCGTGCATATCTGGATGAGAAGCGAACGAGTCAGTATTACTGATATGCCTGCCGAAGAGTCGAAGAGAGCCGGTTTTTCCCTTAAAATGGCAAATGAAGATGATATTGACAGCGTAGGATATGAATTGGACTTAAGGGGTATGCTGGGCGATGAAGCAGTGTTCACTCTGGAGAAGTACCTTTCCGATTGTGCTGTATCAGGTTGGAAGACACTGCGAATCATCCACGGCAAGGGGACCGGAGTCCTGCGATCCCGCGTTCAGGAAGTGCTAAAATCCTATCCCGGAGTCAAGTCCTTCCGCTATGGCAGACCTGAAGAGGGGGAATATGGCGTTACCATCGTGGCAATGGAATGAATCTACACTTTTATATCCACCTTAATATTTTAACAAACTCTGCAAAAAGTTTCAGTTGACTTTACCCCGATAAAAAACTATCTTACCTTAAGACAAAATCGCTGAATATTACCTTAACCCTTCGATGGCAGGCAGAATCCCTCCGGAAATAATAGATCGAATAAGAGAGTCAACCGATATCGTTGATTTGATATCCGGTTACGTCCAATTAGAGAAGAAAGGCGGAAACTATTTCGGTCTCTGTCCTTTTCATCCTGAGAAGACTCCCTCGTTTTCGGTGCACCCCGGCAAGGGGATTTTTCACTGCTTCGGATGCGGGCTGGGCGGCAACGTGTTCACATTTCTTATGGAACATGATAAGCTCAGCTTTAGCGAAGCGGCAAGAGAACTGGCACAACATCTGGGCATCGAAATTAAGGAAGATAGTCCGGTTAAGGCGGAGAAATATGACGCCCTTTACCAGGCTAATGATTTCGCCTGTGAATTCTACTCGCGGTGCCTGTGGGAGGGTAAGTATGAAGAATTCGGCCTGGCGCGCCAATACCTTGATCAGCGGGAAATCAGCAGCGATCTTGCGAAGAATTTTCGCGTCGGGTACGCACCCGATAAATGGGATGGGCTCATCAAAGGCGCCAAGACTCTATATAAGGATAAATTCAACCAGCGCGATTTTGTCGATGCAGGATTGTTATTATCGAAGGATAAACGCGTTTATGATCGTTTTCGGGGGAGATTGATATTCCCCATCCTGAACCTGTCGGGAAAGCCGGTGGGGTTCGGTGGGCGTGCATTGAAAGAGGCAGATGAGAGCGCCAAGTACATAAACACCCCACAGACGGCGATCTATAACAAGGGCGCGCTCCTGTACGGCTTGCACTTAGGGCGCGACCAGATAAGAAAGCGCGGCGAATGCCTGGTTGTCGAGGGTTACACCGATCTGATGCGCTTGCATGAGGCTGGGTTTACCCATTCAGTGGCGACCTCAGGGACGGCTTTGACCCAAGATCAAGCCCGGCTATTGCGGCGGTTTTGCAGAAAGGTCATCCTGATATTCGATGGAGATTCCGCCGGATCACATGCAGCTCTGCGAGGCGGTGACGTTCTTTTAAGCTCAGGGATAGAAGTGAAGGTGGTGGGACTGCCTGAAGGGTACGATCCCAACGACTTTATCCTAAAGGAAGGCGTCAGCGCCTTTGGTGAAATCGTGGAAAAGGCAACAGACGTGTTTTCCTATCGCATAGAGCTTTACCGTAAAGAGAATCGTCTGTCAGACGTCCCTTCCAGGTCGGAGGTTGCCCGGGATATAATAACCAGCCTGGCAGTGATTCCTGACTCCATTCGCAGAGAGATGACCGCTCAGGAAGCAGCTCGCCAGATTGGCTTGTCACAGGAGACGATTTTAAGAGAGCTGAACCGTGCTATCAGGAGAACAGGATCAAGACAGCAACAAATAGAGAAAAAGGACAGCTATGCGAACCTGCCCGATTATGAACGGGGACTTTTGGAAGCATTGATCCGTTGGCCCGAACTACGTTCCGCTGCCTTCGCTGAGGTTTCAGCGCAATCGTTTCAAAATCCCATGCTGCAACGGATATTAAGCAGATTGAACGAATACTGGCTAAACGGCGAAGAACCTGCTGGTGAAGAATTAATTGAAGAAGAAACCGAAATGGAAGATGCCAGGTTTATATCATATACGGTTTCCCAGACGGAATCTCTGACGGATCCCCATGTAGATCCGATAGTCAAGAAACGTTATGACGACTACGTCTATGCTAATGACTGTTTACGAAAGATTAAAATATCACAACAACAGTCCCAAGAACAGAGATTAAAAGCGGAATTGTCGAAAAAACCTCCAATAGAGAGGGTAATGGAGATACAAAAGGAGATAAAAACTTTAAAGGACGTCGAACTCAAAATCCTGAATGAGGAATATTGGGAGATACCTCCGCATCCGAGTATGAATTTCGAAGAGCAGCAGGCACAACTGAACAAGAAGAAGCCTTAACCTAAGTATATTAAACAGTAGGAATCCATGAAACCAATAAAAATCCGCAGTACCACCATAGTCGCCGTACGCCTTCGTGGTAAAGCAGCCATCGCCGGCGACGGTCAATTGACTTATGGTGAGATTATATTGAAACACGGGGGCAATAAAATTCGCAGATTAAAAGAAGGAAATGTGCTGATCGGTTTTGCCGGAGCTGCCGCAGATGCGTTGGCACTCTTCGAAAAGCTTGAGGGTTACATAGAAGCTCACCCTGATGACCTGCGCCGAGCTTCGGTGGAATTAGCTAAGGAGTGGCGTACGGATAAATATCTGCGGAACCTCGAGGCAGTGCTGGCAGTAGTTGACAAGAAGTGCCTGCTTATGATAAGCGGCACTGGCGAAGTCATCGAACCTGATGACGGCATACTAGCGATAGGATCCGGCGCTCCTGAAGCATTAGGCGCTGCACGAGCACTGGTGAAATACAGTAAACTAACCCCGAAAGAGATTGTCACCGAAGCGTTGAAAATCGCTTCTTCCATCTGCATCTACACCAACGATCAAATAACGGTCGAGGAGCTATAACTTGAATAACAACAAGTCATTAACGCCAAAACAGATAGTCAAACAGCTTGATAAATACATAGTCAGCCAGGGTAAGGCAAAGCGAGCGGTGGCAATTGCTCTGCGCAACCGTTGGCGACGTCAACAGGTGGAAGGTGAACTTAAAGATGAGATACTGCCCAATAATATAATTATGATCGGCCCAACGGGTGTGGGTAAAACTGAAATCGCCAGACGTTTAGCAGGGCTGGCGAATGCTCCTTTCATCAAGGTAGAAGCTTCCAAGTTCACCGAAGTGGGTTATGTCGGCAGGGACGTCGAATCCATAATACGCGATCTGGTTGACATCGCTGTGTCGAAAGTGAAAGCTGATGCAGCGATTGACATTCAACCATCAGCAGAGGCAACGGCTGAAGAGAAACTGTTGGATCTGCTATTACCATTCTCAGGTCTGGATGATGAGGATTCCCCACCAACTCTGGCAGACAACACACCAGCCGTAATACACGCCAGAAAGGAACTGCGGCAAAAGCGCGAACGTTCCCGGCAAAAGATTCGTGAAAAACTGAGATCGGGTAAATTAGAAGATAAGATGGTGGAGTTGGACGTTTCCGAAGATCATTTCAGCATGATGCAGATATTCAGCCCTGTTGGTATGGAAGAAATGGGCTTGAATATACAGGATATCTTCGGTGGTATGATGCCCAAGAAGCGCAAAAAACGCAAGACGACCGTTGCAGAAGCACGAACGCTTCTCACGCAGGAAGAAATATCCAAGCTGATAGATATGGATAAGGTCATTGCTGAAGCGGTTGACCGCACGGAAAACTTAGGTATCGTATTTTTGGATGAAATAGACAAGATCGTCGGTGATGGTGGCGGCAGCGGCCCGGACGTCAGCCGTGAAGGAGTACAGCGTGACATTCTTCCGGTTGTAGAAGGTACCAGCGTAGTAACTAAATACGGAATTGTGAAGACTGACCACGTCCTCTTCGTTGCAGCAGGAGCTTTTCACGCGAATAAACCCTCCGACCTGATCCCTGAACTTCAGGGGCGTTTCCCCATACGTGTGGAATTAGAAGCACTGGGGGTCAAGGAATTCGTGCGCATCTTAACGGAACCGAAAAACGCCCTGGTTAAACAGTACACGGAACTTTTAAAATCCGAAGGGGTAGCTCTGCGCTTCACCAAAGATTCCATCAAGGAAATAGCGGTAATTGCGGATCGTGTAAACCGTCGCATGGAGAACATCGGCGCGCGCAGGCTGCACACGGTCATCACCACCCTACTGGAAGACCTGCTCTTCATGCTGCCCAAAAAGGGAATCGGCGAAGCGGAGATAGATCGCAAACAGGTGAAGGAGACGCTCGAGAAGATACTGGAAGATGAGGATTTGTCGAGGTATATACTTTGATCCGTTGACCGTGAACTGAGATAGAAATCCGAACGTTAGTCACGGGTTTTTTGTATGATTTCTGATATATTCAATTAAGATTAAGCACACGATATAAGCTTTAAGTGAAAAGAAATTCCAGAATATTGATTTCTGATCTGTATCGGAAACTTTTCCAAATATCACTTGCTTAACCAACTAATTAATATTAAGAACTACGGCGAAACGTTCAAAACCAGTTAACTCGAGGAAGGATATTATAATGAAGTATACTGGCGCTATCCTAATTCTACTCATACCTGCCATCCTATTAGCGAATAGTATCTCAGGTATTATATATGATTCAGATTCAAAAGAACCTCTTCTCGGCGCGAATATCACGCTGGTTGGAACCAGATTGGGGGCGGCAACAGATCTGAATGGGATTTTTAAAATCAAGGATGTGCCCCCAGGCAGTTACGATCTCGAAGTCAGTATGATAGGGTATGAAACCCATGTATTTAATATAGATATATCCCAGATCAGAGAGTCTAAATTAAACATTGAATTAGTAAAGACGTTCATAACTATACCTGATGTAGTCATATCAGCGGAGCGTCTTATTGAGGGTGCATCCGTAAGTGATGTATCTTTTTCCCACCGCCAAATTCAATCGAAGCATGGTTTAATGGAAGATCCTGTACGTGTGATGGCCACAATGCCGGGTGTCATCACGCAAGGTGATCTATTCTCACCGTCGCAGATGTACGTGCGGGGAGGTGATCCGGCCGAGAATCTGTTCTTACTGGATTGGATCCAGGTTCATTGGCCCTGGTATATGGGTGGCATCAAGTCAATCTTTAATAGTCAAATCGTAGACAAAATCGAGTTGCTCACCGGTGGCTTTCCCCCTAAATATGGTCAAGCGCTCTCATCTGTGTTATCTGTAACTACCCGTGATGGACGCCAAGATCGCGTTGGCGGAAGCTTTTCATTTGGCATCATGAATACACAAGGCCTCCTTGAAGGACCGATTAACGATCGCAGTTCATTTCTGGTTACAGCCCGGCGTACATACTTAGACTTGGTTGTCGGTGAAGATGCTGAGTTCCCGGTGCCCGAGTGGTATGATTTGAACTTCAAACTGCGCTATGAATTATCACCCAAACATGACGTAGATATTAACGGTTTCATATCATATGAGGGTACCAGTTTCTTCTCTGAAGATGCCGATCCGGGTGTACCGGAAAAGGTAATTACTTCAGACGAATTGAATACTCAGAGTGTTGTATTCAGCAGCATTTTCAAGGACAATTTGTATAACAAATTGTCCTTGACACGTACCTGGGGTGATTATGACGTTGTTGTCGGTACCGGTTTCGACATGAAGATCAAAGCGGAATCCTACGGCTTGCGGGAGGACCTCACCTGGAGGCCACATAACCGGCATGAATTGAAAACCGGTTTTGACGTCAATTACACCGATTATCATCTGAACAGCACCATGCCACTGGATCCATCAGACCTCTATACAAAATGGGATTCTACCGGTGTCCCTATGGCATATTACGATATCGCTACAACGTTTTATCGTGGAGGGGCTTACGTCCAGGATTCGTATAACATGTTCGATCCTTTAACACTGACTGGCGGCTTCAGAATGGATTACCATTTTTGGACTGAGGATTTTGATGCCATGCCACGTCTATCTATGCGCTATGATCTGAACGAGAAGACTGCTTTGCGAGCGGCCTGGGGTGAATACCAAATGTATAATGATCCGATGTACCTTTTCCTCAATTCGGAATTAAAATCGGATCAATCAACACACTTTATCATTGGTATTAGCCAAGACTTTAATTCCACCTACACAGGCTGGATAGAAGCATATTATAAAGATTACGACCGACTTACAGTTGTCGATTCTACCGGTTTTCCCACTTCTGATGGTACTGGCCATTCGAAGGGTATCGAGCTGTTTCTGCAGAAACGAATGGGAGCCTTGAACGGATGGATCAGTTATTCATTATCTGAAGCTAAAAGGCGTGAGTACTTAGATGATAAGGAGTATGTTTTCGATTATAATCAAACTCACATGGCGACATTGGTTCTGGAATACCAATTCCCCAAGCCTAACGGTTTACTACCGGCGCTGATTGGAATCAACTTCCGTTATTCGACCGGTAGACCGCATACACCAATTGTGAGTGCTTACCAGGATTCAATCGGGAACTGGATAGGAGTCCCGGGAGAGACCAACTCATTACGGTATGATGATTATCATGCGATGAATCTGCGGATAGAATGGCGCTTCCCAGTATTCGGTGCGAAGGGTAAATCTTACATCGAACTCTGGAACCTATACAATCACAAGAATCCCAATGGGATTGAATATGTCTTTGAAGCGGGTTATCCGGATAACGTTAAATCGGAATTGTACTACTTTACACCCTTCATGTTCGGTGGTGGATTTGCTGTAGAATTCTGATCAAGAGATGTGAGACTACGAGAAGTAAAAACCCGAATCAATTGACCCGGGTTTTCTATTTGCATATAGGAAATTGCCTATCTCATAGTACCTTCATACTGTGCGGTGAGCTGTTTGGCTTTGACGTGTTCTAAGGTGTAATCAGGTAACAGCATGGGTGCTATCCGGTCGGTTTTAACTCCGGCATCGTCCATCTCTTTATGGTATTTGGTGACATGTTCGAGGGTTAGTTTGCCACCCTTGTATCCGTTTGTTGCATAAGTCGCTGCACTTTTCCCAGCAATGCGCCCATAGACCATAATATCTAAGAGGGAATTACCCATCAGCCGGTTCTCACCATGAGTACCACCGCCGACTTCACCGCCTAAGAACAGACCGGGAATACAGGTGGAACCATCAGATTGGAATTCCAATCCGCCGTTCTGGTAGTGCAGAGTGGGATAGATCAGCATCGGTTCCTTGCCGATGTCAATATCGAAGCGCTTATAGAGGATATGCTTGCCGGGGAACTCCTTCTTGACATAACCTTCACCGAACATGACGTCCAACATGGGACTATCCAGCCAGATACCGAACTTACCGGTTGGCGTGGGAACGCCTTTGCTAACGTCCACACATTCACGGATGATGCATGCTGCCTCTATGTCGCGCGGCTCACGTTCGAATACAAACTGGTTCCCTTCGATGTTCACCAGGTTAGCTCCCGCACCACGGAATTTCTCCGTGATTAAAATGCCTTCGGCTTGTTCCGGGAAGATAACTCCAGTGGGATGGTACTGAATGGTATGCAGAAAGCAGATCGGTACTCCAGCACGGTATCCTAAAACGATGCCGTCAAAAGTAGCGCCGTAATGGTTAGTGGTCATGAAATTCTGCACGTGCAGCCGCCCACTGCCACCCGTTGCCATTATCACGGCCTTGGCTTTTACAACCAAATACTCGGCAGTCTCCATATTGTAGAGGACGGCCCCAGCGCAATGACCTTTATCGTTCAGAATCAGTTCGACTGCAGGTGAAAATTCAAGGACGGTTATATCATCCAAGCGATTGCGGGCTTCATCGCGAACGGTACGCATCATCTCCGCGCCCGTGATATCCGCGGCAAAATGCATCCGCTTGCGTGACGTTCCACCACCGTGAAGAGTCTTCAGCGAGCCGTCTTCATGCTTGCTGAAGTTGCAGCCCAGCTCTAAAAGCCAGCGGATGACGTCCGGAGCTTCATTGACCAGAGTTTCCGCCAGTTTCGGATTGTTGGTGAAATGACCGCCACCCATGACATCCAGATAGTGATAGTAAGGCGAATCCTTCCACCCCTTGGTGGCAGCCTGAATTCCCCCTTCTGCCATCATAGTATTAGCATCACCGTGGCGCAATTTGGTGGAAATTATTACCTTAGCGCCCTGTTCCTGAGCTAACAAAGCTGCAGCCGTACCTGCACCTCCGCCTCCAATGACCAGCACGTCGGTTTCATAGTCGACACTATCCAAGTTCACTTTTTCCGGATTAACGCGGCTTTTGGCTTCCAGGATATCCACATATTCATGAGCTATGCGGTAACCTTTATTGGGACCGACCCCTATTTCGCGTCGTCCTTCTTCCTTGACGTCGGGATGAAACGCTTTTAGGACTTTATCTCTATCTTCAAGGCTGAGCGCCGGGAATTCTTTTCCTGCCTCCTTGAACTTGATCCTTTCCGAACGGGTGGCTTCAACTTTTTTTATCAATTTTTTTAGACTATCTGGATAAGGCATCTTTTACCTCGTATTATCGGTGTAGGTAATTTCTTGGGTTGAATTTAGAATAATTCTATCTACTTTAAGAGAGCGTGATCGCTATCCGGGGTCCATTCATTCTCAGACGTTCCCGGTTCCATTTGGCGCTGGTTGTACAGATCCTTCAATTTTTTTATGTCATCGGTTACCTGGTCCTGCTGCATGGGGTCCAGAGTCCCTAAACCCATAACTTCTTGAAGGAATTTATCATAGTAACCAGATATGATCGCTTCGACCTGTTTATCGCAATGTTCGGAAGGAACGGCGATGAATTTACCTCTTATCCTGCGCACCATCTGCGCTATGTGATACTGAGACATCTCAGCCATGCAGCGGGTGGCGCAGAGACCGCACTGAATGCAGTCGAAAGAGATCTCGGCAGCTTTATCCAGATCGCCCCGCTTGATGGCGGCTACGTAATCCATTACCTGGATATCCATGGGACACACCTTCGAGCAGGCATTGCAGGCCAAGCAACGGAACAGCTCCGGGTAAACTTTAAACACTTCTTCCGCTTCACCCTTGAGGTCATCCCATGTAAAAACCGCTCGGTTTGCGGGATAAAAAGGTATCTGTGTCAGGTACATTTCGGGTTGGACTACCGTCTGGCAGGCTAAACCCACGCGGATGTGGTAATCACCCGGGAGACGATAAACCGTGCCGCACGCTCCGCAGATGCCGCCGCGGCAGCCACAGCCGCGAATGAATTTAAAACCCGCGTATTCCATCGCCTTCATGATGGTCAACGACTCAGGCACGTCATACCGCTTGCCCATAATATATACAGGGATTAAATTAGCCTGGATTTCAGCAGTTTTTGCGCTCATCTAAACCTCGTTATTTTTCATGTATACAAGTATACATGTGTACAAGTATACAAGTTATCTATTAATATATGCGGTAACTATTGTACCAGTTCTTTCTCTTTCAGTAATTCGCGAGACGCTGGCAGATTAAGGTCAAAACCGCAGGAATTATCGTCAACACCTAAAGCTAACGCCAGCAGTTGGGTGAAATAAAACACCGGTAGTGGTTTCAACGCTTCGTTTTTCGCTATGATGTCGTTCTGGCGGCGTCCCAAATTGTATTCACACAGCGGGCAGCTCATGATTAAAGCATCCACCTCCCTGCTTTCCGCCGAAGCGATTATACCAGCAGCAGTCTGTATTCCTGCATCAGGATTGGAGATCATCTGGTAAGAACTGCAGCACTCCTCGGCATGATCAAAGTCAACGCAGGATGCACCCAGAGCTTCCACCAAATCACCGAAGATGGAAGGACTCACCCCATTATCTATGGTTACTTCATGGGGACGTGTCAGCGTACAGCCGTAATAGGGCGCTAATTTTAAGCTATCCAGAGGTTTCTTAACCGCCTTCTTCACTTCATCCCACCCGATGTCATCACGCAGGAAATTCAGTAAGTGGACCACTTCAACTTCGCCTTCGTAATCGGTTTCTTCTTCCATGAAGGTGTTTATTGTGTAGCGTTTCTCTTCATCCTCCCGCATCAGCAGATTGGCTCTGGCTAAAGTATTGTAGCACATCGAACAGAGCGTCATCAATTTGTCGAATCCCATGTCCTTGGCGCGGATGAGATCACGTACCGGAGCCAACAGATGAATCAGATCGTCATCCGCCAGCGAATAGACAGCCCCGCAGCAGTTCCAGCGTTCCAGCTCTATAACCTCAACTCCAAAAACCGATAGAGCACCGATGGCGGCATCTTCCAGATTCCTGGCATGGGATTTAAGCGTACAACCGGGATAATATCCTAATTTCATTGTATGTAATCCTTCAGGCGGTGTGTTTACGGAAGCAGCTTACCATGGCTATCGGAGGCAGTTCTTCCAGGATTTCTTCATCGATTTTAAATGGTTCGACGTAATTCTCATTCATGCGCAGGCTTATCTGTCTTATCGCTTCCATTAATTTGGCGATGTCAATTCCGCGCGGGCAGCGAACCATACACGAATGACAGGAAGCGCATATCCAGGCAGTGTTATCTCCGATTACCTGCTCTTCCTGTCCAAAATTAGCGCGCAGGATCATCATTCTGGGACCAAAGGTCATATTTTCCATCATAGGACACGATCCTGAACAGGTACCGCACTGCATGCATTTAGAGAAATTCTCACCGCTTATTTCTTCAACTTTACGCACAAAATCTGATATGATAGTGCGATCCGATATGATGATCGGCATGATTTATCCTCAGAGCTTTAGGGACACTCATCCCGGTTATACCCTCAGAACGGGCTGGCTATTACTTTGACGAACAGGATGATAAGATTCTTGACTAAGGAAAATCCGCAGGTGAGTCTGTTTTCCTGCGGAGAGATGGTTCCCGAACCGCGTTAGGAATTGCACTTTATATAACGGTGGGCGAATAGAATTTAATAAATCAGACGGAAGAAATCAAGGACTTAGAGGAAAAAAATTTGAGGGGTGAAAAATATAATACCTTAAATGAAAACTCTTCGGTAAGTTGTAACTTCAAGAAGAATAATTATCATTTTTTTATTGCATTACTTAAAATTAGCCTTATATTTCATATTGATGAATTTTCCTGATAAATATGTCATATCAGGGCTCGGAACAGGCAGTCTTTAGATTTTCCATCGAACCGGAAATTAATAAGAAGTATATCGGAATGGGCAAGACTGGAATAGGCTATATACTTATAGGGATTCTGTTAATTGTTGTTGGTATAATTGGTAATGAATGGGTTCTCGCTCATAAAGTGAATCACTTTTCGTTCGATTTTGCGCGGTTATCGCGAATCGCAATACGATGCTGCCAATTGCTTTTCCTGGCAATTGGATTATACTTAATATTCAGGAGCAGAGAAAAACTTGGCAATGACCTGAAGAATTTCGGTCTTCTCATTAGCTCGATGTTGTTATCTTTGATCCTCCTCGAAATTGCCTTAAGATTAATCACACCAAATACCGTTTTCCATCCCATTTTTGAACTGATCCCCTACCAGAAGGACATCATCCTCGTCGAGTTGCCGGGTGTGGCTGATACAGTATATGCAAGCACCAATAAATGGGGTTTGCGAGGTGATCCCATCCCAGGTAATTGGGAAAATCTGACGAGCATCCTCATGATTGGTGGCAGCACCACATATTGTATGTATTTATCGGATAATAAGACCTGGCCATATCTGTTACAGGATTTTCTTCGCCAGGACGATCCATCGGTGATTGTTCAGAACAGTGGGCATGATGGTCACACAACTTACGCTCACCTGATCATGATGGAAGAAGTTGTCCCGGTAATCAAACCTAAAGTTGTAATTATGTTAGTGGGTGTAAACGATATGCGAAAGGCCCTGCGCCAGGGTCGTCATAGGATTGTTAATCGATTGGAAGAATCCAGATCAATCTTTCGGCTGTACTCCTATTCGCGCACAGTTCAACTAGCATTAAAATGGTATCAGGTAATTATTAATAAAGTCCCTCTTGTTGACAAAATAGAATACACATTCACTATCAATCACCAACCTATACCAGTAGATGACAATAAATCTGAACAGGATATTCTCGGAAGAGCAGAGTCCCTTACTGATGAGTTTCAAGTTCACCTCATCGAGATTATAAAGTGCGCACAAGCTTCTGGGATAAAATTATTGTTCATAACTCAGCCAGGAATATACGATGATACCGAGTACTGGCAGGGTATAAGAGCTCAGTGGTCTTATGCGGAAAAAAATCAAGTCTTCAACTCAGCTGCAACTGAATCGAAAATACTTAATATTTTTAATCAAAAACTCATGAATATCTGTGAAAGTGAAGGTATCGCTTGTTTCGATTTAGCGTCCGCCGTTCCGCACAGCTCGGAATATTTCTATGACGATTACCACTTTAATGAATCCGGTGCAGAGTTTGTTGCTGAACAGATATATTCGTATATCAGAGAAAGCAATTTTATCAAAACAGCAAACCACTGAACTTAAGATTACTATATAATTTAAAAAGAATTAATCCACCTGTATAAGCCTTCGAAGTGTGGCTTTCATCCCCTATAACAACAAGGGTTACGAAATTATTCGCAATCCTTATTTATTTGCACTCTTTTCGGGTGACTGTTACTTCATCAGCACCATCTTGCCACTGATTTTGAAGTCACCGGCCTCAAGCAGGTAAACATATACACCTGAAGATAAATCCCTGCCGTCAAATGTTACTTCATTTATTCCAGCTCCCCGCCAACCGTTCACAAGAGTAGTGACCATCTTCCCGCTGATATCGTAGATTGACAGGTTTACGAGACCAGTTGAAGGCAATTCGAAACTGAGAGTCGTCCTGGGATTAAAAGGATTAGGCGTACTGTTTAGAAGTATCTCTGCAGATTTCATGGATTTGCTGTGTGAAGCATCACTGTATGCACTTAGCTTGTCGAATAGATCATGCTCTAATTGCGACGATAATGCGGACGACCAGACAGTGAGCCACCAATGGAAACCCATGTCTACTATACCAACGTCCGGGAATTGATCCGTCCGGGTTGTGCCCTGGATCAAGGGCGAATTCGGGTCACCCGCATCCATACAGGGGCTGTCCTGCGGCTGACCGGCGGCAATCTGGCAGAGATAAGAGAAACCCAAAGGGGGATTATGCACAAATAGTGGATCACTGCTGATATTCCCTATTCCAGACATACCACCCTGTATACATGAGTAAATGAATGAGGTCGTACCGTAGATGTTTGGATTGTTCGTGGCAAAGTTATCGTAAACTATGTTGTTTCTACCTGTTACTGAAGCACCGGAATAGACGTAAATTACAGCTCCGCTGGAATTATAACCTACGTAAGTTGAACGGTTTCTGACAATTGTATTGTTGATAAGCGTGGGTGAGCAGCTATAAGCAAAAAAACCGCCTCCACGGCAATATGCCCGATTCACGGCTAATAAATTATTGGTGAAAACTGCATCTGTGTATTGACAGCGGATCCCGCCACCACCACAGCTCCCTCACGTGAAGGTGAATGATCCTGCAGAGGGATGTGTCCCAAACCGTGCGAGCAGATGCACTTGTTACGGTGGGATGGTAAAGTTAATGAATCTCAGGTGTAAAATCAAGCGCTTCTAATAAAAATATTTGCGGGATGAACAAAATAATTCCTTGAATGAAGGACTTTTCGGTAAGCTGTAGATTTAAAAAAGAAAAAACTAATATTTATAAATTGCAATCACTCGAAAAGACCTTATATTATACATAGATGAACATTCCTGGCAAATGATTAATATAAGGATCGGTCGGGGCAGCTCTTAGATTTTCCATCAAACCAAATATTAATTAGGAAGTATAACGGGATGCACGGGACAAAAACAGACTATAGACTTATAGGAATTCTGTTCATCGCTGTTGCTGTAATCTGCAACGAATGGATTCTCACGAATTTTCTGAATAACCCTTCGTTTGATACCGCACGGCTATTTCAAATCGTAATACGATGCTGCCAATTACTATTCCTGGTAATCGGATTGTGGCTAATATTCAGGAGGAAAGACAAACGTGGCAATGACCTGAAAAATTTCGGTCTTCTTATAGCCTCGATGTTGTTATCTTTGGTCCTCCTTGAAATTGCCTTAAGATTAATCACGCCAAACTCCGTTTTCCATCCCCTCTTTGAACTGATCCCCCATCAGAAGAACACCATTCACACCGATTTACCGGGTGTGGCTGATACAGTATATACAAGCACCAATAAATGGGGTTTGCGAGGTGATCCCATCCCAGATAATTGGGAGAGCCTGACAAGCATCCTCACGATTGGCGGTAGCACAACACATTGTATGTATTTATCGGATGATAAAACCTGGTCATATCAATTACAAAAATTTCTTCGCCTGGACGATCAAACGGCGATTGTTCAGAACGGAGGGCGTGACGGTCACACAACTCATGCTCACCTGATCATGATGGAAGAAGTCGTCCCGGTAATCAAGCCTAAAATTGTAATTATGTTAGTGGGTGTTAATGATCTGAATATCGCCGTACGCCGGGGCTATCAAGAGGTTGATAACCCATTTAAAAAATCTAAATTAATCTTTCAGCTGTACTCCTGTTCTCGAACAGTTCAATTAGCATTTAAATGGTATCAAATATTGGTTAATAAGGTCCCTATTGTTGAAAATATAGACTACACCCACACTGTCAATTACCAGCCTATACCTATGGACGACAATAAACCTGAACAGGATTTTCTCAGTAGAGCAGAGTCTCTTACTAATGAGTTTCAGAATCACCTTATCGAAATTATAAAGATCGCAAAAGCTTCCGGGATAAAATTATTGTTCATGACGCAGCCGGCGCTATACGATGATACCGATTACTGGAAGGGTATAAGAGCTCAGTGGTTTTATCCGGAAAAACATTCAATTGTCTTCTCAGCCGCAACCGAGTGGAAATTACTGGATATTTTAAATCGAAAGCTCATAAATATTTGCGAAAGTGAAGGCATCGCCTGTTTCGATTTAGCCTCCGCCATTCCGCATAGCTCGGAATATTTCTATGACGATTACCACTTTAATGAACTCGGCGCAAAGTTTACTGCTGAACAGGTATATTCGTATATAAGAGAAAGTAATTTTATCAAATCAGCAACCCCATAAGCTTCACATGCTACATAATTAAGAAGGAATTACTCCACCTGTATCAGCCTTTGAACTGTGGTTTACATCCCCTATAGCAAAAAGGATCACGACATTATTCGCAATCCTTTTTATTTGCATTTTTTTAGGGTGACTGCTATTTCATTAGAACCATCTTGCCACTTGTTTTGAAGTCACCTGCTTCATCGACCTATCCGTTTCACAACTGACTTTCCAGGAATAGAAGCACGCGAACCACACCCTGCCCTTCATCTACATAGGTTGCTTCTAAGGAATATTCCCCCATGTTGATTAGGACTTCAGACTTGCTTTCCAAGCATTTTTGCATTACTTCCGATTCTATGGGGAGAAGTTGGGCGGGATGGTTCCAGCCATCAGGAGACAGACGCGCTGTCAGTTGATCGTTGTCGAAGATAGTCAACACACCCTGACGGTAGTTTAATCTGCGGCGAGCGATCACTTCATGGCTGGCATGAGCGAAGCGCTGCTTTAGTACCAGCAGCGTTTCGTGCACTAAGGGCTTGAATTCTATTTCAGGTAAGATAAGCTCTGCGGCTAAATTATTAGCGTCAGTTTCCTGCTGTCTCTCCTCGGTGTCATCAACAGGTGGACATTGATGATGCTGCAATTGCAGGTGAGCTAATTCGTGACAGTAAGCCCAGTGCAACCGTTCGATTCGAAGTGATCGATCCAGGACGATAACGTCCCCTATCAAATAAGATCGGCGACCATCTGGCACATCGGTTAGACGGTAGGGCGCGTTGTACTGCTTAGCTAAATCATCAAGAAAACTCACCCTCGTCTCCGGAATTCGCCTTCTCCTCTCCCCTATTCTCTCCACTATTTCTGCGGTACTCAAAGAGGGCTTCAACGAAAAACTGCTTGGACGGCTTGAACCGATCCAGGAAACGGATGCTCTTTAACAGCTCGATCTCTTCCGGGGTGGGTTTCATCAGAAGCCTGGTTCGTTCATCATCCAGCATTGCCTGCAATCCCGGATACATAACGGAATCTGCCGTCACTTCGTAGTAAGGATCCGGTTCACGGGCTGCGGTTGTTTCCGGAATCAACGAAGCAGGATCCATGCCCAAAGCATGTGCGATTCTGTTTAAAACTTCCAGAGTGGGACTGCTGTGTCCGTTTTCTAACTGCGACAGATAAGTACGGTTAATACTTGCCGATGCAGCGAGTTCTTCCTGGCTTAATTGCGCCTTGACTCTGGCTTGACGGATATGAGGACCGATATTCATTTTATCACCTCTTCATAGAAAGTGGTGGCTGTTGATAATAGCATAATATAAACAAGATATTCGCATAAGTCAAGTGGAATCTCAAAATAATGCAAAAAAGAGTTGACATTAGGGGTCTGGCTGTTGTATATTATATATATGACGTTGTATTTTTACTGCAATACGAGGACTCACCCTATGCCCACCAAAATGAATCAGAAGAAATTGAACGGAGTTACCCCCTGCCGGCGACCAGTTGAAGAATGGCCCACCTGCTTCGATAATGGATGTTACCTTAATAACCAGTGCCCCGTTTACAATGGCAAATACCCCAGCCCCATTCGGGATTACATCCCCCACCCCCCTGTCTTCATCCTCATAGGTACCTTTGAAGCCATCCCTTTCTCCTACAAAATCAAGATCGAAGAACCGGAAGATAATCCCTATTAAAAAGAAAGCCCCACTACCTTGGGGGGAACAGCAGCGGGGCGAAGGAGCCAACCCCTGGGGGGAAGGGTTGGCAAAAGACCTATTTTCACTTATTAATATAACACAATAAAATTAGTAAGTCAAGTAGAATAATAAAAAATTGCTTTTTGTAAAGTATTGTAATAACTAATAATACAAAACGGTCATGATAACTGTCAATAATAAGTTCGCAGATTGTTGAAGAAAAACTGGAAGATTTTCACAAGAATAAGGGAGACCAAATGGATAACCAAACAACAGGAGGAAGCATGAGTAAACTGGCAACGGCTGAAGTTGTACGAAAGATCGGATTGGGCGACGTCGATCTGGATGAAATTTCGGAAGTACTGCGGACTTCGGAACTGGCAATCAAGTCCTACCGCAACGAAGTGGAGAGCTTGCGCCGGAATGAAGAGGATCTAAAGCGAAGCTATGAAGAGGAGCAGAAGGCGGTGGATGATCTAACCAAACGGTTAGCAACTATCCACGAAGATAACCGCTTAGCCCGGGAAGTGTTCTGCGCGGAGATCGAAGGGAGAAAAGAAATCCTGGGCGTGCCATCCAGCCTGGATCTTGAGGCGCTCGATATGTGCTCACTTATCAACGAACGCGAGAACGTACAACGCCTGGTGAACAAGACTTTCAAAGGAAACAGAGGGGAAGCGGGATCGCATCCTTAGGAATGCTTTAAAGAGAAGGGGCTGTCCCGCAAGTCATTCTGAACGTAATGAAGAATCTCTTGCCATTCGGTTTCTTTTGAGACTCTTCGCTTCGTTCAAAGTAACAACCTTTAGGACAGCCCCTGACTTTAAATACTTACCTGACTATCATTCCCCGAAACGGTAAAGAACGCCCACAAAGATACCCACATAGTCTGCATCACCAGTTGAGTACTTAAATTCAGCAAGCCCGTCTAATTTTGGTGAAAGAGGCATCTCTATACCTCCGACTACGTGCAAAGCGATGTTGGAACCGGAGGCATCGTAAGTTGTAGGATACCCTAAACCGGTAGGTCCGGTGTAATCCCACTTGGAACTCCACATGTTAAGTCCTAATCCGGCTCCACTGTAGGGAAGCAGATTGGAAGAATTCAGCGGGAAATAGTATTTCACCAGAGCACCGAAAGACATCATTGACCAGGACCAGTCATAGACACCTTCGCCATAGCTCTTGCTCCAATAGTCGAAAAATGCGTCTAAATGAAAGTCCTTGGTGATTGTACCCAGATCAACCATTGCACCGAAACCGAGGGTATTATCTATGCCACCCGGCATAACGTATCCGACCTTAACTCCTGCCTTCTTAAATCCAATATCAGTCTGGGCTTGAGCAACTTGCATACTAAGTGCAATTCCAATTACTAAACAGACTAACAGTGCTTTTCTGAGATTCATAGTGTACTCCCTAATTGATATGATTATTTGCATAGATCACCTTACTAATAAAGATGATCTCTTCTCTATTGCGGTTTTGATTTTGCTTAATTTAAATAGAATTCTTTTCAATGTCAAGCTGTAAATGGATTCTCTGGACTTGGGAGGGTCAGGAATTAATCTATCGGAATCATCACTTCACCAGCAGCATCTGCTGGGAAACAACGCCGCCATCATATTCCAGAACAGCGAAATAGACTCCCGAACTATGATTCGAACCGTCAAAACGGAAACTGTAGGAACCCGGTTGGTATTTTCCATTAATCACTGTGGCAACCTTTTGCCCAGAGACGTTGAAAATAGTTAGAGACAGGTCTGTGGATTCGCTTAGGCTCAAAGAGATTTCTGTGGAAGGATTGAAGGGATTGGGATAAATCTGAAGCAGTTGATAATCATCAGGAACTGAATCTTCAGTTAACAGGGTTGGCGTTCCAGCAAACAACCCGGAAGCTGATTTGGTAAAAATCAAGCTATCCGATGTGATAATGGTATTTGGGTAGGATCCTAAGTATAAAATCATGTAGTAGTCTCCGGCTGGAGCGCCTGCAGGTATCGTCTGCGAAAGACCATCACGCTGCACCGATCCCCCTGGAGCTAGAATCAGGTCTTCGCGTAATATAGTGGGACCGAAGAGACTGCCATCCGGCAGCCTGATCATTATCCAGCCATCGACGGTGACGCTCGATCCACCGGAGTTCTCAATCAGGACGTCATAGAGGAAGTTCCCGCCAGCAGCGGGTATGACGATAGGCGGATTTTGCGCTGAAATCGATGCCGAAACTGAAGGCGCGCCCTGATCGAAATAAAAAGCGCCAATATCGGCAATTGTGGCATCAGGATCAAGGGGACTCCCAGGATCACCGGCGTCAATGCAGGGTGAGCCAGCGGTCAAATAGTAATCTCGAAGGGGCTGATCGGCATATTGAGGATCCAGAAAGATGTTGAAGTAATCATCACAGGGATCATTGTTGGCATTCACCGCGGTGATCTGACCTGCTCCCGGAGGCGTGTTGCCGGCGAAATTATCGCCTTCATTATTCCAGAGATCATTATAGCTTATAGAATTGTTTGAGGTCGAGCCAACGAAAATTGCGTTGGGCCCGTGATTGTTAGTCACTGCACAGTTCTTAAGATCCAGGAAAGAATCACGGGAAATATGGATTGCACCACCTGAATTTGAGGTGTTATTATCATCCAAGGTGCAGTTTTGCACCAACCCGCTGGTCCATTTAAGCATGATAGCGCCGCCCTGGTTGGACGTGGAGTTATCATAGCAGACACAACGACTGACAACGCTTCCGCTGGAACTCACCAAACCGATAGCGCCACCAGATAAACCTGCGTAGTTTTGCGTGAAGATACAACCTTCCACAGTGACAACAGCAGTCTGAGTTGAGACACCTCCGCCTTTTCCGCGAATCGTATTTTCTGCACGATTACCTTCGAAATAAGAGTCAACCACATTGCCAGAAGCATTTTCAAAGTAGATTCCACCGCCATGTTGTTCCGCCAAATTGTTCAGAAATTCGCACTCGCTGATTTCAACTGAAGCGCCGTCCAGCGCGTGAATTCCGGCGCCCATCATTGCTTCGTTATCGGTAATCGTAGAATTTTCGACGACCAATTCAGGCGCCGAGCATTCTATTCCACTGGAACTACTGCTGGTGATAAGACAGAACCCAAGTTCACATGAACCTGAGACCGCTATATCGATCCCTTCCCAGGCGGTAACTCCGGAATTAGGTAAAAATTTGATGCTGTCCCCTTCTGTGCCAATGCTTAAGAGTGTTCCGAAGATATCGAACCGAAACGGTCCATCGAAGAAAAATTCAGCGCCTGGTTCGATCAATAGTGTATCTCCAACCGAGACGGATAGATTGCCGGTTACGATGTAGGTATCTAGGGAAAGCGTGCCACTCTGAGGTCCGGAGATAAAAGTTTGCGCGGATAGATTACCAACTGCAGTAGTTATGAAGATAATTAATATTAATGTATTTGTGATTCGCATGATAAACTCCATTAATAGCTGTTTTATACCATAATTACGCAAACAACGACCGGTTGTTGGTTACTCTTAAGATACAAAATATACCGGTTATTTTCAAACACTAACCACAGATTGGCAGAGTACCCCAGAAGGGTACTTATAAACTTAATAACAGGAGGTACAAATGAGTTTGGATTACTCACAGGCTGAAAGCCTGAAACAAACCATCGTACGGCATTCGAGAGCCGGGGATCTTTCGCTCTATTCAGAAGCACAGGAACGCGATCTGACGCTTTCGGAACTACTGGAAGAACTGGACCCGACGCCTCGAAGCGCCAACGGCAACCCGGCAGGGCAGTTTGACGCTTTCGAGCGCCAGATGCTGGTTATGGGACTCAACGGAAGCGGGCGCAGATCCATCACTGTCGAGGACTTCTACTTGGGCGGCGGACTGATTCTCCTGCCGGAATATATCCAGCGTGAAATCCAGCGCGGTTATCGCCTGGTGCAGGATCCGCAGGAACTACTGGCTGCGTCAGTAGCAGTTAACGTACCGTCGGTCAAGCCTATCTACATCAAGATGGATGGCGCCAAGGAGAGCTTCGCCAAGCGTTCTGATGGAGCCGCCTACCCCACGGTTCAGCTTCTTTACAGAGAGAAGGAAGCCGATATCGTTGACAAGGGACGCAGCTTCGATTTCTCCTACAAGGTGATCAGAGGACAGAGGTTAGATGAATTCAAGGTATTCCTCTGGTGGATCGGAGCGCAATTGGCGTATGATGAAATCGATGACATCTACGACGTAATCATCAACGGTGATGGTACCAGTCCCGGCGCTGCTGACGTTTTCAACGGTGCTGGAGGAACCTGGGCTTATTCCGATATGGTACACCTGGCGATGTCCTTCGACGTACCATCGCAGATGACGCATGTCCTGGGCACCAGAGATGACATCGAGACCATCCTGAACCTGACTCAATACCAGGATCCGGATACCTGGCATGCTGCGGAACTGTTCAGCAAGCAGGGACGCTATCAGGGTCTGCTGCCCATGAATGCCAAACTGGTAGTTGCACCCAACGCAACTGCAACCGAATTCGCAGCGTTGGACAGCCGCTTCGCCATCCGTGAATCGGTAGCGCAGCCACTGATGATCGAAGCGGAAAAAGTCATTTCACAGAAACTTGAAACTGCGGTGATTTCCAAAGAATCAGTTTACACCATCATGGTGGATGACGCCATGAAATCTTCGGATTACTAATAGTGAATCATCACCACACCAAAGTATATCACATTGGAAAGAGGTAGCTTATGCCTTTAAATCCAACAGAAAATTACCTGCGTGAAAGACGCAACTGCACACTGATGAATTTCGCTGAAGTCGTAACGACCAATAACCGTTATCTCAAAGGACCGGGCGGGTATTCCGGTGATGGTTACCCCATGCCTGCGCCCGGGAAGATACTCCGGCTGAAGGTTTATGACGACACTTCTGTGCAAAGTTCATCCGCAGAATCCAGTTTTAATGCTGGAGACCGGATTTCAGTGATAGCGGAATATGACCAGCCCTGGTTCGACGTTACCGTTCAGATTAACGGCGTCAATTCCGCTACCTATTGTAACATGGTGCAGGTGAACTGCACCTTGCGGGCTTCAGTGTTGTTGCGGCTGGACGTTTATTAAGCGTGCATTTGCAGTCAGGTAAACAACTAAACAAAAGTCAAATGGCAGCCTGTCCCAAAGGCACTTTGAACGGGCTGCCGCCCCTTGATACATAAAGGAGGAAAACAATGTCAAGTCAATTCATAGTAGATAACCAGGGAGTGGGCATGCACCCCACCCTGACCATGAAGGTCGATACCAGCACCAACAAGGATTTCTCTCAAGTCGATATCGACAACAACCTCACCGCCTGCATCATATCAGATGACAACGAGGTAGGTATGGGCACCAACGGTAGTAAGCTTTTCGGTAAAGTCGTTGCCGTTTCTTCTGAGGTTGACGGCAATGGAATTCCGGCCACTTGTACTGTACAAGCCGGCGGCGTCGCTCGCTTCAAGTACAACACCGGTGCAGCTCCATCCGTGAACCAGATGGTGGAGGTTGACGGCGCTGGCAAAGTGCGCCAAGCTTCTGCTGCTGCCAGCATCCCCGCCGGTGGTCACGTCTGCCGTGGCCAGGTCATCGCCAAAGACACGACCAATGAAACTGTGGATGTGTGGTTAGGGTAGGTTGAAATGGGGCTGTCTTAAAAGAAGGATTGTCATTCTGAGCCCTAATTTATTGGGGTGAAGAATCTCTTGTTATTCTGTAACTTGCGGATTAAGGAGACTCTTCGCTTCGCTTAGAGTGACATTTGGGACAGCCCCTACTAAATACTTTATCCTTGTGAAAGATGCGTAAGCGCTAGACGGCTTTTTCTGGTGAAAATTCTTGTGTTATGCGATATAATTATATATAATAGTATTGATGAACAAGAAAACTGTTAAAATACCTCAAAAGGTAATCGCTGAGTTCTGCAAGCGAAATCATATCAGAAAACTATCTCTTTTCGGTTCTGCATTGAGGGGTGATCTACGGCAGGACAGCGACGTCGATTTCTTGGTAGAATTTGATCCTGATCATCTCCCCGGTTTAATCAGACTCGCTGGAATTGAATTAGAGCTGGCAGGACTGTTGGGACGCAAAGTCGATCTCAGAACGCCTCAAGATCTAAGTCGCTATTTCAGGCAGGAAGTGATTGATACAGCTAAGGTGCAGTATGCTAAAAGCTGACCGGATTCGCCTTAACCACATGTTAGATGCTGCGCATGAAGCAGTCTCTTTTATTCAGGACAAAACTCTTAGGACTTTACATAGTGATCGTAAACTAACCCTCGCACTGATCAAATCCATTGAAATTATCGGTGAAGCAGCATCAAAGGTCACCGAAGAAACCCGCAATGACCTACCTCATATCCCTTGGTCGAGCATTATCAACATGAGAAACCGCCTCATTCACGCCTACTTCGACATCAACTTAGACATCCTCTGGAAAACAGTAATCGAGGACCTTCCACCACTAATCCACGATCTTGAAGAGGTTGTTGGGGAATGAGTTTAGGAATATATTTTCAGTGATGCATGGCGGCCTGGTTGCAAGTGTTATTAAGCTTAAAATGGGAATTCTAGTATAGTTATACAATAGAAATCATTATTATCACTTTGTGTATCCTCCCAGGGTTTCAATCCAAGCACATGTTCTCCTGCCGAAATTCCGTTTAAAACCAATGGATTCATTACAAATGATTTGTGACTTTGCCTCTCATTTGTGTAGGTCTTGCAAGTGCCAACAACTTTGCCATCCAGTTCTATATACATTCCTATTATACTGGATTCATGTGAGTAACCAGAACCGGAGGCAAAAATGATCATGGTGCCGCCATTTGATGTGAAGCTACCTCCCAACTTGTCCCAAGATCCATTTTCCAGGTCAAGTATTTGTGTAACATCCCAACTGCCAACATCTAAAAATGAATCAATTTCGCCAATCATCGATACAGCATTATCATGGAGATTCCTTATCTCATCCATTTTTTGCTTTGTAGTGTTCTCCAGTTCGGTTATTCCCTTTTCATCAAGCTTCATCTTAATTGCATCATTTACGTATTTATTCACCCCAAAAGCGGAGAGAATTGCAATTATTACAGCTATAAAACCGAAAATCCCTATCGCTTGATTTCGAGCTTTATCTGCTTGCTCCTTAACATAGAGTTTTATTTGTGCTGGTATATCTTCAGACATAATTCAGTCCGTCTCTATAGTCATAATTACTGTTCTCTGCATAGGTTCTCTTTACTCATTTGCCTTGTCCACCTACCTCCCCCAATATACCCACCCCCACTCCAAATGTCAAGTTAAATAACTGGTACATCTTTTCATTACACAGTTTAGGTTCGCTGTTAGGGGAGATCTGATTGTAGAGGTTTTAATCCCCCCTTACTCCCCCCTTGAAAAAGAAGGGGGGCTCTTGTGGTGTCCCATCATTCAGAGGGCTCGCGTACTATCCCCCCTTGTCAAGGGGGGAGGCCCGGCTTGCCGGGGCGGGGGGGATCAGGTGGATATACCGCCGGGACGGGGGGATCCGCAAATTCTATGAATTTCAGAACACACCCCGGCTAAGTTTTCCATAACATCCGTATTCAAAAACCTGATTATCTTCAATCCATATCCTTCAAGTATAGATGTGCGTTCTGCATCGTAGCCTTTCCCATCCTCAGTGAAATGTGATTCACCGTCAATCTCAATCACTAATTTCAATTCAGGGCTGTAAAAATCTACAATAAAATGGTCTATAGGTCGCTGTCGTAGAAATTTATATTTTGAATGTCGAAGGCAATCAAGCCATAGTTTCTTCTCTGGTTTAGTCATATTCTTGCGGAGTAACTTTGCACGCTCAACCAGAGCTGGATTATAGGGTAAATGAAAATTACCGGTTATTAGGCCTCGTTTCTTTAAATCTTCACGATCCATATTCAGTTGTTTGCACTTAAAAGATCCCCCCTTACTCCCCCCTTGAAAAAAAGGGGGGCTCACATGTTTCCCACTCTTGAAAGAAGGGGGGCTCTTGTGGTGTCCCATCATTCAGAGGGCTCGCGTACTATCCCCCCTTGTCAAGGGGGGTGGCCCGGCTTGCCGGGACGGGGGGATTGGAAGATTTCCCCCAATATACCCTCCCCCACCCCAATTGTCAAGCCAAACATCTAACACATCTTTTCATTACACAGTTCGCAATTTCCAATCTAAAATCTGAAATCCAAAGGAGGAATCATGTCCTGGACAGACTTAAGCACAGTGCGCAAGCACCTGCAGGAGACCACCACTGCATCTACGACAATCGAAGATGAGGAGCACATTCTATCGGGCACGGACATAGTGCAGCTTGAACGCAAATCGATCACTCAGCATTCTGAAGAGGTCAAGACTATTGATCTGGGCAGCCCTTTCGAGGCTGGCTTAAAGACTTTAACCGGCACCAACTGGATGAATTTAGTTCATGACGACCTGGTGCCTGACACGATCGTGATCACTGCCGATCAAGCTCTCGATACCGTTTACATCGAAGGCACGGATTACATTACCGATTACGAAGTTGGCAGGATCAAGCGAGCGGCTGGATCGGCTATTCCCAGCGGCGGGCAGGTGTACGTCTGGTATTTCTACTTTACGGTGCACACCAGGGATACCGACTACGAAATTGATTATGATTCAGGTGAGTTGAACCGGATCGATATTGGCAGTATCGCCAACGGATCGACGGTGTATGTGGATTATTCAGTATCGGCAGGGACCGTCGCCGACGAACTTATCGAGCAGGCGATTGACGAAGCTGAAGATAAGATTCTGGCGCGGCTGAAAGATGAGTATTCCCCCTCATCAACCGATCAGGGATTGAAAACCGGCGCTACCGAATTGACTTTAGCAGTAGTCTGCAACGCCAAAGCCATGGACGTTATGCTGAAATCGCCTTCGGATGAAGCTGACGGCGCCTCGGGACAGTGGCGCATGATGTCCCAAAGATATGAAAACCAGGCGTGGGAAACGCTGGACCGCTTCGTAAATACCCGCACTCGGCGCAGACCGGTAGCAAAGAATAACAAAAGCTGGGATTTGTGGGCGGATTAGGTTCACATTATGGGCGGCATGCTTCTGGTTCCGGTTTACCGGAAACGAAGCATGTCTTTAAATCTCGAACCATATAGTTTCGCTGTAGTAATCCGTAGAGAACGACACGCCGTAGATCCCGGGAGCGTAAGGTGTGAAATCGTGAATTACCTGGTGAGTTCCCACCGACAGCATAGCGTTTATGAGCTCTACGTTAATGCTATAACTCTGATCAGATAAATCAAGATTTGTCTGAGAGCCCGCTGGTAGAGTCATAGTGATAATCAGGTTCTGCTTAGTAGAATCTTCCCAGCAGAGACTTAAGGACGTCGATACCGGCACACCTGGTTGCACCGCTGATCCACCTGAGGCGCCATCCGCGATCCATTGATACACCGAATCTATCGCCGATTGTGCCAGATAAGGACCTCCCGGCGGCATGCGGACGTCCGCGGAATCGGTTAAGGATATCAAGAAATAACTGCTGTCCGGTTCACCGGGAATCACCAGAGGTGCATGAGTGGTCTGAGCGTTCATCAATTCTTCGTAAACAGTCAAATCTAAGTAGCCATTGTTCTGGGATGGGGGTGGTTGATGACACACCCAGCAGTGATCGTTTAACAACGGAAAAAGATCTTCGTAAACCAGTGACGGAGTACCACCACCGCTGGTATCACCCGGGCAGATGGGTATATCATATAGAACGAACTCGGTGCTTCCCTGATCGCACCCGTACCCTATTAACATAACAGCCACAATGACTGATACTGATAAAAACCATTTCATCTTATACATTGATTAAACTCCTCGTGGATATATTATTACTATTGGGTGGCATGCTTCTGGTTCCGGTTTACCGGAAACGAAGCATGATGAACTGCTGCCGCCTCTCCGCAGGTAGCAGCCCCCCCCGTTCATCCTGAGCCTCACTTTCTATCCCCCCGTCATCCTGAGCCCCACTTCAGTGGGGTGAAGGATCTCATTGCCAGAATATGGGGTTCCCACAGCTTAGCTGTGGGTAAACTAATCTTCCAGCCAATCGTACTGATCCCTGGTGATCTCAGCACGAACCTTGCCTGTGTGAGCGATCCCTGCCGGTTCGAACAGGATGAGTCTGGTGTGTCCATGAGGAACCACGCGGTGCTCGACTCCCTTAGAAACGATGCAGAATTCGCCGGGTTGCAGGGTGACCATGGCGTCTCTTTCGTGGACGTCCAGAGAGCCCTCCAGCACCCAGAATAGCTCATCCTCGTGATCGTGAGTATGCCAGGGGACTTTATCCCCTTCCACCCGCACGACCTTGACGTGCTGCCCGTTCAGCTCGCCCACGATCTTCGGCGAAAAAGTATCATTGAACTTGCTGAAGCAGGCTTCTATATTGACGACTTTGGGCATGAATTGCTCTCAATAATTAAATAAATGCGTAGGGTGGACTAAAGCAAAGCGTAGTCCACCATGGTCTATCTCATGCGGTGGACTGCGCTCGTCCGTCAATTGACGGACTGACTTAGTCCACCCTACAAATGCGCTCCCTTCTTATCCTCACTAAATTTAAAAAACCGATGCGGCAAAGTAAAGTGGAATTTGGGGTTTGTTGTTATTGATGGTGGTTCTGTGTGAGTGGAGGAGGGAGGATTGGAATGAGGATGTTGGGTGGGGAGACTTGACAGCAGGATAAATGATCATGCACTTTACCAGTCCGCCAATTCTGTCTGATTTTCTAATGCAGATATTTTTGAATTTGCCAATTTAATATATTCTTCGCTGATATCATACCCAACATAATTACGCTTGTTTTTTATTGCTGAAAGGCAGGTTGTACCGCTACCTAGAAATGGATCTAAGATTACATCATCTTTAAAAGTATATAATTTAATTAAACGATTGGGTAATTCTTCCGGGAAAGGAGCAGGATGACCCACTTATCTTGTAGAAGTGACAAGGAATGTCCAGATACGCAAGTAGTAATCGCATCCAAACGAATTTTACTTTAGAGATGTATTTGTTTGATATAGTTATCTGGTTTTAATTGTTCAACGAGTTGGTTAATTTCGAATACATTCTCATTGAATATCACTCTAATAAGCCAGCTTTGTTTATTGAATGTGCTTAGTACCTTCGCAAATTCAAATTGTCTATGACAATTTGCACAAACTAAAATCAAATTGCTTGGATGATTCCCTTTCGAGGCATCTAAATGGTGAATTTCGAAGTAAGGTGTATTATCTCGCTTCAGGAAATTGAACCCACATACTTGGCAAATACCATTATAAATCCTACCTAAGATCAATCGTAAGCTAGTTGGAACGGGCTCTTTCACCTTACCAGGCTTCCTTGTGATATGTCGTCTCTTCTCCTTTATCGGAATATCTATATGCCGGAAATATTCATGAACTGTAGTTCTTTCATCGTCCAGATCAACTATTTTTGATAGACTCATTATTTTTCTTAGTGCATCCTTCTCATTCTCAGAATTATCTAAACCATTTTGATGTTCTTTTATCTTATCAATAAACGACGCCTCAGAAGAAAGACGATAAATACATCTTTCTTTATCTAATACCTGAATTACTATCTCATCGCCATCTTTAAATCGATTCCCTTCTATCCATTCTCTTAATCCGCCTATCCTATTTTCATTTGTAGAACTGCTATATGGAGAATATTTTTTTGTTCTAATTTCATCTGCGTTATCCAAAATGACATTTATTTCTCTATTATGCTGTGGAAACCAATTTGAGATTGATCTCGGAATAGCCAACAATCCCTTATCAATTCTGCTTTGAGTTATCCTTATGGTCTCATAGCTATAGTTTATCTCACTAGCTTTTTGAATTATCGGAGATTTCTCGGATTTCATCAGCATCACACCAATCTTCAAGGTTATTTATTATTTGGACTTCGTTTACTGGCGTTCTTTCAACTTGTCTAAATGCGTCTGTTTCATTTGCAGCATCAATTTGGAGTGTACAAAAAGTTGAGTAATACTTTATAATTTCATATTTCATCGCTTGTCCTCTATATTTTATTTGTCGGTGAATTGGACAGGTAAAAGCATTCCTAGCAACCTGTCTCTGAGAAGCTGATTGGAAAATACTCTTTCTTTCCCTAAACATACTTCAAAATACCAATTAAGTCAACCTCAAATCCAACAAACAACTCATCACCCCACCACTAACAGCTAACAACCAACTGCTAACTGCCAACTGCCAACTGCCCACCACTAACTGCCAACTCCCATGCCTGATACTTTCTACGACCGTTTAGACTTCTACCGCATGCTCAATGCCGGTATGAACAACTTTGCTAAAATAGCCGTAGCTCTTAGAGTCTCCGTTCGCACACTGGAGCGCTGGAAGAGGAGCTATGATCCTGAAAAAGGTCCCTACGGCTCCTTAGGCGACATATCTGTCGATCAGATGCTGGAATCCAAGCTTGAGTTGCTGGACGGAATTGACGGACAGGGTTTTGTGGCGGACAATTCTGAGCCCGAGCTAAAGAAAGGTCCCCGCGCCGAGATCCTCTACGCCCTCCGCCAGGCAGCCCTTGAAGGCAACGTCCCCGCCGCCAAGCTACTGCTATCCGAGTACAGCAATCTACCCCCGGAGGACGGGGAAGTGCTGACCGTGGAAAACGCCATCGAACTGATTAAAAGCTGGGCGGAAGAATCTAAATGAACTCCAGAGAATTTCACCAGCTCTACAAAGCATTTCATGACCCTTTTGCTTTCCTGACCAAACATGTGCATACGCTGGATCCGGTCATGGGCATAACCCCCTATCCGGACTGGCAGCACCTGCGCAGGCTCAGTGGAGCCCTCTTATCTTCACAACGCATCTTAGTCGTCAAGTCTCGCCAGATGATGGCCACCTGGACGTCACTGGGATTGCTGCTGCACCAGGCAATTTTCGGCAGTCAGGGAATATATCTGTTGCTATCGCGCAACGAACGATCAGCGAAGGAATTGCTGGACAGGTTGAGGTTCATAATAGCTGGTCTGCCAAAACATTTCCGACCGGGGATCGGCACTAATAATTCGGAGGAGTTGGAATTTTCAGGCATAGGCGTGCGCATCCTGTCGCTGCCCGCTACACCTGACGCTCCGCGTATGCATTCACCGGCGGGGGTTATCTGGGATGAGATGGCTTTCACGCCCCATTCAGAGGATATCTGGACGGCGTTAAAGCCAGCATTGGATTCGGGAGGATTTTTCTGGGGGATATCCAGTTCGGGAGGACCGGGAAATGTCTTCGCTCGTCTGGCAGCAAATCCATCCGAATATGGTCTGAAATCAATGTGGCTGCACTATTCTGAACATCCTCATCGTGGTGAAGATTGGGTGAATGAGGCACGAAAAGGGCTTTCCCGGGAGCGCTGGGCGAGGGAATATGAGATCAGCTTTGAATTTGCCGAAGACCGCGTATATTCGGATTTTGAGCGCAGAACTCACATCCTGGTGGAGCCGTATCGTGTGCGCACGGATCTGCCGATCTACCGTTCTGTGGATTTCGGGTACTACCACCCGGTGGTGTTATACATACAGAAAACGACTGACGACCGGATCATCATCATTGATGAATGGATCGGTGAGCGTGCCACCATTCAGGATTTGCACGATGCTATATGCCACATGGATGCCACATACGGCATTTCCGAGAAGGATGTGGCATGGACGTCCTGCGATCCTGCGGGTCACAGTCCAGGCGATTCAGGAGTTTCCCCTATCGAGAGGCTGAAGCGGGCGGGGATCAAAATCAGAGCGAAGGCATCGCGCATAGAAGAAGGACTGGACTTAGTGCGCGAGATGCTGCGAGAACGTGAAGGCGTGCCGGGTCTGATGGTATCACCGAAGGCTGCTAAAACGGTAGAAGACTTTGGCGGTTACCGCATGCGGGAAGACGGCTTAGCACCGGAGAAGGACAATATCCACGATCACACCATGGATGCGCTGCGCTATTTTGTGGTGAATTTGATGGGGGTGAAGGGGAATAAAATGAAGGTGGGTGCGAGGGTAAGGGGACTATAGAGATAGATCATTTAACCCACGCATTAGGTGCGACATTCCGACAGCAGATTTCCAGTCTGGATTGTTTTCAACACCTAGATATGATTGAGGAGGAACAAGATCACGGTGTAGTAGATGTTCTAATTGCCACTTTGGTATCGGCTCAATTTTCTGAACATCATCTAGAACAATACCATATATTATATTTATGCCATGAGTATAGGCAGTAAATTCTTCTAACCTACAGTCTATCGCATCGTGCCACTTAAGCCACAAGGATTCTGGCGTGTCCTGAATTACATCCTTCACTTTGACCTTTGCAACAAAAGCTTGTATCGGTGATGAGGAATAAATAAGTGCCCATTTGCCGATCCATTTACTTGAAAATTTCTTCCTGAGTTCCATAATTTTTGTTTTATTAATAACTCTTTCAGCATATACAGGCTTTAACGAAAGAATCATATCAATCTTTTCGCCATTAATATTTGCGATAAGCCCAGCGTATAGCGGTAAATAATTTCTAAACACGAAGTTACTGAAATATTTATAATCAGCTTCAGCAAATATTTCTGGATCAAAAAGTCTATATTGATCCTCAAAATAGCCTCGGTTAGTAAAACCCATTTCCTCGAAAAACTTTGAATATTTATCCCATAGATTCTCGGGAGCAGTAAAGTGAACTTTTTTCGTCCCTATCCTTAGATTCATTGCCATAAGCAAAAAAAGAATCTTGCCAATTCCGTCATGGATAGCTTCATCTCGAACCCTAACTGTACATATCTTGCTATTTTCATCATGCTTCGCAAGAGCTGCTCCAACGGGAATACCGTTTTTTGTAACTAAGTAACCAATTCTTTCTCCACTTTCTAAGCCGGGCTTTGCTTTTTTATCATACCATACATGAATTCCAGGATATAAATCCTCTGCCTCAAGCACAACAGTCTGATGATCAACAATTAAGCTTGGATCAAGGTGTTTTTCTTTGGTTTCTATTTTCTTAATTTCAATCTTCATTTCTGAATTCTTTAAATATCTTTGATAGCTTGAGTTCCTGTTCCTCGTAGTATTCATCTCCTTTTTCAGCAGGTGATGACATTGGATAGTATTTTAGCTCTGCCATTAAATCACCGTGCTTTAGGAGCATATTGACATCATGACCACGCACCTCGAAAATCAGTGGTGTTCCTTTCTTATCTTCTCTTAATCTGCCAAATCCAGGGTGCACGAATCCTGCATGATGAATTCTAAGCTCTCCTACTTCTTCGGTCATTGCAAGTCCATAAACTGCAATATTATCTGGTAGTATAAATCTTTCCTTCGAACGTAAAATATAAAAGGCGTTTTTCTCTACTTTTAAGGCCAAACTTCCATCGATCTGCAATATGTCTTCACTTTCTTTCTCAATTCTTTCCCAATAATTTTTAGGAGGATAATATGGTTTTTTTACACTAAGTTTAAGAGGAGCAAATCCTTCTTTTCTTCTTTTCGCTTTTAAGGCGATAGTACCATCCTTTGTTGGTTTAAGACTTAGTCTTAGGTTTGTCTGATCTGCCCCTGCAACTGAACCACCCCTTTCATGCTTCATGAGGTTGGTGAATAAATGTATTATTTCGCTTTGGATCCTTAATTTTTGAAAATCCCCCTTAGATATTCTCAGTTGGAATATGGCATCACCATTATTAATTTTTATTGGAAATGAAAGAGGTGTAACTTCTACATATAAGTTTTTGTATCTATAATTTCTCGCTCTAAACGGGCAAATACAATCATATTTTTCTTCATAATCTACTATAAGTCTTGTCAAAATATCAAGGCGGCCAATAGAACTTTTTCCAGTTCCCTGCCCATAAAAATGCTTTGGGAGACTAATCCTCTCATTTAATTCAAAGAGATAAACATATTCATCATCAGGAAAAATTCTTAGCCCAATCTTTGGGATTCTTTTCTTTTTCCCCCCCACACGTTTAATTAAATCAACAACTCTAGAATAACGACTACACTTAATCCCAGCCGGCAACTTCCAATAATATCCGTTTAGATGAAGATCAAAAGATGATTTACCTATGTCGTCATCTGGGCCATCCCATCCTACTATAACTTTGCATTCTATTAGTTCCCTAATTTGATCTGTATTGAGAATACCAGGTTTTTCTATTTTTGGCGTTCGTTTCGTTGACATTTAATACCTCAAGATGGTGAAGGAACTGAAGGAGAAATGAAGAACGCTACTTACTGGTCTTGATTTCTTCTAATATAACATATTATTCCTGATTTGTCAAGCACTTTTTCTCACCTCGGATAGATTTATTAAAAAAGAGGGCGGACACACAGGTCCGCCCCTACAGTAATCATTGAAGTTTAGGTTATTTATCAGTGTTTACGCCACGACCAGTGGTTCAGTAGTAGGCCCTGCGTCACGCACTTCCTGACTGACTTCACTTTCGTAGTTGGTGAAGTTTTCCTTGAATTTGCCTGCCAGTTCGATGGCTTTCTGATCGTATGCTTCCTTGTCCTCCCAGGTGTTGCGGGGGTTTAGGATTTCAGAAGGCACACCCGGCGCACTCCTGGGAACCTGAACGCGGAAGATGGGATCTTCATCGTATTCAACTTCGCGCAGACTGCCGTCCAAAGCAGCGTTAACCAGCGTTCGCGTGTGCGGCAGGTGCATCCTCTTGCCCACTCCATAAGGACCACCCGTCCAGCCGGTGTTCACCAGCCAGCAGTCAACGTTGTGCTTGTTGATCTTATCGCGCAGCAGTTCGGCGTACTTGAAGGGGTGCAGAACCATAAACGGTTCACCAAAGCAAGCGCTGAAGGTGGTGGTCGGTTCGGTAATGCCAATTTCCGTTCCGGCTAACTTGGCGGTATATCCAGATATAAAGTGGTACATAGCTTGCTCCGGCGTCAGCTTGGCAATAGGCGGCAGAACGCCAAAAGCATCTGAGGTCAACATGATCAGATTTTTAGGATGATCGCAACGCTTTTCCCTGAGTGCGTTGGGGATATGCGGTATCGGATAGGCGGCTCGAGTGTTCTCGGTTAAGGAATCATCATCCAGATCGAGACGGCGGGTGATGGAATCGAAACCGACATTTTCCAGGATAGTGCCAAAACGGCGGGTCGTTTCGTATATTTCCGGTTCGTGTTCCTTGGAAATACCGATCACCTTGGCATAACAGCCGCCTTCAAAGTTAAAGATACCGTTGTCCGACCAGCCGTGTTCGTCATCGCCAACCAAATTACGGTTGGGATCGGCTGAAAGGGTGGTCTTGCCCGTACCCGAAAGGCCGAAGAACAAGGCCGCGTCATCTTCAGGACCAATGTTTGCCGAACAGTGCATGGACAGCACTTTGGACTGGGGCAGCAGGTAATTCATCACCGTGAAGATGGATTTTTTGATCTCACCCCCATACGCCGTTCCACCTATCAGCACCATCTTCATACCCAGGTTTAACAGGATGAAAGCATCGGAATGGGTACCGTCCAGATCGGGATCAGCATGGAAATTGGGAACCTGCAGGACGGTGAATTCAGGGACGTGATCTTCCAATGTTTCAACTGGAGCCTGTATGAACATATTGCGTGCGAACAGGTTATGCCAGGCGTTTTCTGTGATCACCCGAATGGGCATCCGGTAATCGGGATCTGCACCAGCATAGCAGTCCTGAACGTAAACTTCCTTGCCCTGCAGAAACGCTTGAATTCTGCGGAATAGAAGCTTGAACTTGTCTTCCGGATAAGGCTTGTTTATATTACCCCACCAAACCAACGATTCAGAAGTCGGTTCTGCGACGATAAACTTGTCCTTGGCGGCTCTACCGGTATGAGTACCGGTGCGCACAACAACAGGACCAAGGTGAGATATATGCCCTTCCTGTTTCCTGATTATGGCTTCGTACAGGGCGGGCGTATTGTGATTCCAGTGAACGCGGCCTAAGTTGGTCAGACCGTGATTTTCAAGTCCATATTTACTCTGAAGATGATCTACCGGCATGGTGTCCTCCTATTAAACGTAGAAATTTGAGTATTTTTAGATTATACGTACGAATGCACAGATTTACAAGTAGAAAAGTGGGAAAATTGCGGGTGAAGTGAAATTATTTTTATTTTAGGTAAATAGCCTGGCAGATACTGCTTATGCAGCGGGTGTTGACTATAAATTCCGGATGATTTCCAATACCACTCGATTGGCATTTTTCGCTGCAATCGAATAAAATCGTTCAAAATCATCCATGGCATTTTCATCAGATTTATCTGAGAGAGCACGAATGATAAGGCAGGGTACATCGAACTGGTAACATACCTGGGCAACGGCTGCACCTTCCATTTCCACCGCATCGGCTTTAATACTCTCTCGCAGTTCTCCCTTTTTAGGTGTTGACGTAATGAAGGCATCACCAGTGGCGATAGTACCAACTATTATACGTGGCGTACTCAATCCCACGCTGGTTTGAATCTTTTCCAATCCAATCTGATTAGCCACTACTCTTGCTAAATTTAAAAGTGCAGAATCAGCGGGAAAGAACACTGGATTACGTACGCCTGTAAAAGGACTTCTAACACCGAAATGATCGATTCCAGATGGAGTAATTTTCCCCAAATCATGCTGGATTGTGGTTTTTCCGATGACAATATCACCCGGCAAAAGATCTGGATTGATCCCACCAGCAACACCGCTGAAGATAATCCCGTCAATCTGGAAATGCTCTATTATTAACGTGGTGACAATAGCGGCGTTGACCTTACCGACGCCGGTTAGGGCCAGCACAATATCGTTATTTGCAACTGTACCGGTAGTCAGGTTATATCCCATTACTTGCTGTTCTTCCGGTTGTTCCACCTGGCTCTTGATCCAGCTTAACTCTTCAGAAAAAGCTCCCATGACGGCGATTGTGTGGTTATCCTGCCCGTAGGTAGAACCGCACAATGTAAGTAGAACAATCAGCAATAATGCAAGTAATGTGCTGCTTCTTTTAGTAATTTTGTAGATAAAGTTCATTTTTTTCTGGACGGATACTATGGTTATTACTCCTCCGGTGGAAGGGGAATCTCACCCGGCAGAACGGCTGTAATGCCCCTCTTATTGCGCAAATCTTCGATTTTGCGTAATGGCACTTCAAGCTTGTTGCGGCGCGTGGTTACCAATTTATCATATTCATTCTTCGCATCTTCTAAACGCTTGCCCATCATTTCCATGCGTGCTACGTATTCGTTCCATTGCTTATTGAAGGAACCCAGCAGAGATAAAATCTCATGTGAAGTCTGTTCTAAGTTGAAATTATCCACTGCCTGACGAATGACGGCTAAAACTGCAAATAGGGTAACTGGCGAGCAGAACACTACATGCTGTTTTAATCCTTCATCCAAAATATTACGATCCTGTTCATGGATAAAAGCGTAAACCTGTTCGTTGGGGATGAAAAGCAGGACATAATCCACCGTATTTTCGGCGGGATTGATATATTCCCTGCCAGCAACTTCCTTTATTCTGTTTTTCACGTCACGCAGGAATTGTTTTCTAAATTCCTCTGCGTTGTGAGAATCACCGCTTGATTCAGCTTCGAGAAATTTCAAATAATTATCCAAGGGAAATTTCACATCCATATTGATGATCTGATTTTGAGGCAGGAAGAAGGTGAAATCCGGACGTTTTCCGGTGGATTCCATAGTCATCTGCTTGCGGTAGTTGACGTTTTCAATGAAACCCGCCACGCGCAGAACGTCTTCAGCCATGCGTTCGCCCCACTGACCGCGCACTTTACTGCTTGCCAAAGCTTCCTTCAACTGACCCGTAGTATCCATCAGTCTGGCTGTCTGTTCACTGGCGACGCGCAACTGCCTGTCAAGCTGCCCAAACTTTTCCACCCGGTCATTTTCCAAATCCTTCATCAAGCGGCCGACTTTATCCAGTTCCCCGGTCATGCTCTTCAACTGCTGATCGATCAGGGATTTCTTGGATTCCAGTTCTTTCGATCCGGCTTGGGTTTGGATTTCCAGGGTTCCTTTGGCTAATTTGAGGAACTCTTCGGTTGACTTTGACAGCGCTTCTAAAGAGAGGCTGCCGAAACTCGATTTAACGGATTCGATCACCTGTTCAACTTGTTGTTGACGCTGGGAATCGGTTTCACGGTACATCTCAGCGGCTAATTCTCTGGCGTTCTTGGAATGGATGATTTTCAGCAGAAATGCAGCGCTGATGCCTAAGATGAAGCCGACGACCAAGGTTATGATGGCTAAGGTCATGGTTGGTCAACTAAAGTTTAAATTGAGATTGCTTCGGGCTTCGCCCTCGCAATGACGGGAAAATAGGTAACTCTATCATTATTTTAAATACTGAGAAGCTAATATGCCTATCAACATCGCAAATAGGATGCTCAACAAGGTGCCTATCAGGTAGTATTCTGCAAATTCGCGGTCCTTCAGTTCCTCAAAGCGAGCTATGGATTTAGCGGTAAAGATCAGTACCAGCGCAGTGTATTCACCCAACAGGACGAAGGTCAGAACGAAGATGCGCTCTAAAATGCCGATAATGGTACCTGCACCCTTTAAACCGCCGCGAAAATCTCGCCGATGCCGGTGGAGCAGTAACCGGACGAAGAGATGACCGAAGATTATGGTAGCGAAATATGATATGGTGTAGATTAGCAAATCCATATTAGATTAAAAGGCCAGGAGGTTGTTTATTGTACAATTATTCTTGTTTCTAAACTAAAACAAATGGTAAGCGATTATGTTTACTATTCTTGGCTGTTAGTAATATTGCTTACCGTCTACCGATAAAGCAATAATTGATCACATGATAATTATAGCCATATATGACTATAATTTGTAATATAGCTTTGTGTGTCTATAATTATTTAACTCTCAGTATTCCAGCAATATGTGTTTCAGCTTTATAAATATCCTGGTAATTCGACGCTTTCAGTATGGACGATACAGTTGGCTGTGATATTCTAAAATTCCCCCCTAATTCTGAAAGGGTATAATCAGGATGCAGTCGGAAGCAATTCACGATCTCTTTCTGTCGATCAGTCCAAGAACTTTCTATCGTCCAAATCAACATGAGAATTATATTTATGGTTTCATCGGCATGATTTTTTTGATTCTGGGATTTGAAAATCAGTGAAAGTTCTTGATTCTTGCATTCTTCCAGAGCTTCTCTGGCTCTGTAGAATGCCGATCCCCGCAGACCTTTATCGTCATCCTGCGACTTCTCAATTTCACCGATGCCCATACCACAGTAGATTTGTACAGGCAGACTGGCTTTGATGAATGTGTAAACATCAAAAGCACGTTCGGGCGTCCTTAGAGCACCCTGGAACTCATCGCCGATGGTCGGATTGAATTCGATTAGTATCTCTTCGGAGTAACGGCGATTGACTTCCTGCAGGATTTCCGTCAACTTCTGGAAGGTCTCGGGCCAGTTGTCAAGGTCTCTGGAACCCTTTATATCACCGATTATGGCGCAGTGTTTTGACATGATGTTAATTTTTCCTGGGATTTTTCGCTTTTTTTCCAACGACAAATCCAACCTTTCCGATTTTCTTTGTGCTTGGCGGAGTCATTAGTTCGCGAATTGCATCAAAAACAATCTTGAACTGAGCGTCGTATTTCTTCTCCATCTCATCGAGTTTACGAGATAAATCCTTATGTGCAGCTAAAATTCCCCTCAGCTTCACGAACGCCCGCACAATCAAAATGTTGACCTGGACGGCTTTTTCACTGCGAAGCACGCTGGACAGCATGGCGACGCCCTGTTCGGTGAAGGCACGCGGCAGTTTACGGGTACCACCCCAGTTTGATGTTCCAAAATGGAATATCAAGTTGTCGAACTCCTGCTTGTTCAACTGAAACATAAAATCCTGCGGAAAACGGTTGATATTACGAGTAACAGCCTTGTTCAAGTTGCCAGTAGTCACACCGTAAAGGTCCGCCAGATCACGATCCAGCATCACCTTCTGCCCACGGATCAGCAGGATTTTGTTCTCGATGCGCTCGATGGGGATGAGGTTAGGCATGGGCACCACTCAATGTTTGATGTTCCAGAATGGAATATCAAGATACTTCATTGTTTTCAAAATCACGAGTTGTGATCTTAAAGATGGTAGTTTTGAGGTGCTAAAATGGAACCTCAAGATCACAATTTGTGATTATAGATCTTCTAATACATACATGCTAAATATGTGGAATCAACTCAGTCCCCCCGGGAATGAATTCCCGGGCTACAATCCTTCAGTCCGCCATTCAGCGGACGTAAAAAAGCGGTTAGCCATGCTGCGAAGAGAATTCATGTTTGAGAAGTAAAATTCTCATCTCTTCTTCGTAGGTCATTTTCTGATGGTGATCTAATTGATTTTCGATATAGGATTTTACCTGGGTGTGAAGTGATCTGCTAACGCTGAAAGCACCATAACCACCTTGCCATGCGAAATCTATCATATAATCAAATTCCTGATGTATCCACCGGGAAGAAGCACCCTTGAATATTTTGACCGTTTGTGAAACAGACATTGTTGAAGGTATAGAAACCAACAAATGGACATGGTCTTCTATCCCGCCAACAGCGAACAAACCGATGTGATGATCCCGAGCTAGAGCTCCAAAGTAGGGATACAATCGATCACGCAGAGCAGGACTAATTATCGGCGCTCGTTCTTTGGTGGCAAATACCACGTGACAAATACAACTTATAAAGGTGTGTGCCATTAAGAGCGTCCTACTTTAGTTGGACTGCAGGGGTTTAGCCCGGGAATTCATTCCCGGGGTATTTAAAGATTCAATTTACCTCTATCGCCAAGTTCTTTTGCGTATTTTGCATAGAATTCATTAGATGCGCCCAGATCGGACATGATTGGCAATGTTCCATCTTCCCGAAGGAAGCACTTATGGAATGGGAAACTGTCTGAGTGCTTAGAGGTAATATAATGCCAAAATAGACCATTAAGGTTGAACCTGTACCCACGAAATGATTCCATGCGGAATTTCTCAGGGGGAAGAATTACATCATGTTGTTGGCGCATTTGTTTATTCTCTGGAAAAATAATCAGACATCCATATTCATAATGTCTACCTGGACTATCGGCTAAGAGCATCTTCCGAATATGTTCCTCATGTGGCGAAGATGAAAGATCAACATGTTTGAACTCTATTAAATTGCTGACACTCGATCTCCAAAGTAGCGATAGTTGAAAAAGTTTAAATTTATTGTATTCTACACCTTGAAAGATTGTAGCATTATCAAAATACTCAGGTTTAGTCGATCTCTGGAATATTAATCTTGATACATAGTCTTCCCATTTACCAATTTTATTACTATCACATTCCTCACAAAGCAATCTCTCCTTTAGTCCCTTTTGAAGTGTTCTACTATTTTCGTTCGGATCAGTTGAAGTCCTAATAAATCTATGCTTCTCATCATAAAGAGGCTTATACATAAACTCTGGGATGATATGAGAATTCACAAGTTTACGCTCATTTTGGCATAGTTTACATACCATATAAAATCCCTTCCATTCGTAATGAAATATATTCACAGATCACAATTCCCCCCGGGAATAAATTCCCGGGTTACAATCCTTCAGTCCCTTAAGGGACGTAAAAACCTACACCATCTCCTTCCCCTTCTTCATCTTTCTGATGATCAGGCGGTCGTAGAGCACCAGGATGAAAGCTGTGAAGAAGCCCAGAATGGCGAAGATGATCCACATGATGTCAGGGCGCTGGAGGTCGCGGGCTAAGCTGCCGTATAACTGCCCGGAAAGGATGCCTCCGAAGAGGTTACCAAGCGCTACCGCCCAGAAGTAGTAACCCATATATAGCGCTTTCTTGTCCATGGGAGCGATCCTGCCGATGTATTCCTGGCTCTTGGGGGAAGCCATCATTTCACCGAAAGCGAAGATAATGATGGCGAAAACCACCGGCCAGCCGTTGTGCAGCCAAGCGGTAACTCCTATGCCGATGGAAGCAACCACTACGCCTCCCACCATGGCATTGAACGGGTTCCAGCGGGCGATAATATAGGATACGATAATCTGGCAGAGAACAATCGCCGTTGCGTCAAACTTAATCAGATATTCCGGGTTGACCTGACGACCGATGGAGATCAATTCATTTGCCAGTAAGGTGAATTGACCTGAAGTCAGCGTTGCGCCGCTGTTGATACCATGCTGAATGAGGATGGTGCCTAACTGCGCTTCATCTATACGTATGCGGGCGGCTAACAGAGCATGGTAAAGTTCACTGACCGTACCGGAAAAATCGGTCTGAGACAGTATGGCGCCAGCCTGCGGGATATGATCCTTGATGACGGCTACGATAATATCCGGATTGATGGTTGACATCCAACTGAAGAAGCCCCACCAGGAAGCCAGCATATCCTGGGTATTGACAAAGTCGCGGATGTATTCCGGCATGGTGATCCAGATCTGGTTGAAGGAGGTCCAGAAACCGGACAGGATGAGCAGGTAGAGGGCGAAGCGCCAGTTGCCAAGCTTCATCGGAGGAAGAAATGCTTTTTTACCCATTTTACGCAGGGGAATATCTATCATAAGGTTAGCGGCTAACCAGATGGGGACTAAATAAACAACCGTTTTCCAGGTGAGCCAACCCTGGCTGCCCAGCATGAGGAGAACAAGAATGGTAAATGCGGTCAGGAAGAAGCGAGTGTTGCCTAAGACTTCCACCATGTCGGTGAACACCATTTTCATGGATCGTTTTTTTGCCGAAGCCGCTTCGGTCGTGGGTTCTTTGTAGAATAATAACAGCCAGATGAAATTAACTCCGATGGCGGCGGTGGAAGCGTAAAACATGTAATCCCAGGAGAAACCGCGCAGTTTGCCGACAATTAGCGGGCCAATAACCGCTCCGACGTTGACCATCATGTAGAATATTCCGAAGCCCATGGCGCTGTTCTTCTCAGTAGTAACGCGGGCGATGGTTCCGGTGACAACCGGTTTGAAAGTGGCAGCTCCGACGGCTAACATCAGGAAGGTGAAGAAGAAGACTTCATAGGTGTGAACCTGCCCTAACAGGAAATAGGAAGGCACCATTATGGTATATGCCACGAAGAAGGTCTTCTTATAGCCGAACCTGTCACCTAAGGCTCCAGTCAGGACGGGGAGCAGGTAGAGGATGAAGGGGATAACCGCTTGCAACGTCCCTCTCTGTTCGGATGTGAAACCTAAGCCGCCTTCGGCGACGGACGCGGTAATATAGAGCGATGATACAGAGAAGAAGCCGTACCACGCCATCCGCTCGAAGATCTCCATGGTGTTGGCGATCCAGAAGGAGGTGGGGTAAGAAGCTACTAACTTTAAAAATCTGCTGATGGGGTTTCCGTTTGGCGCTTCGAGGGATGGTGCAGTACTCATCATGGCGGTTGTATCTCCGGCAAGTTAGGATTCGTGGTCGGAATTATTCACAAAAATATACGGAAAGCGGGGGTTAAATGCAAGGGGAAAGGAGGCGGAGTGGGGAATTTAGAATGTAGAATTTTGAATGGGGAATTTTGAATTAGGAAATGAAAACAGCGTCTGATTCTGGACAAGCCAGAATGACGCTGTTAAAGTCCTGAACCGCAGATCCGCCAGAGGCGGACAAGTTCCACTGATTACGCTGATTTCACAGATTATTTCATCAACACCAGCTTCTGCGTTTGGGTGAAGTCTCCGGTGGTTATGCGGGCGAAGTAGATTCCGGAGGATAGATCGCCAGCGTTAAAGGGAGCCTGGTACGATCCGGGAGCCAGCCATTTGTCAGCCAGCGTAGTGACGAGGTTACCCTGAATATCATACACTGATATTTTGACACTTCCTGCAACCGGCAGCGAGAAACTGATGGTAGTGGTGGGATTGAAAGGGTTAGGGAAGGAGTGAAGGAGGGAATAGGTCAGCGGCTGCGGTTGATCCAAATTGATGACACCGGTTTCGGAATCAAGGCGAATCAGCAAGACATCAGAACCACCAGCACCATAGGAAGAGGTTGCTCCTGCGACGATATACCCGCCATCATTGGTCTGTTGAATGCTATTACCATAATCATAGAAGCCTCCACCGATGGTTTGACTCCATAGCTCCATACCTGAAGCGTCGGTCTTGATTAGATAGAGGTCAGTACTGATAGCGCCATCAGGAGTTAAATATCCTGTGATGATATACCCGCCATCACTGGTCTGCTGAACGCTTTTGCCCATATCTTCGCTGCTTCCGCCGAAGGTCTGACTCCATTGCTCGGTACCTGATGCGTCGGTTTTTATTAGATATAGATCAGCATCACCAACACCATAGGAATAGGTATATCCTGCGATTATATACCCGCCGTCATCGGTCTGATGAACGCTGCTTCCAAAATCACTACTGCTTCCGCCGAAGGTCCGGGTTAATAGGGTATCACCCGAAGCGTTGGTTTTGACTAAATAGACGTCATAACTACCAGCACCGTAGGAAGAGGTCCTCCCTGCGATAACATACCCACCATCATCGGTCTGTTGAACGCTGTAACCCTTATCAGTTTCACTTCCTCCAAATGTACGACTCCATAGCAGGTTACCTGAAGCATCGGCTTTAATCAAATAGAAATCAGTATTGAAGAAGGTGATTTCAGTGTATCCTGCGATGATATATCCGCCATCAATAGTCTGTTGGACGCTGTATCCATAAACATCTCCGCTTCCACCAAAAGTTTGACTCCATTGCTCTATTCCCGAAGCGTCGGTCTTTATTAAATAGACGTCAATCTCGCCAGCGCCAAAAGATAAGGTATATCCTGTGATGATATACCCGCCATCGCTGGTCTGCTGAACGCTTTCGCCATAATCACCAGAGCTTCCACCGAAAGTTTGGGTCCATTGTTCACTACCTGAGGCATCGGTCTTGATTAAATAAACATCACTGCCGCCAGCTCCAGAAGATTCGGTACTTCCCCCGATAATGTACCCACCGTCACTGGTCTGCTGGACGCTGAAACCACCATCAGTACCACTTCCCCCGAAGGTTTGGGACCAGAGGGCAGAGGGTTGGGCAATACTGGAAACGGATAAGATTAGTATCGAAATGATTGATATGGATAGGGCTCTCATTTATCTTCTCCATGAATTAGATTATTGATATAATATATAAGGAATTTGGTGAGGATCAAGGAGGAAATGGTGGAAATAGAGGGATTCGGGCGTTGGGGGACAGAAAGGGCGCAGCATGCTTCGCCCCTACGGTAAGATGTCGGAGTCAGGGGCGACCCCGACTACGGGATTCGCAGAATTAAAAAAGATTCTTCGCCTCGCCTGCGGCGGGCTCAGAATGACATTTCTGTATTCTGCTCTCAGTACTCTGTGTTCTGCATCTATTTCATCAGTACCAACTTCTGCGTTGTGGTGAAGTCGCCGGCGGTGAGACGTGCGAAGTAGATGCCGGAGGGTAGGTTATCTCCCCTGAAGGGAACCTGGTAAGTGCCCGGTGTTAACCAGTTGTCAGCCAGCACGGTGACAAGGTTGCCCTGAAGGTCATACACCTGAATTTGGACGTCCCCCGCCATGGGCATCTCGAAGCGGATCAGGGTGGATGGATTACACGGATTTGGATAGGCGGGAAACAGTGAATAGGTTAGTGGCTGCTGCAGATCCAATTCGATCATACCAGTTTCAGAGTCGAGGCGGATAAGCCAGATATCTGAAGAACCAGAGCCAAAAGATTCGGTCCTCCCAGCGATGATATACCCACCGTCGCTGGTCTGCTGAACACTCATCCCCTCATCTGAATCGTTCCCTCCGAAAGTTTGACTCCATTGCTCAATTCCTGCGACGTTAGTCTTGATTAAATAGACGTCTTGGTTACCAGCAGTGCCGTTAGAAGAGCTGCTTCCTGCGATGATATACCCACCGTCATTGGTTTGCTGAACACTCATCCCCTCATCTGAATCGTTCCCTCCGAAAGTTTGACTCCATTGCTCAATTCCAGCGGCGTCAGTCTTGATTAAATAGACGTCTTGGCCACCAGCAGTGCCGTTGGAAGAGCTGCTTCCTGCGATGATATACCCATTATAGCCGACCTGCTGAACGTAGTAGCCATAATCATATTCGCCTCCACCGAAGACTTGACTCCACTGTTCAGTACCCAAAGCATCGGTTTTGATTAAATAGACGTCCCAATTACCAGCGCCATAAGACCAGGTAATTCCCGCGATGATATATCCGCCGTCGCTCGTCTGCTGAACGCTGTGGCCCCAATCACTAAAGCTTCCACCGAAAGTTTGACTCCACTGCTGATTACCTGAAGCATCGGTCTTGATTAGATAGACATCATCACTACCAGCGCCAAAAGAAGCAGATCCTCCCACAACTATATACCCGCCGTCGCTCGTCTGCTGAACGCTGTAGCCTTGTTCAAAATCGCTTCCACCGAAGGGTTGACTCCATCGCTCATTACCAGAAGCGTCGGTCTTGATTAGATAGATGTCATACATACCAGCGCCATATGAAATGGTACCTCCAGCGATGATATATCCGCCGTCGCTCGTCTGCTGAACGCTGTAACCATAATCATTAAGATTTCCACCGAAGGTTTGACTCCATTGCTCATTACCAGAAGCGTCGGTCTTGACTAAATAGACATCATAACCACCAGCACCATAAGAAACGGTTTCTCCAGCGATGATAAATCCGCCATCTGTGGTCTGCTGAACGCTCTTACCTAAATCAACAGAGCTTCCACCGAAGGTTTGGGTCCAGCTGGTGGCGGGTTGGGCGAAAGTGGCAGAAGAAAAGCAGGCAAAAGTGATGATAGAGAGCATTAGAGTACGAATTTTCATGATTGACTCCATAGAAGATTTGGTAGAATATACAGATATTTTTCGGGAAAGTCAAGGGGTGGGGGGAATAAATAAAAAAAGGAAGGGGGGCGTCAGGTCACACCCCTTAAGGGTCAAGACCTGACGCAACGATGTACTTGCATCTTGCAGCCTGCAACTTGCATCTATTTCATCAACACCAGCTTCTGTGTTTGGGTGAAATCTCCGGCGGTTGGCGTAGCCACAAGCAGACGGGCGAAGTAGATGCCGGAGGATAGATTGCCAGCGTTAAAGGGAGCCTGGTACGATCCGGGAGTCAGCCATTCGTCAGCCAGCGTAGTAACGAGGTTACCCTGGATATCATAGACCGTTATTTTGACGTCTCCTGCAACCGGTATCTGGAAACGGATCGAAGTTGATGGGTTGAAGGGATTGGGATAGGGTGAGTGCATTTCGTAATCCAAAGGAAGAGCTGTCCCTGGGATTTCAATGATACCGGCAGGATTACAATCTAAGACATATAACATGTTGTAGTCAGCGACATAGGCCAAATTATCGGAAACAGCAAATCCTGAGAGATACACGATGCTACCTAAGTCGTAGTAGCCGGTTTCATAGGGATCACTCGGATCGGAAACATTAAGAATACTGACCCTGGCGCCGTCACCATAGCCAACAATCGCGATGTGCTCTGCCCACGGAGCTTCAATACGGAATACATGGTCATCCAATTCATAGAATCCCGCGTACACAGGGTTTGCCGGAGTGCTGACATCTACAATCCATAAACCTCTATAATCTTCACCATCGGTTTCACTACCCAAATAGGCAAAACCTCCCGATACGTCTATGGCTTGAGGCTCCCAATTTGGCGAGCTTGGATGCCAAAGTGCTATTTCAATCGGCGCTGTTGGGTTGGAGCTTAAGTTATAGACCACCAGGAATTCATCATCATCTGCTACATACAGATGATCCCCATCTATCGAGAGAGCTTCCGGATCGTATCCGATGACAGTATTCGCTATTTGCAGATCCGATGGATCAGCGATGTCTATGACCTGGATTAGATTTTCATCCTGGCAGTAGGCATAGTTCCCATAGAAGTGAAGACCATCTGACGGCTCCAAGCCTAAATCCAGCGAATCGGCAATGAAGGGGTTTGCAGGGTTTTCGACATTTATTGAATATACGAAGGTCTCGCCATAGTAAGAATAAGCATAATTGTTGTGAACATCAATGTCCTGTAGAATATTGTTCAGTTCTACTGAACCCACTGGAACCAGAGTAGTTGGATTACTTATATTATATATTTCCAGAATACCATCCACCCCTATATAAGCAAGATCACCATCAATAGCAAACCCAGTGGCGTAGGGTCCAAACGATAGAGAAGTGATTATTTGTGAAGTTGGAGGGGTACTTACATTGATCATGTCAATGCCAAAGTAATCGGTATCGCAGACAAGATCGCCAATTACGGCGATACCATTTACATAACCTCCGGTTTCAAGAACCTGTACTATTTGAAATATATGAAGATCTATCACTAATAATGGACCGGCTGCTACGAATGCATAATCGCCCGAACTGGAAAGTGCAATATCCTCAGCTTCACCAAAAGCGTCACAGAATCTAGTAACAAAAGGACTGGTAGGAATCTGTATATTTACCTCGTAAATATTTCCCTCATCAGAATCAGCCACATATGCGTAATCCCCCAAGACAGCTATCTCACTCGGTTCAAAATTGAGATTTAGTGTATTCTCAAAGATAAGTGCATCAGGTTCTGAAATCCTTACGGTGTATAATAGATTATTATCACGATCGGTGATAAAGAGATAAGATCCTGAAATAGCGATACCGAACATGTTTGCCCCCAATTCCGGGCTTTGCCAGTATGCTGCCTGTTGAAGATTGCCCAGGTCGATTAGATCTATCATGCGAAGGTAGTCTTCACCTATGGCATAAGCATAGTTTCCGGAAACGATGGCTTCTTCGATCTCTTCCATTTGGAAGAAGCCTTCTTCAGTGATCGCCAAAGGATCTGAGATATCGTATATCTGTAAACCCTGGCCGGCGAGAGCCGCATAGAGATAATTCCCGTCTATAGTGAGGTCTATTATGGGTGCTGTTGTCTGGTAACTCCCTACTGTATCAGGATCGGCTGGGTCGGAAATATCCAGGACGCGCAAATAGCTGTCGAAGGTGCCGAAATAGGCGTAGTCGCCCTGAGCTGCCACTCTGTAAGTGAGACCCCAGGAATCGAAATGTGTCGCCAGAAGGTCTATATTCCAGCCCTGGCCAAACGCGGGCAGAGTAACGACAAAGACGGTCAGTAAGATGATGATTGACAGGCTCTTTTTCATTTTTTCCTCGTGGATTTGGTTCGTGTTGCTGCCAATATAAACAATTAAATAATTTCAGTCAAGTGCTAAGATCAGCAATCTGGTAAAATTATAAATGCGAGCTAAGTAGATGCCGGAGGGGAGGTTTGAGGCGTTGAAAATGATGTTATACGCTCCTGCCGGATGCCAGCCGTGTGACAATTCTTATTAAAGAAAACAAGTAAAAATTTTAATAACTTTTATTTTATTAAAATTCTCTTACATTAACTGTTTTCATAACTACATTATAAATAATATGTTAAAGAATTATGAAGATTTTTGTTGAATTTTCTTCAACTTTCAGGATATTGTTATATACTGTAAAATATGTATTTACATGTGAAGAAATAACTTAGCGTTGCATGTACTGTATTTAAGTGTCTATTATTATAAAATATAGGGTGATATTGAACGACTCTAAGTACTTGTATATCCTTCAAGTTTCTTCAGGGTTATAAGACCAAAGGGCGACCTACCTTAAGCCGCCCTTCTGGATTCTTTAATTCTGTCTTCTGTATTCTTTTTTATTCCTCCACTTTACCGGCTTTGGAGTATGCGTAGAGGAAATAAGCCAGCGCTGCGAACATAATCAGACCCAGCCAGTTGCGCAAGCCTTCGTTCATAGGTAGAGTGTATTCAAAGCCGAACATCTTGGTCATGGCATCGAAGACTCCTGCCAGCGCTCCACCGGCGATAAAACCGGAAGCGATGAGTATGCCTCTATCAGCTCGGAACTTAGATATCTTCTCTTTCTTGCTGGAATTCTTGATTAACCAGCCGACGCAGGCACCCAAAAGAATGGGGCTGTTCAGTTCGATGGGAAGGTACATTCCCAGAGCGAACGCCAGCGGATTAACGCCGACCATGGTAACCAGCACTGCTATGACACTGCCAACGGCATACAGCATCCAGGGAGCGCCCTGTCCGCCTAAGAAGGCGTTGGCAACTGCTGCCATAGCTGAAGCCTGTGGAGCCGGTAGCGGATTGGGATGTTCGGCTGTGGGCTGACCGAAACCATAAACATGGGCGAAAAGCATGATGACAGCAGTAACGGTCAAGCTCGCCAGCGCAGCCCCGAAGATATTACTCCACTGAATGGTCTTGGGGGTCGATCCCAGCCAGTAACCGATCTTAAACTGCGTCACCAGCGATCCTGCCATGGAGAGCGCCGTGCAGACGACACCTCCTATCAGGATGATTGCCAGCATACCGGAAGCTCCCGAAAGACCCAGCGCCGAAAGCACTACTGCGGCTATAATCAATGTTGTCAAGGTCATGCCTGAGATCGGTGTAACTGAAATCATGGCGATCGCCCAGGCGGATACTGCCGAAAACAGGAAGACGATCAAAATGGTCATGATCAGCGAAATCAGGGACACGCTAGTAGCATTTGCTTCTCCGGCGACAGCTACAAAGCGGAAGTAGAGGAAGATGAGCACAGCCGTTATTATTCCGATGATCGCCAGTGTTGACATCTTGATGTCTTTATCCAGGCGGGAATCGGAATCACCATCACCGTGTTTTTTGAACAACTGAGCAACTACCTGCTGCATCGCCTGCTTGATGACAGGAGACATCTTCAGGATGGAGATTACGCCTGCGGCAAAGATTCCGCCGATACCGATATTGCGCACGCCGGGAATGAACATTCCTGCATCATCGGTGAAGCCGAAGAAGATATCAGTGAAAGGACGTGCCGCGAAAACCGGGCTTAAGTTGCCCACCAGCGGGATCAACACGAAGTACGCCAGCATGGATCCCGCCATGATGATAGAAGCGAACTTCACACCGATGATCACGCCCAGTCCCAATACCGCGGCTGAGGTGTTCATGGCAAAGACGCTCTTGAACTTGTCGGTGAAGTTGGCTAATGCGGGTATGGCTGCCGTACTGAAGACGTCACTCCAGGTTCTGAATGCCAGGGCTAAGTAATCCACGACAATACCGACACCCAGTGAATAGATTAAAACCTTGGCGGAACTACCGCCTTTTTCACCGGTCACCAGGATTTCAGTGGTAGCTGTCGCCTCTGGGAAGGGGAGCTTGCCGTGCATATCAGCCACGAAATACTTGCGGAAGGGGATCAGGAACAACACTCCTAAGATCGCACCGAAGAAGGGAACTAAGAATATCTGCAGGAAAGTCGCCAGAAAGCTGTCACTTTCAAGATTTAACATGAAGATGGCAGGCATGACGAACACAGTGCCACCCACAAGTATCCCGGAAGTACAACCGATGGCTAAGATATTCACGTTCTCAATCAAGATACTCTTACGCGCCACCATCGCTGAAAACCCTATTGCCAGGATACTGATAGGGATGGCGGTCTCAATTCCCTGCCCCAGCTTCAACGCTATGTAGGAAGCTGCTGCGGCAAAGATGATGATCATCAGAATCCCGAAGGTGATGGAACGTCCGGTAACTTCCAGCACGCCCTTCTCCGCGGGAATCATGGGAGTATAAGTTTCACCATTCTTCAACTCCGTGAAGGCATTTTCGGGGAGATGAAGTCCTTTATTCGCTTCACTCACAGTGATTCTCCTGATTGTGGGATTTATTTAGATTATTTATTTACTATCTTACTGTCGGCATATGTGACAGGTAGCGCGGGGGCTTGCCCCCGCTGGCGGCAGACAAGCTGCCGCGCTACCCTCTTAACAAACCATTTGACATGTTCAAACAGTGCAGTGAAGTTACCGATTTCACAAGTTAAAAGCAAGTGGAAAAACGGGAATTAGGTGAAAAACGGAGGGGAGGGAGGAAAGTTTGGGGAGGTCGGACATTCGTGTCTGACCTAATTGCCACTTACTGACAGACAAGAATGTCTATCCTCCCCGCTACTTCAGCAACACCAATTTCTGTGTTTGGGTGTAGTCTCCTGCGGTTAGACGTGCGAAGTAGATGCCGGAGGGCAGATTTGATCCGTCGAAGAGGATGTTGTGAGTGCCGGGGGGGTAAATGCGGGTCGACGCAAGATCGACCCCTACGCGGGAACCGGCTATATCAAACAGATCCAAAGTAACCAAACCCGCAACCGGCAGAGAGAAAACAATATTGGTGGTGGGATTGAAGGGGTTGGGGTGAATGCTCTTAATACCAAATTCTGAAGGAGTAGCCTCTTGAGTTTCAGTGAACCACATTTCAAACGGTTCACCACTGTTCGACCAGTTGGCTATGGGTACACCATCTCCCGTTTCCAGTTTCTCGAAAGTAAAGCAATCGCTGTCCCAGATTCCATCAGGATAAACGCCGACATGTCCCATGTAGGTATATGTTCCTGACCGCGCACCACCGGGTACATTTTGTGTTCGGATTCGTTCTATAGATGTGGTATCAGGAAGGGTCAGATTAATAGGCCCCAGCACAGGTCCATAAAGAGTGCTGTCAGGCATGGTGACTATAGTCCAAACATCGAAAGTTTGAGGTATGGAGGCGCCATTGGATAATGTAATATTGAAGTCAAACGATCCGCCGTTAGCAGGAATCTGAACGGGCGGATCGATCGGCGTCAAGGTGATATTCAAATTCGGTGGTGAAAACTGGTAGATGCCCAAATTATTGTTCGATGCAGTAATGATGTAATCACCGGATACCGTTACGCCAAGCGCCCCTCCTGGAGTGTCATAGTAACCTTCTTCAGATGGGGCGTATGGATTGGAAATATCCACAATACGCAGTCCGCCGTATTCAGCGCTTACATAAGCGTAACTACCGGAAACGGTAACTTTGAAAGTACATGACACCAAATCACAAAATCCCGTTTGGAATGGTGCAGATGGATCAGAAACATCGATTACTATTAAACCATCCTGGTCCGTAACATAAGCGTAATCTCCATCGACAGCAACGCCCCTCAACCAACCAGCATTACAGCTTCCTATATATGACGGATTTGAGGGCTGGGAAATATCTATGATTTGCAAACCACCATCACATACCGACAGGTAAGCAAAATCGCCGGACACTGCTATATCCGTTTCATAATACCAATTGCCTTCGTAATATCCGGTTCGAATGGGATTAGTCGGGTCGGACACATCGATTACATATAAACCTTGTGACAATGTGTATGCATAGTCGCCTGACACATCTACGGATTCTACATCTCCTATGGCTCCGCAGCTGCCCACTTCGATCGGATTTGCAGGATCGAAGAAATTCACAACTCGCATACCCGCATTTCCTTCCGCAATATAGGCGTAATGATCCTGTACGGCAACTTCTCGCGAATCACCAGGTGTATCGTAGATGCCCATCTCCACAGGAGAAGTTGGATCTGCAACATCCACTATCCGTAAGCCAGCAGGTTCGTCAGTTACACAAGCGATATCACCAGAAACAGCGATGTCGTAGATGTAGCCGTTGTCGTGACAATAGCTTATTTCCACAGGTTCTTCGGGATCGGCTATGTTTATAATACGCAAACCCCAGCACTGGGTCGCAACATATGCGTGTTCACCGGAAATAAAAACACCTAAAGCGTTGTTTGGGGTTTGACAGTAACCGACAGCATCCGGATTGGAGGGATTGGAGATATCTATCACACGTAGGCCGTCGTACCAGGTGTATCCGCTGCCTCCAGTTACGACGTAAGCGTGATTTCCTGAAACGGCGACGTCATAGGCATTTATGCTCGAGGTGCTGAAGACATAAGAGCCTACTTCGAAGGGATTAGTCGGATCCATGACATCTATTACTCTCAGACCATTGTCACCATCTGCAATATAGGCGAAACGCCCCTGTAAAGCAACACCTAATGCCCAGCCGGGAGTATCGCAGATACCGACTTGCATCGGATCGGTAGGATCAGAAATATCGACGATACGCAGTCCAGTGCCCCAGGCAGCTAAATATGCATAATCACCAGATACGACAACGTCATCTTCAAGGTTTTCGTGTTCGAAATGTCCAACTTCTACGGGATTAGCAGGATCGGAAACGTCGATGATGCGCATCCCCCAATTATAATCTGACACATAAGCATAGTCACCTTGTACATCTACGCCATGTGCTCTCCCGGGTGTATCGCAGAATCCCGTTTCCACAGGATTAGAAGGATTAGTGACATCTATTATCCGCAATCCATCATAGTTGTTCGCGACATATGCGTACTCGCCGGAGACAACTACATCGTAGCAAAAACCAGGAGTAAGGCAGTACCCGACTTCCACGGGATGAGCAGGATCAGAAATATCTATCACTCTCAGACCGGTACTGGCAACGTAGGCGTAATCACCAGATACAGCAACATCTTCAGTTGAGAGCCAATGGGCGTAAATACGACTCATCATGGTTACATTCAGGCTATCCTGAGCGGTCACACCACCAGCAAGCAGCAGGATGATAAATCCTGCATAAAGGATCACATGAAGAGTTGTGCGGTTCATGATAAAACCTCCTTATTAAAGCACTGTATAGGACAATATAAGATACTTTTTACAAAAAGTCAATAGCCTGAAGGAAATTTTGTGAGATTTTTTCAAAGATAAAAAGATCCCCCCTTAATCCCCCCTTGAAAAAAAAGGGGGGCTCGCGTGTTGCCCTCTTACTCGAGGGGGGTGTCCCGCCTGGGCGGGGCGGGGGGATAAAAAAAGCGGGGGAAGCACCCCCGCCCTACGGCTTACGTCCATTCCTTTCTGACAGGCAGGAATGCCTATCCTCCCCAGCTATTTCAGCAACACCAATTTCTGAGTTTGTATATAATTCCCCACGGTCATTCTGGCGAAGTAGATGCCGGAGGGCAGATTTGATCCGTTGAAGGTGATGTTGTGAGTGCCGGGGGGGTAAATGCGGGTCGACGCAAGATCGACCCCTACGCGGGAACCGGCTATATCAAATACTTCCAGATTAACCAAACCCGCAACTGGCAGAGAGAAGCTGATAACAGTGGTGGGGTTGAAAGGGTTTGGGTGCGGAGAACATAATTGAAGGAATTCGGGATTCATGAACACTGAGTTTTCCGTTGGACCTCCACAAAGATCACTTTGATTAAAGTAAAAAACACCTATATCTGCAACGGTTCTATCCGGATCTAAAGGACTTGCAGGATTTCCGGCGTCAATGCAGGGACTACCCGCCTGCAAATGGAAATCGGCTGCTGCAGGATCGACGAACAGCGGATCGAGGAAAATATTACTGAATCTGTCGCAGGAATCACCATTGGCATTCACATAATTGATAATCTCAAAACCAAGCGGCTGAGGGCCAACGAAATTCCCGCCCGGATTATTATGAAAATCGTTAAAGATAAAATATCCCCGTGGGATATCATTGTCATAATAATAGATGCCGCCTTCTCCCTGGTTATCGGCGATAATTGAATTGCTGATGGTATCGGTAGGCCAACTGCTGATTAAAAAGATACCACCGGCCGTCTCCTCGGCATAATTATCAACAATGGTACATTTGTCAATCCGTAAGTTAGAGCCGCTAGTGCTGATACCGCCGGCGTCAGCGGCTGAATTGCCGCTTATGAGACAATCAGTTATTCTCGAACCTCCACTACACAACAATATGCCTCCGCCAGTACCATCTGTGACATTATCAGAGATATTACATCTCTCGATTATAACATCGCCCGACTCTTCATCAATGGCTATCCCTGCGCCGCACGAGGAGGCATAGTTATTTGTAATTGTACAGTTTATCAGCTTGATTCTGTTAGAATGACTACCTACGAACCCTGCGCCCCAACCTCCCACATTTCCGCTTATTTCGCAGCCTGTCACAATAATAGAAGATTCACCACAGCCAAGTCCACCGCCCGGACCAGAGTTACCGGATATGATGCAATCCTTTATAAAGGCTTCACAGCTATAGAAACACATTCCAGAGCCATCCCAGTCGCTGCTATTATTGCTTATTACGCATTCGATGAATTTTGGGCGAGCGCGATAAATCGGATAACTCCCGGTGCCGTACACGCCTCCGCCATGAGCCTCTGCGTAATTACCGGTTATTGTGCAATTCCGGAAAATCGGATTGCAGCGATCAAGCAGCACTCCGCCGCCACAGTTATCAGGCCAGTCGCCTTCGGCAATCCCACCGGTAATCAGGACATATACCATCCTGCCGGCATCATCTGCGCTGTCATGGAATTTGATTCCTCCCCATGTGATTCCTCCAGCCTGTGGCATGAATACAATGCTGTCATCCGCTGTTCCGACGGCATCCAAACGCCCCTTTATTTCGAACCCGTAATAACTCGAGAAAAGGAATTGTGCTCCTGGTTCTATGATCAGCGATTCATCCACACCCACAAATATATCACCGTCCACAATATATGTTGTATCCTCCAGTGTCCCGCTTAAAGCGCCGTAAATGTGGATCTGACCTTGTGATTCTCCTATGATTACGAAAACTGCTATCAAACTCAAAAAAGGAAAAGCGATCCGTCTCATTATTTAATCTCCTGTAGTATAGCGTATCCTATTTTAGTAGCAACAATTTTTTAGTTTGCTTAAATTCCCCGGCGTTCATAACGGCAAAATACACGCCGCTCGTGAATCCCGATGCATCCCAGGTTACTTCGTGCACCCCCGCACCTCGCCAGCCGTTAACCAATTCACTTACCAGGCGGCCGGAAATGTCATAGATGCACAGGTTGACAATACTTGCATCTGGCAGCTTGTACATCGACGCCATGTGCCCTCCCGGGAGTATCGCAGAATCCTGTTTCCAAAGGATCAGCCGGGTCTGCAATATTTATGATACGAAGGCCAGCGTAATTACATGCCACATAAGCATAATCGCCGTTTATGACAACATCGTAGCAATAATTCGGAGTTAAGCAATGACCCGTTTCCACAGGACGATTAGGGATTGAAATATCCACTACCCTCAAACCGGTGCTGGCTACATACGCGTAATCACCGGATACGGCAACATCTTTAGTTGAGAGCCAATGGGCGTAAATACGACTTATCATGGTCACATTCAAACTGTCCTGAGCGTATAATCCACCAGCAAGTAGCAGGATTATAAGTCCTGCATAAAGGATCAAATGAAGAGAAGTGCGGTTCATCTTAAAACCTCCTTATGAAAGCACTGTATAGGACAATATAAGATACTTTTTACAAAAAGTCAATAGCCTGAAGGAAATTTTGTGAGATTTTTTCAGAATAAACGATCCCCCCTTAATCCCCCCTTGGAAAAAAAGGGGGGCTCGCGGATTGCCCTCTTACTCGAGGGGGGTGTCCCGCCTGGGCGGGGCGGGGGGATAAAAAAAGCGGGGGAAGCACCCCCGCCCTACGGCTTACGTCCATTCCTTTCTGACAGGCAGGAATGCCTATCCTCCCCAACTACTTCGTCAATACCATCTTGCCTGTAGCGCTGAATTCGCCAGCACTCAAGCTGTACAGATATACACCGGATGACAGGTCCGAAGCATCGAAGGTGACTTCGTGGACACCTGCATTGCGGTACCCATCGACCAAAGTGGACATCAGACGACCGCTGACGTCATACACGTTCAGCAGCACTTTCGACCCTTCTGGCAGAGCAAAGCTGATGTTGGTTGTGGGGTTGAAGGGGTTGGGATAGGCGCCCATAACTTCAAACTGCTGCGGTATAGTATAGTCAACCTGGGTTGTAGAAATCTGGTCGAACGGGTTCGGTGCATGCAACGGCAGGTTTCCTTCAAAGTCAAAACCGGAATCAGCAGCGCTGGCTTTCGTCCATGCGAAAGAAGCCTCTTCCCAGATTACATCAGGAAGAACGCCGGTACGTACGAACCATTCATAATTACCACCGGGCCAGCTTCCCTGTACAGGATAGAAGTTATCCGGACGGTTGATCGCCCAGCCGGGCTGGTAGTTTGTCAGTGCGCGTGAGATCAACAAGGTCGGTGTTCCACCTTCGTATTCTGAATCAACCCAGACATCGCCATTCAAAACCTGGCCGCTGGTGTTCTGCGCATAGACACCCCACAAGAGGTTACCGCCACCCGCCGGAACCGGCGAACCGCCGTTTAACCAGGTATCGATAGTCCAACTGGGATAACTGGCAGCTGCAGGGACAACTTCGGTAGCAACGTAGATATAGTCACCTGTAGTGCCTCCAGCGTTGTCAGCGGCATTTCCGGCAAAGTAGAAGGTTGCATCATCAGATCCTGTTGGTGCAGTCCAGTCGAAAGACCAGCTTCCGGATGCAGGCGTCCCGGCATAAGTACCGGTATTCGTGTGCATTATTACATCCATCGGCAGGAAGGGATTTAACTGGGTGTTTACCGGATCAGAAACCGATAGATCTCCCGCGGTCTGCTCTAATGGATCCAGCGCAGTGATCTGGAATCCCCAGCGCATTGCTTGAGGATCAGCCACAGTCAAAGTTAATGGATAAACTGTTCCAGGAGTATAGGAAGCGGGCAAACCACTGACAGTAATGCTACCGGCACCAGAATTAACAGGAAAAGTACTATGACATTGGGTGCAGTTGGCATTATTTGGTGGACTACCGGTCCAGTTGTTATTGGGTCCGTTGGGGCTGGCTTGAATGTCTGCTGACCAGAAACCTATTGTCAGCACTGCCAAACCCAGTAGAATTGTGGTAATCGCTTTCACGTAAACCTCCATTTGATTCGATTTCATCTATTTAGTCGTAGTCATATTTTAATCATATGAGCTTTGAACTAATTACGAAATCGAATTTGCAAATGTTTGACCTTAGCAAAATTTTAATAAAAAAAGGCGGGGGAATCACCCCCGCCCTACGGTTATCGGTTTATGGTGCACGGTCAATGGTTACTTCATCAACACCAACTTCTGTGTCTGGGTGAAATCGCCTATTTCCAAACGCACAAAGTATATTCCCGATGCTAAACCTGTCCCATCGAAGAGTATGTTGTGCGTGCCGGGGGGATATTGACGGGTCGGCGCAAGACCGACCCCTACGCGCTTACCACCAATATCAAACACATCCAAATTTACCAAACTCGCAACCGGTAGAGAGAAACTGATGACGGTGGTGGGGTTGAAGGGATTGGGATAGGGATACATCAGAGAGTATGCCAACGGTAAATCGATCGTCCTATCTTGTTCAACTGGCGTTGCATCAAAGCAGCTGTATATTGCGAAGCAGGACCCTTCTGCGACATAAGCCAGACTATCTGAGATCAGAATACCTTCCGCAGTACCAGAAGTATAGTAGTAACCGCTGAGTTCCGGTTCGGTTGGATCTGTAACATCGAAGATGCGCAAACCTGCCCAATTATCCGCTAAGCATACGTGATTATCCGCAAGCAATCCTACACTCGTGGCGTAACCGGGCGTTTCATGCCACCCTATTTCAATCGGTGCAGCAGGATTTGCGACGTCAAATACCGTTAAACCGGCAAACCCATCTGCCACATAAGCATAATTGCCATCGATAGCTACATCCATGGCGTATTCAGATGTTAATACACTGCTTACATAAAGCGGCGCTGCCGGATCGGTAATATCAGCGATATATAATCCACCATAATAACCATCAGCGATATAAATGTATGGATAATGGACGGCTATTCCTTCAGTAAATCCGGTAGTACTCAGAAACCCGGCAGTGAGTGGCGACGCGGGATCGGCAATAGAGACCACCTGAAGCCCTCCATCCTGAGCGGCTACAAAAGCGTAATCGCCATAGATTTCTACATCTACTGCGCACCCCGGGAGTGAACACACACTAATTCCCTCTGGATTGGTCGGATCTGAAACTGACAAGACCAATAAGCCGGAATCAGCATTGGCAACGTACGCATAGTCCTGCTCAATAGCCACGTCATAAGCGGATTGAGTGAGGGGATAATTGGCGACCGAATCCGGATTCGATGGATGAGTGATGTTAACTATCAACACTCCCGCCGCTTCATTAACCCACTCCCTAATTCCGTTTGCGATATAGGCGTAATTTTGGGATATATCTACCCCGCATGCCCATCCGGTGTTGCTACCACCAAACCAATCAATTAAATCCGGATTGCTGAGATTTGATATATCAACCACTCCAACGCCACCAGGACCACCGACCAGATAACAATAAATATTTGTGGCATCAACGGCATTGATGACTGGTTCAATTTCTGTTTCTCCAATCTGATACATATTTGCTGGATCGGCAACGCTGACTGTATGAAGTGTGTGACTTTGGCATAAGTAAGCTATGCTGTCGCAAACATGGACAGTCTTAGATGTATTCAAAGTCGAAAAGAATCCAACCTCCACAGGGATAATATTGGAGATATCAACTACACGGAGGCCACCTTCAAGAAGGAACATACTCGTAGCAGCATATAAGAAATCACCAGAAACAACCAATTCTTCAGCCCCCCAACCCGTTCCTAACCTATAGGTTACCGCTGCATTGAGTGGATTGGACACATCTATTACCCACAACTCCCAGGGCGGAATAGTAGTGGCTACATATACATAATCACCTGCTGCTTCGACCTGTTTTGCGGATGGCACATCAACCGAATCCACTATCACGGGCGAAGACAAATCGGAAATGTCTATAATCCATAAGCCATCATTATGGGACGTGACATAGGCATACGACCCTGAGACCGCGACATCATAAAAATTAACCCCCATAGTATCACACTGACCCAACATGGATGGATTTTCAGGATCAGTGATATCCACTATCCAGAGACCGCCATAGTAAGCAGCAATGCAGGCTATAGAATCTCCTATTAACTCAATATCCTTGGTCAATCCCCACCCTGCGAGATAGCTGACTTCAGACGGGTTTTCCGGATCGCTGATATCGACAACCTGGAATTCTCCTGATGCAGCGTAAGCATAATCACCAGTGATGGCGATATCATGTGCAGACTGCCAACCTGAATAGAGCTGGCCTATTTTCTCCATGTTCCAACTGCTCTGAGCCAGGGCATTCACGGATGATAGCAGAACGCTGAACGCTATTAGACTTATCGTTTTCATTTTATCTTTCCGATTAAGATACAGCAGCAACTAACGAACTTTGTCTTATCCCCTCCACGATCAATTATTTCAGGAAAATCCCTTTGACAGTCTGAGTTTTTTCATCCGTAGTCAAGCGAAAGAATAGCAAACCTGAGGAAGCATTATCCGGCTTCCAATTTACCACATGCAAACCCGCAGGCTTAGTTTCCTGGATTAAGTCAGCAATTTTCCGACCCTGGACGTTATAGACTCCCAAATCCACTTTTGTTTGAGATGGTAACGAAAACGAGATAGATACGCTCGAGTTAAACGGATTGGGTACAGGTTGTCTAAGGGTCATTTCTGACACTATTTGACTTGTGGGATGCTTCACAGCCAGAATGTCCCCTCCTCCCCAATGTATATCCTCGTCGGGGCTTGAAGGAGTCAAAGGCGAAGACCATGCCGAACCATCATAATACAAATCCATAGCACGGTCAGACCATTCGCGAACACCCTGTAAACCTTCACCGATGGTAAAAGCCATCGCTACTTGCATTGTGTCATCTGGACTCATCGTGTAGGGCCCACAAGACAGCAGGTATCGATAATCCCAGACAGGTTCGCCCAGTTCGTTGGGACGGGGTAGAAACCTGCGACCGCCTGCTGAAAAGTGCGTGCCTTCCATGAAACTGTATTTTTCCTCATCGTTTCCTGGATCGTTATTCCAATTCCACCATTGATGTGACCAGGGATTAGCAGTGGTATCAGTGGGACAGTACAACAGACAAGTACCGCAAAATCCGGTAGCTGGTGGAGTTAAGTAACGCTCTCCGGTATCTTCCCAGGGATCGTTAGGATTGTCACCATCGTACATGTAGGAAAGCCCGCGTGGTAACAGATATCCTTGCAGGGGAATGCCGAAGGAATTGGTTAGCACCTGACCTTCGAAGACAGTACCTGCCTGACCGATCACGTCAGGTCCATTGGAGTCTTCCCAGAACCGATATTCATCATATATGCCATCGGGTTCCGCGAGATCTGGATCATATTGAGGATTAACCGGATCAATCCAGGGCCAGCCATAGGCATCATAACCAGTTAGTCCATCACCATCCAGATCCATGGGATCGACCCAATCCCTGCGGTCTGAATCCGAATCAGCGCCATCTTCACCGTCGTAATCGACCCAATCATCTATATGCGGTTCAGTCGGATCCAACTGGGTAACGTCATGATCGAAGCAGAAACCGAAGTACATCTCTTCTAGGGTGTATCCTCCGGTGTTGATGATCAACAGTTCAAGACCGAAGAGATTGTGATATTCAACCGACGACCAGCTTAGATGACGTTCTTCGACACGCAAATCCAGAGGAAAATGGGTTGCCGATGCAAGCTCATCATCAAAGTAAACGATGACGTCCTGGTCGGATATCCCGGGCGCAACTGATAAGGGATCGTCCAGAGCCGCGTGCCATTCGTAATCTCCATAATCAGCGTGCGTTACGTGGGGAATACCGGAAACCTTGGCACCTACCCAGAATCGCCCTTCCCAGAGATAATCAGAAGACTGCCCTCCGGGCCATTCCCATGAGGGTAGAGTGGCGTCAGGATCACCCCATCTACCAAAATTAGAGACCGCCGTCCAGATGTTGCCAGCATCTGTAACGACGTTTGCGTCCAAAGCTGGATCACCGGCTTGAGCAGAGGTCAACAGCAGAATCAATCCAAGGATGATTGGGCTGGTTAGCAGCTTCATTCTTTTGAGGATATTCATGATAATGACTCCTTTCACAATATTCGCAATATACTACCCCACCCCACAAGAGTCAACACAAAAAAAACAAATTTCCAAAAAATCAGGAGAACCACCATGATTCACCAAACACTATCCAACCACGGATACATAAAAAAGACGCACCAGTGTGCGCCTCACCATGTTACGATCCCCCCTTACTCCCCCCTTGAAAAAAAAGGGGGGATTCCCGCCCAAGCGGGATAAAGGGATTACCCCTATCCAAATATTCCTTTCTGTTCTCTGTTTTCAGAATCTACTTCATCAACACCAACTTCTGCGTTTGCGTGTAATCTCCGGCGGTTAAACGAGCGAAGTAGATGCCGGAGGATAGATTCGACCCATCGAAGAGGATGCTGTGGGTGCCGGGGGGATATTGACGGGTCGGCGCAAGACCGACCCCTACGCGCTTACCACCAATATCAAACACCTCCAGAGTAACCAAACCAGCAACGGGCAGAGAGAAACTGATTACAGTGATGGGGTTGAAGGGGTTGGGGTGGGCGTTTAAGAACTCAAATTCCGAAGGGATGACCTCATTGCTTTCACTAAACCACATGTCGAAGGATTCGCCTGAGTTCGACCAGTTGGCTAAAGGCACGCCATCACCTGCTTCCAGCTTTTCAAAAGTGAAATTGCCATAATCCCAGGCCATGTCTGGGTAAAAGCCCACGCGGCCTTCATAGATATATTCACCTGGTGGCGCAGAAGCCGGTACATTCTGGGTTCTCTCTCTGGAAAGGGAACTTCCCGCAGCTAAATCAACGCTGACCGGTCCTAAAACCGGTCCGTACCAGGATTCATCCGGAAGTTGTACCATGATCCAGGCATCGCAAGCTACCGGGCTGGGGACCATATTCAGCAAATTGACCGTAAAATCGAAACTACCGCCACTCGATGGGATGTAAATAGGCGGATTGGAAGGCGTTATGGTGATTTCGACAGTCGGCGTCATCGCTTCGGCTGGATCGTATATTCCGAAGTAACTCATATCGGCAATGTAAGCTAAATTCCTGTCACTAAACACATCATACGCGTATCCGGGTGTATCGTAGAAGCCAACCTCAAACGGCGATGAAGGTTCCATAACATTGATCACCCGCAAGCCCTCATCCCAATCAGCGATGAAAACGTAATCATCAGAAATAGGATCGCTGGGGAGGGCTACTCCATAAGCGTAACCAGGAGTGTCGTATTCACCTTCCACAAAGGGAGTGGTTGGATCAGTTACATTTACCACCTTCAGCCCGGCATAATAGCAGGCGACATAAGCATGCCCATCCCAGACGACAATTTCGTAGGGGCTTGCCATAAGGGTGCATGATCCCATTTCGTAGGGAGCAGTCGGATCAGCGATGTTGACCACTCGCAGGGAAATGTCATCACCGACATAGGCGAATATCCCGGCAACGTCAACACTACGGGTTAGGCCGCACGGTGGAGCAGGCAGATAGCCCACTTCAACCGGATGTATTGGGTCAACAATGTAGATAATCCTCAAACCCCCCATAGCATCAGCTACACAGATGTAGTCATCAGTAAACATGTCAATATCAAGAACGGACCCCGGAGTGTCATATATCCCTGTCAAAACAGGTGATATGGGGTAGCTCATGTCCAAAATCCACAAACCTTCTGAACCCATGGCGATATAGGCATAACCGCCGGAAACTATGATGTCCTCAGCACCCTGCAGAGGTTCATAGGATCCGATCTCCAGCGGTGCGTGAGGATCGCAGACGTCCACAATCCTCAGTCCAGCATACTCATCCAGCAGATAGGCATAATCACCCACAACAAACAACCCCTGGATCTGACTCGGTTCGTAATAAGCGCCCACTTCAAGGGGGATTAAGGGATTACTCACGTCTATCATCCTCATACCTGACCAGGTGTCCGCAACGCAGACGTAATCACCGTACATGGCAGCACCTTGTGCGATAGACTGCGTTTCGTAATAGGCAATTTCCGTGGGGTGATTCGGTGAAGAAACGTCGATAACTCGAAGACCGTTTATCCAGTCTGCTACGAAAGCATAGTCACCGGAAAGAGCTACCCCTCGTGCTGACCCAGGAGTACTGCAAGTTCCCACTTCATAGGGAAAAAGGGGATTGGAGACGTCGAAAATGCGTAATCCGCCGGAACCATCAGCTTCATAAGCGTAATCTCCGCTTACGGCGATATGGTATCCACAGCCAGGTGTGTCCAGAGTGCTCATCTGCCGAGGATTCGCAGGATCGGAGACATTGACTATAGCGAATCCGAAATAATTGAGGACGACATAGGCGTAATCGCCGGCTACCGCTACATCTTGGGCGTTCCCCGGGAGGAGACAGAAACCCACCTCAAAAGGCTGTATGGGATTGGATACGTCAACGACTCGCAGACCACCTGAAGCATCGTTTGCCACATAAGCATAATTCCCGGATACTTCCACACCCAGTACATGCCAGCCGGGCACAGAACCCACTTCATGAGGATTATAGGGATCGGAAACGTTTATGATTAGCAGTCCGGCATTGTAAGCAGCGACATAGGCGTAACCACCCTGCACGGCAACGTCCAGAGCCAGATCGGACGTTACCAGACGGCTCATTTCGGCCGGTTCGGCGGGATTGGAAATGTCAACGATCCGCAAACCTTCACTACCGAAAGTGCCATAAGCACAATCACCTGAAATGACTACCGTGTTGACGCCACCGAAGTAGTCATATAGCTCACCTAATTTGGTTACACCTGAACTGTCCTGGGCTTGGACAGTTAGCGAACAAGCCATCAGTATTGTAATAACGATGAAGACAATTTTAAGATACATGCGCGATTTCATTTTTAGCCTCCATTATTATTTAAGCAAATTTAACTCTACGGGGAGGTTGGGCATTCCTGCCTGACCTGACCACAATGACAGACAAGAATGTCCGTCCTCCCCATCATATACTATTTCAGCAACACCAACTTCTGCGTTTGGGTGAAATCTCCCGCAGTCATACGGGCAAAGTAGATGCCGGATGGCAGGCCTGAACCATCGAAGAGGATGTTGTGGGTACCTGGGGGATATTGACGGGTCGGCGCAAGACCGACCCCTACGCGCTTACCACCAATATCAAACACATCCAGGGAGACCAAACCCGCAACCGGTAGAGAGAAACTGATTACTGTTGTGGGGTTGAAGGGGTTGGGGTGACAAGGAAAAAGGCAAAAGGAAAGAGGTAAAAGTTCCGTGGTTAATCCGTCACTCAGGAAATCTTCGCCGGTATTTAACCAGTCACCGACGATAATTCCATCTGTACCGGTTGCCAGCTTTTCAAACGTGAAGCTGTCCTGATTGTAACCGATCCAGGGGTATTCACCGACCATCCCTGACATGGTATAAGTACCGGGAGCTGCGTAATTGGGTACGTTCTGCGAGCGTGTCCGGGAGATGTTGGTATTGCCACTCAAATTGAACGCCGCCGGCCCTAGAGTTGTAAAGGTGTAACCGTTTGGTGTAGTAATATTCAACCAGATATCGAAGGGGACAGTAGTACCAGTTGAATTTTCCAGCACAACATCAAAATCGAAAGAACCTCCGGAAGCCGGTATCTGGATGGGTGGATTCTGCGGCTCTAATGTTATACGCAGAGCTGGTGTCTGGCTGTATTTAATAACAAAAGCATCCTTGCCGTTATTGAGTTCAGAAGACCAGCCTGCTATATAGACATTCTCTTCCTCATCAAGGATTACTTTGTAGGCGCCATTCGTGCCTTCGCCACTGCCACTATACAATGCAATCCATTGTTCAATGCCAGCTGAATTATACATAATCGTAGCACAATTAGCTTCTGTATATTGTAAATTGTAATCCGCTGAACCTGTGACGTAAACATTACCGACTTCATCAGAGGTAATTGACCATGGAGTGTCAGAAAGATCCTCATTTCCATTATATTCGGTTGCCCATTGCTCAATCCCACCGGAGGTGTACTTGATGGTAACCCAATCACCGAGATCACCCCAGAGGTTAACCGCATTTATAAACCCGGTGACAAGGACGTTCCCGAATACATCCATAGAAATCGCTTGTCCATAATCCAGGGGATTCGTTGCGCCAGCGTATCTGTTAGCCCATTGTTCCACACCAGCATTGTCATATTTAATCGTGACAATATCTACATCTGTGTCTATCCCGTATGAACCACCTGTGACATAGGCATTACCCAAAGCATCAACGACTAAATCCCAGCCCTCATCTAAATCATCTCCAGGACCATTATACCTTGCAGACCATTGTTCCACTCCATCCGAATTGTACATAACAGTGGCAATGTCTTTACCTGAGTCGTAGGTTTGCGTGCCATGGCTTATGCCCGTGACGTACACGTTATTATTAACATCTATAGCTATTCCATACGCATCATCGATATAATTTGCCGGACCGTCATAAGTGTTTATCCATTGTTCAATCCCCTGCGGATTATATTTGATAGTAAGATAATCCTGGGATGTGGAAGCACCGGAGGTCGTACCGGTAATATATACATTGCCTACGTCATCTAAAGCGATATCCGTTCCTTTGTCAGTCAGGTTTCCAGCGTCATCATAAGTCACCAGCCATTGTTGGATGCCTAAACTATCATATTTAACGGTGAAACACTTCCCATCCAAACCCGGATAGGAATCGCACCCCCCCGTAACATAAACATTACCATTATCGTCAACTGCTATAGCGCTGCCCCAGTCAGTGCCATTCTCAAACCCGATAAACACTTCAACCCAAAGCAGTTCGCCAGCCGAATTGTATTTCATGGTTGCACAATCACTAATCCAGGGCGGAGCAGTGCTGCAGTTAATTTGGCTTGTTACGTATATATTCCCGTTCGCATCCATAGTCATATCGTTTGCGTAGTCATTGGTATTGTTGGGACCGTTGTAAGGGGTGACCCATTCTTCCCAGATCTGAGCAGAAACGATTGTGGGAACTGTCATTAGAAGACATCCTACTGAAAGGGTTAAACAAATCATGAGCAAGTTTTTCATTACATACCTCCTGGTGTTTTCAGGTTTTACAGGTGTTAGCCTGCACTGGATTATTGTAGGTTATTATACGCATATTTATCTGGATTCTCTATTTCGCCTGAAATATTCACTCACTTCAGCAACACCAACTTCTGCGTTTGGGTGAAATCCCCCGCGGTTAGACTGGCGAAATAGATGCCGGATGATAAGCCAGTACCATCGAAGAGGATGTTGTGGGTGCCGGGCGGATATTGACGGGTCGGCGCAAGACCGACCCCTACGCGCTTACCACTAATATCAAATACCTCCAAAGTAACCAATCCCGCAACCGGTAGAGAGAAACTGATTACTGTTGTGGGGTTGAAGGGGTTGGGGTGACAAGGAAAGAGGCAGAAATAAGAAGGTAAAGGTTCTGTGGCTAACTCGTCACTCAGGAAATCTTCGCCAGTATTTAACCAATCATCAATGGGCACACCATCGCCTGTTTCCAGCTTTTCGAAAGTGAAGCTATTACTATCCCAGATGGTGTCAGGATAAACCCCTACAAATCCTTCATAGGTGTAAGTTCCGGGCGGTGCTCCACCGGGTACATTCTGTGTCCGATCTCGATCGATCGTTGCTCCTGCAGGAAGAGTCAAGTTAACCGGTCCTAAAACCGGCCCGTATTGTGAGCTATCCGGTAGAGTAACCATGATCCAGGCGTCGAAGTTGTTCGTATAGCTTTCGTTATTTGAGATAGCTATATTGAAATCGAAGCTGCCGCCGGTAGCAGGGATAGTGACAGGTGGATTTAAAGGTGTCAACGTGATATTGATGTCACTCGACATAGCCGCAGAGCAATCATATATACTGAAATAATCTTCATCTGCTACGAAGGCAAAATTCCCTGAAGCCGCAACATCCCAAGACAAACCGGGTGTGTCGTAATAACCTACTTCGTAAGGTCGTATGGGATCTGATATGTTCAGCACACGTAATCCTGATCCGTAAGAGGCAACGAACAGATAGTCATCCATAGTGAACACGCCTTTTGTGTAACCTTCTACATCACAGCCGCCAACCATTGTCAGATTTGACGGATCGGATATATCGACGACTTTCAGCGTTGGTGAAACATAGCCGGCTGAGACATAAGCGTAATCACCAGTAATGGAAACGTCACGCCCATATCCGAATAGATCGATGCTGCATAGTTCAACCGGATTAGTGGGATCTGTCAGATCGAGTGATATCAGAGTGCATCCGTATCTTTGTACCAGGAAACCATAGTTCTCTTGAAAATCCATACCAAAGGCATATCCATTTACGAAAAACAGAGCGCCAAAACAGGGAGCAAGCGGGTGGGTTACATCCACAATGAGCAAATCTCCCCAATTCGCCTCTGAAATGTAAACATAACCTCCATACTCATCAATGTTGACGCCATAATCGCCTACATGGTATGTGCTCAACCAGACGGGTGAACCCGGATTACCTATATCTATTATATCAAGATAAATCGAGTACATGCTCTCTTTGAGTAGGTAGAGGTAATCCTCGGATATACAAACCTGAGACACAAATTGAAAAGTATCAAGCTGAGCCATCAGCATGGGAGAGTATGGATCGGCAACATTGTACAACAACAGACCTGAGGTTCCCGCAGACAATGCAATTAGATTTCCTTCGAGATCCAGATCGGTTACATAATTATCGAACGTAAACTGACAGATACTGGTCACATTCAAACTATCCTGGGCATAAACGCTACCAGTAAACAGCAGGATAAATAATCCTGTATAGGCAATGGAATGAAGAGAAGTGCGGTTCATCTTAAAACCTCCTTATGAAATCTCTGCATTCCACAATATAAGACACTTTTAGTAAAAAGTCAATACCCTCAGAAAAAAATAGTAACTTTTTCTAATTAACTGAATAACAACAAAATCGGAGGTAACATGTTCTGGAAATCCAAAAGAGAAGAGAAAGATCACCATCCCCGCCCGCTGATAACACCCGTTCCAGCGGCGCGAGCCAGAGGCGCTAAGCATCGTTTAGGGACTACCAGCCTGTCTTCATGGCCGGTAGCAAGGGGCGTTACGGCTGCAAGAACCTGGGGTCTGTACAATTACGTTCCCAGCGGCAGAGCATCGCTCTACTGTTATCTGCGGGATACCATTCCCATAGTATCAGCAGCAGTCTGGGCATGGGTGAGGTTGTGTTCCACACCTCAATCTGTGGAGATTACCGGCTCCGAACCTGAAATCAGCCGAGCACAAGGCATCCTGGATGATCTGGACAGCCGCATCTTAGAAAACCCTTACCAGCGAGCTAAAGGGGTTAACCGGCTCACCGAAGCCATGTTCCTGGATCTATTCACTTTAGGACGTTTCTGTGGAGAATTGGTGCTGCAGCCGGATGGATCGGGGATCGATTACTTCCAGACGCTGGATCCTTTCAAGGTGCAGTGGGAGAGATCGGGTAAATGGAGAGCGACCTACGAAGAGGAAGATGGTTCGGTCCGAAAATTGAATCCTGAACGCACCTTCTACACCACTTTAGGAATGGATTCAACTAATCCGGCTGGCATCGAACCTTTAGCCACTGTTCCTTTCATTCTGGAAATTGAACAGAAGCTGTTGGAAGACATGGCGAGATCAAGTCATAACGCCGGTACGCCTCGCCTGCAGGTGAAGATCACTCCGCCACAAGCATTTGAAAACGAGAACGAAGAGGAATACCTGTCTCGCATTAACGGCTACTTCGATCAGACCGTTGACCAGTTTCAATCACTTGAAGCTGACCAGAACCTGTTCACCTGGTCGGATGTGGAAGTAACTGTTGTTGGCGGCGAAAAAGGCCGCAGTTTCACCTGGAAGGTCAACAGGGAACAGATTCTGGAAGACGTCATCACTGCTCTCAAACTGTTCCCCTGGGTGCTGGGACGTTCGCACGGCACCACACAGAACTGGGTGAGCGCTCAATATAATTTGCTGATGCAGGAAGTTGATTCTATCCAGGCTTCGGCTACTTCCTTAGCAGACTGGCTGCGTAGTACTGAACTGAAATTGCGCGGCTGCAAAGCGAAAGCAAAACATGTCTTCGCTCCCAATCAGGATCCGTTCCAGTTGGAGCGTGCTCAAGCGGATGAAACCCGCTTCGGCACGATTGACGGAATGGTGGAGAAAGGGTATATTACCAAGGATGAGGGTAAGAGAAGGTTGGGAGTGTGAAGAATTGAGAATGTAGAATGTAGAATTGGGAATTGAGAATTATAGGGGCGAGATTACCTCGCCCCTATAGACTATTTCTACTATCTGTTGCGTCAGGTCTTGTCAGTCAACCGACTGATGTGACCTGACGCCCAATCTAAAAACTTGCGACTTTACGCCGCACTTGCCTTAGGCAACAAGGCATTATAAAGCCACGCAAAGATAGCTCCGCAGATCAACCCATCTACGAAGCCCCAGACCAGGCCGATAATACTGCCCAGCGGTGTAATAGTGTAACCTAAGTAAACCCGGTTGAAAATTGTTGTAGTTGCTCCGGACCCTTCCAGGATGATCAGCCACCACGTCGCAAGAAACAGTCCCACACCCACGAGAATGGCGCTCGTCAGAGCTAAAGCTTTGACATTTAAACGCATGATGAGTTCCTTTCGGTTAAGATGAACCAGTTAAACGGGTAGTGGTAAGATTCTCTTTCTATTTTAGATCTTGGGATTGCTTCCTGTTTATTAACTGAGTGAAAGGTGCGACAATTAAGAACCCCAGAAGCATCAATCGAGTGATTTTCAGTTTGTGTCCATATTCAGTTAGCTTTTCGATGATAGAAGTAGCATAGGCGAGCATATCGGGGGTCATCATGCTTTCTCCACTCTGCATGTGAGTGGAAGTTGAAAGTGAAGCTAAAAGACCTACTTGCTGTTCAATCAGGCTGGAGAACATACCATACAACAGCAAGAGGACAACTGAGGTCAAGGCGATGATAACCGCTTTCAGCAGCTTCGATTTGATAAAAACCAATGCGACTAGTGAAAACAGTGCTATTATGACGATGGCAATTTCATAGGATAACATGTTCCAGCACCATCTATTATCTTCCGCATTTTATCAAATATAACAACTATTTCCCTAATTGTCAATACCTAAATCAGAAATATGAAATTTTATCTTTACATTGCTTTTCTGCAAATTTGAAAACCCCTATTCCTCCGCTTCCGGCACGCCTTTCAGCAGCCATTTTCTGGCAAGGAGTAGCGTAACCGGGCTGATGCAGGCTATACATGCGTAGACCATCCACATGGTACCGCTATTATGTGGACCGCTTTCGGGAACAAAATGCGCTAACATCGAACCGGAATACAATCCGGTGGTGAACTTCGCCATGAACCAGGGGATGCCCGCCAAACCCATGTAAGCTCCCACTCTGCCCGCCGGCGCCAATCGTGCCACGTATTCCAGAAAACGCGATGACCAGACTGCTTCGCCAAGTGAATAGATGGTAACATAAGTCAGCAGAGTCCATAAATGCGGACCCGGCACCAGGATAAAGGGAATAATTGCGGTGATCAAAGTGCCGATAATCATCATATTTACGATCTTGGCTTTTCTGGTGAAGGCGGCTATAGTCGGCACGAAGATGACTATTATCAGTGGATTCATACCGTGAATCCATTCGTACTTCGCCGACACAGTTTCGGGGAAACAGCGAAAGACGTAATCGGGCACGGTCAGGAAATCGTGTGCGAAGATGGTGCGCACCGGCAGCAGGATGAATATGAAGAACATGAAGCGGGGATCGGCGAAGGGCAGCTCTTTTAACTTCTCGATCCAGGTTTTATCGCCGTCGTCATCTTTCTCCTCTTCGACAACCGTCCTGTCCGTTTCTTCCACCTTACGTGTAAAGAAGGTTATATGGATCAGGAGCATCAATCCGGTGACGGCAATAGCCATCCAATAGACACCATTTATCCCCCAGCCAAGACCTACTATTTCCATAAATCCTAAGTTTAAGAAAGTAGCATCTGAACGAAGGAAAGGTGATATGAAGCTTTCCGCCACTATGCCTAAGTTCATAATCGAATAGAGCAGTCCGAAAGCAATGGTTGCGGTGCGCGGATCGGTATACTCCTTAATTCCAGCGTAAAGAGCAGGCTGCATGACGCCTGTACCCAGAGCCATCAACATCAGACCAGTCCAGGCGGATACCTGGCTCATTCCCTCGAACGCGGGTGCAATAGTCAATAATACCCGCCCCGCTCCGATGACGATCAATGACCAGGTTAAGGCTCTGCGCACACCCAATTTATCCGAAACGAATCCACCACCGAACATGAAGAGAGTAACCAAACCGGTGTATAACGACACACTGAAGCCGGTTACTTTATCAGTCATACCTAGACCGGACGGACCCAGGTAGCGGGTCAACAGCATGAGGATGCCGAAGTAGGCGATGCCGTCGAAGAAGTTGATCTGGTTAACCAGCCAGAAACCTTTGGAGGCTCTCAGCAATAAACGGAAATTTTCGCGAAGGGTTAAGTCTTTTTCTTCTTCAGTGGATTCGGTCGGGTCGGTCATGGGAAGTTCCGTAGATTATATGGTGATATGAAGCTATAATTTACGAAGGAGGGAAACTAATTGCAAGGGGGAAAGTGGTGATTCAGGATTCGGAATTTGGGAGTCGTTGAGCAGTCGGACGCCCTCGTCCGACTCTTCAAAACTGGCAGACGAGGGCGTACGCTTGCTGGAGGAAAGTATTAGACTACGGATTATAATACTGCAATGCTTCAGGCATCTGTTCTTTCAGTTTCTCCACCCTCGTTTCCGGAGCCGGGTGGGTGGAGATAAATTCGGGGGGACGCACGCCGCCTTCTAAATTCATTCGTTCCCAGAAGGGGACAGCTTCACGGGGATCGTATCCAGCTTTTGCCATGAGGATCAGACCTATATGATCAGCTTCCGATTCATGCAGACGGCTGTAGGGTAATAGAACGCCAACCTGAGCACCCACGCAGAAAGCGGTTAAGGCAATCATGCGTGTCTCTTCTGATTTCTCCTTCAGCGCCAGATCGAGAGCCACGCCACCTAATTGAGTGATCAATCCCTGGCTCATCCTCTCCCCGCCGTGATTGGCTAAGGCGTGAGCAACTTCGTGTCCCATAACTACAGCTACGCCGGTGCTGTTCTGGCAGACCGGCAGAATCCCACTGTAAAAAGCGACCTTACCGCCGGGCATACACCAGGCGTTCACCAAAGTGTCGTTGTCGATCAGATTAAATTCCCACTGGTAATTCCGGATCTTGCTGGACAATCCATTCTCACGCAGAAAGTCTTCGGCTGCCTGGGCTATGCCGCGTCCTACCTGACGGATCATCCGCACGTCTTCCCTATCCTGCGATAGGTTCGATTCAGCCATCACCTGCTGATAACTATCCAAACTCAAAGCTAACAGTTCATATTGAGGGATGATGGTTAACTGCTGCCTGCCTGTAAGAGGCACAGTTGCACAGCCGATCAGGAAGGTAATTATCAGTAGAAAGGGTATTATTCTCACTGTTTTCATTATGGATCTCTATATTTATCGTGGATATTCCATAATCATAGTTCAGTGTAAAACTAGTTTGACCTGCCAAAAAATAATTCACAGCCGTCTTATAGTCAAGGGTTGTTATCGCGAATGTTGTAAATAAAATAAGAAAAGGCGGGGGAAGCACCCCCGCCCTACGGCTTATTCTGTTCTCTGTTTTCTGTTCTCTGTTTTCTGTATCTACTTCATCAACACTAACTTCTGTGTCTGCGTAAAATCGCCAGCTTCCAAGCGTACAAAGTAGATTCCCGATTCTAGACCGGTTCCATCGAAGAGTATGTTGTGCGTGCCGAGGGGATAATAACCCTGTAGGTCGGATTCCCCGAATCCGACCACCCGCCCGTTTATATCAGAAAATCTCCCATTTCTTTCTTGTGAGAGCAGGATCGGTACTCTTAACATAAAAATCCTGCATTATAAAAACATTTCTGTTCCAACACTCCAAATCGTCTACTGTTTTGATATATAAGAGTCGCGCTCTACCGCCTAGAACCTCACCATAGTATTTCTTACTGAAACCATTATCTTTATACAGTTTCACCCCTGACCACAAGCGACCACTTGCAGGCAACCAAAGTTCTTCATTCTTCAGTAAATATGCTGCTGAATATCCAATTGGAATTCCACTTTTGTATATGAGATACCACCCATCTATCAAACTGTCTACTAAGACTTCTTCACCAAGCTTTATCTTATCTATTACGGGAAAATCAGTTGACCGACCGGATCTGATATTAATAGTCGTGTGCGCATATTTGTGCTGTAGATCTTTTGATCGTTCTGCTTTATCCCCATCCCTGTTATTAGATACTATTACTATCGCAAGGATTAAGAATATGAAGATAAGAAAAAGAGCAAATCCCGCAAATGAATCATCATTCATACCGGGATTCTTAACGCCACATTCTGGGCATAACTTAGCTGATTTCGTTACTTCATGACCACATTCTCTACAATTAACCAGAGCCATTTTTATTATCCTTTATAGAGTAGCAATCCAATATACAAAACAATTCCACAAAAGTCAATACCCCAAAACAAATTTCTAAAAATTAAGGAGAACCACCATGATTCACCAAACACTATCAGGTCCGCTGGTAAGAGATGCGGACATACCAACGAACGAGGACGTTCGTATTATCAATTCGCTGAAGAATCCGCCGCCTGTACCGGTATCTGAGAAGGATATCTTCATGCGCCACTGCCGTTTAGCAGGAGACTCCATTGACGGCTATTTCGGTTGCTTCCGGACTGAAGATTTGCCCAAGCTGTTGTCCATGGTGCAGGGCGCGCCTCTGCTCATAGGACACAATAAGAGATCGCTGGGTGTGGCTCGTTTTTTCGGCGGAACCATCGAAGAACATGACGGCAGTAAGTACATCGTCCCCAGCTTCTATTGGCTGCGCGGACATTCATCCGCCGATGACCTGCGCGTCGCCATCGACGGCGGCTTGTACAGTGAAGCATCCATCTCCTTCGCCTATGAAAAACCCACCTGCTCAGTCTGCGGAGAGGACATACGTACCTGCGAACATCTGCCCGGTTCAGCGCATGGAGATGACGGTAACCCTGTTTTCTACTATTACGACAACGTGGTTGCTGTACTGGAGGGGTCACTGGTCTATCGTGGCGCTCAGCCGGGAACGGGGTTCAGTTTGTCATCGATGTTGTCGGATTCGGAGAATCCGACCTACGGTACTCCCATCCTGCGCATCAAACGACACGGTAAGTGGTATCGAGCACCATTGATCGAGGAGAATCCAGATTCAGAACCACCAGTCACGCAACCCTCGCAACCTGCGAGTGTATGACTGAATTGCGGATTAACAGAAATGAAGAGGGGCGATCATCAGATCGCCCCTTTGGTTTTCGGTAATCGGTTTACTGTAAATGATTTTTCCACTACTTCACCAAAACCATCTTCCCGCTGGCTGTAAGGCCTTCAGCAGACAGACGATAGACATAAATACCCGAAGACAGACCCGACCCATCGAAGGTAACCTCATGCACACCTTCATCTCTCCAGCCGTTGACCAGTGTTGTAACCAAACGCCCGGAAATATCATAAACCGACAGTTTTACCAAACTTGCATCTTGTAACTTGTAGCTGAGAACTGTGGTTGGATTGAAGGGGTTGGGGTAGTTCTGATTTAAATGACACATTTCTGAAATGTCTACCTGATTGACGCATGAACCGCTCTCTGCCTCAAAGGATTCACCCCAATTCGTCCATCCAGCAGAACCGTCACCCGCATGGTGTGTTATTGTCTTCTCGAATTTGAATTGATCTATCGAGGTATTAGCTCCAACCACCGCGTAGGCGTTGAACGTGTACGTTCCCACAGGCGCGAGGGGTGGGACATTTTGTGTTCGAACTCGGCTCACAATTACCCCGCCACTGATATTAACGTTGACCGGACCTAACAATGGAGGAGTCACTACACTATTCGGTTTGGTAGCATCGCACCAGATATTAGTCAAATGAGTGACTGTGTCAATGTTGGTGGCCCAGATCGTGTAATTGAAGCTACTACCACTGGCTGGAATTGAAATGGAGTAGGTGGTAGTATGAGGTGTGAGCAGAATACGCACCGGATTAAACTGTTCGAAGAAATAGCATCCCATGTCCGCTCGAGTGACGTCAGGGTCGTTGTATATGGGGTTGGGGTCGCCGCTGTCAATGCAAGGTGAACTCCATTGCAGCCGGTAATCATTCCAGTTGGTATCTACGAAGGCGGGATATAGACCGATATTTCCTGGTCCCGGCCATCCTCCTTGAAGGTCACTGAACGTCACTATTAGAGTCGATGCTGGGCCAATCATGATCTGTGTGAAACCCGCGAGATCGGTGTTTGCCCAGAAGATACTATTCTTGACGAGGATGTTTGAGGAAGTGAGGTAGATTCCCCCGCCTTGTCCGAGGAAAGCAAGGTTGCCAAAGAACGTATTCTTATTCAGACTGTTCGTTATGGGGCAACCGGTACAGTAAAGTCCTCCGCCGTTCCCTGCTGCAACCACTGATCCAGCCTGGTTCCTGGCGATTTCATTAAAATCAATGATGGGATCTGCAAATGAACAGTAAATACCACCGCCATCGACTCCGGCAGCATTCTGGCTGATGATGTTTGCCTCTATCCAGGGTGTAAACCCGGTGCAGTAAATCCCGCCGCCATTTAGGTTATAGGCGATGTTTTCGATGATGGTGTTGCCGTAAATAAATGGGCTGTAGCCGCTGCAATAAATTCCACCACCACTGTTTACAGCCCAATTTTCGTTGATTATGCAGTCAGCTACGGTGGTATTACAGTCACCGATGAAAATACCGCCACCTAATTTTGCTAGATTATCGTTGATTTTGGTTTCAGCAATTGTTGCGTCAGAGTTACTCAGACAACAGATGCCTCCACCCCAACCAACAAGTGTTGAGGCTAAGCAGTTATTGATGTCGCAATGTGAGATAAAGGGGTAGGAGTCAGTGCAGTAAATTCCACCTCCATTGGTCGCAGCGGCTTCATAGATAGTGGTGTTGATGATCCAGGGATCAGAGTAACTTAAGTAGATACCACCGCCATTGTTCGAGGCCGAGCAAAATCGAATGCTGCAGTCTGAGATATATGGGTCTGTGTTAGAACAATAAATGGCGCCGCCATTTAGATCTGATCCAGTACCGGCAGTAGCTCTGCCGTTTTCAAGGATACAGTAAAGTAGCGAACAAGCTGGGGAAGCATTAGAATAACGGATACTATGCCAGCCAGAATCAAGAACTGTCGTAAAAGTCACTGAATCGCCCTCAACACCGCATGCTAATAAAGTGGCGTTGGAATCTACCATAAATTTGAAATAGCCCTGGAAGATTACGTCCACACCAGCAGCGATTGTGAGGGTTGAATCTGTTGGCACATTAATGTTTCCTATGACATTGTAAGGACTACCAGATGAAGTCCAATTTCCATAGACTGGACCTGTCACATTGGTAGCATAGCTTACGCCTACGCAAGTCATACAAACGGTGACAGCTATAAGCATGAATAGATATTTTTTCATTTGAGCCTCCTGATTATTATTCACATGTTTTTCCACCTTTATAGAGAAAAGGCACATCCAGATACACCTCATCTCTGAGTATGAATCCAACTGTGCCTTCATTTAGCAGGCTCTTAAACTTACCCAGCAAGGGGACTCACGCCCCGAAAGTAGGGTTTCCCTAATAACCTCGCAAAGCGCTGATTACTTTTAATCAATTGCGATATTATCCTTCTACACAACAATATAGTACAGTATTCTGCGAAAGTCAAGGGATATTTTAGTCGTACATGAAATATTTCGCCGTTGAGAATGAAAAGGGGCTATCCCAAAAGCAAATGAGAAGGCACCTAACTAATAGCTCAAAACCGTAATTAGCCACTACTTCATCAACACCATCTTACCTGTATCCGTAAACTCACCGGCAGTCAACCGGTACAAGTACACTCCCGAAGACAGACCAGATGCATCGAACGTCACCTCATGTACACCAGCATCCCGCCAACCGTTAATCAACTCCTCCACCTTCCGCCCTGAAACATCGTAAACCGACAGGTTAACATGACTGACCACTGACAACTGATAACTGACCACTGTTGAGGGATTGAAGGGATTGGGATAAGTTCCCAACACTTCAAATTGCATTGGGATGCTATAATCCACCTGAGTCATATATATCTCGTCAAATGGATTGGGCGCATTCAGCGGCAGATTGGCCTCGAAATCGAAGTCCAGATCTACCGGGCCATCCTTCACCCAGGAGAATGCATCGGTATGCCATACCTGATATTCGGGATGCCAGCCTGAATAAATGCGAAAATCGTAGTTACCACCTGGCCAGCTATTGGGTACCGGGTACCAGGCATCCGGGCGGTTTATCTGCCAGCCGGGTTGGTAATTGGTAATCTCACGCAGAATCAATGTGGTTGTATCTGTACTCTCGTAGATCTCGTCAATCCAGATATCGTAATCCAGCGGCACCGATCCCTGATTCTCGCCCCAAATTGCGTAGAACAGGTCGCCACCACCTGCCTGTACCGGTGAACCCGAAACGTAATCCACCGTAACAACCATGGAAGGTACAATCCCTGTAGTTTTAAACAGGATAGCAAACTCGTTCTCGATGGCGTGTGCATGTTGGTCATAACCGCCATCGAAGAAGTACTGCAAACCGGCCGTTTCAGCCGCATTTTCGATACCTATGGTACCTTCTGATGTGACTGCAGTTGCTGACATACCCTTGTACTGGAAGATAATCTCGCCATCACCGGTAACCGTCGGGTGGTGTGCAGGATCAAAGAGGATGACCTGGAAGGTTTCAAATGATCCTGTTGGCGAGTATTGTTCGATATGATTGTATTCGACAACCAACAGGTGATCCACCTCATCGTACCACTGCCACACCTTCCCGGAATTAGTGCGCTGAGGCGACAGATCTTCCCAGTACGGCGCGATCATCGCGGGAGGACCGTCATCGTTGGGGATGCCTGAGTTTGAGTAATCATCCTCAAACGTCTCGCCCATACCGATCCAGCCGTTCGCCGCTATTGTGAAGCGGTCATATGATGTTCCGTAATACTGAAAACTGAAGGGCAGATCGAACTGGAAAGTCTGGTCATCCTGCGTAAAGTTAACCAGTGTGCCCGGACCTCCGGAATCAGCGGATATTTCAACCCATTCGTAAGCAGGATATTCCGGTTCATCAAAGGGATCGAAAGCCAGATAACCATATGCATCGGGACCAGTAGGTTCAAATGCAGGATCACCCACCATGAAGTTGATCGGCACGTTGTTCTGATAGCCGCCGAATGCCGTTATATCCAGATCAGTACTCACCCATGTTCCGTTGGGGCACTCCCCATCTATTTCGATGATATACGGCTGCGACCCGACACCGGTCTGCATGGGATCGAGGTCAGGATATGTAGCAGTATTTTGCGTGATTATCAGGCAAGGTTCAACCGTACTCAAATTAGCAGAAACAATGGTGGTGGATTCATTGCCTACATTGATCAGGGTAACGAGAATACTGATCGTCTCACCAGGATCAGGAGATCCATTACCATTGCCAACGATTTCATCGAATTCTGTATCAGATACAGTCACATAGGGACCACTCTCAACGATTGGTACTGCGTAATCGGCTAAAGCGGCAATAGCGACACGTGTGCAGTTGGTGGCATATTCCAGGTCGCAGTTGATGACCAAATCATTCACAGAATGATACCAGGGATTAAAATCGGGTCCCCAAGCTTGTTCTTCGATACCGCAGATAGCTGGATAACCGGCATCCCAGAATGGACCATGATCAGAAGAACCCATGGAAGGATTGATATCTATATCCGGTTCCAGACCAGTGGGAACGAAGGTCAAGATCGCTTCGGCGATCTTATTCGCCATAGCCTGAGACAGAGGATTATTGTCGGAATATATCACCATATCCGGTGGTAGAGGATCATTGCCTGAATAGGCGATCATGTCATAGTTGAAGCACCCAACTACCTGTGTTTGGGCTGCCAACAGATCCTGCACGTAATCTTCACTGCCGTAAAGACCCTGTTCTTCGCCTGCAAAACCGACAAAGCGAATGGTTTTCTCGAAGTGATAGGCAGATAGAATTCGGGCACATTCCAGGAAACAAGCTGTACCCGATCCGTTGTCATCTGCACCGGGCGCTATCGGTTCTGGACTCCCGGGAGCCCCGGCAGTAGCATCATAATGGCCAGTTATGAAGATTATGGAATCGGGATAAACCAGACCCGGTAGTTCACCGATGACGTTACGTTTGGTATTTCCACTGATCTGGAAGTTATCAAAGTATGTGTCCAGGCCAAAACTCTGAAATTGAGTGTAGATCCAGTCGGCAGCGTTATCGCAACCAGATGTATAGGTATTACGCGTGACAAAATCTTCCAGCGTCTGGAGGTATTCCGTATATTGTACCTGTGAAACCTGGTTCACCAGTTCCTGGATGAAAGGATGGAAGTCATCCGTCTGGTACAGTTCGAGATCCGAATAATCCATCGGTTTGGGGACCAGACTGATATGGATCCATTCACCCACAATAATTGGTAGCGTTTGAAGTTGATCTGAAGTCGCCTGAAAGATAGCCTGTGATTGGTCTGTATAGAGCATGTTGACTCTACCTCGCAGTTTTTCGACTTCATCAGGTGAAGCAATTAGGAGCCGGTAAAGGTCTCCCGCCCGAGAATCATATCCATGGAGGAACCTGGTCCCTGCTGGTGGGCTGTCTCCTGTTGGCAGGCTGCCGATCCAGAAATCTCCGGCACGATGGAATAGTTCAAATCCCGATGCCTCCAACGTTTTATGATCATCAGGGACCGGTACGGTTACTAAATTCCAGTCAGATGCACTAAGGATGGTAATGGGCAGTACAATGGCAATTAGACAAAGCAAGCGTCTCATGGTGTCCTCCGTATTCTGTGTAGATTTTCTTGTTATACAAAATACAAATATTATGACCGAAAGTCAAGCGATTATTTCAATCGACGCAATTTTCTATAGAAAAAGGTGGGGAAGTGCCCCTGCCATTATTATTTACTATTACTTACTATCTTCCGTTCTCGATTTCTACTTCATCAACACCATCTTACCTGTATCCGTAAACTCACCGGCAGTCAACCGGTACAAGTACACTCCCGATGACAGATCAGATGCTTCAAACGTCACCTCATGCACACCCGTATCCCGCCAGCCTCTGACCAGTTCTGCCACTTTCCTGCCAGTGATATCATAAACATACAGGTTTACAAAGCTGACTGCTGAAAGCTGATAACTGACCGTCGTGGTCGGATTGAAGGGATTAGGGGATGACGAAATCCTGAATTCCGGATCAGGATTATCCCAAGTTGTGGTAGATTGAGTTGACATTCTCAGGCAACGATCTTCATAACTTTCGATGGGAAATCTATAGAATGTCAGGGCATCGATTCCCCGATCGTTTTTAATCAACGGTCCTTCATAAGTTTGAGTCGGGGTTGCATTATTCCAGGACTGGTTAGGCGTGTAAGTAAGATACCTTGCTTCTACCGGTTCAGACAATGCTAATATAACCGTATTCGGGTTCGCCGGACTGACTCCGCCTCTGCGAATGAAGCCCCATGACAGGTCAAGATAAATATGATCTTCCATGGTGTAGCCCTGGTAATCTTCCGGCCAGAATACTTCCTGATCGAACTCCATCGCGATAGTGTCCGATGCCGGCGAAGTATAAGATACATTCAGGATATTGGGCGGCGCTATATTGAGTGTATCTGCCGAACCGTAATAATCCCTCGCTATCAGAGGATAAATCCTTTCAGCCATTTCAAAATGTCCATCCCAATAGAAGTGCAGACCGTCATGCGCTTCGATTCCGAGAGTAGACATTATCTTAACGTTATCGTAATTGTATGGGATGGTTCTCTGAACATCACGAAGGTGCATTTGCGCCGCGTCATAGAAGGAATGTCTGATCTGGAATATATAGACATTTACCACCCCTGGATAATCCACCATCCAATCGTTGTACAACAAATCGAATTGGTTAGCATAATCACTCCAATTATAAGGGTAAGTATTGTTTTCTCCCTGATGCCAGATTATTCCTTTTGCATGTTCTCTAATGTCGGATTCCTGCATACGGTATAATAGTCTTCCGTAAATTGTTTCAAGATTACGGGGATTGTTTTCATCTTTTTGATGTTGTGCGATAGTAGTACCGCCTTTTGCACCGTTGATGATACAGACAGGTATTCCATAGTTCACTGCTATTGATTTGGCCATTTGCAGGCCCCATATCCCGACATGGCCTTCATACTCCGGCCATACTGTTGCAATCGCCATATGCCAGTTTGTATCATTTTGGCATTCTATGGGATTCGGCGACATATTGCCGAATGTTCTAACCCATCTGGCTCCAAACCTTTCATTAGATAGGTTGTAGGCCTCTGCGTTCGATTGCCCCTGTATTATGTAAGTATCTCCGCAAACAACGCTGTCTGCCACAATAATTGAATTTCCATCAATAAACAGTTGAAAGCTGTGATTTGACAATTCTGCGTGTATTTTTGGCTGGAAGTCAAATTCAGCGATGCCCTGAATATATGTAAGGGGTTCTGTAAGGTTACCCAAGTATTGTCCGTCTTTTTCAATCCATACTTTTACCGAATCGTATCCGGGAGTTCGCAAATTCCCCGAGATATCCACTATAGAGGAATCCTGCAAATCCCGGGGATAAAGCTGGTAGGATTGCGGGAAAGAGGTAATTTGGACGTTTTGACCGTGTGCGGGAATGTTTCCTGCTGTGATGACAATAAATATCAATAGAGAACGTATCCTGTTCATAGTGGTAAATCTCCTGGTTTTGCTACGAATAGAGGTTTAAGTCTATTCGAATTATCTGCTGACAATTATTTTATCAGCGCCATCTTTTTGACAGCAGTGAATTCCTTTGCCACCATGTGGTAGAAGTAGATGCCGGAAGGTAGATCAGAGGCGTCGAAGGTCACTTCGTGGATACCGGCTGTACGCCTACCGTTGACTAATTCAGCGATTTCTCTTCCCTGTACGTCGAAAACGGTTAAAGTGATCTGTGATGTTTCTGGTAGAGCAAAACTAATTGACGTTGTTGGATTGAATGGATTGGGGTAGTTCTGACGTAGAGCAGATGTTAGTGGAAGGGCTACTTCATCTGCATTGGTTGTCAGCCATTGGTCGAAGGATTCGCCCGTGTTTGACCAGTTGCCAATCAGGTTATCATCTCCCGATGAGAGCTTCTCAAAGGTGAAACTGTTGCTATCCCAGATGAAGTCGGGATAGGTACCAACTCGCCCCTCATAGGTATAAGTACCAGCGGGTGCGCTGCCGGGAACAGTTTGACTCCGGTCACGATCCAGTGTGTTGCCAGCTGGCAGCGAGAGATCAACGGGACCCAATACTGGGCCGTACCAGTTCTGGTTCGGTAACTGCACCATAATCCAGGTGCTGAAGGCAAGTGATGTAGGTTCATTATTTGTCAATGCAATATTAAAGTCGAAGCTGCCTCCCTGACCTGGAATCGTAACGGGAGTTACAGCAGGAGTCATCGCGATCGTCACCTCCGGGATGGTGATCGGCGTGGAGAAGAGTATTGCGGACTGATCTTCCAGGGTCGCAGCCGTGGCGGGGTAAATGTTTCCATTGCGATAGAGGAGTCCGTCGTCCTCATCGTGATTTTCAATTCCAGTGGGGCCCCAGCTCTCAAATTCCTTGAACTGGAATTTTATCTGACCATCACCCGTTGAAGTTGGGTAGAATTCAGGATCATACAAGATTATTTCATAGGTTGTGTGACCATCATAAGCCAAAGCATACCAGGGAACATAATTGTATTCTATCACAAAATAATGACCGGTTTGACTGTATTGATACCAGACACCGCCGGCATCCCCTCCGACAGTTGCTCCTGAAGGATCCAAATCACCCCAGATGGCGCTAACCATCGCTGGCGGGCCATCTTCATTGGGGATGGAGGATGAAGTATAGTCGATCTCATTTGTCACACCCATGCAGATGTGTCCCGGAGTGGTAACGGTTAAACTGTCATAAGTAATGCCGTAATACTGGAAATCGAATGGTAAGGCCAGATGATGAACCTGATCGATTTGCGTGAAGGGGATGCGATTGCCAACACCGCCGGAATCGGGGACCAGTTCTATCCAGTCGTATTCAGTGAAGAACGGGTAATCATACCGGTCATAGGCCATGTAGCCGTAATTATCAGGACCGGTGGGCATGGAGTTGGCATTTCCTATGGTTGTTGAAAAGCCCGTCTCATTGGTATAGCCATGATCACCGCTAATATTTATAGTGAATTCGGGGAAGCTTCCCGGTGGATAGAAATCCGGTTCTATGGTAACGTTGAAGGTGATTCTTGTTTCTGATCCAGCCGGCATATCGCCGCAGCTTACCATGCCACTGTTTATGATCACCTGTGTATTCTCACAAGCCAGGACGGCTTCGATATTTTCACCTGTATATGACCCTGCATTCCCCAGAGTAATGATCAGATTAGCGTTCTCCCCAGGTGCTAAAAGGCTGTCTCCGTTGCCGCCAACTGAATCGTCGATGAATAGATCGGAGAACACAACATCAGGAGCATGAACAATCACGCTGAAACTGGACTCCCAGATATCTATGCCGTTGGTGGTGGTAAGGAGGAAAGTAACGGGCTGCAAATCCTCGATTTGTGGATTGACACTGAATTCAAAGGCGCGATCAACAGTGGTAGTCGATCCAGCGGCTATAGCGCCTATCCAGACGGAATCCCGGTTAACTGTCACCAACGGATTGTCAGTCGTGATGGTACCGCTGATATTGCTCGCTGCAGAAGCGCCATCGTTTAAGACTACGATGCCCAGTTCGATGGTTTCGTAGAATTCTAATTGACCGTTGCCGTTGCCGGTAAGATCGTCCTGTATGATATGATCTTCATAGATTACATATGCAGTAGAAGGATCGATGATATCGAGATCGATAGTATAGGGAATCATATCTCCACCGGAAACCGTCAGCGTCAAAGAACCGGGACTGGAGATCGGTGGATCGAAGGTTAAGGTGGCCTGTCCAGAAGCGTTGGTCACAGCCGTAGCATAGACGTCTTGATTCATGCCGCAAACCATGGCTCCCTTGACTGCACCATATGGTGATGTGACACTAACGTAAAAAGAAGAGGTCCCCACCGGGACTTCCGGATTGTGTGATACCAACGGCGAATAAGGAACACCACCGCGTAGACTAACAGACGGATCACCGAAGATAGTCAGATTGGCGAATTCCCACGGTCCGACGTCGGGGTAGGGGTAGTTATCCATCATCAGCATTGAACCGCTGAAACAGATCCCTCCCAGGGTCAGCATCGAATCGGCAACAAGCACATCTATCGCTTCATCCTGCATATCCAGCGGAGGCGCTCCGGTCATTCCTTCTACGCTGCCGTAGAATCCAATTCCGCCAGTCGGTAACCCGGTCGATTCATGAGTCGCTCTCAGCCAGGCTTCACCCAGACAGGTATATTCCACGAACTGACCTGTATTGCAGGCGACACTGTTCACGTGCGGAAGCATGTTGCTGTTTACAAACCTATCCACTTCCGCTGTGGATATGCCTGATGTACCCCAACCCTCCGGGCCGCCGTGGCCTGTATAAAATAGAATACTTTTACCATCATTGATGAAGTCAACAGCCATCTCCATCGTGCACCAGGGATCATAAGCACTGTCAACCTGAGTATAGGTATGATCCAGAAGTTTATAGGCAATGTTGGTCATATGGGTGTAATCATATTCACCATAATGCTCAGGAAACGGACCTTCAGTGCTGGCAATGCCAAATCCTTTGTCATACCAACTGCCAGATGGATCTGGATATCTTTCATAATCAATCGTCCGCTGCACCTGCGTGGCAACCTGCGCAATGTTTTCAGCGGAGAACCTCCCCACGAATATATCAGGGTAGCTGTCAGTGCCTACCAACTGAGAATAGATGGGATCGGAATCCAAATCTCTTGAGAACGTAGGTATCTGAGCAGCATCACCGACAAACAGCACATAGCATAAATCATGGCTATGATAATAGTCTTGAATGTAGCTTTTTATCTGTTCAGGAGTATTCCCTGCTTCCGAAGCAGGCACCAATTCGGTCGGGATACCGCGCTGAATTTTCCAAGCGACAAAATCGGACATCTCATCGATAAATTCATCGTAGCAGATGATCAGCATTTCGCCCGATTCGCACAGAGTGGGATAGTCCAGGCCGGAGAAGTTAGCAAAACGCCGCTGGTAAATCTTCTTGAATTGGGGATCGATCCTTGTCAAGGATCGACTGCGTACCAGTGTATTCTCTCCGCCGGACACGGTCTTCTTCACTTCTATGGTAATATCAGTGTATATTCTTAAAACACGAGCAACAGGATTGTACTGGAATGCATTCATTTCGACCACGGCACCGCGGTAATCGCGCATGATGTACGGCTTGCGGATATTGGCAATTTCAGCAGGGAAAAAGGCATCCTTCTGATAGACTTCGGCGAATGTGTAGGGCACCGTATTAGGATCTACAGAACGCAGGAGATGTCCTTTAGATGGCGCTATATCGATATTTTTAATCTCGATATAGTTCGATGAAATGATTTCGAAGCTCATGATACCATCATCAGGAATGCGTAGGGAACGGTTGATACGAGGCAGACGGGGAAATCCCTTCTCCCCTATCATGCTCTCCTTCGGATAACCTTGTATCAAGGTGAAGATTTTACTATCTATCGCGATCTCATCGAAAGTATAGCCGTTGATGGTGTAGTTAAGTACCGTTCGATTATTTTCGCTTTCCAGTACTGTAACAGCGAAAGGTTCGATGGAATCGTTGAAGTTCACAATTTCTGCGGTTGACTCCAAACCGCAGACTGAAATCAGTATTATCAGGGATAGATATATATTACGCATTTTTCGTGTCCCGCTTTATAGCATTGGAGGTACTTCTCTTCTGTAGTGTAATCATGAGTCTGAATTCTACATACTAATATACACAATATTTTCAGAATTATCAAGTGATTTGTTTTTTTTGGGGGGGATTCAATAAATAAAGGGCGCAGTACGCTACGCCCTTTCTGTCATCGGTTCACGGTAAACGGTCACTTCATCAACACCATCTTACCCGTATCCGTAAACTCACCAGCAGTCAACCGGTACAAGTACACTCCCGAAGTTAAACCGGATGCATCGAATGTAACCTCATGAACACCAGCATCCCGCCAGCTGTTGACAAGTTCTGCAACCAAACGACCAGAAATGTCGAACACCGATAGGTTTACCCGACTTGCATCTTGCAGCTTGTAGCTAAGAACTGTTGTTGGGTTGAAAGGGTTAGGGTGAGCGCCGTTCAATCCGAAGGTGGAGGGTAGCTCTGTTGTTGTCTCAACATTTTCATTAAGCCAATCCCCGAAGCTACTGACCTGCCATTGAGCCGATCCCTGGTACCCATCCGGTGGGATGATGATATCGAACGGGAAGCTGTCGGACGCCCAGATCGTGTTGGTCTCGTAATCCCCCAGATAACCGTCATATGTATAGCTATTCGATGGTGCTCCAGGTGGAATCTGCTGAGTGAACGTCCTCATTCCAGGAGTCATATTGCCGGGTATTTCTCTGGTAGCGGGACCGAAGATCAAGAGTGCTTCATTCACCAGCACCCATAAATCGAATTCAACCGTAAAGCTCTCTCGATTAGCTATCTGCAAAGTCCAATCGAAAGAACCGCCTGGTGAAACGATAACCGGCAGTCCACCAACAGGTTCGATGTCTATGGTCATGTTATAGATAGCTGCCTCTCCGCTTATGCCCGTACGAATCATCACATCATGAGTTTCTGCATTGCGGAAGGGAGCCCAGACGCCGGTATATTCCCAACTGCGGCGCGAACCTACCTGTGTCGCCGAACTATCGTTGCCTATTCCCGGGCTGTTTTCTCCGGTCATGTGCCAGGAAACGTAGAAGCCGCCTTCGGTGATTTCGATATTCTGTCCAGAAACGTCAACGGAGTACCACTGGTTTCCGGTCGGCGCGTTGACCTGCTGAGAGAACAGTCCTGTTCCCGGAGCTCCATAGGTGCCGTCATCGTCGGAAATCCGGGCTTCAAAAGGCAGCGTAGCTGAACCTGAAGTAATGTAGAACTGGATATCATCGATAGTAACCGGATATGTCGGCGGGATGAAATACTGACCCAAGCCGCCGTCTCCGCCCATCCAGGTCCAACCCTGTTCGGATGAACCATCGTCATACATCATATCGCCCGGTAAAGTCATCACCCGCGCTTCTGTGACGACATCATCGTTATTGGGATTCATGTCGCCGGGTAAATTAGCCATTATAGTATAGAAGTACTGCCCATCCGACGTAGGCGTCCAGCTTTGAGTGAAGGTAACCTCCAGCTCCTCACCTGGATTTAGAGGACCAGCATCCACATATTCATAGTACACAGGTATCCCCAATTCCGATTCGATCAGACAGCGCACCTGGAAGCTGCTTTCCGCCTGATTACCGGCGTTCTTTACCTTACCCCAGGGCTGTACCGATTCGCCATTCAAAGTGAAGAAACCACCGGACTGATCATTAGCACTGGCGATTGTCGCCAGGTCATGAACGATGTAGGTGACATTGTCCGGATATTCGAACCGAACCACGTAGTTGCTGGGTATATAAGTGTCCGCCGAATGCAGCAGACCTACCTGACCATTGATGTTCTCAATGCCAACCAGTAAGTCTGTATTGGACACTGTGCCGTTCTGCGGACCGTACTGGTAGGTGATAGAGCTATCGGTATCGGTCAGTATCACCTGGAAATAGTGTGAACCGATAGTTGACCACGCCGGAATGTCAATGAAGGACACTATCAAGCTATCAGCGTCATTCGTCCAGTAATATACGCTGCCTTGACCGGACTGTCCGGGATACCAATCCCCCACATAGACAGCCAGAAAGTCATTGGGCGGCGACGTTAAAGGAATGGTTGCAGGAAACGGCTGCGCCATGTTGAAGGGCGCTCCGAATTCCAGATAACCATTCGATCCGATATAGAACTGTTCCACATCGTACCAGTAGTAGTGAAAGGGGAATCCGGTACTGAAGGGACCCACCCAGTTGTCATCTCCCAGACCTCCTACCAGAGTGCCTGTGGTAGTTATATCGATCCAGCTGAGAACCGGTCCGCCCGGTTCATTAGAATCGATCCAGGTGTAGCCGTAGGCATCTGGTCCACCAGTAGCATCGATACCGGGGGTTATGGCGCCTCCCCATTCTCCTAATGGAACTCCAGCCAGGGCCATACTGACTGTGACCAGCATTATCATCATACCAAACATTACACTTCGCATTTTCGCCTCCTCTTTTGGTAGTGTTGGAAAATAAGAAATCCCAGGAAGTACCCCCCCGGGATGTTGTCATTTTTTAGTTCCTAAACCGTACAGAGCAGACAGTGATTATTGTGAATGTAAGTACTTTTTATGGCAAAAGCAAGGACTTTTTCAAATTGGTGATCTTTTCTGCACAGAATTGTCAATGATACAAATAATTCAGCGATATTCTAAGGTATATTTTTAACGATTGATTCGGGCATCTAAATCTCTAACCCCGGGTTCTCGCAAAAACAGCTATAGCTACCGGAATCGGCCAGACCAAAACCATCATTACTCGTCCAACAGGGTTAGGACAAACGAAGAAGCTAATACCTATAAAAACCGTTGCCAGGATTACCATACGCCATTTGGCTTTTTTGGTTAGACCTTCCCCGGCTTCCCAGCCCCGCAGGGTATCTCCAAAATAACGGTTACTGCGCAGCCATTCGTGATATCTCTTGTTGCTGCGAGCCAAAAACCATGCGGCTAAAAGCACAAACGGAGTGGTGGGAAGCAAGGGAATAAAGATTCCCACCAACCCTAGACCCAGAATGGCAAACCCTAAGCTTAAGAAAACCTTATTTTTAATTTCCCGCCACATTATTGGTGATACTTTTGCATTTATATGTTATCAATACGAAAAGCGCATCCAGAAATACAGCGGATGCGCTTCGATTATTATCATAATATGTACTATTCCGCATTGGATTGCGCATCGACTACGGCGATGGAAGCAATGTTGACGATATCATCCACCGAACAGCCGCGTTGAAGCACATGAACGGGTTTGCTAATGCCCTTCAGGATAGGTCCTATAGCGGTAGCACCGCCCAGTTTTCCCACTAATTTATAGGCAATATTACCGGATTGCATATCGGGGAAGATGAGGATGTTCGCTTCACCGCCAAGTTCACAGAAGGAATAATTCTCTTCTTGTATCAATCTATCCACAGCAGTATCAGCCTGCATCTCACCATCTATAATCAGGTCAGGATACCGCCCCTTGACAATTTCCACAGCTTTGCGAACTTTGGCGGATTCCTTATGTTTTACACTGCCGAAATTCGAGAAGGAAAGCATGGCAATCTTCGGTTCGATATCCATTGATTTTGCCACTTCCGCAGCGCTTATAGCGATTTCTGCAAGATCTTCCGGAGCGTCATTATCTACATTTACCGTCGTATCAGCGAAGAATACAACTCTATTGGGGAATACCATCATATAAACGCCGCAACAAAGGCGGTTGCCTTTTTTTGTCCTCACGATTTGCAGCGCTGGTCGAATGGTCTCCGGATAGTTCTGTGAAACTCCCGCAACCAGACAATCGGCATCACCCATGTGAACCATCATCATACCAAAATAATTGCGCTGGTGCATAAATTTCTCTGCTGCAGTCGGAGTGATTCCATGACGCTGTCTCAAACGTAAAAATTCCAGCTTGTATTCCTCCAGTTTGGGATAGTGGAAGTTATCTACTATTTCAGCGCTTTTGAGGTCCAGACCAAGCTCACTGACACGTTTTTCAATCGATTCCTTTGGACCCAGAATTATGGGAGTCCCGATGCCTTCATCTACAATAATCTGCGCAGCTCGCAGAATCTTGTCTTCGGTGCCTTCGGGAAAGACAATCTTCTTAGGTTCTGCTTTGGCTTTGTAGATGACTTTGCGCATGATAGTGTGGGAAGCGCCGAAATGACTTTCCAGAGAATCGCGGTACTGGTCAAAATCTTCATAAGGAATCAGAGCCACACCGGTTTCCACGGCTGCTTTGGCTACTGCCGGAGCTTCCCATAGAAGAACACGCGGATCGAAAGGTTTAGGAATGATGTATTCCGGGCCAAAAGTAAAATTAGCGACACCATAGGCCCGGCATACACTATCGGGTACATCTTGTTTAGCCAGGTTTGCCAGAGCATAAGCCGCCGCGACTTTCATGGGCTCGTTTATAGCAGTAGCCCTGACGTCAAGTGCGCCGCGGAAAATGAACGGGAAACCCAGCACGTTATTGACCTGGTTGGGAAAATCGGAACGTCCCGTAGCCATGATTACGTCTTTACGTACATCAACGGCGTCGGGATAGGTGATTTCCGGATCGGGATTCGCCATGGCAAAAATAATGGGGTCTTTAGCCATGGATTTGACCATGTCCTTGGTTACTGTATCCTTGACCGATACACCGCAAAATACGTCCGCATCTTTCATGGCGTCATCCAGCGTGCGGCAATCAGTCTTCCTGGCAAAACGCGCCTTGTATTTGTTGTAGCGCGGGTGGAAAGGATCCATATCCTCCCTGCCCTCGTAAATAACGCCCTTGGAATCGCAAAGCAGCATATTCTCAGGATTTATCCCTAATTCGATGTAAAAAGCCGCGCAGGCGATACCGGCAGCACCAGCGCCATTGTACACCACGCGCATCTTATCCAGATCCTTATCCACCAACTCCGCAGCGTTCAGGAGCGCCGCGCCTGAAATGATGGCAGTCCCGTGCTGATCATCATGGAAAACCGGAATGCGCATCGTTTCTTTTAAGGTTTCTTCGATGTAGAAACAATCCGGCGCTGCTATGTCTTCTAAGTTAATGCCTCCAAAAGTTGGTTCTAATAGCTGGCAGGTTTTGATAATTTCATCAGCATCTCTGGTGTCCAACTCGATATCAAAGACGTCAACATTGGCGAACTTCTTAAAGAGAACTCCCTTCCCTTCCATCACCGGTTTGCCAGCCAGAGCGCCGATTTTCCCTAAACCCAGGACGGCAGTGCCGTTGGTGATAACCGCTACCAAATTGCCCTTGGCGGTGTACTTGTAAGCGTCTTCGGGGTTCTTCTCTATTTCAAGGCATGGATCAGCCACGCCCGGCGTGTATGCCAGGGAAAGATCACGCTGGGTTAGACACGGCTTAGTTGGCGTGACTTCCACCTTTCCCGGTTTGCCCATCGAATGGTAATCGAGGGCATCCTGTTTGCGAATCATATTAACTCCAGATGATTATTTCATAGACGGAAAACGATTTGTTTAAGATCGCTTTAGAAGCTTTCAATATAAACACTAAAAAATGCATTTTCAATTGAATTATGGGCTTTTTATCAGTAAACACAAAATACAAAGCCCCGCATCCACAGGGCTTGTCTCTATAATTGTTTAACCGTTGCGTCAGAAAAACGGTGTGCCGTGATACGGCTGGGGAGATCGGACATTCCTGTCTGACCTCACTCAATGACAGGCAGGAATGCCTATCCTCCCCGCATATTCTTACTTCAGCAACACCAACTTCTGCGTTTGAGTGTAATCCTCCGCGGTCATGCGGGCAAAATAGATACCCGACGGCAGATCCGATCCATCGAAGGTGATGTTGTGCTGTCCAGCCTCCATCCAGCCATCGCGTAGGGGTCGGTCTTGTGCCGACCCGACGTTACGCCCATTTATATTAAACACCTCCAGATTAACCAATCCCGCAACTGGCAGACTGAAACTAATAACTGTCGTGGGGTTGAACGGATTGGGGTAATTCTGACTAATAGCGAACTCATTAGGTGTGATCATGATCTCTTGGTCTGGAGAGTTTCCAAATGCTTAATCTCCGAAAAATCCGGGATGTAAGCGAAAAAAAACAATATCGTACGGGCCAAACTCACGCCACTGTTTAGTTTCACCTGTAACAACAAACCCGCCATCATAAGTTTGTTCAACACAATGACCCCAGTCATGATATTCATCACCCCAGACGTATTGTCCAATCATATGTCCCACTTCATCAGTACGGACAACTAAAATATCACGGAGTCCATCCCCATAAGAACATGTCCACCCAGTCATGACATAACCACCATCACTGTTCTTATCAACACCCTGGCCTACTTCCCCTAATTCTCCGCCATAGTTTCGACTCCACTCAACATTGCCAACGGTGTCAGTTTTAACCAAGTAAAAGTCCCCATTTTCTTCGTCAATATTAATAGAACCGGAAATTATATACCCTCCATCATAAGTTTGCTGCACATCAAAACCAGAAGCACCATTTTGGCCTCCATACAGACCACTCCATTCCTCTAAACCATTTTCATCTGTTTTAAACAAGCATGCGTAATGTAGACCTCCAACTGTGTCCTGATAAGTACCTGCAACAATGTAACCACCATCGTATGTCTGTCTAACTTTCCCCCCAGTGTCTTGAAGCGGTCCTCCAAAAGTCTGGCTCCAAACCTCCTCGCCCAGTTCATTGGTTTTTATTAAATATATATCATCTGAACCAGCACCAAATGAAGTTGTATTTCCTGATATTATATATCCTCCATCTGTAGTCTGCTGTACACAACCTCCACCATCAGCATTTGCACCTCCGAAAGTTCGGGTCCATTGTATTGTACCAGAACCGTTGGTTTTAATGAGATAAACATCGCTGACAGTCGAGGCGGTAGAACCAGCAATAATATATCCTCCGTCACTTGTCACCTGAACGCTGCTTCCATAGTCGCCGTTTGTATCACCATAGGTACGATCCCAAACAAGGCTACCTGTTTGATTGGTTTTAATAAGGTATATATCCGAATTATCCGGCGAAGAAGATGTGGTTGAGCCTACTATTATATAACCTTCTCCAAAAACTTCATGACCTTCTGAACCGAATTCGTGCTCATCTCCACCAAAAAAGCTAAGAAAACTCCCTGTTGGGGGACGGAGCGTTACTTCATAATCGAATTCGTTTGGAGGGATATTATATTCTGTATCCAATCTTGCAACAGCAACGATATAGAGTACTGGCCATTCAAATGCTGTTCCCACCTGCCAAGTGGGTTCACCAGGATGAATATAGAATGAGCTTTCGTCCATCACATAAGGTGTTTCAGTGTGCCAAATCTTCATAACATGTACATAAAAACTGGCCATATTCCCATCATTATCGGGATCTCCATCGAATTGAAGTGAGGCGGTTTTGGGTGTAGTGGAACTATGAAAAGCCAAATAATCTATGCAAAATGGGTACGGAATTTCATTGTTATACGTTCGTGTTCCTCCAGTGTAAACTTCATTTTCTTTGAGACGCGGATCGACAAAGAAACTGTCGCTTGGACAAGGATTCCATTGTCCATATTCAGGATCGTTGAGCCAGGCTCGTCGTGCAAATTCGGCAATTGCTTCATCCATAGAAGAATAGGTACCATTTCCTTCTGATAATTTCAGATTCATAAATGTCTCTATGTCACTCAAGTTTATTGCTGAATTCCCAATACAAGTTTCTCTAATTATAGCCAGCTTCTCTGCTTCTGTTCCATTGATGTAATTTTCGTATAGAAAACGCCAAAAAATACAGAATTCATAATCCATTGCTTCATCTATAAGGCTTATATTGAGCATATTTACATAAGGGTCACTATTATTGAGATATTCGTTTGAATCTTGTTGGTAGCGTCGTCCCCACTCGAATTCTTCGTTTGGGTCACTGTAGTACTCCATAAAAACTGTTTGAATAAACCTCGCCTGACCCTCCAACATCCAGCGATTTTCTTCCGGTCCCCAAGTATTTTGCCATCCCTGATTATGTGACCACTGTATACCATGGTAGAATTCATGAGATATTACCGAATTGATTAAATCACTTTCTGGCCAATATTGCCAGTAGTTGGCATTTTGCCACATTAAACTACCAATTCCAATTCTTCGCTCCGATCCTGCAATAGCCCCAGTTCTATCAGTACCATGGTAATTGAGAGTAGAAATACCCTCCGCATCATTTATAAATACCTGATAGTTACCATCATCGTCACGGGGACGGCCTGATGGTATACCTTCACACAATTCCCATCGCACTACCTCTTCACTCCACGAAGCTTCCGCTGCACTTCTAACTCTTTCAGCAAAATTCGGCCCATGTGGCATACCATTTGGATGCCCCTGGAAGAAACCATCACAATAGTAAACCGTGTAACCATACCCTTGCCAAAACCTGTTGGTTAAATGGTTTTCGGGGATAAGACGATCTGGGAATTGGTACCAAGTTCCCTCTACCTGAATTTGAACTTCACATATACCTGTTTCATTGTCAATGGGTGTCCAGTTAATGGGGATTAAGTTTCCCAATGTATCAGTTTCTCCTTGAATGTTCAAAAAGATACGAGAATACGGTTCTATTTCGTTAATTTTTACCTGCACGATTGTATCTGGTGGTAATCCGGAAGCTGATATTGTAAATGAGTTTCCTGTTGTTAATCCATTCTCTTCTACTATCAGATAGTTGTAAAATTCTGGCGACCACGGACATATTTCTATGTCTCCATATATGTCAAGATTTATTTCATCAAGCCCTATTTTTCCATAATAATGGAGTGGCAAAGAATGCTGTAATTTACCATCACAGTACACTATATTTTTCATCACTAAATTGCTTTTATAAACTATGAAGATGTCATATTCCTTAATTTGTTTACTATAGTTCATCATTCTGATTACAGTTCGATGATTCATTGTTATATCGCGTTTTTCCACTTCTACCTCTTCCTGCTTAATCACCTTTAAAACAGGATCCTGCAGCCAGTAGCCTAACCGTATGAAAGCCTCGATCCTCTCGTTCACATTAGCCTTAGAACTGTCCACAACCTTTGCATAGAGAAAATTAAACTCATTCGTCATTAGAAACATCTCGTCTTCAAACAGTCCGATAATTTTCTTCGCCTTAGGTGTAATCGATCGATCTTCCGCAATTCTGAATTCCACTCCGGGGAATACTTTCTCAAATATCGGATGTTCGATCTTTTCGGCTAATCTAAGCGAGTTTTTGTATCTGTCCCAGTAGTCATCTGCCAACGCTATCTGCGTCACGGCACAGAGACATACAACTAGCAATGGAATTAAGAGCTGCTTTTTCATTTTCACCTCCTTTGATTATTTAAGGTTAAAGGTAATATACAAACTTTTTCCCACATTGTCAATAGGATAAGTAACTTTTCTAAAAATAATTTCAATTAGATAGCCTGAATCCCTTCAACCGTTAAGCGAATCCTTTTCTCTTTTCCTGCATCTAACTGTTCAAGAAGGGAAAAACAGTGCGTTCACGGCAACAATGTCAAGTCTTGAGCGTACATCATATAAAAGGGAAAATGAAAGATAACAGAAAGAAAAAACCGATGGGATTGGATACCTTATTAATCCTCCTTCTCTTCGTAGCCTGGTTCGCTCTGCAAGCGTGGGTGCTGCCCCGCATGGGCGTGAAGACTTGAATGTCAAGCGCTTGTGAGCCTGAGGATCGGGCGAAGTATCAAACTGAAGAGATCGATGGGAACAATCGTGAGATAAATGAGATAAAACAAACGGAGCAATAGACATCATGGAAAAAGAGATAACCTTAACCGATAGCACATTCGTGCAGGAAATAGATAACAGCACAGAACCAGTTTTAGTGGATTTCTGGGCGCCCTGGTGTGGACCGTGTCAAATGGTTGGACCGATTCTTTCCGAACTGGCTGAAGAATATGACGGCAGTCTCAAAATCGGTAAACTCAACGTAGATGAAAACCAGCAAACTGCGGCGCGTTTCGGCATCACCGGCATTCCCACTATGCTTCTGTTCAAAGATGGCAAAATGGTGGAACGCTGGGTGGGCGCGCTGCCTAAACCAGCGCTGGAAACGGCTCTCAAACCACATTTAGCCGAAAAAGTCTAAAAGGGATAATCAATAGGATCACAACGGGATAAAGACTTAGTCACCCGGGCGGTTTCCGGAGATGTACCGGCAAAAACTGAAATCGTCAGCCGCCATCAAGACCTGGTTTACAACCTGGCTCTGAAGCTTGTTGGGAACCAGGAAGAGGCGGAAAATATCCTGCAGGAAACCTTCTTGAAAATATTCGAAAAGCTGGATACTTTCAGGGGAGATTCTTCCCTGCAAACCTGGATATACCGCATCGCCACTAACGCCGCTTTGATGTCTATCAGGCAGCGCAAGGGAGGCGTTATCACATTCGATGAGGAAGTCGATTTCACCCCCACGGCGAAGTATGAACGGATGCTTAGATCCCTATCATCCGATCCGTTGGATCAGCTATTGGACGCCGAATTTAAAGGAGCCCTGCAGAAAGCTATGGATGACCTGCCGGATTCCTGGCGCATCCCTTTCGTATTGAAAGATATCGAAGGGCTTTCCCTAAAAGAGATATCCGACCAGTTGGATACCACTGTACCGTCAGTGAAGGCTGCGCTTCATCGTGGCAGGAATGCTCTGCGGGACAGTCTGGCGGATTTCATAGACAGTTATAAAGGCAATTCTGAAAAGGAGAAATCCCTATGAGTAAAGATTGCCGCCCCATAATGGAAAGGCTATGTGAAGCGCTTGATGAGGATGTTTCTTCTCCAATATGCCAGGAACTTCAAGCGCACTTAGACGCCTGCCCGGACTGTTCCCTGCAGGTTGACACCATAAAACGCACTGTAGAGATTTACCGGTCACTGCCTATAGAGAACGTCCCCGAAGAGGTGGAAGAGCGGCTACTGGTAAGACTGAACTTGCCCTGCAGTGGAAAGGAAAGCGGAGAAAGAACGTGATAGATAAAGACATATATGTCGAAGACCTGGTCAAGGATCATCCTCAGACAGTGCCTGTTCTAACCAGATACGGGGTAATCTGCATCCAATGCGGTGAACCGGTCTGGGGAACGTTGGGGGAGGCAATCGAGCGAGCGGGCATTGATGATAAAAGCGATCTTATGGAGGAGCTGAACAGGGCCTCATAGCCTATCACTGCAACCCTGTTGGACGTAAATGGGGACACCAACACAAAGAAACCGGAATGCCTGTAGAATTTGGGTATTCCGGTTTTATATTGTTCATAATAAAAGAAAAGTAAAATATCAACTTGACAATTAGATGTCATACGGCTATCTTATACAGCAAAATAACCTGCGAATGAAATTCGATCTATCCCGGAGGATCTCATGGCCTGTAAACCCACCTCTTTCATAATTTTGCTGATCACAACCCTGATGGTTTTCTCAGCTTCTCATGCACAGGATTTACTCGAAATAAGCATAGATAGTACATCAGTAGTTTTCGGGGAAACTTGCTTTGCTATTAATGTGATTATGAATTCGCAGTTGAGCGAGACTGTCTATTTCTACACTGCAGATGATACAGTATATTATAAAGCTTACCAGGAAGTAGGTGAGAACCCAGTCCTGGTTGATTCGATCTTTTGCCCATTCTTTCCTACAGTTGGAACTTCGTGGGGAGGCTTTAATGATGGACCAGCAATAATATCTGTAGTGGATAATTTCATAATTGATATCCCTGTGGGGAGTTTTGAGGTCTTTAAGCTGGAAGCTCGTGATGCCCATACACTTGACTTGCAAGGAGGGTGGACTTTCGGTGAAAGTATAGGATTAGCAAGTCAATTCTGGCTTAGTAGCCATGACACGTCTAACTATGTCACAGATTCTTACACTGTTGTTGGTGGAACCGGTATATTTCCTTTGGCAGTAGGAAATCAGTGGACCCAAATCCAGGGTGAATACACAGGCATTGTCGGAGATTTTGCTCATATTCCAGCCAGCCTTTCTTTTGACCAGAACTACCCTAACCCCTTCAATCCAAGCACCAATATCCGGTTCAGCATCCCCAAGGCACAGTATGTAACTATTTCCATTTACAATTCCCAGGGTAAGCTGGTGGAAAATCTATTGGGGGGCTTTCATCCAGCCGGGAATTACGATCTGTCTTTCAACGGATCTCTTCTGCCCAGTGGAATATACTTTGCAAACTTGAAAGCTGGAGATCAGCGAGAGACCATCAAAATGCTGCTGATGAAATAGGACATCTTACCGATAGAATAAAAGCCCCTTCACGGGGCTTTTTTCTTTCAAAATTCCACCACCATCAAAATATCCGATACGTCAGAGTAAACGTCGGTTCCAGCCAGTAGGGATTTCTTATACCATCGATCAAAAGATGAACCTGAACACCTACGTCTAAGTACATCTTCCTGTTTAAGACGATGAACATCCCCGGAGTGATATGTGCACCTCCACACAATGCAGGAACGCGCTCATCAATCAGTGTGCCTTTCTGAGGAAGTCCGCTACCGTATATCTCATACTTTCCCTGTATCGTGTCAAAGAAGAACAGATCCGGACCGCCGCCGATATAGAGGAAATTCATAGCATCCGTGGGAAACATCCTACGAAATTCCACCGAAACGGTAAAAAGCTGCGCTTTGACCCGCCACACATTGAAAACTTCACCCGGCGCCAATTTTTCCGCCCAGTAACTGTCATTCGCTTTCAGTTTAGAATAACTGGCTCGCAATACTATCTGTGTTTGGAACTTGTACCAGTAAAGCGCAGAAATCCCCCACCCCATACTCGCCTGAAATATATCCCCATCGGAACTCCCCGGAGAAAGCGCACTCGCCGATCCCGATATCCCCAATCTCTGATGCCAGATTACAGGTTTCATTGCATCGACTGTTGAAGATACAACTAGCACTAAAAGCAGGCTGCAAACTATTACTTTTCTCATTGTTACTCCATCAAGTGGTCCATCTGCCCAAAAATCAACATCGGGGATCAACACCCCGGGTGCTTAAATCTCCTGCCTCCTCTTTCCCTCTTACAACCTCAACTATCTTCGTTAGATCATCAACCGTATTGATAACTCCCGCACCCTCCTTACGCAGCATCTCATTACCCATTACTTTTTCTGAAACAGTACCGAAGCTCTGTACGAACACGGGTCTCCCTAATTTTTTAGCATGGGATACTGTATCAAGAGTACTCGAATGCAATTTCGCCTCCATAACCAGAACTGCTTTAGCTTGCGCGGCAACTAACCTGTTGCGCGCAGTACATGCCTGCCCCATCCAATCTGATTCCGGTGGCTGTTCAGAAATTACAACTACCTTATCTCCCAAGTTTGTCCAATCGCTGACACCAACATCTTTCAGCGGCCCAATGTCAAATTTATTGATCCCACAACCGGGAATGATCAGTGTTCTCCCCTCGCCTTTCAATGCTCCCAGGTGACCGTTGATGTCAACACCGGTCGCATATCCGGAAACAACGGTAACTTGATTCCCTGCGAAAAATTCCGCATATTCCTGCGCTCGTCTTTGTGATACCTCGCTGCAATCTCGACTGCCGATAATAGCCACAGCGGAGTCATCCTGCGGTTTCAAATCACCTACCTGATACAGCAACGGTGAAGGATTAGTTGCCTCTCGTAGCCTGCCGGGATATTCCGCATCCAGGTTGGTGATTATCTTAACCCCTTTCCCGGTGAGCTCCTTTACTTTCGCTTCGGTTGCATCCAACGTCTGTCCGGCGCGGCAGATAGCCTCGGCGGTTCGTTCATCCAATCCAGGTATATCCTGAATCTCATTTAAGGGAGCTTCCAGAGCACGCTTCAGACTGCCAAAACGTCTGACCAACTGATCGAAAATGGCTCCGCCTAATCCTTCTATGGAAGCCAGATGAACCCAGTAAATCTTCTCTTCCATGCTATTTACCTTTTCCCCAGTAAACCTCGTCCAATATTTTCCAGCTTTCGAAACTTCTGATGGTCGGAACGTGATACCTGAAATATCGCAAAAAAAGTGCCTCTATCTTACGACCCGTTATGGCATTGACCACCATGCGCGGCGCAGCCTCAAAAGGACATTGCCCCAAAAACCGTAAGACACCCCAGACCTCTCCGCTCGAAGGTACAACGTGAGAAGGGTCAATTTTGTGTTTATCACAGAGGAAGCCACCTGCAGAAAGGTCGAAGGACTTAATAGTGCCCTTTTTATCACAACCTATACATCCACCTAAGCTGAAACCGAAACCCAGGCTGCGGGAAACATCCAGTAAACTTTTCCACCGCAATGTCCAGGGATTGTTGGGATACAGATTCAGCGCCTCGAACGTTTGAATTAAATAATTATAAAGATCAGCATTTTCCTCTTCATCTGCAGTTGTCCGCAGAATCGTTTCGCCTATTGAGAGGGCTGTGTACATCCGCGAAAAGTCAGCCCGCATATCCGAAAAAGTATCAATCAGGTCAAAACTCTTGAAGTTCTGCAGGTTTCTGCTGTCCTTATGATAATATTGCAGTTCAACCCGGTTCAGAGTCTCCAATCCCCCGGGAAATTTCTTAACGCCCTTTCTGCCACCCTTAAAGAGGAGGGACACTTTGCCTTTATTCCCCGTATATGCAACTAAGATTTTTGAAGTTTCACTAAAGGGGCGCTGCTGTAAAATGATTCCTTCGGTTTTTATCAGGGGCATATTTGCTTGAAAATTCGTGCGATAATCCGGATAGATCAGGTCAATACCATCATGGCAAACCCTAAATAGATCAGCAAACCCAGTATATCGATAGCTGTCGTGACAAAAGGTCCCATTGCCAGAGCAGGATCTATTTTGATCCGTTTCATTAAGATCGGGGCAGACGCGCCTAACACTGATGCGATGCAGATATTTATAAGCAGAATAAATCCCAGCAGTATCCCTAAATTAAATTCCTGCAACCAGAATGAAACAATTCCCCCCAGTACTATCCCCAGTACCAGACCGTTCAACAAAGCAACGCGAATCTCTTTAAAGATGCGAGGTAATAAATCCCTCAAACCGATCTCGCCTGTTGCCAGTCCTCTGACCACAATGGAAGAAGATTGAATTGCGGTGCTTCCCGCCATGGCAGTAATCACCGGCACGAAGAAAGCCAGAGCTATTACTTCCAGTAACGTTGCCTGAAAATGGTGCATAACGGTCGCTGCGATCAGCCCTCCTGCTAACCCTGTTAACAACCAGGGGAAGCGTTCTCGAAACACTTTGAAAGTTGACCTTTCACCAGGATCCTCATCCCTGGTACCAGCGATAATGGACAGGTCTTCTTCCGCCTCTTCTGTCAAAACGTCAACAATGTCATCAACTGTGATGCGGCCGACCAATCTGCTATAATCATCTATAACAGGCAGTGAAACGAGATCATATTTACGGAAAATATTGGCAACGTCTTCCTGGTCCAACGAAGTCGGCACCGCTATCATATCATCCTCTATGAGTTCACTAACGGGGGTTTTCGGGGGAGCAAGTATAAACTGCCTCAAGTTTAACACCCCACGAAGAATGCCATCCGCTGAAACAATATAGACGTTATAAATATCTTCGACGCCCTCATTCTCCACTAAGTCCCGCAATTCCTGCACCGCTTGACGAACAGTTGAATCCTCCTTGACAGAAGCCACTTCCAGCGCCATGATGCCGCCAGCGGTGTCTTCTTCATAGGTTAAAAGGCGGCGTACGTCGCGTTGTGATTCAACATCAAGAGTATCCAGGACTTTTTGTGCTTTTTCATCATCCAGGGAGCCGATGACATCCGCAGCATCATCAGAATCAAGTTCATCGACCAGACGACCTATTTCCCCTTCCGACAGAGCGTCTAACAACTCCTCTTGTGCAGGTTCATCAAGTTCCACAAGAACTTCCGGAGTGATCTCTTCGGGTAAGAGATCCCAGACGAAGTTCTGCCCTTGACGATCCAATCGCAGAAATAGTGAAGCGATGTCCGAAGGGTGAAGACTACCTAAAACTTCCCGGAGTTTGTCCACTTCCCCATCGTGAACCAACTGCTGAATTCTGCGGTGAAATTCTGTCAGACTGCTTTCTGTCATTCGGTGGTTGTCACTAATTTCTTATCAAATTAAATAACCTGATGAATTCTTCTGCCGATAAATCTTCCGGTCTTTGGGTGAAATCAAAGCTTGTGTTTGCCCAATCCTGCCGGATCCACGTTAATCCTTTTAGGGTGTTCTTCAGCATCTTCCGCCGCTGGCGAAATACAGTGTGAACGAGATCTCTGAAAAGATGATAATCTGCTACTTTATATTTCTCTTGCGGGAAGAATGTCAACCTAATCACAGAAGACATAACCTTAGGCGGCGGAACGAATGCATTCGGCGGTACGTCGAAGAGAACCTCTGCCTCCGCCACAAGGGAACGAAACACGGTAATCCCACCGTAATCACGTCCCCCCGGCCCGGCGCATATTCTGTAAGCAACCTCTCGCTGTAACATTAATGTTGCCGAATCTAAGTTGTGATCACCAGTCTTCTGAATATCGCCAGCAATTTCAAATATATAAAATAGAATCGAACTGGATAGCGAATAGGGAATATTACCAACGATTTTAACCCGGGATACATCTTCTGAAAGGTATTTACGCAGGTCATATTCTAAAAAATCACCGAAGATCAGGTTTAAACCCGGATGCCCGCCGAAAGCACTCGTTAAGGACTTCATTAACCTTGCGTCCAATTCGACAGCAGTTACCTTATGACTCTGTTTTAAGAGAAATCGCAATAGCACCCCACGTCCAGGCCCGATCTCCACAACCCTGTCTTCCCACCTGAGCCTCAAGGATTCGACTATTTGCGATGCTATCTCTTCATCCTGAAGAAAATGCTGCCCCAATTCTTTCAAGGGTCTGGGACCGTGCAATCGCGGCGCATTACGCACGGCTGTTTTTCCGATGATGTGAATCTGATCTTCCTATAAAATAAACCACAGTATCACCGAACTGCCGTCTGTCTATCTGAATCAAATCATCTATGATCGCGATAGTATGAAACCGGTCCGTTTCAAGCACTAACATGGTTTCCGGTCCAACAGCTTTCGAAACTGAAAATACATCGATCAATTGACCTAAGTTCACATTGGCGTATGGTGGATCGCAGAAGATCCAGTCGAAGGTGATATCAATACTTCGCAGAAATTTTATGCTATCCTGCTTGATTACCTGTACCTGTGGTAATTCCTTTCCTGCCAGATTATCTTTAATGCAGGCAATAGATCTCTTCGAGATATCCACGAACCATGCTTCCTTAGCGCCGCGAGACAGGGCTTCGATACCAAGTGATCCCGACCCTGCGTACAGATCTAAAATTCTTAAGTCTGCTGCGCTTCCCAAAATGGAAAAAACTGCTTCCTTAACTCGGTCAGTAGTAGCGCGCACACCGTCACAAGCCCGCAAGGGCTGACTGCGCCATATTCCGGAAATAACTCGCATAGGCATAAATGAGAAAAAGGGGACCCGTAGAAAGGTCCCCATCGTGATTTTTTAGGGACGACAGAATCTACAGTTCTAATACGGTGCGGTATTGATCTTCACCCCAGGGGACTAAAATAAACCTGTATATAGCGTATTTCTTGAGAGCAATATCACCTAAGAACTGCATCACCGATGATTCCGCACCGGTGAAGATGAGTTCCTCGTTCTTCAACCCAAGCTTCTTACCCAGGGCAATAATGTCAGCTTTGACAGGCGTTATTGAAGCATCCCCTGATTCGCTTACTAACCGCCCGCTGACAATTCCGTGCACTAAGCCATCGTACGGCGGTACTTTCTGTGTCTTTGCTTCCTTCAGAGAACCGCCCTTCGCGATATGCTCAAGGGCTTCCTGTAAACGGAGCTCTTCGCCATTGGCTAACTGGCAAAGGAAGCGATCTCCGGTGAAGGAGATTAAGTCTAACTTCCCCCCTGCATTGATAGTCATAAACATTTCTGAAACAAGTTCCATGCGTTTACTCATAACCGCCCATGGACTTGCTGTCAAGACATCATCCTGAGTCGCTTCCGCAGGCGTTTCAGCAATGTGTTGGGCTATATCTGGGGGCGTTTCCGCTTGGGTCTGTTCCTCTAAGTGCGTAACCGGTTCAGGAAATCCTTCCTGTCCCGGAGGTGGAGTAAGCTTTAACCATACGAAATATATTGCCACCACTAACGCGACGAGGAGTAATATTCCGACAAACCAACTCGGCCGGGAACCACGCGCACGATCCTTAGGAATCGGTTTTGATTTTTTAGCTCTTCGTGCCGGAGTTTTTCTTTCAGGCGTTCGTTTTTCTGGCCCAGGAAGGGACCTCTCAGGTGATTCCAGCAGGTTAATCCCTTCCCAGGGATCGCCAGCCAGAAAGAGACCGGAAAGCTTGAACCCAGCCTTCTGAGCCACCTCTTCAAGAGAATTCAGCAAACGAAGACGTAACGCGGCAACTATGATTTTGTCATCAGCGCTGAAGGCAAAGTTAAAGCGGTAGTTATCCTTAGAATCTATCAACGCTTTGGATAACTCCCACTGCAGGTGTTCCTGCAGATCCTCATCGGAAAGAGTGGGGTCCGGAACGCTGTGAGTAACCCCCCATAACTCGGGAATAATCAGGTCAACCTGGGACTCAGGGACGCCTGAATCGGCATAGAGCTGAGCTAAGGCAACCAACAGCCGATGCCTGTCTTCTTCTTCGATCAGCACGAGCGGGTTGAGCTCGAAATCCAATTCAATCTTACCGATCGGTACACCTTCCGCCTCAGATACACCCTTCTTTTCAGAGAGGGTGATCTCGTTTAATTGCATTCTTAGGGAAAGCGGCATAATGTCACCCAGTGGCAGATGGAACGTTGAAGGCGATTTCGAACAGATTATTTCTGTTCACTCCAGGATAAATCGCCATTTTCTACATGCCCGTGATTCTCAGTCGGACCTACACCGAAGATTTTCTGGATAAGAGAGCGGTCCGGTTTATGATACACTGAATCTATCGGACAGCGGATTGTTACACCGATTGTATCTACTTTAGCTATATAATACGATTCCTCGTAGCTGACTCGCGTTGTCAGAAGCTGAAATTCTTCCAGGCTTTTCAGAACCATACTTAATGAATCAACATGCGCCAGAAAAACCGCTTGACGAATACGCAGTGAGTCCTGCCAATTTGCCATTGTATCAGCGGGCACGGTAATGGTATAATCGCCGCTCACTTCGAACTCGTCTTTACGCTTAACTTCGGAGACCTTCTTGATAAAGTGGGAAACCAGCAGGGAATCTTTCTTTTCTATTAACGATGAATCTTCAGCAACGATGACCAGGACTTCCGCCAATGCGTCGGTTTTTAAGTTATGATTGAAAAGGTCAACCATCAGAGTGTCGCGGGAAATATTCGTTTCCAGGGAATCCTTATGTACCAGGAACTTGGCAACGCCTTCCAACCTGGATCGTACATTGACATTAAGCTTATATGGCATTCTGGACGTGGTACAGAGTTCCAGGGAATCCACCGGAAGTGAAATGACAGCATCTGACGCCTTCATTAAAACAGGTTCCGGCATAATCCAGCTATAATTGATATGGCTGTTTGCCCAGATCAGCATGGCGTGATCTGTGACATTCTTTTCACGTGCCATTACGGTGATAGGAGTCTCTGCCGTTAAAACCAGAATGGATACCGGTATCTTGATGAATTCCCTATGAGGCACCACATATACATGAACGGAATCCAACAGGAGAGAATCCCTTTCCATCACCACAAGTCTGGTGGTATCAGCTTTGAAATGCGACAGGTGAAACTCATCGCTGAAATCCAGCAGCAATGAATCGCGGCCCTCGCTGGCGTCACGTGTCAACCTTTCAATTTCATAGCGTGCCTGATCTATAAGCACAGAATCCGTACGAATAAATTCGAGATATTCTCCTAAATCATCTACGTAACCCTGATTCTTGAGGCCGTGTTCACGCACCACATATACATGAATGGAATCCAACAGGAGAAAAACCCATTCCATCACCACACGTCTGATGGTATCAGCCTTGAAATGAGACAGGTGAAACTCATCGCTGAAATCCAGCAGCAATGAATCGCGGCCCTCGCTGGCATCGCGCACTAAACTCTCGATTTCATAGCGTGGCGGATCCACAAGTACCGAATCCGTACGAATAAATTCGAGATATTCTCCCAAACTGTCAACGTAACCCTGATGCTTGTAACTGTATTCACGCACCACGTAGGATAGGTTTTCCATCTGAAGCTGGCAAGTAATCTTCTCTTCATCCTGAACCTTCCACTCAGCTCTAGGGAACAGAATGCTGACCATCATCAGGAAGAGAAAAACCACTATCAGAAGCTTAAAGATTATTGATCCTTTAGGATGTAGAGCTTTATCCACCGCCATATTTCCTCCAGGTATTTCAACCTTCAATAATGCGCATAAAGGTCATTACACCTGATCGAATCCCTAAGTACCGTTATCGCTTTCTAGATTCGATCTTTCGGTATGTTATTGATTTATTTATCCTGATTTTCTGAAAAACAGAGAACCAGAGGTTTTATTTTTTCAAATCTCTTGGGGCCGATGCCCTTAACCTGTAGAAGATCTTCGATCTTGCTGAACCCGCCGCTTGCATCACGCGCCATTAATATTCTTTCAGCTAAAACCGGTCCTATTCCCGGGAGATTTTCAAGCTGATAGCGCGTGGCGGTGTTAAGTTCGATGAGCCCCCCTTCTACCAGTGTATCATTATAAACTACAGTATGATCAGCGCTGCTGCTTCTTTCAAAAGCCAGTCTGATTGATTCAACAGCCGCCGAATCCTCCGCATTCAGTTCGACTGTCGAAGGCAATGAACTCTGCTGATAATACCGGTAAACAGTCCCGACGATTACTGCCGCGCAGATGAGAATGACAGCTCTTCTCTCCCCCGGCGTGAATCCCCACGACAAGAATCCTTTTTTCATGACCGGAAAGCTTCCTTAACCTTTCCGAAAAACGACCTTTCCCCCTCTTTTGGATTAACCCCTTCACACTCAGCTAATTCCTGAAATATCTTGCGCTCATCGGGGGTGAGTTTCGTCGGTGTGTAAAGGTTTACCACAACTAATTGGTCACCGGAACCAGCGCCATTTAAATGCTTAATCCCTTTACCTTTAAGCCTCAAGACTTTCCCGTGCTGCACACCTGATGGAACGGTAATTTTAACCCTGCCACTCAGAGTGGGAACTTCAATATCATCTCCCAGAGCAGCTTGTGGGAAAGACAGTAGCAGGTTGTAAACAACATCATCCCGGTGTCTTTCAAACGTCTTATGCTGCTGTTCCTCTATTACTATAAATACATCTCCATTGGGACCGCCCCTTAAGCCTGCATTACCCTGACCGCGCAGCGTCAGGTAATTCCCGCTCTGTACGCCAGCCGGAATATTTACGGATAGGGTTACATCCCCCTTTTGACGACCTTCACCGCCGCATTGGGAGCATTTATTCTCAATGACCTCCCCTGTACCACTACACTGCGGACAGGTGGAAGCTTGTACAAACTGCCCCAAAAATGACCTGGACACACGCCGCACTTCACCTCTGCCCTGGCAGGTGGGACACCTGCTTGGTGAAGCTCCCTTGGCAGCACCGGAACCGCTGCATTCATCGCAAGTCTTAAGTTTGGAAATCTTTATCTTCTTCGTGGTTCCAGTAGCGATATCCTCAAGTTTTAATTTCAATGATATCTGGAGATCGCTGCCCCGGTAAGCGCGCCTTCCCCCCTGAAAGCCGTGTCCACCACCGCCGAAAAGATCACTGAAATTCCCGAATCCGCCCTCCATGAATATGCGCAGAGCATCGGACAGATCGAAATCGAAACCACCGCCGCCGCCAAATCCACTCATATTGCCAGGATCTACGTGACCAAAACGGTCGTAGCGGGCACGCTTCTCAGGATCGGACAAAACAGCGTACGCCTCTCCAACTGTTTTGAAACTCTCCTCAGCGGTTTTGTCGTCTTTATTCTTATCCGGGTGGTACTTGATCGCCAATTTACGGTAAGCCTTCTTGATCTCTTCGGCGTCCGCCTGGCGATCCACCCCTAAAACTTCGTAGTAATCTTCTTTAGCCACGATTATCCATATTAAGCAGAAACAACCACTTTCGCATGACGAATTACCCTATCACCTAACAGGTAGCCGCGCTGGTGTTCCTGCAGAACTATACCTGCTTCTGTCCCGTCTTCTTCCTGCTGCATCAGCGCCTCGTGATATTCAGGATCGAAGGGATGCCCAACCGCATCGATCGGTTTTAAACCGCGGGCTTCTAAACTTTCCCACAGTTTCTCCCGGATGAGTTTTGCCCCTTCTAAAAGGCTGGTTTCATCGTCCTCTTCACCGCTCGCTAAAAGACGGTCAAAATCATCCAATACAGGCAGAATGTCATTTATGAGGGCTTCTCCGGCGCTCCTGATCAGTGATTGGAATTCCTGCTGTTTCCGCTTCTTGAAATTCTCAAATTCCGCCGCTTTACGCAGGTACAGGTTCTTATATTCGTCTAACTCAAGCTTGAGGTTTTGACGTTCATCGTCCTCATCCAATATCACCTCATCCACAGGTTCAGTAACCTTCTCATCATCTGCGGATTCTTCCGGAAATTGCTCCTCTGAATCAACTAGATTTTCATCCGGATGATTAGATTTCTGCAACTCTTCTTTATCTCTATCTTCAGCCATACTCTAAAATTGCCAGAAGCTTATTTTATATCTAAACGGTTAATCACCGATGGTTGTATCTATTTTTCTCGATGCATATTCCACAATGGATACCGCTTTGGGATAGTTCATGCGCATCGGTCCGATAATACCAATTACCCCGGTGAGATTGTGGAATTTATAAGGCGCGGTAACGATCGAAAGTGACGATAACGATTTTACCGCGTTTTCGCGGCCGATCTTTACCTGAATTCCATCTGTCTCACGAGCGAAAAGATGAAGGAATAGCGATTTATCTTCCAGTAATGTAAGCACCTTCCGCAATTCTTCCACATTGTAAAATTCAGGCTGGGAAGCCAAACTTCGCACTCCCCCGACTAAGTATTCATCCTTCTCACTGAAATCGAAGACTTCCTGCGCTTTATCCAGCATTGTCTGTAATACCGGTGATTTGCGCGCTTCTTTACCAGCAAGCCTCTCATGAACCGAACTTCGAACCTCGGATAACTTCAATCCGGAAAGACGCTGATTCAAAAAAGTTGTCAGCCATTCTATCTCTTCGCGCGTAACAGGAGAATTCACTTCCAGGAACATGCTGCGCACAAAACCGGACTGGATAGTTATTACCAGTAAGATTTTATCACCGCCGATCCCTATGAGATCTATACGGTGTAACACGCCTTCGCGCAACGGCGGGGACATCACCACGCATAACAGATTGGCTATATCTCCCAACAACTGAGCGGTCTGTTCTAATACGCCGCGCACGTCACTGGAACTTATTCGGGTGATCTCCCTGTCTAATAGTTTGCGTTCCCGGGGCGTGGGCTGACCTAATTCCATGAGGCTGTCCACAAAAAGGCGGTACCCCTGTTCTGTCGGGATTCTACCTGCAGATGTGTGAGGCTGATAGAGTAAGCCCAACTCCTCCAGATCAGCCATCACATTGCGTATGGTGGCGGGTGAAAACCTGCCGCCTAACCGCTTGGACAGTGTCCTGGAACCTATGGGCGCAGCATTCAATATGTACTGAGCGATTACCTCGCGCAGAATCAGCCTCTCTCTATCTGTCAGATCTCTCTTACTCATTGTCGTAACTGAATAACAACATCCAGTAAATTTGGTCAGCTATATCCTGATAAGATAATGAATATGTACCGAATTGTCAAGTGAAATCAGTTGCTTTAATGGAGTTCAGGGGGTAAGCAATCCGTAGCGGAGTCCTCTCTCTGAAGTGTAATAATGGTTACGGTCGATGGCATCTAAAAAAGTTGTAATTAAGATAGTACCCGGCAGGATTATCTCCGCCCGGCGCTTTCCGATACCGGGGATCAATCGGCGCTGTTCCAGTGTACAGTTCTGGAATTGATCGATGAATTCAAAGAGACGGGAACGCGTCATAACATGACCGGATATCTTCTCAGGATTGTAGGAAGACAATCCTAAATCCGCAGCAGCTAATGAAGAAGCGGTTCCACCGCAGATAACCAGACGATTTTCACCCTCTAAGAGGCTCGCCGGCAACTCCGATAATACTTCTTTCGAATATGCGCGCATTTTCTCTATCTGCCCGTCAGTTGGCAGATTGTCTCGAACGAACATGCTGTCCAAAAGCACTGCGCCCACTTTCAATGAAGTTGAATACAGGATTTCATCTCCCCTGCCTAATATTATTTCAGAAGATCCCCCACCCACGTCAGCAGCTAAAATGGTATCATCTTCAATATCAATTCCGGAAATTACTCCCTGGTAGGTTAATAGAGCTTCTTCCTCGCCTGAAATAATGCGTACATCGAGTCCCAATTCCTCCTTAGCTCTTCTTATCAGAACTTCCGAGTTACCTGCCTGCCTCAAAGCCTCAGTAGCGGCTATCCGGATACATTTCGCTCCATATTCTTCCGCCTTCTTATTAAAAGCTCCTAGTAAATTTATGTTGAGATCGATGGTCTCCCGGGTCAGATTCCCACTGCGATCGATCCCCCTTCCCAGATCATTGGTGCGCACGTCATGCAGAATCGGGCGAATCACCCCATGCCTGTCAACTTCAGCCAGCAGAAAAAGGGTAGAATTCGTGCCAATATCCAGAGCAGCGCAGATCTCGCCCTTATCCATGAGTCTCTTTACCTGATAGCGTTATAACTATTGGGTGTAAAACGCTCACCGCTGCTCTCCACGTTTGTAAATCCAGGCTAAAATTACCCGACCCACCGAACCTAAAGATTCGACTGAACATTGGTCAACGTCATCAGCCAGGGTATGCCAGAATTCATAATCAAAATCAATGATGTTCACCGCTTCGATACCCGCTTCTATAAAGGCGATATGGTCGTCGTAAACGCCTACTCCCCCGTGAGGATCAAAAGCGCTTTCTCCCAACTGTACAGCTACGGCGAATATCTCATTTAACAATCCCGGCGAAGTCATACGTGAATACAGTTCCTGGGAAATATGCAACTGTGCATCTCCCACCATGTCAAGCAATATCACCGCTTCAGGATAGGGATAAGACATGTTCTCAGCGTACCACTTTGAACCTAAGCAATATTCATCTAAATGCCCTTCACGTCCCATGTCTTCACCATCAAACAGCACGATATCCACACCGATTCCTGGATCTTTCAGAGATAGACATCGGGCTAATTCCAGCAATACCGCCACCCCGGAAGCCCCATCATTGGCGCCGATAATGGGGTCTTGCCGCCTCTCTGAATCAGGGTCGTGATCAGCCCAGGGGCGAGTGTCCCAGTGAGCACAGAGGAGTACCCGGCGGGATCTTATTGGCCCGAGTTTCCCAATTATATTATGAAGATTATAAACTTCTCCGGAAGCACGGTTTTCACCCATGAAAGCCTGCAAGTGGACTGTATCACAAAATTTCGTCAGTTCAGATTGCAGATATTCCAGGCATTTCTGATGAGCCTTACTTCCCGGAGGGCGCGGCCCCAGTTCGCATTGCCCAAGCAGATAACTCCAGGCGCGGGTTTCATCAAATTCCACGTCCTGCGCCGATGTTGAGCCAATTTGAATGATGAAGACAACACAAATTATGGACACTGAATAAACTGCAAATCTCACTGTTTCTCACCAGTTTTAGTCTAACCGCGTATGGCAATATTTACATTTATCCCAAATTCCTGGAAGTTAGAATCCTGGGTCTTACTCTTGTTGGCGCCGTATTCGAAATGCATCCCGCCAGTAACCGTATTGGAAAAAGTATAGTCCAAACTGGGTTTGATGGACCAGGTGGTGGTGGCATTGGTTTCCACAAACTCACTCTCAGTGGCTTGTTCAGCTAACGTATTGGAATAGTTAAAGGCGAGGGAAATAGTAGTGCTGTTTTTAAAGCGCTTATTTTTAAAGGGCCAGACCGGTATCGGTATCTTAAATCCGGTTTTCATGGTGTAACTTGCGGAAAACTGTGCGCCCTTCTGCACATTACGGGATATCGAAGCTGTGGGGTAAAACTGCACTGTGCCGGTTTCCGTCCAATTGTAGCGTAAACTGGATGTAATACCGCCTTTCCAGGTGATATTAATACCAAATAGCGGGCTGAAATTACGCTGGAAATCATGCTGCCTTATGTTATCCTTGGAATTCTGCCAGCTCGATGATTTTGAACCGGAAAAGCTGTTTTCCAACGATACCGACTGCGCGATGTTCTCGAACATGGGCATCTTTTCCAATCCGGACAGCGTAACTGACCAATCGGGTATGGGCAGCTCAAAAACGTCTATAGAATCCCCGCCGGTTTTGAAAAAATATAACCGGGACTGCTGTATATCCCCGGAAATACTCGCTGATTCGCTGCGGCTCCAGCCGTAATCGTAAGTTAGACTTATCTTGAAATTATTAGTGAAATCCAACCCCGATTTGAAGGTGTAGTCATCGTTGCGTGAACGCGTCGAATAACCCGTGTAGAAAGCGGCTGAATCCATCCTGGTGTAAGCATGTGAATCGAAACCGAACTGATAACCGATTCCTGCCTGTCCTTCAACTAATGGATCTGACCAGTTCTTCTGTTGTGTGTAGGTTATGTCAACGTCACGAAGCCGTGAAAATATGTATCTTATAGCATACCATGAATCACCGATGAAGCTCTGACCCTTGGGCTTGGCTATCGTGGCTAACACACGCGTTGTGTCTTCACCCACACCTTCTTCTTCACCACCGGTCTGGCTCTGTGAGGGATCGCCTTCTTCCCCTCCGACCTGCTCACCACCTTCAGGCTCTCCATCTTTCGCTTCACCGCCCGCATCAGGTTCAGGCTGTTGTTCCTGCTGTCCGGCAACGCCGGATTCACCTTCCTGACCCGGTTCCGATTTCTGTCGCGTTGGCGGCACGAAGATCTCAGTTAACCGCAACTTACCCGATGCCGTGATGGTATTACTGTTCGTTATGGTCTGCGCGCTGCTGATATATCCCTGTCCCCACGACCAGTGATAGCTGGTATTATAACGGAAGTCTGTATCCAGTAGCGAGATCAACCTCGGGTTGTATTGCGCAGTGAACGTCTGGTTGACGTCTATGTCTTCAGCCCAGCCAAAATCACCCTGCAGTATGTTTGCCACGTCTTTGGGCTTTTCCGGATTCATCAACATATCCGCCTTGTGAGTTCGGCTTAAATCAAACGACAAGCTTTCAAACGGGCGGTAACCGGTTGAAAGGCTCTTCGTTAAGTAGAAAGTATGACTGAAGGTCTTATTGCCTGCCCGATACCGGGTTTGTGTTACGCTTTCACTACCCTGCATGGAGAGATTCATATTGGTCAACATCCAGAAGAAGCTGGCTTCTGCGTATTTGTTTAACACCGGCACGCCTTTAAGCCACGACAAATACTTTAACGACGGTCGTCCGAAGTTCAGAGCATACGCCATGTCAGCACTGTGGCTAACAGTATTGGACAATAACGTTGTCGGGTTCGATGATTCCTGATAGGAATAATCATAGCCGCCTGAAAGATTATCTACAGTATATTTGAGGATCGGATTCGCTGATGGAATGCTCTTGGAAGCGCTTATCCCCCCTCCATAACCCCGGCTGTAAGTTTTGACCGAATCGACGTGTTCCGGATTACCCTGATCAACCAGGATATCGCTGTTGGGGAAGTAATAAGGAACCGATTCAGATTGGGAAAAATTACCGCTTACCGGTATGGATAGTCCCCATTGAGGATTTAAGAATTTGTCAACTTTGAAGTTTCCGGTAGCGGAACCCGAAATCGAGTTCGACCTGCTGCCCACGCGCGTATTGACGTTGTGAAAATCGCCATCCTTGGCGTCAACATTGGCGCTGAATGATGCTAAATCAGCTAAGGTTAGGTTAGCTGAAGCGCGCACTGCGCGTCCTATATCACGCTTGACGTCGCTCAAGCGCAATTCATCCAGCCATATCTCAAGATTATCCTCCTTCTCGACATTTCGATTCACGGGCACAACACCCGCGGTGAACTGGCGAATTTGTGAGAGAGAGGGATTACCCACTACTCTAATCGTGTCATCGTTAATTACTTCCATGCTGTCCGGGTCAATTTTCAGGCTGGTCAACTCCGCCAGATCAATTTCTATGTTGTTACGCGAATCCCAATTCGCCCAGACGCGCTGCTTATATTCATAATAGTTACGCGTAGTATCCGAACCAAAGCGGAAGTACATCCATATCTCTGTATCCGTATCATTGAAAACCTGCCCGTTATTCACTTCATCGACGCCGCCGCCGTGCACGAACATCTTAAGCTTTCGGTATTCCAGAAAATCCATGTAATCGTAAAGACGCCGCACAACCATACCGGTGCTATCCATGGCAATGTCATTCATGCGCAGCAGTAGAGATTGTTCCTGAGCGACGATATCCGTTACCGGATCACGGTAACCGGCGACTCCCGGCGGAGAATTATACAGGGGATTATCGTATGTATTGATGATTTCAACTGAAAGCGGTTCGGTAGCAACGCCGCCTGTAGTATCCGGGACGGCTTCCCATTCGTTGCCCACTATTTCCAGCGTAGCGATGGAAACCTCAAATGTATCTGCATCAGCGAAACCATCCATCCAGACGCGTGCGTATTCGATCTGTGTCAGGTTCGGATTTCCGATAGCTTCGCCGGCATCTAAAGGAATACGGTAGAGCTTCCATTCATTTTCGTTGCGGTCTATTAAAAAGCGCGGATTGGGATTCCATGATCCTCCAGGGTTCAGCCCATACTGAGCACCGGGGACCGTTTCGGAAAGGTCTATCGTATAACGGAAAAAGTTATTCTGGGTGTCCAGAAAATTATCTCTGTCCAGGTCTTCTGTGTCAGGGTAGCGCCCACCTTCATCATCGTAGTTACCTTCAGTCCCGTTGATCCCCCAGACGTTATAGGGATCTGATGGACTATAGTACCAATTATCGTTGTAATTGGAATCGTGCAAACTATCTCCGTCAAAATCATAAAAATCGTTGGGATCTCCCAACCCGTCCAAACCTAAATCTTCATCACGATCACAGAAACCATCGCCATAAGGCAAACCTTCTATATTCTGATCCTCCGTATCGAGTACTCCATTAGGGAGAACGTCTTCACTGATCTGCCCTAAATCGATATGCAATTTCCCATCAGGATTGTAATATGAGCTGTTTCGTTTGCGCACACTCAACATTATTTCAATATACTCTGAGTTTTCCTGATTATGATAACCGGCGGACAGGGAACGTATCACACCACCCCATGAATTGGCAACCTCCGGTTCCTTTGTTGCCAGATAAGCGCTGTCTGCAAGCTGAGGACCGAAATACATGGTCATAACGTGTGTTCGCTGAGCCACGTTGGCGTTGGTTGGGCGCGAGGGCCAGATATCTTCAATGGGAACCTGATCGTAGGGGTTGAACCAGACAAACGTCCCTCGGCTTTTCCCTTCGGGTTCGCCATGAGGATAAGAGGATATAGTCCACTGCTTGCGCATAATGCCTAAGGGACTGGTCTTCTTGATGGATTCGAAATCATCCACGTAAGCGACACCATTGGGATCACCAGTGCCATCATTACCCAGCGAATTGGGATTGGGATGCACCTGGGCGTATTCCATTTCAACTTTGAATTCCGACGGGGCTTCGGTTTCCACTAAAGGTATATAATCAACCGCTTGAGTTAAGAACTTGGGCTTGAACACCAGCCTCGTATTGATATCCCAGAGGAAGTTGCGTAGAGGCTCGTTGCCCACACGCACCCTATCCTGGAGCGGCTTCTCATTCAGGTAAAGAGCGGTCGCTCCGATAAACGAATCTTCCCAAAGATGATATTCACCTCGTACACCTAACAGTGTCTTCTTATCGAGTTGGAACAATTCGCCTGACTCATATAAGATCTCCAGGCTCGCTGACGGCGACAATGCAGACTGATTCAGCACAGTCAATCGCCCGGAATAGTAGTCAATCACGTAATCGCTGCCGCGCTGCAGGAGACGTCCCCCTAAATATACCTCTTCAGAACCTTCCAGAACGTTAAATCCTAATTCATAGACCGCCTGTACGCTTTTGAATTCCGCTTTAATGCTGAAATTGGTGGAGATAACCTGCGTGGAATCGTATATGGATGGATGGCGCAGAGAATCGGGATATTTAGCAGGATCGCCAAAGTTAACAGGTGAGGGACGGGAATTATTTACATAATAACCACTATCAGGGTCAAATGGTCTCAGCGCCGGGAATATAAGTTCACCGTAACTGTAATTTATCAATGCAGGATTATCATCCACTAAACCATCAGGGGAACCTCCGCCTGTTTCGTTCTTCGTATCCAATCCGAATAGCGTCAGGAAGGTCTGCTGCTGCCCCTCGAATTCCATGGTCTCCTGTTCGGTTGCACCGGAAGGATTATAAGTAATCTTAAGCGAGAAACCTTCCTTTTCAATGCTCACGCCTTGCAGGCTGTAAACGTTCTGCCACTTCAGAGGCCAGGTATCATCATCCGGATGGGGGCTTTCTGGGCTGATGAGCTTCAAGATAGCTGTATCACCCTGTGCAGGAGCTAAGTCTCCGAATGTGGTTCCATTGTTGAGAATGTACGCTACCGCCAGGACGTCTGTGGACATCAAGGGTGTATTAAGGCGGATATAGCCTAATTGTGGATCGAACGTGTATTGTGACTGATTCAGGAGTACGTAGTTACCTGGTTGAAAATTTCTATCGGAAAGAGTACTATCAGCCCTGAATTCGTCAACTTTTTCCTTAGTATAGAACTGGGTTGGATCTAATTCATACGATGATGAATCACTGTATACTGAATACGCATAAATCATATCAGGGGGCAGTGTTCCCGACCCCAGAGTATAGCGTTTATAAACGTAAAAATCGTTAGCGTCAATCTGAAAATCATGAAAAACTGCATTATGTAACATTGATTCTGTGAATTTATTATAATCCTCTCGGTAATTTTTCGAAAGGAAAAAATAGCGCCCCATGGAAGGCAGGTTCACCGGTATATCCACGCTGGTTTCCTGTGCTCCTCCGGTGATGGCTATTTTGTTCTTTTCACCCTTTTCCAGACTCGCTATGCCGGTTAATTCAAACGCCCCTATTTTCAGTTCCGTCTTCAAACCGAAAAGACCTTTGTTCTGCCCGGAGAAAGTCGCCAGTTGCGTTCCGGCTAATTGCAGGCTTATGTTTCCCGCTTCGATCTTCTGGATTATTTCATCTTCATAACCGGTATAAGTCAGTTTCAGATTATTCTCGAATTCGAAAGCGCGTTCACTGCTCTGGTCAACGTCAACCTCCACCTTATCCCCAATCTGACCAGTGATCTTAAAACTCTGCCGCTGGTCTATGTGGAAGCTGTAATCAGCTTGCTGCCCATAAACTGTGGTCACCTGTGCTTGGTCTTCCCTACGAAATCCTCCTTCGATTGTGATGTTACCGGATATCCGCAGTCTTACCCGGTCTCCGCCGAAAATCTTGTTAAAAGTCTTCGATTTGATCTTGAAGGGGATCTCAATGGTGAGGGCATCACCACCACCCTCAGCTTGGCTGATTTCCAGATTTTTTAGGCTTGCTTCAAGCAGTTGGGAACTGAGGTCATTCCGCAAGCGGAACCGAGTATATTGCTCCCGGTTGAAGACTACTGGCGGATACCAATCCTCATCCATCAGCACGTAGCGGAATTTGAATACCTGTACCGTCGAATCGATCTCGGTTATCTGCTTGAAATACTGGGCTTCTGTGGATAAAAGCGCATTGGTGGTATCGGCTAAAATCGCCTGAGTAAAAGCAAAGGGACGATCCCAGGCGCGCAAATCCAGAACGTCAGTGAATTTCAGATCGATACTCACCGAGAAAGAATCTGCAGGCATCGCATTGCTGATCGTGGGAATCAGCATGAGAAGAAGCAGTATGAGGGAAATATGTCGTAAAACAGAGATAGAGCCGTCCTCCCCGGCTGAACGGACGATAGAATAACTAAAGCCGATCAATCGGAATCATGGCTGTTCGCAGCGCAATTTATGAAAAGTTGTACTTTCTACTTGTAAACGAACTGTATAATTTCGTATATTTGGGAACTTAATGGACGGACAGAGAGTCGAATCCTCGGACGTTTGAACTATACCAACCCCGATTTTGATCCACATTCATCCGACCTTTTAACATGGAGCAGTTATGTCTGGCAATAAAGCGGCAATTTGTGCGTTGATTGCGGCACTATGTATCTCTTCAGCAGCTTTTTCAGGTGACAGTCCCAAAGGACCGCCACCGAAGATGTTCCACAACGATTTGGGAACGCTATCCCAGCCTACCTTTGAAGATTCCCTGCTCTGGCTGGATTACGTCAATGGCACACCGGAATATGCCTTTTCTCTGCCCGATGAATATAATGACCACTACCACAACGTGCGTTTCTACAGCAGTGATTCATGCAAATTGATCAAAGCCGCCTTCTGCTTTTTTAAGAACCATCCCGATCTGGATAGCACCGGAATTCCCGGTATTCACATCCTGATATGGGAAAACGACCCCAACAATTCCCTCTACCCCGTTCATCCCGGCGATCCCGGAGCGCTGGATTCAGTCATCGTGGATTCATCGGAGATCGAAGCCAGCTTGAACAGACCGGATTCCGCATACACCTATCCCATACCCTTATCCGCACTTTTGCCTTTTGACACACTGTTTGTAGAACTGGATACCTTAAACTTAGCTTTTTCACCAAACAGTTCCTTTCACGTAGGTTGGGAACCGGAAGAGACCAGTCCTGTGGACTCGATCGCCCTCATCGCCGATGACGGCTGGCCCTCCACCGATAAGAGCATCGAATGGTGGGACAGCACTTCGGCTTATCAGGAACCGGAATGGCGTACCATTGAATCATCATGGGGAATCGGAGCCGACTTCTACATATCCGTACAGGTTGAAGTCTATTACGATACCACTACCGCCTACGTCTGGCTGGAACCTGACCGCCTGCCCGTCAGCTTCGATTTTTCAGGTCCTTACCCCAATCCTTTCAACCCGGAAACAACACTTTTAATATCCCTCCAGCAACCGATGGAAATCAGCCTCAACGCCTATGACCTTACCGGCAGACTGATTGATGAGATCGCTTCTGGTCTGTTCCCCGCAGGTCAACACCCACTGCAATGGCAACCGCAAAACCTTGCTTCGGGAACATATATTTTACAAATGAAAGCAGATGATCAGATTCTGCAAACAAAGGCAGTATTGATTAAATAATAGCTACGACAGACCGCAGCAAACACACTTCGGGCTGACTATAACTTTAGAAACATAGCCCACCACCGCCAGGAAATAAATTTCCTGGCTAATATCATGCTGTCCCGCAAAGCGGGACGCTTTAATAATTTACACGTCCCGTAGGGACAGAAATTAAATCGCACGGGAATTCATTCCCGTGCGATATTACCTAATCTGCCTCAGACTGGTTTAATTATAATACTTCCACATCCTCCTCCAAACCCATTCAGGAACCCTTCCTTATGATAACTGGTAAAATATAGTGGAGGAGGCACTATTTACCCGCTGATAACCTACCGCCCCAGGATTAACTTGAAAGACGCTGGATAACCCGCTTTATTCGATTTACTTTATAGCGTTCGCTTTTAAGGTGATCGTTCATTCCTTTTAAACTATTCGATTAACACCTTTGGGCACTGTTTTTGCCCAATAAAAATTGATGACTACTCGGGTTAAGACGGAGGAGACTGCATTATGACACCTAAAACAGCCGATTTCGCCAGCATTATCCAGAAGGATAAGGAATCCCGCCAACAGGATCAATGGGAAGGTACGCTTCTGGATTACCTAGATAAAGTCAAGAAAAACCCGGACATAACCAAGTTAGCCCATGAACGGTTATACGACGCCATCATGGAAGCTGGAATGACCACCATCGAAGAGTGCCATAATCCCAAACTTAAACGTCTCTTCAAGGGGAATGGTGTCAAAATATACAACTTCTTCGCTGATGAATTTTTTGGCATGGAGCACACCGTTGAAGCTATCGTGCGCTATTTCAAATCCGCATCCATGCGCGGCGAAGAATCACGCCAGGTGCTTTATCTCATGGGACCGGTAGGCTCTGGGAAATCCTCTCTGGTGGAAAAACTCAAGCGCTGTCTGGAACTAGGGACACCGATGTACGTCATCAAGAATTGTCCCATGCATGAAGAACCCCTTCATCTCATCCCCAGACACCTGCGCAAAAAGTTTGAAAAATTGCTGAATGTCAAAATCGAAGGCGATCTCTGCCCAGTATGCCGCTTCCGCTTGACCGAAGAGTACAGCGGCAATTACGAGCAGTTCCCGGTCATCACCAAAGACTTCTCCAAGAGAAGCCGTACCGGTATCGGAGTGGTTCCACCTGTGGATCCCAACAACCAGGATACTTCAGTTCTAATCGGCGGTGAAGACATCTCCAAGCTGGATATGTATTCCGAAAATGATCCGAGGGTACTGGATTTGAACGGCGCTCTGAATGTTGGTAACCGTGGTATGGTGGAATTTATCGAGGTATTTAAGAACGAAACCGAATATCTCCATGCCATGATAACAGCCACACAGGAAAAGATGATCCCCGCGCCCGGACGTCATGGGATGATATACGTGGACACCGTCATCGTGGCTCATTCCAATGAAGCTGAGTGGCGTAAGTTTAAGGCTGACCACACCAACGAGGCTATTCTGGACCGTATAGTTGTAGCCAAGGTTCCCTACAACTTAGAAGTCTCAGAAGAGGTGAAGATTTACAGGAAAATTCTAAACGCCTCGAACTTTAGAGCACATATAGCGCCGCATACCATTGAACTCATCAGCATGTTTGCGATTCTTACACGTCTGGAAAAGACCAACAAGTGCGATTTACTGACGAAACTGAAGATATTTAACGGCGATGAAGTTCTGGAAAAAGGCAGAACCAAGAAGATCGACATTGACGAACTACGCGAAGATGGCAAGCGCGAAGGCATGGATGGAATCTCCACACGCTTCATCATGAAAGCTCTGGATAATGCACTTTCAGAGAACTTAGAAGGCAACTGCATCAATCCCATTAACGTCATGGAATCACTTTCGCGCATGTTGAAGGAAGCGGACTTTGCCGATGACATACGCAAAGAGTACCTGGAATTCCTGCAGGATACTCTGCATAAGGAGTACCTGGAAATTCTGGAAAAGGAGATCACCAGAGCCTTCGTTTACAGTTACTCTGAACAAGCAGAATCCCTCTTCCAGAATTACTTAGATCATGCAGAAGCGTACGTTAATAAGACCAAGGTGAAAGACTATAACACCCGGGAAGACTTAGAACCTGATCTGGCTTTCATGGGAAGCATTGAAGAGCAGGTTGGCATTGTGGGATCCGCCGCCGACGGATTCCGGCAGGAAGTTATCGCGTTTCTCTGGTCCATGTCGAGGCGGGACAACAATGTAGATTATAAATCATATGAACCATTAAAAGAGGCAATTGAGAAAAAACTTTTAACCTCAGTCAAAGATATGTCCCGTGTCGTGACCAAGGCACGCACCCGCGATCAATCACAGACGAAGAAATATAACCAGATGGTTGAAACCATGCTGGAAAACAACTACTGCCCGCAGTGCGTGGATGTGGTGCTTAAATATGCTGCCAACAACCTCTGGAAAGATTGATCCCTTACCCCGATGACTTAAGCGGGGGTATATTCAAGACGGCTGGATAATGGGTACTTTCTCCGACTACGATAAAAGCTTCGAACGCAGTGACCGATCTGCCCGAGACCGCCAGAGACACCGGCAAAAAGTCCGGCAGGCGATCAAGGACAACATCGCTGACATTATCTCTGAAGAAGCTATAATCGGGAAATCCCGGGACAAGATTATCAAGGTTCCCATCAAGGGTGTCAAGGAATACCGTTTTGTTTACGGGCAGAATAACCCTGCAGCAGGTCAGGGCGATGGTGATACAGAGCCCGGTGACGTTGTCGGTAGAACCGGCGACCAGGGGCAGGGTCCGGCAGATCAGGCAGGCGATCAGCCCGGTGAAGATTACTACGAAACTGACGTAACTTTAGAAGAACTGATAGATATCGTTTTCGAAGACCTGGAACTGCCCTTTTGGGAGCGAAAGAAATTCCGTCAGGTCGAATCGAAGCGGCTCTTCAAGAGGAAAGGTTATCGCCGCAAGGGCATCCGCCCTCGCCTGGATAAGAGAAAGTCCGCTAAATCCCGCATCCGCCGCAGACACGCCACCATCGGTCCCCGCCGCGTGAATAACAACTCCAACGGCAGCCTAAACGGCAACATTCAAAACGGTCAGGAAGAGAGCGAAGAGAGACGTTTCCCTTTTCATTATGACGACCTCAAATACCGCCATTTGGTAGAGGATATCAAGTTAGAGTCCAACGCCGTTGTCATCTGCATTATGGATACTTCCGGTTCCATGGATACGGTCAAGAAATATCTGGCGCGCAGTTTCTACTTTCTCCTGTACCAATTCGTCAATCAACGCTATGAAAACACCGAACTGGTCTTCATCGCCCATCACACCGAAGCCCGCGAAGTGGATGAAGACGAATTCTTCTACAAAGGAGAATCAGGCGGGACCTTCGTCTCCTCCGGCTATAAAAAGGCTCTGGAGATCATCGAAGCACGATACCATCCGGCATTGTGGAATATCTACGCCTTCCATACGTCCGACGGTGATAACTTCACATCGGACAACGATGCGGCATTGGAATCTGCTAAGGAACTCTGTGAGATATGCAACCTGTTCGGTTACGGCGAAATAAAGCCCACTGGTTCCTGGGATTGGGGCGCGCCTCTATATAAACTGTTCCAGTCTATAGATGCTGAAAACTTCTGTATGGTGAAAATTGAGAAGAAGGAAGACCTCTGGTCCGGCTTCCGCAGATTGATTTCGGTTGACAAAATCGAGGATGAAGAACTGGGTGAAGAATAAGCAAAGCTGGCATCATGAATTATTCAGTGGAAGACCTGCAGAAATGGGATGAGAAGATCCTCGCCAAAGTCGAGGAATTCGGGCTCGATCCCTTCCCGCAACACTTTGAAATTTGTGATCATTTCCAGATGCTGGGTTACATGTCCTATTCCGGCATGCCTTCGCGCTATCCTCACTGGTCCTTCGGTAAGGCTTACGAAAAGCAGAAAACCCTCTACGACTACGGCGTCAGCGGATTGCCTTATGAAATGGTCATCAACAGCAATCCCAGCTTGGCTTACCTCATGAGGGATAATTCCCTGCTTCTGCAAATTCTAACCATCGCCCACGTCTATGCGCATAATGATTTCTTCAAGAACAACTTCACCTTCCGTCATTCAAACAACCAATACACTATTGAGAAATTCAAGACGCACGCCGACAGAGTCCGGGATTACGTAGAAGCCCCCGGTATAGGGCAGACCAAAGTCGACGAAATCTTAGATGCAGCGCATGCTCTTTCACTGCAGTGCCGCCGCAACCTGGAAATCCGCAAGCTGAACCGTGAAGAACAGGAAGATTTAGCCTGGGAAAGGTCACAACCCAGGTATGATCCCTACCAGGCGATTCACAAACGCGAAGAATGGAAACCGCCGGACACCAGCCGTGTTCCTTTAGAACCGGATGAGGATCTCCTACTCTTCATCCGCGACCACAACTTCAACCTTTCGGAATGGGAGAAAGATCTTTTAACCATCATTCACCAGGAAACCCAATATTTCCTGCCTCAGATCGAAACCAAGATCATGAACGAAGGGTGGGCTTCCTTCTGGCATAAACGCATTCTGGATTCACTGGAACTACCTCAGGAATTACATATCGAATTCATGGTACGCCACAATCAGGTGCTGAGACCCACCCCGGGTCAGATCAACCCCTACCACTTAGGTTACAGGATATATGAGGATATCGAAAGCCGCTGGGATGATCCCACTGATGAAGAAAAAACTGAATCCGGGCGTAAGAACGGAGAAGGCAGAGAGAAAATCTTCCAGGTGCGTAAAATCGACCGGGACAGCAGTTTCCTGCGCCAGTATTTAACTGAAGAACTGGTGAGAGATATGGACCTTTTCCGGCATGAAAAACAGGGCAATGACCGAGTCGTTTCGGAAATCGCAGATGAGGACAACTGGGAAAAGATTAAGCAAACCCTGATTAAACAGGTGGGAACCACCTCCATACCGGTAATCAAGATTTTCGATTCTGACCATTTAGGAGAGCGCACCCTCTATCTGAAACACGACTACGATGGCAGGGAATTGGACCTCGAATATGCCGAAAAAACCATCGCCTACGCCCAGCAACTCTGGGGACACCCGGTTATGCTGGAAACGCTATTAGACGACAAAGAGCACCATCTCGTTCACGACGGGCAGCAGTTCAAGACCGTGAAAGCTGGGTAGGGACACATACCAATCTTACCATTTAGTTTTGTAGTCTCGCATAGGCGGGACGCAGGCTACCATAATACAAACGGTGGACTGCGTTGCGACTTCGTCTTCACTTAGTCCACCCTACAGTTACTGTGAAATCAAATCGCGAACCGATTAATCGGTTAATTACTTAAGATTTTAAATACTCACACTCCCTTCCCTTGACATCTGCCTCTGATTTTCGTATATTTAGGAAATACATTCATACGTTCCCATACAACATATAAACCTTATTATTTCATGCCCATCTACGAATTCGAATGCAGCAAATGCCAGAATAAGTTCGATGAACTGGTATCCCTATCCGTGGATCTTTCCCATGTAGTATGCCCTCAATGCGGCACCAATTCACCGCGCAAACTGATGTCAGCTTTTGGATTTTCATCAGGCGGAAAGACGGTATCATCCGGATCAAATTCTGATTGTTCCGGCTGCCATGCCACTTCCTGCAAAACCTGCCACTGACGATTCTCAATCTTCTACTATAGCATATAAAAAGGCGCCTCAATTTGAGACGCCTTCTGTTATTACTAACCGCTAACAGCTAACTGCTATTTCATCAACACCATCTTACGGATAGCTGTGTAATCACCGGCTACCATGCGATAGAAATAGATTCCGGATACGAGATTACTACCGTCAAATGTAACATTATATTTGTCCGCCGGTTGAAATTGGTTCACCAGCTTCTTTACCAGAGTGCCGCGCACGTCATATACCGTTAAGTTGACGAATCCAGCTTCCGGCACCGTGTAAATTATCGTAGTTTCGGGGTTGAAGGGATTCGGAGTATTCTGCGCCAGATCGTGGACCAACAACCTTATCGTGCCTGTTGCTGAAATTTCCGAATGACCGTCAATGAAGTAGGTTTGCAAGGCATATGTGTATGTGTTACCCACCTGCACGTCGGGATCGCTGAAAGTGTAGGTCGCGGTCGTGTATTGACCGCCCTGGCACGGTATCATCTCCGGGTTGATCTGCACCCAGCCTTCTCCGGTATCGCGTAAAATGTTATATCCGTAGGCGTTCAGTTCGCTCGCCGTCGTCCAGGTGATCTCCATGCAGCCGTTCTCGTAACTTCCGCTTATGTCAGCCAGGAATATAGGCGTTGCGCCGCCTTCTCCGGGAATAACGTCGACAAATCCATCCACCGTACCATCGTAAGCTATCCAGGGTTCATTGGTATTGGGCGGCCAGTTGTCGTGTACCTGGATCATCTGAGAAGGTGTGTCATTGAAGCCCACCACCGTCATGGCGTGATTACCGTAATATGGGTGATTATAAATCCCAACCACACCTGGTCGTCCGGCATTCACGGCATTTGCAAAAGTAGAATAATCCGGCCAGTTGTACAATGTCACGGTGAAATTGTAGTTGTTTGCGTAAGCGGCATCGTTGCACACCGCTTGGATGCCATCCCGGATTTCCATCATGGTTACACCACTGCCGGATACCCAGCCCATGGCTGCACGCATCTCGTCGCGTAAACCCCAAAAGTCCACATCTATCAGTAGATCAAAAGGGCCCATGGAAAGATATTCATGATCATCCCAGTATCCTGTCGCCTGTGCCGATGCATGAGGTCCACAGTCTGTGTCTTCCTGGTTATAGTTAGGCACATCGGGGATATAACCGCTTTCATCCATTACCATCGGCTGAGTATGTATCGCCTGATTCCAATATTCGGGAGCGGTGGGATTTCCGGGTAAATCGTACATGACCTCGAACGTTTCGAAAACGTCAGGGGTCACCTGAATCCGCCGCCTGGGATTGAGAACCAAGCTTTCAGAACCATCTGTCACCATGTACCAGTTTTCCAGAGGAAACAGATAGTAATTTTCGACTATTTGGGCAGCAGAACCCAAAGCAGCTCTACCCTGCGCTCTGACGTCTTCGGTGAAAATCATATGTGTTGGCAAACCATCGCACATTTCCAGTACAGGACCGTACTGATCATCAACTGCCATGTAAACATAAGCGTAGTTCTCGGCATTCATGGCGATTTCCCAGCCTTCTACTATCGAACCGCTCTGGCGAACTTCATATCCAACTTTCACTCCGGTTAAATCCAGTTCTTCCACGCCATTACGCCCATAGGTAAAGCAATATGTCGCAGCAGATCCATCCGGCAGGTAAAGCGTCTCTCTTTCGATCAGATTCAATGAACCCCATTTTGATTCAGCAACCCAGGTTGCTGCTACTTGTGCGTCACCCAAGGGCACTGGTGCAGCGTATGCGGACATTGCCAGAATCAGAATTGTCATGCAGAAGCCAACTAATTTCATCAGAAACCTCCTTATATCAGCATTATATCATATTTTTCATTGGTAACCATAAAAGGCACAATATCTGCATAAATCTAAACATTAAATAACGTCTTGTCAAGCAGTATCCTCTTCAAAACGAGGCCCTAATCGACCTGATCTTGCATCAGGAAAAACGTTATCCGCAGGTATTTTCAGCCAATATTTCTGATAGCATGACCTATTCTCCGCAGACAGGTTTCCTTCCCTAACAAAGTCATCACAGCAAATATCCCCGGGCTCGCTGTTCCACCTGTAAGCGCCAGTCTGACTGGTTGTATCACCTTCCCTCTTTTTACGTTAAATTCCTCCGCGACTATGTCAATGGCAGCTTCCAACGCCTCTTCGAACCATTCCTCTGTTCTCTCAAGTTCCTCAAGCAATCTTTTCATCTGCTCAGGCGTATCTTCTTTCCAGTGTTTTCTGACACCTTTTTCGTCCCGCGTAGCGGGATCACTGAGAAAAAACGCCATTTTCTCTGGTGCTTCGTTCAAATACTTCAATCGCTCCCCATACAAATCGGCAAGCTGCAGCCCAAGGGAACGCTCCGGCATTTCTAGATTGTTCTCTGTACAGTAAGATTGCGTAACAGGAGCGATTTTGTCCCAGAGCTCACTAGCTGAAAAGCTGGCAATATACTGCCCATTCATCCACTCTAACTTGGTCTCATCAAATATCGCACCAGCAACGTTGATTCCCTTAAGATCGAAAACCTCGATAAGTTCATCGATGCTCATGATTTCCTTGTCATCCCCGGGTGACCAGCCTAACAGTGCCAGGAAATTCACCATAGTCTGAGCCAGTATTCCCTTGTCACGGTACTCAGTAACCGAGGTCGCTCCATGCCGCTTGGAAAGCCTCTTCTTGTCAGCTCCTAAAATCAACGGCACATGTGCGAACTGCGGCACCGGTAATCCCAGCGCTTTGTACAGAAGCACCTGTTTGGGTGTGTTGGTTATATGGTCATCGCCGCGAATGACGTGCGTGATCTTCATATCGCTGTCATCAGCAACGACGGCTACCTGATACACCGGCGTACCATTACGCCGCAACAGTATGAAATCGTCTATCTCCTCATTATTGATCTCAATCGAGCCGTGAACAATATCATCAAACTGAGTTACGCCTTCCGTCGTCCTAAAGCGAACGGCGAAGGGATCTCCAGCACTTAGTTTATCTTTTACCTGATCCTTTGTGAGTTCTCTGCAGGTACCAGGATAGCCCCATTTGCTACCACTCTTCTGTAGCTCTTTCTGTTTTTGGGCTAACACTTCCGGATCGCAGAAACAACGATAAGCCGTTCCGCTCGATAGTAGTTCTTCGACCACCATCTGGTGTTTCTCTCGCTGCTGGAACTGGAACAGCGGCTCTTCATCCCAATCAATGCCCAGCCATCGTAAACCATCGAATATAGCTTTCTCCGCTTCTGGTGTTGACCTCACCCTGTCTGTATCTTCGATGCGTAACAGCATTTTACCGCCGTGATGTCTGGCAAATAACCAGTTGAAAAGAGCAGTACGCGCTCCTCCAACGTGTAGATAACCGGTTGGGCTGGGGGCAAATCGAACTCGTACTTTAGACATGGTCGGATTCTCCGGTGTTAGATGGTGGATTCTGCGGTGGTGTCGGCATCACCGTTTGCTGGTAACCTACCGGTACTGCATCCATTTCCAGTCTTAAACCGCCTATAAATCCGGCTAAGACATTGTAAATCCCCGCTACGATAACCGTTATAATCGACCAGATCACCGCCATGAAGATCGCCATGAAGAATGCCAGTACTATAGCTCCAATGAAACTGACCTGACCGATTCCTTCGAACATTCCATTTCCAATCAGCGGCCCGAATGAAGCGATCATTTTCATGATAATCAGTGAATAGAACAGACCCATCAGAAAGCCCGCTGCCAGATAGATCAGAAAGCAGATTTTGAACACACTTAATAGGTCAAACCGTTTGATCTCATATGTCATGGTAACTCCCCTTTTCCAATGTTTACGATTTTCTTTACGTACTGAATTTAAACCACTTTGTAATCTAAGGAAATTTACTCATGAATAGATATAATTTCAAGTCAATAATTGCCGGATTGCTACTTACACTGCTGTCATCCGGAAATATGGCGCCAACTTTCGCCAGCATTGACGTTACCTTTACGGATGTGGCGGCTGAAGCAGGCATTGAACTGAATATTCTCTCACAAGGCGCTGCTTTCTTCGATGAAAATGGAGATGGCAAGGAAGACCTTTATCTGGCAGTAGGTGGTTTCATTTCCGGTGACAATGTGTATTACCGTTCCCGAGGAGATCTGACCTTTGAAATTGCCACTGCCGAAGTGAACCTGATAGATTCAGGACCTTCCACCATGGATCTGGTTGCCGACTTCAATAATGATGGACTTATGGACGTCTATGTAACCAGTCATGATTACTTAGGAATCCCCAACCACATGTATTACCGCCAGGCGGGAGGTAGTTACTTAGACGTAACAGCCTCCACTGGAACCGGTCACCAGTATGAATCGCACGACGCTATGGCATTCGATTACGATGGTGACGGCTGGTTGGACCTCTTCGTTGCCAGCGCCAATCACATGGGTATCGAACCTAACGCTCTCTACCATAACAACGGCGACGGTACCTTCACCGACATGGCTGTGGTGCTGGGATTGGATCTTTCTGAATTCTATGGTATGGGCGGTTCTGCCGGCGATTATGACAACGACGGTGATCCTGACATCTACATAGCTAACGAATTCACCGACAACGTCCTCTTTCGCAATGATGGTGGCACGTTCACAGATGTAACCGCCACAGCCGGTGTAGCAGCCGCAGGAGCCAGCAAGTCTGCCTATTTCGAGGACTACGATGCTGATGGCTGGTTGGATATCTACTTAGTGAGTCGTTTTGGAACAAATCAGCTCTTCCGTAACAACGGCGATGGCACATTTTCGGATGTAACTGTCAGTGCAGGCGTAACTGACAGTCAACAGGGTCGCACTATGGGTTGGGCGGATTTCGACAATGACGGCTGGTTGGATATCTTCGTCTGTAATAGTGATCTCCCCGGCAGCAATGAGTTCCTCTGGCACAACCAGGGGGATGGAACCTTTATAGACGAAGCCATAGCGGTGGGGATCAATGATCCGTACTATTCGGATGGCTTATCCATCGGAGATCCCAACGGTGACGGATTCATGGATATCTACATTTCCAACCAGGCCGCCATGGATCGGTTGTATGTCAATTCCGGTAACAGCAATCACTGGATTTCCATAGCCCCCAGTGGCAGAACTTCCACAAACCAGGCTGGCGTGGGCGTCAGAGTAACTGTCGTAACCGATACGCACCGTCAGTTCAGAGAAGTGCAATCCGGGGGAGGTTACCAATCCCACATGAGTCTGCCGGTGGAATTTGGAATGGGAAGTTCAACCTCCGCCGATTCAATCATCATCCGCTGGACGGACGGTCATGAAGAGATATACACCAATGTAGCTGCCGATTTGTACTACATCGCAGTTGAAGACAGCACCCTATATCCTTTCTCTCTGCCAGAATTAGCTATATCAGCCACGCCGTCAGGATCGGTGATTATTCCCTCACAGGGTGGAACGATTGACTTCAATATCACTTTAGAAAACATGTCGGGAAACACGCTCTCATTCGATATATGGACGGAGATTCGCCTGCCTAATAACATCAGCTTCGGTCCCACTATAAACCGAGCTCTTAATCTGCCGCCTACTATAATCTCTCGTGATTTGACTCAAGGAGTTCCTGCGGGAGCGCCTGCGGGAACTTACACCTATTACGCTTTCGTGGGTGATCAATCGCAGCAGTCAGTGTGGACTTACGGCAGTTTCGATTTCACTAAGAGTGGAATTGATGGCAGTACCAGCGGCTTCGTGTTCCCCGATTGCCAGGAGATAGAAATCTTCGGTTCGGTAGATGAAACCAAAACGGTTATCTCACCCGAAATGAAGCCACCCTCACCCAATCCCTTCAACCCCACAACTGTGGTGGAATTCGCCATCCCCAAACCGGATCATGTGAAACTGGCACTCTTCAATTCTATGGGGCGGAAAGTTCTGGATATAGTTGACGGTTACAGGCAGGCTGGTCAACACCAGTTGACCGTAAATGCGGGGCATCTGCCTTCCGGAGTTTACTTCCTGCGCTTTGAAGCTTCAGGTATTTCTCAGGTATCAAAAGCGTTGCTGGTGAAATAGTAAAATCCCGCCATAGCGGGATGAAAAAGGTAGCGCGGGGGCTTGCCCCCGCTGATGGGTGGCATGCTTCCGGATCGCCAAAGGCGAGACGAAGCATGTTCTAATAAGCAGCAGACAAGCTACTTGAAATTTGCGGCGGGTCCTGATTCCCTTTAGGGAAGTGTGACCTGACGCTTCTTAACCCTTGCGATATTTATGTTCAGCCCGCTTTAGCGGGCTTTCCAATATCCGTAGCTCAGTGCTTCAGCGCTGGGCATGTCCCCCCCTACTTCTTCCTCCACCTCACTCCCCCAGGCGTATCCTGTATGATAATCCCTTCGGAAGCTAACAGGTCGCGGATTTCATCAGAACGGGCGAAATCTTTGGCTTGGCGGGCTTGTTTCCGCTCTTCTATCAGCGCTTCGATCCGTTCAACATCTATCTCTCCCCTTTCTTCAGGCCGAATCACGCCCAGCACCCTGTCCCAATCCATGAGAAGATCATCGAGCGCTACCGCATCAACGGCAGTGACTTGCGCTTCATCCAGCAAACGGTTCACATCCTTTATCATTCCGAAGAGCGCCCCTAACGCTCCTGATATGTCCAGGTCATTACCTAACGCTCCTTTGAATGAGGAACGAGCCTTATCAATAATATCCAGTATATCATCACCTGCTTCTCCGCTGTCTTCCCCCTGTTTCTGCAGTTCCGCTAATTTAGTTCGAAATTCATCTATGCGATCCAGTGCCCCGGAAGCCGCATCGAAGCTGTCAGTAATGTTATTATCAGGGTCATACACTAAGTTCAGAGGTTGCCGGTAATGCGCAGATAGCAGGAAATACCTCACTGCCCGCGGTGAAATACCGGTTGAAGTGACCTCTTTCAGTTTGAAGAAATTGTTCAACGATTTCGACATCTTCTCACTATTAACCATCAAGTGTGCATTGTGCATCCACACGTTGACGAAATCACCACCGTAACCACAAAGGGACTGCGCTATCTCATTTTCGTGATGCGGAAAGATGTTGTCAACACCACCGCTATGTATGTCGAAATGTTCTCCCAAATACTTTGTGGACATGGCGGAACACTCAATGTGCCAGCCGGGTCTCCCTTTTCCAATTGAAGTATCCCAGAAGACGTCGCCGTCATCAGGTGTCCAGCTCTTCCATAAGGCAAAATCCCGCACGTCCTCCTTCTCATATTCATCCGAATCCACACGCACCCCGGATCTCAAGTCATCCAATTTCACATTAGCCAAACGACCATATGCAGGAAAACTGCTGATCCTGAAGTAGATAGACCCGTCAGTTTCATAGGTATGTCCATTGGCGATGAGCTTCTCTATCAATTCCACCATCTCAGGAATATGTTTGGTGGCTTCCGGATAGAATTCAGCCCTCTCGATCCGCAGTGCATCTAAATCCTCAAAGAAGGATTCTGTATATTCCCTGGTGTATTCCTGTAAAGTTACCCCCCTTTCCCGGCTCTTTCTGATAGTTTTATCATCCACGTCAGTCAGGTTCATCACCTGGATAACACTGTAACCGAAGAACTTCAGCGTCCGTCTTAAGATATCTTCGAAAATATAGGCGCGGTAATTACCTAAGTGAGCAAAATCATGCACGGTCGGTCCGCACGTGTACATCCGCACTTCGTCGGCAATTATGGGCTTGAATGGCTCCTTTCGCCGCGTAAATGTATTGTAGAATCGTAACTCTTCCATTCTCAGTTGTTTATAAGTGAAAAATGTAAATTGACTCGACTATCAATGGAGGTATTCAGACAGACGGGGCTACTGTTTTTTTCTGAGCATAAATGGATTCAAATGGATCAAGCTTTACCCTCACTTCGGTTTGACCCGGTGCTTTGTCCCGCGCTGTCAGGCTTCATCACTCTGGACCCGATTGAACCTTCACTGGTAAAGAAAGCTCTGTAGAACCGCACTCCGTATGAAGTAGTGGAAACTATGATGAAGGAAAAGGAGAGCCACAGCAGGAAATTGTAATTCAGCCATGACAGCCAGATAATGGCGGGCTGTAACTGGAGCATATAACTGAAGAGCATCAAAGCTAACACAAATGATGTGCTTTTCCCCCATATATTAGATTTAACCACCACCCTTTTACGCCGGTATATCAAATAACCGCCGCTTACAACTATAAACTCCCGCACGACTAAAACCCATAGCAGCCAACTGGGAACAGGATTCTCCCTTATGGGCGACGCTAGCATCAAACATACCGCAAAGATGCATATCTTATCAGCTACCGGATCTAATAATCTTCCCCAATCGCTTTCCTGTTGCAGTTTACGAGCTAAGTAACCATCGAAATAATCAGATAGAACCGCCAATAACATGAAGTTGAGCGCCCACAGATTACCAGAAGCCGTATTCTGGCTCAGCCCCAGATAAATCGGTCCCAGGAGGAGTACCCTGAAGATACTCATCGCATTGGATAGAGTGAAAGCTTTTCCCTCAGGCATTTTGGCACCTCCTGCTTTCAGAGAAAACATCTCGCTATGTCTATCAGTATTTTGGGATGCCGCGCTAAAGTTGTGCGAAAAACCTGCTTTAAAGTTATCTGTTCCGACGGTATCTCAGCTAATATGTGCGCGGCATTATTAAGCGTCACGTCACTTAACTTATTAACAACTTCTTTGATTCGGTATAACCGCCTGTGCTCTCCCCCCCATTGATCCTCCCACTTTTTCGTATAGACGGCAAGATTCTTCTCGAGATACGATCCGTTCTTGAGACTTTCGCAAGCTATTTCACCAGCCAATTTCCCGGCAGCGATGGCGTTGGTAATACCGCCTCCGGTTAAAGGGCTAGCCTGCCCTGCCGCATCGCCGGCTAATAAAATACCGTCTCCGTGCACCTTTTTAAAAGGCTTGGTGTTGGGGACTCCCCCCGCTACGCATGCTAAAACAGATGCTCCAGGAAAGCGCTTTTCTACAAAACGCTCTAAATAATCCTGGGCCTTTAATTCTTCACTGCGATTAGCAGAAATACCTAAACCAACATTAGCGGTATCCTCATCCTTGGGAAACACCCAGGCGTATCCACCCGGCGCGACGTTCGTACCAAAATAACAGCTCACATAATCAGTATTTACAGAAATCCCACCCAGCGTCATCTGGTAACAGCTTTCCAGATCCTTGGGAACGTGATGAGTTCTAATGCCAGCCCACCGGCCCACTCTCGATTCCACACCATCGGCTGCGATAATGATCTTAGCTTTAATCTCTTTATTCCCATCAGGTAAACTAACCTTAACCCCCCCAATTTTACCCGATTGAAAAACCAGACCGTTCACGTATGCACGAGTTATAATTCGAGCCCCAGCTTGTGCCGCCATTCTCCCCAAATCATGATCAAAAATCCGCCTGTTTAGAATGCAGCCGACATCATCAGTTTTAAAAACGAATTCAGTTCCATCTGGAGCAATAAATCGCACCGAGTTCAGCTTTACGGTAACAGCCTGTGGATTCGGTTGGACGTACTTTAAGAGAGTCTTCCACCCAACTGCCTCAGCACAGCGAACCGGTATCCCCAGTTCACGATCCTTTTCTAACAAAAGAACAGAAGCACCACCCAAAGCAGCCCACCTTGCCGCTGTAGTTCCTGCGGGACCACCCCCCACGACAATGATATCGTAGCTATCGTTTATCATGCGGTTTCCCCCACTAATGCGCTGACCGGGCAGGCATAAGGACAATTGCCGCACAATGTACACTTAATCATATCGATAGATATTTTCTTCTCTTCAAGTTCAATACAATCAACGGGACAAACCGCTACACAGCAACCGCAATAATCGCAATTTTCTTCCTTTATAATAAGTGAGGTAAGTTCGGTGCGTTTTCCTTTTCTTTTCGCTCTATAGTTCATCACACTCAAATTGTCTCAATCTCCTCCATCTGCCTTTTTTGGACAATAACGCTCTCTTCTGGCGTCACCTTAGAATCAAAGCCAGGGTAATTTAAGCCTAATCTTTCGCGGTGATACCAACGTGCAAAAGGATAATAAAGGGCGATAATCACCAGAAAGGGAATCCAGGTCAATCCTACCCCTATAGCTATACAGAATATGGATATTTTAACCGCAAATTGCGCTGTTTCACTGCTCTTTAATAGATAGTACCTGATGAAGAACGGCAGAGATATCAGGGAAGCTGCCAGCAGAATGTAATCACGCAGGAAATAGGTTAATATAGCGCATAATCCAACCAGACCGCAAGCCCATGCTCCCGTTTTCGTTAGACCATAAACCGCCGGGAAAGTGCGCACACCCGCCTGACGATCACCTTTTATATCTGGCACATGAGTGAGCAGAGTTACAGCCGCCCCCGCCAAAGCATAAGGCAAACCATAAACTAAACCTGGTAGCAGAGCACCCTCTCCTGCGCGCATTCCAATAAGAAAGAAGAGCCAAACACCTATACCGCAGGCAATAATACCCGATATGGGTCTCGCTTTCAAGCGAAATGGTGGAAAATTATAAAAATATCCGCCGATTAGAAAATATGCAGTTAACAGAAGAGAAAGTTCTAATCCAGCCCAGATTCCACCGACAACCGCTGCCGCGATCAGTAGAACGAGTTCGGCATATATGGTTCTGGTCGATAAGTATTTTCCCCAGAGTGCCCAGAGCTTGCTGTTTAATCTGTCCTCCTGCCTATCACTCAACTGGTTGAGTAAAAAAGAAGCCCCCATCCCAGCAGCGAGCCACAGCATTAATAAAGCAGGATTACTCCCATTGCCTCGACTATAACCAGCCAGGAAGAACGTCCAGGCAGGGAAAAACAGCGTAGGGCGCAGGATGAAGAATGTATCGAACCAGCCGGGCTTGACCATGTTAATGATAAATTAGTAGTTACTTACAGCTAAATGTACGGAAAATCAACTCTTTCCTGAAACGAAAACAATATTTATTCCTTATCATCCTTGAATTCAAGTTCCATGATGTGAGTAGTATGTTCTAAAAGATGCTTATCGCAAGCCTCCTTGATCTCTACCGGATAATCACCGGTAAAACAACAGGTGCAATATCCGCATCTCCCCACCGGAACGGCGCGAAGTAAACCCTCTATAGAGAGATAATTAAGTGAATCGACGCCTAAGAAACTGCGCACTTCTTCCACATCCTTGTGCGAAGCAACCAATTCCTTGCTGGTGGGAAAATCCATACCGAAGAAGCAAGGATAGCGAATCGGCGGTGAACTGATGCGCAGGTGCACTTCAGAGGCGCCTGCGTGGCGGATCAACGAAGTCAACTTCTTCAGAGTTGTCCCCCGCACTATAGAATCATCCACAACCACCACACTTCTACCTCGAAGCACCCCGCCAACGGTATTGAATTTCACCCTGACGTTATAGTCCCTCATAACCTGAGACGGATGAATAAAAGTGCGCCCGATATAGTGGTTGCGTATTAAGGCAAGTTCATAAGGCAACCCCGCTTTCTGAGCATACCCTAACGCCGCAGTATTCGACGAATCAGGCACTGAAATGACTATATCAGCCCCGGGAGTGGGGCTCTCTTCAGCCAAAACTTTGCCCAATTTCCGGCGCGTTTTATCCACATACTCGCCAAATATGCGGCTGTCAGGTCGAGAAAAATAGATGAATTCAAATATGCATTGCGTTACGCTATCGACGGGCGGCAGGTGATGGCTTTTTACACCATCTTCGCTTACTACTACGATTTCTCCGGCGTCGACGTCACGGATATAAGTTGCTTCAACCAGATCCAGAGCACACGATTCACTAGCGAAAACAACCGTACCGTCTTTACTGCCCATGCACAACGGTCGAAACCCATGCGGATCCCGAACTGCGATTATAGAATCCTCAGTCAAAATAACCAGGGCATAGGCGCCCTCGATCTGCCCTAAAGCATCGCGTAGTTGACCGATCAAATCCGATTTTCTCGATCTCGCCAATAAATGCAGGATCACTTCGCTGTCAGCCGATGAAGAGAAAATACTACCCGCGCGTTCTAATTGCTGACGCAGAGACCCTGAATTAACCAGGTTACCATTATGAGCCAGCGCCAAAGCTCCACCATGGTAGTTGATCGCCATTGGTTGCGTATTGGCAACTGAGGTCGAACCAGTGGTCGAATAACGGTTATGACCAATCGCTAAGTGACCCTTTAATTTCTTCAAGTTATGCGGGTTGGCAAAGACGTCCGCTACTAAACCTAAGTCTGCATGGCGATAGAGATTTTCGCCATCAGAACTGACTATCCCGGTTGATTCCTGCCCACGATGCTGAAGAGCATGCAAACCCATGAAGGTCATCTCCGCAGCGTTGGGACTGTTAAAGACGGCAAAAATACCGCAGAATTCTTTTTTTCCGGAAGGTTGGCTCATTTTATCAGTTCTTAGGAAAATTGCAGGTCTTAACGTAGTATTATAAAGGATTATCAACCTAAAAACAACAGAAATTTTCAGAAACGTACCATGATGAAGTTGCCAATTCCTAAAACTACGGCTCAATAACGATCGGATTGGAAAAAATAAAGGCGCGACGGCGGCGCCGCGCTTCCACGCGATAAACACCGGAACCGATACTGCGAAATGACCCTTCGGCGTCCTTCCAGTGGCAGATCTGCTGACTGTCCTTCAACAGAACAGCGTGAGTTACATCCGGCGGCAGGTTTACGTGAAAAGTTAGCTGACTGACTGCTGGCAATCGGTCACCCATCTGGTATATTTTGCTGTCTTCTACACCTTCAGCCCAGAACCGAAATCCCCTGGCTTGACCGACATAACGGTTAGCCACAAACGCGCGGCCTTGGCGTAGAGTCTGAAATAGTTGTGTCAAAGCTGCATCATCATTCCCCTCTTCGGGAGGTTCATCAAATAGCACGTGCATGTGAATGGAACGAAAGGCTATCTTATACGGGAAGATGGAGGCGTTGACGTTTCTCCAGATGGAATAGTGATGCGCATGAGCATCGACACCGCCCAAACCGACAACCCTACGCTTTAGATTTAATCGATCCCAGGTCTTCAAAGTCCATTCTGTCGGTGTTATCACGGATCGCCTGGGATTGATGTAGAGCCAGTATTTATTGCGGTTAGTCAGCCTCTCCATCCATTCCGACAGATGATTCCAGATCTCCATCGCCTGGAAATCTTCGCTATCCCAGGTTGTCCACGGATAAGCAGGAAATTCGGGCAGAGCATCACGCCGTTCATCAGGGTGAGCTACAACCGCCCAGCCTCCCATTTCGACGACCTTCTTAGTATATTCAAGAGGATCAATTCCCGCTTTAATCTCTTCATCTATTTGGAACGCTAACAGGTGATTTCGTCCCTTACTGTCATTTAATTCACAGCCAATTCCAACTAAAATGCCATTGTGGAAGCCTTCCCTTCCCTGTTGCTTCGGTTTCAGCGTCCAGTGATCGGAAAACAGAAGAAATTCCAATCCGGCGTCGGTTGCATCCTGAATCACCTGGTCATAATGACCGGAGCCATCTGAAAATACCGTATGTATATGAACCGCTCCGACTTTTTCGTATAATCGCTGCATTAACCTACCACAGGATCAGTTTACAGAGCGTGCACCACCAATACTCCTAAAGCAGCTCCGATAGCGTCAACTATTAGGTCCTTCCAACTCGCCTGACGATGGGGATGATGGCTGTCGTAAATCTCTTTAGCGCCACCCAGACCTACGGTGATACCAAAACTTGAAATCATTGATTGTTGTGGATCATTGTGAGTACTTTCCAATGCCCAGAGACCCATACCGCTTATAAACGCAGAAGCGAACAGGTGATAAAACTTATCGCAAGAAGTCCAGGAATCGACTTCAGATTGGGACTGCTGGTAACGATTTAAGGAAATAGTCCGATTAATTAGGCTAAACGATTCGTGAAGAATTGCGCAGGAATTGTCCGTTTGCTTGTATAGAACCAGCCCCGTTTGTGCACTGCTGGTTGTTGATAAAAGGAGAGAGGCTAATAAACAGCAAAAGATGGTTTTCATCATCCTTGATCCTTAAAAACCCAATTCAGAGGCAAAATCGCGCATACCATCAAGACCGTATTGAATAAACTCTCCTAACTCCAAACCTAAGTCACTGCATGAACTGATTTGTTCCCGGTTCGCTCCGGCAGCAAAACGCTTCTCCTTGAATCGGCGAGTAACGAATTCAACGTCAAGTGCAGACAATTTCTTCTCAGGATGCATCAACACGGCTGCTACGATTAGTCCTGTCAAGGGGTCAATCGCGTAAAGAGCTTTATCCATATCCGTTTCGCGCTGTACGTGCCCAGGGTGCGCTTTGATGGCGTGAAGCACTTCTGATGGTACGTCCGCATCTTCCAATATCTCCACCGTCCGGAATCCATGTCGGTCGAAGTTATCGACAGTTTCCATATAATCCAGATCATGCAGTAATCCTGCCAGTCCCCAAACTTCCGCATCCTCACCGAATCTACCTGCCAGTCTGCGCATCACGCCTTCCACAGCGATCATGTGCTTGACCAGGTTCTTATTGGGAACGTGCTTTTTGACTAACTGTAAAGCTTCATCTCTACTGAGCATAAACGTTATGGCTTATTATTTATCAAGTTGACACTTATTATCCCAGACTATCCTGAGTGATCAGACTAGTGGATTTATCCACTTTGAGTTAAAAATTGGGCATAGGATTTTAATCCTGTGGCAATGTCAAGGTATTTAGTTAAAGCCATCACTTCAATTTAAGTTAATCGGAAAGCGAACCTGAAAGCCGAAAGTTTTGTATTCTGGGAAATAGGTCGGTTCAAAGGTGATATCGGGCGACACGTCCCAATCCCGCAAATGACAATCCACAAATGCGTCAACTGCGCTTAATATCATTGCGCCTACTGACCACCAGATTAAACGGTTGCGATTATCTTTGTAAAAGCGAGCTTGACTCTCTTCCCCCAAAGCGTCGTGAAAGAGGTGGTTTTCATGCTGATAGAACGCTGAAAATGCCAGGCTGGTCTGCCCGATGAATACAACAGCTGCTTTCCAGGGTTTACCGTTGGCTAACTGTCCCCATCCCGGAAATATCACCGATCTAAGCGCTGCCAAAGTGGGGTTTTTCGCAGTATATCCTCTGTCGATGTATAAAGCGTCTAAAGCGGTAAAAGCAGCACCTGCTCCGTACCAAACAACCAGTCCGCGCGCCATATCGCGGTCAAAGACTCTCCCCGCATCATCCCAGGAAGCCTTATTGTACTGATTTTCCCAATAATAATAAGCGTCACCTATCAGAAACCCCTCTGCCACGGCGAAAAATCCGCCCCGCAGCCATTCTCCCTTAGCCATCTGCCCCAATCCAGGCACAAACAATGAAGCCGTCGCAGGCAACAGATTCGACGATGCCGGTCGATTATTCAGACTATCCTGAGCCGATAATTCGGATACTAAGCAGAAGGAAAATACAACAGCTAATAATATACAGTATATACTACGTTCAAAATATCGCATTGATCGGGGAAGTTTAAATCGCTTCTGGTAATCAATCGACCAGAGCCACCGCTTCAATTTCAACCAGTACCCCCTTGGGAAGTTTTGCCACTTCCACAGCAGATCTTGCCGGTGGAACCTCACCGAAGAAACTGGCATAGACCTCATTCATGGCGGCGAAATCGTCCATATCCTGCAGAAAAACTGTGGTCTTTACAACATTCTGTAGTGAAGATCCCGCTGCTTCCAGTACAGCGTCCAGATTCTGTATAGCCCTTTTCGTCTGGGAAACGATGTCATCCCCCGCCACTTCGCCACTAACTGGATCTATAGGAATTTGACCGGCGGTGAACACTAAGGTTCCTTCGGCAATTATCCCCTGGCTGTAGGGACCTATTGCTGCTGGCGCTTTATCTGTTGATACGACTCGTCTCATTAAGACTCCGGCAATATGCAGCTTTATTCTTTATTTCCAGATTGTCTCTTTTTCTCGTTTTCATTATTGACGGTCTCATCCGGTGGCAGTTCAGTATAACTGACGTCCTCAATGTCAGCACCTTCGAAAGGATTAACCTTCTGCCGAGTTCGACCCCTCTTTATCCTGGACTTCTTCTTGGAGCCCAACAACCCGAATACTCTGAGAATCCAGTACAGTAACAAACCAATTAATAAAATGCGGAAAAGCATGATAAATACCTTAAACTATCATCGGGTTAAAGAAAACTACGCCCCCGGGATGGTTGTCGATCTGTTCTTTTAAAGTGTTCAGATCCTCCTCCCGCTTGACAAAATCCAGATTGGTCGCGTTCACCACCAACAGAGGCGACTCATAGTAATGAAAGAAGAAGTGATTGTAGGCTTCCATCAGTGCTTCAAGATATTCTTCCGTAATATATTTCTCATAAGAGCGACCCCGCCTGCGTATATTCTTCATCAGACGATCTAAAGTGGATTGCAGATAGATAATCAGGTCCGGCTTAGTTATGTTCTTCTCCAGAGTCGAACTGACCTGTTCGTATAATTTAAGTTCCCTGTCTTCCAGATTCAGATAGGCAAATATCTTATCCTTGGCGAATATGTAATCGGAAATCGTATGAGGATGAAAAACGTCCTGTTGCAGGAGTTCCTGTTGCTGCTGGAAGCGCGACAGCAGAAAGAACATTTGAGTCTGGAATGCGTAGTGCGCCGGGTCGCGATAAAAATCCTCTATGAAGGGGTTGGCATCGTGCGTTTCCAGAACCAATCGAGCATCAATATCCCTCGCCAGCCTGCGGGCTAAGCTGGTCTTCCCCACACCGATAACTCCCTCTATCGCTAAATATCCAATATCTTTCAGTGGCACTTTTCTATCTCATTTAATTCCAAGTTTAACAGTTGAATAACTTCTTTTTATCGTCATTGCGAGGGGCGCAGCCCCGAAACAATCTCATCTGTCCAATTGGATTTGAGGTGGTTTCATCCCAATAATAGCAATTAACTAATGACCTATAAGGTAGCGCGGGGGCTTGCCCCCGCTGATGGGTGGCATGCTTCCGAATCGCCACAGGCGAGACGAAGCATGTCCTGACCTTCAGTGCATCTTTAGTACTTTTCCCTCATCAGCACATTGCGCCAGCATTTCCTTAACGGTCAACTCTAACAAAGGATGCCTGAAATCAGGAGCGATTTCCGCTAAAGGTTCCAGCACAAACCGCCTCTGCTCAATATGAGGATGCGGCACTATCAGATCGTCACTGTTAATGACTTTAGCTCCCCAGAAGAGAATATCCAGATCAAGCGGACGAGGTGAGTTGGGCTGATCTTCCAAGTCACGTCCTAAGTCAACTTCAATTTGCTTGAGTGCCTTAAGCAACTCATGCGGATCATCAAAGTTCGGGGAAATCAGACATACCATATTGAGGAAGTCCGGCTGATCGCCTCCGCCCCACGCCTGAGTTTCATATATCGAAGAGACCTTATCTATTTGGCTCAAACGCGCCAACCGCTCCATACCGCTTTTAAGGTTAGCCTCACGATCACCCTGGTTCGATCCCAGTCCTATTATAACTTCAGGGCCCATGAGTAATCTCTGCTTCCATGACCCCCTGAACCAATCCGGGTAATGGAGGATTCAGTTTGCGCACGCGCACTGTAACAGATTGCACTCGACCGAGGGATACCAATTCAGAGGATATATCCGCCGCCAGTGTCTCAATCAAGTTTTTTGGTTCACCTTCAATTGTGCGTCTGACGACTTCATACACTTCCTCCAGATCGACACTTTCCTCGAGGCGATCGGTCTTAATGGCATCGGTCAGGTCAACTTTGAGGTCAATGTCAACCTCGAAGCGATTCCCCAATTCGCGCTCTTGCGGATAGTGTCCGTGTTTCCCCCTAAAAACTAGATTGCTCAACCGCAGGTGACCGTAATCGTTCTTCATCTACTTCTCAAGAATCTTAAACAAGTATGCTCTACCGTCATTGCCCCATAGGGGTCCCTTCGGGACGAGGAACGAAGTGACGAAGCAATCTCATGATTTATTTGAGTCCAAGATCGCAGTGGCTTATACAAGCTAATAAAATAACTTCACGAAAGATTATTTCAGATAAAGCACCTTATGTATCTGCACATCACTGCCATCTTCCAGACGTAGGAAATATATCCCGGACGGGTTCTCCATATTCGCCTTCCATGTCAACCGGGTCTGCCCAGAATTTAGATCGCCTTGATAGACCTGGTCAACCAACCTGCCGGATACATCCCACAGTGATATCCCCACATATTCAGGATTCGGCAGACTGATCAGTAAATTCAACTGCGCATTGAAGGGATTGGGAAAAGCCGAAAGAAGCGTATAATCATGCGGTATTTGCGTATCCGGCTGCACGGACACCACAGTATCCGCCGCCATGACTTCAACTTCATCGATGCGCCAACCCTGTTCTTCTAAGCTCTCATCCGAAAAGATCAGCCAGCGGAAACGCACGTCGCCGGAACCACAATAGGGAGTTAGATTTGTATAGCAACTCCCCCATCCTACATCCTGATCCTCAAAAGGTCCTGCAAGGGTTTCCCAACTGCCGCCGCCATCCGTGCTCACCTGCACTTCACCGAAATCATATCCCGGCTCGAAATACTGCCAATGAACGAAGCTCAGCGATGCAGTAACGAAACTGGAAAGATCGAAAGGTGTCGTTATCTCCAGCCAATTTTCCGAAAACGGCTCGTATGGCGTTAAATGAGGACTCGAAGCAGCTATCATACCAGTCCATAACGAATCCGCTAGTTCCGTGCACCACTGATCGTATGTGCCATCCGATACCCAATAACTTAAACCGCCATCAAAATCATCAGAGAACAACTGTATGCCTCCTGATAGCTGAAATTCTATGTACTGGTTCTGATCCAGGCTCACACTATCGTGTTTGACTACAAACCCCTGACTGTCCATGATCAAACCGTACTGACCTTCCGGTAAACAGCATGAATACTGCCCGTCGGGATTAATCACCAGTGTATCCTGAACGTCCTCCCCGAAAATATACATCGTACAGGGCAGCGTACCGCCTCCCACCTCCCTGATCTCCCCGTGGAAGAGGTATTCAGGTTTCGGCTCCAGATCGAAATCCTCATCTATCGGGCCCGAAGGATTAGCAAAGACGCCCGTACGCATCTGCGGATAATATCCCCTCATCCTCACTTCAATATCATAGGTTCCGGGCATAACCATGCGCCGGTAGCGCCCATAAGTAGGATCACATGTTCTGGGCTTTAGATAAGCTCCATTTAGCTGTGGAATTATCACTTCCGCTGAAAGTGGGAGCCCAGTAACCGCATCCGTAACGATTCCGGTTAACTGTGAATGAATCATATCCGTCCATTCACTGGCTCTGTTGAGCAAATAACCTGCAGCATCGATGTTTACATCGACTACCTCTTCGACAATAGTATAGGGTTCTTGGATGCCTGGTCCGGCCTCTATAAGGAAACCAAGCGTACCGAAGTAAGCATAAAAACTGTCATGCTGGTTTCCTACTGGATTGGAAGTAGGGACTGGTATATAATAACCAGTGCCTATTTTGGGAAGCAGCCAGTGAACTTCTTCAGCAATATAGTCGATAACTTCAAAATCCGGACTGGTTTTGGTTTCATCAGCCCATCCCCACGGGTAAAACAACTGTTCTGAAACACCGGGATCTTGGCGTGAACTATGCCAGAAGATGGAAAACGAGAATTTCTCTTGTTCGCCGAGTTCCCATATGGTTTGCGTTTCGTTCTCACCCAAAGGTGAGAATCCCCGAAAATAGTCATAATACTCCGCATGTCCTGGATAAAGGAAAGAGTCACCATGCACCCAATTCAGCGGGAAATTCCGATTCAGATCGACACCGTCAATATCGCCGCCCATTCCGGATTGGTAATCGAATATTCCATTCAGGTTACAGTCACGTTTATTCTTGCGGTAGGAATTGTCCATGCTGTCAGTCATGACAACCGCATGCCCCTCGGGATTTAATGTAGGCACTATCCATATTTCCAGTTCCCGCAGCCAGGCTTTCCAGGGGTACTGAAAGCGGTGTTCCAAAATATCCGTGATCAAGGCCAGCGTAATTTCCACGCCAATCAGCTCCTCAGCATGAACCTGACCTACAAATAATACGGTCGGTTCATCCTCGTCCTGATGAACGTTATCGGATATTTTTACAGCCCAGATTGGCAGTCCATCTTCTTGAGAATACCCGATGGTATCCACTCGGACAGTATCCGGATATAGTTCCTGCCAGGCTACTATTTCATCGTATATTTCCTGATTATCGTGATATCCTGGATCAATATAAGCGTTAGCCAGACAGGTGAATCCGGCTATGATCAACCCCATTAGAAACAGTCTATATGACATGGTTCAGCCCTTGTATCTTTGACATTTCATATAATTAAGATACAAAATTCCCCCGAAAAAGTCAAGCTCATAGAGGGGTAAAGAGTGAAAGGAAAGATTTGCCAGTAATGAAAAGCAACATTACTATTCGGTGATGTTCTGTAGCTATCGCATTTTTCAGTTTGCAATTCGACAGCTAATAATACAACCTGCTAGAGTCGAAAACGCAATCGTTAATTCCGCGGGATTTTGTTGAATCCCGACATGAAAATTACTATATTTCTAATTAGCCTTTCGAGAGATTTGCGGAATTCACCTTAGTGTGTTAAATGAAGAACTTGTTAACCATAGACCTTGAGGACTACTATCAGACTTCAGGTATGTCCGATTTAGCACCTATTGCACGATGGAGTGAATTTGAGAAGAGAATAGAACCAAATGTAGAATGCGTATTAGAGGTGTTGGGGGATGTAAAAGCAACTTTCTTTGTGTTAGGTTGGGAGGCTCAGAGACACCCTCAACTGATCCGAAAGATTTTCGAAAGGGGACATGAGATCGCCACTCACGGTGAATACCACCGCTTGATAACATCATTGAGCAGGGATGAATTCACATCTGACCTGAAATCTGCGATAGAATTTTTGGAAGATACCACTGGAGATAAAGTCTTGGGACACCGAGCTCCTTCATTCAGTATAACTGACGAAACACCCTGGGCTTTCGAAGTTATGACAGAATTAGGACTTAAATACGATTCCTCAGTTTTTCCAGTAAAACGAAAGCGAGGAGGAATAGAAGGAGTACAAAGAACACCCTATGATATCAATTGCACAACAGGTAAAATAACTGAATATCCTTTAGCCGTAATGGATTTCGTAGGGAGAAAGCTGCCAGTTGCCGGTGGAGGATTCTTTCGGATATACCCCTATTGGCTAACCAAGAGGGCAATAACTGACTTAAACGATAAAAGTATACCTGCAGTTGTATACTTACACCCATGGGAACTTGATCCCCAACAACCCAAATTGAAATCCTTTTTCGATCGAAGTGGTTTCAATCAATATGTAGGTTTAAACAGTACTAAAAAGAAACTGAAGCAACTTTTGATGGATTTCGAATTTACTACCATCAAAGATCATTTGAACACTAAGTATGAGAAGGTATAAAATGCCAGAAGATTTAGTACAGAAGCATTTTGACAAAGAAGCTGAGAATTTCGATAGTATTTATACCGGTCAGAAAAACGCGTTTAGCCGCTTTCTTGATAAGAAACTCCGGTGGGATATGGAGAGACGCTTTTCCAGAACGATCGAAGAGTGCGGCGACGTAACTGGAAAGACAATAATCGACGTAGGATGTGGATCTGGGCGTTTCATGGAAGCATTACAAGACAAGGATCCAAAATTAATTCTGGGAGTTGATTTCGCTCCTACCATGTTAGAAATAGCTAAAGAAATACTATTTAAAAAAAAGCCTGATTCGCCCTGCAGGTTTGCCGTTGGAGATTATAATGACCTCAGTTTTAAGCAACCTTTCAATATAACCATAGGCATAGGCTTATTCGACTATATTGCCAAACCACTACCCATGCTTAAGAAAATGCGCCAAACCACTGATGGGAAATTGATCGCTACGTTCCCCCGAAGAGGGACTTTGCGAGCTGGCATACGAAAAATTCGTCTATCCTTACACAAATGTCCCGTCTTCTTTTTCAGCCCGGATGAAGTAACCGACATGTTAAAAAAAGCCGGCTTTACCGATGTTAAACAAGAAATCTTTGGACAATTGATTTTTATTACGGCGATGTGAAAGCTGAATTGAGACACCCAACCAGATGACAACCCCAAAACGGCGCCCCATACAGAGCGCCGTTTTTCTGTGCCACCCCCCAGAATTGAACTGGGCACACCCGCCTTTTCAGGGCGGTGCTCTACCGACTGAGCTAGAGTGGCACTAAATTTATGGACAGGGAAGTTAATATATATTCTCCCCAAAGTCAAGGCATTTTTGTAGTCTTCAACTAGAAATTTTGACGGAAATTCACACCTGGAAACCGCAAATCTTCAATCCTATCGGTCAAACCTTCCCGGTCAAAGTATTCCAACAACGACACTGTATGCTTCCGCTGACAGCCCAATACTTCCCGCACCTGTGAAACCGTCTTACCATCGTCAGAAGCAATATACGGGTGAATTAAATCCCAGGCATTGCGCACGTTTTCAACATCCCAGGGAGTTCCATCTGCCATGCGCACTATCTTCCCTTGCTGGAATAATATATCTAAGATACGGTTCAGATCGGGTTCGGAAATATGCAGCAGTTTCTGCAGTTTGCCGGAATCGGGCGGACTGAATCCCGCCTCTTTAATAACTTTATGAATTCTGTCGACGAGGGTCTGTTTTTCAGCATCCAACCTTATGGAATGCTCCTTCCTTCGCAGGTAACCCTTGTCCAGCAATAACGACTTACTAACCATACCATCCACTATATATTCCAACACAACTGCTGGGAAACCAGATGATAGCTCACTGATCAGGCTCGCTTGTTTAATTCCCAGGCTCTGAGGAAACTTCTTATGGTATTCCCCGATCTTCCGAGTCACAGCAACTTCAGCCTGCCGAATAACTTCTGCGGAAACCAGAAGCCCGCTATCTCCTGATCCGAACAATACTACCTTTCCCCCTTTTTGCAGTCTACTAATTTGATTCGATATAACTTGAACCGGCGAATTCGAAAAAGCTCTGACGGCAGCAATCCCCAAGCCGAATTTCCCCGAAATGTTTATTTTCAACTCCAGAGCATCATCATCACTGACCGCATCGAGTGCTTTAAAATCTTCCCAGGCAGTCTGAGCAGACCTGCGCTTTCGATCAGGCACAGGATCCAAAACCCGCCCGCCTCCGATGGTCTGCAGTGGAGAATATCGCCGAATTACCAGACGGTCTCCCCGTGTTGCCATGATGCTTTGTTCCAATATGACCTGCGCAAAACAATCTTCACCCGGCTGAACTAAATCTTTCCCGAAGAGAACCACCCTGCCTATTACTTCAGATGTGCCTATGTGGAACCGTATTCGATCACGGTTCTTCAAAGTCGGCGCATTGTCGAGTGTGGTGAGGCTGACGTCTATTACTTCAGCGGCTTGAAAAGCACTCTTTTCACATATCCAATCGCCTCTATGTATCGAGTCAACATCAGATCCGATCACGTTCATGGCGGTGCGCACTCCGACATATGTTTCCTTGACATCGCTGCCGTGGCTCTGCAAACCACGAACCCTTACCTCAAAACCCTGCGGCATCACTTGCAGACGATCGCCAACCCGGACACTCCCGCCCAATATCGTTCCGGTTACAACTGTTCCGTAGCCTTTAAGCGAAAAAGCTCTGTCCACGGGATAACGAAATACACCGCTGTCCGGGCGAATATCCAGTTGACCGGCAAAGTCTATAATCGCCCTTTTTAGATTCTCTATGCCATCACCGGTGATCGAATCACAACGGAAAAAACGTGCGGATTTCTTATATGCTTGAGGTAATATTTTTAGAACATCCTCTTCGACCAGATCCAACCAGTCGGAATTCTGATCCTCAATTTTAGTGATTACAACGAACAGATCCTCCACGCCAAGCATATAAAGAATGGCTAAATGCTCCTTTGTCTGCGGCATCACTACGTCATCAGCAGCGATCACCAACAGTGCCAGATCCACCGTACTGACGCCAGCCACCATCGTCTTTATGAATTTTTCGTGCCCGGGAACATCTATAATGGTGACGTCATCACCCAAAAAGGCGAAGCCTAATTCTATCGTTATTCCCCGCCGCTTCTCCTCCTCAAGTTGATCGGTCTCCATCCCGGTCAAAGCCCGCACCAGAGTGGTTTTGCCATGATCTATATGCCCGGCTGTGGCGATAACTGTATGTCGCTTTGAGGATGACATTATTTAAAATCAGGTTCGACTCTTCCCGCCCAATGGGTATCTTTCAAAATCCCCCAGGGACGGCCCTTCAATTCCCATCCCTTGAACGGAGAATTGATGGACTTGCTGTAAAATTCCTCCGTCTTCACCTGCCAGCTTTCCTCAGGATGAAAAATGGTTAATTCCATAGGCGCACCTGCTTTTATGGCGGGCACTGACAGACCCACAACCTGGCGCGGTCCCTGACTGAATATACTGACTATGTCTGCTGGTTCCATCACACCCTGATCAACACAACGGTCCCAGATCAGCCCCACCGCTGTTTCCAATCCAACCACTCCAAATGCCGCTTCATCGTAAGGCACGACTTTGCTTTCGAATGTGTGCGGAGCATGATCGGTGGCTATGGCTTGAATGGACTTTGCTTTCAAGCTTTCCATCAGAGCCATCCTATCTGATTCTTCGCGCAAGGGTGGTTTCATCTTGGTGTCGGTATCGTAACCTTCGACCGCTTTGTCCGAAAGCAGCAGGTGATGAGGCGTTACCTCGGCAGTTACTCTAACACCACGCTTCACCGCCTCCTCAAACGCCCTCAAAGCGCCTTCTGTAGATAGATGTGCTAAATGCAGATGCCCACCCGTGTATTCTGCCAGCATAATATCTCGAATTGTGGCGATATCCTCAGAAATTCTTGGAATACCGGGCAAACCCAACCGCGTTGATGTTTCGCTCTCATGCATGGCACCATCGCGGGACAGATCCAAATCTTCAGCATGGCTGATGATCGGAGCTTTCACTAAAAGACTGTATTCCAACGCCCGCCGCATGATTTCCGGGTTAGCGGTTGGCGATCCATCATCAGAAAATCCAACTGCTCCGGTTTCCCTGAGTTCCACCATTTCAGTCAGTTCTTCACCTTTACGTCCCTTTGTAACCGCAGCTACTGGATGCACTGCTACCGGAAATCCATCAGCTTGTTGAATTACCCATCGAACCACGCCAGCCTGATCCAATGTGGGTTCAGTATTGGGCATGCATGCCATTCCGGTGAAACCTCCTGCAGCAGCCGCTTCCTGACCGGTACGAATCGTCTCCGCATCCTCGAATCCGGGTTCGCGTAAATGCACGTGTAGATCGAAGAAACCAGGACAAATAATCGCTCCCTGCATATCCCAACACACCGGCGCACTTAAATCCGAACCAATTTCCGTGATAACGCCGTTCTCTATAACTAAATCACCCGCTTTATCCAAGCCTTGAACGGGATCTATCAATCGCGCACCTTTTAAGCAATACTTTTTTGGTAATCGTATCGGTTCCATTCTATATACCTCACGTTAACTTAACTTCAGGAGCTGACAGCAGCACTAACACAGCCATACGCACTGCCACGCCGTTTGTTACTTGATCTAATACTACTGAATGCCCGCTGTCCGCTACCGCGCTTTCAATTTCAACTCCCCGGTTCATCGGTCCGGGATGCATGATTAAGGGCATTTCTGCTGCCTTCTCCAAACGTTTCATGGTGATGCCGAAAGTCATATGATATTCCCTCAGCGACGGCAGAAATCCTGATTTCTGCCGTTCAAGCTGAAGCCTCAGCACGTTTAAAGCATCAGCCCAGGAAATCGCTTCATCAATATCGTGGCACACCTTGATTGGCAGAGATTCCGCACCTCTGGGCATCAGAGTAGGAGGACCGCATAACATCACCTCTGCACCCAACGCTTTCAGACCGTATATGTTTGACAACGCCACTCTGCTGTGAGCTATATCCCCCACAATAGCTACCTTCAATCCTTTGATATCACCGAACTTCTGCCGCAGAGTCAGCATATCCAGTAGCGCCTGAGTAGGGTGTTCATGCGCTCCGTCACCAGCGTTGATAATAACTGAATTTAGTCTATCAGCCAGAAATCCCGGCACGCCTGGACACTGATGCCGTACTACCACAACGTCTATACGCATCGCCTCGATGTTTTGTGCAGTATCCAGTAAAGTCTCTCCCTTAGAAACGCTCGAACCGGTTTTGCTGAAGTTCATCAGGTCAGCCGACAATCGCTTTTCCGCCAATTCAAATGAAAGCCGCGTTCGGGTGGAAGGTTCAAAAAAAAGGTTCACCACGGTAACACCTCTCAAAGTGGGAACCTTCTTAATGGGACGATCCAAAATCTCCTTCAAAGCATCCGCCGTATCTAGTATGTGACTGATCTCTTCTCCCGGCATACCCTCCAATCCCAGGAGATGTCTCGAAGACAGTTCTTGACCCTTCACTCTTTCAGGCGTCATCAGGCTGTTCCTCCCCGTTTAAATCTTCCATTTCAACTAAGTAGATGGCATCCTCATCATCGACCTCTTTTACGCGCACGCGCACCTCCTCACCGATGGATGTCGGCACGTTCTTGCCCACGAAATCCGGTCTGATGGGTAATTCCCGGTGCCCTCGATCGACCATTACTGCCATCTGTATGCGCGCAGCTCTACCCAGATCCATCAAGGCGTCCAGCGCAGCTCGCGTAGTGCGGCCCGTGTAGATGACGTCATCCACTAAGATGATACTCTTCTCATCCAGGTCGAAGTTAATCTGCGTTGCCTGCACCTGCGGCTGCTTGAATTTCAGGCGGAAATCATCCCGGTAGAGCGTTACGTCCAACACTCCGACCGGTACTTCCCCGCCATCGATACTATGGATCAAATCCTTCAAACGATTGGCGATATGCACGCCTCGAGTCTGCATTCCTACGATCACCAGACCTTTTGACCCCTTGTTGCGTTCGATGATTTCATGAGCAAGCCGGGTTAGAGTCCGGCGCATACCGTCAGCGTCTGCCAGCTTGGCTTTGATACGAAATTTCACTACAACTCCTTATTTATGAGAAATACCCGCACAGAGGCGGGCGGGTATTCTTTAGAAAAGCCCTTACCGACCTCGCTGGATCAGCTTAAAGGGTAGCGTGAGATCATCTTTGATCTATAGTAAAGATAACTATTATTTTTTCAGAGTCAAGAGGTTTTTGGGGGATTTGTTTTGGGGATTTTTTACATTTCCAGTTGGCGACAGATTTGACGAAGGTGGCTTTACCTTTCAGCACGAAAGTGACAAATTTTTTGACTCCCCCGCACGAAACTTGAAATTACGACATATCTGACGTTTTTGGGGTTTATGTGATTGTTTTTCAACTGGTTTAGGTTGTTAGTCATTTTTGTCGTCATTGACATAAGTGTCGTTGTCAAGAAGATGGTTTCAGGGGTTGGGGATTAGAAAGATGGCGCAAGAAAGGAAGGCTCCTGTATATAATATACAACAATATTAGGCGAGATGCAAGGGAAGAGTGGGGGAAGTTAGGGAGCGTCAGGTCACACCCGCCTTCGGCGTCCAAGATCTGACACAACACTAAAAGAAGTCAGGAGTAGTTGGATCCCCCCTTTGTTCCCCCTTGACAAGGGGGATACACAAAAGCCCGCCTTTTCTCAAAGGGAGTAAGGGGGATTAGTTTGAATAGCGGTGGATTTATTTAAGTGAAACCCTACCCTGAAGAAGGCGGGACATCCTAGTGATGATTGAATTTTACACCTAATTTTAATGATTGTTGTAAATTATTGCTTGCGTTTATTGGTTTTTCAGGTTATATTCCAATAGTCGAAAGCGGCACAGAAAAATAGATTAAATTATGAATAATCAATCTGATAGTGTTGAATTTGAAATTTATTCAAAATTCGATCATGAAAATGTCAGAGGAGAAATCCATCTCGATGATGCTTACAAGTTTCTTAGAAAGTTTGAAGATGATGTAGCAGGAATTATCTTCCTTGATCCCCCTTTCAATTTAGGTAAAGACTATGGCAACGGAAAAAAGCAAGACAGGAAACCACGGGGTGAATATATATCTTGGTTGAACACACTTATCACAGAGAGCGAGAGAGTATTAAAACCGGGAGGTGCACTGTATATTTATCACCTTCCTAGCGTGGCGACACAGATCACGGGCTTACTTAATGAGTTGCTACAATTTAGACATTGGATCGCTGTATCAATGAAGAACACGTTTGTTCGAGGACAATGGCTTTATCCGGCACACTATGCGTTGCTGTATTACACAAAGGGAGCACCAAGTCATTTTAACAGGCCAAAACTGAATCCAATAAAGTGTAAGCACTGCAACTCTTATATAAAGGACTACGGTGGATATAAGAAGATAATTGAAAGAAATGGTATAAACCTCAGCGATATTTGGGATGACCTGAGCCCGGTGCGCCATAACAGTACAAAAACTCGCTCGGCGAACGAATTGCCAGTGAAGCTCTTAGAGCGCATTGTAACAATAAGCGGAACCGTCGGAGAGCTTTACATTGATCCATTTGCGGGCAGTGGAAATGGCATACTAGCTGCTTTAAAGGCAGGGATGCACTTCTCAGCCTGTGACAATGAGGAACAATATTGTTTTCTTATATCTGAAAGAATTCAGGAAGAATTAGAAGAAGGCGTAGGTATTTCGTTATGATTAATGCTAATGCAAATCCGGAAAAGAGATTCTTTATTGATCTGATAGTTCGCGATATCTCTTTGGTCGATGCAATCTTAGATCTAATAGACAATGCTATTGATTCCCTTGTTCGCACAAAGGACATCGATCTATACAAAGATTTTAAGAGCACGGACGATTCATCAGATACCTCCCTTGCGAAGATAGATATTAAATATTCTAAGGATCAATTTTCAATTGAAGATAATTGTGGTGGTATCACATTTGAAAGTGCGCGAGATGAAGTTTTTCGATTTGGTCACCCGGATCCGCATAACAGGTTTTCATTGAGTGTTTTCGGTATAGGAATGAAACGTGCAATTTTCAAGATTGGGGGTCAAATTAATATTGAATCACACGCTTTAGATAGTGGCTTTAGAATGGACATGAAGGTTGCAGAATGGCTTGAGGATACAAAACCAGAATGGACAATTCCAATTCATAGAGTGGGAGGCGAAGCGGATGAAACAAAAACGGGCACAAAGATTAAAATAACAGATCTAAGGGATGAAATACGTACTCTTACCGAAACTCCAGTAACTGAGAATAGATTAATAAGAATGATTCAAGATACATATCCCTTCCATTTGGGTAAACATATTAGAATTTTTGTGAATGGCAAAGAGGTGGAGGTTGTGGATCTAACTTTTGGTAAGTCAGACTATATAGAACCTGCTGAGGAATCTTGGGATGATAATAGTGTTAACGCGCGATTAATATGTGGATTATTACCGCACGATGACGATAAATGGAGCTGGGAAAGATCAGGATGGTACATAGTATGTAATGGGCGTGTGATAGTGAACGCAGACAAGTCTCCACTTACAGGATGGGAGGAGCTTCTACCACTATTTATGCCAAAACACAGAGGTTTTTTAGGAATAGTATTTTTCGTTTCAGATGAACCTGAAAACCTTCCGTGGAATACAACAAAACGTGGTATCAACACAGAGTCAGCTGTTTTCATCCGTGCTCAGAAAAGAATGATCACAGCATCACGACTAGTACTGAAACATCAAAACAAACTATATGAAAGTTCGGTAAGTGGCGAACCAAAGGTAAATCTGAAAGAAATTACAGGTGAGCTCAAAGCAATTAGCGCTACCACCCTAGCTGCAACTAGCGTTACACTTGCAAGCCCAGATGGTAGAAAGTCACTTGAGTGGAAGCCGCCTATCAAACAGCAAGTATATAGTAGTGTTCAATTCTCCGTCAAAGCAGAGGAGATGGAAAGTGCGAAGAGTAGAATTGGACGTAAAAGTATGTCTAATAAGGCAGTAGGAGAGTATGTATTCAAATATTATCTAGATAGGGAGTGTTCGGAATAGTGACTCGAAACAGCAGTTCATTAAAGGTACCCTACAATCTACGACCATGTAAACAGGTAGAACGGCGGATGATGATACATGTCTTTCAACAAATGGCTGACTTCGGTTTTCCAATTTCGACTTATAAGTATGCGGGATTCGGTGCATTCTTTTTTGTGGATTTCATTCTTTTTCGGACGTTGCTTGGTATCAACGATATGGTCAGCATTGAGGACGATGCGAGTATTAAAAGTCGTGTTAAATTTAATCTGCCATTTAAGGACCTAGAGCTATTCGATAAATCGGCGACGGAGTACATTTCCCAGATAGATAAAGATACAAAACATATTCTTTGGTTAGACTATGACAAACCTATAAGCCACGAAAGATTGATGGATATCCAAGATGCCGCTGGTCTATTATCGACAGGATCCATTATAATCGCAACCTTCAACGTTGATTTTGAAAAAGCAGATGATGATAGATTAGAAAACATACCTTTGGAAAGAAAGGCAAGTGCATGGTATGGTTTATTCCGAGATGAGTGTGGCAATCTTCTTGATCCGTCAGTTTCAAAGGGTGATTTTCAGTCTTCGGATATTCATAAACAAACTCAGTGGGTAGTTGAAAATGCGATTCTTGCTGGTACAAATATGAGAAACAATAATGTGAGCTATGAACCTCTTTTCAATTTTATCTACGCAGACGGGCATGAGATGTTGACCATCGGTGGTATCATCTGTTCAAAGGATGATAAAATAAGACTTAGACAATTAGATTCGGGATATTTTTCGTTCGTTCGCCGAGAATTCAGAAAAAGTCCTTATAGGATTGATGTCCCCGTATTTACACAAAAGGAAAGGCTCTATATCGATTCAAATATGCCTTGTGAGCCTGGCTGGCTACCTACGGAATTCGAAATTGATCCTAAAAAAATAAATCACTATTCTGAGATCTATCGATACTGTCCTCGGTATGCAGAATTATTGTTAATTTAAGTTGGAATATCACATAAATCGCGTCCTCCCGCAACCGAACTCCAACCCCTGAATCCCGAATCCTGACCCCCACAAATTATCCCGACAAAAAAAGCGCCCCCCGAAGGGAGCGCTTAACTATCTTCTTGCATCTTGCATCATGCAACATGCAACATGCATCTACTTAACCAGCACCATCTTACCCGTGGCGGTGAATTCACCTGCATCCATTCGATAGAAGTACAATCCCGAAGCAAGATCACCTGCCTGGAAGGTGACGTCATGGAAGCCGGCTTGCCGTATGCCATTAACCAGTTCCGTTACCATTCTCCCCTGCAGATCGTAAATCGTTATTCTTACCTGCGACGCCACTGGCAACCCGAAACGAATCGTGGTCTGCGGGTTGAAGGGATTGGGGTAAGCGCCATTCAGGGAGAAACTGAGAGGAATTTCTGCACCAGCCAGCGGATCAGTTAACCAGGGATCGAAACTCTCCCCGCTGTTCGCCCATCCTTCTGTCCAATCGTTACCCTCTACGATTACGCAGTCTGATTTGGTGAACTCGAAATGATCGCTATTCAAAATAGTATCAGGGTACACGCCCACGTAACCATTGTAGTAATACAATCCAGATGGAGCACCATCAGGCACGTTTTGAGTCCTATCGCGCTCAATCGATACACTGCCGGGAAGCGTAAGATTGACGGGACCAATTAGCGGCCCGAAAGGATTACCATTAGGAAGGGTTACATTCGTCCACACATCAAAAGTCTGTGGTTCTGGATCGTTGTTATTCACGTTGATGTTGAAGCGGAAACTGCCGCCGGTGGGTGGTATTGTGATGGGAGGATCAAAGGGTGTAAGCACAACGCTAACTACTGGTCCTACCGCTTCCGTTGTAGAAATTGCGAATGCCATTATACCCTTTCCACAGGCAAAGTCAATGGTATCTAGATTTGTATAACAGTGCTCATTGACTGTTCCGCCATTAGTGGAATCCACCATATCATCCCAAATATTGGTGGGTGTCCCATGTATGTCCCAATTACTCTGGAGTTGATCATGTCGGCAAAGGAACCAGGGGACCGAACCGCTAGTGCCAGCTCCAACTATAGTCACCGCGTGTCCTCCATCGAATTCTCCATCATCATTTAGCCAACGCACGGCAAGCTCGACAGACGCTTCATTTGACAGTTCATCGAAGATCCAATTGGTTAAAGATGTACCCGGAACATTATTGACGACTGAGGTGGCACTTCCCACATTTACATTGGTATTTGGTAAATAGAGAGGATAGCCGGAAAAGCCAACTCTATTTTTATGCTTTATGTCAATCTGGCCATCTAGATTATTGGTGTCGATGTATTCGAGCAATCCCTCAATCCAATCTTGCGTACCCACCCCAGGTGGAACCGTTGGCCACGGATTCCATCCGCAGTGAGGATGGCGATCCATGTCTTCATCGAATTGGTAAACCAGGAATTGGGGCCAATACATGTTGCGGACAGCAGAGTGATGGTCATGTGGTATATTGATGCCGAAGTATTCTTCCAGGTATTGCAGACTATTGGCTGCTGCTGCAGTAGCGCACTGACAGCTATCCTGTTCTATATTCGTAACGAGTGTATGTCCCCATTGCAAGTTGACCACGGGGGGTTCGGGTACGAACTGATAGACTGAAGGATCCACCATAGTTGGAATAGTCGTAACTGCGGTATCAAAGCCTTGAGCGTTGTATTCCCAATCCCCGACATCCCAGGGAATCCCACTTGGTATCTCGCTGAAGTCCATTACGACTTCTCCCGCTAATCCTGCGTAAAAGTACAAAGAAGAGTAAGTGCTATCTTGGTCAAAGACAAGTCCCATGCATATCTCAGGGTAAAGGGATTCAGCATCGATGATCACATTGCGGATGACCCAGCTCGTGTCAATCGCCGCATTCAGATATCCAAAGGGAACGCCGGTCGCGGCAGAAATGGCCGCACAATTGATGACAGCCAAACCGTGATCCGAATCTATCTGGGTTGCTCCAGGGAAGGTGAAGTCAATCTGGTACAGGTCCAATCCCTGACCAGGCAGGATTTCTATATAAGGGGACGGTGTCGGTACCGGCAAGACTGCAACATAACCCCGACCGCTGGTCGGTTCAAACAGTCCCGAGCCGTCGTAAGTCATCTGGTAACCCTCACTTCCATCAGCATCCTCCATACCTGCAGTGGCGGATGGGAAGGGAAAGGCTGTCCCCGGAACGATGGACTTATATTCGAAAAAAATGGGCTTCGGATCGATGGCGACCTCAGAACCAACGGTCACTTCAAATGTGTAATAATCTTCCTGAACCGTAGAACCATAATGAGCAACGCTGTCCCACTGCACGGTGAAAGAGGTGTCGATAGGGTTGTAAGCGTAGTACACATGTCCGTGTTCAGACGGATCCAGATCGTCCCAATAAACGGCGATCAAGTTGTTCGGCTCACTCGATGCAGGGATGGACTGGTTGACATGATACGCTGACGTTTGCGGGCTGAAGGACACCCAACCGTTGGAGCTGATATAGATCTCGCTGTAGGTCTCACCGAAGAATTCGACCTCAAAACCGATGTCAATCGGCCCCACCACCTGGTCATCGCCTGTTATGCCCGTATCGTAACACTCCAGGTAGGGAGGATCCGGGTTGGCGGGATTGGCTTCTACCCACTCAAATGGTTCTTCGACCAACCATGGGTCGTTCCCTTCTTCTGAAACCCAGAATGGAGGTAAAGGGTAAGGGGTGTTTATGGGTGTTGCGGATATAAAACCCGATGCATTAAAAGGAATCACACTGTAGTGGTAAAATCCCTCTGCAATGGGTAAAGCATCCAGATAGCTGGTTGTCATACCAGCGAAATCTACAGTATCGGGATCCATGCCGTTATCACGGATGACGATGTATCCATCGATGCTACCCGGCGGGAAATAGCCTCCATGACCGCCCTCTTCGGGATTTGCCCAGGTTAAGATAACACCCTGGGTGGAATCGAAGACGGCGTCCAGATTATCCACGGGGGCGGGGACGTCCAGGCCTACCCAGGTGCTGGTATAATCGTGCGGGCCCGCGCCGCCGGAATCAGTTACGCAGTAAACGGCGAACTTATAGGGTTCCGGGGGAAGAGGGAGCGGGATGGGGATAGCCATCGCCTGGCCAGGACCAGAATTCGGAATAACCGCGTAGGATTCGCCATTGACAAGAACGACGACCGAATCGATGGTTGACAAAGGGGTGCCATTCAGAGCCTGAGTCGGATTGGTCCAGAAGAGTTCGACAGTCATGCTGGGTCCATAGGTGGCGCACATCAAGCTTTCAGGCGCTGCAGGTGCAAATTCGTCGTACTCCGGGTACATCTCCAACTCGAAAAGAACGTCATGTGGTTCTCCCTGCGCGATGCCACCTATAGAGACTGGTTTACCAGAATTAGGCTCGAAACTTATCATAAAGAGCCCCCCCGCAAATTGGCTGCTCAAACCCGGCATAAAGGGTAGCTGGTAAGAGAATCCAGTGGCCTCTTTCTTAATCGGATCATACTGCACGATAGTGGTCTCAGGACTCCCACACTGGCAGAACAGCCATAACCAGGGGCCGTCCAATGCAAATTCATCCCAGGCCATGCCGGTAATCCCCCCCCATCCTCCATCACCGCCGCCGCCCACGGCCACACCATCCCGATTTATCTCGTAAATGGCTCCGGTGTAATTCGCCACCCAGAAGTGATCCAAAACCGGGTCGTAGGCCAGGGCGCGATTGGGATTGAAGGGTCCGATGATGTTCATCTCCGGCGCTGGATTGCCATCAAAGTCCATGGCATAGATGGTATCGCAGCCGGAGCCGTAGAGGTATGTCCCGTCAGAGCACAGATCGCGCCATCCCCAGGGGTCCGTTCCGGGTTGATCATATTCACCGATATAAGCTCCCGTAGTATCCAGCATGTAAATCTTATTGGGCTGGTCGTCGTTGTTGCCGCCACTGATAAAAAATCTGCCCCAACCAAGAGGATCCCATGTACATCCAAAGATCTGGTAATCACTCGTTTGGGAGCTGACGTTGTAGGAAGCCAGCAGATCCCACATTTCGTCCGTGGGCGGCGGGTTGTGGTTCACGGGACCGACGTAAGGCGCCTTATCGGCGTAGGGCTTGTCTATTTTACCGGCCTGAGCGAAAGCTGCTAAAACCAAAAGTAATCCGCATAAAACGATGATTAGATTTTTCATTTTTTTCTCCTCATATGTTACATTTGCATACTTCTTAAAATTTAAAAGGGCACAACCGGGTTCAGCTCCCCTCAGAGTATGAATCCGATTGTGCCTTCGTCAAGCAGGCTTTTAAACTGTCTTGGCAGGGTGATCCACACCCTAGTGTGTCCTGTTTTTTCCTTACCGCATGTTAACCGCAGATTATTATAAAATCAATCGCAGTATTGTTACTTGTTTCACTAATATAGTAAATTAATATGAGTGAGTCAAGTAAAATTTATCAAAAAAGCAAATATTTTATCATTGACAAAAAAGGTAGCCTTCCGGCCGCCTTTTAACTGAATTTCAAGTACCGAATCCTTTCTACTTCATCAGCACCATTTTTCCTGATGCCTGGGCACTTCACAGCTCTGCTGTAGGAAAGTGAGGAAGAGCTGTCCCAGAAAGATAAATGTCATTCCTGAGTATAGCGGAGAATCTCAAGTGAAGTCATAAAAAAGGGCAGGGGAAACACCCCTGCCCTACGGTTTATCGGTTTACTGTTTTCAGTAAACAACTATTTCATCAGTACCATCTTGTGCATGGAACTGTAGTCACCTGCATTCAACTGGTAGAAGTAAACACCAGAGGTCAAGCCTGTGGCGTCAAAGGTTACTTCGTAAGAACCAGCAGAACGGAAACCATCAACCAGAGTAGCAACCAGTGAACCGCTTATATCATAAACGGACAGACTGACAACACCGTCATTCGGCAGAGCGAAGGAGATGTTGGTAGTCGGGTTGAACGGATTGGGATAGTTCGCATTCAGGTTGTATTCGGTCACGTAAACGGAACCGACGGTAACGGTGAGCTCATCACTGTAAGTGGTTGCACCGCTGATGTCAGTTTCCATCAACTGATAGGTGTAGGTGCCGGAACCGACAACGTCTAAGTAGCTGTAGTTGTGCACTTCGACGGTGGTGCCGTTACCCGGCTGCGTGGAAACTGCTTCGCCGTTGCGCAGAACAGTCCATTCGTAGCATTCGGTTTCAGTCTGAGTCGTCCAGGTCAGCATGACGCCTTCTTCAACGACATTGGCGTTGAATGCAGACAGCTCGACTGGAGTCGGAGCGCCGATCTCATCGCATTCCAATACGAACAGCATATCATCAGGAGTACCCTGAGTCATACCGACAAACGAACCGAACGGCAGCAGGGGATCATACTCATCGGTGAAGGACATACCACCGGCAACCTGATCAGTAGAACCCGGAACCAGAGGCACATTATAGGAAAATCCGGTTAATGCATGACCAACAGGATCATACTCGTAAACTGTGGTTGACGGTGAACCATCCTGAGAATAGATCCACAGCATACCTGATGGATCGTGGAAGGCAGCGCCATAAGCCGCTGTTACACCGCTTGATCCAGTATAAAGAACAGCGCCGCTGCGATCGAAGTTATAGATCGGGCCGCTGAAAGACTGGGTCCAGAATGTATCGGTTGCATAGTCGTATGCCAAAGCACGGTTGGGCAGACTGGGACCATTGATGTTCATGGTCGGTACCAGGTTACCAGCCGTATCGAAAGCTTCCACTGTAGTGGTTACCGATCCGTACAGGTAGCTGCCGTCCCAGGCGAGGTCTCTCCAACCCCATCCAGTACTTCCTGCCGATTGGGTGAATGAGAAGTTGAACGTACCGTCCGCGTTGAGGACGTAAACGTAGTTCGGATCACCGGCATTACCTGCGCCTGTGATGAAGAACATGTCGTCAGCAAAAGCGACGCCTAACAACTGGTTGTCAGCACATGTTACGCCTGCATTGCTGTAGAATACCATGTCCCAGGCTGCATCTGTCGGCGGGAATGTGGTCACCGGACCAGCAGTCGGGGCCACATCCGCATGATTAGCGAACGCTGCGAAAGCGATCAGGAGACTAAGCACCAAACCAAGTGTCAATTTTGTCATTTTTTTTCCTCTCTTTAAGGTGTTGCAGTACTAAATTAGCAGTACTAAGCATTTTCAAGTTACATTCTTTTCATTTGCCATACTTGGTGTGCTGTGTAAGCTGTGCCAAGTAGATTCTACACGTTCGTTGTCTTATCACCTCCCCTCCTATTGAGCGCCAGATAGCTACTAAACCATCGGCACTTTGTTTATACTAGTTCTTTGCAGTTAATTATACCTTTTTTGCTAAAAACGAAGTTCACGAATGATCAGTATAAATTTACGATATTTATAAGGCCATGTCAAGCACTTTTTTCAAGTTTTGTTAAAATTTTATTATTGTCATTAGTTTGAGGGCAATATTTCCCTGTGGAAAAAATATATCAACTCTTGATTACAAAATATTGACATGCGTAATACCATTATATTAGAAATGATTGTTTAACTCTATAAGCAGCCATGAAGAAGGGCAAGCAAACCGACTTGCCCTTTTAAATTATTCATGACAAAATTGGCTTACTTCATCAGCACCATTTTGCCCATAGCACTGAAATCACCAGCTTCGAGTTGATACAGGTAAACGCCGGATGACAGGTTAGTTCCATCGAAGGTGATCTGATGCGTGCCGGAGGGATATTGGCGGGTCGGCACAAGACCGACCCCTACGCGGGAACCGGAGATATCAAAGACTTCCAGTTTCACCATACTCGCAACCGGTAGGGAGAAACTAATAACTGTAGTGGCGTTGAAGGGGTTGGGGTAGTTCTCCGCAATCACATGTGTTTCCTGTAGGGCGGGAGTGCTTCCCCCGCCAATGGTTATTAACGGATCCCCCGCATTCCCCCAACCATCCGATCCGCCTGTTACCGTCCCCAACTTGCCGAACATGAAGCTGTCTTTGGATGTATCCTGATCTACGACTGCATAAGCGTTGTAATGATAAACACCCATCGGAGCGGCGGCCGGGACGGTCTGCGTGCGGATGCGTTCGACTGTCTGTCCAGGTTCGATGGTGATTGTTACCGGACCTAAGACCGGTCCGTATATAGTACTATCGGGTAATTCCACATCGCACCAGATGGTGACATCGTGCGAACTCTGAAAAATATTGGTGCCCTGGATGGTGTAATCCATAGTCCCGCCTTCAGGCTCTATCAGGTAGGGGATTTCATGCGGGGATAGGAGGATACGAACAGGCACACTCTGGTCGAAATAGAAAGCACCCATATCGGCTCGGGTGCTGTCAGGATCGTTATATTGTGGACTAGGATCACCAGTATCGATGCAGGGTGATCCCCACTGCAGACGGTAATCGTTCAGATCTGGATTGACGAACAGAGGGTCTTCGTTGATGTTGCCGATGCCGGGCCAGAGGGTGTCCTGGATGGTGGAGTAGGTTACTTCTGGATTTGCAGAAATGGATGTTAATATTTGTTCAGATTCATTCTGCCATAGAATAGCATTTGTCAAGGTTGGACTAGCTTCATTACAATATATTCCTGTTCCCAGTGTATCCCCAATATTAAAACAGATGGTATTATTGCTGAGTGAAGGATGACTATCAGGCCCAAAATATATTCCCCCTGCTGCACCCAATGAAGTCCCACCTTGTACATAATTTTCGAAAACACCATTAAACATAACTGTAGGATAGCTATGCCCATGACAATAGATTCCACCTCCTGTATATGATGCTGTATTCCCAATAATTATATTCTCAGATATAGTTGGTGTCCAAGCAAAGCAATGAAGACCGCCACTCGAACCATTCGCATGATTGAAGGCAATAATATTTTCATGGCAAATAGTACCATCTGAATACTGGCCTATCCACATACCTCCACAGGTACTGTTCGCAGAATTCTGATAAATGATATTCTTGCTCACATCTCCAGTAAAGTAGTCGAGCTTGATACCACCTATTTGTACTGCTGTATTGCCGCTAATAATATTTTTATTGATAAAACCATAACAACCAGGATCAGAGGAAAGATAAATTCCACCACCCTCACTACCTTCATTTTCAGTAATAAGGTTACCAAACAAAAATACTCCTGAGTCTTCAATAAAAACACCGCTACCTTGTTCATTGCTCCTTATTGTATTGCCAATTATTCTAGTATTATCAGAATATTTGCAATAAATGCCAGCTCCTTGAGATGAATAATTATCAGAGATAATATTATTTTTTATGAGTATTTCTCCACCCATACAGTATATTCCACCACCTTCATTACCAAAACTTGTCAATGCTATATTATCTGCAATCAGGTTCTCCAATATTATTGCATTAGAGTGCTTACAATAAATCCCAATACCATCTCCCCAATCACTACCTGCGTTTTCAACAATTTGATTCATTTTGATCGTTGCGTTTGATTCATAACACATGATACCTGAGCCGCAATGGCTTATATTTTGTCTTATCACGCAGTCGATTACTTCGAGTGAAGAGTTATTTATGCAAGCAATACCGCCACCAGTAGCTGCTGCACAGTTCTCAATTATACAGTTATGCAAAACAAGAGGAGCATTAGAACAAAATATAGCACCACCCAAAGAGTTATCATGGCCTGTATCCCAGGAGTGACCTTTCTGAAGTAAACAATACTCTAGTATGGAATTCTGTGAACTTGAGTAGAATCTTATTCCATGCCATAGAAAACCGGGAGGAGTTACATCAAACTTAATCGAATCCTGCTCCGTCCCTACTGCTTGCAGCGTTGCCATGGTATCCACGATCAGCTTGTAAAGCCCCTGAAACAACACCTTCACCCCCGGTTCAATTACCAGTGTCTGTTCCTGCGGCACTCTTACTTCCCCCACCACCAGCACCGTATCCGCGGACCAGGTGCCGGAGACGTCACCGGAGACGGTTATGGTTTCAGCAAAGGTATTGTTGTAACTAATGAGAATTATCAATGCGAGAATTGAAGATGGACGTTTCATTTCATCCTCCGATATTGTGATTCACTTTAATATACACAATATTTTCGAATTTGTCAAGTGGTTTGTTTTTTTGAGGGGAGATTTGTTAATAATAAAGGGCGGACACACAGGCCCGCCCCTACAATTGAATTGAGATCCTTCAATACGTTCTCCGCAGGAGTCCTACGGACAGGATGACACACTTCGTGCGTCACTTCATCAGTACCATCTTGCCAGTGATCGAATATTCACCTGTTTTGAGGCGATACAAGTAGATGCCCGATGATAATCGAGAAGCGTCGAAGGTAACTTCGTGGATACCGGCGTCACGGCAGCCATCAACCAACGTTTCTACTAAGCGGCCGCTAACATCATAAACAGAAAGCAGCACTTTCGCGTCTACCGGCAGAGCGAAGCTTATGCTGGTGGTCGGATTAAACGGATTCGGGTAAGCGCCCATTACTTCAAATGATGTGGGCACTGCATAGTCAACCTGGGTTATACCGATATCAGCGAAGGGATCGGGAGCATTCAGCGGTAGATTGGCTTCGAAGTCATAGTCCAGATCGACCGCACCTGATTTTACCCAGGGGAAGGCATCCGTATACCATAATTCATATTCAGGATGCCAGCCGGAGTAAATCCTGAATTCATAGTTGCCGCCGGGCCAGCCTGAAGGTACCGGGAACCAGGCATCCGGGCGATTGATCTGCCAGCCAGGCTGGTAGTTGGTGATCTCGCGCAAAATCAGCGTGGTCGTATCGGTGTTCTCGTAGATCTTGTCAATCCAGATGTCGTAATCCAGTGCCGTTGTACCCTGGTTTTCTCCCCAGATGCTGTAGTACAGAGTTCCGCCTCCGGCAGATACCGGTGAACCGGATACATAATCGATTTCGACGACCATTTCGGGCGGTGGCGGAGGTGGACTGGAGATGTCAAACCAGGTGAACATATTTTCCAGCACTATGTCTCTGGGCGTCGAGTTGATCCCGGAAACTGCTTCGAAGTTGAAGGCGAAGTAAACCAGTTTGGAGTAAGCATCATTCCAACGGATACCACCAGCGTTGCTAGTGGTGGTGTAAGTGTACACTGTTTCAGCATCTCCGACCGGTGCTATTTCAGACGGTGAATTGCTATTACCAGCTCCACCAGCGCCCACTAAAATCAGATCCGTTCCATCGGAAATAGGATCACCCGGGACACCATCCAGCGTGAAGAAACCCGCAGAACCAAGTGATGAACTGTGGAGCACATCCGAATAGAAGGTAGTACCTGTTAACTGCTCATCGATATCCTCACCTGTGAGGAACAAGTTTCCACCGCCATTCAGATAAGATTCAATGGTCGTTTGTTCGGTAGAACTAAGAGGATTGCTCTGGTTGGAAGTGTGCCAGATTACGACCGGATATCCCTGCATGGTGGCTAGAGGAATTTCGCCCTGAGAATTGACATCCCACATTTCATAGGAATACCCCAATGCTGTAAGGTCTTGTTCATACCAGTTTGTGTAGTTACCACCGCCATCATCACCAACAACCATGATATCAGGAAAGCCTACCATTTGGGTTAGCTCTTCAATAATGGTTAAGCCCATTCCTGCTTCGGTAAGCGTTAATTCGAAGGTAACTTCTCGCGGTTCAAAAGCCGGATCCACTTCGAATGTGATGGGATCGCCATAATTATTGGCAGAACTGCTGGCTGCGATATTACCGAAATTACTGTTGTTATCGGTGATTGTGATCTCTGGATCTGAACAAGTGGTTGTAACCTCAACGCCAATTGCTCCCATTGTTGCCGATGTGTTGGCCACGGTCAACAACAGATCGACTGTTTCACCGGGTTCCGGTCTGCCGTTGCCGTTACCGCCGGATGCATCATCGAAGGTTTGTTCAATATAGCTCAGATTGGGATACAGACTGCTAATGGCATTTGCAGCATCAATTCTTCCCGAACCTAACTGACCCGCATAGCTCGGATTCAAGTAATCTATGTTATAGCAGGTATTGATCAAATGCGCTGATACCTGAGCGTTATTCCATGCTGGTTTTGCCGCCCAGATCAATGCCGCCAAACCTGCCGCCACAGGACATGACATAGAAGTTCCCTGATAGGATGCGTAGGTGTTACCCGGAACGGTACTGAGGATACCCATGCCCGGAGCACATAGGTCCACCCAATAGCCGTAATTACTGAAATAAGCCTTGTAATCACCCGAATTGGTGGCTCCAACAGCAATTACATTATCATAAGCAGAAGGGTAGTGCAGCGTTGAAGTATTGTCATTCCCCGCTGAACCTAAGATCACCACACCCTGACCCCAGGCGTTCTGGATGGCAGAATTTTCCGGCCCCCAAAACTGGCTATTACCATAAGAAAGTGTAATTACATCAGCGCCGTTATTGGCGCAGTAACTTATCCCCTGCACACCGGCGTAGATAAATTGGCCATCACCAGCTTTGGCAGTCATGATTTTAGCGCTGAATCCTAAGCTGGAAACACCCACACCGTTATCCGTAACAGCAGTTGCACAACCCGCGCAGTGTGAACCGTGGGATTCAGCATCCTGAACATTGTTGTTCCACAACCAGGTGTTCCAACCCCAGAAGTCATCGGTGTACCCGTTGTAATCATCATCCACGCCGTTCCATTCTAAAGGCTCTATCATACCGTTACCGTTTAGATCCTCACCGGGATTTATCCAGAGATTGTCCCGCAGATCGACATGCGATGTGTCTGTTCCTGAATCAACAACTCCGACGATTACGTCACCGCTTCCCTGGCAGTAATCAAATGCCGCAGGAGCGCCCACATGGGAGATGTGCCACTGACTTACAAAGTACGGATCGTTCGGTGTGTAATCCACTGTACGAATGTAATAAGGATCGGCAGTGATTATGTGCGAATTCTCAGCATACGCCTGAACTACCTCATGGAGGTCGATCTCTTCGGGAAACAGCAGAGTGAAGTATCTGGATAGATCTCTAATCCTCGGATCCTCAGGTTTTTCAGCAAATGGGAAGAACTTCTCAATGCCGTACACATTATATTGACGGGCTAACATATCCAGATCATCAACCCCTATTTGTGATACACCTGATAGCTGTTCTACAGTAACATCACCCAACACTTCTGAAAATTCCACCACTATGCGACCTTTCCATTCAAGATCAGCAGTCATCGGTGGAGGTGCAGAAATGGCAGATACCTGCAAAATGAAAAATACTGTAATTATTGCGACAGGTAGCAGAAGGTGTCTGCGATTGTTCATCTTTTTACCTCAGATTGTTTCAGCTTCTATCGAGTGGACGAAAGCATTGTTATACTTCGCTGATCCACTCCCCATTTATTTACTACGTTTCTATATGATTACTAATTGAAAAGGAGACGAGCATATATAAGATACGAAATTTTTTAGCCAAAATCAAGGAATAATTTAAATTGAAGCATTTTATTTCACATAAAAAAAGCGGCTTTAGCAGTCGCTTTTATCAATGGACAGGAAAATACATTGGGCTATTTTACCAGAACCAACTTACCACAAGCAGTGTATTCAGGAGTTTTTATTTGGTAAATGTAGCTGCCTGAAGACAACCTGGATGCGTCGAATATGACCTGATTTATTCCAACCTCACGCCACCCGCTGGATAGGACTTTCACTGTTCTGCCGGTGATATCGTGCACACTCAGTCTAACTTGCGTGGATTTAGGCAGCGTGAAAGAAATGGTTGTTGACGCATTGAACGGATTGGGATTACATTGGTGGGAATTCGGCAGACTGTCATTCACCCCAACCGGTCTTGGTCTTGTTCCGCTCCCACCCAGTTCGATAATCTCTACCTGACTCAGATCAGCCGTTCCTAACCCTAATTCCTCTGCTCTGGTGAGAGTTGGTTCTATAGTAGTAGGATCGAAGGTTTCATCTATTCCATCCAGAAGCTGTGCGCAGTAGGCATCAGCAGCCACCTGGTCACCGCAAATCACGATCTTATTCAGATCACGCACTTCACCGAAATATGGTGATCCTACAAATGGTCCGTTGATTGCCACGACCTGCCTGGCATCCACCACAACCAACTCTGAATTTATCAAACCGTAGATTTCGGCTACAGTATGCAAAAAACCTTCTGTTAGCCCGCCAAGATCATGGAGATAATCTCGCGTATCTGCTGGGCCTGGATTTCCAACTGTCCCTACATGGTTTTTCAGAGCACAAGTCATATACGAACAGTCATGCCGCTTCAAACTACATAAGTTCAGGATAATAGGTGAATCATAAACAGCCGAATATACCATAAAATCTGGGACCTCAGGTTCCCAGGTTGAACGTCTTACTTCATAGGTGCTATCAAAGTCCACCAATCCACCACCTGCATTCGGAATTAATGGATCAAGCCCCACCGCTTCATAAAGACGCGAAGTTATAAAGCCGCTGGAATCGCCCACCATCGCCGCTCCCGACGTCACTTGTTGAACAGTCTGGAGAAGTGTTAGAACTGAATTTGGATCTGAAATCGTGGGATAAGGTTCTTCCAAATGTACTAAGTTCGGTTTGATGAGAACATCCTGATTGTTATCTATTAGCAAGTCCAAACCGCCCAAAGCCGATAATCCCATTGCCAGCATCTCTTCAAAATCAGTTCCTTCAACGCAAACTAAGATTGGGTGTCCATATTGATTCACAAACGGATTGGGCAGACCTTCGCGCGGGTCTTCGGCTCTTGTTTCAGCGCGTAATGAATTAGCCATTGGACCAAGCGTCATAAGAGATGCAGTCGAAGCTGTCCCCACCAGCATGCTTTTTATGAAATCACGCCTTGATTTATTATCTCGTAGCATAGAATTTTCCTTAGATTACGATGAGTTTTGCCTTTACTTAATCAGCGACAGTTTCGTTGTTAAAACTGCATCTCCAGTGATCAGCGTGCAGAAATAGATACCCGAAGAGAAGTCACGGGCATCCCAGTCAATCCGGTATTGACCAGCCGGATGGTTCCCTTCGAATAATCTGGCAACTTCCCTGCCCTCAAGGTTGTAGATTATTAGTGAGATGAAATCCTGTTCAGGCAGGTAGAAATTCAGGGAAGTTGTGGCATTGAACGGGTTGGGATAACCCCGGCTCAGACAGGGTTTGTCCGCAGTAAATAGGACAACTACATCCCCACCCTCGGCAGGAGGAGGTTCGATCGGATACCAGGCCCAGCCGTTGTTATATCCACCAGGTCCTGCCATCGTCGCCGATTTAGTAAAGGGGAAGCTGGCGGTATAAAATACTTCCAGCGAATCATAAACGCCGGTATGCAACCTGAAAAAGTAATCGCCAGGGACTGCTGTTTCAGGCACTTCCTGAGTAAAGGATTCGGTATATGAACCACCACCTTCAAGGGGGAGGTCTGTAATGATTTCACCGATCATCTCCACAGATCCATCAGGTAGAATTAGATCCACCCATACATCGCACTCAGAAGAATCCGGTATCGGATTTAAGATCACCGTCGTATAGTCGAATTGACCTCCGGTCGCCGGGATAATGATCGGCAATTCGTCAGGTTCTAAGATCGCTGCTGGTGGTGTGGGACCTAATTCATCCAGTACAAACAACATGTACGGCTGGGAGTAACTGGAGGGCCAATAACTGACTGCATCCTGGTCATCCCAGGCAGCAATGAAGTACTCCAGGTCGAAGTGATCATCAACTTCAGGTCCTTCTATGGTATAATGATATTGGCTGCCGCCGATAAATTCCATGGAGACTTCAGTGTAGAAAAACAAACCTCGTGGTCTGTAATAGAGCAACACTTCATCCACGTTACTGTTTAGATCAGCAACCAATACATCTATCGGAAGGCTTCGTCGTGTTAACCAGGATTCCGGAGGATTGTACACAAAGGTTGGTGCATAGTTCGGCATTACTGAGATGCAGAAGGGTAGATAACCCGGATCGAACTCCGGTAGTGTTACAGTGCTGCCCATATTATCGGTCACCTGCAGATAAAAGACGATGCCGGGATTCTGCATGGTCGCGGCGGGAATGTCATAATGGTAGTTCCCGCTGTAATACACCAGTTCCGCCTGGTTGAAGTAAGTCTCACCTATCGTCTTGTAGTATATCCTCGATGAAACTATGGGATTGGACGCGTTGATTTCACATTCTATTTCTATGCTGACGTTGGCAGGTTGTGATTCACCCAGCATTACCTGGGTTTCGGGCAGCAGACTGATGGAAGGCGGCGACGATAGAGGAGCCACATAACTGATAGTATCCCAGGCAGTCTCACCTTGATAGTCTAATATGACCTGGATCGATCTGAGGGTGCCATTCAAGGATGGATCGGGAGTTACATAATAGAGATCATACAGGCTTTCCACATCCTGACGAATATCTTCTAAAACCTCCTGCATTTGTGAAGCTTCTTCAATATGCATGTAAAAACCACCTGTTTCTTCAGCAACCCAAATCAAGGAATCCGGTTCGACTTGATTGCCAATTCCGATGGTGTATATCGATATATCAGTCCCCGCCAATCCGGGAAGTTGCGCTGCAAAATTCTGCCATTGATTGTTCATACCATCGGTAAAAGCTACTACCGCACTCTTCTCTGGTTCATAGAAGCATTCCTCAATTCCCAATGCTATAGCACTCCAGAGAGCGGTTGACCCACTCGTATAATAAGTCCCAATAGACGCTAAAAGATCATCCTTATCGTATGTCATGGGCACGTCCACATAATAGGAATTTGAAAATTTAACAATAGCGCCTTTGTCCAGATTCTCAAGTCCGTCAACGAAGAAGGAACAAGCGTCAATTACCGTCTGTTCGTTGCCACTCATGCTTCCACTCTGATCCATCACTAAGCTCACCGCTATGTAGCCGTATTCAGCGGTAACGAGAAAATCTACCAGTACTCCGTTTTCACGAACCTCAAAGTTGGAATTTCCCAGGTCCTGTAGATAGTTACCCTCATCATCCGTAGCTCTCAGGTACAGATGAATACCAGGGTAATTGTCGCTATTGACATTTGTCAACTCAACATTGACAGCCACGCTAACCGGCGCAAATACCATTGTTATGCTGCCGATTACTAGAACAGCTATCAATAGACGCTGTATTTTTTTATATGATAGCATGATCGATCCTCCGGTTTTTAGAGATATAGTCATTGGCCGCTTGACGCAGCAAATAAGTCATGATGGTTTTATTTTATCAGCAGTAATTTCTGAGTATGTGAAACTGTACCCGCTTTCAGTATAGCGATATATATACCTGATGCCAGGTTCTCAGCGTTAAAAGCTATCTGATGCTGCCCAGCATCAAAATCAGAATTCAGGAGCGAAATCACCTTCTCTCCATTTATATTATATATGGACAGATTCACATTTTGGGGATTGTACAATTCAAAGGAAAGGGTGGAACTGGCATTGAAAGGATTCGGATATGCAGGATTGAAGATAACCAAATCCTCAGGCAGTGCTTCACCTTGGTTATCGCCTCCTACTCCTAAGGGGATGAGATCGAAGATGGCTAAATCATAGGTGTCTGCGACGTAGAGGTAACTGCCGTCCGTCACCAAGTTCCAGGCATATCCTGGTGTGTCTTTTCTCTCTATCTCCTCTACGTTCTCAGGATCGGTGACGTCAATTACTGCTACCCCTGCTGTCCAATCAGAGATAGCAACGGTATTATCGTCCATGAGAGTTACACCACTGACAGATCCTTGTGTCGGCAGGGAATCAAGACTGAAAACATAATAGTGGTTGGTAACATCGAGGATGAATAAACCATCATCCTTGTTGGCAACATAAGCATAATTGCCGGACACTTCGATATCGAAAGGTCGGGGCAGGAAGTCCAATGTGTAATCGTGTACGATATCGTTGGGAGCGTTTATGGTATATCCTAATAATCCGCTCTCTTCGGCGCATGCGTAGAGGTGCTGACCATCAGCAGAGAAGGCTAATTCCCTGTAATATGCTGTACTATCTTCAGATATAAAGATCAGATCGGGAGTTTCAGGATTAGTCAGGTCGAAAACGTTCAGTCCAAAGTCATAGACAGCTAAGTAGAGATAGCCGTCCTGGTACGCAAAAGCGTGTGCTCCTGTGTCCGGATCTGTCGAAACCGTATTCACCAGTGCGGGATGCAATGGATCATTCAGGTTAAATACATTTACGCCGGTGTGGAAGTCTGCGATATACAAATAGTTTTCAGGTGTAATGATGACGTCCTTAGCCCAGAAGCCGGTGGGTGTGCTTTCAATAATATAGGGACTGGTGCGGTCTGATATATCCAGTACAGTCAGCCCGCTAACCATATTGGCAATGTATGCGATGTCACCGACAACTTCGATCTGGCTGGTAGCGCCTAAATTGTATAAAGATCCTTCGGTGAAGATATCGGATGGATCCATACTGTTCACGATAGCAATAACAGAATCTCCCATAGAGACGTAAATATAATCCTCGATAGCGTGAACTATACCGCATTTATCACCCATTTCAAGGAAATCGAGTTCTTCGCCATTAACGTTAAAAGTCTGGATACCCTGGTCGTTGTACGCTGCTACGCCGTAATCATCATAACCATCCACGGATAGAGCTAAATATGGAGGATAAGAAATTGAGTCAGACCAGGTAGGAATCGAAGGATAGGTTAAATCTAAGATATGTACCCCGTTACCAAAATCGGCGATTGCTAAATAATCCGCGTTGGGGAACATGTACAGATCTCCGGCTTTGCCACCTGTTGTATTCCAGGTTAATGTCAATTCAGGCTCAAGGGGTTCGGCAATATTATAAACGACCATTCCTGCTATCCCTACAGTCATGTACAGCCATTGATCGTTGGTGATTCCCATCAAAGCTTCTCCACCGCAATAGATGGTTTCCATCAATTCCAAATTATAGGGATCGTTCCAGTCAACGATTTGAATTCCATAATCTTCAGCAGCGACATAGATGTAATCACCGTATGGACATGCAGATCTGATAGTCCCCGTGATTTCAATCTGGTCCAGTAAAACCGGATTGTTAATATCTTCAATGTTGTAAACCAACAACCCTGTTCCTATGTCAGATACAAGAAGATAATTTCCATCTACGTTAACACTTTTAGAAAGTCCATTAGTAGGAGTATGGGCTACTTCAGCCGGATCAGACGGGCTGCTTATGTCGAGTATTTTTATTCCAAAGCCTGTGGATGTTATCAGGTAGTTCTGATAGTCAATCATAGAAGAATAATTGCCACTGACAATGCTATAAGATAGCAGCTCAAGGTCATAACCTTGCGCAAACGATAAACAGGACAAAGCCAACACCAGAAGTGACAAGAGTCCTATCGTTATCTTGAAAGACCGATAATCCATTTTGACTCCCCTTTTATGGTAAGTTCTTTAGATAAATCAAGTAGATAGTGCTGATTTAATTATAAATATCTATCTAATCACAGTCAGATTCCACAGCTTTAAAATAAACTAAAATATCGTCAATGTCAAGTACTTTTTTTTCTTTATCGGCAATATTTTTCAATTGATACTTTAAGTATCCACCGTTCAATATCTTTATATATCTGTTTCTATTCAGATTAAGTCTATCAGGAGTTATGCAAAAACTTTAGGTTCGTGCTTGATGCTTTCGATACAAATCGTTATATTCAGGACAGATAAATTTCTGGATTTCGCCGCGAGCAGCCAAGATTGATCCATATGAAGAAACTAATTTTTCAGCCCTTTTTTCTGATATTCGTATCGGTGATCTTGTTCTGCCATCTTACACCGAAATCGTTGGCGGTAAGTTTTGATTTGTCGGGACAGATATCAGCGCGGTATGACCTTAAACATTCAAACTCAAACTGGCAGAACGCTTTGGGACTTAGATACCTCTCTGAAGTGCAGGTTAAGTTGTTTTCTGATGATTCCCCTTTCGATGCTGAAATGATGTTAAATAACTTCATATTTTCCGGTGAAAATGCAGAAACTGATTCTGATGTAAAAATATATCGTCTTAAGCTGCGCTATGCTGCCACCCAGGCAGAATTTCGACTGGGATTGCAGAAGATCAACTTCGGTCCTGCTCAGTTACTGCGTTCACTGATGTGGTTCGACCGGGTGAATCCCACAGATCCTCTGAGAATGACCCATGGAGTTTGGGGAGCGCGTTTCCGCTATTTCTTTTTGAATAATACCAACATCTGGGCCTGGTGCTTGTATGGAAATGATGAACCCAAAGGGATGGAAACATTCCCATCTAACGAAGAGATACCGGAATGGGGCGGACGCTTGCAGTTCCCTGTTCCCCATGGTGAAATCGGTCTAACTTACCACACCCGAGCTGTAAAACCCGAAACAGTGAACTCCAATAATTTTCGTGAAGACAGATATGCACTTGACGGGAGATGGGATTTGGGTATTGGATTGTGGTTCGAATCAACCGTACAGCAACAACATGAAGTATATCTTCCTTATCAATGGAGGCACATGATCACCGTTGGAGCCGATTTCACTTTCGGATTGGGCAATGGTCTTTACGCTGTTGCAGAATACAATGGAACTTTTCTATCTGATGAAATGTTGACCGTAGAGGATGAATATCGCTTCATCGCCTGTTCATTCAGCTATCCCGTCAGCATATTCGATTCCTTCTCAATATTTTCATTTTACCACCTCAGGGAAGAAAGTCTGTACGTCTATCTCAACTGGCAGAGAACTTATGACCGGTGGGTAATTAATCCTGGAATTTACTGGTATCCAGAAACAGCAACTTACTCTCAGTTCGCCAGTTCAGGAAATGCCGGCGGCGGTTTTGGGGCACAGTTAATGATAATATTCAACCACTGATATGCATCTTGATTTAAGGTAAATTAACATGGAAAATCACTCCTTGATTACCACTGAGAACCTGTACAAACACTATCCGGTTGGTGACCACTATTTCACCGCCTTGAAAGATGTAAACTTAAGTTTCAAGCAGGGCGAATTCACCGGATTGGTCGGTCCCAGTGGTTCCGGTAAAACTACCCTGCTGAATATTATCGGTGCGTTGGATTTACCTTCTGAGGGTGGAGCCACCGTTATGGGGATGGACGTTGGCAGCTTGAGCCACGGTCAGTCCGCGCAATTGCGAAATGAATACATGGGGTTTATTTTCCAGACCTTTAATCTTCTCCCGGTTTACTCCGTTTATGAAAACGTTGAATTCCCCCTGCTTCTTTTAGGGATAAGCAGCGATGAACGCAATAAAGCCGTGATGAAAGCTTTGGAATGGGTCGGACTCACCGATAAAGTAAAATCGCGTCCTGCACAACTGTCCGGTGGTGAATCACAGAGAGTCGCCATCGCTCGGTCTATGGTTAAACAACCTCAAATCGTTTTAGCTGATGAACCAACCGCCAATCTTGACGCTGCCAACTCACATAATATACTGAAAATGATGGTGAAGCTAAACTACGAGCAGAAAACCACCTTTATTCTCTCAACACACGATGACAAAGTAATTCAATACGTTCGCAGAAAAATTGTACTGCACGATGGCAAAGTTTCAGACGATATTCTGCTGTAAAACTACTAATTTAAATCCCTGAAGTGAAAGTGCTGATCTTCAAACTGGCATTCCGTAATATCATTGCACGAGGGCTGCGAACCTGGTTGAATGTTGTGGTTCTCTCCATCGCCTTTGTCACTCTGATCTGGATGCAGGGTCTTTTCGACGGTATGAACGAACACGTCATGAAAGCCATGATCCAAACTCAATTGGGCGGCGGGCAGTTCTGGCATGAAGCCTACGATCCCTTTGACCCTTTGACCATTGAAGATGCACGAGCGCCTCTTTCGCCTTCTTTAACTGAACTGGTAGAAGCTGGAAAGGCAACGCCTATATTAATTACCTCCGGTGCGATTTACCCGGATGGTAGAGTCCAGACAGCTCTGCTTAAAGGGATAGATCCTCACCAGAGAATTGTCAACATTCCGTCAGAAAATCTAAAAACAGACAATGATGACGTAATCCTCGGGTTAATCGGAACCCGTATGGCCGAGCATACCCATCTAAGAGTGGGCGATTATGTCACCGTGCGCTGGCGGGACGCACACGGCACCTTTGATGCTGCCGACGTTCAGATTGTCCACATCATGAGTACTACCGTTTCGGCTGTGGATGCAGGACAGATCTGGCTGCCCCTGGAAACCTTGCGGGAAATGCTGGGACTTCCCGGCGAAGCCACCTATCTCATCCTTAATAAAACCATCGAAACTGTACCTTCTGCGGACGCTGTTTGGAAACACAGGGATTTAGATTTCCTCCTGAGTGATCTGCGTGCCCTGGTTAAGTCGAAGAAGATTGGCTCTTCCATATTTTATACGCTGCTTTTATCCATGGCCCTGCTGGCTATATTCGACACGCAAGTACTATCGGTGTTCAAACGACGCCGCGAGATCGGTATGCTGATGGCATTGGGAATGCATCGCTTAAAGGTCATCAATCTGTTCACACTTGAGGGAGCGTTGCACGGGATAATGGCTCTGTTCGTGGGAGCCATTTACGGAATTCCATTGATGTGGTACATGGTTAATAGAGGTCTGCCGCTGCCAAAAACCGCAGGTGATTTCGGTATAGCATTACCGAGCGCTCTATATTCAACATACAGCGCCGGACTTCTATTATGGACGACACTTCTGGTTCTGATCACAGTAACCATCGTAAGCTTCTTACCCACGCGCAGGATAACCAAACTCAAACCCACAGACGCCTTGCGGGGGAAGATGTCATGATAAAATTCCTCCTGCTGGGTTTAATTCGGGACCGGCATAGAAGCCTCTTTCCCATAATTGTGGTTACGCTGGGAGTTATGATTACCTGTTTTCTGTACAGTTACATGAATGGCTTTGTGAGTGATTTCATTCGGTCGAACGCTATCTTTGACACAGGTCACGTCAAAGTGATGACCAGAGCTTACGCCGACATTGCCAACCAAATCCCCAACGATTTAGCCCTATTCGATGCTGACCAAATATGCGCTTCTCTGCACCAGGATTATCCCCAGTACGATTGGGTTGAACGCATCAAATTCGGCGGCTTACTTGATTTCCCTGATGAAGAAGGTGTAACCCGAGTACAAGGACCTGTTTTTGGCTTGGGAATAGACCTGCTGGATTCTGCGAGTACGGAAGTTGAAAGGCTGAATCTTAACCAAAGCTTAGTTCGAGGCAGACTGCCAGAAGAGCCCGGGGAAATGGTAATTAGTGACGATTTCGCTCAGGCACTTGACGTTGAGATCGGGGATTTAGCTACCCTTATCGGAGCTACAGCCAACGGTGGCATGGCAGTCTTCAACTTCAGATTGGTGGGCACCGTCAGCTTCGGAATCTCCGCTCTGGATCGCAGCGCCATGTTAGCGGACATAACTGACATACAGTACGCGCTTGACATGGAAGATGGTGCTGGAGAAATTTTAGGGTTTCTACCCGAAGGCTTCTACGATGATGACGTTTGTACCGAAACAAAGGATGCCTTCAACGCTAATTATATTCAAAATGACGATGAGTTTTCACCCGTTATGATAACGCTTTTAGACCAGAATAATTTAGGGGACTTATTGTTCCACATCGACGTCAGAAAATATATAATGGTGATCATTTTCATATCGGTGATGTCTATTGTATTGTGGAATACCGGTCTTACGTCCGGCATTAGAAGATATACGGAAATGGGTATCAGGCTGGCTATCGGGGAATCGAAAGGGCATGTTTACGGAACCTTAATCAGCGAAGCCGTAATTGTCGGTCTGGTAGGTTCAACTCTGGGTACAATGTTGGGTTTGACCTTTGCATACTACCTCCAGGAAGTGGGATATGACATCTCATCTTTTGCCAAGGGGACGTCTATTCTCATCTCATCGGTTTTAAGAGCACATATAACCCCAGGGAGTTTCTACATCGGCTTCATTCCGGGGCTTGGCGCTACCATTCTTGGAGCGGCTTTCTCAGGTATCGGTCTTTTTAAGAGACAAACATCACAACTGTTCAGGGAGCTGGAAGAATGAAGATAATCACAACTTTTCTGCTGACGTTATTATTCACGGTGTCTGTCCGGGCAGAGGATTTGAGCGCTGTGGAGATACTGCAAAGAATCGACAGAAATATGGCGTTCGATCAGGCTATCTTCACCTCTAAAATGGTAGTTTCCGGACGCACCGGAAAGCGAACTATCGCGTCGCAAATCTGGATCAAGGGGGATGATAAGACTCTGGTAGAATACCTCTCGCCACCACGTGAAAAGGGCAAGAAAATGCTCAGGGTGGGAAACAAACTGTGGACTTACTCGCCAGAACCGAATGACCGGATCATCACCATTTCCGGTCATCTCCTGCGCCAGTCTGTGATGGGGTCAGATCTTTCCTATGAGGATATAACCGATAACAGCAGACTGGCTGAAACTTACAGTGCCGAACTTGTGGGGGAGGAGGAAATTTCAGGGCGGTTGTGCTATGTGCTGGACCTTACAGCGATAGAAAAAAATGCATCCTATTACAAGCGTAAGATCTGGGTCGATAAGGAACGGTGGTTGCCATTAAAGGAAGACAGGTTTGCCAAAAGCGGACGACTTCTTAAAACAACCGAAATAGTTGAGGTTTTTCATTTTGCCGAAAGGTGGTACCCCCGGCGCATTATTTTCAAGGACATGCTGTCCAAAAGCGGCGGCACTGAATACATCATCGAATCAATAGATCTAAACGTGGACATTCCCGATCACATGTTCACTAAAGCTGCTTTACGCCGATAATATCACGTTTGCTGAATTTTTCTGTAGTCTAACCATCGTTATCATTCACTCCGTGGCTATTCAGGGTATTGATCCGGCACAGCCCACCACTCCCTTTCTGCTTTCCGTAAATAATCCATATCAATACGCTGCCCAAAACCTGAGTTATCCCCACCAAGGATGTGATCAGCCTTTCTCTGCAAGTTCCCCCTATCCTTATTTGACAGATTGAGCGACACATGCCCTTTCATCATGGCGCGATAATTGGGCTCGAATGATGCGTATAAATTCAACTCCTGCAAACCTGGCATCCGATCACCGTCCGCTGTATACCATTCCGCAGCAAGCTTCGGATTCTGTGCTAAATAGAACCAGCCGTCCATCAACGCTTGCAGAAAACCGATAACCGCACCTTCGGAACTTGCTAAGAAACTCTGGCTGACTAACACCAGCGATTGAGTTAAAGAGTCTTCATTCCGGTCATTGGCGAAACGGGATACAATCACCCATCCCGGCTCTCGGATAAGGTGTTCGATCGCCTCAGTATCTGATAGGATCAAAATATCGGCAGTAATCCCCCCCTGAATATGATTGAAGGCCGCCTGCAAGTTATTCTGTTTCAGCACATCCGTGTGCATCAGTACTCCGATTAGCTGTTGTGCCATAGGTGAATTTGCCTGGTGGGCGATTTGCAGTTCTGTCTCCGGTTTTCGCCCGCCTCTTTTACAACATGAGAAAGCCAGAACACTCATTATGCAAACCATGCAAGCCAGCTTGCTGTATGTATTTCTGCCGTACTTCATTCTCTCACACCACTGTTGATTATTCCTCCAACCCAATATAACAAATTTTGGGGATTTAAGTCAAGGGATAATTGGCCGTGTTGGAAGTTGGGGGAAACGATCATAAAACATTTTTTTAAAAAAGTACTTGCATTATGTGAAAAAAGTGTATAAGTTTAGTTATCAAAGTTAAGGTAAATCTGTATAATTTTTAAAAGACTTATGTGAAGTTCTATTTCCTCAAGAAAAACAGCCTAACGATCCCGTGTGATCGTTATTTTTATCTGTATGACCTTTGCATGTGGGAAGAGAGATGTCAGACACTGAAAGAATCTTAGAAAAAGCCATCAAATACCTTCCTTTTGATCTCCCCAATGGCGTCTATGCCGTAACCAAGGAGACCGGGAACTTTGTGGAATGCAACCGGCGCGCCAGAAAGATACTAGGATTGCCTCAAGGAGGACCGATCGATAGTTGGTCAATTATTCACAATTATCAATATCCCAATCAGCACGAAATTATACTTGAGAAATTAGAACTTATTGAGGCTGATAGAGGATGGCTTGAAAAGGAAGTTCTTCCCATTAAGGTTGGGGAAGAGGAAAAATACGTTCAGGTTGCATGTCGCGGGATCGAGGATAGTGAGACCGGAGATATTATAGGTTACTTAGGAACCATCGATGATATCACGGAAGAGGAACGCTATCGGCAGTTATTTGAAGGATTACCAGCCGGCGTTTACCGACTTGATAAGAATGATAATATTGTTATGGTGAACTCAGCACTCCTTGAAATGCTGGGTTATGAGTCTGAGGAAGAGTTGATTGGTACACCTATTAGAGACCTTTACGTAAACCAAAATGATGAGAGCCGTTTTAAACAGGTGATTGTTGATAAAGGATCAGTAGTAAATCATACATTGGAATTATTAAAAAAAGACGGCGAGTCGATCTTTGTATCGGCAAACTCCTACAAAATCAAAGGTCTAATGAGTGAATACACTGGGCGTGAAGGAACTTTGACAGATATTACCTACGAAGAACGTTTTCGTCGAAATTTGGATGACGTACCGGTGGGTTTTTATGTGGTCAGTGAAATAAATGGAGTGGATACGATAATGCATTGCAACAGGCAGCTTGAAGAAATGTTCGAGTTCGGTCCGGATGAAACAGCGATAGGATTTCCTGTTGGTGATTTGCATTGGTCAGAAGACGATACAAAAAAACTGAAGGATGCTCTGGTACAGAAATATACTGAGAGTGGCCACCCTCCCCTTTTAGGATATCATTTGTATATTAGAACAAGGAAAGGAAGGAGAAGGTTATTCGAGGTGAACAGTCGGTTAATCCACGATATAGATGGACAGGTTATTGGTCGAACCGGTGTTGTAATAGATATCACTGAAGAGGCAGAGAGGCGTGAGAAGCTCAAAGAACTTGAGGATCTCACCGGTGACATTGGTCATGTATTACATAACTATACTTCAACACTTTTAGCAGTTAAACTCAATAACGATGTGGTGAAAAAGGCCTTGCAGCCTGATCCCTTTGATTTAAAAGAGGCACTTGAGCCCCAAAATGCTATCAGGGAACTCCAGAATCCTATAAGGTTATTAACAAATTCACTGAAAGAAATAATTGAAGTTGGATCTGAACCAGAGCGCCATTCAGCTTTACCAGAGGAAAAATGGGTGCAATTATCACACCTATTGAGTTTATTTGAAATAGATAAAGACATAGAAGAGGATCATGTCTATCTCTCCACAGTGCGTGAAACTGTGGTATGTATTCTAAACATATGCTGTGATATAGGTAGTGGAAAGCTACCCAAAACATCGATAAAAGAATTGCGTAGAACTAGCAATGAACTTCTGAGAATCTGCAGTCTGGTATCGCTACACAAATCGCATGACCAAATTCTCCACATGGACAATCAAGTTCGATCTCTGCGGGAACACATAACGCTTGGATATCGCAAAGAAGAACCGCACCAATCCTTTTCGGTAAGCCATCTAATCACAAGAGCTTTCGATAATCAGGAAGAATATGCTTTAAATCAAAAGGTTACCATAAAACGCAGATATGACGATCCAGATCCGGTACTTAAAGTTGCTGAACGAGATGTTATTCGCGCGCTCTCAGATCTGCTTGAAAATGCAATTAAGTATAGCTGGAACCGTGAACGAGGCGTGGACCCATGGGTAATGATACGAATAAAACAAGATTTGGATAAACAACTCATTTTCATAGAATTTGAGAATTTCGGAGTGCCGATTCACGCTGAAGAAATAAAGAAGGATTTAGTCTTCAAGGTTGGATATCGAGGTCGATTTTCAGGAGATCGAGAGAGAATCGGAACTGGCTTGGGGCTAACCAGTGCCAGGCGAATCGCTCGAAGGCATGGTGGGGATGTGTCAATTTCAAGCCGACCTGGAAGTCCAACCGGACAATTGGATGATTACGATCAACCCTTCATTACCACAGCGACCATGAAGCTACCACTAATAAGCTAAAACTGGAGGAATAAATGAAACCGGGAGTTCTCTGGATTGAAGATGGTGCAAAAGCTAGGTTGGCAGATTTTGTCGCAGCCATCAACGTTAAAGGTGCTTATGATTTGGGAATAACTTTAAATGCATCAGACGGAATTAATCGGATCCTCGAACATCCTTTTGAGGCAATAGTCGTCGATATTCGCATTCCACCGGGGAAGAATAGTGATTGGGAAGACCTATACTCTGAAGAGGGCAGCGAAAAAGTGGCAGCGCGACTTGGGCTACATCTTCTGTACAGCCTGTTAGATCCAACCAAAGCGAGAGTTAAGATACCTAAAATTCCGCCATGGGTAACTGCAAACAGGTTTGGTATTCTGACCGTCGAGAGTAAAAAGGAATTAGAAGACGATCTGAAATATCTTAATATCAAAGTCTTCAGACAAAAAAAAGCTGAATTAGATCAGAATGCATTGCTTGAAGTGATAGAGGAGATACTGAAAAACAGGGGAATTGATTTAAAAGAGGAATGCTAAATATGGCTCCGCAACTTACAGCACCCTGGGCTACCGCTTATCTCCAGGTAATTGTCATGTTATTAGTTTTTGCCTTAGGTATCCCCGCTCTTCTCTTTCAACTATCAATCCCTGGTGAGATTCACCGGATAATTCGCCGCCGAATGAAGATGCGTTGGTTATTTATCTTGATGATCTTTATGGTTTTTGCATCAATCCTCTTCATCTGGGTATTGCACCCCTGCGGTTCAGCTTCATTGACCAACGACATGTGTTTTTATGCAGCTTTGATCATCACAAGTATAATCGCACTGATTCTGGCATTTTGGATTCATCAATTTAGAAGGAGCGTGCGAGAAAAGATAGTAGTACAACTTACGAAAATATCAAAGAAGTCCATAAATAAAAAAAACACAGTCGATGCTCCATCACTTGCTGATTTGGTGTATTTAGGTGAGCGAGGCAAACCGGGTGATGAAAAAAGTAGTATCATTGATGCAATCAACGGACTCGCGGAGGTCATTCAGTCCGATCAGAAGTATGACGGCACCAGCCTTGAGGATGTCATTAACGGTATCGAGGCAATTCTAGTTGATCGTGAAAATCAAGGAAGCGACAAAAATTTTCTGGATGCTCTTGAAACACTAATAGGTATCAATACCAGGCTGGGTGATCGTCAGTTATCAAACAGATTTGATGCTTATGTTACCAATATGGCACTTAGTAATATAGGTATCATTTCCGTGCAAACCAAATCTGAATCGACAGCACTAACCTTTTTAGAGGCAGTTCGAGATAACCCCAATTCACTTTTTAAGATGGGTGTAGCTGCATTAGAAGCTGAAAAATTCCAAATTGCCACTCATGCTCTCAACAGACTCGAAGCCATTGCCGAACGGGAGGATAAGATTAAATCTAAAGGCAACGAAAACCTCTTCGGGATGCTGGCGCATTTCTGGGTAAGGAAAGGTTCAGCGCGGAGAAGAGCGCAGTTGTTTTTCACCAGGATGGAAGGTTCGTTTGAGCCCTCATTGCGAGATTGTATAACTGGAGCAACAGAATATCACTATACCTTTGCTGACTTCACCACCGCAGATGCTCTGGGCGAGATGCTTGAAGAGGTCTAACCAAACTGTAGAAGCATATATTATCTCACCTTATAATTTCCCCCTTCGAAATAATTCCCTCCTCCCTCTTGACTTCTGAGATAATTTTGCTTACATTTATTTTTCCTACTGAAATTGTTCATGGGCGATTAGCTCAGTTGGCTAGAGTACCTGCTCGACACGCAGGGGGTCACTGGTTCAAATCCAGTATCGCCCACAGCACAAAATGCTGTAATTACGATACTTCCCTGTATTCGACCATGTGGCTTTATATGGGAGAATATGGGGATTTTTGGTATTTGTGATTGCAATTTAATTGCAAAATTTATCCAGCACATGTCAAAGCCTCTGCTACTTCCCTCAAATCTTCCGGCAAAACGTGAGTATAAATCTCCGTCACCTTCACCGATGAATGTCCCAGAAACTTCTGTATCTTAGTTAAATGAACTCCATTTCTAACGAGGTCAGAGGCTGCGGTATGTCTGAGATTATGAAGATGAAGATCTTTCTCTATACCGGACTTCACCAGATACCGTTTAAACTGGCGTGTAATAGACTTGGGTTTATAGTTAAACGGTTTAGGTTTCGAGTGATCGAGTGCCGTTTTCTAAAAATATAGTCTCCTGCTTCGGATATGTCTGGATTTGATGCACCTGGCGATAAAAGAACTACCTTTGATTTTTCAGCTATAGGTGCCATTGCCAAGACAGAGGAACTAGCTATATCACCAATAACAACCGAAACATTCTCAGTAGAGATTAATTTGTTTAATGCTGACACAGCTTTTGCTGGATCGGATTGGCTATCCTCATAGATGAGTTCAATATCTTTTCCTTTCACACCTCCTGCTTCATTTACTTCCTCGAGAGAAATAGCTAATCCCATTTTGGCATTTTCCCCCTATACCGCTGCTGATCCCGTAAACGGCAAAATAGCCCCAATCTTAATCACCCCCTCTTCCTTCTTCCCGCACCCTGCCAGGCGGTCCAAGTGGTTTTATGCAAGCGTGCCATTTCTCTACCTCCTGCTATCTAATAAAATCAATGAGTTCGGCGTTGGTATGTTCTGCCTTTAATCCTAAAATCATCAGAGCCAAAAGTCAACAACAAATTCCAGTATTTTCGAAACTGTGCTAAAACTGCAATTACACGGTCAATAGTTCTCGATAAACGGATTTACTTGAGCACCGTAATCCTCTCAGACGAAGTCTGCTGAGGAGTCTCAAGCTGGATGATATACACCCCTGACGAATAGTCCGCTGCATTCCAGATGTGGGTGTGGGTGCCGGGTGGCTGTATGCCGGAGGTTAGAGTGGTGACTTTGGCGCCTAAGATGTTGTAAACGGCTAAAGTAGCTTCTTGCGGGGAAGGTAGCGTAAAACTGATCCAGGTGATGGGATTGGCGGGATTAGGACCGATGGATAAGTCTAACTGTGGGAATGGGGTATCCGGTCTTTTAGGACCCACTTCGTTCTGGCCGGTGACGTTGCGGAAGAAGAGAGTACCACCATTGGTGTTCCCCCCAAAGAAATCACCGTCTCCGTCTGCATCGATATCTAAAATATCGAATCCCCAGACACCTGTTGTTACCGAATAGTCTAATCCAGTGATACCATACGGAGTTTCAAGTATCATAACGGCGCTATCCGGTGTTCCGGTATTACGGTAAAAAGCGACATTCTCATCTCCATTGAAGAAGAGATCTAAATCACCATCATCGTCTATGTCCCAAAAGCGGCTCCAGCGTTGGATTTGTACTGGATCGATCCCCTGCCAGTTATCGCTTCGCCAGACGAAGTTCGGGTTATAGATGGTTCCGGTGTTTTCAAAATGGAAGTAGCTTCCCCCCTGGTCGCAGAGAAATAGATCAAAATCTTCATCAGCATCGATGTCGGCTAAAGTGGGATATATAATCACGTGGTAAGTTCCAGGAACGAGATTGTCAGAATAGAGGATGAAGTCCGCCTCTTCTGGCGTCCCTCGGTTGATGAATAGGTACAATCCGGGTGATGGTCCGCCCAGGACACCTTCACCAGAAAAGAGATCATAATCTCCATCAGCATCTATATCGCAGAAGAAAGGAGAGATACCGTCAACTTCTATGTTCTGATAACTGGAGGTTTCCCGAATTAAGCTTGGTGTTTCGTTGGTGCCAACATTGCGGTAAAACTGTAATTCCGTACCACAAGCTGTGAACATGTCTTCATCGCCGTCAGCGTCAATATCGATCCAATCCATTTTCGCTAAATGCCCTTCATCGATGCTGAGATAATTGGCAGTTACCAATTGAAAGTCAGCTTGTTGTGCTGAACCGATATTTTCATAAAAGAACACATCCCCTGGATTGTCTGCTGACCAGATCGGTTCCCTACCCACGAAAAGGTCATAATCACCATCACCGTCTATGTCTGCGAATTCAGGAGAAGAGTAGTCACCTACGTCTATACCTTCGTAATAATCAGTCACATAGGTAAAATTATAATTGACAGAATCACCGTCGTTGCGATAATACCAAATGCGACCGTCTTCATCACCGATGAAGAGGTCATAGTCATCATCATAATCAATGTCCGCATAACACGGATCAGAATAGTCGCCCACATCAATGTTTTCAAACATATTATTTGTTGGGTTGAAATAGAAAATAAAAGGAGTGCCATTATTTTCATAGAAACGTATTGTTCCAATTCCGGAACCAGTGAATAAATCATAGTCTCCATCTGCGTCAATATCTATTAAATCTAAATTTACACCCCACCAGATGATCTGTTCGAGAGAATCTGTGACAAATTCAAACTGCGGATACTGTGGTGTACCGATATTCTCAAAATACCATACTCTTTCGTCGCTGGTGGCAAATAGATCAAGGTCATCATCATTGTCAATATCACAAAGAACAGGGGCGCTCCAGCCGTCGGTCTCTAAACCACCAACAACATCGGGAGCAAATGAAAAGTTTGCCAACTGTTGGTTTCCTTCATTCCAAAATAAATAGAAGAAATGAGTGGAACCAATAAGGATATCTATTTTACCATCATCATCTAGATCCTCAAGATCTGGATTTGCATTACTGAATCCGCCCATCCAAGGCTGAAATGGTATCCATCCATCAATTTCTACTGGAATTGAATCATATTCCTGCTGGAATTCAGACTCCTGGGCAGCAAGGATTAATGGAAATAGTAGAGAAAAAGTTAGGTATTTCATGAATTCTTCCGTTTTTTCTAAGGGGCAGACACAGAGGTCTGCCCCTACAATCACGTTCTACTTAAGTAGCAGCATCTTACCAGTATCCATAAAACTACCACCTTGCTCAAGCCCTTCTACTACCACTTTGTAGAAGTAGAGACCGGACGCTAAATGTGCAGCATTATAGTGTACTTTGGGCCAGCCTGCCTCTTTTATACCCTCGCAAATGGTTCCTAAGTTCCGACCGGATACATTAAACAGCTCAATCTTTACCATAGATCTCTGTGGCAGTTCCAGAGGAATCACAGTCTGTGCGTTGAAGGGATTAGGGTAAGATTGGTGAAGTTTGAATTCTGTTGGCAGTTGGGCTATCTCTAGGGCATGTCCTTCCACTTCACCCGCATCTCCTCCCCATCCTCCCAGATGATCCATGATTCCTTCGTACATGCCTCTGCCGTTGCCGTAGCAGTATCTATCGTGGTAGAGCCGCTGTTCTTCCAATGGATTCGATATGAACGATATTTCCGGCAGAACCGAAGGCATGTAAGTGTAAATCAGCATGTAGAAATTCTCTTCGTAAACGCCCTCTCTGCCGCAGTTGGACCAGCCGAAACCCAAACCGTTGAAATCGGTAACCCGGTGCGATATGTCAAAGGCAAGGTCTCCTGAAGTAGCCCAGCCGGTACCTTCTGCCACATAGGTCAAATGCCAATTGGGATCAGGATTGGAACTGGAGTTGTGATGCACGCAGATAGAACGATCGACGTCGTTGGAATTCATGAAATTGGCGCGCGAAGAGAGTGATAGGGTAACGTCCGTGGTGCGCGTCATGAAAACTTCGGCGTTCTGCCTGACCAGAAAATAACGCATACCCAAACTGGCAGTCAGATTCACCTCCTTTTCCTGCAAGCCGGTCGGTCCCACCGCTCCGGGATCGGTTCCTCCGTGCCCCGGATCGATACCAATCCGCCAGCCGGACAGATCGCCTCTGGCAGTTGAGGCAAAGACTGCAATAGTTAAAAAGATAGTTATGACCTTAAATGCACGCTCTATTTGACGGCACATCATTCCGTTAATTCTCCCATCCATATACGTCCATCAGCTTCAAAAGCCACGAATTTACCATCAGGAGAGATCGCCGGATGAATGGCGATCAGATCTGTATTCTCTGTGATGTTTATGGCGACGTATCCATCACGCTTTACCAGGTAGATTTCACCTCGTGTCAGACGGTGACCATCATCGTCGGTTCGGTCGAAGAGGAAGGCAGAACCGTCATTGCTCCAGCAGACGTTATTCCCTGCGCCTAAGAACTGCGCTTCTCTAGTTGCCAAGTTGGTAGCTACCAAACCTCGACCTAAGATTTCGTATGTAAGGAACAGCCCATCAGGAGAAATAGCCGGCATACAGCACTGCAGACCGTCGGGTGAAATGCGTTCAACGGGTTTTCCTTCGCGAAGGCGGTAAATGACGTCACCATCCTGGAAAACCCAACCTTCGGCAGCCTGATCTGTTATCTCCCCATTGGTAGCAAAGGAAACAACGCTGTCTGATACCAACAGACGCATGGCTCCATCGAACCAGGCAGGCAGACCGATAGAGGGAGATGAAATCAGCAGCTTCTCATCGCCGCCCGGATCGGTACGCCATAGTTCGCGGCCCTCCGAAACGACTTTCTTATAGAAGATGCTTCCGTCCGGCGTAAAAGCAAATCCGAATCCACAGCCCATTCCTGACGCTATAGGCTTCAATGATCCGTTTTGGATGTTGATCTGCAGTATCTCCGTATATTTGGGAGTACTACAGTAAAGCCTGCCGTCATGACTCCATCGCGGCGCCATGCAGTAAGCGCTCTCTGGCGTCAGGGGCTTTAGATTCTGTAGATTGATTGCCTGCAGAGTAGCGGGCAGAAGCGTTAAAAGACAATAAGTTATTGCTCTCATTTTCGTTCGTTGATTAATTGATTATTCTGTTTTCCTGCTGGAGCCAGTCCTTAATAAGATAGTTAGAAATATCTCCAAAGGCAAGCGAAAAGAAAAAAAGGGTGAATTTATTTGAGCCGAATTACCCCTTACGTTAAGTTCTGAGCTTTTACTTGCAAAATATCCTCAGAAAAGCTATCTTTAGCTTGGTTAATAATTGCAGGAACTTAACACGTTGTAAAAGCATTACATTACATGTATTTACACGAGGAAATCATTCAGTATATCCATGAACTTGCCACTTAAGATATTCGACCGGTACGTCATCGGTATATTCATCCGGCAGTTGCTCTTCGCCGTCTTAGCCGCTGTCCTGATCTTCATCGTCGTTGACCTGATCGAGCATCTGGACAAATTTATCGATAAGAAAGTGCCCCTCGAAGTGGTCGTTCAGTATTATGGGTACTTTCTACCCTACATAATCTATCTGGTTCTGCCGGTGGGAGTACTCTTAGCTGCGCTTTTCACCATCGGAGGATTAAGCCGCACGCACGAATTAACCGCGATGAAGGCATCCGGCATAAGTCTGCATCGCATCCTTTTGCATTTATTGGTGTTGGGAATACTACTCACCGGCTGGAGATTTGTCTTCGGTGAAACCGTTGTCCCCTATTCCAATAAACAGAATAAGGATATTTATCGCTACCATGTGAAGGGCGTATCTCCGCGTAAAGCCGGACGGCGAGGTGATATTTACCTTCGCAACCATCCCGATCAGTTGGTACACATCAAACACTTCGATTCACAATCCGGGCAGATTTTCAATCTGGACTGGCAGAGTTTCGCTGGCGAAGTGATGCAGAAACGGATTACCGCAAAAAAGGCGTTCTGGAAGGATTCTGCCTGGGTGCTGGAAGGAGGGCGCAGGTGGACTTTCACTGCTGATAGCACTTATCTGGACAAGTTTGCCCTGCAGCCCTATTATGATCTGGGTTTCATACCGGAAGATCTAACCAAGGTACAGACCAATCCCGAAGAGATGGGCTACTGGCAACTGCAAAAATTCGTGGATCGGTTGAAGAGCATGGGTGGCGATCCTCTGAAATGGGAAGTTGAATTAGCCTGCAAAGCCGCCATGCCCTGGACCTGCGCCATAGTTCTCCTGCTGGGAGTGCCCATTGCTGCTCACTACCGGCGATCCGGATTATCCATATCGTTCGGTATAGGTCTCTTCATAAGTTTCGTCTATTTTGCTCTGCAGCAGATTGGCAGAGTGTTAGGTTTCAACGGTACGGTTTCCCCCGTTGTAGCCGCCTGGCTGGGAAATGCGGTGTTCGTCTTGATCGGTTTGTATCTGTATTGGCGGGTGGAGAAGTAGGGGGATTTGCGATCACTGAATTATCCGCTCATGCTTGACAAAGCATCATGGATGTTGTATATTATTTGTTCATAATTCATACTTTCATTTCGGGGCGTAGCGCAGTCCGGCAGCGCATCTGCTTTGGGAGCAGAGGGTCGCTGGTTCAAATCCAGTCGCCCCGACACAAAAGGATCCTCCCGATCATCCTTGCGCTCGTAGCTCAATGGATAGAGCATCGGCCTTCTAAGCCGAGGGTTCCGAGTTCGAGTCTCGGCGGGCGTACAAGTATAAAACCATGAATAAACGGCACTTAAGAGTGTCGTTTTTCTCTTTTTTGGTGTGTGGATTTTGGTGAAATTTAGGGTATTTTCGTCTCGAGGTATTGCAAAAGTATTGCAAAATCATCCCATGCATGTTAAGGCTTCAGCAGCATCCCGCAAATCTTCAGGAAGCATTCGCGAATAAATCTCCGTTGTCATTATACTGCTATGCCCTAACATTTGCGACACTTTTTTTAGATGTACTCCTTTCCTAATCATGTCTACTGCAGCTGTGTGCCGCATGCAGTGCAAATGGTACCTTGAGGAGAGACCTGCGGCTTTCCGGTAGCGTTGGAAGAGATGCGTAATCCATGAACCGCTATAATTAAATGGTTTCGGTTTACATTGGTCAAGACTCTTAAGTACTTGCATCAACTCTAAGTTGATTGGAATTATTATTGAGTTTCCAGTCTTCGACTGACGAATGGTAATTTGGTGTTTTTCGTAGTCGATATCAGACCATTTAAGGTTTAAAGCATCACTTCTCCGACAGCCTGTCAACGCAAAGAATTTGAATAGCTGCAAGTGATCATTGTCATTTATTGCCTCGAAGAACCTGGCTTTTTCATCTGGTGGGATACACAAAGGTAGCTTTGGTTTCTCTGGGGTAGGTATTATTCTCTTTTGGGCAAATGGATTTATTCTCAGGTATTTCTGTCCTGGTTTATCAAATGCCCAGCCAAAAGCTGATCTGATTGCTCGCAATCGAATACTAGCCGTAGATGCCTTTACGTGTTCGAGAAGATAATCTCTGAATCGAAGAGTAACGTTTGAAGTTATTGTATCAAGCCTACAATCACCTGTAAACTTCATTAGACAGTTCAGGGCAAAAACATCTATACTTATTGTCTGTTCCGACTTGCCGATACGTCTCCGATCCTCTTCGTATATCTGAATGAACTCAGAAAGCATTATTGGCTTTATCTCTTCTATGGGTTCCAAACCCAATGCAATCCGGGTTTGTTCATCCTCGAATTTGCGCATGGCGGCTGTCGCTAACTTCTTATCACCAGTCTTGGTAGATTTCATCTTACGTTGGCCATTTTCAAACCAGGTGATGTACCACCGTTTATTTCTTTTGAACAAAGATGCCATTTTACCTCCTTATTTTTTATGTCAAAGAACCGACAGGTAAAACAGCCCTTTTGCACCTACTAATGTACAGTTCATTAGAAACCTTTTCAAGTGATATTTTCATAAGCTCGTCATTGTATCGGTATTTCATTCAAGTCTAACCATCGTTCAAGCTTCGATCGTTTAAAACGCAACGAACCATTCACCTTTGAGAACGGAATTCTTCTTTTTCGTACCCAATCTCTTAACGTGTATTCTGAGATGCGCAAGAATTCGGCAGCTTCATGGAGGTCGAAAATCTCTAAGGTTTGTGATTGTTGTCGAAGTGCTTTTAACTCCGACAGAATACCTTGTAATAGTAGCGTATCCATCCGATCAATTTATTCTATAAATACTAATCTTCAGACTTAACTTGTTCCAGTAATTCTTTTTTGGGACGGTGACCGAACCGGTGTGTCCACAACGGACAAGACCTGCTCGGACAACGCTTCACATTCCACCAGGACCCATTCTGGCACTCCCAGCAGAAGCGCCGAATCCCTTTCAACGATTTCGTCCTGAACGCTGGATATTCGTGAGTGCTTTCGCTTTTCAATTTACTCCTCTTAAATTACCCTTAGTAGATTTGCGAGAATCGATTTGATCCCGTCTCTCGATAGATTATGAATTTACCCATATCGCATGCACAGATCGCTCACTAAGAAAATTCATCTATGTGCTCCTTTATTAAGACGTCATAACCCGCTTAAGATCGATCAGAATCGTCAGACTCCGGTGGTCTGAAGGATAGTAAAATCGGAATGGATTCGCTTTCAGATTTCTCAAGGCTTCTCGCCTGAACTGTGTATTCCCCATTCTGAACCAATCGCCATAACACGAACTGATTGATGAACACTTGATGTGTTGGATTGATTTGATTTTCCATGTCATTCCTCCTTTGTTTTTTATTCAGAGTTTTTAACCAGGAAATACGCAGAAAAACTGATGATATTTCGTTGGAATTTTACCCTGATTTAAGGTTGTAAGTTGTTAAATATCAAGAAAAAAGGCTTGCTGAAAATGCTGAAAAAATAGGTTATCACCCCCTCCGGCGGTCAAGAAACTTTCAAAAACAGCCTACACGCGCACTCGTACACACGCGCGAAGGGTTGATTACTCATATAGTTTGACTGATGTTATCTCAATAAAATCAAGCTGTAAGTAATAAATTCTATGCCCTCTATTACCTGGTTTACCCCCTATTAAGTCTCTTTCGCTTTCTATCCTCTTGTCAAGAGTTCGAACAACACGCTGAAAGCATCCAAAAGAGCATACAATTAAAGCCTAAATCAGTATAAATAAATGAATTAGTAATCTGTAAGGAGCATATAAAATTAATAATCATCGAAATATTCGGCATAAACTAAATCTCTCTATACTATAGGATAGTACTATAGAATAGGTTATCTCCAATAGTAGCGTTTTGAGTTCTTTGCATCTTTATCAGGTTTCTTGAAATACTTTTCTACTGCTTTGTCGCGTACACTTCTGCGTACACCCTTTGGTAATTCTAAGATAAAGGTATTTTTAGTCTCGGGTCTTGAGTTCCGGAACTCTGTTAATGCAGCGGTTTTCAGACGTACCTCGTCCTCAGTCCATTGATCTGGAGGAATTTTATTAAGCACGCGGTTTACAGGATCCTGGCACTCTGATAAGCTTGGCATTCTTCTATTCTGTGTCTTACGAAACCAACTACATTCTTTCTCTTTACAAAATGGCTTAACCCATGGATGGTGGCAACCATAGTCATATTTCTCCGCATTTTTTATGGCATTTTGTATGTAAACATACTCGAGTGGTGGCGAATTAGTATTATTCCATACGATGATTTGCGGGTACACAATCTGAACAGCATCTGTGTAAGTCATACCTTTCTTATCCATTAAAAACCTGAACGTCTTAGAAGCAAGAACGTGTGCAGCGCGTTTTCGACGATCGCTCAATCCACCTTCGTACATCCTTCTCGTACATGCCTGGTCCTCAAATAAGTCGTGATATTCTGCTCTCTCAACGCAAGATTCAACTTCTAAAGATCTTTCGGTAGTAGTATTTATTGCTTCTCCTGTAATATCCTGAAGGTATTGTACAGGGAAAAATTCATCGAAAGCGTATGGATATAGAGGTTGCTTATCCAATGCAAGTCTTTGAATCTGGGATATGGAAAGAGAAGTAATTTGGTTCCAATTGAGATATATTTTTCGGTGATCACCCTTTCTATGCCATGAATTCGGAATACTTAGAATTTGATTAGCTTTATATATACCCATATCTGCTGTGCTATCGTTACTTAATAAACCTGCATCCTCAAGTATTCTCGTGGCGACATTCTTTTGCAATATGTGTGGATTTACGAGAGGTGAAAATCCACCAAAGATCGAAGGTGGGAGGTAAACATGAAATCCTTTCTCGCCACTAAAATAATACACCAGAGAATCAACAGGAACATAGTGTACCACTGATAAGAAATTGCCTAAATGCCTTGCATGATCAAGGACAAGGTTGAGATTTCCTGGTGAATCGAAGTCTAAATGCACGAACCTTGGGATGCCAGTGCCTTTATAACCCGCTGTTTTCTTATTAGCCTTGACATATTCTACTAAATCTGTTGAATATATACATGGTGATGTGTAAGCCTCATCATCATAACCCTCCTGTTCGATTCTTTCAACTTCTTGAATGGTTAGTACCTGACGACGCCTGCTTCTTCCGCCCAACGCAACTTGGACATATGAATATTCATCAGTTTTATATCTGCTTTCAACACTATTTCCTATGATATCATCCTCATGAAATTTAACTAATTGGTTTTCATGTATTATCTAGTTCAAGCCGACAGCTCAAGTTTCTTACCCCTTCTTAAACACATCCACTAATTGCTTAAACTAATATCAGGAATGAAGAAACCAAATTGATATTAACTGCAAAATCCCAAAAAGGATCAAAAATGGCTATTAAATAGCAGAATTCTGAATGTTTCACGCGGTATTACCGAATATTACGTAGAGTATCTGCCCGTGAAACAAACATTCAAATCAGTGTTCGCCTGTCAGTTGACTATACTTGAAAAAATTACAAATATTCACTTGCACTTCGGTTTCAGTGTACCTAAATTATGAATGCAAACAGATAGAGGGCATGCACACAAAGAGCATTAGCTCTTTATCTGTCTGTATACAACTTCAATTTTCTTTTCAAATCCTCGGTGTTGCTGCACCGGGGATTTGTGTTTTAACAATCCTTAACAATTTTAGCGTTAAAACATTTTGTGACAAATTGAAATATCATTCTGCTCGGTCAGCCTTATTCAATCTGTTGCCAGAATGTATCATTCATCCCTCCCACTAAACCTTTGGCAGCAATCTTGATATTCCCACCAAGTGGTCATCTGACAGGTACCCTCTAATCTGGCAGAGTGTTAAACGGTGAATAAGCTTTGAGAAAATGGGCTCATTTCGCATCAGATCTCTTAATCCTGGTGGGATCATTCCAGACACAGCAAGAAGTGCCTCATAATCAAGTCGTAAAACGTCTGCAATTCGCTTCAACGTTTTGGGGCCAACATCTGTTCGACCTGACTCAAGAAGGCTGATAGTTGCTGGCGAAACCCCAACGAGTTTAGCTAATTCCGAGCTTTGAATTCCTTGATCCAACCGAGCATTCCGAATAATTTTTCCTGACATCACTAATTTCTTTGATAGGATTTACAAATTATGCACAGTTATTAGATGAAACAAGTCATGTTGTAAGTTATTGTGACTCTGATACTACAGGTTATAAATACGGTTATTAGGTGCATGATTTAATATGTGTGCAAAAAATGCGCTTCAATTATGAATATAGTGCACCATTCGCATGAATTCAAGGCTTTTTTTAGCTTTTTTTTATAAGTTTACTAAATAAATCAAGGATGTCCAGAGACAATTATTTCACTTGTACAGGTTGATAAGATTTAGTGGACTTTCAAAAACTTAACTGGTTTGCTACTACTGAGATAGCATGAGGATTCCCTGTATGTCGGTGATGTGGCCCCTTCAGGGATTTTATTTTATCAAAATGTGTTCTAAGTTGTTGACATGTCGAGAGATATTGTGTATATTCTGATTGGTTGCTTCGTCTTTGGATCATAAATACCTACAATCCCTCCGAGGCTTCGCATTGTCAATTCTGCAACTGTGAATAACACATAAACAAAAATATGCCTCGCATCTTCGACAATATTGAGCAGAAATTGATGCACGGTCTTCAAGAGACCTTGCAGATCTCCGAACGTGCTGATTTCTGTATCGGTTACTTCAACCTTCGTGGATGGAAGAAGCTTGATGAATACATCGAGAATTGGGTTGGCACTGAAGACAGTTGTTGTCGTCTACTGGTAGGTATGCAGCGATTGCCGGGGGATGAGCTTCGAAATGCAATGAACCTAGCTAAACAGCAAGGTGAGATTGATCGACAAACAGCAATTCGACTTAAGAAACAACTTGCCCTAGAATTTCGCAATCAGCTAATTCTTGGGATACCTACAAACGAAGATGAAGCTGGTTTACGCCGTTTAGCTACCCAGATCAGAGCCCGAAAAGTACGCGTTAAACTCTTTGTCAAATACCCGCTTCATGCAAAACTCTATCTCTGTTTCCGAACCGATCCAAATAATCCTATCACTGGCTATTTAGGAAGTAGTAATCTCACCCTCGCAGGTATTTCTCAGCAGGGGGAACTTAATATAGACGTTCTCGACCATGATGCTTGTAATAAGTTGGTAAAGTGGTTCGAGGATCGCTGGGCAGATCAATGGTGCTTAGATATCTCGGATGAGCTCGCCGAAATCATTGATGAGAGTTGGGCTGGCGATAAATTGATTCCGCCTTTTCATATCTATCTCAAGATGGCCTACCACCTTTCACTAGAGGCTCGTGTTGGGGTGTCTGAGTACAAGATTCCAAAAGAATTCGGTAATAGGTTATTCGATTATCAGATGGCAGCGGTTAAGATCGCTGCGCATCATTTGAATAAGCGAGGTGGTGTTATAATCGGCGATGTAGTGGGTTTGGGAAAAACCCTGATGGCAACAGCCGTAGCGCATTTTCGAAGAAGATCATGGCTTAGAGACCCTTATCTTATGTCCTAAAAACTTGGTGAAGATGTGGGAGGATTATGGAGAGAAGTATCGACTTCACTCAAAGGTTCTATCAATCAGCCAGGTAATTAATGAGCTTCCCGAGAACGTTCGACGCTACCGTTTGGTAATAATAGATGAAAGCCAGAACTTACGAAACCGATTCGGAAAAAGATACCAGGCTATTCAAGACTACCTCGAAAGAAATGAGAGCAAATGTATTCTGCTATCAGCGACGCCGTATAATAAAACCTATCTAGACCTATCTAACCAACTAAGATTATTCATCGAAGAGGCAAAGGATCTTGGGGTTCGCCCGGAACGCTTGATCAGGGAACTGGGAGAAACCGAATTCATTCGCAGACATCAATGCCCTATCCGTTCCCTGTCTGCATTTGAGAAGAGTGATTATCCCGATGATTGGCGAGATTTGATGCGATTATACTTGGTTCGCAGGACGAGAAGCTTCATTCAGGACAACTATGCCGATACAGATCCTAACAATGGACGTAAATATCTCACCTTCGAGGACGGGACAAAATCATATTTCCCCGACAGGATCCCGAAAACAGTAAAGTTTGATGTAGATGAGAAGAATGAGAACGACCAATATGCCCGACTCTATGCACAAGATATAATTGACACAATAAACGACCTTAGCCTGCCTCGATATGGTTTGGGGAATTATACTGTCCCGGTTCCTCAGCCACCACCAACCATCAACGAGGCGAAGATCCTCCAAGATCTATCCCGAGCCGGAAAACGGTTAATGGGATTTTGTAGGACGAACTTATTCAAAAGGCTTGAGAGCAGTGGCGAGGCATTTATCCAATCAATTCAACGCCACATACTTAGAAACTACATCTTCGTACACGCCTTAGAGAATAATTTGCTTTTACCAATCGGTACACAGGATTCAGGGCTGCTTGATGCACGCATTAATGATGGTGATGAAGACTCGGACGGAACGGGTGGCATTTTCGATGATGACGATAACGGACCAAGAAGTAGCAACATCACAGAGCTTTTCACAAAGGATGCATTCATAAAACATGCTGCTGAAGTCTACGCTGAATATTCAGCCCGGTACAAACGTCGGTTTAAGTGGCTGCGGGCAGACTTATTCGTTAAAGATTTGCTTGAATCGTTGCATACGGATGCTGAATTGCTACTTGAGATATTGACGGATTGTGGTAAATGGAATCCAGAAAAAGATTCCAAACTGGATGCTCTATATGAGCTAATTGCGAAGAAACACCCCAAGGATAAGGTGCTGCTATTCAGTCAATTTGCTGATACGATCACTTATTTGGAGAACCAACTTCAAACGAGGGGAATTACAAGCCTTGCTGGTGTTACTGGTAGTACTGCTGATCCGACTAAAATTGCCTGGCAGTTCAGCCCCGAAAGTAACGAAAAGCGCGACAGGATTAGCCCTGCGGACGAAATACGGGTAGCTCTCGCTACTGACGTACTGAGCGAAGGTCAAAACTTGCAGGATTGCTTCATTGTAGTAAACTATGATTTACCTTGGGCTATTATCAGGCTGGTACAGCGGGCAGGTCGTGTTGATCGTATCGGGCAGAAGGCAGAGAATATTTACTGTTATTCATTCTTGCCAGCCGAAGGTGTCGAGAAAATTATCAATCTACGCTCTAGAGTACGTCAGCGTCTTGTGGAAAATGCGGAGGTTGTCGGTAGCGATGAAGCCTTTTTTGAAGATGATCGCAACGATCAAATATTAAAAGACCTGTATACAGAGAAAGCCGGAATTTACGACGGAGATGCTGATACCGAAGTCGATCTTGCCTCTTATGCTTACCAGATTTGGAAAAACGCCACTGACGCTGATCCAAAACTTAAAAAGATCATACCAGCCTTATCTGACGTTGTCTATTCCACTAAATCCCATCGGCCGACCGGCCAAAAACCTGATGGTGCACTTGTCTATGTGCGGACCAGTGATGGCAACGATTCTCTGGCATGGATTGACAAAGAGGGGAAGAGCGCTACTGAATCCCATCTCGAGGTCTTAAAAGCCTCTAAATGTCTTCCTGACACACCAGTACTCCCCCGTCCTGACAACCATCACTGGATGGTGCAAAAGGGAGTTGAGCATATCATCGAAGAGGAAAAGACCATTGGGGGGCAATTAGGTCGTCCTTCTGGTGCAAGGTTTAAGACCTATGATAGACTTGCGCGGTACGCACAGGAGGTTAAGGGCACTATATTTGATACTGACGATCTGCATAAAGCCATCCGGGATATTCACCTCTATCCGCTTAGGCAGTCTGCTACGGATACGCTTAACCGGCAATTACGAAGCGGGATTGCAGATGAAACTTTAGCGCAACTCGTTATTACGCTCCGAAACGAAGATCGTCTCTGTATTATTCACGAAGAAGAGCAAACACTAGAACCGCAGATTATCTGCTCAATGGGGTTGTCAACCAGCGATGACTAGGTCAAACATGTTAAACGAAATTCAAGAGATATTAGACGAACAATCGCCAGAACGGTTCACCAAACTGTTTTGCGAGCTGCTTGGGTGGTCGAGATTTGACCGGAGTTCGTTCAGTCAGGATATACCCTCTCCTGTTAATCAATCCCTTGCATTCTTCCCGGTTGCTGAGTTGGGAGGTCTTCCAGTTTTACGAGTTGAGTGGCCATTTGATGATCTGCCCAATGTCATACAGAAGCGAGCTGTACTTAATCAACTCAAGGCTGTTTATGCGGAACACTTACTATGCTATTTAACGGCAGATGGCAATAGTCTTGCGATTGTCTGGGCTAGGAAGCGCGGCGAAAAAGATGAATTACGGACGCTGACCTTCGAAACAGGTTTACCGGCTCGAACAACTCTAGAGCGTATAGAGGAATTAGCGTTCTCTTTCGCTGAGTTGGAAGAACATGAAGGTGAACCACCAATTACTGCCGTTGTCGAAAAGCTGAATAAAGCCTTTGACGTCGAAGCGGTTACGAAGAAATTCTTTGAAGATTACAGCAGCGTTTTCTGGCAGGTAGAAGCCCAGGCAACCGAAGTACCAGAAGGTGAACCGAGGAGGTTGTACACACAACGTCTTTTCAACCGTCTCATGTTCATCTATTTCATTCAGAAAAAAGGTTGGCTGAATTTCCTGGGTGATAAAAACTATCTGAGAGCCATTTTCAATGACGCAAAAGCCTGTGGTGAAGATTTTTTAAATGATAGACTTTATTGGCTTTTCTTCTTTGGTATGAATGCATAATTTCAGGTTATGACAGATGAAACCAAAGCGATTTTAATAAAAAAGTGTGGGAATCCGATATTCTTGAACGGTGGCTTGTTCAGTTTGCATCGGGACGGTTTTGATACTAAAAACTCTGTGCATATACCGAACGAAAGCTTTGAGGCTATACTAGCCCTCTTCGAACGGTATAATTTCACCATCACCGAGTCCACACCGTTGGATATCGAAGTTGCCGTTGATCCCGAAATGCTGGGTAAAGTATTCGAGAAACTGGTCACCCTAAGGCATGACACAGGAAGCTACTATACACCTAAAGTCATCGTTTCTTTCATGTGCCGCGAGGCGATCAAGGGATATTTAGGTGATTATGAACAACTCGTAGATGAGCACGATCCCAATGGGATTAGTGTCAAAGAAGCACGGGACTTATTGCGTAAGTTGGGTGAAATCACCGTCTGTGATCCTGCTTGCGGCAGTGGAGCCTATCTAGTGGGAATGCTACATGAGCTTTTTCAACTCACCAAAATATTGGACACCAGAGCAGATCAGGCTACTGCAAGAGACGACTATGAGCGGAAGCTCAATATCATCCAGAACAACCTCTATGGTGTAGATATTGATGAATTCGCCACGAATATTGCCATGCTCCGCCTCTGGTTGAGTCTGGTCATTGAGTTCGAGGGAGATGATCCTCCCCCTCTACCTAATCTAGATTTTAAAATTGCCGTTGGGGACAGTTTAATCGCTCCAGATCCACAAGATGTGAATCTGGGTGTCCAGCACGAACTGGTGCAGCAGTACCAGGCAAAAAAAGCAGAGCACATGAAGGCATACAGATTTGCAGACAAACAGGTGCTTGAAAAGGAAATTAAAGAGCTAAGAGAATCAATACGAGGTTGGGCAAGAGGGACACAGGCAATTCCCGGTTTCGATTGGGTAGTTGAATTTGCAGAAGTGTTCAACGGAGGAGGATTTGATGTAGTTATAGCCAATCCACCATATGGATTAACATGCACCACAACACTACGCAACCAATATTTTCCACAAGAAGCGCAAAGCAAAGATAGTTATGGCATATTTATGGCTCGTGCTATTCAATTGATGAAAGTTGATGCCTGCTTCTCGTTTATTGTATCAGATACCTGGCGAACTATTCGCTCACATAGACCACTTAGAAAGCATCTACATGAAAATACAACAGTTCTTCATCTCATAGACTTACCGACGTGGGTGTTCGATGCGACTGTATATACCTGTATTCTTACTCTACACAAGACATCACCCACCGCGGATGATGTAATATCAGCGGGTGATCTTCGTAATTTACCACGAGATGATTGGAATACTCTGGAAGCGTATTTTACCTCAATATCTGCAAATGGTCCAGCTATTCAAACTGAATCATTCGCCTTATATAAATTTCCGCAAAGTCTAATCTCTACTTACACCAACTTCTCTTTCTTTATTGGCTCACCAGAAATGTATTTATTGATGAGCGATGTAAACCTTAGCAAGTTACATGATCTTGGTGCTGCTGTACATGGTATCTCAACCGGAAATAATAAAAAATATATTAGAGCTGAGAAAGATGCTGGTGGGAATTACCCTGAAATTGAAGACTGGATGAAGATGCCTGAGGATGAGATAAAGGAGTTAACGGATTGTGAAAAAACAGAAGGTGTAGATAAAGATTGGGAGGCTCTTCGTGGATGCTTTGTCCCCTTGAAAAGAGGGGAAAGAGTGATGCTTCAGGCGGGTGGCTTCCAAATTATCATGTGCCAACTCAGTATTATATTAACTGGGCTAAAGGTGCTATTATTGACATGAAAAAGAACAAGGGTGTTGCTTGGAAGAATGAGAAGTATTTCTTTAAAAGGGGATTGACATTTTCAATTTCGGGCGTATACGCGCCCACATTCAGGCTTAATAGCGAAGGCGTATTTGAGGCTAAAGGATCAGGTATATTTTGTGATTCCATTCCTCGCGAGGTGCTTTAGGGCTTCTATGTTCACGTGTAGCTCGCTACATTTTTAAAACTTATATAAAGCATACTGTTGATACTAGTGGAGATGATATTAATGAATTCCGGTTCCCTTTAGTTGACAATCAACTTGAAGAGGAAATTCATCATCTTGTAGAGTCAATTATCGAGAGCCAGAAGGAAGATCAGCGTTATCCGTATCATCAACATGAACAGAAGGAAATCGATTTACTTATATATAGGTTATATGATTTATCGCAGGATGACATTTTAGAAGTTGAACTTTGGTACTGCCGCCGATACTCTAAACTTGCCGAAGCGCAGGGATTGTTAGCTGAAGTTCAAGAAAAGTATGCTGATCACTTGGCGCGCTGTGAGCGTATCCTATCCAAACCACCAAGCTATTGGAAATCCCATCCGATCCTCCAATTAATCGCCGAAGGTGAAGGGCAGAATCTTGAGTTCAAAGAGACGTTGGAAGCAAATACTCATACAGGTGAGAAGCATCCGGGCGTTCTGCAATCAGCATTAAAAACAATAGCGGCATATCTCAATACCGTTGGTGGAACACTGCTTATCGGTGTGTCTGATTCAGGTGAGATCAAAGGATTGGATCGGGACCTGCAATTCTGCAAACATAACAATTTAGACGGATTTGAGTTGAAGCTCCGGGATCTTGTAGGTTCTTCCCGGTTTTCCCCCAATCCGCTGGGAATGGTCAATATCTCTTTCGAAGAACTACCAGAAGGCACCGTCTGCCGAGTCGATGTCGAACCACTGGCTAGACCAGAAGTCCAGCACTTCGATAACAACATTTATGTCCGGGACGGTAATAGGACAATCAAATTAGAGGGACCGACATTGACGAAGTGGGTAAAAGAAAGATCAGGAGATTAACAGAAATAGGTGGGAGGTAAAAATGCAACCCAACTGGCTTTCAGTTTATCACATTTTTGAACCACAACGTCGCTATCTTGTACCGCTTTTCCAGCGGCCTTACATTTGGAATGAAGAAGATCACTGGGATCCTCTTTGGGAGGATATTATAAGGCGGGCCGAAGACTTCCTGAACGGCAATTCTAAACATCGACACTTCCTCGGTGCTGTCGTCTTAAAACATTTGGATACGGAAACCAAGCAAGTTGAAATCAGGGAAATCATAGACGGTCAGCAAAGGCTTACAACTTTGCAGCTATTTCTAGCAGCCTTTAGAGATTTTATTAAGCAGCTAGAAGATGACGCCCTAACCAGAGAAATAAATCGGATCACTAAGAATGACCCTCTTGCTGATGAAAGTGAGAGCTTTAAGGTATGGCCTACGCAAGCAGATATTCCCTCCTTTACAGGTGTCATGAACGCGGGATCAATTGAGAATATTCGAAATCAGTTCGCGGATACAGAGCCATTAATTGTGAGTTGCTACCTTTTCTTCTATGGAAAAATAACCGAGTTCTTTTCCAGATTCGATTCAAATGAAGAACGCAATGCAGCAGCTTGGGCGATTCATAGTGCATTGAGAGATTCCGTGCAGTTGGTGGTAATTGATCTGGATCAGACAGATGACCCACAAACTATTTTTGAAACGCTAAATGCAAGAGGTGTCCCCCTCCTTCCTTCAGATTTAATACGTAACTTTCTTTTACATCGTGCCAGGGATCAAAAGGAAGATATGGAGGCCTTGTACGATCAATATTGGAAAGAATTTGATTTGCGAGTTACAGATAATGGAGAAGATGGTGAGTCGAAATTTTGGAGAATCGAGGAACGACAAGGGCGCCTCACCCGGCCTCGCATCGATTTATTCTTCTTTCATTATCTTCAGTATAAAAAAATGGACGATCTAAGAATCACCCGTCTGTATCAGGAATTTCAACGCTGGTGGGATGAACCACCAGGGAGAGAAATAAGAGCCACATTAGAAGACATAACGACCCATAGTAGTGTGTTCGCTGATTTCCTTTTACCAGATACATCCTCTAGATCAGGATTATTCTTGGAAAGACTCAACCTAATGGACACTAGCACCCTCTATCCACTACTACTATCTGTATTAGGTCCCGAGGGGAACGATCTTTCAGAAGAGGAAAAAACTGCAATAGCTATAGATTTGGAATCTTTTCTTGTGAGAAGGATGATTTGTCGCTTAACCGTGAAGAACTATAATAGGATGTTCCAATCAATCTTGCAAGCAGTAAGAAAAGCCGGAAAACCTTCTTTAAATGTCATCAGAGAAAAGTTATTAATCTCATCAGAAGATACAACCAGATGGCCAGCCGATGATGAATTTAGACGCAGGTGGCTTGAAAACATGGTTTATCGTCGTGTTAGGGCTGATCGTTTGGTCATGCTTTTTAGCGCCATTGAATCCCAAATGCGCACGCACAAGCAGGAAATACTTAAGGTAGATGTACCACTGACGTTGGAACATATAATACCAGAAGAGTGGGAAAAACATTGGCCTCTTGGAGCAGGGGGTCATTCGCCTTGGGAGGGGTGTTCACCAACAGAATATAGAAACCACATGAAACATACTTTGGGGAATCTGACAGTAATAACTCAACCACTTAATAGCTCAATAAGTAACGGAGGATACGATAAGAAAAAGGATGAAATCATTAAACAAAGCGTGCTGGTTATAAACAATTATCTGCGTGATGTAGATAAATGGGATGAAGCAGCGATAACTGAACGAGCCGAGTTTCTTTTCGAGTATGCAAAAGAAATATGGCCAAGACCAATTAACAACTGAACATGGATTGCATTAAGACTGTTTTAGATAGTAAGAGGGTGGGCAAGGCCCACCTTCTGTTTATCAATTGGTTCAAGTTCTATCTGCTTCATACTCCAAGATGCCCTTTCTTGCGCTCTACATAAGGCCCCACAACGCTTTCAGCAATTAAAATGCCTTAGTAGGGGTAAACCACAGGGTGAGAATTTTAATTTAAAATAAGGCGTTTTTCCTGCACGATGATTTCATTAAGCGGATTCTGCATATCTGACCAGATGAATAGGGGGAGAATAGGCTAAGAATAAGGTTAAGTTGCAGATCCAGGTGATTCTAATATCCAGCCTACTGTCCAAATGCAAATCATAAAGCGGAATCATCTAACTCCGCTTTATGGCTTATTTTGCCTGCGATAATGCCAATTTCCCAAGCAATATCTTACTTACGATATTGCGGAAATTGTTAAGTAAAAACTGCCTATTATTTCCATTTTACTCTTGAACGTAGTACTATACCCCTCTGAAGGAGTTTTAAATCAAGAAACCCTATCTACACGTAGGGTTCCTTGCGAAAAACGGCAATTCTGAAGGGTATCAGAGACCGATTATCAGCCTTTAGCAGACTTATCCCACTCCTCAAGCAGTTTCGCTAACCTGCCAGCCTCATCTTTGCGGTTATCGTTATAGATACTGGTGGTTCTGACGTCCTTGTGTCCGGCAAATTGTTGTACTCCGGTGATATTGCCGTTAGTCAGTTCCAGCAGATCCGTTACAGAGCTATGCCGTATTGCATGTGGTCTGGTTTTCACACCGACCTTAGCGCCAAGCGTTCTAACTATGTGATATACGCCGGTGCCGGTTATGCGTTTTCTGATCTCAGGATTACGATGCAGGTTATAGAACAGGGCACCAGGGGAATTGCCTCTCTCTTCGATCCAGATACCAAGTGCCTTTTTTGTCTCTTCGGGTAAGGTTCTGATCCGCTTCTCAAGCTTTCCCTTTTCCAATACGGCAATCGTTCCAGAATCTAAATTCACATCCTCAAGGTCAAGGTTGACAATAGCGCCTCGTCTTAAGCCCAAATACCGGTGAAGCATCAGTATTGCTACATCCCTCTTCGCCTTGGGAGTAAACTGTTGCTTTCGGGCTGTCTCAAGCATATTCAGGAATACAACCTGAGTCGGTCCTGAAGTATCCCTAAATGCTTCGGTAGGTACGTTCTTGATTCTCAGTTCCCATTGAATCAATCCCATTACCTGCATGAAGCGCACTAATGCTCGCAGGGCTGTTAAACGGGTATTGATGGTTCCAGGTGATAGACCTCGCTCTTTAAGATTGGTCTGGTATCTCAGGGCTGTGCGATATGCTTCGACGGGGCTTGATTGGAGAAAGCTTAGAAGTGCTGGAAAGATCTCATTCTCGCCGATGAATTGCGCAAAGTCCTTGAGTCCCTGCTGGTAGGTTCTACAGGTACGCTCATTCAAATGGGAAAAGAAATCATCAGCCACTTCCCGGATATTCTCAAGAGATGGACTCCCGGAATTAACCGGGAACCCATCAGAGTTTAGAGCTGGATTAGCATTCATTTGGAACCTCCAGCCCGCCTTGGCAGTCAAGCATTTCACCCATTTCAACAGCTTGAAGCATGGTTCTGAAGTTGTTGCCGGTCTTTCTGGCAAGCTTCACATAGTCCTCAATCGGCTTTCCGTCCAGACCGGCGCCCATAGCTATTTCCTTGCACCGTTCGGCAAAGGGTTGAGTTAAATCACGTTGCGCTAAATCCAGAACTATACACCGGCTTATAAGTGGAGAGGCATCAATGTTCTCATCGAATAGATTCTTCTCCCCAAGTTTGGTGGTGGTAAAGCAGATCAGACCGTTGCCGATTTCACTCCTTGCGAGTCTCTCAAGCAAGACAAGCAGAGCCCTGATCGTATCTTTACGGAGTCCATGCGCTTCATTGATGATTAAGGCATGTCCACCTTTTCCCCAAAGTGTCGAATAGCACCAGGTGGATACGATGGAGTCAAGCTGTGCAGGTGATAACTTGGTATCCGCATCTATCTCATGAGTGGTGAGATCATCGGCAATTTCTTTGGCTATTAACCGGCAGATCGTACTTTTTCCGGTGCCGGATTTGCCGGTTACCCATAGTGCACGTCCACTTAATCCTCGTTTGCGGATCAGGTCCAGCTTTGCCAGGACTTTATCCTGACCAATAACCTCGTCAAAGGTAGCCGGTCTAAATTCTTCATATAGTGCTTGCATGTCTATTTTCCCCCTTTTGTTTTTAGAATCTGCACAATCTCAGCCTCATCAAGCTCAACAATATGACGGCAATTGAGGCATTCAAAGAATCCGTCATCACAGCTACCGTCAACATAGTTGAATTGCAGATCACCTGCCAGGTCAAGACTCACCTCTGCATGGGTAATCTCAGGGATGTAGATCAAATTATCATTGCGTAAATCTGCATCGCAGTTCTGGCAATAAGGGGAAAGCTCTTCTTTTCCTGATTCATCGGGAATTACCCTGCTATTATGTATTGTATTATTCATTTTATTCACTCCCTTCATGCGTTTTGTTCAGAATGAAATCAGCCGCTTTCTGGCCTTGACTGGCCGCTTGAACTAAGAATTTCTTATCAGAACGTAGCCTCTTTAACCAGCCCTGAATGTATCCGGCTGAGTTGTCAATCACTCGTTCAACAATGCCAGACTCCCCGCAGAGGAAAGCTGAACCTAACTCAGCGCATAGTTCCTCTTTAGAATAGCTGTGGGAACCATAGCCTTGAAGCTCTGTGATCCCTTTTCTATTCAGCCGGTTTTCATGGCCAGTTGAGTGAGTTAACTCGTGAAAAAGCGTTGAATAGTATTCCTCATCGGATTTGAAGAGTTTCTTTTTCGGCATGTTTACCAGGTCTGCACTCGGTCGGTAGTAAGCTTGGCTTTCGACATGCTGAATTTCTGGCCGCCTTGGCATTCCGGCAACAATTCTCTCGGCCGTCTCAATCGGTTTGAATTCCTTGGTTTCTTCTGTAAGTGCAGGAATTTTATCCTCTGGAATGCCTACCGTTTGAGTTAGATTAAATACGGTATAATACCTCAAGAACGGTATTTTGTCAACTTCACCAGTTACCTCATCCTCTCTTTCGATCCATTTCCAGAATACCACCGGGGTTCCCTTTTCCCCGGCTTTAATTCCGCCGCTTAAATCATTCGCTTGCTTGAACGTCAACCAGTAAGGTGAAGTGAACCTCATGGAAGCCAGCAGGAAGGGATTGATTCCCCGGTACTCTTTACCGGAAACTAAATTCCTCGGCATATCATTTCCTGCATTCCAGGGCTTCTGCCAAGGGATTTCCTCCTTCTCAAGCAGATCACAAATTCGGTCTGTGATCACTTGATAAGCATCTTTCTTTTGCATGTTTTACCTCGTTGATTTTGACATGTAAAAATCCCAGACTTGTCAACGCCCAACGAGGTTGAAGCGCCCGATGCCTCGCGACAATCGGAGTCTGGGATGAGTTGCTATTAAGTGCAAACAAAAAAATACCTCGTTTGGTTTTGACGCTTATAATATAACAATTAACCATGCGTAAGTCAAGTGAAATAATAATTATTTTGATTTCCGTAATTTTCTCATATTCTATAATATCATATATTTAGGGAAATTCCGAGTGAGATTTACCCCTACCTACTTTTCGCAAAGCTATCTTTTCGGCTATTCATATCCTATTTTATGCTTATTTCAGCCCTATATCAATGCTATTTCATGGGTATTATGAGCTAAATTTTACGGATACAATATGAGAAATCGCATTAATTTAGACCGGGGGGGTGTCAGGATATTCGGAATGAAAAAGCTAAAACCAAGGTGGGGGTACTTTGCTGAAAACAGGTATTCCATCAACGCCCGCTTGCGTTAAGTATTTAATATTTCATAAATAATGCACGTGGGGGGGTACTCATTCATTCGGAGATCGGATCATAGGTGGGAGTCCCGTTCCAGCCCCCTAAGGGAGGAAAACAGTTATCCCCACCCGTGTCTATACACATAATAAAAGTAACGTTAGGGACCCATCACTTATTACATCGTTAGTGTTGAAAGCGTGCTTTAGCAGGATGTTCTTCCTCGTTAAGAGCATTTATTGAATCGGCGATTGAAATATTTTGAAGTAATAAGATAAATACTCCTTGACATTTTCACAACCCCGTGATACATTTAATGTATCTGATCTGGCATATTCAACTCATCCGACATAGGATGCTTTGCCGCAGAGGACAGAGGACTGAAATACGAAGGCGCTATCTGATATATCTCGGCTGGGTGTGTTGGTAGGCGCCTTTTCTAATTTATAAAAATGAAATATTATCGGTATCCCTAAATAGAACCTCATATGTAATGAATTATCATAAAGGAGTACAATAATGACTTGCAAGAAAAAAGTTCTTTTTCCCGTTATAATTATTTCTTGCGCGATTAGCCTGCAGAGCTTTGCTCAAGAAATAAACAATGACTACATAGACTCAGGATTCATCTTCTATGATGGGAAATACATTGAAGCGCCGTATAAGGTGGAGATGCGGGATTTGGCAGTGTTTATAAATGGGATTCAGATTACCTCGGCACTAAAAATCAAACCGAAAATTGATGTTTTAGAGGATCCTGGTGTTCCCCTGGACCTAACAACGGATATGACCTTAGGTGAAATGGCAGATATCAAATGGCAAGATTTGATGCCTTTCTACTTCGCTAAACTGTATTATTTATGGGCTACCTACAATAAAAAAGAAGCGCAAGATAGAATGATTGAATATTATCGCAACCTGCCGAATGTTGCGAAAGCAGAGAGGGTTCGTGGTGAATATGTGAAATTATGGGATCATTCTGGCAATTCTCTGTTGGTCGATAATTACGTATCCGATTTAACCTTGCAGGAACCACCAACAATGGAGGAGATTCAAAGCAATATCTATAAGCTAGTCGTAATGTATAGAAAACAATTGCTTAAAGGAAATAGTTATTTCTTCTTCGCAAACGGTACCATAATCATTTTAACAGATCGCAAAGCAGTCAACGTCCTTCGGGAAATGGACGCTACGCTCACAGATCCTTCGTTAAACCTTGACGAGAAGAAAACTCGGTTGCATAAAATTGAGCTAATCCCCGAAGAGAATGATCAACTGACTTCATCTTTAATTGAGAATTATCTTCGTAATCCTCAGTTCGAAAAGCGTTTAGCTGAGGCAACTCAGTCTATCATCAATAAATATGGTGTAAGCTCAATTCGTTCGTATGATTGGTAAACATGATTAGCATTCAAACCAATGACTAAAAGTTAGTGACTTACCAACGATTATTAAAGGAGTCCTAAGATGATGTCAATACTACATAGATCTCTAATACTACTTACCGCAGGCTTCCTTCTCCTGTTAACTGTGGATACAATCCAGGCTCAAATTGCCTTTTCACCCGATGGCACATTCATGAAAGTATATTCACCATGCGCATTCGATCAGGGTCTTTTCCCTGATGCTGTGTACCAAGAAGTGGGCAATTTGATACAAGAGCAGGATTATAATGTCACAACTGTTATCTACAGGGATGCAACGTCAGAAGATGATGACTGCGGATCATGCACGCTTGATAATTTCATCAATTGCGGTCTTGGGGGTTTTGTATATTTCTATTCTCATGGAAGTGCATCAAGTGTGGCAGGCATTTATCTGGACACCCAACAGGCCGTGGTTGATTGGGAGGGTGGCGATCCTGGTGATCCAAACATAGAGGTGGGCCAGTCAAGCGCATATTCTTGGGCATACTATGCGGTAGTTTTCCCCGATTGGTTTGAACAGGAATGGCAGGACTACCTCGACCAGTCAAGAGCGATAACAATAATCAGCACCTGTCACGGTCATCCGGCTACAACATCAAAGGTAGTTAGTTCAACAAACGACGGGGGTGTGTGTTTTGGATACATAGATAGTCCGAATGTCTCCACCAATCAATTTAACAACTCACGTCTCCTAACAAGGATGAATGGGACATCTGATAATGCAGAGAGAAGAACGGCTGGGCGAGCATGGGATAGTGGATCGGGATACCAGGAAGGCTTCAACATGTTCGGAAATCCACACATCACCCTTTGCCCGGCTACCGAGGAATATTACCCTCAAGATGGGATGGTCGTTTCAAGTTCGGGAAGAGGTTATTTTGAGACAGATACGTACTGTACAGAGGATGCCTCTGCAGAAGAGGCGTTGACATTCCAAACGGTGGGAAATGTAACTATCGATAACGTGCACTGGGTTGGCAGTGGACAAGTAAACAGGATTGAATTCGACTGGGACGGGAACGGATATTTCGAAGTTACTACTACAGCACATGCTGATAAGTTTAAGAGTTGGGGAGCGGCAGTCTCTAATTCCCATGCATTAGATGGCGACAGAGTCTCCCCAAATGGAGATGATGTTGAGTTCGAATTCTTTGCAGGATCCGTGGATGTTGCACTAGTAATAGACAAATCTGGTAGTATGGGTAGCGGTTATTCAAATTATATAGTGCCGGCAAAAATTGCGGCCAGCACTTTCGTGGGTTTTATGCAGGTCGGCGACAATCTTGCCGTGGTGAGTTTCAATTCCGGCCAAACGGTCAATTTCCCCATGACAATGATAACCTCACCTGCAACAATTGCAGCTGCACAGTCAGCGATTGCTCCCATATCAGCTGGAGGCAGCACAGCCATTGGTGGTGCTATGACAGCAGGTCAGGGACAGTTGAATATAGTTGATGAAGGATTTCCTCAAGCCATGGTTCTTCTTTCTGATGGATATGAAACTGCCGGACCTTATGTGTCCCAGGTTATTGGATCAATCCGTGATAACGTTGATATTTATACCATCGCCTTGGGTCCCGATTCCGATCAGGGATTGTTGAACTCTATAGCTGCAACTACAAGTGGCATATACCTGTATGCACCCGGAGGCAGCGACTTGTTGGCTTTGTATAATATTATACGCAGCGCAGTAGTTGGCCAGCAAACCATCGTTATGGACGGCGGAACTATCGACCAGGGGGAGAATCTGTTTCATTCTGTGCTGATTGATCAATTGGCATTTTTCGTGAATTTCTCCATGGTTTTCGAAGGTAGTGACGTAGATCTTGAGTTGATTACACCAAGTGGCTTGACCATCGATTCAGCCGCTGCCAGTTTAGATCCTGACATCGATTTTACTGAAGGTTCCACCTATGATTACTACATCGTTCACTCGCCTGAAGCTGGCGAATGGCAGCTAAGTGTTATCGGAACAGATTTACCCGCTCCAGAACATTATACAATCTCTGTACAAGGGTTCTCCACGTTAACCATGGACGCATATCTGGATAAAGGTGAATATGACGAGAATCAGCCGATTCTAGTCGGGGCGGAAGTAACAGAAGAAGGTCAAATCATTACCGGATCATCCGTTTGGGTTGAAGTACAGGTGCCAACAACCCTGGCTTCTAACTATATCTTAGGTTACAATCCTGCTCATGAAGTCGAACGGGATTTGAATAATCCGATTGGATCAAAGCTACCAGTTCCATATTACCTGGCTTCCCCGGATAGCCTGACACTTTACGACGATGGCATCCACGGCGATGCAGAAGCCGGCGACGGAATCTACGGCAATTATTTCACTAACACTGAAAATACGGGAAGTTATACTTTCACAGTGTATGCGTCCGGAGTGGGAAATCTGGGTGGTCAATTCACACGTGAAAGCACCTTCTCCACATTTGTAAGCGCCTCCAACCGGCCTGCTGCACCTTTGCCTGTCACTCCAATAAATGGTGCTATCGGTTTGCCAGCATCACCAATGCTGGTTTGGACCTCGATAACCGATGCGAATTCATACAGTTTGCAGTTATCCACAGAATATGATTTCAGCACAACTATTCTGGATACAACAGGTCTAATTGATTCCACATTTGCGGTTGTCGGATTAGGTAATAATGCGCAATACTATTGGCGGGTTAGTTCTGTCAACTATTATGGTACCAGCGACTGGTCTATCGTGAATAGTTTCCAGACAATCACCAATCTGAATGATGTCGTCGTCTACCCTAATCCCTATAAACCCCATAGTGGATTAGGACACACTGGTATCAGCTTCGGCCATCCAACAGATGCAACTAAACGATTGACCGTACCGGCAACAGTAGAGATATACACCATTGCCGGCGAAAAGGTACGTACACTGAAGGAACCTGAATCGGACGGTGACCCGAATGGCATTATTGAGTGGGATGTGACTAATGACAGTGGTGAAGATGTAGTAAGTGGTATATACCTATACCGCATCAGCAATCCTTCTGATGAGGAGATTATAGGGAAGTTGGCTATAATAAGGTGAGGTGGTTCGGTAATGCTCATCTACTTGATATAAGCAGGTAGATCTGTACGAAATACCTGGAGTAATTCATGAAGAGATTTATCCATAGTCTGTTATTTGTCTTGATCATTACGAGTTTTGCCGTGAGCGATGATTCTGCAAAACAAGCAATGCTGGACCACCGAGCCGCGCCTGAAACCAGTCCCTTCGGTCCCGAAGATGCCCTTATTCAGATGGATGAATCTCGTCTGGATACTATCAAAACCTGGGATCTGGCCGATACATCTCAAGCAGGCCAACTCACCTTTCTAACAACAGGTAATGAGTTCGGGTATCGGGGTTTTCAAGTCGCGGTCGGTGACGTTAATGGTGATGGAGATTTAGATATAATCATTGGTAGTGCTTACCTGTCCGGCCAAGGGTACATCTACTGTGGAGGTGCGTATATTTTTTATGGTCCCAGAGATATTTACTCCACGCTGGACTTTGAATCTGCTAACGTGATAATATATGGTCCCTGCACTGAAGCCTGGACCGAGGGCCTTGATGTTGGTGATGTCAGCGGTGATGGTATCGCTGATATCGTTTTGGGATCTGTAGGAGTCGACGAAGTATACTTAGTACTGGGCAGATCTATACTACCCAGTGTTATCGTGTTAGATTCCGGGTACGACAGTAAAATGACCGGAATAGACGATAATTACACAGGATCGACTATTTCCTTAGCAGATGTGGATGGGGATTATATTGAAGATATTCTCATTGCTGCACCCTTTGGTGATGGCCCCGATAGTTCGAGACCGAAATGCGGCAATTACTATGTGGTCTGCGGCAGAGATTCCTGGCCGACAGATATTTATCTACCCGATGAGACGGTTATTTTCGGAGCTGAATCTGAAGATGGAGTTGCAAATATTGGTGGTGGTGATTATGTGTATTATCCAGGTATGCAGATAGTATCTGGTGATATAAATGGTGATGGACTTAGCGATATTCTAATAGGAGCTCCTGGAGGCGATGGTCCTGATAATTCCTGCTTTGAATGTGGCGAAGCATATGCGATATATGGAAGAACTGCGATTACCGATACAATTGACCTACTAACCGATGCAGATCTTATATGTTACGGTATAGATACTGAAGATCATATCGTTCGTCTCGGATCAGGGGACGTCAATGGTGATGATATTGATGATTTTCTCATGGGAGCAAGAGATGCAGATGGTAGTAGTAACACCCTGCCGGATGCCGGGGAGATTTACATCGTCTATGGGCGAGCTGATCTGCCGGCCACCATGGAAATGAGCACAGATGCGGATGTAACTATTTACGGGATGAATCCGGGTGACATTCTGGGTCGTATGTTAGCACACGATGTGAACGGAGATGGGGTGAGCGATCTCTTTTTGGGCGCACCAGGAGCGGATGGTCCGGATAATTCACGGGAACATTGTGGCGAAGTTTACATTGTTTATGGATATGATCTTCCTGATGAAATCGAATTAATGGACTATCCATGTTATATAATTTACGGTGTCGATGAAGAAGACGGATTGGGTGGCTTTGGAGCCATGGCATTTGGTGATATAAACGCCAATGGAATCGCCGATATACTTATTGGTGCAGCTAGCGCTGACGGATTGGGAAACAGCTATGAAGATGCGGGTGAAGCTTATGTCATTAGTGGTTGGCATCTGATCGGCTGCAGGATCGATGCGGCAGTCACAGATCTCATTGCTCCTCTGGGGGAAGTCGTCGAAGATACGACCATTACACCTTCTGCTGAAGTGAGAAACCTGGGTCTCTATACGGAAACCTTCCCTGTCCATTTCACTATCGGCACGGATTACGAAGAGACTATTGAAGTTACATTAGATCCTAATGAAGTCGATACGTTGGATTTTCCTGCATGGACGGCAACAATCCAGGGTACGCATGTAGTCGCCTGTTCTACCGCCTTAGTTGGAGATGAAAACAGTGTCAATGATCAGAAACATGGCACCGTCATCGTCGTTGCAGGTCCTGAGCCGATTATAACGGAAATATCGCCAGATCATGGTGGGAATACGGGTTCGGTGACCGTAGAAATAGCTGGATTACAATTTTTAGAAGGAATCGAAATAAAACTTACAAAAACAGGCCAACCAGATGTTAATGTCGATTCTGCAATGATATCATTTGTTGATTCTACGAAGTTATTCGTTACATTGAATCTATATGGTTTGGAAACAGGTGCCTGGAACGTTGTTCTTACAAATCCGGATGGTTATGCTGGAATTTATTATGATGGATTTATGATCGAAGAAGGATACACTGATCTGTGGGTTGATATTATTGGATCTGACCAGATTTTAGTAGGCGCAGAACAATCCTATTTTGTATGTTTTGGAAATTCAAGCAATATTGATGAGTATGATTTACTTCTTTGCTTATTCCTTCCTGAAGGAGTCGAGTATTCAATGGATTTTCCAGCACCACCTCTGATGGGAATTCCTGTGGATTCCATACCACAAGGTATAGTTAGTACAGAGGGGATTTTTATTCCCTTGTGGATTATGAAATTAATGATGGGAGCTAGTGAATATTTTACCCTAAATATAACAGTTCCTACTAGTATGCTAGGGCAAACATTGACCTATACGGTTGAATTCAATAAAGCAGTTGAATCCTCATTTTCGATTACTGGTGATGCAACAGTCGTTAGCGAATCACCAATAGGTCAGGAAATATTCAACATTATTTCTGAATGTGCAGATTCACTCGGGATTCTCCAACCTGTTGTTGGTACACTCAGTAACCAACAAGATCCAGAGCTAGAAGAGGCATGGAGCAATGTATTGAATGGGCTACTTGGTCTACCTATTGGTACTTATACGCTTATTGGTGTTGGCGTTGCTGTAGTAGGTGTAGTTGCTGTAGGAACAGCTAGTGTTTGGGCTCCAGCGATTGCGACTTTCTGTGTATTGTCTGGGATGTCACTTGATCTATTTAACACCGCGTACCAAATAGGTGTTGGTGGGGGTGGAGGATTTCTAAATTACCATTATCAGCAAATGAACGAGGCAATAAGTGAAGCAGTTGGATCATATGATCCCAACGACAAATCCGGCCCGGCTGGCTTTGGGGATAATGGGTATATACCACCCTATGAACCATTCTATTATGTGATAAACTTCGAGAATGTCGATTCAGCCACAGCTGCTGCACAGAATATCTGGGTTACGGATACCCTGGATATCAACTTGGATTGGTCAACTCTGGTTTTCGATACTGCCAGCCACGTTCCGACTATACAGACAATAGATACGCTTACAGGTATAATAAACTGGCACTGGGCTGATATCTTCCTTCCCCCCAACGTCAATCCACCAGAGGGGGAAGGTATGGTTATGTTCCACATAGACCAAAAGCCCAACCTTACTAGCGGCACTGAAATTCACAACTACGCTTCCATTACTTTTGATTATAACGATCCCATCATCACAAACACCGTGTTGAATACAATAGATGCTGCACCGCCAACGAGTACAATGAACCTGCTGCCGTCATCAAGTTTTCCCAATTTTGAGGTTGGCTGGGCAGGCACGGATGAAGACTCTGGCTCAGGCATAGCGAGTTACACCATTTACATATCTACTGACGGCGGAACCTTCGAAACGTGGTTGATAAATAGTGCGGACACTTCGGCGACATTTGAAGGAGAGCTCGATTCAACTTACGCCTTCTGCTGCGTTGCCAGGGATAACGTGGGACATGTAGAGGTTAAAACTATTATAGCAGAAACGCAAACACAGGTTCAACTCCCGAATGTTCTCGGCAATGTCGTCGTCTACCCCAATCCCTTTAAACCGCATAGTGGTCTGGGGCATACAGGTATCAACTTTGGCCACCCGAACGATGCAACTAAAAGATTGACCGTGCCAGCAACAGTAGAGATATACACAATTGCCGGCGAAAAGGTTCGCACACTGAAGGAACCGGAAACGGATGGCAATGCAGACGGCGTCATTAATTGGGATGTAACTAACGACAGCGGTGAAAAGGTGGTGAGTGGTGTCTATATTTACCGCATCTCCAATCCTGCTGGTGAAGAGATCGTCGGGAAGCTGGCTATAATCAGATAAAATTATATCTTTATATATGGAATCCAAAACAACTTGAGGTTCTCATGAAAACAATCAGCTGGTTAATCATGTTTGGTTTGTCGGTTATGTTAATACCCGAAGCGATTTTTGCAGGAGGTCCCGGGACTACTGGGGCAGCGTATCTGAAACCGGCTCAGAACGCCCGAGCAGCAGCTATGGGTGGCATCCAGGCAGTTCCAATGGATGGTGAGAGCGCCATCTTCAGCAATCCCGGGGGATTGACATATGCCGACAAGGTCGGATTCACCTGTTCATATGTATCCTGGTTTCAGGACATCAGCTTTGGCAATATATCCTTGGTCTATCCCGGGGACAAGTTGTCCTTCGGCCTGGGTGCAATCTATCTGAATTATGGGGATATTCCAGGTTATGACGTTAATGCCAATCCCACCAGTGATTTTGGAGCTCATGATCTCTGTGGTTTACTTGGTATAGGCTACGACCTTGGCAATGGAATCAGGTTCGGCGGGACGGTAAAATTCATCAATGAAAAGATCGAGGAGGAGTCTGCCTTCGGTTTAGGATTGGATATCGGAGGATTATACCATTTCCAGAATCTACCCTTGCGTTTGGGCGCTGTTCTCCAACATATGGGATTAGTGGATATGAGATTTGTTGAAGAGGATACTCCCTGGCCAACTTTAATGCGCTTCGGGGCGGCGTATTCTGCTCTCGACGACGCGCTGATATTTGCTGCGGAAGCAAACTCAGTTCTCGGTGATGAAACTCACTTTGATGGTGGTGTTGAATACATATATGATGAGATGTTCGCCTTGCGTTTAGGATACCGTACCGGCCCATCTGATGTTGGCAGCGGCTTATGCGCAGGAGCTGGTTTTTACTGGAAACAATACGGTGTGAATTATGCGTTTGAACCATACGGAGTTTTAGGGAATACTCATCGGTTCTCAATTTTGATTCAGGTATAAATTGCACTAATATATCCCGGAACATTTGACAGCAGTATTTTGCGGTTGTGCAAGAATAAGATGCCAATCAGACTTGACAAATTAAGGAAGATGTCCTCTGGCAAGACTATCTGGTATGTCTATTACCAGGATAGCCAAGGGAAGAAGCGCGGTATCTCTTTCAATTTCTGATCTTGTCCAATTTAAGGTATTGCAAAAGTACTGCAAAAGGGCTGTTTTCGTCGGTTTTTACGCATGAAACCACTGGCCTTCTAAGCCGAGGGTTCCGGGTTCGAGTCCCGGCGGGCGTACAGCTTAAATGCTTAATATACAACTACTCCCTGTATCACCGCACATTGGTCTGTGTGGGTCTGATACGGGGATTTTTGGTATATTTAATCGCGTATTAATCGCACGAGCTAACCAACACATGTTAAAACCTCCACGGTATCAAGCAAATCAGGAACGGTTACATGTGTGTATACCTCAGTAGTTTTAGTACTACTATGACCTAAGAGTTTGGCAACCTTTGAAAGGTGTATTCCAGCGCGAACAAGATCGCTGCAAGTTGTGTGGCGTAGACAATGCAAATGCAGACTTTCTCTCAGGTCAGCCCTACGCAGGTACTCTTTAAATAGGTGAGAAACCCAATCTGCTCCATAATTGAAAGGTCTAGGTTGCCCTCTATCCAATGACATAATAATTTGCATAAGTTCCAATCCTATAGGGATTGTTCTATCCCTTTTGGTCTTAGTATTCCTAAATGTCAACCGCCTCTGTTCAACGTCTATATCCGCCCACTGTAACTTTATCGCTTCACTTCTACGGCATCCGGTAAGCAAATAGAACCTGAACAGGCGTGAATGGTTCTCATCCCTAATTACGGATAAGAAGCGTGCTTTCTCGTCAGGGGAAAGACAGAGGGGGATATTCTTTCCTTCAACTACCGGAATTATCCCTTTTCTCGTAAATGGATTGTAGCGGAGATATTTCTGTCCAGGTTTTTCTACAGCCCAATTCAGAGCAGCTCGTATAGACCGTAGTTCGATACTTGCTGAAGTTTGTTTAATAGTCTCGTCTTTGTGTTTCCTATACTGAAGGGCTATTATCTCGGTAATTGCAGTTAATGCAATGTCACCAACGAATGTGAGTAACCGGCTTAATGAATAAGCGTCTGTGGATATAGTTCTTGCGGCCTTATCTTGTCGCTTCCTCTCTTCGAGGTAAATCTCGATAAATTCAGACAATAGAATCGGGATTATTTTTACTTCAGGTTCTAATCCCTGCTCGATGCGAGCAGCCTCGGCTTCTATCTTTTTCAACACTTCCAAGGCCACCTTCTTGTCGCTTGTCCCAGTTGATTTGGTATGATGCCTTCCATTTAGATAGTAAGTTACATGCCAAATATAACTACCACCTTTCTTTTTCCGCTTATACAAACTTGCCATATTTCCTCCGTAGAGAGAAAAACCCGACAGCGTCCACGCTCACACTAGGTTAGCGTTTGGGTCCTCACGGATACCCAACTGTCGGGCGGTTATGCAACGAAAATGCCGAGGAAATTCTCGGCGATTTCCTAGTGTGATGTGGACAATTGAAATATAACACTTCGAATTGCAAAAGTCAAGCACTTTTTTAAAATCCCTCATATAATATTCCAGTCGTTGACACCTCTGCTCGATCTAACCACTTGTCTAATTTGGATTTCTTGAAACGAATTTGCTTGTTAACCTTGTGATGAGGAACCTTCCGCAAACGTACCCATTCCCGCAGAGTATAATTACTAATCGCGAGATAATCCGCGGCCTGATCAACCGTAAGTATATCTCGTACAGGTTCAGTCTGCTCTCGAATTGCCTCGAGTACAGCCAAAATCTGTTCAAGCTGTCGCGAATTAGCATCCATTACTTATCGCGCCCAATTACTTGGTTGAATTCCTTAGACTGTTCAGCTATTTCTTGCTTCGGAAGTTTACCAAACCTGAACGGCCAGAGTTGACATCTCCTATCTTCACATTCGGCAACGCTTTTCCAGGACTTGCCGAGACATCTATAACAGAATTGCCTGATTGCCTTCAATGCTGACCGTCTGTGTCTAAATGCCATCTATGATTCCCTCGCATTTCATTTTACTCCGTAACACTTAAGGGGAGTGGATTTCGTGGAGCGATTATATCAGTTGTTTTGTGGTTTTATGTGTATTGGCTGTGAAAAGTCTTGGAATTGAGTGCCTCCGACTCACTTTGAGATTAGGTTTCATTAATCACTCCCAGAATTGTATTTCTTCAGAATTTCTATTTACTCCCTGGTAAGTATCGGATGAGTCATTCATTTGTCATTTAGATGGTTGAAGTCGATTAAACTAAATTAAACTTTAACCATATTTCCTTATACCTTCTCTCTTCAGGATTCTTTTAGTACTATATAAATGCCACTATGGTCAGACCTGCTAACTTCCCACTCGAAACACTCATCATGTTCTGCTTGATTGAATGTTATATAGAGGTCGTGTTCAGATTCAGTCAATTCCGGCTTTGGTAGCTCGTTCAGTTCGAACCGCTGATACAGATAGATGTAGAACCACAGGTTGGACTTTTCCATTTTTTGCCTTTCTTAAATCATTTTGTGTTTCACTTTATTTATTCGGCTTCTTCGTCGAGCTCATACCTTTAAGAAGAGTAAATCTCCCCAAATCCCATGTTGATAAGGCGTTTTCTGCGTATTCTCTCACGAATAGGTGAATGGTGTGAATGCTAGTGAATGCTCATTTTTTGTAGCATTCACTTTGTTTTCACCGTATATTTCATTGACATTTAGGTAAAGTGAATGCAGTGAATGCTCTTTTATATAAATTATGTTAGACTAAACTATTAAAAGAGGAGATAAGAGAAAAGGTATTATTATATAAGAAATTAGTTTTTGAAAAAGCATTCACACCATTCACTATTTGAACAAACTCCATGAAATAATCATGTGTTAAGTGGTGAAAGGTCTATGATTCGAGCATTCACTAGCATTCACTGCATTCACTTTCTAACTGGGCAGTAAAGAGAAACATCACTTCTAAAAGGGTGGTGAATCAGAGTTATCAGTGTTATCACAGTTATTTTCTGCATTATCATCATTAGCTGAATGTTCTCGTTCAGATGGATCTGTTCTCTTCACAAAAGTAAGGTACCTTCGCCTGCCTCCCTGTTTCCTGATAGTAATTTTATAATCTCGTTCGAGCCAGGGGATAAGATTCTTTAGATACTGCGAAAACGATGCAGGTTTGTTTATTGAAAATGGTCTATTCTCTTCGTCTGCTAGTTTTTTCAATGCCATAAATAGATCAGGTCCAGTTATGCCACTTATCTTACCGTCATTCTTGTTAACATATAATTCTAAAAGATCAACAATCTCATCTCCTTCCAACGTAAACTCTGTCTGCTCCTGTGACATTTTATCAAGGATTGTTTCAACCTCAGATTCACGGTCGACATGGATCGCCCAACGCAGCGCCAGGGTAGCAAAATCGGCCATACGGAAATTAGTTTTGAAGATTCCAGCGTCGAGATGTTTAGTTTGCTGAAAAGCTTTGATAACTTCCTGAAAACGCTCGAACAACAGTCGTAGAAGCTCCGCACGGTTGTTGATGACGGCTTGTGATAATTCACTTGCGGCTATAAAAGCATTTTTCGGGATGCGTTCCAGCCTCAGTACCAACAGACGGTCAGCCACATCTGACCTACGGAAATGAGGATTATGTGATGCCAGAGCGATTATGGCGTTTAATGGAAATTCCACCATAGTGTTAGTCGTATATAATTTTCTAACCGAATAATTGGCACCAGTAGCAGATGTAGCAAGGGCATCTTCAAGCCATTTATTTGGAGAATCTACATTATCCAGTGGCGCAAATGCCATATTGGATACTATTGTCGCAAAATCCCGTTTGTCTCTTGGAACATCAATAACGTCTGCTCTTGATCCGAACAGGAGTTTCATCAATTTACTTAGCGCCAGTGATTTCCCACTGCCCGGTTCACCAACCAGTGCCAGGATAGGTCGCGTTGGCATCAGTGAAGTGAAAGGAATACTGCGGATCCAGAGGTCGAAGATCAGCCGTTTTTCAACCGGTGTCAATATGTCATCACTGAAGTTGATCGGATTTAGTATTAGTTCATCAAACAGATCCATGGGCTGCTTCCTGTTCAATTAGAATAGGTTCGCTACCATGCTGTGGCAGCAGGAATACATTATCTTCACCGTTATTTATTTTTTGCATAGTATCACCGTTCAGTTTGTACATTTCTCCAGCGCTGGCTGAGATGTATAATATTGCAGAATTCCTGTCGAAATATGAAAAACGGTGAATGGGGACTTCCTTTCCACTTCGCCATGCCTCCTGGCAAAGTTCATTTTTGAGATATTTGAAAAGACGGTCAGTGGGATTAATTTTGTAGGTACCCATCAGTAGTTGATATTCTTTCGATTCAGCGGAAATTTCCACCAAAGTTTTTGTCGCGACCATGAAGAAATAAACTCTTTTGGTATTGGCATCAGTATATAGTTTAGCAAGTCTGAACAAATCGGGAAGAAAAATTTGTTTGACTTCCTGATTCATCAGGTATTCTGGTAATCCACGGCGAATTCTTAGCTTGTGAATTTGATCTGTTGGAGATAGGCTCTTATTTTCTTCGTACATCGACTCCTGTTCCATTTCCTTGAACCTTTTCTCACTTTGAATTTTGGTTATTCCAAGCCCTCCTTCTTTACGATTCTTGGCTAGCATTGCAGCATATTTATTCCTCTCTAAATCGCCTCGCTTGGAGAGTGGTTTATACACAAAGCTATTTAAATAGTTGTCAGTTCTACTTAGTGGGATATTTGCTGAAGACAGATAATTGATGAGCGTGGATATTATCGACAACGACTGTGCTTTTAGTTTGTTGAAATCCTCAATTGTATTTCCCAAGAGGAACCAGTCGTTTAAATCTTTGATTTTGACTAATTTTGCATAATCATCGATTTTGGGCAATGAGCCTCTAATTTTGCGGGCAGCGTCCCTGTCGTGCTCGAATTTTATTACACCAGCCTTTGCACGCTCTTGTGTTGGTAATTCCATCAAATAAGTCTCACCATGTGATCTTTCACTCTGTGCCGCATATGTTTTGAGACCCAAGTTCAGTGCAGCCAACCAACCCTTCCTGTCGTCATCATTATCTGCAATGATATAGACCTCTCGAGTACTACTAAATATCTTCGGATCCTCAAGGTTATCTGCACCTAGAATCCCGACCGCATCTAATCCCAGTGACAGTGCAGTCAAGGTATCCGGTATTCCTTCAGCGATGTACACTTCGTTTCGATTAAATGATGCATCCATGTTATATAAATAGGTTTTTGATCCAATTTTTAATGGACCAGCGGCTAAATTTATATACTTTCTATCTGCAAGTGAATCGTCTTCCAAAAACTTGCCGCAAATGCCGTAAACGACCTTCTGTTGCTTTATTACGGGATACCATAGCCTTGTTGCTGAGACAATTGGATGCAGCTTATCTTTTTTGCGTACTAATAAACCAGCAAGTTCAAGACATTCATCACTAATGGATTTTCGAAGCGACTTGATATTGATTATTCCAATTCTCATAGATTTCAGGAGCTTTTCTTTAAATCCCCGCTTCTTGAGATATGAGCGCGCCTTCTTAGCTTCCTGTGATGAATTCTCTGTCCACAGAATATCAAAGCAGTGGTTGGTAACCTTTTCCAGAATTATCGTACGCTGCAAAACTCTCTCTTGGTGATTAACTTCTTCGAGTGTTAATTCATGATCATGGATACCCAACTGATCTTTTGCGTGGTTGATCGCATCTTTGACTGACCAGTTATTCAAATGCATCAAGAAATCGATGACTGTTCCGCCTCTATTGCAGCCAAAACAATTGAATGAGTTTGATTCCGGGTAATGAACAAAAGATGCATTTTCATCAGTGTGATCATCGAATGGGCAGTTGATCGTGTTCTTCATCTGCAACTCCGAGATGATGTCGGAGATTAGCAGGTCTTGTTTGATTTTGTCGATTACTGTCATTTTTTCTCCTAATTGAGTTATGTTAATTTATTAAGCCACAAGGTACAAAGTTTTCCGGTGTTCCAATTACCCATCAAACTCGAGCCTATTCTGTTTATATATTAGTTACAGTTTTGCGTGGAATGCACGGGCAATATTGTATCAGATTCTGTATAACAGATCGTAAACTACTTAAAAACTCAGAGTCAACAGGCCGAATTGAATTCAATCTCATCGACAGCAACGGTGCTGAAATACCCATTTCCATTGCTATCGTTTTCTGTCTAATTCTGTGATAGGCTATCAAAGCCCTTAGTTCATCTAATTCTTGGTTCATATATGATAAGCACCTGTAAATACCTTAATCAGTTTAAGCAGGAACTTCATTGATTCCATGTTTCTAAAGTATATAAAGGCAAGTCATGTGCCAATCACCCAATATTCGTATGTAATTGATAATATAACAGTTATATTAATAGATAGTTTCACAAACTCTCAATAATTGCGATTCAATAATAATCCAAAGAAAATACCTCTCAATAATTGAGAGGTTATGCGTATTGTTGTGAGTTATTATAGAAACTGTAGAACCAACAAGGAAATTTTATGAATGGAATAGCTTGCCGCGGAAATTCTATGGCCAATTCCAAGAATCTGGAATTGTCTCTATCATTTGACGCTGTCTCTTGAAAGTATTAGGAGCTATACCTAAGATTTCTCCAGCCTTTTTATCTGAGATTCCTGGGTGTGTTTCAAGAAAAGCTCGTATATAACGCAATTTGATGTTTTTAAAGCTGAGGTTCTTCATCGCAAGCTTTCTGAAGAAGCTGTTATCTCTTAATTCATGCATGCTATCTTCAAATGTTATGTCACTTGAGAACTTTCTATGGAGAGCAATATCCTTCCATGGATTAATAACCATTTCCCTTAAAGGAATTGGCCAAAATTTAACCTCTTCATCTGCCGCAAAGTTTTTTAGGGAATCATAGGGAGGGCACTGGGAAATAATGGAACCATCTGTAAAAACTGTATTCTTTCTCTGCCACTGACAGGCACGACGCACTCTGCTCCTAAGTTCACGAACTCCTCCAGTCAATGGAGCTTCTAGCAAATACTCCAAAAAAGACAGACTGATATGATCAATATTAGTCTTCCTCTCTTGGTTATATTGGTGGATAAATCCATATATAAATATCGGTATGTCTTCAATTCTCTCTTTGTTTACAATTGCACGCAATTTGTCCGTATGTTTAATACCAGATCTGAGAGCATTCATTTCTTCCGATTTTATTGGATTCAATGCTGGAACTTGAATGGTCAAGGAATTAATACGGTATATAAGATCTTGCCTTAGTGGTGGCACATTTTCATCATGTTCATCCACAAATATATTCCTATTAGTGGCGGCTATTATTCGAACGTCTGCTTCTCTAGGTTTGGTTCGAGTATCACCAACACGTCTGAAGGTACCGTCATTTAAAAATCGAAGTAATTTCGTTTGCAATAGGGGATCCATATCACCAATCTCATCAAGAAATAAGGTACCTTTATCAGCTTGTTCTACCAATCCTTCTCTGTCTTCATCTGCACCAGTATATGATCCTTTTTCATGCCCAAACATCTCACCATCAAGTAGAGTCTCTGGTATAGCAGTGCAGTTAATCGCCTGGAAAGGGTCGTTCTTCCGGTCAGATCGTTTGTGTAATGACTTCGCTATTAGTTCTTTCCCCGATCCTGTAGCACCTAGGATAAGTACCGAATCATCAGATGTAGCATACCGATTTATTAGTCCATAAATGCTTTGAATGCTGTCGCTGATTCCCCAAAATTCCTCATTCCAAAAGCTCTTAAGAAGATTAACCTCCTCCTCAATTAAATTAGACAAATATCCTTCAAGATCAGGAAGCGAGAATTCAGTATACCTGACTTGCTCCTCTATTTTATCGACTGTTTCCCTACTTGTAACGATTTCACGAATTAATTCCTCAGGAAAGACAGGTACTTCTTTCTTTTCTGGCATTTCTTATCCCCTTCAATTACAGAGATTGATATAAGAACTAGGAAACTGTTATAGACACCCCAGCAACACTGATAAGACAATTTATGAACTATTAGAAAATAAGGGGGAGTCTACACAAAATCAAGAGAAAGTTTTATAAGTGACAATACAAATCAAGTTTTTCCTATTTTAAAGACTTGCTATTGACAAACTGAGTTAATTTCACTATATTATTCAATAATATGATAATCTAGAACTGCTCGCGAGATTACACTAGTTCACTAAAGGCTTGTACACATTGTACAAGTCGTCTATCGTATAAGAGCGAGACTAATATGAGGCACTACTGAATCCTTTCTGGGGAAGGGATTTGGTAGTGCTTTATTAGTTTATTAATTATACATCAGAACGAGTAACTATAAAATAGGTTACATAATTTGATAATAACATCCAAAGCTAACGAACTAAGGTATACGGATAAATTAAATTTGGTGTTCGCCACGAGGATTTCTTTGAGATTGCGATATTCAAAGCTTCCAGAGTCTGGACATTACTCCTTTTCCTGGGAAACAGAATCGGAAAGTATATTTGGTGTGTTATGGCTATTTCTCTTGATTCTAAAGCCAGTTAGAGTTATATTTCGAAATAGTACAGCGTCCTCGCAGGACTGCTCGCCCTGATAAACGGCATAACCAACGCCACCATTGTTAAGCTGAAACCGACCTGAAAAATCACTCCAACTCGGTGGCTACTGGATTCAATCCAAGACATAATTTAACTTAGATATCGACCATGGCCCTAAAGAAATCCCAACTCTACAGCTCGCTTTGGAGTAGTTGTGATGAACTGCGTGGCGGAATGGATGCCTCGCAGTACAAGGACTATGTCCTCACGCTGCTGTTCATGAAATACGTCTCCGACAAGTACGGTGGCAAGCCCGATGCAACCATTGAGGTGCCGGAAGGCGGCAGCTTTGCTGATATGGTCAAACTCAAAGGTGACAAGGAGATCGGAGACAAGATTAACAAGATCATTGGTGTCTTTGCCGAGGCTAACGATCTTAAGAACGTAATTGACCAGGCTGATTTCAACGATGAGGACAAGCTCGGCCGCGGTAAGGAGATGCAGGACCGTCTATCCAAACTAGTGGCGATCTTTGATGGGCTGGATTTCCGAACCAACCGGGCTGAGGGGGATGACCTGCTGGGAGATGCTTATGAGTACCTGATGCGGAACTTCGCTACAGAATCCGGAAAGAGTAAAGGACAGTTCTACACCCCAGCCGAAGTTTCCCGTATTATGGCAAATGTTATTGGAATCGATAGGGCTGGTGAATTTCGTGATCCCACAGTCTATGATCCAACTTGCGGATCGGGATCTTTGTTAATTAAAGCAGCTGATGAAGCGAACATAAAGAACATAGCTATCTATGGTCAGGAGATGGACAATGCGACTTGGGCTCTTGCACGAATGAATATGATTCTGCATGACTATCCTGCACATGAGATATGGAAAGACAATACACTTTCGTTGCCAAAATTTAAGAATCCCGATAACAGTCTTCAGACCTTTGATTTTGCCATCGCCAATCCTCCATTCTCTTCCAAGGCATGGACTACAGGATTCGATCCAGCTAATGATGAGTTTCATCGGTTTGAATATGGTGTTCCCCCGGCCAAGAACGGTGATTATGCCTTCCTATTGCACCTGATCAAGTCTCTGAAGAGCAAGGGTAAGGGAGCCATTATTCTGCCACATGGTGTGCTTTTCCGCGGGCATAGGGAAGCAAATATCCGTCGTAATATTGTGAAACGCGGCTTGATTAAGGGTATTATTGGTCTGCCTGCAAACCTGTTCTATGGCACAGGCATTCCTGCATGCATCTTGGTCATCGATAAAGAACATGCCCATGCTCGCACCGGTATCTTCATGATCGACGCATCTAAGGGATTTATGAAAGACGGCAACAAAAACCGGCTCCGGTCGCAGGACATCCACAAGATCGTGGAGGTGTTCAATAAGCAGATCGAGCTACCGCGCTATTCCCGCATGATACCGGTGGCTGAAATTGCTGATCCTGCCAACGATTACAATTTAAACATCCCGAGGTACATCGACTCCAGCGAACCGGAAGATCTGCACGATCTTCACGCCCACTTAAATGGCGGCATTCCCAACCGGGATGTTGATGCACTGCAACCATACTGGGATGTTTTCCCATCACTACGAAATGTGCTTTTCAGGAACAATGGCACCGAAGGATATAGCGAACCCAGCATTGAGACTCAGCAGGTTAAACCAACCATCCTCGCTCACCCTGAATACAAGGCGTTCGCCGGACGTGTTACGACTATTTTCGAACAATGGCGTGAGGTTCATGAGCCGCTGCTTAAAGGACTTGATATTGGTACCAAACCAAAGGAAGCGATTCATACAATTTCCGAAGATCTTTTGGCACATTTCACCGACATACCGTTGCTCAATCGCTACGACGCATATCAACGGCTGATGGACTATTGGGCGGATGCGATGCAAGACGATATTTACCTGATTGCTGTCGATGGCTGGATAGACGCAGCCAAACCTCGCGGGATAATTGAGGATAAAGAGAAGAAGATCAAAGAGACCCCAGACCTTACGCTTGGCCGGATAAAATACAAGATGGATTTAATCCCTCCGAACTTGATCGTTGCCCGTTATTTCGAAGGTGATCAAGCTGAGGTTGACGAGTTAAGGACCAAGCAGGAATCCGCGACTCAGGAGCTGGAGGAATTCGTCGAGGAGCATACCGGCGAAGAGGGTCTACTCGCTGATGTAACCAACGATAAGGGAAAAGTTACCAAGGGTGCCGTTAAGGAACGGCTTAAGCAGATCGGCAAGGATCCGGAATTCGCCGATGAGCATGATGCTCTGACTCGTTGCATGAAATTGATTGTGGCAGAATCAGAGGCAACTAAAGCTGTAAAGAATGCCCAAGCAGAACTCAACACACGAATATTGGCAAAGTATCCTAAGCTCTCCGGGATTGAGATCAAAGCCCTCGTTGTTGAGGATAAATGGTTCGCATCGGTTCAATCTGCTATAATAGGAGAAGTACAGCGGGTAATACAACAACTTGCAGGAAGGGTAAAGGAACTTGATGATCGCTATGCTGATCCTTTACCAAGACTGGAAACAGATGTAAACACACTAAGTACTAAGGTTGAAGACCACTTGAAAAAAATGGGATTTGAATGGATATAAACGCTACAAGAAGGCAATTTAATCACCCAGACAATGCCTATGATGCGATGTCGATCCCAAGCGATTGGAGTTTCGCTCCACTTAATTTTATTACTATAGAAATCGGAGATGGAATCCACGCAACGCCTAACTATTCACAAGATGGGGAATACAATTTCATCAATGGCAATAACATTTGTGATGGCCGGATAATTATAACCGAAGATACCAAAGCCGTGGAAAGCTCCGAATTCAATAAATATAAGAAAAATCTTGGAACTAATACCGTCCTCCTATCAATTAACGGTACGATAGGAAATGTGGCGTTGTATAGTGGAGAACCCGTCGTTCTTGGGAAAAGCGCTGCATACCTTAATGTAAAGAATAATGTTAACAGAATTTATTTCTATTATTCTCTCCAAACAGACTTAGTTGCACAGCAATTCGAGGATGGTATTACAGGAACAACCATAAGAAACTTAGGCCTGGAAACTATTCGACAAACACAAATTCCAATTCCACCAACTGAATCCGAACAACGCGCCATCGCTGAGGCATTGTCAGACGTGGATGAACTGGTCGGGGCATTGGACAAGTTGATTGCCAAGAAGCGAGCAATCAAGCAGGGAACCATGCAGCTGCTGCTTACCGGAAAGACACGGTTGCCGGGATTTCGTGGGGAGTGGGATAGTAATCCCTTATCCACTCTATGCACTATTGAAACCGGCCGTCGACCAAAGGGAGGAGTGACAGAGGAAGGCGACATACCTAGTTTAGGTGGTGAAAATATCCACAATTCTAATGGATTGAAACTTGAGGTGATAAAGAGAGTACCAGAACTGTTCTTTAAATCAATGCATAGTGGTATCCTTAAGGAATTTGATATCATTATAAATAAAGATGGTGCGAATACAGGTAAGGTAGCAATCTATACTGGCACAGGTTTTACTCATGCATGTATAAACGAACATCTATTTCTTCTTCGTGCTAAAGAAGGTGTTGATGCTCGTTACTTTTATGAAGCTCTTTCTATGGACTCAATACGTAATGAAATCAATAAACATATCGCAAGTTCAGCTCAACCTGGTTTGAATCGAAAATTCTATGAGGTAATTCAGATTCGGATTCCCGAATTAGAGGAGCAACGGGCAATCGCTAAGGTTCTATCTGATTTAGACGCCGAGATCACTGCCTTGGAACAGCGACGAGACAAGACTATGCAGATCAAACAGGGTATGATGCAGCAGCTTCTAGCAGGAAAGACGAGGCTAATATGAGAATCGTCGCTATCAACAGACAGGAATATCGCCTGCCAGGTTAGCTTTAAACTTATTAAGGTGTGAGATGAGTGAAGTAGGACAGAGAGAGATCCTGACTCAGGCGCACGTCGTTAAATTCTTCGACGAGGAGTTGGACTACAAATACATCGGTAATTGGGAAAATCGTCTCGGCAACAGCAACGTCGAAGAGGAATACCTTATTGACTGGCTTAAGCGGCAGGGACATAGCGACAGGATCATTGAAAAAGTACTTCGGGAGCTAGATAAGGCTAAGACATTGGGTGGGAGTAAGACACTCTACGATGCCAACCGAGAAGTTTACACTCTATTGCGCTATGGTATCAAAGTACGGCCTGAGGTTAGTGAGCAATATATTACCGTCTGGCTAATCGATTGGGAGAACATCAATAACAACGATTTCGCAATCGCTGAAGAAGTAACAGTTGCCGGTGATGAAAACAATAAACGGCCTGACATTGTTTTATACGTCAACGGTATTGCCCTTGGTGTACTTGAACTGAAACGTTCGACGGTATCTGTGACCGAGGGTATCCGGCAGAACCTTGACAGTCAGAAAAAGGAATTCATAAAGCCGTTCTTTACCACCATCCAATTAGTAATGGCAGGCAACGATACTGAGGGACTACGTTACGGTGTAATTGAGACACCCGAAAAATATTACCTGAAATGGAAAGAGGATAGCACAGTTGAAAATCCTTTGGATCGAGCGCTCGGGCAACTTTGCCGCAAAGATCGCTTATTAGAGATAATTTACAATTTCATGGTCTTCGATGCTGGTAAAAAGAAAATCTGCCGGCACAACCAGTACTTTGGGGTTCGGGCAGCACAAGAGCATGTTAGGCGTCGCGAGGCCGGGATCATCTGGCACACTCAAGGCAGTGGCAAGAGCCTTACCATGGTCTGGCTCGCCAAGTGGATCCGCGAACGTGTGACCAACAGCCGTGTCCTGATAATCACCGACCGGACTGAACTCGACGAACAAATCGAGAAAGTCTTTATGGGCGTCGATGAGGATATCTATCGAACCAGGAGTGGTACAGACTTGGTAAATGTCTTAAACGTGAACGAGGAGTGGCTGGTTTGCTCGTTAATACATAAGTTCGGTAGATCGGATGAGGCTGACATTGATGCCTTCCTCAAAGACATTGAAAAACACTTACCGCATGGATTTCGTGCGAAAGGTGAGCTATTCGTGTTCGTGGATGAGTGTCACCGCACCCAGTCAGGCAAATTTAACCAAGCAATGAAGGCTATTGTACCCGGTGCTATGTTGATCGGTTTTACCGGCACACCTTTGCTCAAGAGGGATAAGAAAACGAGCATCGAGGTCTTTGGACCGTATATCCACACCTATAAATATGATGAAGCCGTGCTTGATGGTGTCGTGCTGGACCTGCGCTACGAAGCCCGTGACATTGACCAGAACATCACCTCACAGGATAAGGTTGATCAATGGTTTGATATCAAGACAAGAGGGTTATCAGATTTAGCCAAGGCGCAGCTCAAACAGCGCTGGGGCACGATGCAGAAAGTGCTTAGTGCACAGGACCGGCTGGAAAAGATTATTGCGGATATCCTAATTGACATGGAGACACAAGACCGGCTTAGGAGTGGCCACGGAAACGCAATGCTGGTCTCTGGGAGTATTTATTCGGCATGCCGGTTCTTTGAGATGTTCCAACGAACCGATTTGGCTGGGAAATGTGCGATTATAACATCCTATAAGCCGTCATCGTCTGACATCAAGGGGGAGGAGACGGGGGAAGGACAAACAGAGAAACTCCTGCAGTATGATATTTATCGAAAGATGCTGGCGACTCACTTTGATGAACCGGAAGAAACGGCTATGCACAAAGTCGAACAGTTCGATAAGGATGTAAAGAAACGTTTCATCGAAGAACCGGGGCAGATGAAACTCCTGATCGTAGTTGATAAGCTATTGACCGGTTTCGACGCCCCACCAGCGACGTACCTCTACATCGATAAGCATATGCACGACCATGGTCTATTCCAGGCGATCTGCCGCGTCAACCGCCTCGATGGTGAGGATAAGGAATACGGCTACGTTATCGATTACAAAGACCTGTTTAAATCACTTGAAAAATCGATCAAGGATTACACCGGTGAGGCATTTGATGCCTATGATTTAGAAGACGTCCAGGGCCTGCTGAAAGACCGTCTGGATCAAGCCCGGGAACGGTTAGAGGAGTGCCGTGAATCTATCAAGGCATTATGCGAGACGGTGGAGCCGCCACGCGACACGGCGGCCTACTTGCGATTCTTCTGTACAGCAGATAGTATGGATGGCCAGGCCTTAAAGGACAATGAACCGAAACGTGTAGCGCTCTATAAGATGACATCAGCATTTCTCCGGGCATATGCTAACCTGGCGAACGAAATGCCTGACGCTGGTTACTCCGACTCCGAAGCCCAGGAAATCAAGGCTGAGGTAAGCCATTACGAAAAAGTTCGTGAGGAGGTTAAATTGGCCAGCGGTGACTACATCGACATGAAGATGTATGAGCCAGCCATGCGTCACCTACTGGATACCTACATTCGTGCTGAGGAGAGTGAGATACTCTCTGAATTCGATGATATGACGCTGGTGGAGTTGATCGTAGAACGTGGTGAGGACGCGGTAAAATCACTGCCAAAGGACATACGTGAAAATCAGGAGGCGATGTCTGAAACAATTGAGAATAACGTCCGCAGGCTCATTATTGACGAGATGGCAGTAAATCCCAAATACTATGAAAAGATGTCGGAGCTGCTGGATGCTCTTATTCAAGCCCGCAAGAAAGAGGCACTGGATTACAAAGCCTACCTTGCAAAGATTGTTGAGCTGACGAAAAAGGTAAGCAAACCGGAAACACAATCGACATATCCTTCTTCTATAAATACATCCGCACTTAGAGCACTCTACGACAACTTGGATGAGAACGAGAACATAGCTGTTCAAATAGATACTGCTATTCGAACTGTGAAAAAGGCTGGTTGGCGCGGGAATAAGCTCAAGGAACGAGAAGTGCGAAACGCTATTAAATCCGTTCTGGGCGATGATGCCAGTCTTATAGAAAATACCTTCGAAATTGTAAAGAATCAACGTGACTACTAAACGACACCAGATTGTTGTTCAGGGCATAACCGTAGAGGTTGTCCGGAAGGATATAAAGAACCTCCACTTAGGTGTCTATCCACCGAATGGCAGAGTTCGTGTATCTGTCCCATCACGCCTCGATGATGAGTCAGTTCGGTTGGCTGTAATATCACGCCTGGGTTGGATTAGAAAACAACAAGATAAGTTTGAACAGCAAGCACGCCAGTCACAACGTGAGATGGTCACAGGGGAAAGCCATTACTTTCAGGGTCACCGATACCGACTCAATGTTATTTATTGTAAAGGCCCATCAAGTGTCAGTATTACGAAGAATTCAACTCTGGAGTTGCGGGTGCGTCCCGGAACTAAAAGAGACAAACGTGAGGTCATACTTAATAGGTGGTACCGCCAGCAGTTAAGTGAACAAATTCCAGAGTTAATTGCTAAATGGGCACCAACAGTTGGTGTGACTGTGGCTGAATGGCGCATCAAGAGGATGAAGACTCGTTGGGGAACCTGTAATACTAAAGCCAAGCGAATTTGGTTGAATTTAGAGCTGGCAAAGAAACCTGATTCTTGTCTCGAGTATATTGTGGTACATGAAATTGTTCATTTACTGGAACGACAGCATAACGAACGCTTTAGGGAATATATGAATCGTTTCATGCCTCAGTGGCATATATATCGCGATGAACTTAAACAAGTTCCTCTTGCACATGAGCATTGGATATATTAGTCCAGGACTTTATTTGAGTTCAATGTGGCTGGATTAGAGTGATAATTGAATCGTCCATTTCATGGTTTGAGAAACGTATTGGAAATATCGAATGGACCGACACCGTGTTTGCGTTAACGTACACCTAAATACGAGATGAAGCGGAGATACAGAAAGGATAGTTTTTGTTTTTCAGATGAATGGAATTAAACAAAAATCCGAACCCAAATTTCAGCTCCTTGGACAATTAATCTTAGAGCGGGTGTTTCGGGGGAACTATTATTAACTAGGCGATATGGCACCAACGAATCCAGAAAATTTTCTTCGACAGATCAAAGACCCGGCTTTTCTTAGAAAGTGCGTTGTTTTTATTGGTGCAGGTTTATCCATTCCGCCAGGAAAGCGTTGGGATAAGCTCGTTCGAGAAATCGCTACGAAATGCGTGGTGGAGGTTCAGAGTAAAACTAATAAGCAGATAATAGATGATTGCTTGTTGAAACCTGATGCGTACAAGAAGGCCTTTAGGGAGCTATTCCCAAAGTATCAAGCAGCCTGCAGGACTGCACTACCCTATATCCTTCATATAGAATTTAAGGCATATATTACTACAAACTTTGGTCCATACTTAAGAAACCTTGCTAGTTCAAGAGACATAAATCGAGTACATGTCTATCCGGATCTTCCTCTGAATCATGGTCTTTCAAAAGCAATATATTATATTCATGGGTGTTATGATTCTGAAGATCCGAATTCTGATCCTGAACAACTCATTTTTGGATTTCAATCTTTCGAGGATGGCTATGGCTCGCCTAGCTTATTGCCAGGCTTTCTTCTAAGTCTATTTACTTATGAAAATATTCTTTTTTTAGGTTTTGATCCACTAGAAGAAAAGATTAGAGCTATATTAGAGGAATCTATAGAAGTTAGGAAGAGTGTTTGGCAGACCAATTCAAAGCACGGAAACACTGGGCCTAAAAGATATGTACTTTGGCCATCTCCACTAATAGACAACGCTGGAGAAAGGGCTAAGTTGGAATCAACAATCGAAGAATTTAAAGCTTTAGATCTAGATCCAATTACCTATGATCCTATTTATGAAGATTATAGTGGTCTTGAAAAATTACTACACGAAATAATTGCACAAGAGGAATTCGTCAATCGTCCTCCTCCATTTACTAGTGGTTTTGATTTATGAAGAATAACGAAAAACATCAATTGTCGATGAAGAATAAAAAATACTTTGATCTACAAGATGATATCGATAGATTCGTTAGAAGCAATTTAAGTCCGGATGCTCTTGTAGCGAATATTATGGAAGTTGTTTCCGAGCAAAGCTTGGTAGAATATTTTTTAAAACAACTAGAACAACCTACCTATCTTCGGCCCTTGAAAGGGCACGGTTTTTTCAAAAATCCACCTAGTTCAATCCATCATGAAGAAGAGGGCACCATAAGTTTTCCAATCTGGGCAGAATCTCGTTACCTCTCCCGAATGGCTGAACACGATCCAAAAACTGTTTTAAATATCATCCTGCAGATTCCAGAAACCGATAATGCCCGCGTCCATGAAGATTTGATTGATGCTGTAATCAAAATGCCAGCTAATTTGGCTGTCGAGTTAAAAGACATGGTGAAAGAGTGGGCACAAGATCCCTACCTCTTATTACCAAAGAAAATCGGCACATTAATATCTCACCTCGCACAAGGTGGGCAAGCTGAAGCTGCATTGGAGCTCGCCTCTTCTATACTTGGAATCCTACCTGATCCGGAGACTGATGAGAAACGGAAAGAAGATGAATATTTCCGCCCATCGCCTGAACCACGAGCCCGAATTAGACCCTTGACATACGAGAAGATCATTGAAAGAAATTTCCCTGATCTGGTTAAGGCAACAGGAATTCCAGCACTGAGCCTCCTCTGTGGTTTATTAGAAAACTATGTTCAGTATTCCCGCAGAACGGAAGAAGACAAAGGTCCTCAAGATTATTCATATATTTGGCGTCCGGCAATTGAAGAACATTCGCAGAATCATAAATATGGATTGAAAAGCATTTTAGTAAAAGGAGTTCGTGATACAGCAGATCAAGTAATCGCCCTAGGCAAAGCTGACACACAAGAAGTCGTTCGCCAACTTGAAAGTCACAATTGGTATATTTTTAAACGAATATCCCTCTATATATTATTTAGATACAACGAACAAAATTTGGATTTAATAGCAGGTTATCTTACTAATAAAACACTTTTTGAGGAGCCACATGCGCGTCATGAATATGTACTACTAGTTCAAAAATACTTCGATAAATTATCGAATGAGCAGCAACTAATGATCTTTGGATGGATTGATTCTGGTCCGGATGTCGATGCTTATCGAAACAATCCGAATCCGATAACTGGAGAAAAGCCGACCGACGAACAAGTAGCGATATTTACAGAAAATTGGAAACTTAGACGTTATACATGGATTCGCGCTCATTTGTCCGGGGAGAAGTTGCAGCGTTGCGAAGAATTAATTAAGAAGTACGGAGAGCCAGAATTTCCCGATCTTCCTAGCCAGCAAGTCTCGTGGGCTGGACCGACAAGCCCGAAAACAACTGAAGAACTTCAAAAAATGCTGGTTCCTGATATCGTTGAATATCTGAAGACATGGGAACATACAGGAAAAGATATGGAGCCTTCGCCAATTGGTTTAGGTCGTTCCCTGTCGCCAGTAATAAGCCAAGATCCGTCAAAATTTGCAGCAGAGGCCGAATTATTCAAAGAGTTAGATCCAACTTACGTTCGCCATTTTCTCGAAGGCCTGCATGAGGGACTGAAACAAGGGAAATCTTATGAATGGGAATCCGTACTTGATCTGTGTCTGTGGGCAGTCAAACAGCCCCGTGAAATTCCAGATAAGAAAGTAGAATATCTCGAAGCCGATCCACACTATGGTTGGGCTCGCAAATCAACGGCACAATTTCTGGGTGCAGGGTTTAACGATGGTCCCGGCTGCATACCTTTTGATAAGCGAGAAGTTGTATGGGAGATCCTGGAGAAAATAACAAAAGACACAGATCCCACACCGGATGTAGAGTCGAATTGGAGCAGCGGACCTTCTTCTCTATCCATAAATTCGACGCGTGGTGAAGCAATGCACAGCGTTATCCGTTACGCTCTATGGGTCGCCCGAAATATACATAAGATGCCTAATGGTGATGAACGCCTCAAGCGTGGTTTCGATGAAATAACAGAGGTGCGGAACGTATTGGAAAAACATCTTGATACCAATGAAGAAAAATCACTTGCAATAAGATCGGTTTATGGGCAATGGTTGCCATGGCTTGTGAAACTGGACCAGAAATGGCTTTTAGAAAACTTGAATATGATTCTCCCAATGGGAGACAAAGAACTAGAATATTTCGATGTTGCTTGGATGACTTACGTGACTCATAATAGAGCTTATGATCCCGTGTTTGATATCCTTCAAGATCGGTACATTCAAGCCGTTGATCGACTTGGTGAAGAAAGGGAAAGAGATGACGAATATAATGAATATGAGAGATCTTTAGCACGCCACATTATGGAGTTATATTGGCGGGGAAGGATCGACAATTCTGGCTCGAAGGGACTTCTTTCTAAATTCTGGGAAAAGGCAAACAGGAATGTTAGAGGTCATGCAGTAGAGGTTATAGGTAACTGGTTGAAGGATGCGAAGGATGATATACCGGAAGAGGTTCTCGATCGCCTTCAAAGCCTGTGGGAAGGGCGGCTTGCTATAGCGAAAGGCGCTGAAGATAAAGATCAATATAAACCTGAAATGAAGGAGTTTGGATGGTGGTTCGCATCCGGTCAGTTTGAAGACGATTGGGCATTCGCACAATTGAAAGAAGCTGTTAAGTTAGCTGGAAGACTGGATGTTGACTTTTTAGTAGTCAAGCACCTTGTGGAACTTGTCAAAACCTATCCCAAAAAAGCCATCGAGTGCCTGCATACAATGATTGAAGCAGATAATGAAGGCTGGAGTATTCTTGGATCTGAAAAAGAAGCCGAAATTATCCTGAAAGCCGCTATGGAAAGTACAGATAGTTCAGCCTCGCAGGCAGCTGAAGATCTGATTCATTATCTTGGCAGCAGAGGGTATCCGAAGTTCAGGTATTTACTGAAAAAACCTGATAGTAAATAGCGCTATTTCTTCGCGCGAATGAACAAAACCGGTGGAAGTCCAATATATTGCATATTTTACTCACACAAGAGCAGAGTTCTCCTCTTTGAATATCCCCAATACCCGTTTAAAATCTTTCTATTGTTGGTCATCATACTTAAAAGAAACCGGTGATTGGGAATACAGTTGGAAATCGCATTTCAGGGTAATAAAACAGGGATTAAGAATCACTTCTAAGTCCCTATTATTATTGTTGTAACGGGGAGAGGATCTACCCAAAGGAAGTGCACTGAATCTGAGGGCTCGAGCCTCTTTTTGTTAAGTGGTCAGTCCAACATAGACCACCGGCGGAGTTTTTGAATCATCACGTTTAAGCGTAAAGATTTTAGGATAATCTTTGATAAGCGACTGAAGCCGTTCGTGACCGAATGTCCGGGGATCGAATGCCGGATTCAACTTCCGAAGCACTGATCCTAGAGAAGACAGATGGACCCATTCTTCTTCCTTGGCCACCATTTCGAACGCCTGTATGAGGAGAGGTTTCGGATCAGGTGCATCCGACTTTCTCTTTTTCCTCGCTTTCCTGTTTACCCCAGCCTTATCGACCAGGTTTTCACAGTAAATAAACTGGTTACAGGCATTGACAAAAGCTTCCGGAGTTTTCTTCTCACCGACACCGATGACGAAAAGCCCTTCCTCCCTGATTCTGGTTGCCAGACGGGTGTAGTCACTGTCACTGGAAACAATACCGAAACCGTCCACATCGTTACTGTGCAGTAAGTCCATGGCGTCAATGATCATGGCGCTGTCCGTAGCGTTCTTACCTATGGTGTACCGGAACTGCTGAATCGGTTGAATGGCGTGCTTGTGAAGCAATGGCTTCCAACTGTTCATGTTGGTAGTAGTCCAATCTCCGTATATCCGCTTGATGGTAATCAGACCAGACCTACTGATTTCAGCTAGTATCTGCGACAGAAGCGACGCCTGAGCATTATCCCCATCTATCAGTACTGCGAACCTTTGTTGGTCGGATTGATCAGCCATTTTGTACCTCTTTAATTAGGTATTTAGGAACTTCAGTCCGCTCACCGACCGGACTACAAACACCACCGGGCAATTATTTATTCTTCTTTTCTTTTTTAAATTTGCGTTTTTCTTTTGGACTACGCTGGCTCTGTTTCTGTTGTTCTCTTTTGCCTTTGTCTTTTTTCCCCTTATCACCCATCTCCATTTCTCCTTTGCTGAAGCACCTTTAACTTGAAATGTCTATTTTTATTTGCTCAAATTCTTCCTTACTAATTTCACCGTTGGCATATCTTTTCTTTAATATCTCCAAAGGTGTTTCTGACTCTGATCTTTCACTACTGTGATGCCCATCATAATATCCCATCCAAGGCGGTCTAAAGCCTCTTCTTCCGAACACCAGGAGACAGAAAATCACCATTGCTATGCACATTATCATGGGGAATATCCACCATCCACTCCAACTCATATGTTCGGGACCCCTTTTTCTCACCTCCTTTTTACTTAAGACAGCTAACCATAACCACACTGCCCTGTACAAGACGCTGTCGTGACTTCGTCCATAGAGCTTATTACGCTATTTCAAATATAGATCGGTTCCTCCAAATTATCAACTATAAACTCCTCCTTTTTCTTTATCGAACAGAAAAGCTATTTCAGTGCCTTACAGAAGATGGTGCTGATAAAAAATAACTGCTTAACGGCAGCCACATATCCGTTTTTTCGTAGTATATTGATGACTTTATTTACCGGAATTTCCCCCGATTCCAAGTATTTATATGGGAAATAGTATGGGAAAACGCATTATTAGAGAGAGAAAAAACGGCTTAGAAACACTTCTAAGTCCCTGTTATTATATTAGTAGCGGGGAGAGGATTTGAACCTTCGACCTTTGGGTTATGAGCCCGCCAAATTATAGAATTATCTGTCCATTAGGGTAATTATATTACTCTTGTCGATTTTTTTATTTTTTTCTGGGACTCATGGGATTCAATAGAGTGAGAAGCCAAGGGATCCCTTATCCCATACACACATACACATACCCCATGGGTACTTGGTTCCCCCTTGGGGGTGTATGTCCTCTTAGCTTTTCAACTCCTCAAATAGCATTAGAATAACAGGAAAATAGCACTTCAATAACATCCGAAATGAATCCACTTCAGCATTGAAATAAGCCTTTCTCCGGCTCTTAAGAGCTATCCAGATATTAATCTCACCCTAATCAATCCCTATTTACACCTTATTCCAGACCTATTTTTCAGAGTGATTTCGGTGATATGATATTGTCAATTGTGTTATTTGTTTCCCTCGTACCTTATATATAAGAAAATTAGACAATTGTAATTTATTTACTCGACCTGTGATATTCTATGATATATACAGCAAATATTGGATGTTATTGTGCTTAAACATGACTTGACTTTAGAATTCTAATGTGTTATATTGCCAGTAGCTAAAGTCATTCAAAGAGGTTTTTGTGTTTAAAACAATAATCGTATCTTCCCGGTTGGTGGTAGCGGTAACGCCCACGAAAGTTCCTCTTTGGACTTTAGCTCAACCGGGATTTCTATCTCTATGAGATAAACACAGCTAAAACCAAAGAGGTAAAAATGCAAAAGAAAGACGCGTATCAAGTGATCACAGATCGAATCTGTGAACTGCTTGAAAAGGGTGAAATTCCCTGGCAGAGACCTTGGAACTCTGGCAATGATTTCCCCAAAAACCTTGCGAGTAAAAAAGAGTATAGAGGTATTAATCCCTTTATGCTGGCCAGCATGAGATATACCTCTCCATACTGGTTGACCTTCAAGCAAGCGAAGGATTTAGGTGGCGGAATTAAAGCCGGTGAAAAAGGAACTCCGGTAGTATTCTGGAAATGGATTGAAAGAGAAGATGAGTCAACCGGTGAGGTTAACAAGATTCCATTTCTGAGGTACTATACCGTATTTAATCTAACTCAAACGGTAGGCATCCCAGAGGATAAAATTCCTGCACTTGATGAAGAGACAAGGGAATTTAATCCTATTGAAGAGGCGGAAAAGATCGTAGCAAACATGCAGAGACGGCCAGAGATCCAGAACATTGAAAGCCGCGCTTATTACCGGCCAAGTCAAGACCTGGTGAACATGCCCAAAAAGGAACTCTTCAAATCCGATGAAGAGTATTATTCAACTCTCTTTCACGAGTTGACTCATTCAACCGGCCATGAGAACCGGCTGAACCGAAAAGGCATCGGTGAACTTCAAGGTTTTGGTTCTCACAGTTATTCCAAAGAGGAGCTATGTGCTGAGTTTGGTTCTGCATTCCTTTGTGGAGAATCTGGAATAGTTGAACGAGTCATTGAGAACTCAGCCGGATACATTCAGGGCTGGTTGAAGAGACTCCGGTCTGACAAGAAATTCTTAGTTCAAGCTGCCAGCCAAGGGCAGAAAGCGGCTGACTTCATTCTGAACAAAAACCGTGAAGTGGGGGTCGTCTGATGCAAGTACTATATGAAGAATTTAGACCGGCTGCCTTTGACGAGGTTATCGGTCAAGATAAAGTCCTGGCAAAGCTGGACCTGATCCGCAAACGAGGATTAAGTGGACGTGCTCTCTGGGTGACGGGCAAATCCGGCACCGGGAAAAGTACGATCTGCCGGTTAATAGCCAAAGAAATTGCCGATGATCTCACCACTCATGAGATAGATGCAGATACCAAGCTATCACCGGCACAGCTTGACTCCATCGTATCCACCTGGTGCTACTCTTCGCTATTCGGGCGTGGTGGGCATGCCTTGATTATCAATGAAGCGCATGGATTGCGCAAGGATACTATACGGGCATTGCTTGTCTTGCTTGAGAGACTCGCAAGGGGTGAAATCGGCAACGGTCTGATCTGCTTTACCACTACCAAACTTGGAGAGAAGAATCTGTTTGATGAGAACATAGATGCCTCTCCACTCATAAGCCGGTGTATAGTTCTGGATTTAGCGCAACGTGATTTAACTCAACCCTTCGCTAATCGATGCAAGGAAATTGCTATGAGCGCCGGTCTGGACGGAAAGCCGATTGAAGAGTACGTCAAGCTCGCCCGAAAAACCGGTAACAACTTCAGAGCTATGCTTCAAGCGGTTGAAATGGGTGAGATGCTTGATGCTTAATACATACCTATTCAAGCTTTATTCAGCGGCTTTGGGAATATCACCTGAAGCCGCTTTTCTATTATCTCATCAACGAAATTCAATACCGGCTGACCACTTATTTAATTCTTCCATTAATCTGATAAAATTGCTTGAAATTAGGAGTTCTTATCGCGTATTAATCGCATTTCGTCTGAATGGGACTATTTCTCCGCACAAACGCAACGGATTATATGTCCGTTGTCTTTGTGCGTAAATTTGCCCTAAAATGTACTCCGTGCAAGGTTTTTGCAAGGTAGCTAAGTTTAGAAAGCCTGATTTAGGAACAAATCAGGCTTTCTTTTTTTCATTTGCTATAATTTTCATGGTTATTTCATCAACACCATCTTCCCCGAAGCCACAAACTCTTCTGCTTTCAGTCTGTAAATATAAACACCTGAGGCCAGATTTGATCCATTGAAGGTGACCTCATGCATTCCGGCATCCCGCCAGCCGTTAACCACAGAGGTAATTTTACTTCCGGAAATATCATATACTGTGAGTTTTACATGGTTGGCAGCTGGTAGCTGGTAGCTGATTTTAGTCACCGGATTAAAGGGGTTTGGATAGCAATCTAAGACGACAAAATCACAGGCAACAGTATTTCCGAATACTTCTTCTAAGGGTTCGCCATCGTTCAACCAGTCACTGATCGCCTGCCCCATGCCGTCAGTCCAGAGCTGCTTTTCGAACTGGAAGGAATCCTGCGCCCAGACCGTTCCGGGATACACACCCGCATAGGCGATGTATTCATAAAATCCTGCAGGGGCGTTTTCAGGTACAGTCTGTGTTCGGTCGCGCTCGATGTAAATACTGCCGGGCAGATTCAAGCTTATCGGCCCCAGAACCGGTCCGAAGGGATTCCCGTTGGGCAGTTCCACCATTATCCAGAAATCGAATGCGGCAGGTGCGGGATCCAGATTTTCCAGCGCAATATTGAAATCAAAGCTGCCTCCCCAAGCGGGAATCTGTATAGGTGGATTATAGGGTGTTAAAGTCACATTGATATTGGGAATTGTAACAGTACCACCACTGAAGCAGTAGGCATGCCCATCTCGAGTACCTCCCAGAAATTCAATAGCGCCGGTGTTATCGATATCCGGTATCCAGCCTACCGCATCGAAAGCATAGCTGGAACCGCCGCCATGAGTGTGACTGAAGAGGATTGAACCATCAGCTCCATCCACAGCGTAAAAAGTGCCGCTCATGATGCCGCAGCAGGCATCGGCAATGCCATCTCCAGTGACATCAGGTGTAGCAGCCAATGAAAGAACGTTTGATCCCAGTGGAAGTGACCATATAACAGCTCCAGTCAAGCCTTCCAAAGCATAGAACGTACCGCTGACAGAAGTAATCAGGATGTCATCATAGCTGTTACCATTCAGGTCATCTGTTACCTCCAGGTAATAATTAGTCCCCATCCCGGATACGTGCCAGAAGACATTCCCATTAAAACCGTCCAGAACGTAAACTCCCCCAAACGCTGCCGCAACGGCTACATCAGGGAAACCGTCGCCAGTAACGTCATCGATGCGGTTCAAAGAGAAGACCACGTTGTCAACTTCAGTACTCCAGATTACAATCCCATTCCAACCATTCAACATCTTAACATAATAGGTACCGGTGTAAGGGGACGTACCGCAAACCACTTCATCGTAGGGATCATAATTGAAATCGCCTAATCGGCGGACGCTATATACGGTTTCACCCAGGTGCGCTCGCCAGATCTGCGAACCATCCACACCGCTTATCAGGAAAACGCTTTTCGGTTCGTTACTTCCCGAAGGTCCACCCACAGCAGCGAGGACGTCCCAGACGTCGTCATTGTTCCAGTCATCTTCGCAGGTTACTTCATAGACCCAACCACCTTCTCCACCGAATTCGTGCGTATCCAGATGCCACAGCTCCGCTCCATCCGCACCAGAAACGGCGAATATACTCCGTGAACCTCCACCTGTCCCTAAAGCAAAATCACCGATATCATCACCGTTAAGATCTGGTGCTGAAACGAGTCCACGTTCGTATTCCACCTTGCCCGTTCTCAACGGATCCCAGCCTGTGTCGAAGGTATAGAAGATATCTGCAATCCCGGCACTCTGGCCATTCCAGCAGTAAACGTTATAATTATCGTTGGCACCCAGCATCTCGGGGATACCATCTCCGTTGACGTCATCGGTGTATTTCAGGCTGTTGAAACCATCAAAAGTCGCAGCTTCAGCCTGAAATTCCCAGATAATATCACCCACTCCAAAGTTCGCCGGCACACCCTGGCCGGAAAGCGTAATTTCGACAATCGGTGTGGAAGGATCATCCGTGATCAGCGTCATAGTACCTGAATAAGGAGTTACAGCTTCAGGCATGAAGTAGATAGTAAGTTCGGTAGTATCCATTGAAGCTAATGATCCCGGCTGGAAATCATCGGCGAAAAAGGCGGGATTATCTATCGTCAAGGATATCAGTTCAAGGGAAGAAACACCTAAATTATATATCTCGAGAGGCCTGCCGGTCATACCGTCTCCTTGAGCTACCCAGACGCTGCCAAAGTTGATGTTTGTAGAACTCACGCCTACAGTCTGCTGGGGATAAATACCGTATCCACTAAGGTCTACCGTCACATCAGGATTGATAGGGTCCTCACTCTGCACGTGCAGCAGACCGGAACTCGCTCCGAAATTGATGGGGCTGTAATAGATATTCACATCTACAGCTGAGCTTTGAACGACAACAAAAGGCAGTGTAACCGCTGGATCCACCCAAAATTCTCCACCGAACTGGTCAATGGGAAGTCCGGTTACGGTCAAATCAGCATCGCCGACATTGTTGATGGTTAGAGTTTGATTGGGAGATATCCCCAGGGGAATGAAGCCAAAATCAATTGTTGATGTGGAAAGTTGAATCTCTGGTGTCCCGCTACCGAAAGGCTCAATGATATAGAGGTGATCTATATCATACCCCTGACCTTCATCGCAGACCCAGAGATAGGTGCCATCCCAGGTGATGCCTGCAGGTTCGGTGATGGGCGATGTGAAGCTGTATAACACATTGTGGCTCACCGGATCGATCTGGTAGATCCAATCTGACCAGTAGTCGCACATCCAGAGTGTAGTTCCGTCCCATGCCAGATCCCAGGGCTGTGTATCAGGTGCCGTGAAGTTTTCCAGGATCGTACCCGCAGTATTGACCCGGTATATGGCTCCATCGGGATTATAGTAATCAGACATGTAGAGTTCGCTGCCGTTCCAGGCTAATCCGGACATATAATCGGAAGGATTGGGAAACGAGTAGATGATATTACCAAGAGTGTCAATCTGCAGGGTGAAATCCGAACCTATGTGGTTAGTCACCCAGAGAAACTGACCGTCCCAGGTCATGCCGTAGGCATCATCGAGATTCGCGGTTCCGATATCCAATGAATCGACTACCTGACCCAGAGATATATTGAATTGATAGATCCATTCACCACCGGTGCCGTAGCGTCCGTACCAGATGTTCTGGCCGTCATAAGCCAGTCCGCTGGCGTGATCGTGTATTTCATATGTAGCTATAACCGTCTGCCCTATTGATATTCCTGTCAACGATAACAGAACTGATAACACTGTCACTGAAACGATTACCTTTTTCATGGCTCTCCTCATGTATTCATAAAAATCATGACATGACATTTACCTCTATAATATACAAAGAAAAATCGGATTTTTCAAGTGATTTATTTCAAACAGGCAATTTTTCTGATAAAATAGGGCGTGGAATTAATCCCTGCACTAAATATAGGTTAGTATACAGCGCAAAGTCGCGCAGTATTCTACGGAGAGAGTGACGGCGATTCACACCAGCATTTTACCAGAAGATCTTAGAGAGGTCGCAGAAATATTGACGTGTCTGGATGATTCTCGTGCAAGGTTTTTGCAAGGTTTTATACCCTAAAATACCCCAAAATACATCAATATACCAACTCGCCGAGAGAAAATAGCGACACCTATTAATGCTGCTATTTCATCGTTTTGTGCTTGTGGGCCCAGTAGGACTCGAACCTACGACCGACGGATTATGTGGCCGATGTCTTAATTAAATTTCAAGGGGATTGGATCTTTGTACGAGGAATAAAATATTAAGGATTACACACTGTTTTTTCAACTCGACTACTGCAAAATGCTGAATTTCGGCACTCTCTCCTTACGAAGTTCCCTGCCTGCATATCAGGTGCCCATGTTTATTTAAGCACCGTTATCCTATTCGACGAAGTCTGCTGTGGCGTCTCAAGCTGAATTATATACACCCCACTGGAATAGTCCGCAGCATCCCAGATGTAACTATGCGTACCGGGCGTTTGGAGACCAGAGGTGAGGGTGGTAACTTTGGCACCTAAGATGTTGTAAACGGCAAGTGTAGCTTCTTGCGGGGAAGGCAGGGTAAAACTGATCCAGGTAACCGGATTGGCGGGATTGGGACCGATGGAGAAATCTAACTTGGGGAAGGGAATATCTGGTCTCCTGGGACCGACCTCATTCTGACCGGTGACGTTGCGGAAGAAGAAGATGCCGCCAGCTTCGTCGCCTATAAAGAGATCCAAATCAGTGTCAGAGTCTATGTTAGATAAGAAAGGTGTATAAATATACTGTATTACAGGATCGAAAAACATCTCAGCTTCCAGATACATATTGGGCATCTCAGGTGTACCGATGTTTCTATAGAAATAAAGATTGTTTGCCCATGGTGCTTCAATTAAAAGATCGAAATCTTCATCATTATCTAAATCTCCGAATGTAAATCCTTTCCAGTTATAAGTTGGATAATAGAATTGAATTCCCTGCCATTGTGAATCTACATACGTGAATTCGGGTGTGAATTGATCGCCATCATTCTGGTAAAAGTAAAATTTACCTTGCCCTGCTGAAATGAACAGGTCGTAATCACCATCGGCGTCTATATCTGTTAGACCAGGATTTATGTTTACATGAAAAGCACCGTTAGTGATATATTCAGGATCGTAAAGGATTAACTCAGGTTCTTGAGGGGTACCGTGATTGATATATAAAGCAAGTGTAGGAGGGCCGGGAATTACGCCCTCACCACAAAATAGGTCTTGATCCCCATCAGCATCAATATCCACGAAGAAAGGCTTGATGGATTCTCGTGCAACACTCTGCCATCCCTCTTGTATAAATTGGAAATGTGGATTTTCCATTGTTCCGATGTTTTCAAAATAGTGTAAGGATGTATAGTCTGGCGCAAAAAGATCCAGTTTGCCATCGTCGTTGATGTCCACCAGTTTGGGATTCGTTCTATTTTCTAGATCAATAGTAAGGTAGTTATCTGTGATCGGGGTAAAATATGGATTCTGGGGATCACCTCTGTTTTCATAGTAATAAATCCCATTCTCTTCCGAACCCACAAACAGATCATAGTCTCCATCGCCGTCTATGTCAGCGAATTCGGGAGAGGCGTAGTCGCCCACATCTATATTAGCATAATTGTCCGATTGATAGATGAAATTGTAATTTATCGAATCGCCTTCGTTTAAGTAATACCAGATTTTACCGTATTTCTCTCCAATGAACAGGTCTAAGTCGTTGTCAGAATCGATGTCACAAAGTGCAGGATCTGCATCATCACCGACACTGATTCCGAGCCAGAAGTCATCTTCTAGGTTAAACGAAAAACTATCCGGTGTACCAATATTCCTATAGAACTGTAAATGTCCCTGATATTCACCACAAATCAGGTCTCCATCATCATCATCATCTATATCAATCAATGAAACGTGTGTTCCAAAGACCCAATTGCTGTCAGTATCAAATAGTTGTTCTCGTAAGGAGTTAAAATTCGGCTCAGTAGCTGTTCCTATGTTCTCAACAAGAGTCACATATCCACAACCTATAATGGCATCCAAGTCCCCATCATTGTCTAGGTCATAGAATTCCGGGTTTGTGCGGCTATCGTTATCGAATGCCCTTAGCGAATCGCTTAGACTATCCTCCAATTCGTATTGTGGAAAATTGAGATCACCATTGTTTCTAAAGAACGGGATAGGAAATCCTAAGTATTCACCTACAAAAAGATCCAGGTCAAGATCTGCATCAATGTCTACAAAATCTGGTGCACTTTCTGTATAACCACCAGCCCAGGGTACGAACGGAGGCCATCCGTCGATCTCAACTGGAATGGTTTCGAATTCTTGCTGAAACTCAAACTCGTGAGCATATACAAGCATTGGTAACACGATTATCATAAGTAAGAATCGCATTTACACCTCGAGTTATTTACTAATAATATAAGAAAAAGTCCAGGCAGAGTCAAGTGGTTTATTTTTATTAGGGAAATTTAACAGGGGCGTTCCGCAACGACGGGACGCCCCTAAGTTGTTGATTATTTCACAAGCACAAGTTTACCTACATCAACGAACTTCCCTCCCCGTTCTAAACCATCAGCGGTAATCCGGTAGAAATACACGCCGGACGACAAATGGGAAGCGTTGTATTTGACTCTGGGCCAGCCTGCCTCTTCTACACCTTCGTGGATAATACCTAAGCTCCTCCCTGCCACATTGAACAGCTCGATCTTTACAAACGATCTCTGCGGCAATTCCAGAGGAATGACCGTCTGAGCATTGAAGGGATTGGGATAGTTTTGCCCTAATTTATACTCCTTCGGTAACTGATGCACAGATTCTATGCCATAGTACATGCTGCGCAGTGCGTAAAATCCAGCACCGAAGCCTGAATGAGTAGGAGCTATGGGATCATCAGGTTCGCTGTAGATCATTGGGGGAGTCTCGAAAGTGATCTCCTGGTTTTCAGAGACATCGAACCAGACAAAAGTCATTGGGTTTCCTGATTCATAACCATCCACCTCATTCAACGTGGCGATGTCATCCTTCCAGCAGCTTATCACCAGTGGGAATTCTCCTTCATAAACCGCAGCACCAACGCACAGATTTCCATCGAAGATGGCAATCTCATCGCCTGATGCCAATGGGGATTCTTCCAGATCTATGGTATCGATTACTACTGGATAGAACCAGTGCGTGTATTTTTTAAACTGGAAATGGTTTGCCGAGGATGTAACGCTCGTAGTCTCCTTGGGATCTCCCGGAATACTCGAGGTTGACCAGTTGGGATAGCCGTCCCAGCCTTCGAAGGTCATGGAATTACCATGACGGCGAAAGCCCAGGAAATAGCCCCGTCCCGGTTCAAGCTGACCGATCTGGTCAATCTCTCTGGTTACTCCACGACTGAAGTCGGGATCCTTGGGAATGTACAAGTTACCCTCGTCTGTGGTGACCATTACCAGGTATTGTTCCGTGGAATCAAAGTGCGTATAACCATCGGTTGAATCCCACATCAGCCAGTGGAAGGGACCCAAGTAACTGCAGTTATCGGGATGACCGTGTGGATTACTAGGGTGGTTGAAGACTGTACCCAACTTGCAGTATCCCGGCGCCGCGTAACCCATGAAGAACCAGCCTTTGGTGTAAGGATCAAGCGGCTCACCATAATAGTAATCCCCCTCCTCATTCCAGGCGCTGTCCGGCTCTATGGTAAACGAATCCAGATCGAACCTCTCCTGATCCTCAAACTCCCAGAAATGGGATTCATCCAGATATATGTAGTAGGCGTAATCCAGATCCCATTCCCACTGGGGAGATTGCGGATAATCGGGGTAATTTAAATCCGCCTCATTCCATTTATATAGCTCACCTTCATTTTCGTGGAACCAGTCGTTAGTCGTGCCGGTGGTGTCCAAGATTTCGATCATTTCGAGATAAGGTCCATAGTCATCTACCGGCTCTATATGCCAGGACACCAGGTTCCAGCCTTCGTGCAGTTGTAAGCCCTGGGAGTAGTCGTCGCCTTCAATGGGAATGAGTTCTTCTTTAACGATCAACATTCCTGGACCCATCTCGCCATCCTCGAAATATATCCATCGATTTGAAAGTGTATCCGGTATATCAACTACATGCACTTCTTTTTGAAATTGCATACCGCTTGGAGTATAGCAGTTTACCTTGTCATTGGGAGTATAATCAGTGTTCCACAGGTAGAAGTTCCAACCATTCTGAACGTAAAGATCTGCAGCAGTTTCCCCTTCATCGATCTCATGATCGGTGCGTAAGAAATGTATAACATCCCAATAATTTCCTCTTCGATAGCTGTACCGATGTACAGCCGGTTCACCTTGGGGGACATCCTCAACGTCGCCTGCACTGTAAAAAGTAAGATCTCCATCAGGTTGGAATATCATACTCGCGCAGGTCTCGAAAACTTCATCATGGTAGGGATTCATCGCCAACCAGGGGACGTTATACATTAACAGGCGGTGAACTGTATCAGGATCATCGGGAAAAACGTCCACGCTGAACATCTCGGCTATCTGAGCGGCAGACCAGTGGCGATCTCGTTCCAGGGTACCATAGTAATCATGGAAGAACCATTCCATAATGAAGAAGGGGTGTTCATTACCATCCTCCATGACCGGTTGCCACTGGGGATTATCATCCTCACCGACAAATTCGTCCAAACCCTCCGTGTAAAATCCCCAGAAGAGGTGCTCCATACCAATGCGGCGGGGATCGTCGGGATCTGTCGAATCGCAGGGAACCGGCGCAAAGGGATCTCTATAATCTACATAAAAACTTATATTTTGGCCTGCTGGTGCATCTCCCTTTTTACCGCAATACGACTGCTGGCAGATATAGTCGCAGTAGTTCCAGAGGACATGATCGTAGTCAGATAGACTGTTCAGGGCGTTTAGATAGGGAAGGTCAAGTACGAGGTATTCGTAGTCGGGCCAGTTGTTGGCGAAATTGGGAGTGATGACTTCCAGGCTGTCTTGGTCGCTGTAGGCATTGATCGATATTTTCTTGATCATCTGGTACTCGCGAAACATCTTCTCGGCGATGTTGTTCAGTGCTAAGGAAAGTGTGTCATCGGGAAAAAAACCATAGCCGTACGTGCCACAATTGGGTTCGTTCTCAAACTGGAATTGAGCAACTCCCCAGTCATCCCAACCGCTGCCACCTACGGCATATTGGTCGTATAATCCGTCGGGTCGGTATCGGTTGACCAGGTTGCGCACCCACATGGTATGCAGACATTCGTCACTGGTGCGGTTTCTGTTATCACCTGTTGAGCTATACGTATAATTCCCTCTTGTCCAGAATGGGGTATCCCAACTGCACAGGTGGCTCTGGCAGCTATTCTGTTCGACAATATCCAGTTTTTGATCAAACCAGTTCCAGAAGTAATGGCCCTGAAACATCTCCATATGAGACCAGTACGGCATTAATCCGTACCGCTTGATATGAGAACACTCGTTGAGGTAATCATCGACGTCAAATGGACACATACCGGTAGCTCTCGCTTCAACCTCCGTGGCGCCAAGACCATCATGTGCCATTAGATCAACAACGTGGGCCTGAGGGTAGAGATAATTGGATTCGACGTATTTATAATCGATTGTATCGGGGAGTTCTTGAATTGGCGGTGTGCCTTGTGTATATGTCAATCTGCTTGCGGCGTCGTTAAAGTAAACGACGTTGTATCCATCGTTGCCAACGGCAAGGTCGTAGTCGAGGCTGTATTGATAGTACACTCTGGCTTTGAAATCATCCCAGACGTTCACTGAACTATCTATAAAGGTTTGGTCGATCGATACCCAACCATTCACGAGGTTTACACACCAATCAGAATCGGCAACAGCTATGTCGTATTGGGCATCTTCTGAGCATTTAACGGAATCGACTTTGAAGAGAGGGAAGTAATCCAGGTAGATGATCCCATTTATCGAATCGAGCACTTCATCGTAGCAATCAAAGGATTTCTGTCCAGTAGTGTTTCCACCTCCATCAATATCACCCAAAGCCAGGCTGGTGCTGAGGTCTGCTGTCTCGGAAAATATTTCCGTTGGGAAAGTAACATCAGTACCACCTATTTCATTATACGGATCGAAGTGTATCTGTTCGAGGCCACGATCCCAAATGTAATCATCTCCAGTGTCCTTATAGGCTGGATAGGCGACTGCAACGACATCCATTGTATCGCTGCTTTCACCCAAATGAGCCCATTGGATGTCAGTGGCGGGCTGAGCAGTCGTCACCAGCGATTGTCCAACATGATCCAGTTCGCCAGCACCGGAATCATACGTATAGATGTCATTACCCCAGGGATTCTTATCTATATTACCTGAAGCCCCGTTTCCTATAAAAATAAACGATCCCACCACCAGTGCCAGGGTGTCATCAGTACAGAAACCGAAGGAACCGCAGAATGCATCTTCTACGTATCTGCTTTCAGGCGGATCTGGTTCATACGTCCACATAATGTGGCTGTCAAATGAGCCGTTGTCATTCTTGAAAATCGTGGGCCTTTTGTTGACATTTACGAATACATCCAAATAGCCGTCTCCATTGATGTCACCAAATTCCATGGTCGTTCCGGTTACTGGGTAGCATATAGGATCTCCTAAATCATCCAGTACGCTTTTTTTATAGGTGGTAATTTGATCAGACCGGAGATCAATTGGCGTTGAGGAAGCTCCCAACTCGAGGCCGTCGTTTGGATATAGACGAAGAACACCTCCAACTTCAAGCGTAGCTAAATCCAGGTCACCATCGCTATCATAATCCACCCACCGAATACAGTGACAATCATAGGAAGTGTCTGGGTCCCAGTAATTACTCGATATTTGATCACTAAAAAGGGAACTTATTTCAGGGGTTGGACCCGGGTAATCTTCCAACTGATTTTTCAGCACTATTACTCCACCATCTTTGCCCTTACCAACCACAAATCCGACGGCGATATCCAGATCTCCATCTGAATCATAATCGGCAATTGCGATACAATCTATGCAACGTTTGTCAGAGGTCAAAGATGCTTGTGCATAGAAAGTACTGCTGCTTTCGTCCCATTCATAACCAACCAAATAGGCACCTATATCGGGAATTGATGACGTCTCCCCAAAATATTCCGGGTGTGTCGTGGGGAAAGTATAGGGATATTTGTAGTTCCCCGCAACAAGGTCTAAATAGCCATCACCATTCAGGTCAGCCAGCGCCACACTCATGGTGAATTCATCATCTGATGAAATCCAATTGGGTGTTTCAGTCCAGGGATCTGCCTTACAAAGGGAAACTAGTAGGATTAAAACTAAACCAAGAACCAAAACATTGTTAAACCGCTTCATTTCTCTTCCTCCTAATTAAATGTTTAGTAAAACTCTGACTAAACGAGAAAATCCCAGAGAGGACACTACACACCGTCCCTGGGATAGAAGTTTTTTGCACGAATGTATTTCTACCTGTTGCATAGTTATTCCTTAATAATTTCACGCCGACGTGGATATCTAAGAGTAACAGAACAGGTACAAGATGAAAGTTAAAAACAAGCTTTCAATTAACAATATATGAAAACTTAAAGTAAAAGTCAAGAGGTTTTTTAATTTTTGAAAAGATATTTTATTCGTGTCGGGAGTTTCTACTTATTTATTATGGAGTTATGATCTATTTGAAATTTTCCGTCTATTTCTTGTATTTTACCACATCCGGCTCGGTAAGTCATCAATTGAGACACTGGATAACTACCTCACTTTTTTTCCCGCAATAGATATACATACCTACTCGGCTCTTTATCGCCCCTTGGGGGGATATGGCAAGAATGGTCCAGATCAGATGCATAAAAGGCTGGATTCCTTTATTAATCCAGCCTTAGTTTTAGAGTTTTGTAATCGCGTATTAATCGCACGAGATACGTTTCAGGTTAATTTTGCGCACAACCGCAACGGCCTTCTAAGCCGAGGGTTCCGGGTTCCTCCGAAGGAGTTCCTACGGAAGAGTCTCGGCGGGCGTACAAGAATAACAATAGAATTGTCCCATTCAGGAAGAACCTAATTACCTCGATTTAAGCACAAAAATACCCCTTTTTTTATCGTAACTGGTCCATTAGTGTCCCATTACCGTAAGAGGTAATCAGGTATTTATTGTATATCATATACTTATAATATTAAACCATAGGATTGTTAGTCCGAGGGGGACGGATTTATAAGCCAGTCCGTTCCTATCTCAGTAAACCACTACATCTGATAATACAAAAAAATCCCCCGAGATGGGGGCTTGCCTTCATACTGCCATTGCTACTGTTGGAAGCGTATAGGACACCCCAACCGGAGGTAATAATACCCCCCCCCCAGCAGCTGAACACACATCCACCTCATCATCTGCGACACCCACACCTCCCATCAACCCCTCGCTCGGTGATACCTGGATACGCCCAGCTGATCGGATAGTGTTCCCAGCGAACCCATACCTTCGATACACTCCTTTTCGAATGTGAACATGCCAAAGTCTTCAATGACCCAGGTGTAATCTCCCACATAGGCGTAATACGTGTAAATTCCAGCTGGTGCAAAGGCGGGAATCTCCTGTTTGCGGTCACGGTTCAATCTCTTATCTTCCCTCCCTCCTTATCAAAGGGGCCAGGGGAGATCAAACCAGCTACCATTTAAATCTCCTTCTAAAATCCTCATGTCTTTTGCTTGACTTTGATTTAAGGTAGATATATATTGGTGATCTATGATAATAAAAGACGAATGAAACCATATAGCACCTATTACAACGGGCATTATCGCCCTAATTATTTCATCGATTTCATATTTAAAGGAACACCACAGTTTTGGGTAAATAATACCTTGATTTTCTCGGTGACTCCTGCGAGAGTAGCCAAACTGCAAGCTCACATCCTTAAAGGGAAAACAGTCATTATTCCATTCTGCGGTTCTGGAATGGATGCTATCTATTTTGCAAAATCAAACATGAACTTAATACTATCGGACTCATCAAATGATGCTATAAATCTCACTAAAAAAAACCTTTCCGTCTCTATTGGCGCAAGCACGATAAATACAATAATTAGCAAATTGACATGGGAAAAAGCTCTTTTAAAATATAATGATAAATTTGACTGCGTTTACCTTGATCCACCTTGGGGAGGACCTGAATATGCAAATCACGCTAATTTTACATTAGATATGTTTGAAGATGTTGATGGGGAGATTTTGTTGGAAAGCTTTTTTTCTGTGACCGATAATGTTCTGTTGAAGGTTCCATTTAATTTTAAAATGTATGATTTAAAAACGTTTGGGCTTCCTTTTTCAACATACCGAATATTTTATAAACACAAACCTCTTTTAAATTTAGTCCACTTCGGTCGATTTGAACCAGGCAAAGAGATCAATTTTAACAAGTGAGGTTAACATGTTAAAACTCTGCGATAATGATAAATTAAATATACTGCTGAAGGTTTACGAATTCATGTTCTCAGAGATGCAGGAATTTCGCGCAAAAATGCTGAGACTTGTTCTTGCATACAACGGAGTTTTGATTATAATGGTTGGATGGCTTTTCAACACCCAGCTTGATTTAACGTTAGATCATAAAATCCTGCTATCTATAGGTGTATTAACGGTTTTATCAATAACATTGATAGCAATTAAAACATTTAAGTCTTATTTTCTTAATATTGCTAAGGTTATCAATAAAATTGACCATGCTGTGCTTCTCTATGAAGGTGGTCAGTATGTAGAAAATGCTACCGTCTTTCCAGATGAATGGGACACCTTTGGTAAAAAAACTTGGAAGGAACCTGTTTTTGACAACTCGAGATTAACGATCTATGTAACTACAATATTTGTATTGTTACTGGTATGGTTTCTTGTCTAACACAGCCAATCAATTAAATAGAAGGGGATTATCAACTTTCATAAGGATTCAGACATGTCGATTATTGCCATAATTGGACCTCCTGCAATCGGTAAAACACTGCTCTGTTCTCGAATCTCGGCTTATCTGGATTTAGCTCTAATTCACGAAAGTGAAGAGCTTCCCTCAAGGATAATAGATAACATCAACAGGGATTTGAATTTTCTTGAGACACAGGTGTGGTTTCACAACCAGATGGTCCACAACATAGAAAATGCGTTGAATATAGTCCAAGGTGGAGAATCTGTAATAATGGATACCTATTGGGGCTCACTCGAAATTTATACAATATCCGAGTGCCTGGATGAATTCCATCTAAAAATATTACTAGAATTAAGCGCTTATAATCGACGTTTTCTACCTCAACCAGATCTGATAATTGGATTGACTTGTGATGAGCAGAAGCTTGCTTCTTTTTTTGAGGTGAGAGGTGCAAATTACGAAAAAAGCCCAAAGGCTTTCAGAAGAGCTTTAAAACTTAAAGATGAACATGAGAGATTTTATCTGGAGAATCCAGATATCAAAGTAATTTCTACCGATAACTATGATTTTAATAAAGATGAGGATATAATCGCGTTCGTTAACAGAGCGGGAATAATAGCAGATAGATAAAAATTACAGTTTTTACTCAGATTTATCTAAGGTGTGATCTGACACCTTGAGCTATTGCCCCGGCTGGCTCGCTCAGCTGGGATTTTCCCCCCTTTCCACCATCGCCCCAAAGTTGTCATTTCCCCAATCTATTTTGTAGCGAGAACACCAAGGTGTAGGAGAGTATCTTGCCGTTTCAGGAGCGAGATTTTGTAATTCATGGGATTTATACAATAAAATGACGCCGACTCGCAACGACTGCGGGGAATTAATCGGGAGGTAATATTTAAGGACGGAAGTATATTTATTCTGACAATATAATCCTCAAATATATTGATTTAGAGTTATTGTGATAATAAAACTCATATTAGAGGACACTCACTTTGTCCTTCAATCCCAAATCGTTTATTATCTGCTGTAATTCTGACTCAAAATTACCTGCTGCCTCCTGCTTCACCTTAACCGAAAAATCAAGCTCGATTTGGAGTTGTTCACCCGATCGCAATTTGGGGATTATCTTGGTACCAAGACGATTCCATATCTCAGGTGATATCTGACCTTTTATTTGAACCGTGCGCAAAGTAGATTCCTCTGGTGGTTGTGGTCCTGGTTCTGGAGTTGGGGGCGGGGGTGGTGTCGGCCCGGGTTCTGGTTGAGGTGGCTCAGAACCCGCCAGGCGTACAAGAATAACAATAGGTTACGGTAGATTCCGTGACCTATTGTATTTGGTATGGGACACTAACTGACGATAAACCACGACAAATGAGTCTTGAATTATCCCATTGAAAATGGATTAAATTACCTCAAACCAAATATGAATTCACACTTTAGCTCGTCATCCATTTTGATCCAATAAGGTATGACGAGATAAAACTATTCCCTTGAAAAAAGCTGGATTCAACTCTTTGAATTCCGGTTGAAAAATCGTATCTTAGTTGCGGATTAATTGTATCTGTCACCCAATTATCAATTTCTCGATGAAAGCATTCGCTGTACTAATTGTTGGCAACAACCATAGATTCTGGTGGGTATGCTGATAGATGAATGTTCGTAGATATACAATGAGCGCAATCTGGATCATGTAAATATACAATTCAGGTTGCGTTTTTTTCAATTCAACCGGAGGTGAAAAACGGAATTATCGTCTCCTAAGAAATTTCCTTCTAATGGTTACCTTTTATTTGAAGATGGTACCCGATTTGATGGAGACCAGATATACGGACCCACCCCTGTTTTTGGTGAAGCGGTATTCAACACATCCCACACCGGTTACCAGGAAATCCTCACGGATCCATCTTATCATCGCCAAATCATGATATTCACCACCCCACACATTGGTAATGTGGGAGTGAATCCTCAAGATTTCGAATCATCGACGGTGCATACGGCTGGTTGTGTTGTCCGCAATCTGTCACCTCAAGCCCGTAGCTGGCGGGCGGATGGTGACCTGAAATCCTGGTTGATCAATAAGCAAAAGACGATTCTGACCGGTGCAGACACACGATCTATAATCCTGCATATACGAGAAGCTGGAGCTATGCGGTCAGGGCTATTTGGTGCAGATCTGCCACTCGATGAAGCCTTAAACATGGTTCAATCATCGCTAAGTATGGTTGGAGCTGACTTAGCATCGGAAGTTACATGCAATGGGTCTCATAAACATGATTCTTCCTCAATTGAACTTGAGTGGCATAAAAAAAGCGAAATTGGGAATGGATTACACGTTGCTGTCATGGATTTCGGCGTGAAGTTGAATATCCTGCAAGAACTGAGTCGAAGAGGGTGTAGAGTAACTGTCCTACCAGCTAATACTTCTTCCGATTTTATCCTCAAGGACGGTTATCATGGAGTCTTGTTATCCAATGGCCCCGGTGATCCTGCGGCGGTTTCCCAGGGTATAAAAACAGCTTCTGATTTATTGGGTAAGTTGCCCATCTTCGGCATCTGTCTTGGGCATCAACTAATATCGCTTTCGGCCGGTTTGAAAACCTTCAAACTCCCCTTTGGCCACCGAGGGGCGAACCACCCTGTACTTAACAAATTAACGCAAACCGTTGAAATAACAAGCCAGAATCACGGATTTGCCGTGGATGGAGAGAAACTATCAGAAGAATGGCAGATCACACACATCAATCTGAACGATGACACCGTCGAAGGGCTTCAACATAGATCCCTGCAGGTTTTCTCCATCCAATACCATCCCGAAGCCAGTCCTGGCCCACACGATAGTCTGGATTATTTTGACCGCTTTATTTGGGAAATGAGAAATGCCGCATCTTGATGATATCCATTCGATTTTGGTGTTAGGCAGCGGCCCGATCGTTATCGGTCAAGCCTGTGAATTCGATTATTCCGGTACTCAGGCCGTCAGAGCGTTGAAAGAGGAGGGATTACGTGTCATCCTGATCAACAGCAATCCAGCAACCATCATGACCGATCCGTCCCTGGCAGACGCCACTTATGTCGAACCGTTGGAACCGGATATGGTTGAGCGCATCATTGCCCAGGAGAAGCCAGATGCAGTTCTACCCACGATGGGCGGCCAGACCGCTCTTAATTTGGCAATGGCGCTGGAATCCAAGAAGGTATTCGATAAAAACGGGATTCGTCTTTTAGGCGCTTCTACGGAAGCAATTCAGATTGCTGAAAACCGCGAACTGTTCCAGGAGGCTATGAATCGCATCGGTTTGGATGTGCCGAGAGGAGGGTTTGCCAAATCCGTCGATGAAGCGAATTCGGTCCTGGAGGAGACTGGTTTTCCCGTTATTATTCGTCCGTCTTTCACGCTTGGCGGCGTGGGTGGTTCGATTGTTTATAATAAAGAGGAATTTGAAAAATATATACGTTGGGGATTGTCCCGTAGTCCCATCGGTGAGATTTTGATTGAGGAAGCTCTGATCGGGTGGAAGGAATTCGAACTTGAAGTCATGCGCGATCGTGCCGATCAATGTGTCGTCGTCTGTTCGATTGAAAATTTTGATCCATTGGGAATTCATACCGGGGATTCGATTACCGTCGCTCCCCAGCAGACTTTAACAGACAAGGAATATCAGCGGATGCGGGATGCCGCTTTCGCCATTATCCGTGAAATTGGTGTGGAAACGGGGGGTAGCAACATCCAGTTTGCCGTTCATCCGGAAACGGGACGTATGGTGGTGATAGAGATGAATCCGCGCGTAAGCCGGTCTTCAGCGCTGGCTTCCAAGGCCACTGGATTCCCCATCGCCCGTATCGCCGCCAAACTGGCAATCGGGTACCGTTTAGATGAAATATCCAACGCAATTACCAGGAAAACACCCGCCTGTTTCGAACCAGCTCTGGATTATGTGGTGGTTAAAATCCCACGTTGGGCATTCGAAAAATTTCCCACTGTTGACCAGACTCTGGGCAGCCAAATGAAGTCCGTGGGTGAAGTGATGGCCATCGGACGGAGTTTTCCCGAAGCCCTGCAGAAAGCCATTCGCAGTCTCGAACAGGATCGCATGGGACTGGGCGCCGATGGCCGCGACGTAATCGCTTCTGATCACATCGAACCACACCTGCTGCCCGAATGGCGCGCGACACTTCGGAGAATTCTGGCGACTCCCAGAGCTGAGAATGTCTTCTATCTACGTCACGCACTGAAATTGGGTATATCCATCGATGAAGTCGCTCAGATAACGGGCGTTCCGCCCTGGTTCCTCGATCAATTAGATGAAATCATCCAGGTGGAAAAGCAACTTAAGACCTCAGCGCCGAGCGGCCGAATTGATTTGACCAGCCTCCGCCAGGCTATTGCACCCGAATTGTTGTTAAAATGTAAACGTTTCGGTTATTCCGATGTTCAAATAGCTCACCTGCTCAATTCGGATGATGGCACCATTCGCAGGTTGAGGGAAATCCATAACATTCGGCCTGTCCATCTTCCTGTTGATACTTGTGCTGCTGAATTTGAAGCTTACACACCATATTATTATTCATCTTACGAAAGAGGTGAAGGAGAAGTCCGGCTCGATGAAAAGCCCAGAATTATCGTGCTGGGAAGCGGTCCCAACCGCATCGGACAGGGAATCGAGTTCGATTACTGCTGCGTCCACGCTTCCCTGACGCTTCGTGCCGAGGGGTATGCCAGCATCATGGTCAACTGTAATCCCGAGACGGTATCGACGGATTATGATATCTCCAGCCGGTTGTACTTCGAACCTATCACACTCGAGGATGTCCTGGAAATCTGTAATGTCGAACAACCGGATGGCGTCATCGTCCAGTTCGGCGGGCAGACGCCCTTGAAGATCGCGCAGGCGCTGGCAAGACAGGGAATAAAAATACTGGGCACCAGTCCGGGGAAGATCGCAGAGGCAGAGGATCGCGAAAAATTCGGCGCCCTGCTTCGCTTTCTCGATATCCCGCATCCCGCATACGGTATTGCCAGGAATTTCAGCGAAGCCGAAGGGATCGCTGACCAGGTCGGGTATCCTGTGCTGGTGCGTCCCAGTTTCGTTCTGGGTGGTCGGGCGATGGAGATCGTTTACAACAGGGAAGGATTGGAGATCTACCTGAGAGATTCCGCTGGGGAAGTAACGCCCGAACACCCGGTCCTGATTGACCGCTATATCGAAGACGCTTTTGAATTCGATCTGGATGCGGTTTCGGACAGCCATGAAACCTTGATCTGCGGCATCATGCAGCATATCGAAGAGGCTGGTGTGCACAGTGGTGACAGCGCCTGCGTTTTGCCTCCGTTCATCCTCAGCGAACAGCAGCGAGATCAGATGAAAGAGATCGTTTACAAACTGGCGGAAGCTCTCGAGGTTGTGGGTCTCATGAATATACAATTTGCCTTCAAGGACGGTCAGATGTTCGTTCTGGAAGTCAACCCAAGAGCCAGCCGCACCATTCCATTCGTGTCCAAGGCGACGGGGACCAACTGGGTGCAGGTGGCCACTCGCTGCATCATCGGGCGATCGTTGAAAGAGCAGGGCATCCGCGAGAATCTCGATCCGGGTCATTATGCGGTCAAGGAGGTCGTTTTTCCGTTCAGCCGGTTCGAAGGGATCAATCCTTTCCTGGGGCCGGAGATGCGTTCGACGGGTGAGGTCATGGGCATCGCTGATACCTTCAGCGAAGCGTATTCCAAGGCGCTTTACGCGGCGGGCACCTACCTGCCGGTTGAGGGAAACGTGTTTATCTCAGTGAATCAGGATGATAGAAAACGGATGCTGCCCATCGCCCGGAAGCTCACTGACCTCGGCTTTCGCATCACAGCCACCAGCGGGACGAAGAAATTTTTGAATGATAACGGAGTCGAAGCCGAGTTCGTTTACAAGGTCAACGAAGGCCGTCCCAACATCGTCGATTCGATGAAAAACGGGGATAATCACCTGCTGATCAACACACCGCTGGGACGGGAATCCTATTACGATGAGCGCATTGTGGGGGAGACCGCCTACCGCATGGGCCTGCCTCTGATCACCACCCTGTCCGCCGCCGAAGCCGCTATCGAAGCCATCGAAGCTATCGGCCGCCGCCCGTTGCAACCCCTCAAACTGCAGGAATTGAACCAGCGCAATGCGGACGGATAGTTCGCTGGAGTTCTACAATCCTCCGCTTCAAGAATATTTAGATTTGGAAGTCTAAACATAATACGAGTATTAGTAAGCCCAATTCTTCTTTCAAGTGCCCTATTATACTCTAACGGTGATATTAATCATATGATAGCAAGTAAATAAATGGTTTCATCATAGAAATATTAAGCCGAGGATTCCGGGTTCTGGCATAGCCATTCCTACGGAAGAGTCTCGGCGGGCGTACAAGGATAACAATAGGTTACGATGAATATAGTGACCTATTCGACTTTTTTAGGACAATTTTAGGACATTAGGTAACAAAAAGCAATGCATGATTTCGTTCCTACAAATCTTAAGAAATTAAGAAATTCATTATTGACAAAATCCGGCTTTTACGGCATATTCATTAAAACGCCCTTCCTAGATCTGCCTCAACTTTGTTGTCCTAAAAGGATTCGGAAATGTCCCATTTGTGTTGAAGAAATCCAAAATGATGCTATCAATTGTCGCTATTTCGATCCTAAAGACCGCTATAACGATGTCAGCTTTCGATTAGTTTTAGTCCATAATTACTGTTACCGCTTCAGTGTTGAGTTTTCCCTTGATCGCTTTTTTCATTCATCAGCTAATTAAGTGATCATCTTTCTTTTCTAAATTATAAGTATCAAATCCTGGCACATAAGGGGTATCTCTTTCATACAGCACTCATCGATTGCTAGGCATAATTCACACCAATAAGGAGGATAGAATGAAAATCCTTACAATTCTATTGTCAGTACTTTTGTGCAATACTATTGGAATGGCTCAGCAGGCTGGACAGATTAACAAAAATAATCAACAAAATCTAGCAGCTATCTACGGAAGGGTGTGGGGACCAGTCAATGAACCTGCTATTGGAGCGCATATCCTTGTAACTGATAATAAAATTGAAATTCTTTATGGTGAAGCAATTTCCCAATCAGATCCTGGACCGGATAATGGTAACTACCAGATTACAAACTTACCCTCAAATGAAGAAATATTAATCTTCGCTCTTCATGAAAATCTGCCTGGTGTCATTGAGATGCAAAAAATTATTCTCAATAACAATGAGTTTAGGTCTCTCAACTTATCAATCAAAATAAAATATACCGAACCTGGTTTTATAACCCTACCAGGTGGATTAGGTGGATTTGTTATGCGAATTATCACAGTTCTTAATCAATCGCAAATATTTCAATCCGCACAGACATTGACGAAGCGGTTGAAATCACTTCCAATTCCCAAAGTGCAGCAGAGTCTTAATACCAAATTATTAAGTATCGACAATAGCTGGAAATACAGAATACAATCTGACAATGAAGAATGGATCTCCACACTTTCCATTATTGGGAATAAAGAAATATCTGGACAAAATTGGTGCGAATGTGATGTGAAAAGCATAGATAAATCCTACAAAATTTATCTTAGATTTAATGATAATGAGATTATTGTACTGTTAGCGGATAATGTTACTTCGCCCGCCAAACTCTTGCTTAAATATCCCTGTGAAGTAAATGATAACTGGCTATATAAATTAGATGATAGGCACGGTTATTTTATTGAATGTTCTGCGGTGTCTCAAAACATGCAAATCCCAATTGGCACATTCAAGGATTGTGTCGAATATAGCATTTCAGATAATTGGAACGATGGAATAACAGGATTCATTTGGTTTTGCCCTGATGTGGGTATACTTAAAGTGGAAACAAGGGATCCTCAAAGTGGAAATATTGTAAATATAGTATCATGGGATTTAATTCAGTTCAATATATCTCCATGAGTCGATTTAATACATTCTATAGTCGGTTCCTAGCATTGCTTACTTTATGGTAGTCCCCATAGATATCATTGTAATATTTCGATAAATAAATGGAAAGAAACTGTGAAAGCATCCATGAAAGTTAACACCCTTAGCTCTTGCAAATTCAAAACATATTTCCTAACTTTTCAACAAATCTATCCGAGATATTATAGAGTTAAGTGAGCTAAATCATGAAACGCATCGTGATCTGTTGCGATGGAACATGGAATACGCCTGATAAGAATGAGGACAGTATTCCCGTTCCTACTAATGTGGTCAAAATTGCACAATCTACTAAGCACGTATCTACAGATGGCACAACACAACTGATGTACTATGATTCGGGAGTTGGTACGAGCGGTGGATGGCTAAAACGGATCATCGATGGTGCGACGGGAAGTGGTTTATCACAAAATATTCTGGAAGCGTACCGATACCTTATCTTAAACTATGATGTTGGCGATCAACTGTTTTTCTTTGGATTCAGTCGTGGCGCATTCACGGTACGTAGTTTAGTAGGACTAATCCGTAACTCTGGGCTCCTGCGGTCAAACGCTGTTGACATGGTGGATCGTGCATTTACGCTTTATAGAGCACGCACATTTAGTACACACCCAAAAGAGATAGAGGCCACTCTATTCCGTCGCACCTATGCAGTTGCTGATATCACACCAATCAAATTTATCGGGGTATGGGATACAGTGGGAGCGCTCGGTAATCCCTTACTACTCAAGAGTATCTCTGGTCGATGCAATCGTTTTCATGACACAAGATTAAGCTCAGCCGTCGAGCAAGCCTATCAGGCACTTGCCATTGACGAAAAACGCCACCATTTCAGAGCAACCATGTGGCACCAACAACCGCACGACCAGAACCGGAATCTTGAACAGGTTTGGTTTACCGGAGCTCACTCAAATATCGGTGGTGGCCTTAAATCCACCGGACTTTCTGACATTGCACTTGAGTGGATGACTGAAAAAGCTCGTCATTGCGGATTAGATTTCCATGCCGTCGCAACGAAATCTGACTCATTGCAACCTTACGAAGAGTCACGAAAAGGATTTTATAGATTAATACCCAAGTTCTATCGACCTATCGCAAAATCTGATTCCCAAAAGGGTGAGACTAACGAATCAGAGCATTCTTTGGTGCGGGAACGTTACAGAAAAGATATTACTTATCGTTCCCAAAACCTTGAAGACTATTATGTTCGGTTTCCAGATCTGCGCCCAAATCTTTGAGGCATATCTCCTTTATAGATTAATTTGGTGGACTGCGATAGAGTGGCATGGACATAGGCCGGGTGGCCAGGCTTCTTCTAAGCGGATCTCTTCTATTTTATGTTGCGCCAGGTCCTTAGCCATCCATCCATCCAAATATCCCCAGATTCCCCTTGCTTTTCCTCGCGAAATGTTGTATATTATATATATGCACACCTAATGCAGCGCTTGCCATTCCCACAAATCCTGAAGCCATTATGCTAATACACAACACCTGCTGTTTATCAATCTCGCCATTTTTACTTTCCCACAATCCTTCGATTTTCGCGGCAAATCTGTCATTTCTCAAATTCCGCTAAGCACAAATCCAACGACAAACCTGACGGACACGACATTTTGGCGGTCAAGTTTGTCGGATTTGACCTGCAGGATCGAAACGCCTCAACGGTGCCGGCCATCCGTTTCAGGAATTAGAGAAAATTCCCCTGACTCCAGGAGCCGGGGGAATTAATCTGACGGGTGGCCTGACTCTTCAGGGCCAGGTTTCTTTTATTACTGTGTTGGTTGTGTTGGCGTCAGGTCTCCTCAGTCAGCCAACTGCTAAGGACCCCGAAGACAAGCCTGACACAACTATGAATACGCCCAGCGCTAAAGCACTGCGCTACGGATATTATAACCCACCTGAAGAGGGCTAGTCCCCTTATACCAGGTGCAGACACACAGGTCTGCCCCTACATTTATAGTTCACTTCATCAGCACCATCTTACCTGTGAGGTAGGTTGGATTCCCCGAATCCGACGCTTCCAACCGATATACATATATCCCCGAAACTAATCCCGAGCCATCGAAGGTGACCTCGTGTAAACCCGCATCCCGCCAGCCGTTGACAAGCTCGGTGACCAAGCGGCCGGATATGTCGTAGATGGACAGGTTCACGAGACTTGCAACTGGTAGCTGGTAACTGAGAGCTGTCGCCGGGTTGAAGGGGTTGGGATAGGGGTGATTAAATGTGTATTCGGAAGGAGGTTCGGATTCAAATATGACCTCTTGGAATTCCTCTCCTGTACAAATCCAATCTGATGGCGATCCCAATCCGCCAGGGTATGTAAATTGGTCACCCCCCGTTTTTTCAAAGGTAAAAGTATCATAGTGGTCAACGGACCATGGATAGGTACCTACATAGGCATAGTAGGTATAGGTTCCTGCGGGAGCGAAATCGGGAACTTCCTGAGTGCGATCACGATCAACACTGGTAAATGCCGGTAGTGAGTAATCAAGCAGGGTTATTATCGGCACAACTCCAACCTCAGGCAATCTGATATCAGTCCACAGATCAAACGTCTGCGCAGTTGAACTGAAGTTTTCGACCATGATGTTAAAATCGAAGGAGCCCCCACTCTGGGGAATAACTATAGGAGGATTGTAGGGTGTCAGCGTTACACCCACCAAGAGAGGCGCTTCGCCCGTTCCCTGTAACACGACCAGCACTGGTTCATCGTTATTTTCGATGGTCAGGATTTCATCATAGAAGATAGCTTCTAATGGACTAAAGTAAACGGAGACTAAAAGGCTATCTCCAGGTACGAGTATGCTGTCTGCAGGATTAAAATCGGTACTGAAGCATGGATCGCTTGTGGATAGGTAATACAACACGAGAGTGCCTTCACCAATGTTATAGATCGTCAGAGGCATACTCTCCTGGTAGCCTATCGGTACTATACCAAAATCCAGCAGATTAGTTGATAATTCTATATTGGATTCCGGCGTGACGTATGTCGAATCGAAGTAGAAAGCCCCTATATCGGCTATCGTACTGTCCGGATCGAATGGATAGCTTGGATCACCGGCGTCTATGCAGGGGGAATCCTCGGTGAGATGGAAATCCCCTCCCCACTGATCAACGAATGAGGGATTCAGGTAGATATTGTGAAACACATCGCAGGAATCTCCATTGAAGTTGGTGGTGATCAATGGACCAAGACTGGCAGGAATTGAAGTCCCGCTGAAATTACCCTCGGCATTATAATAGAAATCGCTGTAGGTCACTGTTGTACTGCCCGAAACTTCAAAATGGATGCCCGCACCGCCATTATTATTTGCCACGATATTATTTACGAGAGCTGCAGTCGAGGCTCCGATAGAAATACCCGCTCCTCCTCCCCAGGGATATGGATGATTATTACCCACAATAGTACAGTGCTCGAGGCTCCCATTTGAATTGAGATCGACATCGATTCCGCCACCATAAACTCCATTCGCCGTGTTATCATGAATGACACACCGCGATACATTAAAAACAGCTGAGTTAACAATCCTGATTCCCCCACCACTTTCAGCAGCAACGTTGTTGTTAATAATGCATCCGCTCATCGTGAGGTTTGCGCCGCTACCACCAATCGATAATCCTCCACCCCCGCCCTGTTGAGTAATATTCCAGCCAATTACGCTGTATTCAATGATAGGACTACAATCGCCTGAGCAGCCAATTCCACCGCCGGCAGCAGTACTCGTTGAGTTACCAAGTATGGAGCAATAGCTGATAATTGGATCACAACCATTCCAAAAACTGATCCCTCCGCCATAATGTGCAATGTTCTCATTGATGATGCAATAACTGATGATCGGGTCACAATTATTCTCAAATTGTATCCCACCGCCACCAGCACTCGTTGTGTTCCTGTTAATGGAGGAATAGCGTATCAGCGGGCTGGAATTCGTTAGGTATATACCTGCTCCGCCTGCATACCATCCGGTAGATGAATTATTCCTGATCGAGGAATGACTGATGACTGGATTAGAGTTCTCACAGTAGACACCTCCACCCTTGGCATCCGATTGTGATCCGGTCGCATTGCCGTACTGGATAATACAGTAGGATAGATGACTGCTGTCTGGGGCATCGATGAACCGGATACTATGCCAACCTTCAGTGGTATCTGCGGCGGTGAAGCGTATTGAATCCCCTTCGGATCCAATAGCGTCGAGGTAACCGTTGACGATAAGTTTGTAGTAATCCTGGAATATGACGTCCACACCTGGTCCGATATTAAGTGATGAATCCGCATGAACAGTAATTTGACCATCAATCAAGTAAGGTGAGCCAGTAGATTCCCAGATGCCGGACACATGTCCCTCGGGTATAGTTGTCTGCGCCGAAGTGAACGAAGTCACCAGCGCACACCATAAGAAACCCATCAACATTCTGAAATCCATTTTAACCTCCTCTGAGATGAAAGACTGCGATTATCATTCTATTTGACAATATAACGAATTACTTTATGTATGTCAAGTAATATTTTAAACCTGAAAAAATATATTACCATTGACAATAAAAAGGCGGATGCTACGTTCCGCCTTCGACCTGATCTTATTTGTGAAAGGATTTACTTCATCAGTACCATTTTGCCTGAGGCAGAATGGCTACCGATATCAAGTTGGTAGATGTAAATCCCCGAAACTAATCCCGACCCATCAAAAGTCACCTCATGCACACCCGCATCCCGCCAGCCATTGACAACTGTGGATATCAGGCGTCCCGAAACGTCGTAAACTGCGAGGTTTACCAGACTCGAAACTGGCAACTCGAAACTAATAACTGTGGTCGGGTTGAAGGGGTTGGGGTAAGCCTGGATTACCGGGTAGTTAACAGGTATTGCTTGAGTGTTTGTGTTCTCCCATCCTGAAAGGTTCCATCCCGATCCGGGATGATCGCAGTCTCAAGCGTATTTCAGGAAGGTAAATTCATCACTGTCGATAATCGTACCCGGATATTCACCAGCATTACAGCGATAGGTATATGTTCCGTAAGGGGCACCGAAAGGAACGTTCTGCGTCATCGTTCTCGTGAGCAGACCACCAGAAGGCAATTCCAACCCCTCTCGCAGAATAATGGGTCCAAATAGAGTTGTGTCGGGCAGGACGGCTTCAATCCAGGTATCGAACGTATCCGATACGGAACCCACATTCTCGATATCCAAGATGTAATCAAATGATCCTCCGTAAACAGGGATGGTAACTGGTGGATCTACGGGGGTCAACGTTACCTGAAGGGTGGATCTCGCTTCTGCGACATAGATCAAGCAGCAGACACATAATGAGAACCGAACGAAAGCAGTCCACCATAAACTTGATTTACTTTTCATTGCTTCACCTCCTATGATACTTTTTTTCAGAATGTACGGAATATGACAGACAAGAATGTCTGTTCTCCTTGGTTATTTATTACTTCATCAGTACCATCTTCCCACTGGCTTTATAATCTCCAGCAGTCAGGTTGTATATGTAGATTCCTGATACCAGATTCGATCCGTCGAAGGTGACTTCGTGGGTTCCTGCATCCCGCCAGCCGTTGACAAGCTCGGTGACCAAGCGGCCGGAAACATCGTAAACTAATAGGTTTACAATACATGCATTTGGCAGCTTGTAACTGAGAGCTGTCGCCGGGTTGAAGGGGTTGGGGTAGGCGCCTAGTACTTCGTAGATTTCTGGCAACGCTGGAGTTTCTTCAGCTGATAAGATATCGAAACATTCGTTCACGTTGTTAAAATCGTCTAATAGGCTCACCCCACCGGTATCCAGCTTGACAAATTCCAAGAAATCGCAATCCCAGGTCAGATAGGGATAGAATCCGATATGAGCGATGTATTGGTATTGGCCTGAAGGCGCCGTTCCTGGTACAGTCTGAGTTCGGTGCCAACTGGTGGTTCCGGGATTTAGGTTGACGCTAACAGGCCCCAGTAAAAGATCGTGCCCTGAGCCGCTGGGAAGAATCGCGTCGATCCACATATCGGCTGCGCTTGGATCGCCGATATTATTGGCGGCGAATAGGTAGTATTCAAAACTTCCACCAGAAGCGGGGATTTGAATCGGCACGCTAAAAGGTATCAAATCGATGGCAAAGTACGGGTTATATATTTGTGTATATTTGATGGTGGCATAGTCATAATTCGTTCCGCTTCCATCACTATATCCCGTAACATACACATTTCCCTCCGCGCTGACTGCTAACGATTGAGCTCCATCATCGAAATTTCCTGGGCCGTTAAATCTAGCAACCCATAGCTCAAAGCCGTTGTTGTCGTATTTAACAGTTGCATAATCGTAGTAAGTCCCGTTTCCCTCACTGAGTCCCGTCACATACACACTCCCATCCCCATCGACAGCCAAAGAATAAGCCAAATCGAGACTATTCCCCAGGCCGTTATATCTGGCCTCCCACTGTTCTATACCATTTGGGTCATATTTGATGGTTGCATAGTCCCAGTCAGTCCCGCTTCCCTCACTAAATCCCGTTACATACACACTCCCGTCACTATCAACATCTAAGGATGTGGAACAATCATCACCATTTTCCGGACCGTTATATCTGACAACCCATAGCTCAAAACCTCTGGGATCATATTTAATGGTTACATAGTCTAAACCCGTTTCGATTCCTCCACTTGCTGCCGTTACATACACATTTCCATCCACGTCGATATATAAGGAACTAGGCACATCACAACCGAGTACTGGGCTGCTGTATCTGGCGACCCACAATTCCGAACCGTCAATACCATATTTGATGGTTGCTAAGTCATTAGATGCCCCAGATCCGTCACTTCTTCCTGTTATGAACACATTCCCACTAGGATCAACAGCTAAAGAATTTGCCTGATCAGAACCATTCCCCGGGCCGTTATATGTTGCAACCCATTGTTCTATACCGGCGGAGTCATATTTAATGGTGGTATAGTCCCAGCCTGTACTGCTTCCAATACTTGCTCCTGTAACATATACATTCCCATCCAGGTCAACAGCTAAAGAATATGCCTGATCAGGCCCATTCCCCGGGCCGTTATATCTGGCCACCCATTGTTCGATACCGGTTGGGGCGTATTTAATAGTGGCATAGTCGGCGTCCGTCCCGCTTCCCTCACTATAGCCAGTAACGTACACATTACCGTCCGCATCGACAGCTAAGGATTTAGCTATATCACACAAATAGTTAGCTGGGCCATTATATCTGGCAAACCATTGTTCAACACCGGCTGAATCATATTTAATGGTTGCATAGTCGGAGTTAATTCCGTTTACATAACTATGTCCCGTTACATACGCATTTCCGTTCCTATCAATGGCTAAGGATTGAGCATAATCAACCCCGATTCCCAAGCCGTTATATTTCGTCACCCACTGTTCGTAGACCTGGGCATTTGCCTGTTGGAATGTCTTAAAAAGACATAATTGAATGAGTATTGCGAATACCAACAAAACTATTCTTAGATTTTTCATATTTCCCTCCGCACTAAACAGAATGGGGCGACTTTTCCGCATAGCGGTGCCTTTGGCACAGCCGCCCCCTTATTTAGTTACTTCATTAGTACCATTTTACCGGAAACAGAATTGCTGCCAATGTCAAGTTGGTAGATGTATATTCCGGAAGCCAGACTCGACCCATCAAATGTCACTTCGTGCACTCCCGCATCCCGCCAGCCGTCCACCAGTTCTGCAACCAGGCGGCCGGAGATGTCATAGATGGACAGGTTGACAATACTCGCAACTGGCAGCTTGTAACTGAGAACTGTAGATGGGTTGAAGGGGTTGGGGTGGTTTTGGTGTAAACAAAATGCAGCAATCCCCATAGTACCTACGGATACGGTCACCAACGGTGAATAAGAAACTGAACCACTATAATCTAACTGCTTAATGCAGTAAGAATACATCCCAGTAGCAACCGAATCAAGATAGCTGTATTCATGTGGTTCCGGGGTAGTTCCATTTCCCTGGATAATAGGGCTTACATCTTCACCGTTGCGTTGAACAATCCAACCATAGCATTCTATTTCACAAGCAGTACTCCAGGTCAACAGAACACCCATATCCAGGGGATCAGCGAAAAAGCCAGCGAGAATTACCGGTGTAGTGCTCTGATCGTAATAAAAAGCACCCATATCAGCGCGGGTACTATCCGGATCCAGTGGGGAATTGGGATCACCCGCGTCAATACAGGGAGAACCCCATTGCAGGTAGAACACGCCCCAGTTCGGATTCACCATCAACGGGTCCTGCCAGATATTTCCTGTACCATAGTAACCACCCATGATGTCACAGTAAGTTACGGATGGGTTCCCATTACCACCAATCTGATTCGGAGGATTGTTCCAGAGAATACAGTTAATAAGTGTAGGATCCTGCCAAAATGGAGCGCAGTAAATTCCGCCTCCCTCGGCATTGGATGAATTCCCGTAAAATGTACAGTTGATGATATATGCTGCCCCGTTGAAATAACAGTGCATACCACCACCGTCATCGTCGGCATGATTGCCGTTGATGACGCAATTGCTTATGACCGGTCCGGAGCGGTAGCACATTATTCCACCGGCCGCTTCAGTAGCACTATTATTACTTATGGAACAATACTGAATTGTTGGATATGAGAATTGGCCTATGTATATTCCACCAGCATCCATTTCGGCGTGGTTGCCAAGCACCTGGCAGTTTTCGATGAGCGCATCAGTGTGATCAAAAAGGTAAATCCCACCGCCCATCCAGGCACTCCAATTGTCCCGCACTACACAATGGCTGATTATTGGATTGGCGTAATCATCACAGAAGATACCACCTCCGTAACCATTAGCAGTATTCCCGACAACAGTGCAGTGACTTATCAGTATAATAGAGCTTTCGCAGTAAATGGCACCCCCACACTTGTCAGGATAATCGCCTGTGGCTCGACCGTTTGTAAGTTTACAATACGCAATTTCACTGCCATCTGGCGAATTATCGAAGCGCAGTCCGTGCCAACCATCACTCGGATCTGCGGTATCGAAGATAATCGAATCCTCTTCTGTGCCCACCGCTTCCAACCAGCCGTTGATGATAAATTTGTAGTGTCCCTGGAAGATGATATCCACTCCAGGTTCAATATTCAATGTGGAATCTGAATATATGGCAATTTCGCCTTCGATCAGGTAGGGAGAACCAGCAGCTTCCCACAGCCCGGAGACGTAACCACCAGGGATAATTGTCTCAGAGGAAGCGATGGTAACCAGTACAAATCCTCCTACCAAAAAGTAAAGGACATTCCTGAACATATTAACCTCCTCGATAAGGTGAGATAAACTCATTTCATAAGTACCATCTTCCCACTGGCTTTATAATCTCCAGCGGTCAGGTTGTAGATGTATATTCCGGATGACAGATTCGATCCGTTAAAGGTTACTTCGTGGGTTCCGGGAGGATATTGACGGGTTGACGCAAGGTCGACCCCTACGCGGGAACCGGAGATATCAAACACTTCCAGTTTCACCCAACATGCGACAGGTAATTGAAAGCCGAGAACTGTGATTGGGTTGAAGGGGTTGGGGTAATTTGGGTAAAGTGAATAATTCTCAGGTATATCAATTGCATCCTGGGCGAGATCAAACCATTCATCGAACGGTTCGCCGTTGTTGTTCCAGCTACCTTCACTTTCGCCATCGCCAGTGCTTAGCTTTACAAAGGGAAAACTATCTGTCGAATAGATTCCTGCCACTTCTGCGTATGCGTTAAAAGAAAAGAGTCCGGGTGGCGCAAAAGCCGGAATGTCCTGTGACCTATCCCTCTCGACCGTCAACCCTGCGGGCATATTGATAGTTACTGGCCCCAGAACAGGGCCGTATACCTGCCCACTGGGCATCGTAATGTCGCACCATATTGTGGTCGGATGAGAAACACTATCGGCATTGGTCGCTTGAATATTGAAGTCGAAACTTCCCCCTACTGCTGAAATCTGGATGGGCACGCCGTAAGGAGTCAGCAATATGCGCACCGGCATGCTCTGATCGTAGTAATAACAGCCCATATCCGCTCTGGTACCATCGGGGTCGTAGTATTGTGGATCAGGATCTCCGGAGTCGATGCAGGGTGAGCCCCATTGCAGACGGTAGTCAGACAGAGCAGAATTGATGAAGATAGGATTATCATCAATATTTCCGATACCTGTCCAACCATCTTGAATATCGCAGTAGGTCGCCTGCACGCTGCCTCCGGATCCCAGATGAATTTGTTGGGATGTATTTCCCCAGAGAATGCAGTTTCGTATTTCCATGCTGGAGGTAGTGCAGGAGATCCCGCCAGAATAAGGATCTTGGTTGTCTACGATAGTGTTCTTGTTCATGGTAACGTTGGAATTATATATTTGAACTCCCTCACCGGAATTGTTGCTGATTTCGTTGAATTCAAAAGTGCTTATCGTAGCATCCTCGATATAGACTCCAGCTCCATTAGAGGCTGAATTTCCACTGAGGGTGTTGTTGGTTATGCTTGGGCTGGAATTACCGTGGCAGCAAATTCCGCCGCCGTCCCAATACGTTAAATTTGCGTTAATAACGTTAACGCTAATATCCGGGCTGGCATTGTAGCAATAAATTCCACCTCCACCGAAACCATAAGTGGCAGAATTTCCGCTGATAGTGTTGCCATTGATTACGGGGCTGGATTCGTAGCAGCAAATTCCGCCGCCGGATCCCCAGGCGTTTGCATTTCCGCTGATGTAGTTGCTGTCAATGACGGGGCAGGAATTGTTGTGACAGGAGATCCCACCGCCGTTACCGCCGGCGGTATTGCTGCTGACATCGTTACCGTTGATAACGGGGCTGGAATTATCGCAGTATATTCCAGCACCATAACCATCAGCAGAATTTCCACCGATAACATTGTCGCTGATGATAGGGCAGGAATTGGAGTAGCAGGCTATCCCACCACCACTACCCGTGGCAGAGCACCTGTCAATCAGGCAGTTTTGCACCACGGGGCTAGAGTTGTAGCAGTGTACCGCTCCACCGTTTTCATCATCCCCACCACCATAGGCGTAGCCATTCGTCAGATGACAGTATTCCAGGATCGAGACATTTGAAGCATTTATAAAACGAATGCCGTGCCAGCCATTAGTAGGCCAGAGCCAATGTTCCATGAAGGAAATAGAATCACGCATCGTACCAGTAGCAATCAGAGCGGCGCTGTCGTCTACAATGAATTTACAGTAAATGAAGAAATAGATCTCCACGCCAGGTTCAATGGCGAGAGTTTGTCCAGGTGGCACGCGCACTTCCCCTGTCACAACAACCGTATCAGCAGACCACACGCCCCAGACATCTCCTGAAACTTCGAGTAAATCCGCCCAAGTAGGTGAAAATCCTCCGAGACTCAGGCAAATTGACAGTAAGAGCAGCCTTTTCATCTTGATCTCCTTTTTAATACGACATCTAAGACGTCTGGCAATTTGCGCACCAGATAAACATGTAATGCCGCTTCTATTTTGGGCGAATTGATTTGATTATTTCAGCAGCACCATCTTCCCATTAGCTACAAACTTTCCTATCTTCAACCGGTAGATATACACCCCCGAAGCCAATCCTGATCCTTCGAAAGTTACCTCATGGGTTCCGGCCTCGCACCAGCGGTCTACTATTGAGGCTGATTTCAAATCCGCAACCATACACCCAGAAATATCAAATACGTCCAGCTTTACCCAATCCGCCTCAGGCAGGTCAAAGCAAAGGGTGGTCGTAGAGTTAAAGGGATTAGGGTAGTTCTGATGAAGCAAATATGATTCAGGAATTCGCATACTGGCGGATTGCCTCCCAGCTACGGCAAAATCCTCGAAGTATCCTCCTGTATTAAACCATTCGGCGAATCCATCTAAACCATTTGAGTCCAGCTTTTCGAAAAGGAAATGATCTATGGACGTATCTGCGCCGACAACAGCGTAAGCATTGTAAAAATACCTTCCCGCCGGAGCTGCTGGTGGGACATTCTGATTCCTCAACCGGCTGGCGGTGAATTGCGGCATTAGCGTCACCGAAACTGGGCCTAATACCGGTCCGTAGATCGTCAAGTTTGGCATAGTTACATCACACCAGATCTGAGTTGTATGCAACACTGAATCAATATTTGTGGCCTGAATATCAAAGTCAAAGCTCCCTCCTTCTGCTTGAATCTGGATGGGTGTGTTGTAGGGAGTCAGTAATATGCGCACCGGCTTGCTCTGATCGAAGTAATAGCATCCCATATCCGCTCGAGTGCCATCTGGGTCGCTGAATTGGGGATCTGGATCCCCAGAGTTTATACATGGAGAATCCCATTGCAGTCTGTAGTCGCTCTGCCCAACATTGACGAATGAAGGATCTTGATTGATGTTGCCGATGCCCGGCCAAAACTGTTCAATATTGCTGTATGTTGCTTGCACATTAGACCCGGCAGTTTGAAAGATCTGTTGTGGTGCATTTGCCCAGAGAATACAGTTTCGTAACTCAGGGTTTGAGCTGGTGCTGTAAAACCCACCACCAATTGATGCGTTATTGAAGGTGATCGTATTTTTATTCATAGGCACATTGATAAGGTTAAAATAGATCCCTCCACCGCTGCCAGAAGCCGTATTATCACTGATCTCGTTGAATTCGATTATGCTGGGACTGGATGAACAGTAAACACCGCCACCATCTGCTGCAAAATTTTCGCTTATGGCGTTGCCGCTGATACCGGGGCTGGAACCATTGTTGCAGTTAATTCCACCACCTGAACCGGCTGTATTTGCGTAAATGAGGTTATAGCTGATACTGGGACTGGAAGATGTACAATTAATCCCACCGCCGAAAGAAGTAGCTCCATTTCTGCTAATGGTATTACCACTGATAATGGGATTGGAAGAAGTACAGTTTATCCCACCGCCGGAACTGGCTGAATTTCCCTTGATTGTGTTGTAGCTTATGGTGAGGTTGGAATTATAGCAGTGAATTCCACCGCCGCCATCAGCCGAATTTTCGCTGATAGTATTGCCGTTTATGGTAATGCTGGAAGAGTTACAGTAAATTCCACCGCCGAAGCCGCCCATATAACCTGAAACTGTATTTGTGCTGATTGTATTGCCAATTATGCTGGAGTTGGAATCAAGGCCGCTGCAGTAAATTCCGCCACCGTATGCTGGATAGGGTTCAAATGAATGAATGGCTGTATTTCCGCTGATGGTGTTGCCGTTAATAGCGATACTGGAACTGCTACAGTGAATCCCGCCGCCGTAATACACGGCTGAATTTTCGTTGAGGCTGTTGTCGATGATAGAGATGCTGGAACCAGTACAGTATATTCCGCCGCCATATGTTGCTGAATTCATACAAATGGCATTATTGGCGATTGTGAGAGCTGAATTATCGCAGTAAATCCCGCCGCCGTAAGGCCCGCTTGAATTTCCGTTGATAGTGTTGTCGCTGATGATAAGGTTTGATCCATCACAATAAATACCGCCACCATTACCATAGTTAGCTGAATTTCCGCTGATGATGCAGCCGCCGATTATGGGACTGGAATCGTAACAGTAAATCCCGCCGCCACCGCCGTCCCAGAATGATGCATTTCCGCTGATAGTGCAGTTGACAAAGCTCGGGTTGGAGTTAGCACAATAAATACCCCCGCCGTAACAATCTGGACTACTTCCAGTGGCACGTCCGTACTGGACGATACAATAAGATAGGTGGCTGCTATCCGGTGCACCGATAAACCTAATACCGTGCCAGCCCTCGGTGGAATTATCTGCCGTGAATAGAACCGAATCAGCCTCTGTCCCTACCGCTTCCAACCAGCCATTTACAATCAGCTTGTAATGTCCCTGGAAGATCACATCAACCCCCGGATCTATAACCAGCGTCTGATCCGCAGGTACTGTTATTTCGCCTTCAACCAGGTAAGGTGAACCAGCTGCTGTCCAGGTACCAGAAACTTCTCCACCTGGTATAATGGTTTGCGCAAAAACGAAGGAGATTAGTGTAAGTTCGCTTAATAAAACAAACAGAATGTTTCTGAACATTTCATCCTCCATTAGTTAACAAACCGGGGCGACCTTTCAGCCGCCCCCTTATTTTGTTACTTCATCAGTACCATTTTACCGGAAGCAGAATAGCTGCCGATATCAAGCTGGTAGATGTAGATTCCTGAAGCTAATGCCGATCCATTGAAAGTGACCTCATGCACTCCCGCATCACGCCAGCCGTTGACAAGTTCAGTTACCAGGCGGCCGGATATGTCGTAGATGGACAGGTTCACGAGACTTGCAACTGGTAGCTGGTAACTGAGAACTGTACTGGGATTGAACGGATTAGGATATGCACCCAACACCTCAAACTGAGCAGGCACAGCATTGTCAATCTGAGTCATCATTATGTCTTCAAACGGATTGGGCGCATTCAGTGGCAGATTGGATTCAAAGTCGAATCCCAGATCGACAGGACCGTCTTTCACCCAGGAGAAAGCATCGGTGTGCCAGACTTCATATTCGGGATGCCAGCCGGAATAGATCCTGAAGTCATAATTACCACCGGGCCATACTGCAGGGACCGGATACCAGGCATCCGGGCGGTTTATCTGCCAGCCGGGCTGGTAGTTGGTGATTTCGCGTAAAATCAAAGTAGTGGTGTCGGTACTTTCGTAGATTTTATCTATCCAGATGTCGTAATCCAGTGGTACCGCACCCTGGTTTTCACCCCAGATGGTGTAATAGAGGTTTCCACCTCCAGCGGACACAGGTGAACCGGAAACGTAATCCACATCGACGACCATAGCTGGTGGGGCTGCTTCGGGTTGATAGAACACAAAATCGTCCAGATACCATCCTTCTTCACCAACTCCCTGATCTGAACCGAAGCGGAAACGTACTTGAGTATCATCACCAGAGTATGGTAGTTCAGCGCGTTCATAAGCCCAGTCGAAATCAGAGGAGTAACATTGCGTCCCATAGGCGAAGGGACCACCTGAACTGGTATGAGTAATCTGGTCGGGATAACCGCTCATAGGCGTTATCTGAACCCAGGTTCCTCCTATCTCCATCTCAATAATGCCACCATCCCAATCCGCTTCGGCGTTCATTCTATGCCAGAAGGAGACTCGGGCATTACTGGTGAAATTCAGCGAGGGTGTTACCAATTCCGCGTTCAGGAGGGCGCCATACCCACCACTTCCTTCCGAACCGCATTTCCAGGAGGAAAAACCATCAGGGGTGTGGTTTCTCATGGTGGATATATGCCATTGATCGTTATAGTCTCCGAAAGCAACATCATGAGTCCAACCGCCCATTCCGCTTTCGACATCGTTCGCCAAGACGACGTCCCAGCTCAGTTCCAATGGGATTGAGGTGGCACTATTTCCACCAAGCCAGGTCAGTAACAGGGTCGCTTCTGCGTCGTATCCGGCAGGGCAGTTGGCATCTACGGAGATTACAAACGGAGTAATATTTTCACCAGATAGTGTAATCCCAATATCGGGGAAAGCGGCTTGATTTTGTATGATCGTGATGTATGGATCTGTGCTGTGCAAAGTACCAGAAACCTGTAGAGCCTCCCCTGAACCGAGGTTCTTTAAGCGGAGGTAAAGATCGCCGGTCTCACCAGCATCCAGGAAACCATCCGCGTCACCGCCATCGTCTTCGACGACGCTTCCCGAGAAGATGAGATCAGCAGTACCGCCGATAAACTCCAGGTCGAAGGTCATCAAAGGCCCCGAATTGCTGATGTTGGTGATATAGACACCGGAGGGTCCGTAGTAGCCACCGGAACTGGGATCAGTCAAGGGAGTCAATTCCGTCTGACCATCTTCGGCGCTGAAAGCTGCGCCGACGCGAAATTCGTACGGATACCACCATTCGGTAAATTCGATTCCGGGCCAGGGTTGAGAGCTGGTGTATCCGGCGTCTACGACAATACAACCGTAATGAGGTTCATCAGGTGTGCCGTTGTTCAAGTCCACTTCCTCATCGACATGTTCGATAACCAAACCGGCGTCCAGGGGATTGCTGCCGGGAGTAAACCAGTTAAACCACGCTGAAAAATCGCTGTCCCATTTGTCGAAGAGAGCTCCCAGACAATCGGGATTTCTGTTGGCAACCAGGAAATACTCTGTTTCCGATCCACTGATGGGAATCTTATAAACAACCGGATTGGCTTCATAGTCCGGGACCTGGATGCCAGTCTGCGAAAGCCCTAAGATGACCGGATCAACCCAACCAAGCATCGACTTAAACAGTGAGGCATGATGATTAGGAGAAGAGCCACGGCCGTAAGATGATATGCCGTAGCCTCCATAGCCCATTATGCCCCAGTCCATAACCGGATGATCGTTGTCATCTCCCAAGACAGTGAATGTATTTGGATTGAGTTTCTCATCATAGTCGTAGAGATCAGGCAATCCCAGGAGGTGTGTGTATTCGTGAGCGAAGACACCTATTGATTCGATCCCACCGGTGATACCTGTACCCGCCAGTTCAGGATCCATGCTGTAGTCGCTGACATAGACACCATCCAGGTAGACTTCAGGAAAAGACCAACGATGAGACCAGATATCGTTCACGCTACCAGTATTTTCGGCACCAGGCCCCTGGTGAACAATAATCAATGCATCCACGCGACCATCGCCGTCGTTGTCGTACTGAGAGAAATCGACACCTAATGCATCAGCAGCTAACACGGCTTCCTCGGCCAGTTTTTGCGCGTTATGAGGATAACTGCCGAATCCGTAGTTATTCCAGGTATAGTAGCTGTAGTTATTGTTAGCCATTACCCAGCCGACGACTTCTCCATCTACGCCGAATGCACCGTAAGAGCTTTCCAGGAAGTAGTCGTTCATACTGCCAGTGGGATAAATACCGGTGGAGTATAACAGACTATCGAAGCTCTCAGGCTGAATCTGATTTGCTATATCTGGTGTTCTGATCAGAATTGTTAGCGCCTGATCAACTTCATCGGTGCGATCCAGATTCATCGGTGGGATGCGATTGGCATCATCGGGGAAGATCGGATAAGGATCACCGGTTGTGTTTGACTTCAGTGTGATCGGGTCATACAATCCGGGAGCAGGCTGTATATTAGCTTGTATGTTTGCCGCAAATGCGGCGATGAGCAGCAGCGAAAATAATACTGCTAAGGTCGTTGGTAAATTTTTCCTGTGCATGTTTCCATCCGTGTAATTTTTAGTGATTCATCTATTTCAAGTTATTCGAAAGATAACCTTCCCTTGAGACGTTTACTTCATCAGTACCATTTTACCGGAAGCAGAATGGCTGCCGATATCAAGCTGGTAGATGTATATTCCTGAAGCTAATGCCGATCCATTGAAAGTGACCTCATGCACTCCCGCATCCCGCCAGCCGTTGACAAGCTCAGTGACCAAGCGGCCAGAGATGTCGTAGACGGACAGGTTGACAATACTTGCATCTGGCAGCTTGTAACTGAGAACTGTAGATGGGTTAAACGGATTGGGATAGACTCCCACAACTCCAAAGCTTGTAGGAATTGCCAAATCCGCTGTTGTTTCGATGATCTCATCGAAGGGATTGGGGAAGCCAGCCGTGGGCAGGTTAGCCTCAAAGTCGAATCCCAGATCGACAGGACCGTCTTTCACCCAGGAGAAAGCATCGGTGTGCCAGACTTCATATTCGGGATGCCAGCCGGAATAGATCCTGAAGTCATAATTACCACCGGGCCATACTGCAGGGACCGGATACCAGGCATCCGGGCGGTTGATCTGCCAGCCGGGCTGGTAGTTGGTAATTTCGCGTAAGATCAGAGTGGTAGTATCGCTGCTTTCGTAAATTTTATCTATCCAGATGTCGTAATCCAGTGGTACTGCACCCTGGTTTTCACCCCAGATGGCGTAATAGAGGTCACCGCCTCCAGCGGGCACAGGTGAACCGGAAACATAGTCCACTTCTACCACCATTTGCGGAACACCACCTGACGGGAATCCCGTCACCAGGACGTCATCCACATACCAGCCGGTTTCCGCCCCGCCGTTATCGGAACCGAAGCGGAAGCGGAGCTGGATATCGCCGGTGAAAAGCGAAAGATTGGCGGTCTGTTCCACCCAGCCGCCGCTGTTGCCGGAAAAGACCGGAGTGGCGGGATCAAATGGCCCCGTGTAAGGATTACCACCACCTGCAGTAGCGCGGATGTAATGGGTATAACCATCCATGGGCAGTACTTCCCAGGTTCCGCCATAGAAGATCTCGACAGTACCACCGTCGTAAGCTGAGTCTGGATAAGCACCGGAAGCTTCAGCAACGATCCAGGACCAGAATTTCAGTTCCGAACTGACGCCGATGTTGATAACAGGTGAAATCAAAGCACCGTCAGCATTATTGGCATAGCTGCCAATACCGGTATCCCCGAACTTCCAGGAATGAGTGGGTGAATGGCTGTTAGCAGTGGATAAATGCCACTGATCAGTCCAGCCGGGAGTCACAATTTCGTGCGTCCAGCCTCCAACGCCGCTCTCCATGTCATCTTCGAAGAAGACCGATGGAGTTCCCACCGTCAGGGTGATCACTTCGGTGCGCAAGTATCCACTCTGGTTAATGGTCAAGGTGAAATTCGCCTGATGCCCGGCAGGACAGGTTGGATCAATGTCGGCGATGATGGGATCGGCAGCGTTATCCGCTGTTTCCCTGCGAGGAATAGCTGGGGTAGTACCGGTGGCAGTTGAAAGCGTGATATATGGATCAGAAGTAGTCAGCTCAAACTCGATCGGTTCCGAAGTCCCCCAGCCCCGATTGAATACAGTTACCACGATTTCATCGCTTTCACCGGGAGTAAGGTAGCCATCCACAACTCTGACGGATTGATAGACAATCTGACCGCCTGCGCACCAGAACTGGTTCATGATACAGCGCTGAATATCACGCGCTTCCGGGAATATCTGCGATACTGGAGGCCAGAAACCGTTACCACCTACTTCCGGTTCGAGGTTGATTATGTCATGCGTGTGCAGCTGCCAGTCCTGAGTACGTCCATTGGAAGCGTACATGATCTGATAGCAGGTACCGTAGCTGTATCCGTTCAGAGCAGAAGCATATTCCATGTATTCCATGTGCACGTCATAATGTTCCGGAGGTACATTGGCATATCCGTAAGCTGTAATGAAGACGCCTGCAGCAGTGTGAACTGTCATACCGGTGGTCATAGTATGGTCACCGATGAAGTTCATCATCGTCTGAGCTTCCGGCTCTGATCCGGGTTCAGGACCGCGATATGTCGATGAGCTGGGTGTCGGGCTCGATCCCTGATTATCGTAACCCCACTGATAGGTGTAGTTACGATTCAGATCTACGCCATAAACACCGCCACCGTTATCGCGGCGGTTTTTGCGCCACATACCCCCACCACCGGGATTTGTCAGTATATTGTAGAGAAAACCGTCTGGATTGACAACAGGAACGAAATATAGTTCGCGGTTATCCACCAGGTAGGTCATTACGGGATCGATCCCGTAATTTTCAAGCAGATTCCACATACCGTACAGCAGACAGGTATAACTGCCCGGTTCGCGAGCATGGTGCAGTGCATCGAAAATTCCTTCCGGCTCATCTTCGTTGATTTCGACGTTGTCCGAAATCTTCACCATATAGATGGGATTATCATCCCAGCCGTAGCCCAATATCACCTTTTCCGCACAGATGTCGGGATACAGCATGTGCATCGAGTCGAGATCAGCTACTATCTCTTCGAAGTTATAAAAACCACCCATGGATCCATATTTCATATGCACTGGATCTTCGTCAGTCTGCCCGGGAATGTTCTTCATATTCTTCAGGCAGATTTCTCCGTAATAGCTCTCCAGGTCTTCCTGTACTATCTGATAGGAGATACCCTGATCATCAAGTAGCGCAAGGTCAATTTCCCGCAGGGGGATTTCCAGACCTTCCCCTTCGATGATGCGGGAATCATCCAGAGGTAATCCCAAACCAGCCATGATTAGAACCGTCTGCTGATCGGGATTGGGAACCAGTACCGTATGATAAATATGGTTCGCACTTGCCGGAATTCCACCTGCAAGTATCAGCAAAGTAGTGATAAGAACTGTAAACCGCTGCATCTGTTTCATGATTGTCCTCTCATTATATATGATCTGTTATTCTGTTATCGCATCCTTTAATATACAAAATTTTAACTTAATTGTCAAGCAGAGATTTTCATGTAGGCAAAAAAAATGGCAGCAGTCCGGAGCTATCCCGCCAAGGTGGAATAATCTGACCCTTTTAATGTAACCACTGGATTCCGGGTCGTAGCTGAAGAATGACATTATACCTTTGGGGACAGCCCCTTTTTCACTTCAATATCGAGAAGCTGGAAAATTTTATAATAAAAAAAAGTACTTGACATCTTGTGAAAATAATATTATATTATAGTATTCTATTACCACCCTGGTGATAAATTCAGTAATTAAAGGTGATTTTTTATGCCGGGAAACAACACGAATCTTACAGAAAGGCTGATAGAACTTGGGCTAAGCGAGAGAGAAGCCAAGGTTTATCAAGCGCTACTGAACAAGCGCAACGCTACCATAGCCGAATTGCAGAAGTCTTCCGGTGTTCCTCAGTGCAAGATGTACGAGATAGTCAGGCGCTTGGTTCATCAGGGGTATTGCCAGGAGAGAAAAGAGGGCAGAAAGAGGACTTTTGACGTTATTGACCCACAAAGTGCTCTGGCATTTCACATACCCAAGCTGGAAAATCGCCTGGATAACGCCCATGCACTTATTTCAGATTTATCCAGCCAGTTTGCACAATCCGAAAGCGTAGCGGAACCACTTGATTACATTGAAGTGATTCGCGGCAATGATACCATACACAAGCGTTACTGTCAGCTTGTGAACAGTACCAGCAGCGAACTGTTGGGTTTCGGACGGGGACCTTATGCTTGCGACACAGAAGACAAAGTTGACGAACAGGATCGTGAGAGTGTGGACATAATCGGACGTGGCGGTGAAGTGCGCTGGGTTTACGAATTGAATTTGGAGGATGATGAATGGATTTTAGGTACGCTTGATGGTCTGGTTGAGAACGGCGTGGGGATCAGAGTGGCGGACAATCTGCCTATTAAAATGATGATCTTCGACCGGCAGAAGCTGTTGGTTGCCGATGAGGAGCCGTTTAATCAGCCCGGTGATTTAACCATGTCCATTATCAAGCAGGGGACTATGGTGAACGCGTTTCGGGCGCTCTTTGAGTTTTTCTGGCAGAAATCCATTCCAATAGATGAGTGGATGAAGAAATATGCAATAACCCAACAGGGGTAATTCAAAAAACAAAGAGGGATGAATTAAATAGTTGAAGGTAGAGTAATCATGTTTCAGATTAAATCATTAATTACAGCTTATGCACTGCTTGTTGTTTTAGCAGTAACAACTTCCTTTGCGCAGCCGATAATCAGCGGACAACAGTCGGGTACTTTGGGACCCGAGACTTACATTGTGAATGGTGACATACAGGTGCTTTCCGGTCAAACGTTGACCATCATGCCAGGAACCGTTTTCCTGCATAACGGCAACCATACCTGGGAGATATCCGGTCAGTTAAACGCCGAAGGCACCGAAACGGACAGCATCAAATTCGTGCGCCAGGATCCCATCGATGAACACCGCTGGGGTGGCATTCGCTTTCTTTCAGGATCATCCGATCAAAGTTCGATTGATTACTGCGTGATAGATCACTGTTTTCACGATATATTCCCATTTGGCAACTATGGAGCGGGAATATTCATTGACGGAATATATTTAGAGATAAGCAACTCTCGAATTTCAAACTGCCTGAATAACTGGGAAGGTGCTGGTATTTACGCTTATAATGCCACCGTTATCACTTCCCATTGCCTGATCGTGGATAACAGCACCGAGGGTGAAAGCAACGGTGGAGGGATATATCTTTTTAATTGCCCACAAGGAGTCATAGAATATTCGGTAATTGCCAGAAACGCAGCTACCGGCACGTGAGACCAATGTGGAGGTGGCGGGATCCGCTGCGATAATTCACCAACTGAGATCATCTACAATCAGATTTTCGATAATACCTCGCTGATGTTCGGTGGGGGTATTTATGCGGATTCATGTTCTGTGCATCTGGTGAACAATACCATATCACAGAATGTATCGGAGGTAATGGAACCTGAAAGTAGGGGTGGCGGGATCTTCGCCAAGCCGACGGCCGATTATTATGGTGAAAACAATATAATCTACGATAACGATGCTTTTGGAGATCCGGAGTATTCCGGTACTGCCGCACTTAATTATAGTTGCTGTGCAACGACCCTATCTGGCACGGACAACATCACTGATGACCCTCTGTTTGTCGATCCTTCAGTCGATGATTTCAATTTACAGGAGTTATCACCCTGCATTGATACCGGTGACCCACTAAGCCCCTATGATCCGGACGGCACGCGCGTAGATATGGGAGCACTCTATTACGATCAGTCTGCCGGTGTGATCATCAGCCAGATCGATCATCCATTTGAGTTCAGACTGGAACCTGCATATCCCAATCCCTTCAATCCTGTTACTAATATAGCTTTCAGTCTGCCAATAGCAGGGGATGTGATATTAGGAGTCTACAATATACAAGGATCTCAAGTGGCTACACTCCTTGATGAATGGCAAAATGCAGGTCGCCATGATGTGACCTTCGTCGCAAATAACCTTAGTTCAGGATTGTATATTGTAAGGTTACAAGCGGGAGAGTTCCATACCTCCCAAAAAATTGTATTGATGAAATGACCAAAAGGTATATAATTCGAAATAAAAGAGGGCATAAAGAATTCTCAACCAATAAAAGTGTGCAGAAAAGGCAAGAAAACAAGTAAAAAGGAGAGATTGCTATGGAAAAACTGCTGAAAGTTTTAATGCTGTGCCTGCTGGTAGCGGGTTTTGCTCAGGCACAGACGTACATCAGTGGACCGCAGTCAGGAACGCTCGGACCCGGTCTCTACATAGTAGAGGGCAACATCCGGGTGATGCCCGGAGAAACGCTCACCATAGTTCCTGGTACGGACCTGCAACACAACGGCAACTGGAAATGGGAGATCTACGGACAGCTGAATGCTGAAGGTACCGAAAGCGACAGTATCTATTTTGTCCGTCAAAATCCTGTGGGTGAACATCGATGGGCGAGTCTTCGCTTTATGGAAGGTGCAGCCGACGCCAGCACGATAGACTACTGCGTCATCGACAACTGCAATATTCCCAGCGGTACTCCAAGCACCAAGTTAGGCGGCGGTATCTACACGAATGGTGTCGATATAACCGTGACCAACAGCAGAATATCTAACTGTGACGCCTACTGGCACGGCGGCGGTATTTACGCCAGTTCTGCCAATATCGTGGTAGACTATTGTCTGATCGTCGACAATACGGCTACTTCGGGCGCAAATGGCGGGGGAATTTATCTGATGAACTGCGATAATGCAGTCATCACTAACTCCGAGATCGCGCGAAATAGCGCCACCGGTACGTGAGGTACCTGTGGAGGTGGCGGGATCCGCTGCGAAAATTCCCCAGCTACAATTACTTACAACCTCATCTACGACAACACTTCCGTTTACTTTGGAGCCGGTATTTTAGCTACTGGCTGCACTCCCGAAGTTATCAACAACACAATCGCAGGGAACAGATGTACTTCAACTTTACCAGCCGCTAATGGTGGTGGTCTCTGGGCAAACGAAGGTGCATCATTTGAGGGCATCAACAACATTCTATACTACAACTATGCCACGAATAATTCGGAATATGCTGGTGATGTCAGCTTCAGCTATTCCTGTTGCTCAGTTGAATTCGATGGTGAAGAAAACATCACCGATGCACCGGAATTCGTTGATCCTCAGAATTTCGATTTCAACTTGATGGTGAATTCTCCCTGCATAGACAATGGCAGTCCATTTAGTCCGCTTGATCCTGACGGTACCTATGCTGATATGGGCGCCCTCTATTTTGACCAGGGAACCACAGCACAGCTCCGCCCGGCAGCGCCGAGCGATTTTACAGTTAGCCATAATAATACACTGTTAATCGCATCTATGGACTGGACTAATCCCAGTCTGAATGCCATCGGAGATCCCCTTTCCGACCTGACAGGTGTAAAGGTGTATCGAAATGGCGATTTAATTGCCGACCTGACTGACGTGGTCATGGGTGAATCCTACGCTTACGATGATGATGCGGTACCGGTTGCCGGTATGTATGATTACAAACTGGCGCCCTATAACTCGTATGGTGAAGGCCTGTGGATTCAAGTATCCGCCTGGATCGGTCTGGATACACCGGGTGAGGTTCAGAACGTCATCGCCACACCCGATCCTAACGAATTGCTGGAATGTACCATCACCTGGGATGCACCGGTAGAAGGCGAACACAGCGGCTACTGGCCCACCGGATCATGGACAGGGCAGAGAGTATATCGTGACAACGTCATGATTGTCGATCTGCTTGGTACCAATACCTCATACGTTGATAATACCATGCCCATAGCCGATTGGTATAGCTACGGTGTATCATATTACAACGATTCAGGTGAAGGACCCATCACTACTGCAGATCCCGATCCGATCTTTGTGGGACCGCCACAGTTTGCTGAGATTCCGTACGGTTGGGTCGAAATCGCCGGAATTGGAACCAACACCGGAATCACCATGGACGACCAAGTACAGGGACCATTTGATATAGGTTTCGCCTTCCCGTCCTACGGGTACAGCGCTTACAGCCAGATCTACGTCTGTTCCAACGGCTGGGCGTCGTTCAACGCGGAAACCTACGGTGCTTTTACTAACGCCCCCATTCCCACTGCTGCGACACCAAACAACCTGGTTTGTCCTTACTGGGATGATATGAATCCCACCCAGGGTGGGGATATATGGTACATGTACGATGAAGCCAATGAGCGTTTCATTGTCGAATGGAGAAATGTTCCTCATTACAGTACAGGTGGTAGTTATACCTTTGAGATAATCCTGTACCCCAATGGCGACATAGACTTCATGTACGCTCAATTGACGCCCGGAACTGCTAATTCGGCGACGGTAGGATCCGAGAACGCCGATGGGACTGATGGAATCCAGGTTACCTTCGACGGTTCAGGTCCGCTAAATCCTGTCGCTGATATGGGAATCAGGATTTATCCAGTTTCCTTAGGAGCACCGGACGTTACCGTTACCATGACACCCATTGGAGCACCTATAGTCCTTCCGGCTGTTGGTGGGACATTCGACTACAACATAGCAGTTACCAACAACGAAAGTTCTGCGGTACCTATGGACGTCTGGGTAATGGTACAATTACCTAACAGCGTCTGGTATGGGCCAGTGCTGGGTCCTGTTAACATTACCTTACCAGCGACGGTTACCATAGACCGTGATCGTCAGCAGTCAGTGCCTGGTAGTGCACCAACTGGAACCTACAATTACGAAGGCCGCGTTGGTTATTATCCCGATGCCGTCTGGCATTCGGATAGCTTCACCTTCGAGAAATCCTCGACAGGTGATGGCGCGATAATCGAGGAGTGGTTGAATACCGGTGAGTCTTTTGAAGATCTAATGAATCAAATGGCTGCTGAATCTGTTCCGGACGTGTTCTCACTGGGACAGAACTACCCCAACCCCTTCAACCCGAGCACGACGATTAACTTCAATCTGCCACAGATGGTCAAGGTCAATCTGTCCGTGTATGACGTTAGCGGCAGGCTGGTCGCAACGGTGGTTGACGGCTATCGCCAGGCTGGCAGTCACGAAGTAACCTTCGATGGTTACGGACTGGCTTCAGGCATGTACATCTACCGGATTCATGCCGGTGATTTCATCGCCAGCGGCAAGATGGTTATGATCAAGTAAAAAGGAAAATAATCAAAGGAAAAAGTAGGGGCGGATCCGTCGGCAGACGGATCTGCCCTTTTTTTAATAGGTCATAATTCGCGGAGTATTTTACCGACCGATTCTTAGAATTCTCTGATATCCTTGAGGATACGCATTATCTGTTTTGAAAGGTAATTATCAATCGTTATGTTATATGTCAATCTTATCTCGGTGAGAGGTTAATTCTCAAGGCGAACCAGAAATATCTTGAAAGATAAAATGGACGTTGAAACCGAAAGCTCTACAGAACTAAAAGAAGAATTGGAACGTCTGCGCGGGAGAGTGGCTGAATTGGAGGAATTGGAAACCGAACGTAAGCATGCGGAGGATGCACTGCTCCGCTCAGAGACGAAGTTTCGCGCATTGTATGATTCGAGCAGCGACGCGGTCATGCTGCTCGACGAGAAGGGCTTCTTCGATTGCAACGAGGCCACGTTAGGTATCTTCAGTTGTAAGAGTAAAGCAGAGTTCTGTTCAAAGCATCCGGCCGATATATCTCCACCCGCTCAACCCTGCGGCACGGACTCGATGACACTGGCCAACGAACGAATCGCCACAGCAATGAAGGACGGCAGCAACCGCTTTGAGTGGATGCACAAGCGTCTTGACACCGGCAAGCCGTTCCCCGCCGAGGTCTTGCTCAATGCCCTGGAACTTGATGGGAGACAGGTACTTCAGGCGGTGGTCCGCGATGTCACCGCACGCAAGCAGATGGAGGAGACACTGCTCCGCTCAGAGACGAAGTTTCGCACATTGTATGATTCGAGCAGTGACGCGGTCATGCTGCTCGACGAGAAGGGCTTCTTCGATTGCAACGAGGCCACGTTAGGTATCTTCAGTTGTAAGGATAAAGCAGAGTTCTGTTCCAAGCATCCGGCCGACATATCTCCACTCGTCCAGCCCTGTGGCATGGACTCAATGACGCTGGCCAACGAACGAATCGCCACAGCAATGAAGGACGGCAGCAACCGCTTCGAGTGGATGCACAAGTGTCTTGATACCGGTAAGCCGTTCCCCGCCGAGGTCTTGCTCAATGCCATGGAGCTTGATGGGAAACAGGTACTTCAGGCGGTGGTCCGCGATGTCACCGCACGCAAGCAGGCGGAGGCGGAACTTGAGGAATATCGCAACAATCTCGAGAAACTGGTCGAAAAGCGTACGGTTGAACTTAACGATGTAAACTCTTACCTTGAGGAAACGATCCGGAAGCTGGAAGAATCGGTTGAATATGCGCAGGAGATGGCGATACAAGCGCAAGACGCCAGCGCTGCGAAAAGCGAATTCTTAGCTAACATGAGCCATGAGATTCGCACACCAATGAATGGTGTAATCGGCATGACGGGACTTCTGCTTGACACAGACCTTAATGACGAGCAGCGCGAATATGCCGCAATAGTCCAAACCAGCGCAGATTCGCTTCTAGCGATTATTAACGATATTCTCGATTTTTCGAAGGTTGAAGCAGGGAAAATAGAATTAGAAATTATCGACTTTGATCTTCGAACCATGATAGCTGAAACCGGCGATCTCATGGCCATGAAGGCTCAGGAAAAGGATTTGGAATACATTCATATCATTGACCCTGACGTCCCTTCCTTATTGCAGGGTGATCCGGGACGCTTGCGGCAGATTCTGACTAATCTGATAGGCAATGCAATAAAGTTCACCGAAGGTGGAGAGATTTCTGTTAAGGTCAATCTTGATACAGAAGACGAAAAAAATGCTTCTTTACGATTTGAAATAAGCGATACTGGAGCAGGAATTCCAGAGGACAAACGGAATAGTCTGTTTGATCCATTTACGCAGGTAGATGCATCCACCACAAGAAAATTTGGCGGCACCGGGCTTGGACTATCCATTTCCAGACGAATTACAGGACTGATGGGCGGTGAGATTGGTGTCGAAAGTGTAGAAGGCGAAGGTTCTACGTTTTGGTTTACCGCCATTCTGGGCAAACAGTCACCGGTATTAAAACCAATTGAGGAAAACCTAAAAAGCCTCACTGGTGAGCGCATCCTGATCGTCAATGACAATAAAACAAACCGGTACTGGTTGTCATTACTGCTCAGTTCCTGGCAGTGTCGGTTTGAGAAAGCCCCTAACGGTGAGACTGCACTGCAAAAGCTCAGAGAGGCTTCAAGCGAAGGTGATCCTTATCGAATAGCCATTCTGGACATGCAGATGCCCATAATGGACGGTGAAACATTAGGCATCAAAATAAAGGAGATCCCTGAACTGCAGGATACACTCTTGGTTATGATGACTTCATTGGGAAAACGCGGTGATGCTGCCCGTATGAAAGAAATCGGGTTTTCCGCCTATCTTTCCAAACCTGTTAATCAATCGCAGTTGCATGACTGTCTGGTAATGATTCACAGTAGTACGGACAAGAATTATGAAGATGCATCACCGCATTTAGTTTCAAAACATACAGTCTCTGAAGCGAGACGGAGAAACGTGCGCATTCTATTGGCTGAGGATAATAGGATTAATCAAACCCTAGCTCTGGCGATTCTAAGCAAACTAGGGTATAGAGCTGATGCAGTTGGCAATGGTTTGGAAGCTGTTAAAGCGTTGGAGATGATTCCTTATGATATAGTATTTATGGATGTGCAAATGCCCGAAATGGACGGCTTGGAGGCCACAGACCGAATCCGCGATCCCCAATCCAAAGTCCGCAATCATGACATTCCGATCATAGCAATTACGGCTAATGCTATGCAGGGTGATAAAGAGGAGTGCATTGAGGCAGGGATGGATGATTACATTTCCAAGCCGATCAGCTCCGATGCAGTTAACAATGCCATAGAAAAATGGACAGGTAAGGGTAATAAAGGAAACTTCAAAATAGAAAATATTGAAACCTTAATAGCGGAAGATTAAATCACAAACCGTCAAATTATGCAGAAAATCAGGGCGCCACATGGCGAATACCATGCTGCAGTTGATGGATTGAAAGCTGTTGTGGCTTATGAAAGAGCCCTGTATGACAAAGACTTCGGCGAATTCTAATTAATCAACAAAATAGGCCCAGGCGATTGGAGGAATGCGGGGAATCTGTTGATTTTTCTATCCTTTTCTCACCCCTTCTAACTATCTTTCTTCCCTTTCATCTTTGCCACCAAGAATCCCCCTGCGAAACCGATAAGCAGCATAAGCGGCACGATTATGATCAAGGGGATACTCATTCGCCAGAACAAGAGGTGAAACCATACGGAATGTGAATTCTGAATGATGATTATTAGAGCTATCAGCGCTATCACGATTAAGGCTATGGTCTGCGGTTTCATGTTTGATCTCCTTTTATTTAAAATCTATTGATAAGTCTGAAGTGCACCTTCGCCGTTGCCAGAACGTCATCTTCGCCCAGAGCAAAATCGAAACCGATAATACCCAGCCTGGTACCCTGCCGAAAACCGATTCCGTATCCCCAGGGCCACCCTTCACTCACAGAACTATCTGAAGGTGATTTGTATTCATAATAACCCAGATTTAAGAAAGCGTAAATGCGTGAAACCTTATCCATCCACAAGCGGTATTCTGCTGTTCCCCAACCGATCAGATGTCCTAAGAACTGGTCTTCACGGTAACCCCTTAAGGTCTGCGCACCACCCAGCCTGTAGATGTCAGGCTGAGGAATAGGGTCTTCATCGCTTTCTAAGAAGCGCCCGTGGAACTGCAGGTTTAAAATTTGGCGTTTATAGATGGGTAAGCACCAGTCAAGATCAGCATGGTAACGGCGTATAGTTAAATCTCCTAAGTTCGCGGATGGTTCATAACTCTTTTCTGAAGTGGAGAACAGGGAGGTGTATAACAATCCCCGGATGGGATTATCGGGATAATCCCGGTTGTCGTATTTGACTTCAAGGGCGCCTCCCCAGGTCTTCGAGCGGTTTAATCCTAAGTATTCCCTTCCCGATGAATCGGGCAGCACCTCTTCCTGGAATACTGATCCGACTAAAGATAAGACATCAGTGGCAGCCCAGGCGACTCCACCGCTAAATTGCCGTTCGAGATAGAGGGAATCCTGGATTTCCTGCCGGAATTCTCCCCACAGGTTGAAGGGGAATCCCAGCACCCAGGGTTCTTCGTAGTATAACTCCAGAGCTTGCCGGAATTCACTGGTTCTCTCCCACAGTATCTTAGCTTTGCGACCTGTTCCGAAGAGGTTCATGAAGGTCAGGTTGAGCAGACCCGTTACTTCTCCTTTTTCGCCATCTGTACCGGGTTGGTAACCGATCACACCATCGAAAGAATTGCTGTGCGCTTCTTGCACCTGAAACATGACGTCATAGCGGTCGGATCCAAGGGGAATCAAGGCAGGCTGTGAAACCTCTTCAACGAAGGGTAGTTTGCGTATGCGCTGTCTCGCCTTTTCCAGACGATTAGGGTTGTAAGGTTCACCGGAAACGATACGAGCTTCCCTGGCTATTGCATTCGGTTTGGTAGAAGTTACACCCAGCACACGGACGGATTCTAACAAGGCGATGGGACCTGAAGTCATACGTGTTATCACATCTAAGGAATCATCGGAAAGTTGCAGTTCTTTGACAATCAGCCGTGCAAAGGGGTAACCAGTCTCCTGTTTGGCATCTAAAATATCCTGCAGATCTGCTTGGAGCATTATGCCGAACAACGGCGATCCCGGGCGTGATTGCAGCGGCGCCTCTTCCCCGGTTCTCATCGTATCGCCATTGATTTGCAGGCTCTTCAGAATAAGACGATGCCCTTCTGTTAAATAGAAGTCCAGGTCTATTTTCGTTGAATCGGCTGACCAATTCTGAATCACACTATCAATGCGGCTAAAGTAGAAGCCTTCTAAAGCGAATTTGGATAGAATATTCTTCGCTGCAGTCTCCTCACTTCCTGATGGGAAAGGCTTATCTATCTTCAGTCCGGACCAGGCGATGATCTTGCGCTGGGAAAATTCCCTGTTGCCGTAGATAGATACTGATCTCAGCAAGGGTTCAGCACAGAAAGATACCTGCCAATAACCCAAGGCGAAAAGGCAGAAAACTGTATAGAATAACTTGTGACGTATTGAATACATGATTTAGAAGAAAGCTCTTATTTCCGCTTGACCGATATGGATGGTTTCCCTATCGGCTTCTTTATTACCATTGTAGGACAGCGTGGCGGTCAGGTATTTCGATATGCGGTAATCCAGGCGTAGATCCCACCTGAAATTGTGCCCGGGAGGATCGCCTTCCGCCATTTCGTAAGGCAGAACGTCCGCACTTGTCGCCACGTGATGCCAATCCAAGCGCAATTCAGCGCGTCCTTTCTGCATGAAACTGCGGGTGATGCGGCTTTCTAATCCGTATCGGTTTGATTTTAAGTTTTCCACCCGGTCACTGTCAAGTTGTTCCACGATGCGCAGACCTATCTCCCAAATTCTATCTGGCCGGAAGACAGGTTCTAAGGAACCTTTCCATGTTAGAATGTCCCTGCTGGAGGCGCTGGTCTGTCGGTACACGCGCTGTTCCGTCTCCCTGCCGACGTCCAACTGGGTGGACCATTTTTCATTGAACGATCTCCTCAGGCGAAAAGAGGCCGATTTGCGTTTAGTTTCCTGTCCGCCGGATAGGTATAAATTGGAGAGCGATTGAGAGATTTCACCTCGCAGCCGGAAGGAAAGATCCCTTCTGTGACGGAAGAGGAACAGATCCTCTCTCAGTAAGAACGTCCCCTGCAATGTGGAATCCTTCTGGAATTTTGAAAAGTCCAGAAGGTAGAGCGACCAGGTATCATCTTCCTTGGTCTTTTCGGTAAAGTTAAGCAGGGTCTGTGATGAGAGATACTTCCAGGGTGCAGGCAAATTATCCTGATCTGCTTTGGGCAGGCGGTGCGGATCCAGGTCCAGGGATGCCGATCCTTCCAGTTCGACTACCGGCTCAAATTCACCGGTGGATTGGGCAATCAGAATGTATTCACCTTCCGGATCTTCATAATAGACGTCGCCAATCTTGGTATGAGTACCCTGACCAGGTCCAACTTCCACCGGCGTCTGCACGATAGTGGAAACGCGCGTATTGTTAATGCGGTAATGCGCCTTCAGATTGACGCTACGATGAAATGGCGTCCAGCCGGCGTTCATCTCTAAAAGATCGGTGCGGGTCGCGCTTGAGTCAGATTGCTGGTACTCCTTGTCTCTATGAGTGAAGAGGAAATCGGTTGTCAGATTGCGCCAGTTGGATAATTCCAGATGATAGATGCCGGTTCGGGCGTGGCTATGGTCATCTAATTTATTCTGCAGATAGTTCTGATCGTCACGAACCTCTTGTGAGGTCTCCAGCACCAATTTACCCGCTTCATATCGCAATCCTGCTTCATATACATTAAAGAGGAAACCCCCTAAAGAATCTGCATAATCGTCATGCTTGTGTTCTCTTTCGTAGGATACGCTGGGCGTCAACCGCCAGAATGAATGCTGAGCGGAAGACTTACCCCGGGTCCAGAAGCCGGTGCGACCGGCGGCATCCGAGCTGCTGCGAATCCAATCAGCTTCAGCAGAGATCAGAGGTAGATCAGGATTCAGCAGTTTCGTTTCGCCGCGCCATCTCTCACTGCGAAATCCATCTGTTGGTTTGTCAAGTAAGCCGTACTCGATTTTAGACGTCCAGGGCGAAATGGGGCGGATGGTCATGGCTACTTCACTTACGGTCTCTTCATTTGAAGCTTCTTCATCTAAGTCCCACTGCCTGTTGTATTCCACTTGCTGGTAGCGGTCAATCTGGGAAAACTGAGCATCCACGTCACGCACTTGCGCATCAACTTTAAACCTTGCGAAGTCACCGCTCTTCTTCACGTCTGAAGACTGCCACGACCCTTTAGCAGCCCAGGCAGTTCCATCATTATCACCGTCATCGAGACCGGATAGCGTGTTTTGATCCAGATCGGATATTGCACCTTCAAACTTTATCTGAGAAGTACCGGTGGGATTGCCCCATACTTCAATGTCCGCCAGCATTTTTCTCTCCGGCAATGTCAGGCGGTTGACCGGAGCGTAACTTCCTTCGCCGGGTCCAACCCATTCGTAATAAAATCCGGAAGCTCCCGCTTCCCGTTTGTAATCACCGTTTCCCTGACCGACATAGCTGAAGATGACGTTCAGGTAACCTGTGGAATCCGGTCCCACATATGTGAAGATAGAATCTATCGAGACAACTTCGCGGATGTAATAGCCTTCACCAACTGCGACTGAATCCACCTGCATCACTCCAGCTAAAGAGGGGTCATCTCCCGCGCTTGAGATCACCGCTCTATTATCTTCAGACATGATAAATGATAGAGGATTATTCTTAGCGTCAGATTCGGAAATGAAGGTGGTGCGAATGCCCATCCTGTCATCAAAGAAGCGGCTTTCACCTTGTACTGCATAGATGTCTCGACCGTAGCTTTCAGCAGAATACTGGAAGTCCACGGTAATGCGCGAATCAGATGTGATCAGTCTCTTAGGTGTAAAGGTGATTTCACCGAGACCGTATTCGATAATATAATCATTGTTTTCACCGCGCAGCAAGCGTTCTCCATCCAGCCAAACCCTTTCAGTACCGGCTAAAACTAAAATTCCCGTGCGTCCCTCTTCATCAGTCAACGGATATGGTCCCTGGTTACCTTCTTCACCGTAGAAGAAGTTGCTGTGGTACTGTCCCTTGGAAACAGCGCCAGATAGCGTCAAACGGCTGTCAGTGGTGCGTCCTTCTAACCTGCCACCTTGCAGTTTTCGGTAGTAACTGCCGAAACGAGGTCCGTCCAATTGCAGTTCGTAATCACCTAAAGTAGCTCCAAAATGAGTGCTTTGAACCTCGATCAACACCTTATCGATCTCCTGGAGGGTAGCGGTGTTGCCTTCCGGTTGAATGGGCGTATTTTCGTCAGAAAGCAGCGCCAGTACGTCCACGTCTTTGCCCAATCTGCCTTCCACCTGAAGATTCAGACCGGATTCCACCGAGAGATCGCGGTCGGAACCTATGGTGATACCGCGCACCAAAGTACCACTCTTGTGAAGAGAACCGATGTCCATGAATTCGGATTCGGAAGGCAGTGGTAGTGATTTAAGGGTATCTAACGTGGCAGCTTCTTCAGGTCTTATGGTCAAGATGGGATTGAAGTAGCTTATGCGCAGGTTCAGAGGCAAGACCTGGTAAGTGATCCTGGCGGTATCTTCAACTGATAGAGTACCGGAAAAATGGATAATGCCTCTGACATAATCCAGACGGTAGTCCACCTCGCGGATCAACAGGGAGTCCTGAATATGGATCACTTCACTGTCATTAACTAAAATGGAATCAGGCAGATGGCGCGCTTCATCGATGCCGGTACCAACCAGGGCAGTTTGACGTTCATAAAGGTTGTAGGAAGATTGTGCAGTACAGAGAGAGGTGAGAAAGACGATGAATATGAAAACGATTGGGTTGACCCGCATAGTGGCGTTCATTTCACTATGCTGAATTGATAGTGATGAATAGACCCATCCGAATCAAGCAGCCAGATATTTTCCCTGCGGATGGCAATATCAACAAACGTTACGCTTGCCTCTATCTTTAATTCTTCAGGTGTGAAAACCGCAGTTTGTCTCTGGTAATGATCATAAATCCATAAGAGTGAATCCGAACATACCCAGATAGCGCTTTCTGAAATCGCTAATCCAGTGGGACTGCCGGCCAGTACAGCGGTTGTCGCACTCAAGTATCCACCGTATTCGTCGAAGTGTGTAACTCGACCACATATATCTAAGACGTGAAGGCTTCCATCCGGAGCTGGTTCGATACGTTTAGGTTCAGAAATGGGCCCCACGCCTCCACCGTAGTATCCAAAGGAGAAGATCGGCTGCCCGGAGGGGTCGATTTTAAGGATGCGGTCGTTACTTCCGTCAGCGATGAAAAGATCACCACGTCTGCCTAACAGAACTGATTGTGGTCTTTCGAAGGTGAGATCGCTCTGCGTACGGTCTAAAGTGTGAAACTGCGCCAGGTAGTTCAAGTTTCGATCTAAGCGCACTATGCGGTCATTGCCGCTATCCGCTATAAAGATATCCAAACCTGAATAGGCACAAATATCTGATGGATCGCTGAATTGATCGTTGCCTGACCCCGGACCTCCTATATGACGCAATGCACCACCATCCAGATTCATTTCAACCACTACGGCAAGTTGTGCGTCAAGAAGGTACAGAGTAGCCGCAGGGCTTATCGCCAGCGCTATTGGTAATTGAGGGGTGAATTCCAGATATGGAGGATCAAGAGATGAGATGTGGGTAAGTTGAATCCTGCCGTAAGCGGATGGGTGGAGAGAGAGAATTAGGGCTATTATGAGGGATACAATCAGTAAACTTCTGCAGCAGTTATTATCGGTTGGCAGGTTTTTACTTCCTGAGGGCAAGTTCGTAGATTTCAACGTACTTCTTGGCTGATGTGCGCCAGGAAAAATCCTGGTTCATACCGCGAATCTGCAATTTTTGCCATTTATCACGATCCTGATATAGCTTCAGCGCTCTTTTAATGGCGTCAAGCATTTCAGAAGCATCGTACTTCTGGAATACGAAACCGGTGCCGTCTTTGGAATTTTTATCTATATCAACCACCGTATCGGCTAATCCGCCAGTTGACCGCACGATGGGCACGGTTCCGTACATGAAACTATACATCTGGTTCAGACCGCATGGCTCGTAACGTGATGGCATGAGGAAGAGGTCACAGCCTGCTTCGATCTGATGTGCCAACTGGTTATTGAAAGTAAGCTGCACGGAAATCTTGTTCGGGTATTTCTTAGCCGCTTTGTTGAATAGGGTGTGGTATTTCTTTGCGCCTGTTCCTAAGATAACCATCTGCACATCGAGAGCGGCGATCTTATTCAGAACTTCCGAAATCAAATCGAAACCCTTCTGGTCAGCGAGGCGGGATATTATACCGATTACGGGAATATCAGGATTATATTCCAGGTCGAATCGTTCCAGCAGAGCTTTTTTGTTTTCCTCTTTTCCCTCCAAATCCTGTGGATTGAAGTTATGCGCTATAAGGCTATCTTTTTCGGGATTCCAGATAGTGTCATCTATTCCGTTTAAAATGCCGTAAAGGTCTTTTTTCCGGTTGTGCAGGACTCCTTCCATGCCGAAGCCGTATTCGGGATCGGACTGGATCTCATGAGCATATTTTTCACTGACGGTGGTGATGACGTCAGCATAACTGACTCCAGCTTTCATGAAGCTGAAGTTGTCGTGAAATTCTATGGGGGATAGAGGTTTGAAGAGCTTATCAGGTAGATCGCCCACCTTCACGGCAGATGGTGGGAAATTGCCCTGGTAGCCTACATTGTGCAGAGACAGGATGGTCTTCGTCCCATTGAAGAAGTCATCTTTGCTATATAGCGTGTTCAGATAAAGGGGAATAGCACAGGTCTGCCAATCGTTGCAGTGGATTATGTCAGGTTGCCAGGCTAAAGTTCTGGCGAACTCAAGAACACTTCGCGAAAAGAGAAAGAAGCGGAAATCATTGTCCTTGTAATCCTTTTTTGTCCTGGGATCGACGTAGAGGTCTTTGCGTTTGAAGGATTTGGGGTGATCTACGAAGTACACCTGGACTTTGGAATCCGGAATAAAAGCTGATTTAATCGCTACTGTGTGGATTTGCCCATTAAGGGGGATATCTATTTGCCGCAGTCTGATTACTTCACGCAGTTTGTACTTGACTTCAGGGATTGTGCCATATTTTGGCATAACTACGCGAACATCGTGCCCTAATTGCTTTAACTGTTTAGGCAGAGCACTGGAGACATCCGCTAACCCACCGGTTTTAGCAAAAGGTACGACTTCACTTGAAACATACAAAATTTTTAAGTTTTTCTTAGGCATGTCTCCTTACGCTCTGAATTCAGATAACAACATTTCCTATGTGAATGGTTAATATATGAAAATTTTTAAATTAAATCAAGAATAATCTATCATTTTGCTGGTAAGCATCGATTTCTACCATCTCGCTTAGCCTGATAAAGCGCCAGGTCTGCGCGTTTGAACAGTTCCTGATGGCTCTTCATATCGGCGGTGTTGGCAGCAACGCCCAGTGAAATAGTCAGGTTTTCCAGGGGCTGTTTTCGCTGATTCTTGAATTTTTGCGTTTCGACTTCCCGGCGAATTTTTTCAGCTACGATCATCCCGTTCTGGAGGTTAATTTCGGGGAGAAGCAGGGCAAATTCTTCACCGCCCCAACGGGCAATAAGGTCGATCTCACGCACGGACTTTTTTATGGTAAGAGCAACTTTTCTTAAAGCCTGGTCTCCCATCAGATGTCCATTTATATCATTGTATTCTTTGAAGTTATCAATATCAATTATAATCAGGGAGAGCCAATTGCGGTAACGGCGCGCTCGGGTAAATTCCTTTTGTATCTGCTCCATGAAATAGCGGTGGTTATAAAGCCCGGTCAGTCCATCTATAGTAGCCATTTTCTGTGCATCCCGGTAGCGCCAGGTACGTGATAGCGCCCGGAAGAGTATGGCTGCTCCTTTAACCAGCCACGCCTTCATATCAGGGCTATAGGTAATTTTATGCTGGAAGAACAATTTCATTACACCGCCGGCGCTATCGTTTTGAATTAAAGGTACGAGAATCCCTCGCTGCAGCTCCATCACTTTCAGGAGTTCCGGGTTGTTAATCAAAGACTCACACTTGTTGGCGTTCACAGTTACCGGGCGTTTGCGACGTGGTAGCCCTTTGATGAAGGGTTCTTTAAGAATGATCGATAGCAGTTTGCCACCAAAACCGGTGTCATTGCGGACATAGTTTACGGGATCGGGGTCAACTTTACTGGAATTGGGCAGGAAAGTTATTTCCAAATAGTCAAAGGCGACGTATTTTTTAAGTATATCGCTGAAAATCTGCAGCATTTCTTCGGGCGCAATGAAATCTCCCAGCTCTTCATCCAGTTCGAACCCGAAGCGGGTCCAATTGAGATCAGTCTGTGAGTTGCGGAAGCTCTTGTCGGTATTCTTAGCGGCATTAAAGCCGAAGAATTTCCATTGTTCCAGAGTCGCGTCAGAACCTGCGTCTTTGGTGATTGCAATCGATGACAAAGCATCCAACAATGCTTTCCTGTGAACTGGATTTTTTAGTTCTCCAGCGATAGTATGCAATACTTTTTTAACCACAGAAGGCTGAATACAGAAGAATGTATCGAAGATCGGCTGTTCAATGACGGATACCGTTGATGCCGAAGTTTCGACTCTTTCTGCAAAAATGAAGGCTGTATTGTGGTTATCAATGGCGACCAGAACCAGACCTGAATTGTCAGGCCATTCCATGCCAATAAATCTATCCGAATATTTAAAAATGGATAAGACTGATTCTCCTCTATCACTTCTAACGTCAATATCCTGACCGAAAATGCCGAAATCGGATCGATGGGCGGATAGGAAGAGCAAAGAATCAGCATCATTCCAATGAATCCTACCTAATATTTCCGCTGCCAGCGTCTTTAACAGGTCTCCGGTAAATCTACCGCGCTGGCAATGGCTGCCGCATATTTTTTCAACTTTCTTAGCGTTCAAAGGGTACCGATTGGTTCTGTTTATTGATTAAATGATTAGTCCATTATTTACGACAAGTTTTCCGGATTTAAAGACCTTCCGGACTTGATTGATTCCGAAATAGTACGGGATCAGGTTTTCCTCATCACAATCCCATACGACCAGGTCAGCATCAACGCCAGCATCTATGCAGCCCGTCTTGCCTTCCAGGTTCAGCGCACGAGCGCCACCTCGAGTGGTTGCCCAGAGCGCTTCTTTGGTGGTCAATCCGCAGAAAACGCAGCACAGTGTCATCATCAGGGATAAGTTCTGCGTTGCCGAGCTTCCGGGGTTGAAATCAGTGGCAATAGCGATATTGCCACCCGCTTGCAGGATCTTTCTGGCTGGAGGATATTGATTATACCCCAGAAAAATTACCGCTCCGGGAAGCAGAGTGAATACCACGCCAGCTTCCGCCATTTTGGCGATACCGCTGTCCGATATAAAATCCAGATGTTCTGCGGATATAGCGCCGACGTCAGCGGCTAGTTCTGCTGCTCCAGTATCGGTAAGTTGATCAGCGTGGATTTTAGGGATTAACCCATGCTTCTTCCCGGTTTCTAAAACAGTGCGTGATTCTTGGGTTGAATAGACGCCTTCTTCACAGAAGACGTCACAGAAAAGAGCCAGCTTCCTTTCAGCCACAGCAGGAATGATTTCGTTCATGACGATGTTCAGGTATGCCTTTCTGTCATGGCGATATTCATCCGGGATTTCGTGCGCTGCCAGTAGAGTAGGTACTAATGACAAAGGATGTTCTTGATCGCAACGCTTGATAGCACAAAGCTGCTTCAACTCGTGTTCAAGTGATAGACCATAACCTGATTTCGCTTCGATAGTGGTGATGCCGTTTGTCAGGAAACGATCCATGCGCGGCAGCATTCTTTCGACCAGATCATCTTCCGATATTTCCCGTAACGATCTAACTGAAGATCTAATGCCGCCGCCCGACACAGCAATCTCCTGGTAACTCTTACCCTGGTTGCGCATCTCGAACTCAACGGCGCGTGCCTCAGCGAAAGCTGGATGCGTATGGCTGTCAATCAGACCCGGTGTAACCAGACGTCCACCTGCATCGACAATTTGAGCATCTTTGGCATCGGTGAGAACTTCAGATTCTCTGCCATATCTAATAATTTTATCATCGAAAAGGATGGCAGCGTCATTGATCTCTTCCCAGGTGCCGTCCGCATTGGGATTAATAAGCTTGCCAATATTTTTAATACAGGTTGACATCTGATCTATAACCTATTCGCCGTTTAATTGTGCTACCAGACTTCGGTTGCGGGATTTGTTATCGAAATCTATGAAGATAATCTGCTGCCAGGTTCCCAATGTCAACCTGCCTCCTGAAAAGGGCACGGTCAACGATGGTCCTAACAGGCTGGCACGCACGTGGGAATGTCCATTGCCATCACCCCAGGTGGCGTCATGGTGATAGGTTCGATCCGATGGCGCCAGTTTTTCGAAGAACTCGGGCAGATCCTTGAGAAGTCCCGGTTCGTATTCCACCGTGGTCAATCCTCCTGTTGAGCCGGGCACGAAGAGCAGCAGCGAGCCTTCTCGCATACCATTACGGTTGACAACATCCTGTGCTTGTCCGGTGATGTCGTGGATTTCGGTATGACCTCCGGTATTCAGTTCGATTGTATCGGTTATTATGGGCATGGCTACCTGCCTCCTGCGTTATGGCATACTCGGTATCTTCACTTCCCGATCTTTCGCTACCTCAATGGCACGTTCATATCCTGCATCCACATGCCGGGCGACGCCGATGCCCGGATCGTTGGTTAGAACGCGATCAAGCCTCTTTGCCATCATGTCAGTACCGTCAGCGACTATGACCTGACCTGCATGCAAAGCGTAACCTATGCCCACGCCGCCTCCATGATGAAAGCTGACCCAGGAAGCGCCGGATGCCGTGTTGAGCAGTGCGTTCAAGATAGGCCAATCAGCTATAGCATCACTGCCGTCTTTCATGCTTTCGGTTTCACGATAGGGAGATGCTACGCTGCCGCAGTCGAGATGATCCCTTCCTATAACAATGGGAGCTTTTATCTCGCCCTTGCGCACCAGTTCGTTTATAGCTAATCCAAATTTCGCTCTCTCCCCATAGCCCAACCAGCAGATGCGGCAGGGCAACCCCTGAAACTTTACCTTTTCTCTGGCTAACTTAATCCAGCGCTCTAAAGCCTTGTCCTCCGGAAAGAGGCGCAGAACCTCTTCATCTGTGCGGGCTATATCTTCAGGGTCGCCGGAAAGAGCCGCCCAGCGGAAGGGACCTTTTCCTTCGCAGAATAGAGGTCTCACATACGCGGGAACGAAACCGGGAAATTCAAAGGCGCGGTCGTAACCACCCTTTTCGGCTTGCGCACGAATATTGTTACCGTAATCGAAGACGACAGCGCCGCGATCCTTCAATTCAACCATGGCTTTTACGTGCTGTGCCATGGATCGATATGACATTTCAATGTATTTTTCAGGATCGGATTTACGCAGTTCTATAGCTTCATCGTAGGGGATTCCATGAGGGACGTAGCCGCCTAACTCATCGTGCGCGGAAGTCTGATCCGTTACCAGATCGGGAATTACACCGCGTTTGACAAATTCAGCGAAGGCTTCAGCGGCGTTCATGTGCAGACCGATGGAGATGGGCTCTCGCTTCTCTTTGTACTCAAGTGCGATTTTTAGAGCACAATCAAAGTCAGTTTCCATTATATCAAGGTATTTGCCTTCGAGGCGGCGTTCTATGCGGTGTCTATCCACTTCCACACAGATGGCGACGGCTCCATTCATGGTGGCGGCTAACGGTTGAGCACCCCCCATGCCGCCTAAACCACCGGTCAAAAGTAACTTACCGTAGAGGTCGCCCTCGAAATGCGTATCAGCTGCAGCAGCGAAGGTTTCGTAAGTGCCCTGAAGAATACCCTGCGTGCCGATATAAATCCATGAACCCGCAGTCATCTGACCGAACATGATCAAACCCTTGCGCTCCAGTTCGCGGAAGTAATCCCAGTTAGCCCAGTTCCCCACCAGATTGGCGTTGGCTATCAGGACTCTGGGGCTGGTTTCGTGAGTGCGAAACACGCCTACCGGTTTACCCGATTGCACCAGCAGAGTCTCGTCGTTTTCCAGCTCTTTCAGAGCGCGCACTATGGCATCGAAGGCTTCCCAGTTACGGGCGGCTTTTCCCGATCCACCATAGACGATTAATTCATCAGGGTTTTCCGCTACTTCAGGATCGAGATTATTCATTAACATGCGCAGAGCAGCTTCCTGCTGCCAGCCCTTGCAGGAAATGGCAGTACCACGCGGAGCTCTGATGGTGCGGGACGACATGGTGAGAACCTCACTTCAAGATTAATATTTCAGCTTTCCCAATGATAGATTTGGTGGAGAGGTAGATTTGCTCTCTAAAGCAGAATATAATATATTCTAAGCTAAAATGCAATGTGAGAAGTTACCAAGGGGTTATGCAACTACAGGTGCAGTTCTCTTCTGGGAGGAGCAGGTCAAAGATGCGGTAACATTGCATCTTAATTGAACCAGCCACATCTCGGGGTCGGGGCGACCCCGATTACAGGATATTGGACTTATGAAGTCTTATAGTCGGCGGCGGAACCTGTGGTGCCCCTGACGCTGACGAATGTCAGAACAATCTGCTAATTATCATCCTATCTGTACTTATTCAGGATGACAGTTTCGGTTTCTTCTTTCCCGCTACGAGAGCTATCTTCAGAGCTTCACCTACGTGGTCAACGAAGTGGAAGGTCATGTTTTCTTTTACCTGCTGGGGGATTTCTTCTAAATCCTGTTTGTTGTCTTTGGGCATTAAAACATTCTTTATCCGCAGTCTATGCGCGGCGACCAACTTCTCCCGAATTCCGCCAACGGGGAGGATTTTACCCTGCAGGGTAAGTTCGCCAGTCATCACCAGGTCATCGCGTATGGGGCGGTTAGTGAAGAGCGAGGCTAAAGCTGCAGCCATGGTTACACCGGCTGATGGTCCATCCTTGGGTGTGGCTCCTTCCGGAATGTGCAGGTGGATCTCTTTCCCGTTGATGAAATCTGATTTGAGACCGTGCTGACTGGAATTACTGCGCAGATAACTCATAGCGATGTCTGCAGATTCTTTCATCACATCTCCAAGGTGTCCGGTCAGGTGCACCTGCTCACGTCCGGGCATCCAGGAACATTCTATAGCCATTACTTCGCCTCCCACCGGCGTCCATGCTAAACCATAAGCCAAACCCACTCCAGCTTTGCGCCTGTTGCGGTCCGCGCCGAATTTAGGCACACCCAGAAAATCACGGTAGTTCCTGCTGGTTACCTTCACTGGACGTATATCACCCTGGGTCAGTCTCATGGCTGTTTTTCTACAGAAAGTCGCCACCGCTCTTTCCAGGTTGCGAAGTCCTGCTTCACGAGTATACTCACGGATGACCTTTTGCAAGGCATGCTCGCTGAAGTGAAGCTGTTTAGGATCCAGACCATGCTCTTCCAACATGCGGGGGATCAAGTGGCGTTGTGCGATAGCCACTTTTTCAGGCAGGATATAGCCGGAAAGGGAGATGACTTCCATGCGGTCTCTTAGCGGCGCGGGAATCTGGTATATCTGGTTAGCGGTGGTAATGAATAGGACTCTGGAGAGATCGAAATCCATCTCGATGTAGTGATCGCTGAAATTGGAGTTCTGTTCAGGATCAAGCACTTCCAGCATAGCAGAGGCTGGATCACCCCTGAAATCGTTACCCATTTTATCTATTTCATCGAGCATAAAAACAGGATTATTGACCTGTGTCAGACGCATCTTCTGCAAAATGCGCCCGGGCATAGCGCCGATATATGTGCGCCTGTGCCCTCTGATTTCGGCTTCATCCCGGATGCCCCCTAATGATACGCGCGCGAATTCACGACCTAAAGCTCTGGCGATTGACCTGCCCAAGGAGGTCTTTCCCACACCAGGGGGTCCGGCGAAGCAGAGGATCGGTCCGCGCACGTCATCACGAAGCTTGCGTACTGCTAAGTACTCTAAAATTCGTTCCTTGACGTCTTCGAGCCCATAATGATCCTCACCCAGAATATCCCGGGCATGCTCAATATCGATGGATTCATTGGTGGATTTTAACCATGGCAGTGCTAATATCCAATCAAGATAAGTGCGGGCGACCGTATATTCTGCCGCTGCGGGATTCATCTTCGCCAGGCGGATGAGCTCCTTGTGCGCCACTTCCCCGACATTTTCGGGGAGTTCGGTATTATTGATCTTCTCCTCCAGTTCCCGTATCTCAACCGTGCTGTCATCCTCATCGCCCAGCTCTTTCTTGATGACCTTCATCTGTTCTCTCAGATAGTATTCCTTCTGGGAACGGTCTAATTCATCATCGACGTCGCTCTGGATTTTATGAGAGAGCTCTATCAGCTTCAGTTCGCGCTTTACATGGATGGAGATCTTCTGCATGCGGTCTTCCAGAAGCCATGTTTCCAGAATTTCCTGCTTCTTCTCCAGTTCCAGACTAAGGTGTGAAGCGATGAGATCAGCCAGTGTTTCGGGGTCGGTAACGTTGTTAAAACTTATCTTGATCTCTTCGGTAAAGTGAGGGGAAAGATCTATCAATTTGCTGAAATTCTCGGAGACTGTTCGCGTAAGTGCTTCTAAATTGAGCGAACGCCGCCTATCGAGACGCATCTTCTCAATGCGGGCTAAGGGGTAGGGTTCTTCCTGAGTAATTTCCTTTAAAATGATGCGCGTGATACCACGAACCAGAAGGCGGACGCTGCCATCCGGGACGCGGAACATCTTCATTATCTGGCAGCAGGTGCCAGTTTTGTATATCCTCTGTGTATCGCTATCAGTCCCCGGTTTCAGCGAGAAACAGGCAATTATCTTATCTCCGCTGAGTGCATCATTTATCAATTGCACCATCGGTTCATTAGAAACCGCCATGGGGACAATTATTCCCGGGAACACCACCAGTTCAGAAAGTGAGAGAACCGGCAGTACTTCCGGTATGGATTCAAGATTCAGTGTGTTAGTCTGTTCTGCTTTTTCGACGATTTCCATGAATGTCCCCCCAAGAATTTGTCAGCGTCTCGTATCCGGATTATCCTGTTTTATAGTACCTTGATGCGAAGTGAGTCCAGGAAATTTCTTTTCTATTCGTATAAGGTAGAACCCCCCCAGGTTCTGCCATTGCAGCGTCTTCGGTTTGACCGGTTCGGGAATTACCAGGGTTCTCTCAAAACATCCGAAGTCCAGTTCCATCTTGTGGTATTTGCGTTGATCGAATCCCGGAATTTCCCGGCGCACACCAGAAATCAGCAGAGTTCTATTTTGCAGTTTTATCTGCACATCCTGCGGAGCCACGCCCGCAAGTTCAAGCAGGCAAGCCATTTCAGTCTCCGTTTCAAAGATATCCATCGCTGGCAGATAACCTCGGCCCACACCCGGCACAGGATGTGTGTCATCTATGAAACTCTGCATGAGCAGATCGATGTCTTCAGACAGCGTCTGGAAATCCTTGATAAGCCGGTGTGTGTCGTTCTCCCGTTCCATGGATTGACTTTATTCGAACTTGTTGCTGAACTAAGCTATTGCTGGCAGATATTTAAGTTCTATTTTTTGGCGCTTTCAAGGTTACGCAGAATTACAGCAAGCATATACCCTGCAGCGAAACCGTTATCGATGTTGACCACAGCCACACCTCCGGCGCATCCGGTTAACATGCCCAACAATGCCGAAATTCCATTGAAGTTCGCTCCGTAACCGACAGAAGTCGGGACGGCGATGACCGGCACTTCGACTAACCCACCAACAACTGAAGCAAGTGCGCCTTCCATTCCTGCTATTACAGCGATGGCGTTGGCTTTTAGAATCCTCTCACGGTGTGCCATAAGGCGGTGAAGACCGGCGACACCGACGTCGTAAAGCCGGTCGCAGTTGTAGCCGAAAGCTTCCAGAGTTTCTGCAGCTTCTTCCGCGACGTCCATATCGGAAGTCCCCGCCGTCATAACCATACCCTGGAGATCCGTTTTATCAGATCGTTTCGATTTCGGGTCCTTGCCCAGAAGGGCGGTTCTCGCCTTCCGGTTTATTTTCGCGTCCGGATATTTCTTTATAAGAGCTTCGATCTTATCTTCGTTCAGCCGCGTGATGAGAGCCGGATTACCATGCTGGTTTATCTTCTGAGCGATCATTACTATCTGATCAATGTCTTTTCCTTCGCCGTAGATGACTTCGGGAAAACCGCGTCTCAAGCTCCTGTGATGATCCACCTTGGCGAAATCCAAATCTTCAAAGGGGAGGTTTTTCAGGTAACCGATGAGCTTCTCTTCATTAAGTTTCCCGGCTTTGAAATCAGCCAACCAGGATTTAATTGTATTCTCATTCACAGCTTAATTCACTCTTAGGATTTAGAAAGAACTTCTGGCAAATATTTAAAACTTCTTCAGGGTCTTCCAGCCGGAAAACCTTAGCTCGTAATTCAGCAGCGCCAGATAAACCTCTGCTGTACCAGCCTAAGTGTTTACGCATCTCCCTGACACCGATAAAATCTCCCTTATCCACGATCATCAGGGAATAATGTTCCCTGATAACATCCCATCTTTCGGCAGTATCCGGCGTCTGCCATGGTTCACCTTTTAGAACAGCTCTACAAGCGCTGAAAATCCAGGGATTACCCAGAGAGCCTCTGCCGATCATCACGGCATCACACCCGGTCTGATCCCGCATTTGCAATACGTCCTGCGGCGCGATTACATCACCGTTCCCGATTACCGGAATGCTGACAGCTTCCTTTACCTGGGCAATTATCTTCCAGTCCGCCTTGCCCTTGAATGCCTGCTTGGTGGTGCGGGGATGAACGGTTACAGCAACGGCACCTTCCGTCTCCGCTCGCTTGGCAGCTTCAACGGCAACTATCCGATCAACAGAAGGTCCAGACCGGATCTTAACCGTTACCGGCGTTTTTACACTCTGGACAACCCAGCGCACCGCAGTTGAGAGTCCTTCAAGGTCTTCTAAAAAGCCAGCTCCAGCACCGCGTTTGACGACTTTCCGAACCGGACAGCCGAAATTCAGGTCTATCGCGTCCGGTTTCAACTCCTCGACAGAAGAAGCTGATCTTGCCAGCGTTTCCGGATCGTGACTGAAAATTTGGATGCCGACTGGATGTTCGCTTTTAGAAAAAGTAGCTAAGTTCCACGATTTCGCCGAATTATGCTCGATAGCTTCGGAGCTGACCATCTCTGTGAAAACCATCCCGGCGCCAAGCCGCCGGCAGATTGATCTGAAAGAGCGGTCGGTGATTCCGGCTAACGGGGCCAGCATAACGGGGAATTCCACATGTAATTCCCCTATCTTCACCGGAGGCAATATATATGGTGAGTCAGAATGTTGCAACTTATTTTTATTCAAATCGGAGTGTGCTTGGTTTCAGTGCTGATAAAACGAATTAACTTTCCGTCTTTTCGCTTGAATCGCCATCAGATTTTGTAGTATCGGAAGAATCCCGTTCCTCAGTATCTTCGGATTTTGATTCCGTTTCATCTTCTTTGGGTTTGTTCATCTCTTCAACATAGTTCAGCTTAAGGTGGGAAATGATCTGTTCCAATGTACTCGATTCTTCCTCTGATATGTTTCCCTTGGTCCTGGCAGCCAGCATATCCAGAAGGTCAATATAAGCTGAAGCTCCTTCGAGGCTAACTTCCGTTTTGCCGGTTAGCGGATCTACCAGTTTCCCCATAGTCTGCAGGGCGTTTTGTTGGAAGGAAGTTACCAACCCCATGAACAGAAGAGAATTTTTAGAATCTACGTCGTTTTCTGACATTCGGGATCCTCACGTATTGTATAATGATTTTATGTAGTAGTAATCCTTAAGTGGATTATCCTTGTGCCTATTGAGATAGTGTAGCCACAGTGAGAATATGAAAAAGGATCATTCCAATATGTGGAAATGATCCAACCTCATTAACTTGAACAGGGGAAGCTAACGCAGATTTTCCTTCTTCTCCAGATCGCGAATGCGATCACGAAGTGAAGCAGCTTCTTCGTAGCTTTCGTTTTCAATTGCTGATTGAAGTTTCTTATTCAGTTCTGCAATCTGGTTGAGATTGTTTATTTGTGATTGAGATCTATCTCCGGTTACACCTGCCGTGTTCATTACATGTTCCGCCACGGTAATGGTCGCTTTTGACCGTAATCCGATGGCGATAGCGTCCGAGGGTCGGGCGTCGATTTTTGCGTCCCCTGCAACCGTTTTCATTTCGACTAAAGCATAGAAGGTATTTTCCTTCAGATCGATGATCGATACCTGCTCAACTTGAGCATTGGCTGCATCTAAGAGGTTATAGAACAGGTCGAATGTCAAAGGGCGCGAATAGCTTTTATTGCGCAGTAGTAATGAAATTGCCTGCGCTTCAGCAGCGCCGATAAAGATCGGTAACCAGCGTTCTCCTTCTATTTCATGGAGAACAACCACATATCCCTGATAGGGAGGGCATACGGAAACATTCGCCACTCTTACCGGTATCATACTCCCCTCACGATTATTACGCGTTAGCGATGGCTACCTATAATAATATGAAAAAAAACACGCATTGTCAAGCCCCTTACGTAAGAAATTTAAGAAAAAAGGCATGATCGACCGAAACGATAAATAACAGAATCGCGAATTTTTCCTTGCATTATCATGAGTATTTATCTATATTGAAGTTTCTAAAAAATTATCTAAATGTCCCGTACGGGTTAAATCATGTCTCAAAGATGCGATATTTGCGGTAAAGGACCCTTAGTCGGTCACAATAAAAGTCACGCTCACAATCTGACCAAGCGGCGCTGGATACCAAACCTCCAGAGAGTCCGGGTGGTGCAGAACGGTCACGTCAAGCGGATGCGTGTTTGTACATCATGCATTCAAGCCGGAAAAATTCAGAAAGCAAGCTGAAACTGAACAAATCATGATTGTTGGCCGATCTCTGATGTGAGATCGGCTTTTTCATGTGCTAACCTGACTTAGATGATCCAACAATCCTTTAATATCCTCTGTGGTCCAGTCACCCATGTGACCGATGCGAATAGTTCTACCTTTTAGCTTTCCATAACCGCTGTCAATCAGGAAGCCGCGTTCGGTTAAGGCTGCAACGATCGGGGAGGTGGCACGGCTGACTTCTGGACGGAGGCAACTCACCGAAGGAAGCCTGTAGTCTTCCGGAGGAAAAGGAATGAAACCGTTCTTTTCAGCCCAATGTATGGTTAATTCTTGCATATTCTTATGGCGTTTCCAGCGTACCTGGATTGATTCATCCTGAATTCGGTCCAGTTGGGTTAGCATTGCCTGGAGCTGAGGTACTGCGGGTGTACCGACAACCTTATTTTCATGCCAGCTTTCAGCCCAGAGGTTGAAATCGAACGAATAACCTTTCTGCTTCGCGGATTTGCTTCTCTTCAGGGCACGCGGTGATAATCCCAGGGGAACCACACCAGGCGGCAGAGCTAAGCATTTATGTGATGCGCCCACCAGTACGTCAATTCTGGATTTATCCATCTGAAGTTCAACGCCACCTAAGGTGGCAACTGCGTCCACTATGAAGACAATTTCGGGATGTGCCTTTAGTAACTCTGAGATCGGTTCGATGGGATTTAACATCCCTGTAGATGATTCCCCATGGACCATCACCACCGTATCGTAGGGAACTCGATCCAGCAGACGACGAACCTCATATGGTGGTATGGGAATTCCCCAGCCCAATACCAACCCATCTGAAGCCAAACCTCTGCTCCTGGCTGCCTGCAGCCAGCGTTCCCCGAAAGCTCCGTTGGAAACAACCAGTATTTTCTCTTTACATGTATTTACCAGAGCCGCTTCTAAAGCAGCTGAAGCAGTACAGGTTAGGGTTATTACCTCGTTTTCCGTGCCAAAGATGTACTGCAACCGGGATTTGAGTTGAGATATGAGGTCTCTGAATTCCGGTGTATGATGCCCCATTACAGGCTTGGCAAGTTCAGCCAGGATTTCAGGGTTTACCTCTGTCGGTCCGGGGAGGAAGTTTTTCATGTTGCAGCAGGTGGAGAATTGAAACTGTACAGAAAGCACATATAAAATATAGCAAAAAGAGGTAGATTTTCCAAGGGAAAAAGCGTTTACGGGTAGGTAAAACAAAAAGCCCGGCGATCTAAGCGAACACCGGGCTTTAAGGATGGTTTATATTAAGCCAGCAGGGTCCCCAATTCCTGGCTGTTGGCGATTTCTCCTTTTAGCTCTTCATCCCATTCCTGCAATATTTCGGGCTCAATACTCAGAACTGACCAGACATTGGGGTCTATCGGAGGATTTTTTTCCGCTCCACCGGAACCAATTTTATAATGATAGGTAAGCATATCGGCTAATTGGATCAGGGCGATCAAACCAGCATGTTCGGATTCCGGTTCCAGAGAGTGGTGCTGGGCAATTACATGCACAAGCTTTTCGGGAAGTTTCCAGTTTTCAGCCAGAAGAGAGCCAATTTCGGAATGGGAAGTTCCCAACGTAATAGTCTCTGCTTCATAGAAAGAGCTGCCGTTATTTTTAATATGTTCCATTACTGAGACGAGCTGTTCGGGGAAGAAACGGTCTAAGATGACTTTGCCAATATCATGAGTGACGCCAGCGATGAAACCATCTTCGTTCTTTTCCCAACCTAATTGATTGCTGATGTACCTGGCTATCAGACCGCAGCCAATTGAGTGCTGCCAGAAAGCTTTACGGTTGAAGCCTGTGCCAGGTTTACCTGTATTGAGAACTTTAAAAATAGATATGGAGATAACCACGTTCTTGATAGTGGAGCTTCCTAAAAGCACGATAGATTGTTGGATGGAATCAACTTGCTTGGAAAGACCGTAGAAAGTGGAGTTAATCAGTTTCAAGATTTTCATGCTAATTGCCGGATCCGATTCAATTATTTCCGCAATGTCCTTCATGGAAACTTCGGGATCCCGCATTAACTGCATGATGCGCAGGAATACGTTGGGTAGTGTGGGCAGATTGTCAATGACGTCCAATTGTTCTAAGATTGAACTACGTTGCTCTATCATGGTGCGTTCCTCTAAATGTTCAGTGTCAAGCATTCCCTAATATTTACATTCAGAACGCATAAATCAAGGTTTTTTTTACAAATTAAGGGGTATATTCCTTCCAGCGCCGTCCTACACCCAATATTAGCCCAACAGAAATCATAATAGTCCATAAGAAGGAACCGCCATAACTGAGGAAAGGTAACGGCAGTCCCGTCACGGGCATGATACCAATAGTCATACCGATATTTATAAAGATGTGTACGGTGATTATGATGCTTAAACCTATACATATCAAGGCACTGTATTTGCCTTTTGTGCGCAAAGCCGCGTGGAATCCTCTATAGACGACCCAAAAGAGCAGCGCCAGAACTCCTGTAGCTCCTATCAACCCAAATTCCTCACCGATTACGGAAAAGATAAAATCAGTATGCTGTTCGGGGAGAAATTTTAGCTGCGTCTGGCTTCCCCGCCCCAATCCCTTGCCGCTGAAGCCGCCGGAACCAATTGCCACTTTAGATTGAATTACCTGGTAGCCTGATCCTTTTGGATCAGCCTCGGGATTGACGAAGGAAATCAAGCGGTTTTTCTGATAAGGTTTAAGCTGATTCCAAAGCTCTGGCGTCCCCAGACTGATAACCAGATTAGCAATTATCAGTAGAATCAACATACCCATCCGCATGTGCATACCCCAGGCAAATAATATTATGACTATGATATAGATAAGGAGAACTATAGTATTTACCGATGCCAGAGCAGCACATATTGGTGTTATCATCAGAAGGAGATAAGAAAAGGGGGTTCCAATAGCAACTAACATCGCTAGTAATATTGCTGCGAAAACTATGGATGTGCCGAGATCCGGTTGTAATAATACCAGTGTTAAAGGGATAAATGTTACGGCTATCGTTCCCATGATGTGCAGCGGTTTACGGGGATCGTACTTTTTATCAGTCACGTACCGCGCCAGAACTAAAACCAATGCAATTTTAGCCGGTTCCGAAGGTTGGAATGAGAATAACCCTAAGTCTATCCATCTGGCTGCCCCCTTAGTTTCATCTCCCCAGAGAAGCACTCCTAAAAGCAGTAAACAACTGACAATATAGAACAGATATGCGAACGTGTAATGCACACGCGGTGAGAAGATAGCAGCAATTCCCATGAAAATCACACCGATGAATCCATAAAGCAGTTGTTTCTGGAATGTGGTGGAGATACCGGTTTGATTGCTGGATGTAACCGTGTAAAGGACAACCAGTCCGATTCCAATAAGTGTGATTACTGCAAAGAGCAACCCAAGGTCCTGTTGTTTTAGCCTATTAAATATCACTCGCAGAATCTCCTGTACTATCAGCAGGTTCTTCTTCCGCCACAATCTGAGGAACTTCTGAAATCTCCAGGTAGCGCGTCATCAGCTCTACAGCTATAGGTGCTGCATGCGTCGATCCAAATCCGACATTTTCCACTATTACCGCCACGGCAATAACAGGGTCCTCAAATGGCGCAAAACCTACGAACAAGGCATGGTCATCACCATGAGGGTTTTGGGCGGTGCCGGTTTTTCCCGCAAGATGCCACCTCGGATCATCGAGCCACTTAGCAGTGCCGTCTTCGCCTGAGAGAACGAGTCGCATTCCTGACCTCAGAACTTCAAATGTTGCCGGTTTTATATCGATATGGGTAATTTCTGGTTTACTCTGGAAAACTTCACCATTTCCCTGGTGCATTTCTAAAAATAGTTGAGGTCTTGCCTTCAATCCCTTCATTGCCAGAATCCCACAGTACTGAGCCAACTGCAGCGGTGTTACCAGGATTTCCCCTTGACCGATGGAAATATTTATAGCTAAGCCTTTACTCCATTTTCCCGCGCCATACCTTTTATCAAGGTATTGTTTGTCCGGTACAATTCCAGCGATTTCATTATCGATATCTACGCCTGTTTTAGAACCAAAGCCGAATATTTTCATGTAATGAGCTATTTTCTCCACGCCAAGCTGGTGTCCAAGCTTGTAGAAAAAAGCATCACATGATTGTTCGATTGCTTCGATTGGAGTTAGTTCACCGTGCCCATCTCGTTTGAAACAGTGGTAAATCCTTCCCAGGCGGTAATAGCCGGGGCAATCGTGGCGATATTCTTCATCCACTAAACCTTCTTCGATTCCTGCTGTCATAGTAACCATCTTGAAGGTGGAAGCAGGAGGGTAACCACTTTGAATCGCACGGTGCAACAAAGGGACGTCGGGGTTATTTTGCAATTTCTGCCAGTCATCGCTGCGAAGTACGCCAGTAAACACTTCAGGGTCGTATTTCGGCGCTGAAGCGATAGCTAAGATTTCGCCATTGCGTGGATCCAACGCGACAACGGCACCACGCTTACCGGCAAGCAATTTTTCCGCTAATATCTGGAGATCGAGATCTATAGTCAGGTACAACTTACCTCCGCGCCTGGGGGGAATGTATTTATCCTCGATTTCCCCTGTTATCTGCCCTAAGGCGTTTACAATCATGTAATGATAGCCTTTTCGCCCCGCAAGAATATCTTCATATTGGCGTTCGATACCGCTTTTACCTACAATGTCACCGGTCTTTCTGGAAGGGAACTTTTTCTTCTCGGATTCTGAGATTTCAGCTATGTAACCTAATGTGTGAGGAGCTACTGAATAAGGATAGAATCTTTTGGGATCGAAGTGGTAGCTGACACCGGCTAAATGGAACTCTCTCGCTTTGAAAGCAGCTAAAGTGTGAAAGTCGATATCTCGAGCTAATTTAACGGGTTGGTAGCTCGGAAGTCCCTTATTTTGCGTTAAGGCTTGAAGTTCAGATTGTGGTCTTGACAGGATTATCGATAGTTCACTGATGGTATGCGGGTTACGTTTTGCCTCATACGGGATCAGACTCAGGGAATAAGAAGGTCTGTTCTCCACCAGTACGCGCCCGTTTCGATCACAGATTAAAGTTCTGCCGGGTAACTCTTCAACTACGCGTACACTATTGGCTTCTGATCTTGCCTGAAATTTATCACTCTGGATGATCTGGAGCTGGTACAACCTTATCCAGAGGAAAAGAAACGCAATCAGGCTGATTCCTCCCAGCATTTTTATCCTCGATTGCAGGTTGTAATCAGCCACGTCCTTTACCAGCTCTTAAATGTGCAAATGGCGAGAAGATCCATATAAAACCGAAGAACCAACTATAGAATGCTCCCGGAAGCGTTCTGGTGAGGAACAGGTATCCCCATCCCGCCTGATCCCAGGGTTCGATAAAATAGAGAAAGATAACAAAGGCAGTTAACGATCCCAAAGCGAGAGTGAGCAGGTAGCGGCTGCGACTTGTCCCCTTCTTCGACGAAAATTGGCCGCTGATGAAGCCTGTTATGGCATAAGTGAATGCGCCCAGCCCAAACAGCCCGCCGCTCATCGAATCGAGAATGAGACCACATCCAAAACCCCAGAGAACTCCGGCAGTCGGTCCTTCCGAAAGCGCCCGACCAACGATGAATAGCACCAGCAAATCCGGACGGATTCCCTTAATTGCCAACATGTTAAGCATGGTTATCTGGAGGAGGATGAATAGGAAGCCAACTGATAGATTCTTTAGCTGGCTCATGGTGTTACTGGGGAAGGATTATTCGTGACTAAAAATACTTCTTCTACTTTAGAAAAAACTACGGCTGGTTGTATTTCAACCTGAAGAAAGAGGCTCTCTTCAATTTTATTGGTGCTGATGACTTCTCCAACGGGGATTCCTTCAGGGAAGATTCCATCTAACCCTGATGAAATGACCTCTTCATTTAAGTGTACTGGCGCTGAAGCAGGAATACCTTCGATAATCAGCCGGTTGTGCCCAGCCCATTTGGTTATTCCATCAACTCTGCAATCGGAAAGTCTCACAGCCGCTCCTAAGTTGCGATCGAGGATCAGTTGAACGACCGATGTCTTAGCTCCTACTTGAACCAGTTTACCCACCAACCCCTGACTGCAAATAACTGGCTGGTGTATCTCTGCACCCTGGCGTTTACCAATATCTAAGAGGATCGAATTTACTCCCGGGAGAGGATCTCTGGCTAAAATATCAGCAGATCTTAGATTAAGGTTTGATTTTTTCTTAAAATCCAGAAGCTCCCGCAGTCGTTGATTTTCGTTGATAGCCTCATCTGCATGGTTAGCGCGAAGCATCAGTTCGACGTTTTCTCTGCGCAAACGAGTGTTTTCGGACTTCAAGCGGATCATTTCCGGGAAAATGCCGAAGGGTCGAGTCAACGTTGCTATTATATCAGCGGCGCGTGCACTGGCTATACCAGTTATATCGCCACTGCCAGTGGTCATAAAAACCATTGAAAGTGTCACTGCCGCAGCTAAGGTGATCCATGGTTTTAGCGTTCTTCCCGCTAATATTTCCAGCAAGCGATACACTGATTAACCTCGCAACAGAACCTTTTCGTATTTGCCAAAGTCGTCAAGTACTTTGCCGGTACCGCGAACTACGCAGGTGAGAGGGTCTTCAGCAATGTTGATGGGGAGATTGGTTTCCTCGCGAAGCCTTCGGTCCAGACCTTTTATCAAAGCGCCGCCGCCCGTCATGATAATGCCGCGATCACGAATATCCGCCGCCAACTCTGGTGGCGTCTTCTCCAGAGATACCTTCAGTGCGTCAACTACAGCGCTTACGGGTTCAGCCAGAGCTTCCCTGATCTCTTCAGAATTGATTTCAATTGCCTTGGGAACGCCTGCTATCAGGTCGCGTCCTTTGGCAATCATAGTCAGTTCTTCATCCAGCGGCATAGCAGAACCGACTGTGCATTTAATATTCTCGGCTGTGCGATCGCCGATCAATAGGTTGTAATTCCGGCGCATGAATTGAATGATAGCTTCGTCCATTTCATCTCCACCGATGCGGATGGAAGTATCACAGACAATGCCGCCCAAACTTATAACGGCGATTTCGGTAGTTCCACCCCCTATGTCAACAACCATGTTGCCCATCGGTTCGAGTACCGGCAGATCTACACCCATAGCTGCAGCCATCGGTTCAGCAACCAGATATACTTCACGGGCGCCTGCTTGTTCGGCGGAATTGCGGATGATCCGTTTTTCAGACTTGGTTACACCGGAAGGCACGCAGACTATCACCACGGGTCTGACCAGGCGGTTCTTGTGTACCTTGCGGATGAAAGAACGGATCATGACTTCGGCGATTTCGTCATCGTCGATAACGCCGTCTTTCATGGGGCGGACCACCTGGATTTCACCGTGTGTCTTACCCATCATAGCTCTAGCTTCATGACCGATGGCAATAGCTTTATGATCGGTTGCGCTTATTGCCACAATGGACGGTTCGCGCACCATGATGCCTTTGCCTTTAACGTAAACCAGCGTGTTCGCCGTACCCAGATCAATGGCGATGTCGCTGGAAAGCATACTGAATAGAGAGAAACCCATGGGGTTAGTTCCTTTGGATAAAGTTAATTTTCACTATTTTATGATAGTTATCCATGTTTTATTATATTTCGGCGAATATTAAATTCTCTTAATGCCGAAAATGCCTTTCACCGGTGAAGACCATAGCAACATTCAGTTTGTCGCAGGCTTCGATTACGTCTTTATCTCGCATGGAACCACCGGGTTGAATGATGGCAGTTGCGCCGGCTTTCACCGCGGCTTCCGCTCCGTCAGGGAAGGGGAAGAAGGCGTCTGAAGCTAAAACTGAACCCTTCAAATGCGGTCCATATTTCTTGGCGCGAGCGACAGCCAGTTCAACTGAGTCCACGCGCGAGGTCTGTCCCAGACCAATACCCAGAGTGCAATCTGCAGAAGCGAACACCACCGAATTGGATTTTGCCCAGCGGCATACTTTCCAGGCGAATTCCAATCCAGCCCATTCTCTTTCTGTGGGTTGCCGTTTAGTCGCCACAGTCCAGCTTTCGTTACGCGGGGTAACCCCGTCCTTTTCCTGGACAAGCAGTCCACCCATAGCACTGCGTATATCCTCACTACCAGAGGGTAATTCAGTCAATTTGATCAGACGCAGATTTTTCTTCTTTCGCAAGATTTCCAGCGCATCTTCATCGAACGCCGGGGCGACTACCACCTCATAGAACACACCGGAAAGTTCCTGTGCCAGTTCCCGGCTTAAGGGGTGATTTAAACCCACAATGCCGCCGAAAGGACTGGATGTGTCGGTTGCGAAGGCGTTTTTATAGGCTTGCACCGGATCGGAATGGACAGCAGCGCCGCAAGGAACGGTGTGTTTAACCAGAATAACGCAGGGATTGTCGAAATCTGCTGCCATACCGGCAGCGGCTTCCAGGTCCAGTAGGTTATTAAAGCTTAGCTCCTTGCCCCAAAGCTGCTGATAAGGAGCAGATTTTCTGGTAGGTAGATAGAAGGCAGCCTTTTGATGAGGGTTTTCACCATAGCGCAGGGACTGCTGCTGGTGGAAATGCATGATCAGGTCTTCAGGGAAACCCTGCGAATCGCCGCCAGTCAAATACGCTGCGACGGCACGATCATATTCAGTTGTATGATGGAAAGCTTCGGCTGCAAACTGTCGACGGAAATCCTCATCAAGAGCGTTTTCTTCAATCGCTTTGATTACGTCTGCATATCTTGAGGGTATGCAGATTGGAAGTACAAATGGGTAATTTTTGGCGGCGGCGCGAAGCATGGAAGGTCCGCCAATGTCTATCATTTCCAGGACGTCTTCATGCGAGGCATTGGGGTCAGCGGCAGTGCGCGCGAAAGGATACAGGTTCACAGCAATTAAGTCAATGGAATCTATGCCCAAATCGGTCAGGCATTTTTTGTCATCTTCCAGATTTCTGCGGAAGAGGATACCAGCGTGTATATGCGGATGCAGCGTCTTTACACGCCCGTCCAGAATTTCAGGGAAGTTGGTTATCTCTTCAGCCTGTCTGTGAGGGATATTTTCCTGTGATAACGCTTTGGAAGTGCCACCCGTGGAAATAATATTCACATCCAGGCGGACTAAATCTCTGGCGAAGTCTGTTACTTTGGTCTTATCATAAACTGAGATTAGCGCGTTTTTAATCTGCATTTGATCTGTTTACAGTTAGTTTCTATTAATATTAAACTTTCGTTATGATCAAGGGAGTATTTCCACGCGCCTGCCGTGCAGGCGGATCTTATCTTTAACCGCAAGTTCAACAGCTTGAGGGTATATTTTATGTTCAACTTCAAGAACGCGCGCTGCCACTTCTTCGGGCGTATCTTCATAGGTGACGGGCACGGTTTCCTGTATAATGACCGGGCCGGTATCGTATTCTTCATCCACCATGTGCACGGAAGCTCCGGACACTTTGACGCCTGAATCGACAACAGCGTTGTGAACGTTCATTCCGTACATTCCCTTACCGCCGAAGCTGGGCAACAAGGCAGGATGAATGTTCATCATGCGACCGTTGTAGGCGCGAACAACTTCAGACGGAATCAGTTTCAGGTAGCCAGCTAAGGTAATCCATTCCACTTTGTGCGCTTTGAGTTCGGTTAAAAGTCTCTTCACATAGTCATCGCGAGAAGAAAAGCCTTTGGCATTCAAATGCAGAAAAGGAATTCCTTCCGCATTAGCGAAATCCGCCACTGGTGGATTAGGGCGGTCACTGATCAACAGTACATATCTGCCGGGCAGGGATAGTTTTTTTAAGTGTCTATGAATTGCTTTAAAGTTTGACCCCTGACCGGAAGCGAAAGCAGCCAGTTTTACCATTAATTTGGGAAAAGGTTTGTCTGGGGAGTCCGACCGTTCTTACAGGATAAAGCAGGTGGTCCTGAGGCAATATACGAATTTTTAAGTTTTTTGTCAACAAATTGTTGCATTATCAATCAGGGAGACAAGAGAACGAGCTACATGTTGATGTAGCTCGCCTCTATTATCCAAATACCTTATACTCTAATGGCAATTAGGCTGATCGTTTAACGCAGCGTCTCTTTCTGTCAGGGTTATCGGGCAAGGCTGCAAGTTCGATTGTAAGGTCAATCTCCTGTCCATCCCGAATGACGCCTAAAATAACGCTCATGCCCGGTGCAGTAGCAGTCGTTTTTCTCCTGAAATCAGATATGCAGATAACGGGATTAGAGTCAAATGTCACTATGATGTCCGATGGTTGAAGACCAGCAACTTCTGCCGGACTTCCCGGTACAACATCAGAAATAACAGCTCCCTTGCCTTTCCATTCATAAATCAGTGCGGCAATGGTTCTTTCAGGGCAAACGGGATCGGACTTTATGCCCGCCCAACCACGATTTATGTGACCATCCCGGATTAATCTCTCAGTTACCCGTTTGATTGTTGTAGCGGGAATGATAGTCAAAGTTGCTTCCATCTTTTCCAGATGCCCCTCGGCAATACCGATAACGTTACCGAAGACGTCTATTATGGGCGTGCCGCTCTGGATTTCAGGCCAATATAGATGCATTGCCAGAAGTTTATCGTCTAAGAAGTCCCCGCCGCCAATCCAGGTTTGATTTATGGTTCCCCAGGTGCATGCTAATCCCTGTGAATAGTAAGTATTCCCCAGCACCAGTCCCAGGCATCCAACCGGTTCTCCTTCAGGGAGTAGAGGTATCGGTTCGGCACCCATATTGTCAACCTTGATAACGGCAATGTTGGTTTCGCAATCTCTGCCGACCAATTCAGCGGGTAGTTTCTTTCCATCCTGCGTAATAACGGTAATTTCATCTACATCACTTAAGATGACGTCTGCGGTGACAATCATTCCGCTGGCGTCATACATGAAACCTGAACCGATACGATGCTGGTAGTGTTCACAATCGTCGTCGTGATTCTCAATTATCTTGGTTTTGACGTCAACGACAACTATTGCTTCCATCCGCTGCATGGCAACTTTCTCTATGGCTTTCTGGATGGAATCCAACAGAGTATGTTCATCGACAGTTTGGCATCCTTGAAATGTAATCACAGGCAGGAAAAGGCAAACCGCTCCAAGGATGAGGCTTTTTCGGGCAATTTGATAATTCATGATGGATTATTCTTTTAGTTGTGAAAAGTTAATGTCTTTTCCTTCGATGGTTTCCAGACTTATTTTTTCTGAATAATAAATTGTTTCTGTGTTCGGTGAGTGATACACAATAGCACCTTCTTCAGCGAAATTTGTCAAACTCTCACCCAGTCTCAGATCCATGGGATTTGACGCATCATACCTGTTGAAATGCAGATGTCCGCTAACGAAAACTACCAATACAGCAGCAGCACCAGCCAGGACCGTCCTCATCTGAGGATTTTGTGCAAGGGCTGTAACCCTCTGAATGAATATACTCAGAGCCTGGAGAATACCCGGCTTTTGACTACCAGGATTGGGATTGTACTTCAGCTCCTGATCAATGGCACGATCGAATGGTTCCCAGTCCAAACCTGTAATGGAAGTACTCACTTCCATACTGAAATTACAGACTTTTTCCCAGGTTTCCAGCCACAGTTGGCATCTCTCACATCTGTCTAAGTGCTTCAGGAGAAGTTTCTTTATGCGGTTGGATATGCTGCCGGTGCGCAGATCCGGGATGTACTTTTGTGCTTTGCTACATTTCATCGCTATTTCCCCCTATAAATCCCTTTCGATTATCATCATTTTACGGAAATTCAGACATTCTGATCCATTGAGCCAATTCACACTTCGATTGGAAGCGTTAACCCCCACAAAATAATTACGTGAAACAAATAACGTGAGTTGGTAAATAAATTGAATCATTTTACGGTCGTTTTAGTCTTCTTCCCGGAAACGAAGTATTCGGGATAATTTTTTTCAACGTGCTGCCGAATTTTTTTACGCGCTTCATGTAGATACCAACGGAGTGTCACCTGCGGACAGTCCATTATTTCCGAAGCTTCAGCAGAAGATAATCCCTGTAGGTCGCAGAGCAGGAAAGCGCTCTTCTGCTTGGGATTAAGCCTGCTGACAATGCGGTGAAAGATCTCATTGCGCTCGATCTTTTCCATGCGTCTATCCAGATCGTGATCTAAATCCTGATTGGGAAACTGAACGTAACTATCATCTGAATCGATGGATTCGTGATGGGAACGTTTTTTATTAGCGCGGATGAAATCAATTGAAGCGTTGACTGTCAATCTGTAAAGCCAGGTGAAGAATTTCCGTTTTACGTCGAATTTACCCAGCGATCTATAAACTTTTATGAAAACTTCCTGGGAAATATCGCGGGCATCATCGTAGTTGTTAACCAAACCGTAAGCTATCGAGGCTACTCGGGTTCGGTACATATCTACCAGATCGCGAAAGGCTAATTGGTCGCCATCTTTGGCGCGAATAATCAGTTCGCGAGTTGCGGTTTCCTGGGCACTGATCTCTTCAGAGGTAATCTCAGGCGTGCTGCTATTTCCATCTCCAGCAGGAATCATATTTTAATATACAAAACAAAAACAGAATATTCAAGTTTTAGAGTAATTTTCCCCTAAAGGTAAAGTGGGTCAGAAAGGATATTTTCTTAGATAGCGGCAGGAACCGCATCTTTATCCTGGAGAAAAAGAAACATTTAGCATGTTATAAACTCTGACAGCCTGATTTCAAGGGTGATAGTAAAAGCGTCCCACTAAATGGGGCGCTTTTTTTATCTGTTAATCTGCTTTCCATTTGCTTTTTCAGGTTGAATATGCTATATTGCATCTGAAAGGGTAAACTTTCACGGGCGAATAGGCGTATAATACCTTTAGAATAAGTTGAACATATAAAATGTCTAAAAAACCACAGGATTCTTTGGTCATCGCCGGGCGCAGCTTCAGGTCACGGCTCTTATTGGGGACGGGGAAATTTTCCTCCAGCAGCGTAATGCGGGAAGCGGTGGATGCTTCCGGTTCGGAAATAGTAACCGTGGCGCTACGGCGCGTCGATCTGGAAAACCCTCAGGATGACATGCTGACGGCGCTGCAGGGCGGTGATTTCTTGCTGCTGCCCAACACGTCAGGCGCCAGAGACGGGGAGGAAGCAGTACGGCTGGCGAAATTGGCTCGCGCTTCGGGCATGGATCCCTGGATTAAACTGGAAGTAACGCCCGATCCAAGATACCTGCTTCCCGATCCGGTGGAAACCCTAAAAGCGGCTGAAATTTTGATCGCTGACGGTTTCACCGTTTTGCCCTACATAAACGCTGATCCGATATTAGCCAAAAAACTGGAAGACGCAGGTTGTGCTACGGTGATGCCTCTGGGTAGTCCCATTGGAACGAACAAAGGGCTTCGCACTCGCGATTCTATCGGTTTAATTATAGAGAATTCGTCCGTGCCTGTGGTGGCGGATGCTGGATTAGGAGCACCATCCCACGCAGCAGAAGCGATGGAGATGGGTGCTGATGCGGTCTTAGTGAACACTGCCATAGCCACTGCTGAAGATCCCATAAGGATGGCTCTGGCTTTTAAACAGGGAGTTGAAGCCGGTAGGGAGGCGTTTTTGGCCGGGATACCTACAGAAGGAATCACTGCCAGAGCTTCTTCACCTTTGACAGGTTTCTTAAGAAAATGAGTTTTACCGAAATACTGGACAGAACGGATATTTCCCGCCTTGTCGAGACAATTGCTGGTACTTCAACCTCACAGGTCGAGGCTGTTTTAGGGAAAGCGGAGGTGAATTTCAGTGATTTCCTGGCACTGCTTTCACCGGCAGGGGAAAATTATCTGGAAGAGATGGCTGAACAGGCTCAGGCGATAACGCTACGCCGTTTCGGGCGGGTCATCCTGCTCTATGCGCCATTATATCTATCCAATGTGTGCAGCAACTCCTGTGTTTATTGTGGATTTAACGTTACCAGAGACGTACCCCGGATAACCCTGGACATCGATGAGATATTATCCGAAGCGGCGCATTTGAAGAAGTGGGGTTTCGGGCATGTGTTACTGGTATCCGGTGAAGCGCCTAAAGTTCTGCCGGTCGCAAGATTGCGAGAGATAATACAGGCACTCAGCCTTGATTTTCCTTCACTTTCCCTGGAGATATATCCACTATCAGGACCTGCTTACGCACAGATGGCTGAAGCAGGCGCTGATGGCTTGACGCTATACCAGGAGACTTATGATCGCCAAGTGTATGCTTCGGTGCATCCACGAGGAAAGAAGAGGGATTTCAACTGGCGGTTAGAAGCGGTCGAGAGGGCTGGAGATGTAGGTTTCAGACGGATAGGTATAGGATCGTTGTTGGGGCTGAACGACTGGCGTTGGGAAGGAATTGCCCTGGCTCTACATGCTGATTATCTGATGAAGAGATATTGGCAGACGCAGATTACCATCAGTTTTCCGCGTCTGCGTAATATTCCTGGCGATTTTCAACCGGCATATCCCGTCAACGATACCTCTTTAGTACAGTTGATGCTGGCGCTACGCCTGTTTCTCAACGATGCGGGTTTCGTGATTTCTACGCGGGAACCGGCTTCGCTTAGGGATCATTTAATTCCTCTGTGCGTTACGCAGATGTCGGCAGGATCGCGCACTGAACCAGGTGGATACCGTCATCCTGTTCAAGAAGGTGCACAGTTCGTTGTTGAAGATCAGCGTTGGCCAGAGGAAGTTGCCGCCGCAATCCTTAAAAGCGGTTACGAACCGGTATGGAAGGATTGGGATTATGTCATGCACGAAGGATCTGAACATGCGGATCACCATAAACGGGACGTCCAGGGAAGTGTCTGAAGACGTTTCGCTGTCATCCCTCTTAGAAGAACTGGATTTGAATGCAAATACGACGGTTGTAGAACTCAACCGGGAGGTTGTTAAGAAAAGCGTTTATCCGGAGGTTAAGTTAGCTGATGGTGACATTCTCGAATTGGTGCGGTTCGTTGGAGGAGGTTGATGGTACCTAAAGATAATTCGCTGAATTTCGATCTGTATCCGGTGACTTGTGAGAAGTTATCAAACGGGCGTACCAACCTTGAAGTTCTGGATGAGTTGATCGCTGGAGGGGCGAAGGTTGTACAACTTCGAGAAAAAGACCTTTCAGATAGGGATTTCTTCGAACTTGCCACAGAATTCCGCCGCAGAACGTTTCAGGCGGGGATGACTCTGATAATAAACGACAGAGTGGATATCTGTCGTGCGGTCGAGGCTGACGGAGTTCACTTAGGGCAGGATGACTTCCCCCTAAAAACAGCCAGACGGATGTTAGGACCTCAGACCATTATTGGTGTTTCCACGCATAGTATCGAAGAAGCCGTTCAGGCTGAAAAGGAGGGCGCTGATTACATCAATGTGGGACCTATCTTCGCCACTCAGACGAAGGAACACACCGGAACGCCGGTTGGTATTGAGCTTTTTCGTAAAGTCAATGATCTGGTGAATATCCCTATTACAGTGATGGGTGGGATTAAGCTGGAAAACCTGCAACAGGTACTTGATGCCGGAGTTAAGCGGGTTGCAGTAGTTACAGGAATAATCAGTTCAGATGATATTGCCATAGCAGTTCGGGAATTCCGGCGGAGAATTACCGAAGTTACCGTGGGTGAGGATTTATAATTCAATTATCAGCCGCTGTGCAGACTTCGCCGTCCAGAACGTTTCGCACTTGAGCTAACAGAGCATTCATTCTGTAAGGTTTTTGAATAAACCCTGTGGTGTTATGATGGTGGAAGTCCATAGAAGTCTCATCGTCAAATACAAATCCACTGGTGATTAGAATCTGTACATCCGGGGCAATTCGTTTCAATTCACTGATGATGCCATCAATTTTGTAGTCGGGGAGAAACATATCCAGAATAACCAGATCAATCTCGCTGCTTCTATTTCTAAATATAGTTAACACCTGACTTCCCAGTTCTGCGTCCAATACAGTATATCCGTTGGAACGGAGAATTTTACACCCCATGGCGCGTACCACAGGTTCACTATCCACAAGGAGAACTGTCTCCTTCCCTAAATGTGGCGTATCGATCTCGATATCAGTTTTTTCCACAGGCTCTGAAGCTTTCGGGAAATAGAGGGTGAATACGCTTCCTCGCCCTAACTGGCTGTCAACTCGAATCGAAGCATGGTGTTTCTTAAGTATTTTCTGAAGTGAAGTTAGCCCCAATCCTAAGGAATCTTCTAATTTCCCGCCATTGAAAAACGGTTCGTATAGTTTTTCCCTGGTCTCCTGTGTCATACCCACGCCTGTATCCTGAAAGGCAGCCCAGACGCCTTCATCTGCTGTGTCTGGTAGACCCAAAGCATCGGTTTCGGCAGCAGGAATCGTCCCCGTACGAATATTGATATTCCCACCTTGTGGCATAGCCTTGGCTGCGTTGGAAAAGAGGGTAATTATGGCTCGTTTGACGTCAACTTCATCGGCAAGAATTGGCGGCAGTGAAGAATCAAATTCTAATGATATATTGATCTTATTAAAAAGAGGTCGTTGCATTATATTAACAGTCTCTTTAATTAGATCGTTCAAATTCAGCGGTTGAGGCGTATTTCCTGTCGGTTTTACCCATGAACGTAAGCGTCGGGTTATTTCAGAGGCTGTAAGTGCTGCTGTTTCAATGGCGTCAACATCAGCCAACAGTGGGCTCTCTGATTCGAAGTTCGACTTTATGAATTGTGAATGCCCCAGTATAGCGCAGAGAAGGTTGTTAAAGTCATGCAACATCATGCCTGCTACAGATCCTGTGGTTTCAAGCATCAGCGCCTGATTGTTCGTCTCGGTTTGATTGGTCTCTTCTGTTACGTCATCGATAATTATCATGCCGCCATTGACGTCACCTAAAGACCCATATAGTGGGATTCCCTTTATATTTAATACAGCCCGCTCCTTTCCATATCGATCCTCTTCGACAAAATTGGTAAAAGAAATCGGGCGACCTTTGCGCATCTTCTGCAGAGCTTTATCTATGTTTATGGTCTGCCCGAATACGGTATCGGAATAGGGTTGTCCGACAAGTTTTTCCAAATCACCGGTCGAAAGACTGAAGCGTTCCAGCAGCCAGGAATTGGCATCTAAAATACGTCCTAAAGAATCCGTGGTGATGACGCCTAAAGGCAGGTGATTGAATATTGCTTGCCACCTCTGAATGAGGTCATGATTCTCAGGCGTATCCAAGTCTTGGTTTCCAGGTTGTTTTTGTTGGTGAGAACTCATGGTGTCACATCGGATTGTTGATGCTCAATAATCGTCTGTTGCGAAGTTTACAGTTCATAAAAATAGTGGTTTCTATTGCAATTTAGCAATAACTTTAGAGGCTTTTTAAACCCTTCTGGCAAGAATGTGCCCACCAGGTGAAAAATACTCCTGACAAATCGCAAAATTTTCACGAAATTTCTTGACTTTCCACCTCATTATTTTGTACCTTTGTATGGGCTTTCAAAGCCCATTTTTTTGAATCATTTAATGTGGTTCTCAATTCGAGCCTTAAAAATTACTATACCTTCCATATCCGTCTAATCTAAATGCTGTAATTACAAGTATATTAGAAATCATTACGGGGATAAACGCGAAAAAAACAGGAGAGATGAATTCATGGATTTTCTGAGAGAACTCGGCATAGAAAAAATAAACCCGGGTGCCTGTTCGGGGCCTGGTGCCTGGACTTCTACAGAAGGTAGAGATTTTATCACCTCCATCAATCCCGCTACCGGTGAAGAGATAGCCAGTGTAGCGCAAGCGTCGATTGAGGATTATGATAAAGTGATGTCAGCCGCTACTGAGGCTTTCCAAGAGTGGCGCATGATGCCAGCGCCCCAGCGGGGACTAATCGTCCGTGATTTGGGAGAAGCTCTACGAGCCAAGAAGGACCCGTTAGGAAAGCTTGTTACCCTGGAAATGGGTAAAATCGTGCATGAAGGCTGGGGTGAAGTTCAGGAGATGATCGATATATGCGACTTTGCGCTGGGGCTTTCCCGACAGCTATATGGTTTGACCATGCATTCCGAAAGACCCAGGCATAGGATGTATGAACAGTGGCATCCTCTTGGCGTAGTCGGCATAATATCTGCCTTCAACTTCCCGGTAGCAGTCTGGGCCTGGAATTCCGCTATAGCCGCCGTCTGTGGTGACGTAACACTCTGGAAACCATCTTCGGAAACTCCTCTTACAGGAGTCGCGGTGCAAAACATCTGTAACGATGTAATGAAAGCTCACAACCTGACCGGTATCTTCAACTTAGTTATTGGACGTGGTTCGGTCATCGGTGAGAAACTCATAAACGACAGAAGAATTCCTCTGGTTTCAGCAACTGGATCTTGTGAGATGGGTTACCGTATCGGCAAAGTGGTAGGCGAACGATTAGGTGGAACGATACTGGAGCTTGGCGGCAACAACGCCATAATCGTCGATGAAACGGCAGATATGGAAATGGCAGTTCGAGCCGTTCTTTTCGGCGCTGTAGGAACTGCCGGTCAGCGCTGCACCAGTACGCGCCGGGTCTTCCTGCATAAAAGCATCGCCGAAGATTTTACGGACAGGCTGATCAAAGCCTATAAACAGGTGCGCATCGGTGATCCGCTGGATGAAAACACACTTATGGGGCCGCTAATCAATCAGTCGGCAATTGACATAATGATGAGTGCCCTTGAAACCATTAATGATGCCGGCGGCGAACTTCTCTATGGTGGCAATAAGACGGGGCAATCAGGATTTTACGTTGAACCAGCGATTATCAAAGCCGAACATGGCTGGCCCATTGTTCATGAGGAAACGTTCGCACCTATCCTCTACTTGATCGAATATGAGAGTCTAGAAGATGCTATCGCCTGGCATAATGAAGTTCCTCAGGGACTGTCTTCCGCTATCTTTACAAAAAATCTCTTAGCAGCCGAAACTTTCCTCTCTCATGAAGGTTCCGACTGCGGTATCGCCAACGTCAATATTGGCACTTCGGGAGCTGAAATTGGCGGAGCATTCGGTGGTGAGAAGGAAACTGGCGGTGGACGGGAATCCGGATCTGATTCATGGAAAGCCTACATGCGCCGTCAAACCAACACTATAAACTGGTCGAAGGATTTACCGCTGGCTCAGGGGATCACATTCGAATAGCCGATGAACGTGAATGCGCATAGGAATTAGACGAGAAGATAAAAATGAGTGGGAAGCGAGAGTCCCGATAGCTCCCCACGACGTTGCCAAACTGGTTAAGGATGGAATCGAAGTCTGGCTGCAGCCTTCTGATATCCGCATCTATCCGGATGAGGAGTACCGCAAGGTTGGCGCTTTCATCGAAGAGGACCTCTCCCGATGTCCCATCATCCTGGCTGTAAAAGAGATCCCACAGGAATTCCTTGAAGTTGGCAAGACCTATGTTTTTTTCTCCCATACCATCAAGGGGCAGAAACAGAGCATGCCCATGCTACAGCGGATGATGGATTTGAAGTGCCAACTGATTGATTACGAACTGGTTACTGACGGTACAGACCGCCGTCTAATCTTCTTCGGAAGGCACGCCGGTTTAGCTGGTATGATCGATACCCTATGGAGTTTAGGCAAGCGGTTGGAATGGGAAGGCATAGGGAACCCTTTTAGCCAGATAAGGATGGCGCATCAATATGCGTCACTTGAAGATGCCAAAGGGGAAATCACTGAAGTTGCGGCGAAGATGCGGCTTGAAGATCTTCCACCGGCAATGTTCCCCATGATCTTCGGGTTTACCGGTTACGGCAACGTTTCTGCAGGTGCACAGAAGATCTTTGATCTATTTCCACATGAACAGATTGAACCGGCGGAATTGGTTGACTTCAAAGCCTCTCCTGATAATATGCGAGATAAGCTGATCAAGGTAGTTTTCAAGGAAGAGGATATCGTCGAACCGGTAGATACAGGGACCAAATTTGATTTGCAGGATTACTATCAAAATCCACAGAGGTATCGCTCCCGCTTCGAAAGTTATCTGCCACACCTGACCGTACTGGTAAACTGCATATACTGGGACGCTCGCTATCCACGTCTGGTGACCTTCGATTATTTAAAGGAGGCATATACGGGTGGACAGACTCCGAATTTAAGAGTAATCGGCGATGTCAGTTGCGACATTGAAGGTTCCATTCAGTGCACGATGAAAAGCACCGATCCGGGAAATCCGGTGTACGTTTACGATCCCATCGAAGGCAGCGTGACGGATGGCTGGGAAGGATCAGGCCCGGTGATTATGGCGGTGGATAACCTGCCCTGCGAACTGGCGAAGGAATCATCTGAATTCTTCAGCAAAGTGCTGACTCCCTTCATCCCTCAGTTGGTAAAGGCTGATTTCAATGCTGCATTTGATGATCTGGAGATCCCCAGCGAGCTTCACCGGGCGGTGATTTTACATAAAGGAAAGTTAGCTCCCAGATTTAAAAATCTGAGTGAATACTTGTAAATATCAAACACACAAGGAGATATAATGAAATCCGTTTTGGTCTTAGGTGCAGGTTTAGTCACTAAACCTCTGGTTCAGTACCTTTTAAAGTATAATTTCAAAGTCCGTGTGGCCAGCCGCACGGTCAGCAAAGCTGAAAAACTGATTGATGGTCATTCCAACGGTGAAGCCATACAATGGACGGTTGACCGGGAGGATGAGCTGAAAAGAATGATCGGCGATTCCGACTTAACGATCAGCCTCTTACCGGCAGCGCATCACCCTGTGGTGGCAGAGATGTGCATTCAGCTTGGCAAAGATATGGCTACGACCTCCTACGTCGGACCCGCCATGAAAGCGCTGGATGAACCAGCTAAGCGTGCAGGTGTGGTTATCCTGAATGAAAGCGGCGTCGATCCTGGTATCGACCATATGTCCGCCATGCGTATAATCCACGCCGTCCAAAAGAAGGGCGGCAAGGTCGTCAGTTTTATGTCATATTGCGGTGGACTGCCCGCTTCTGAAGCCAACACCAATCCCTATGGGTACAAGTTCTCCTGGAGTCCTAAAGGCGTTCTCCTGGCAGGGAAAAACGATGGCAGATACCGCAAGGATGGTGAGGAAATCTCCGTTCCCGGCGAGGAACTCTTCTCCCATTACTGGCACATCGATATACCTACAATTGGGGAATTGGAAGCTTATCCCAATCGCGACTCGCTGGGTTATATTGAACTCTATGGGTTAACAGGAATACCGACCATGTATCGCGGTACGCTGCGTTACAAAGGCTGGTGTGATACCTTGAAAGCAACTGCTGACATCGGCTATTTCGATGACGCCGAAAAGGACTGGAGAGGCAAAACTTTCGCCGATTTAGGATGGGAATTGGTCGGTAAACCACCTTCTGGTGATCTCCGAGCGGCTTTTGCCGATAAGCTGAACATTGCAGCAGATTCATTCATCCTGGACAGATTTGATTGGTTAGGGTTCTTTTCCGATGAAGCAATAGCGATAGATGAAGGCGGCACAATCGATGTTCTGACAGCTCGCATGCTGGAAAAAATGCCTTATGGGCCGGGTGAAAGAGACATGATCGCGCTCTATCATAACTTCCTTGCCGAATATCCTGATGGTAGGAAAGAGGAGATAACCTCCACGCTGATCGATTACGGTATCCCTGATGGCGACAGCTCCATGTCCAGAACTGTCAGCTTGCCGGCGGCTGTCGGAGCGCGCCTGATACTGGATGGCAAGTTCAAGCAGCCCGGCGTCTGGGTGCCGGTGATACCGGAACTCTACAACCCCGTCTTAGATGAATTGGAAACGCTGGGAATCAAGTGCGAGGAAGCATCAAAAGCACTATAGCGGTGCTTACGTTGTAATTTGGAGCATTACAGAAATGGATAAATTCCTGCGACGCATGCTTTTTCCCCTCTATGTAACCGGTTTCACCCAACGTCAATTAGTTGAATTGATGTAATCGTTACAATCCGGAATCAAACATACATTGAGGGAATAATGAGCAACAACTTAAAATACAACATCGAACCGACGAACGTCCACAAGACTATCGGTAGCTATATGCTGGCAGACGGTTTCCCGCTGGTTTTTGATTTGCAAAAATCACACGGGTCTTACTGCCATGATTCACTGACCGGCAGGGAATATCTGGACATGTTCACCTTCTTTGCCAGTTCGCCGATAGGTTATAATCACCCCAAAATGACCACGCCTGAAATGATCCGATTTTTAGGCGAGGTGGCGGTGAACAACATCACCAATTCGGATCTCTACACGACTGAAATGGCATCCTTCGTGGAAACCTTCTTTCAACTAGCTGTTCCCAAGGGCTTTAAGCACGCCTTCTTCGTCGCAGGCGGAGCGCTGGGAATAGAGAATGCTTTCAAGGCTTCCTTCGATTGGAAGGTCAAGAGCAATTTCAAGAAAGGGCATCGCCATGAAGTCGGACATAGGATTATCAGCTTCGAACATGCATTCCACGGGCGCACAGGTTATACTATGAGCGTAACGCGCACTGAACCGGTTAAGTACCAATATTACCCCATGTTCGATTGGCCCAAGGTCATCAGCCCTGCATTGAAATTCCCGCTGTCCGATAAAAATTTAGCGGATACACAAAAGAGGGAGAAACTTGCGTTAGCTCAGGTGAAGCAGGCATTCCTTGACTACCCGGATGATATAGCTGCTATTATAATCGAACCGATTCAGGCTGAAGGTGGAGACCGCCACTTCAGAAGTGAATTCTTAAAATCTCTTAAAGAGATAGCTGATGAAGAAGAAGCCATGCTCATCTTCGACTGCGTGCAGACGGGAATGGGTTTGACCGGCAGAATGTGGGCGCATGAGCACCTAGATGTGCAACCCGACATGTTCACCTTCGGTAAGAAGACCCAGGTGTGCGGTTTCGTTTCCGGTGATAAAATCGAATCAATCGAGGATAACGTCTTCGAAGTGTCCTCACGGCTGAATTCCACCTGGGGCGGGAATGTCATCGACATGGTTCGCTGTGCCAAATACCTGGAGATCATTCACGAAGAACGTCTGGTGGAAAATGCTGGGGCGATGGGTAAGGTACTGTTGAAAGGACTCGAAGGTCTGCAGGGAGAATTACCTGAGATCGTTTCCAACGCCAGAGGTTTAGGTCTGATGTGCGCTTTCGACCTGCCAACTTCGGCAGAACGTGACCAGTTTCGTGGCAAGGTGTATGATAACGGCGTAGCGATATTGGGCTGCGGTGACCGTTCCATACGCTTCCGTTCGCCGCTTAATGTGAAAGAAGAGGAGTTAGGCCAGGCGATCGATGCGATCAGGATGACTTTGAAGAAGATGTACTGATCGGAAGGATAGAGAAGATATAAAGAAGCTGACTCACCTTGTGAGCCAGCTTCTTTTATTAATTATGCGAGTAAATTATATTCGGAGAAATACAGTCCTTAAGGTCAGGACTCTTTATATTCCATAGTTTCCCCGTCTATCGTTATTTCTACCGGGTCGGTGCCTCCTTCATGTATAATAAGCGCTGATTCCTCGGAATGTGATTCACGCGCTTTTTTCTTTAGTACTTCTATTTCCGCTGTCTTCTCTACGATAATAGTCTTCAATGGAATTACAGCTTCAAGCAATGCCTTGAGGTTTGCAAGCTGCTTTTTATCTGGTTCTTCTTTAGTTTTTGTACTGATCTTCCTTAGATATTTAATAAGAGTTTTTTGGATATTGGAAGCGGTGAGGTCCCAGATCACATCTTTACCGAATACTCGGATGATTTTACCTAAGTCACGCTTTAATCTCTCAAGATCTTTCGTGATTTTCTTCTGCGTCCGCAGATAGTAGTCTCTATAGCCAATTTGAATGGACGTCTGGTTACCTTCGCCATCACTACCTGCGCTGTTTATGGTTACTTTGTTAAGAGCCGTAACCTTAGATCCTTCAGACCTGTTGATTTTTATGTTGCGTCCGGTAATTTGTGAATTCTCGGCAATACCCTGGATTTCAACGTTTTCTCCTGCCATTATACTACTTCTCTTAATACCGTTGCTGGTAATAACTGATTCATCTGTAGAGATATTGCCGGTGATAATCTCACCATTGATCATTACCAGTGAACCGGCTACAATATTCGCACCTTCTTTAATATCACCATCTACAAATACTTCACCTTTCGATACAATAGAACTGTTCTTCTTCAATCCCCCCATGATAACAACGTTGTCTTCGGTTACCAGCGTATTTATCTCGTCCGCGTTTACTTTAATTACAGGTCGAACGCTTACCGTTACCTTCTCCAGGATAGTTCTTTCGCCGGTTACAGTGTGTGCAAGGCGGGTTACACGCTTCATCTCAACGATACCATCTATCAGAGAGATGACAGCATTACTATCCTCAGATAACTTAGTTCCACCCCCAACTTCCATTTCGAAGTCCAAGCCTTTAACTGGAGGAATAATCCCACCACGAACGTCTTTACCCGGAGTCTTCCCATTACGTGGTGGTATCTTCTGACAGAGTATGTCTCCTTCTCGTACCTTACGTCCCTGAACGTAATCACAGATATCCATTCCGGTTGAATATTCATCATGGAAAGCATATTCCAATCGCGCATCAACGCCCTCTTCGGGATGGATACCATTGGCAATTCTAAGACCCTTAATCTGACTTTTATTTTTATTGACCTTCTTTATAGTTTCTTCTATAAGATGGCAATCGCACATTTCATACGCTACGCCTGCTTTAGCTATTTCATTCTGAATGCTTTCAATGGTAACTAGACGGTTGGATTCGTCAAGATAGGAGATATTCAATTCTGCGATCATATCGTCAAACACACAGCCGCTAGAAGTTACAACCGATCTCAATATTACCGTGGGTTTGCCGTGTTCTCTTTTCTGCTTTACTATGGTTACTGTAGCTTCTATACCATTATCTACAGGGATTTTCTTAATTACTTCACATAATTCTAAGAGTTCATACGGTACATCAAACGTTTGAGATATCTTATATTTTGCACTGCGTAAACATTGCACCATCTCTTCTTGTTTACCAGTATCACGAAAGGGCAGTAAAATACAGACCTGCCAAACGTCCCCAGTCTGACTTGTGATTTCAATCTTTTCCTCTCCATGAATGAAGAGATGATCTTTAACTGTCGTATCAAGCACCATTTGATAAGAAGTGGAAAAGCCGATTTATGCAACCAAAAATTATAAAATGCAAACGCATATAGCAATCAGATTGAAAGTTATTTGAAGGGGTAAGTGAAAATGCTTCGGTACTGAATAGTTATTTCCCATATATAAAAAAGGCTGTCTCAAAAGGGTACTCTGAGCGGCGCAAAGAATCTCATTGTATCTATAAGAAAAAAAGGGCAGACACACAGGTCTGCCCCTACTTATTACTTTGAACTTTTTCCTTTTTACTTCATCAGTACCATCTTCTGAGAAGCAGTAAAGCTTCCAGCCTTCAGCTTACAGATATACACACCGGATGCCAGACCAGAAGCATCGAACGTCACTTGGTGAATACCGGCGTTGCGGTTTCCATCGATCAAGTTAACAACCAGCCTTCCAGAAATGTCGAACACCTGCAGCTCGACCTTCGCCGCTTCAGGCAGTGCAAAACTTAACGTGGTGGAAGGGTTGAAGGGATTGGGATAAGCTCCCTGCAAGGAGAAATTATCAGGGATAACCACTTCCGTTTCGGTCATAATGATCTCATCGAAGGGATCGGGAACGTAATCCGGCACCCAGGGCACAAATTCACCATCAAGATGGGGGCCGTATTTAGACCATTCGAAGCCGCTCTCGTTCCAAACCTCATTAGGATAGATACCGGTTCTCCCTATTATTTCATAGTTTCCGTAAGCATAGCTCCCCGGTACCGGGAACCACACATCGGGACGATCAATAGTCCAGCCCGGCTGGTAATTAACCAGCGCCCGCTGAACGATGGTAGTAGGCGCTCCGCCTTCGTATTCTATGTCGATCCAGATGTCGCAGTTCAGGGCAGAGGGTTCTTGGTTCTGCGCCCAGATGCCATAGTAAAGGTTGCCTCCTCCAGCAGGTACCGGTGACCCCGAGACATAGGTCAGATCGATCACCATTGCGGGAAAAGTTCCTACCAGATAATCACAATCAGTGCTGAAGAGATAGGCGCGCCCGTTGGCTAATGGTGCGGTAGCAGGATCATCATAGGTGTTCCAGTACGTGATTTCGATACCGTCTTGTTGGTCGGGACTCTCAATGCCCACCGTTGAGTAGGGATTATCATCGCCTGATCCGTAAACATCTTCAATGTTGTTATACTGGAAGAGAATGAGGCCATCACCTGTAGTCGTGGGGTAGTGGACCGGATCATAGAGTATAACCTGGAAGGTCTCAGGAAAGTATGGATAAGCAAGCGTTTCCATACGAGACCATTCGATTATAAACCAGCGTGCGACAGGATCATATTTCGTGACAACATGCCCACTTGTCCAAGTAGTTAAGTCATCCCAGAAGGGAGCCATCATGCCGTTTGGCCCTATGATGGAAGGAATGGGATAATTGCGGAAGTCGGAGAAGGAATTGTTAGCCCAGGTGGAAAGCCAGCCATTACTGCAGACGGTAATTTCGTCGGTATCTTCGCCATAGTAGCGGAAGGTGAAGGGCAGGGAAACGTTCACCGAAGCATCAGCGTTTTCGTAGGGATCGTTTATGGCTAAAGTGGTTCCTGTACCGCCGTATACAGGATCAATTTCGATCCAATTGTAATCGGGACACTGGTCGTAATCTTCATCGGTGTTATCGAAGCACCAGTAGCCGTATTCATCAGGACCTTGAGGGTCGGTAGTACTGCGGGAACCAAGAGCTATAGTGATTATCTCAGTCTGAGTAGCCCCTGAAGCATCTGTGAAAACAATCTCCATTTCTGCAGGGTAACCCGGAGGTGCGTTATCTACTGCAGTCAAGTTAAACGGATCCAGGAGGCAGTTAGCCCAGGCGCCAACTCCTACCGTGAAAAAGCTGGCAAAATTATCATTAACTGTTACATAAGGACTAAGTGATGTTATCGTTGCCGTCAACGAAACTGCATCTTTCTCACCATCATTGGTTACGTCAAGCATGAAATCAGCAGTTTCACCTCCTGAAAGCAGAGTATCACTGCCGGCAGCATAGGCTGATTCGATGCTCAGCAGGTAGGAAACCACCTGCAGATCAATCACACCATACCACGCACCTTGGGCTGTAGATGTGTTCAAGTCGAGCCTGATTACATGGTTATGCGGACAACCGGGATCAACAAGAAGATCAAAGTCGTCTGCACTGTTGGCAGTTGCTCCAGGTGAAATGTCGGAGAATGTTTCGTAGTCGTCACTTAAAGTCGCAAAATCGTCATCAACGGTTGCGGTAACGTTTATTCCCGTAGCGGTTACAGAAGCGCCAAAGTTCTTTAGCGTCACGGGTATTTCCAACGTCTCACCCGGATTGACGACGCCATCACCATTACCGGAACTGCTGCCGGAATTGTCATCATCTATAGTATGACCGAAGTAACCGACTGCTACGTCCGCCTGAATCACATCCAAGCTATCGACGATGGGATAGAAGTTCTGTTTGGTGATGGTGACCTTCACGTTGTTGGCTGCGCTTGGGTTAAGGGCTAAGGTAACCTGCCCCGATGCATCAGTCAGACCAACTTCGTGGAGGTCGTTTTCTATATATAAACAAACGATGGCGTCTTCCAATGGTCCGATGCCGGTTTCTTCAACTGTAAAACTGATGGCATTCTCACCCCAGGTAACTGTTGCGGGAACGTCACATTCCATAAATTGGATGGCTCTGTTGAAGAGTTCGAGACCCGGATCGCCAGCTAAGGCAGCGTACTTGGAGAAGTTATCAACGCTGGTTGGATCGTGTTCCCAATAGGTGTTGTAAAGTTCTAATTTAGCTTTGTTGAGAGCATTTCCTGCCTGCGTAATCCCTTCGTCGAAGAGACCTCCAAAGATACCCATGTCTATAGTATTGTTCTGACGAGTGTGCGTGTATGACGTGGCTGTGCCTATGCAGGCGATAGCGCCACTGGGATTGCTGGGTGTGCCCACAATGGCGAAGCGTTCCATTAGAGATTCTTCCCATCCGGAGAAACCGCCGGTTCCGCAGGTTATCGTTACCACAAAGGGAAGTTTACGACCGTTGTACAGCGCGTTTATGCTGTAAATGGAGAAATTTTCCATTTCGTAACAGCCGCGATAGTTGGCAATGGAAACACCCTCATTGATAGCAGGTGATAAAGTCCCACCGACAGATCCGCCCATCCAGTACCAGAAAGTGTCAATTTCAGTATATTCGTTCCAGATCATGCGGGTTTTGATATAGCGGTTGGTCTGGACGGTCGATATGCCTGAGGCAGAGTTACCTGCAATAAGAACACCTTCATGGTACCAATCGGTATTGGCTATATAAGGCATCTTTTCATAGAAGAGGATCTTGTTGATGAGAACCATTGCTTCGTAATCATCACCGGCAGGAAGGCGACCTACAGCTACGTCCGCTAGTTGATCCGTACCATCTAATTGGGAATACGGGTGGTCAATTTCATCATCTCCCCAGGGCCAGCCACCAACAGTCCATCCAGGTAGCTCATAAGTTCCCGTACAATCACCGAAGAGAAGCACAAATTCGGGAGGGACGTCCCAGGTATCATAAGCGTTTTGAATGATACTCTTTATGGTGCTGTTTGACGATCCCGGTGAGAATGTCTCGACAACAACGCTGTGTCCTTTCCGCATTTTCCAATCGATCAGGGGGGGAAGGAGATTATTAAGCAAGTCACTGTTATTTTCGCAAACGATCAGGTAGGAACCTGTTTCTGTTATATCTATGTTTAATTCATCAAAGTTCAGCACCGAAGCTTTCATCAGCTTCGCCCAGGATTGCGACACCGGCCGTATTGGACAGCTGGGGACGTTGCGGTCATCGCTGCCCTCGAAGAATACGGTTACGCGGTAACGGTGCGTAATTTGCAGCTCCTTCGTCACCGGGTTGTAGCGCACCGGGTTCATGCGGATCGATACCATCCTCTGATCCCGCATGATAGCTGGAGTTCCCACCATCACTTCATCTTCCGGATAGAAGCTGTTTTTAGAATAAGCAGAGATGTCGTACTTAACTGCTTTAGCTTCTGCAGTTAGATCGACCGGATCCCTTCCCTGCGCAGGCATCAGTTCCACATTTTCGATAGTGGTTGTTTCCAGTGCTTCGAATTGGGCCCGGATGCCGGTTCTTGCCGGAATGGCTAAGAGCTTGGAGAAGTGGGGCACTTCAGGAGCACCTAAATCTAATTCATATCCTCCGCCGGGGATCTCAAAACGGTCCCAGTTACGCCCTTCCAGGGAAGCTATATATCGCTCTATTCCCGGAATGCGGACTTCGAACTGCACCTGTGTGGCTTCATGAGTCAACAGGTTTATTATGGGGTATTCATCATCAACATCAGCCCTGAGCGGCTGATATTCAGCATGTACTACATTTAGGAACGACAGCAGCATCGTAGCGATAATCAAGGTTATACCGGATCGTGTCATTATGTCTCCTCAAGTGGACAATGGCAGTTTATGCGTCAAAAACCGCGGACTATCTGTAGGCGGTTCATTATCGATTTAAAAAAATCGCTTTACCTATGAAAGTATCAGATCTGAATCAAGTATGTCAACGTATCATATAAATATACGAATATTTATTGAATATTGCAAGTGATTTTTTTTATGGAGGTACGATATGAGCGTTATTATTTCTGGTGGACACTCTTTTTGCTATTTTAACAACATCATTTTCCGGGTGTATATCTCCCCATTTACCGCAAGCCTGTAGATGTAGATACCTGACGACAGACTGGAACCATCAAAGGGGATGTGGTGGGAACCGGAGGGATACCAGGTGCTTTGTAGAGGCGAGGCATGCCTCTCCCCTACAAGAATCGCGCGCCCATTAATGTCGAACACTTCCAGAGTCACATAACTCGCAACTCGCAACTCGAAACTAATAACTGTCCGAGGGTTGAAGGGGTTTGGTGTATTATTCAAAAATATATTCTCATCAGGTGTTGTATCGGATGAAAGTGAAATAACGGATGATGGGGCAAGTTCGCTATCAACGAACCAGACCTCACCGGTTGAAGTGGATCCAGCTTCTTCTTTGTAAAAATCGAAGTGATCTTCTGAGAAGATTACGGGATTTAGCACATCATAGATGCCCGCGTAGCCGTTCATCGTGTAGGTACCAGCCGGTATTATCAGGGGAATCTGTAATTGCCGTTCCCTGCTTAATGCACTTCCCAACGGGATGATAAAGTCATACACGGGTCCTAAAACCGGTCCATATACTACACCCAGCGGAATAGTGACATCGGTCCAAATGTCAGCTACTTCGTGGTAGCTGCCCATATTTTCGATGGTAATACTGTAAGTCAGAGTTCCACCGGTAGGGGGGAATATAATTGTACTCGTGGGATCAAGAGTGAGGATTATTTCGGGGGGCGTTTGGCTGTATTTGATGGTTGTTATATCGTTGTTATCTTCACTGTTCTGCACAAATCCTGACACATACACATCGCCGATTTCATCTAAGGTTATGCAAACGGCCTGGTCTTCACTATCATCAGGATCATTGTAGATAGACTCCCATAGGGTTGATCCTGCGGAACTGTATTTGATAGTAGTATAATCAGCCCCAGCGACATAGGTATTGGTATATCCCGTTACATAAATATTACCCTCGAAATCGATGGCGATATCCTGCGCTCTGTCATCTCCGTTCGATTGCCCGTTGTAGCTTTGTATCCATTCTTGTGACCCGGAGGAAGAGTATTTGATTGTGGTGTAATCGTATTCGGAAAACTGCACATAACTGTAGCCGGTTACATAGATGTTTCCATTCTGATCCAACACCAATGATTTGGCAATGTCGGTCCAGTTGCTGGGACCATCATATCGTGCCACCCAGAGTTCCCCTCCCTGCGCATCATATTTAACAGTTGTGTAGTCTTCGTAAACCCACAGTCCTTCACTGTAACCGGTGACTATTACATTGTAGTCAGCGTCGATAGCTATAGCTACAGCTTCATCATAGTCATTGCCTGTCCCGTTGTAAGATGCGACCCATTGCTCTTCACCATCATTGTTATATTTGATCGTAACATAATCATATCCGGTTCCATCGCCAAAACTATAACCGGTAACGTAAACGTTACCCGAATCGTCTAAGGACAGCGCCTTACCGAAGTCATCTCCGTTTCCCTGACCGTGGTAATTAGCTGTCCATATCGAAGTTCCGGAAGGGTTATATTTAATAGTGGTAATATCGCTTCCCGTATCAAGACCAACGCTGTAACCGGTCAGGTAAATGTTTCCCGCATCATCCAGTTGGATCGAAGCCGCTTCATCATCACCGGCTCCGGCGCCGTCAAAGCGACTCACCCATTGCAGTTGACCATCCTGACTGTAGCGGATCAAGACTATATCCCGGTTCAGTTCGCCTGATGTGCTGTAGCCAGCGATATACACATGACCAGCATCGTCAATGGCTATAGCGTTTGCCTTATCAGACCTCTGCCCTGATCCATCGTAAACAGCGACCCATTGCTGCACACCAGCAGAACTATACTTGATGGTAACCATGTCAAGAGGCTCACCGTTTTGTTCGGTATATCCCGCTAAATAAACGTTGGACAGGGAATCTACCGCTATAGCGCTGACCTGATCATCATAGTTGTCGTGACTGTTGTAATTCACAACCCAGTGTTCCCACACATCCGAGTTTGCCATAGATGCGATGATGGTGATAAACAAAAAAGCGAAAAACAAACGCTGACTTGTATGGATTAGAAGGTTCATTGTGTTACCAGAATGGAAATTATGAGCGAACCTTATAATATACGAAAATAAAAGTCAATTGTCAACCCGTCAAACTGATTAGGTTGTTGGCAATGTTGGGAAAAGTTGTTGAAGGAGGGTAAACGATATATGCCGTTTGGGGTGTTTTCCTAACTCAGCGGGCTCTCTAAGAGTTTCAGCCCTGCAGAGGAAATTTCAGCGTGTACACCCACTGGTACTGTGATACGGTCTATTGAATGACCATAAGGAAAACCGGTATATATGGGGATGGGATTATCTTTAGTGAGGTCAAAGAGGATATCTTCGAGCGGCAGATGTTGTCTGCGGGGAGTTCTGGGCCAGCAGTTGATCATCTGTCCAACCAATAGGGCTGATATCTGCTTCAGTATTCCGGCGTTCTTCAGATGAGTGATCATCCGGTCAATTCGGTAGGGCTTTTCGTTTATCTCTTCGATCAAGAGGATAGCGCCGGTAAGGTCGGGTAGATAGGGAGTGCCCAGCAGAGTGACAATTAGAGACAGGCAGCCCGGAAACAACCGACCGGAAGCCGTACCGGATCTGACTGTATTAATCTGTCCATCGTACAGGTAATCTGTCCCTTTCTCCATCCCAATTGAATTGAAGAATGAATCTACAGATGATTGCGGGAGTCCGGCACCGATTTCACCAACAGTGGGACCGCTGAAGGTGACCAAACGTGAACGGGCGAAGAGCGCCCAATTTAATGCAGTCGTATCGCTGAATCCCACGAATATTTTGGGATTATCGGCAATAGCGGAGAAGGGGAAATTATGCAGGAGTCGTCCGCTGCCGTAACCTCCCCGGGAACAGAGAAGGGCTTTTACTTCAGGGTCTAAAAAGGCATTCGTCAGATCTTCAGATCTGGCTTTATCAGGGCTGGACAGATAGAAATGTCGGCCGCCGGTATATTTTCCGAGAACAACGGAAAAACCCCACTTCCGGAGTTGACCAATTCCAGCATTCAACCGTTTTGCGGCGATGGGACCAGCAGGAGAAATTACCGCAATTTTATCACCCGGTTTAAGCCCAGGCAGTTTTAAGAGATTCTGACTGTCAGTCACGCGGTACGTAGTCCTCCCATATTGGCGTTTTCAAGCGATACTGTCCGAATCCTTCTTCATCCACGAAGATGAATTCGCGATGTATGTCGTAATAATACCAAATCTCGTAAGGTTTGACATTTATGCTGAAAGGGTATCTCTTCACGTCCGTGGGCGCGCCGAAAATAACGTAGATCTTTCCCATATCGGACTTCCAGCCATCTTTAAACCCGGAGAAGCTGTTATTTGCATATCTGATTCGCCGATAATATTCATCCATTTTTTCGTTAGCTAAAGTCCCCGGCGTGGGGTCCTTTTTTCGCCAGAATTCTTTGAATAGTTCTTCCCGCTTTGATGGCGGGGCTTTCTTAAAATAATCGTATTCATCATCGGAGGCGACATACTTGAGTTGTTCAATCGCTAAGCTTATATCCCGGATGAAATCGGGAAGGTTGGTTATGTGAAAAGTGATGGGATACGATCTGGTTATGGTGTTGTCATCAAATTTAGCTGCCAGGAAGAACCTATAGAACTGATCGTCAAGTGAATCCGATGGCAGTTCCAGCGTTTCAGCGAAGTATGGTCCTTCACCTTGTAAGGTAATTTTTCCTGCTTGCACTAAGTGATCATGCTCGTCCATCAGTTGGTAGAGGATGGAAAGCCCTTCTTTGTTTTCGCAGTATATTCTGTGAGCGACCCGGATTGGTTGTCCATGTGAAACCCCACCGGCTAATTGTGCAACGCCTGAGGAATCAACCAATACCAGATCACCTAACTGTATCGGGTGATTCCATTCCTCCCCGGTGAAGTCAACTTCATGTTCCAAAATCCGGTTCTTTTTAGATTCGCGGTCATTTAAGATAATTTTTATATCGAAACGGCCTGGTGGAATTCTAAGGGTAGTTTTTGTTTGGTCTCCGTGTTGGCGCGAATTAGTCTGAGAGTAGTTAATTGCGATTATTTCACGATCGAGGTGCTTGAGGCCCATCAAACGTTCGTCCCTATCTCTGATGATGACGTCCAATCCGTAACTTGCCCGGTACTCTTCCTTTTCCTTGACGAACTGAAGATCGTCATAAACGATGCGGACATGGACTTCGAGTTTTACGGAGTCTGGAACTGACGAAGGAAGACGGGTGAACAATGCCCGGAATTCCGGCAGTCCGATATAGTCATCTGAATAGAATTCCGGCTGAGCCTGAACAGTGGACGCCAGCAAGATGATAAATATTATTGCAGTTGCTATCTTCTTCATTAATTCTCCCTTGCCAGGGGTGGGTTATGGTAGTTAAACCGGTCGGGCGAAGAGATCATATTCTGTAGCCTCGACAATCTGTACGTTCATTTTTTTTCCGATGGGATATTGACCTTTTATCAGTATATCGCCATCGAGTTCGGGGAGTTCCAAACGACTGTGGGCTATGCTTAAGCCCGCATTGTCGTCGTGATCGTCTATGAATACTTCTCTCTCGCTACCGACATATCTGTCGTTCTTTTGGCGAGATATCTCAGCCTGCAGTTTCATCAGTTCATCGCGGCGATGCTGAATCACTTCAAGAGGGACTTGATCAGGCAGTTCAGCAGCAAGTGTACCCTCTTCAGCCGAATAGCAGAAGGAGCCCAACCGGTCGAAGCGGATATCTTCTATAAATGCCATTAATTCAGAAAAATCTTGATCAGTTTCCCCCGGAAATCCGACTATGACGGAAGTCCTGATAACGCAATTTTTCATCAAATTGCGGGCATTCTCTACTAAGTTTCTGATCTGTTTCTGTGTGCCCGCTCGACCCATGTGTTTTAGTATTTTATCCGAAGCGTGTTCTATAGGTAGATCCAGATAGCGGCAGAGTTTCGGCTGCGAAGCCCAGAAGGCAAGCAGTTTCTCATCGCAGGCTGGGGGATGCAGATAAAGCGGGCGTATCCATTCAATGCCTTCGACTTCACATAATCTCTCAAAGAGCCCCATGAGTGGTTCGTTGCCAGTGCCCAGATCCATATCATGTCCGTAGGAATTCAACTCCTGAGCGACGGGTAGGAGTTCTTTAACGCCGCTGCCAGCAAGGTGCTGTGCTTCTTCGATTATTTCATCCAGATGCCTACTTTTATATCTGCCGCGAATGTGTGGTATGATGCAGTATGTACAACCCCGGCTGCAGCCATCAGCGATGCGCAGGTAAGCATAATGACCGGGCGTTTCCAGACACCGCTTCAAATAGGGATTGTCCGATGATTTCAAGTCTGCGCTGCTGATACGCGAAAGGAGATCTTTCCATTGACCGACACCAAAGAAGCCGTCAACTTCCGGCAGTTCGGTGGGAAGTTCTCCCTTATACCGCTCCGGGAAGCAGCCCATTACGTAAAGCTCTCGGACATTGCCATTATCCTTCAGGCGCGCTGCATCTAATATGGCGTCTATGGCTTCGTTCTTAGCATCTTCGATGAAGGCGCAGGTATTGACGACGATGATTTCCGCTTCATAGGGATCGGTTGTTAGTTTTAAGGAACCATTTCGCGCCCATCCTGCCAGAAGTTCACCATCGATCTGGTTCTTAGCACATCCTAAATTATGTAGATAGAGACGATTCAATTTGGGTCTTCGGTTGAACTGACGATGGCTTCAGCAAAAGCTGATGGCTCAAATGGCTCCAAATCACTTAATTTCTCTCCGATACCGATGAAACGTAGAGGGATTTCCAGTTCTCTGCAGATGGAGATCACCGCTCCGCCTTTTGCCGTGCCGTCGAGTTTAGAGAGGATCAAGCCTGTTACTCCGCAGATTTCCTGGAACACTTTAGCCTGCTGCAGCGCATTCTGACCGGTGGTCGCATCCAGCACTAAGAAGACTTCATGCGGGGCATCAGGGTTGATCTTCTTCAATACGCGGGCGATCTTAGCTAACTCCTGCATCAGATTGGCTTTGTTGTGTAGTCTTCCCGCGGTGTCAACGATGAGCATATCGTAGTTTTTAGCCCTGGCGGACTGGAAGGCATCGAAAGCGACGGCTGCCGGGTCTGCTCCGATCTGCTGGTGTACAACCGTAACGTCCAGACGGCGTCCCCATTCCTGCAGTTGTTCGGTGGCTGCAGCCCTGAAGGTATCTGCTGCGGCAAGCATGACTTTCAAACCTTTCTCTTGGTAAAAATGCGCTAATTTGGCGATACTGGTGGTTTTGCCACTGCCGTTGACGCCTACAACCAGAATTACCGAGGGTCGGGAAGAAACGTTCAATTCCTTTTCAGAAGCCTCGGGGCTTATGGTTTGGGTTATGACTTCCGTCAGCATATCCTGTACTGCGGAAGGTTCAACACTTCTGCCGTTCTGGCGGACTTTTTCTCGCAGTCCGTCTAATATTTCCCGAGTAGCGTCCACACCAACGTCGGAAGTCAGCAGCGTCTCTTCAAGATCATCGTAAAGCTCGTCGCTAATCTTCCCGTGTGACATGATGACCGCCTTGATGCGATCACCCAGCTTTTCGCGAGTCTTGCTTAGTTTGTTTGTTAGAGTTTTAAACAGGTTCATCTGTGCCTAATGGGAGTTTTATACATGAGGATTAGCGCCATGCTTTGACAATCCAATGCTGCAGGACGGCGTTATCCCTATTTATTAGACGTGGATCTTTACCGAAAACCGGATGGGAATCATCGTAGGGGCGTCTGCGTTCTTCAATTTCATAATTGCTGTAGTTTTGCAGTAAGAATTCCAGATCGGTTCGGTTGTAATAGTGATGGACGACGCCCGCTTCGATTCCCTCATGATGGACGAATGTGTGGGGTTCTATCTCATCACCTTCGCCGTATCGGGCATCTTCTCTGCCGATAATAACGAAAAAGAAAGGGCTTCCGGGTTTCAGTACCCACCTGATACCCTGGACTATTGTCTTACACTTTCTTAAGAGTGCGTGCTGAAGAACATTTATGGAGATAGCACCACTGATGGAACTATCTCTAAGAGGTAGATCCGACATTTCCAATTGCACCAGATCAGCTTTCAATCCTTCACTTTTCAGCCAATCCTTCGAGGAATTCAACCCGTTTTTGGAGACATCGACACCGGTAACTTTGAACCCAGCTTTGGTGAGATAAACCAAGTGTCGCCCCCCACCGCAGCCGAAATCGAGAACGAAGCCGCTCTTGTTGGCAGCTTCAGCGAAGTTCCGGACTAAAGGGTCGGGATCGCGAATAATATTTACGGGGTCATTGAAAAGCTGGTTCCATTCTGCGGTCATGAGTACACGGTGCGGCGAGGATTATTCGGAAGTTGTCCTTTTGTAGGGACTATCCCCCCACTTAAGTTTCTCTCTTAAGACGTCGTAGAAGTATTTATCGTGGAAAAGCGCCAATTTAGTTACAAAATCAGCGCGTTGGATGAGCACGCGGTCACCCGGACCCAATTGGCATTTCACCTGTCCATCAGCGACCAAAGTCAGTTCGTTGGGACTTCCTTCGACCAAAGCCTCAATCTCCTTATCGCCACCGATTACAATAGGTCTATCCGCCAAGGTGTGAGGCGCAATAGGATTCACAATTAACGCACCTAAAGAAGGCTCAACAATGGGACCGCCGGATGAGAGCGAATAGGCAGTAGAACCGGTGGGAGTGGCTACGATAAGACCATCACCCGTGTAGGTGTTGAGATAGCGCCCACCGATGGTGGTGCGAATATTAACTACGCGGTGTGCGGCTCCTTTGCCGATTATGATATCATTTAAAGCGAAGTATTCATCGGGTTTTCCTTCAACCCGGCACCTCAGCACCATGCGGTCTTCAACTCGATAGGAGCCACTTAAAAGTTCTTCGATGCGAGGTTGTAAACTACCCAAAGATATTTCCGCTAAGTACCCCAGACCACCTAAGTTGACTCCCATGATGGGCGTCTGCGACCGCCCGATCTTCCGGGCAGTAGAGAGAAGTGTGCCGTCGCCACCGAAAGAGAGAACCATGTTGCTCTTGGCTGCCAACTTGTCAGGCGGCAGGAAGTTCAGCTTGGAATCCTTCAAGTGATCACGCAGATCTTCACATACGATAATCTGCGCGCCTTTACTTTTGAGCCACACCAGGAAGTCGGGAAGAACGTCCCATATCCTGGGTATCTGTGTGTTGGCTATGATCCCGAATATCATCGATCTTTGCGGTTTTTTCTGCTTTTGGAATAATCGGCTTCTCCCCGGATTTACTAAAAAATTCTGATGCCTGCCTGGCAATATTTTCAGCATCCAAGCCGACGTTTTTTAATAGAATCGAACGACTGCCCTGTTCGATGAATTCATCTTTTATCCCCAGCCGCTTCACCATCGGCGCAGAAGCCTCCATTTTCTCGAAAGCCTCCATCACGGCAGAGCCAAATCCACCCGCTAAAATTCCTTCTTCAACCGTAATTACACGGTCAAATTGTACACTTATCTGTTTTAAAAGATCAAGATCAAGCGGTTTTAATGAACGCATGTTGATCACGCTTAAAGGAATTCCCTTTTCGTCCAGCATCTGGGCTGCCTGCATAGCTTCCCAGAAAATCGGACCGAGCGTTAGAATCGCTCCGCTGTTTCCCGTTCTGGCAACTTCGGCTTTACCGACTGGCAAAGGCTGTAATTCCTGATCCAGCACGCAACCTACGCCCGCGCCGCGTGGGTAGCGTACCGCAATGGGCCCCTGTTTCCATTCGATAGCTGTGGCAATCATGTGCTGGAATTCATTTTCATCGCGAGGCACAAGCACGGTCAGATTAGGGATATTTCTCAGGTAAGAAAGATCGAAACAGCCGTGATGCGTGGGACCGTCTTCTCCCACCAGTCCGGCTCTGTCCAAGGCGAAAATAACAGGGATATTCTGCAGGGCAACGTCGTGAATTATCTGATCATAAGCCCTTTGCAGGAAGGTGGAATAAATGGCAACTACCGGTCGTAATCCCTGTACTGCTAAACCGGAAGCGAAGGTAACTGCATGACTTTCCGCGATGCCTACGTCGAAGAAACGATCCGGATACAGTTTACTGAATTCCGTCAATCCGGTGCCGTCAGTCATGGCTGCGGTAATGGCTATGACGTCTTTGCGCTCTTTTGCTATCGATACCAGAGTTTTTCCGAATATGGAAGTATAGGAAGGGTTTTTGGATTTTCCGTTAGCTTGACCGGTGGTTTTCGAGAATGATCCAACGCCATGGAAATGCGTGGCGTCATTTTCGGCAGGCTGGTAACCTTTCCCCTTTTTGGTCAAGACGTGAATTAATATGGGACCTGGTAATTCCTTAACTTTCTGGAAAATGTTCACCAGGTCGTCTATCTTATGCCCATCCAGTGGTCCAATGTAACGGAAGCCCAGTTGTTCGAAGAACATACCCGGCGCTAACATCGCTTTTATGGAATTTTCCAGTCTGCCCCAGGAACGAGCTATGCGGTCACCCTGAGGGATACGGTTGGCAAATTCCAGAAGATCCCGCTTTATTTTATTCAAATGTGGGTTGGTTATCAACAGCGCCAGGTATTTGGAGAGAGCCCCCACATTAGGCGAGATCGACATGGTGTTGTCGTTCAATACCACGATGAAGTTGCGTTTTGAAGCTCCGGCGTTGTTCAGACCTTCGAATGCTAAACCACCGGTCATGGATCCATCGCCGATGACTGATATGACGTTGTATTTTTCACCTGTTAAGTCGCGGGCGCAGACCATTCCATATCCAGCGGATATAGAGGTCGATGCGTGACCGGTGCCAAAGGCATCGTGGGGGCTTTCTTTGGGATTGGGGAAGCCTGAAATACCTTGATATTGCCTGTTTTTAGGGAATTCTTCTCTGCGTCCGGTGAGGATTTTATGAGCATAAGCCTGATGCCCCACATCCCAGATGATTTTATCTCGCGGGGTGTCGAAGATATAATGCAGAGCGATAGTCAAATCCACAGCGCCTAAGCTGGGCGCTAAATGACCACCGGTAACACTGACGTGGTTGATGATATATTCCCTGAGTTCCTGTGCTAAGCCGGGAAGGTCAATCAGTGACACTTTCTTCAAATCATCAGGCGAATTTATCTTTGATAGACGCAAATTAAACACCTGTCATTACATACAGTTCTTATCAGGATTCATCCGGAGCAGCCAATGTTTTTAATTTCTGTTCGACGACTTCGAGTTTCTTCGATCCAAGGTCGATCAATTCTTTTCCTTCCTCGAAGAGAGATAGAGCCTCGTCCAAGGAAGGGTTGCTCTCCTCTAATAGGCTGACTATCTCCTCAAGACGCTCAAGCGCTTTCTCGAAACTTAAGGTTTTATCTTTCATGATAAATACCCACCGGATTACTCGGGATGGCAATCTTTAATTACCGCGGCAGCAGCCCCTTTTGAGAAGGCAATGTCAATTAGATCATCTCTATTGAGTTGATCTGAACTGATTACTGGACGCTTTTCTCCTGAACGTCTCACTACCGCATAGCCGCGAGTCAAGACAGCTTCAGGATCCAGAGATTGCAGTTTGGCGCCGCATCGGTCGAATTGGTGGTGCCGCTTTTGTAGAAAAGTAAATCCTGCAGTTGTCAAGCGCTGATCCAGCATATCCAACCTCTGGGTTTCTCCTCGCCAGATGGCTGTAGTGCGTTCTTTGAAAATTACGCTGGTGTATTCCTTCAGCCGTGTGCGCGCATCGACGACTCTATTTCTTAGAACGCGGTGTATCCTTTCGCTTGATTCGTGCAAACGCTTTGCTATTTCTGCTCCATCCGGAAGACACATTTCCGCCGCTGCAGAAGGTGTGGGCGCGCGCATATCGGCAGCTAAATCAGCTAAGGTGACATCAACTTCGTGCCCCACAGCACTGACGATAGGAGTATTACATTCTGCAATAGCACGAACGACCTTCTCTTCGTTAAATGCCCAGAGGTCTTCAGGACTACCGCCACCTCTGCCCACAATTATCACCTGGGGCCAGTTGCTCTTGTCAAGCGTCTCTATAGCTGCCGCAATTTCACCAGCGGCAGCAGAACCTTGCACAGCAGCGCCAATCAGCCGGAATTCCACCCAGGGCGCTCGGTTTTCCGCGACCTTCAGGATGTCTCTAAGAGCAGCGCCATCAGGACTGGTTACCAGCCCTACGCGTTCGGGCATACCGGGAATAGGGATTTTCCGTTCCAGGGCGAAATAGCCTTGAGCTTCCAGCCTCTTTTTCAGCGCTTCGAAAGCCAGCGCCAGTTCACCGATGCCTGCAGGACGAATTTCGTAGCAATCGAACTGATAGCGTCCGCCACGTTCGTAAACGGTGATTTTACCCTGAGCTAATATCCGCTGTCCGACTTCCGGCGAGAACGTTAGTTCCTGGCTTCTGCCTCGCCAGAGCACACAGGAAAGCTGACTGCGATCATCGCTCAGGGTGAAGTACGTATGGCCTGAACGATGTCTGGTAAATCCTGAAATTTCCCCCAATATCCACAGTGGGGGGATAGAACCTTCCAGTACAGTTTTTACCCGGTGTGTCGCTTCACTGACGGATAAAGGAGGCTGATCACTCATCTTTTTCCCCACAGGCTGAACAACAGCGTCAGGATGATACTAACGAGTAAACAGATACCCAGGGGAAAATACACGGTAACCGGTCCCTTCCGCCAGAGAAAGTTGCCGGGGATCTTCTCAAAAATTGGAAACCGGGGTGCAATATAGAAGATCACCCCGATAGCTATGATGAGAATACCCAGAATTATCAGGGTTTTACCCACCGATTGAAACGGCAGCATAATACCCCTGTGTCGTCTAACTTAGTTTATTTCAGACAATGAAATGATTTGAGCGTCGAAACTGCTTCCGTTTACTTCGATCCAACCGAAAGTAGGAAAAGGACCGCGCGGTGAAGTGGGGCTTCCTGGATTGAACAACATCGTCTGATCACGCCAGCTTTTATGCGCTCTGTGGGAATGACCGAAGACGATTATGTCCGGTATATTTCCTTCCCATTTCCGGAAAACGCGATCTTCTAACCCTTTGGAAGCGCCCCAGCCATGAATGATTCCTATGCGGATCCCTTCACAGGTGATAATGGTCTGTTCCGGTAGATCGTCGCGAAGCAGAGGCGCGTCCATGTTCCCGCAAACGGACGTGAGATTGCCTTTTTCCTCTAACGCAAAATAGAAACCAATTCCGGTATGATCGCCTGCGTGCACGATGAAGTCTGCTTTAAGCAGGTAATCCTCGAGCATCTCCAGCAGGTCAGGATCAGCCACGGAGCGATCTCCACCTTGGATAAGGTGCGTATCAGATAAAACCAGGATGCGGGTCATAACCGCGATAAAGACGCCTAATTACTTCTTTTTCTTGTGTCTGTTCTTACGAAGTCGTTTTTTTCTCTTATGCGTGGACATTTTGGCCCGTTTGCGCTTCTTGCCGCAAGGCAAAGTTCTACCTCCGATGTGTGATTTGTCCGCCTAATTGGCGCAGTTTATTTTTTCAATAAGTCGTCTTTCCAGTCAGGGGATGCGCGGAAGACCGGAACTTTCTTTCGTGGTACGTCAATTAATTTTCTCGATCTTGGGTGTTGTGCTTTACGCGCTTCTCGCGTGACAGCTTTAAATGTGCCAAAACCGCGTAAATTAACGCTTTTACCCGCCGCTACCTGGTTGGTAATGATATTTACCATCTTATCGACAGCAGCCCGGGCTTCAATTTGAGTTAAACCAGTGCGGCTGGCAACTTCACGAACCAGATCACTTTTATTCATGGTTCACCTCACAAGTTAATCAATGATTTCCCCGCATAGCGGGGTTTACTCGACTAAATAGGTGTTATTAGTTGAGGTTATATCCGAATTCCTTTATGGAAAACCGGTGACCATTTCATATTTCAGGGGCATGGTCAACCCGAATTTATAAGTCAAGATTTTCATCAAATCGCCGAACAGAAGGTCATATAGCGTCAGTCCTTTCTCTTTTGCCAAATCGACAACGTCTGGCGTTCCGGAAATGCCTCCCAATTCTGCTGCAAGGTCAATTGCATCGTGGTATGTGCCAAGCATATCGATTAAATTGGATTCCTTAGCCTGGCGACCGGTGTAAACTCTCCCATCCGCTAAAAGTTCCACCTCACTTAGGTCCATTCCTCTCTCTGCAGCGACTGTTTCTATGAATTGTTGATAGCTGTCGTCAATCAATGCCTGCAGATATTGACGCTCAGCTTTATCCATGGAACGCAGCGGGGAACCGGTATCTTTAAATCTGCCGCTCTTTAATACTTCGTGACTTAAGCCTATCTTTTCAAATAACTCGTAATATTGCGGGAAACTGAAGATTACACCAATGGAACCGGTAATGGTTCCGGGATTCGCCATTATGGTATCGACGCCCATAGCGATGTAATAACCACCGGAAGCGGCGATATTGCCCATAGAAGCGATAATGGGGATTTCCGTTTCATCACGCAGATCAGCGACTCGCTGGTAGATCTCCTGAGAGGCAGCTACACTGCCTCCGGGCGTTTCCAGACGGATGATCAAAGCTTTAACGCCTGAGCTTTCTTCGGCGCGGTCCAATTGATCCAGGATAGGTTCAGGATCGTAAATACCGCCCAATACGCGTATCAGACCTATCTTTTCTCCACTGACCAGGCTTACATCTTTGAAAGTATCATCGGCAGTGAAAGTACCGAAGATCAGGTAGAGGGCTACGAAGAAGAAGACCAGGAAAAACAGGAGGACAAAAATGTCTTTACGACGACTCAAAAAACCTCCGGCGGGTTATGGTTCGAGTTTTAATTGAGTTCCGGGTCTCAAACGTCTGGCAGACCTAATGCTGTTCCATTTCTTCAGGTCGCCAATGGAAACGTCGTACAATCTACTGATATCCCACAAAGTATCGCCTGACTGGATGATGTGAACGTGAGGTTTGGTCTGCAGGGATTTGGGCGGCATGGGACCGACGGCAGTGAATTCTGGTGTTTCCTCGGGCTGTTGTGGTGATTTCGTCCATATTACCAGCTTCTGACCGGGGTAAATAAACCGTTTACCCCACAGGTTGTTCCAATTGCGGATACTGGCTATACCGACGTTAAATCTATCGGCAATGACAGATAGGTTATCGTTTTTACGAACACGATATATGGTACGCACTTTTCCGTCGGCAGAGGTGATCTGCAGCGGCTGCGGAGCGCCCACTTTCGGTTCACGAACGTGGGTTACACTGCCGTTGCCCACCGGTATCATGAGGTAACGCCCGGCGCGAATTCTGTGAGCAGATCTCAGATTGTTAGCGGGTATTTCCATGATAGCGCGCATGCTCACGCCGTATTTGCGGGCTATCGTGGAGAGCGCTTCCCCCCTGCGGATTCTATGCCGTATCCATTCTGAACGTTCGAGTCGGGGCGCCTGGGCTATCTGTTCTTCAAAGCCATCGGGAGTTCCCGAGGGAACTTTCAAGGCGAAATTTTTCGCGCTGGGTGGAGTGCAATCCCGCTTGATGGCCGGGTTTAGTCTCTTTATTTCGCTTACAGTAGTTTGGGCTGTTTTTGCTATCTCTTTTGTGCTGATGCAGCCTTCAATATGGACAGTTTTGTAGTCCTCTACAGATGGTTTCAGTTCCAGTTCAGCAAAATCATATTTTTCGGGATTCTGACAGATAATCCGAGCAGCCAGGTAGGAAGGCACATAATTGCGGGTCTGCCGGGGCAGGTGTCTCCTGATACCCCAGTAGTCTTTTTTGCCGCTTTTACGCATGGCGCGATGAACTCGACCTTCTCCGCTGTTGTAAGCAGCGAAAGCTAAGTACCAGTCGCCGAACTCGTCGTACAACTTCCTGAGGTATCTGCACGCTGCCTCTGTGGATTTCTCCGGGTCGCGTCTCTCGTCATACCAGTAGCCGACTTCGAGATCGTAGATGCGCGCGGTGGATGAGATAAACTGCCAGGGTCCTGATGCGTGCGCTCTGGAATAGGCACGGGTACTGAAGCCGCTCTCTATCATGGACAGATAGACCAATTCTTCCGGCATGCCTTCTTGTTTCAGCAGGTTTGTATAATAGGGAATCGCTTTTTCTCCACGGCTTAGCCACTTGGAAAAAACTTTGCGCCCCTTGGTCTGATAGAACTTTAATACTCTATTGACATATTTATTTGTGACCAAAGGGACGTCAGGATAAAGCTGGATGAATTGGGAGGTATCGTCAGTTGCCGCATTTGTGGGCAGCACTAAGTTGATGAGATCTCCCGGAGCAGCGATCGAATCACCCAGAAATTCAGAGAGGCTGATGTACACGGTTGACGGTGAGCTTTCTGCTGGAAGTTCGGGGAGTTGTTTTAAGAACTCTGCGTAATCTTCAACTAACTGCCAGCGGAGCCACTCCAGGTCTTCCTGCGCGATGGTCAAACTGTCCGGTTGCAGCGCTGTGATGGTGATTATGGAGCGTTCAAACAAGTCTTGAGCAGATTTATCACTGCCGACTTCAGCGCTATCCAGAGCATCCTGGTAAAGCCCTAAAGCTTCATCCAACTGCTCATCGGGTGTGGGATACATCCCGGCATTGGAATTCTGTTCGACTGAGATCGTGTCCGATGAAGCCAATCCAGTTTCTGATTCAGCCGCAGGACGCAGAGAGAAGTTATTACCACCTGAGCATCCCAGGAGAAAGAAGCACACTATCAAAATCGGCAGTCTTTTCATCGTTTCCTTTTAAGTGAATTAAGAGTAATTGACAAGATAGTAAAATCATCTGAAATTTGCAAGATAAATCCTCACCTTTGTTTCGTCGAAAGCGAATAAACAATGATATGAGCTTTTTTTGTTAACACGTGTAATTGCAATAATCGTGACATTCGTTAGAGCAAGGTTAGGTAAGTGTGAGATTTAGTTCGTAGTGCAAATCAAGCGTATCTGAAGATCGGTTCTCTTCATGTAAACGGACTGTAGATTGCTTGCAATTATCGCAGGAATTTGCTACCTTTTGGCTTTAGGAACATTTCAAAATCATATAGGTCTATGCGAACGCTACATTCAATTCTCCGGGGAATGTGTCTCATCCTTATACTTGTCACGGGGTGCAGTGATCCAGTAAGAGAAGGCGTTCTGGTGATTTACAGCGGCAACATCGCCGGTTACCTGGAACCCTGCCCCTGTCCGGAAGGCAGAGTGGGAGGATTATCCAGATTCGGTAAAGCTGTTGCTGACAGTGTCGATACCTGGGGCGATCATGTTTTAGTCATTGATTCTGGTGAATTTGCAGATCCAGACAGTCCTCCGGGAGAAGCGAAAAATCCGGCGATATTAGCGGCTTTTGCCGAAATTGGTTATGATGCTGTTAACCTCTGTGCGGAAGATTTGATCGTGGGCGAATCGGTACTGTATTGGGCGAAGGATACTTTAGGACTGCCGCTTATTTCCGCTAATCTGGTTAATATTGAAACCGGCGAGAAGCTCTTCCCTGGGTGGGTGATATGCGAAGTTACGGATCAACGATACGGCATTATCGGTCTGGGTGAAAATCGACAGGAGGATTTGATGCGGGCTGGCGTTGGGTATCTGACGTATGCCAATCCCGATTCTGCTTTAGTTGAAGCGGTAGAGGCAATATCTGATAGCTGCGATCACATTATCGTCCTCTGCGATTTCCCCGCACGTGTTGCACGAAGAATAGGTGTCAATTATTCTGACATATCCGTTATAATTTCCAGCAGGGATTTAATGCCGCAGGGTGATGCGAAAAGGTACGGTGATTCCTATGTGTTGGGGGTCAGCCGCAAAGGTGTGAGGATTACTTCGTTTATTCTGGAAAGTATGCATTGCCGCTTCAGAGCTAAATTGCTGACTGAAGAATTGCCCAGGCACAGGCGGATTGAGGAGATAATAAGAGATTACAGGGAAAAACGTTGAGAATCAAAACGTGAATTAGAGGAATGTGGTTAGTTAAAGGTCTTACATGCAATTCATAGACTGGACTATTGTAGCGTTATACCTGATCGGCGCCCTGGCGGTAGGCTATTTTTACGCTCGCAGGTCGGGAAAATCGACCGAGGAATACTTCCTGTCGGGGCGATCTCTGCCCTGGTGGATAGCGGGCACTTCCATGGTGGCGACCACCTTCGCAGCGGACACGCCTCTGGCGATTACGGAACTGGTTCGATCCGATGGTATATGGCGCAACTGGTGGTGGTGGAACCTTGCTTTAGGTGGATTATTAGGCGTCTTCTTCTTTGCGCGCCTCTGGCGCCGGGCTAAGGTATTAACTGACAACGAACTTATTGAGTTGCGTTACAGCGGTAAGCCCGCTTCCGGATTGAGAGCCTTCAAGGCGCTCTATTTTTCCCTGCTCTATAACTTCATCGTCATGGGGTGGGTAATTAATGGCATGTCCGCGGTTGCGTCCGTAACTTTAGGTGTGGGAAGAGGTTGGGCTGTTTGGGGATGTGCATTAATTGCGCTTATCTATTCGACTGCCTCCGGTTTCTGGGGTGTAGTAATTACGGACTTTTTCCAGTTCATCCTGGCGATGGGGGGAGCTATCCTATTAGCCGTACTGGCAGTTGAACGCTTTGGCGGAATGGGGAATCTGCTGGAACAGGTTAAATCTACTGTCGGATTTCAAACCGATACATTAAGTTTTTTCCCGTCTGTTTCTTCAGGCGGCGAAAGCTTTCTCAGCGGGAATATTTTCACTTTCCTGATCTTCCTATCTGTAATGTGGTGGGCTTCGCACAATGCTGATGGCGGGGGATACATCATCCAGAGGATGTCTTCCTGCAAAGATGAGCGGCACGCTCTGCTGGCAACGCTGTGGTTTAACCTCTGTAATTACGCCTTCAGGGTCTGGCCCTGGATAATAGTAGCAGTGGTATCTTTAGTTATGTTTCCGGCATTGGGAGATGATCCATTGGGTGATAAAGCCGGATATCCCAGAGTTATGGTAGAGGTATGTGGACCCGGTGTTCTAGGCATATTAATCGCCAGTTTTTTAGCGGCGTTTATGTCCACCATATCCACACATCTTAATTGGGGAGCGTCATACCTGCTGAATGACGTTTACCGCCGCTTCATTCATCCGGATGCCACGGAACGGCATTATGTCTGGATCTCCCGTGGAGCGACGGTTCTGGTAATGGCTGGCGCAGCACTGACTGCATTGTCCATGGGATCTATAGCCCGCGCCTGGGAATTCATCTGGGCTATGGGGTGCGGCATAGGTCCTGTGTTAATTTTACGCTGGTTCTGGTGGCGCATAAGCGCCTGGTCGGAAATTGCAGCACTGGCTTCTTCCATCTTGGTGACGATCACTCTGGAAGTGATAGCCTGCATCCAGACCATAAAAGCCGGTGCGGAATACGCACTGTTCTCCAGTTCGCCGGTTCTATTTGGGTTGCAGTTGGAGATTCAGCATAAGGCTCTGATCGTGGTTCCGGTATCGATCGTTACCTGGGTTACCGTCACCATGTTAACCCGACCTGAACCTGAAGAGAAACTCAAGCAATTTTATCAGAGAGTGCGTCCCGGCGGCAACTGGCCCACATCCTGGAAGGAACGCTGGGGTAGTGTGCCGCTCAGGGGACATGTGGTGAATTGGATTTTAGGTGCTGTAATGATATATGGAGCGACATTTGGGATAGGGTTGCTGATATTTGGTAACGGTTTTGTCGGCATGTCATTATTGATTTTAGCAGTTGCAGGTGGATTTATTGCAGTAAAGAGGGCGGGATTTTCAGAGGCGTCCGACTTGAGTGGATGAACCGTCTTTCTGCGGTTTTGCGGAATAAAAAGAGCAAAAATGTATTGATTATAATAAATTTGGGAATTATTATTAGGTAACTGGATTAGCCTCAGGTTATGGCTTTCGATTGAATGACCTTGCACCGCCCGGAAATGAATTTCCAGGCTAATTTATTGCTATCCCGCTCAAGCGGGATGCTTAAGAATTTTTACATCCGTCAGCCGACGGACTGAAGAAAAAATAGCTCGGGAATTCACTTGTCAGCCTTAGGCTTATTCCCGAGTGACAGAATATTATCAGATTGACATTTGTCGGCGTCAGGGGCGACGCCGACTACAAAACTTCATAAATCCAATATTCCGTAATCGGGGTCGTCCCCGACCCCGATATGTGGTAAGTTTAATTAGTCAATAACCATAACCAGAATAATTTGTACTCGTGATAGATATCTCCACAAATTCACTACGGAAGTAAATGGCACGTTTCATCAGTATCTTAGGAATGATTACCCTCTTAGGGATCGCCTTCCTGCTTTCCAATAACCGCAAGAAAATAAAGTTGCGAACGGTTTTAGTAGGAACCGGCATCCAGTTTGGACTGGGCGTGATTCTCCTATGGTGGGAACCGGGTGTAAAGGGCATCGGATGGGTAGCCGGTAAAGTGTATGGCTTCCTTCAGCTCTCGCAGGCAGGTGTGGATTTTCTGTTCGGGAATTTAGGCAAGCCCGAACACTATGCTGTGTACGGAGTTCAGATCGGTTTAATTATCGCTTCCACCATCATCTTTTTCAGCGCTTGCATGGCGATTCTCTACTATTTAGGGATCATGCAGCTTTTGGTCGAAGGGATGGCTAAGTTCATGCGCTGGGCTATGCGGACGTCGGGCACTGAGTCGTTGTCATGTTCGGCGAACGTGTTTGTGGGGCAGACCGAAGCGCCTCTGTTGATTCGCCCTTTCTTAGACACCATGACCAAATCGGAATTGCACGCTGTAATGGTGGGCGGTTTTGCCACAATAGCCGGGAGCGTTTTAGCCAGCTATATGAGTTTGGGAGTGCCTCCCGCGCACCTGATTACAGCTTCTGTGATGTCTGCACCAGCGGCATTGGTGATGGCTAAGATCATCTTTCCTGAAACCGAACAGTCTAAAACAGCGGGCGACGTCAAAATCCCGCGGATTAAACTATACGATAACGTATTGGATGCAGCAACGAGGGGGACCACTGATGGTCTGAAGCTGGCGGTCAACGTCCTGGCTATGCTGATCAGTTTCCTGGCGTTGATAGCTCTTGTTGACGTGGTTTTAGGTGGTTTCGACAGCCTTATCGACGGTAAGATACTGAAGGGTGAGTTCAGTGAAGACGCCGGGTATAGCGGCATTTTTCCCGCTAATCTTAGAGTGTTCTTCGGATTACTGTTTTCACCTCTGGCATTTCTGATGGGCGTTCCCTGGGGGGAAGCCAGTACTGTAGGTAACCTTCTGGGACTGAAAATCGCCGCGAATGAATTCGTCGGTTACCTGCGCTTATCTGAGATGATTTCTGATGGTCAGTTGAGTGAAAGATCAATAACCATCGCAACGTATGCGCTGTGTGGTTTCGCCAACTTTGGGTCGATAGGCATCCAGTTAGGCGGAATAGGGGCGTTAGCGCCCGAAAGGCGTTCAGACTTAGCAAAGCTAGGATTGAAGGCTATGATGGGGGGTGCATTAGCATCCTGGATGACGGCGACGATCGCCGGGTTGCTTATCTGATTTGACATAGGATAATTCCGGCATAATAATCTATCTGGAATTGAACGAAAAATAACGGGTTATATAATGGTAACGTCAAACACAAAAGAAAAATCAAAAGCTGAGAACGTAAAAACCGGTAAAATCCCTTCAGAAGAATATATCCGCGCACTGCCCAAAGTTGACTTGCACTGTCATCTTGATGGGTCGTTGCGGGCGCGTACGCTATGGGAGTTAGTCAAAGAACGTGATGTTAGAGTTCCGCTGAAAACCCCCGAAGCATTGGAAGAATTTTTCCGGGTTGATAAGCCTTTCAGCAGTCTGGAAGAGTATCTTAAACGTTTTGATTACGTTCTACCTGTACTGCAAGATGCCGAAGCCCTGCAGAGAGTCGCCTATGAATTAGCAATTGATGCTGCAGCCGAAGGTATATTGTATATGGAAGTGCGATATTCACCGGTTCTGCATACAAAGAGAGGTCTTGAACTGACCAGCGTCATGGACGCCGTTTTAGATGGTCTGCGCCAGGCAGAGAAAGAAGTTGATATAGTTACCGGAGTTATAGTCTGTGGAATAAGAAACATCTCACCGGATACTTCCTTGAGATTAGCTGAATTAGCTGCCGCTTATAAGCATCAGGGTGTGGTGGGTTTCGATTTAGCCGGATCTGAAGACCAGTTCCCCGCCAAAGATCATAGCGAAGCGTTCTACCTGATCAGAAAGAACAATATTAACTGCACGGTGCATGCCGGTGAAGCGTACGGTCCCGATTCGATCAGACAGGCTTTACACGACTTGAACACCCACAGAATAGGGCATGGAACGCGCCTGAAAGAGGACGGCGATCTGCTGAACTATGTCAACGACCATCGAATTCCGCTGGAGATATGCATTACATCAAACGTGCATGTGGGAGCGGTAAAATCGCTGGAAACGCATCCGTTGCGCCTGTATTACGATTACGGTCTGCGAGTTACTTTAAATACGGATAACAGACTGATTTCCAACACTACCATCACGGATGAATATCTTTTAGCCTGCCGCACTTTCGGTTTCAATGAGCATGACCTGAAGAATTTCATCGTGATGGGATTTAAAAGCAGTTTCATGCCCTACAAGGCGAAAGTGAAGCTCTTGGAGCGAGTCCTGAAGATCTTGCGAAAGCAGAAAACACCATTTTAGTGTTGAAGTTTACTGAATAGGCATGGATCAAAACATCCCTGACGTCTCAACCATTACAGCGGCAGTTAAACCGATTTTTCCCAATCCTCCGGAAATAGCTATGGTGCTGGGCTCCGGTTTGGGTACTTTTGCCGATCAACTGGAAGATAGGCGTGCAGTATTGACGCAAGATATCCCTAACTATCCGCAGTCCACCGTCGCGGGACATAAGGGAGCGGTGATATCAGGGAAACTACACGGAAAACGGCTGATCTGTTTTCAGGGACGAATACACCTTTACGAAGGTTACAGCGTCGATCAAATTGTGCTGCCGATCAGATTAGCACGGGAGTTAGGTGCTAAAAGACTGATATTGACCAATGCCGCGGGAGGCATAAATCAGCACCTGGAACCGGGATCGCTGATGCTCATTAGGGATCATATTGATTTGCAATTCCGCAGGAGAATACGACCGGGATTGAGGGAAAGTAACACTCCCCTCGATATTGAACGCCAGCCACTCTTTGTGCAACCTACCCCCTATAGCGCGGATTTAAGAAAAATTGCCAAATCTGTTGCGCTCCAGTTGGGCATTGGATTATTTCCCGGCGTTTTGAGTGCTTTGACCGGTCCATCCTATGAGACGCCTGCTGAAGTCAGGATGCAGGGGATCATGGGGGGCGATGCTGCCTGTATGAGTACCGTTGCTGAAGCTATCGAAGGCGCCAGGTTAGGGATGGATGTGCTGGGGATAAGCTGCATCACCAACCGCGCGGCAGGTCTGCACCATGCGCCTCTCAATCATGAAGAGGTCATCGAGGTAGCAGCACGGGTCAAAGACGATTTTATCGCTTTACTGGAAGGGATCATAGAGAAAATTTGATATTGATTAATAATGAACAACCCCTTAATAACTTCCTCTGTCATCGCTAATCCGGATAAACAGGTATGGGAAATACTAATTCCCAACCTCTCAGGTGAAGAACAACCCGTTGCTGAAGTCCCTCACGACAATGTAGATGATTTGGAGAGCATGATCGATGCAGGAGAAGAATAGGATCTCTTCAAGGCTTCTGCTTACTGCTCTCACTGTGGTGATAAGCTTCGTTTTATTTCTGCAGGTAGAAGGGAAAGAACCTGATTGGAATAAAGTTGAGAGCGAAATCGTTCAACTCCTCCAGAGGCTCATACAGGTCGATACGCAAAACCCACCGGGGAATGAACTTGCTGCGTGCAGGGTTTTAAAGTCTTTCTTCGACCGGGAAGGTATCGGGAACGAGATATATAAAGTTGATGAAACCCGCGCAAATTTTATCGCTAGACTACATGGCAACGGCAGCAAAGAAGCAGTGCTATTAGCGGCGCACACCGATGTAGTTCCTTTCGATGAGGATGAATGGTCAGTGCCGCCTCTGTCGGGTACATTACAGGATGGATTTATTTATGGGCGGGGCGCTCTGGATGACAAGGGCAGGTTGGCAGTTCACGCCATGACTATAGCTCTGCTTAAACGCCACAATGTTCCTTTGCGTAGAGACATTATTCTATTGGCAACAGCGGGGGAAGAAACAGGTGGTTCAGCAGGCGCCGGTTGGATGCTGGAACGGCACCGCAAGGAATTGGATGCGGCTTTTGCACTAAACGAGGGCGGGCGTATTATCTCCATGGATGGGAAACTTCTATATGTTGGCATACAGACAGAAGAAAAAGCGGCTTATAACGTAAGCTTGATAGTAAGTGGTACCACGGGGCACGCATCGGTTCCCCGTATTGATAATGCCATAAACAGTGCGGCTAAAGCTATAGAAAGAATCGCCAGGTATTCATCACCACGTATCCTGGATCCCGTAACTGCAGCGTTCTTCTCAGTTATCAGTAAAAAGGATCAGCGAGTGAGGTTAGTTGACGGTGTACTTAAGACGGAAAATCCCTTGTATTTAGCGCTCATGACGAATACAATTTCGCCGACCTTAATACAGGGAGGCGTAAAAACAAACGTACACCCACCGGAAGTAACGATCAATCTCAACTGCAGGTTACTGCCGGGACAGGACGTTGGTACTTTTGTCGATACACTGCGAAGTTGGGTTGGTCCGGGTCCTTATCAGTTCAAGTGTTCATCTCGATCTAAATCTCATAATCCGTCATCACAGGAAGGGATAGGTTATATGCTGGTTGAACAAGTTTGCAGGGAGATGTTTCCGGGTGTTTCTATCGTGCCATACCTTTCAGCCGGTATGTCGGATGCTACGCGGCTACGCGCAGAAGGGATTCCCACGTATGGTTTACTTCCGTTTCCACTTGATGAGGATGAAGTCCGGCGTATGCATGGGAAGGATGAACGGATATCGGTCGAAGCTTTAATGACAGGGATGAAACTGGTTTACAGGATTGCAGTTCTGGCGGGGAAGTGATTTTATAGTATACAAGTACTGCGTTTTCGATTCGGTATTCGCCCTTAATATTATTCCATTTGAGTCTTGTAAACTTGGATACTTGTACACCTGGTTACTATTTCGCGGAGAGGGCGGGATTCTTCCGAAGGAATGCCTATGGCAGAACCCGCGATAGGTTATGTTTTTATACGCGGAGAGGGCGGGATTCGAACCCGCGGTGAAGCTGTAACCCCACTCTCGCTTAGCAGGCGAGTGCCTTAAGCCAGCTCGGCCACCTCTCCAAGGTTGTACACCTGATTACTATTTCGCGGAGGACGAGGGATTCGAACCCCCAAGGCCCCTAAGGGCCGGCGGCTTTCAAGGCCGCTGCCTTACCATTAGGACTAGTCCTCCGGATGGTATAATTGCCAATTTATTGATATGAAACAAAGCTGGCAATAGAAGGCGTATAAATATATGAAATAACACTTCCAATGTCAAGCAGTTTGAGGTGAAACAGCAATCTTGTGAATAGAGAGAGTACATGAAGATCATCCATCGTTACATGATTCTGGAATTTATGCCGCCTTTTTTCTATTCCTTCTGTCTTATCAGTATGATTATTCTGCTAAATCTGATAGTGCAGATGTTGGGCAGGATAGCGGGTAAAGGTCTCGATCCCTATATTGTGATGGAATTCTTCTTCCTGAATTTAGCCTGGATTGTGGCTCTGGCAGTTCCAATGGCAGTGTTGGTGGCCACTTTAACCTCGTTTGGGCGGCTCTCGGCAGAGAACGAAATAACCGCCTTGAAAGCGGCAGGCGTCAGTCTCTGGCAACTGATATTTCCGTACCTGTTGATAGCCGCTATTTTGTGTTACCTTCTGATTATGTTCAATAATCGCGTCTTACCCGATTTTAATCACCGGTCTCGTGTGCTATCCGGTGACATTCACAGGAAAAAGCCAACCTTGGCTTTAGAAGAGGGTATCTTCATTTTCGACTTACCGAAATATGTGCTCTGGGCGCAGCGGATCGATCAGAAAAATTCCAGGCTTTACGATCTGGTTATCTATGATAAGAGTGATCCACGCTATCCAACTACGGTTTCCGCGAAAGAGGGCGATTTAAATTTCGTCCGGGAAGAGGAGGCATTTCACCTCTACTTACACCAAGGTGAAATTCACCGGCAGGATTCCAATGATCCGACATATTATCAGAGAACAGCCTTTCAAAGATCGCTGATTCGGATTGCAGCGCCGAATATGGTATTCGAACGGCAGGAAAGCGGTTATCGTTCCGACCGCGAACTTTCCGCACAAGCTATGTGGGCTCAGGTTAAGGAGATGAGAGCGGATCCGGTAAAAAACCGGCGCAGGATAAATTCATTCATGGTGGAAATTCACAAGAAGTATTCTATCCCCGTTGCCTGCCTGGTGTTTGTGCTGATAGGCGCTCCACTAGGTGTTCGAGTACGGCGTGGAGGTTTGGGCGTTGCAACGGGTTTGAGTGTGGTGTTTTTCTTGATTTACTGGGCGTTTCTAATTGGCGGTGAGGATCTGGCTGACCGCAGTATCATAACACCAGCGATGGCTATGTGGCTGCCTAATGTCTTAATGGGATTGGTTGGGATTGTACTTATCAGGCGTACCGTACGGGAGATGCAGATAATTGATCTGTCGAGGATGCTAGGGTTTCTTGCTAGAAAACGGTGACCTGCAGCACATTCACATAAAGTTAAGTTAGTTAAATTATAATAGTTTGATCGTGATAACTGAAATATTAAATCCATCCAAACTACCTATGGTTAAGAACACGTTGTGGGTTATTCTCTGCCTTTCACTACTGTTGTATAGCAACAAGCCAGTCCGTGCCCAGGAAGTTCCCTATGGCGCGGTTTATGAACTGTTGGAAACTGTTCAATCGGAGGGCGCGGACGTCTTCAGCCCGGATAATTACGAAAATGCTCTGAAGGCTTTAGAGAGGGTGAGAGCGGATTCTGTACGGGGAAAGAGTGCTGAAAGAATAAGTAAGAGATTAATTGAAGTGCGGGAGTATTTAGATAAAGCGATGGCTAACACGCGATTAGTTCATGAATCATTTCCTGATTTGATAGTAGCATACGATGATGCTCTGAATGCCAGGAGTCCTGAACTCGCGGTGAATGAGTACGAACGGGGAATGGCTACCTTCCGAAAGATAATGAGCAAGGTCGAGAGGGGTGGATCCGAACCAGCGTCCGCGATGACGGGGTTGGCGATTAAACAACTTCGCCAGGCGGAACTTGTCGCGATTAAGATGGCTGTTTTAGGCACTGCTGAAAAGAAGATGCGGCAAGTGGATGAGATGGGTAGCATGGACGTTACTCCTGAATTATATACTCAGGCACAGGTTAAGTTATCGCGCGCTGAAGCCTTAATAGATGTGGACAGGTATGCTCTGGAATCACCCAGACTCTTAGCTGATGAATGCGCATTAATACTGAACCATATTATATTTATGACCGAATGGATATTGAAATTACAGAAAGACCCTGGGGGGTGGGAGAAACTGATTCTGCAGTTCGAAAGATACTTGAGCGACCTGAGTTCCACTCTTAACCTAACCCCGCATTTTGACCGGAATATGGCATTGACTGTTGAACCGATCCTAACTGCTATCCGCTGTCTGCAAGATGACCGGGACCATTTGCAGAAGCAATTACAAGAGAGAGATACCCGCATCGGTGAACTGGAAGCTGAACTGGGGAAACTTCAAGGCCAGGCGGGAAAGTACATGGTTGAACTTGAGGCGAAGAGACAACAGATTGTTGCGCAGCAATATTATGAGGATAAAATAGAGCGGGTAACGTCCATGTTGGAAGTTGATGAGGGGACTGTAATACAGGCTACCGCTGGTGAAGAGGACAGAATAGTCGTTCGTCTGACCGGTCTTCAATTTCCTTCCGGTTCTGACGAGATTCGTCCCCAGGATTTCACCTTACTCACGAAAGTGCAGGGGATAATACGCGAATTTCCTGATAGGCGGATAGAGGTTCACGGGCATACTGATTCGAAGGGAAAGGAAGCTGCCAACCAGAAGCTATCCGAAGCAAGAGCGCATGCCGTTATGGCCTACTTATCGGGAAATATGGATTTGGATGATGACAGGATTGCAGCCCAGGGTTTTGGTGAGAGCCAGCCAATAGCACCCAATGAAAACGCAGCAGGGAGAAGTCAAAACCGGCGAATTGAGATTCTCTTGTTAAAATAAATACTGATTAAACCGGTTCAAATATGAGAACGATCATGAAGAATCACGAAAACGTTAAGAACAGTATCCCTGATAATGGGGTTAGTTTCTACGAGGAACTTTTGGGCGACTATGACCAGATGATAGATTGGGAATCTCGCCTTCAGCGTGAAACTCCATTCTTCAACGAGTTGTTTTCTAAATATGATATAAAGAATCTGTTAGACATCGGCTGCGGAAGCGGAAGGCACGCCTTTCATTTCATGACTCTGGGAATTGAATCGGTTATTGGCGTTGACCCGTCCTCAAAATTCATTGAAAAGGCGAAAGCCCGTGCTCTGGCAAGCGGAGAAGAGATCAGTTTTATAGAAGCAGATTTTGCTAATATCATTGAAAGAGTATCAGATCGATTTGATATGGTATGTTGTTTGGGTAATTCCATCTCGCATGTATTGATCTACGACGACCTGGTACTGACGTTGAAGAATTTCGCCAAATTAGCAGCGGATGATGGGGTGGTATTAGTGCATTGCCTTAATTGGCATTTGAGACTGGCAAATGCGCAGAGGTTCATCCCACCGGCATCTCACAAAACCTCTGATAGTGAGAAACTCTTCTTCCGCTTCTTCGATTATGGTGATGAATTGGTAACTATGAACCTGGCTATTTTCAGCCGCGATTCATCATCGATCGGGAAATGGTACAGCCGCATTTTATCAACAACCTTGCGCCCCTGGAGATGGGATATTCTGCAAATGGCAGCAAAAGACGCGGGATTGACTATCAAAGAAGAATACGGTGGCACAGACCTGTCGCCGTACCAGCCGGAACAGTCGCATGATTATATATTCACCGCCCGCAATGTGTGACACCTGCCGCAAAATCTTCGCATTTCTATCCACTAACATCAAACAGCTTTTTGCCTAATTAGAGGTTGACTCTGGTTCAATTCGCCGTTATCTTGAACCGTTTATTTATTAAAACGGAACGAGCACATGGCCAAGATCAACAAAATAACTCTGATCGAACCTGAAGCGCCGGGTTTTCACGTTTTCAGCCAATTTAAAATGCCCCGCTTAGGGTTGCCCTTATTGGGAGCGATCCTAAAAAAACGTGGATACGAAGTTAACCTTCATCTTGGGAAACTGTCTGAAAAGGATTTTCATTCATTCTCCGGTAATGATCTGATTGGTATTTCCACGACCACTTCCACAGCGCCGGAAGCCTACCGCATAGCAGACAGATTCCGCCAGGCTGGGAAGAAGGTGGTTATTGGTGGGGTACACGCCACTTTCGTCACTGATGAAAGCTTGCAGCATGCGGATTTCGTGGTTCGGGGGGAGGCTGAACGCACATTTCCGGAATTGATCAGCAGAATCCAATCAGAAGAGTTGCCCCGGGATTTGTGCGGTGTGAGCTTCATCGATAGGGGCGAAACTGTACACAATCCTGATGCTCCGTTAATAGATGATCTGGACAGTCTGCCTTTTCCTGATTACACATTATTCGACAGTAAGATGAAGTTGTTTAATGCGCCGATACAGACCTCGCGAGGATGTCCGTATCCATGTAATTTCTGCAATGTTACGCAGATGTTTGGGCGCAAAGTGCGTTACCGGTCAGTGGAACATGTATTGGATGAGATGGCGCAGCTTCCCAAAGATGAATTGTTCTATTATGACGATAATTTCTGTTCCAATCCAAAGTACACCAAGCAGCTTTGTGAGGGCATTTTAAAGCGTGGAATTAAGCCTAAGTACTCTTCAGCACAGGTGAGGATAGAAGTTACCAGAGATCCTGAGCTGATGGATCTCATGGCACAGGCAGGAACGGATCTTGTTTACGTGGGCTTTGAATCGGTAGTGCCAGAAACTCTACGGGAATATAAAAAGCAGCAGACGGTGGAAGAGATTGCTCAAGCAGTGGAGATATTTCGTCGTTTTAAAATGCGCGTACACGGTATGTTCGTTATTGGCGCCGATCACGATTCAAAGCAGACAGCCGTTCGGACGCTCCAATTTGCCGAAAAGCATGGTATAGATACCATTCAATTGATGATGTTGACGCCTATCCCGGGAACGGAACTATACCGCCAGTTAGTGGAGAAAGGGCGGATTGTATCGGATGATTGGAGCCTATACGACGGTCAACATGCTGTATATATGCCAGCAAAGATGTTACCGGAAGAACTTCAAAAGACCACATTCAGTGCGATGGGAAAATTTTATTCATTAAGGAGAGGATTAACTTGGGTTGCCAAACGTGATTTTTACAGTGCATCAAGACGGTTTATGGGATGGTATTTAATCAAGCGCTGGAAATGGGATAATCGTGATTGGTCCTCGCTTTTGCATAAGCATACAGTCAAAACATACAGAAAAAACCTGTCCAATCAACTTAAAGAGCTGCAAAAACAGTTGGATGAACTGCTGAAGAAACTACAAAGTCGCTTGCCGGAAGTAGGCTTTCGATTTGAGGATCTGCTTGCTAAGGGTGAGAAGATGCTATCGGATATAAACAGGACTTTGCGGGATTTGAAACCATCCCTGGATATTGACCTTGCAGCGCTTGACAACAAAGCCAGGGAATTAACTCAGGCTGTAACAAAGATACAAGAAGAAGTTATAGCAATTGAATCTGCTTTGAGATCACATACTGTGAAGTCCGCGTCTGTATAGAACCTTACTCCCCGATTTAAAAAAGCGGCTGTTGATCGATACAGCCGCTTTTTTTATGTTAAATTGGTAGAAGATTCGCGATTATTTCAACAGGAATGCTTTCCTGGTGTGGACAAAACCGCCAGCTTTCATCTGTATGAGGTAAAGACCGGAGGCAACGCTGGGTGCATTCCACTGGATATTGTGGTAACCTGCTTCAAGGCCCCGGTCAACCAGAGTGGTAACGCGGCTGCCCAGAATGTTGTACACATCTATACGGACGTGAGAATTTTCCGGCAGTCCGAATTGTATCTGTGCAGAAGGGTTGAACGGATTCGGAAACGGCGGCGCCATGAAATAAACTTCTGGAACCATGGCGGAGGTCAGATCGAATTCATCCCATCCATTCAATTGCCACCCTTCCATATTTTCCGGCAGTCCGTCAGAACCGACAGCGCCGCTCTTCTCGAAGGGGAAACCATCTTCATGGATGATGGTGCTGGAAATCATGTCGCCGGTGTGTACCATGTAGGTGTAAATCCCCTCAGGTGCTCCCGCTGGAATGCTCTGAGTTAGATCGCGCGATATACTTCCTCCAGAAGGCATCGTGAGATCGATGCGAGAGATAATAGGTCCGTAAACAGCGCCGTTGGGGAGGATAACGTCTATCCAGACGTCATAATTCACGGGATCCTGACTGTCATTGATGATTTCTAATGTATAATTGAAATTGCCACCCGTGGCGTTAATTATGATAGGAGGATTTTCTGGTGAAGCGGTCACAACCAGGTCGGGATTATTACCTAATTGCAGGGACATCATCGAGGGGAATTCCACGCCGTAGATAACGGGTTCATCCATCGGTGGTATGATGAACAGGGTGGTAGATTCCGCATAGTACGTTTCTGGTTCGGGATTCGAAGAATGGAAAGCACGCAGGTAACTCCAGCCTCCATCAGAAGGAGCCGTTCCCGGCAGTATAAAGTTACCAGCAGAAGGAGCACCTCCTGTAAAACCAACCTGACAAGTGCCCATGAGTACATCGTCATCCGTGGGCATACCATAAAAACCCGGTTCGACAGAAGGGTCGTCCATTCCATCTCCAGCGGAATCCCAGATCAGGTGAACGATTGATCCCGGCGATAGAGGTTGACCGTTTTCATCAGCTACAACGCCGAAGAATCCGGAAGCGTAATTGGTCGCAGTTACTAAGTATGGTTGGGCTTGCAGCCCGCAGGCTAAGATAACAACTGCCGTTATTATAAGTAAAGTTTTTTTCACTGCGCACCTCCTTTCACCGAGGTAGATTGTACTGGTTGGGATGTGGATGTACTGTATGTAACCGGTTGCGGTGTCGGTACCGGGGGAATGGACTTAAGGTTATCCTGTATAGGATTGGGATTTACCTGGATAATGCCGTTAGCGATTGGTGATTCGGGTTGGGGGTAATTGGGCCAGTCGAATCCGTCATGTCCCGGTGCGACGTAAATCCAGTAACCTTGCAGTGGTTCTAAAGCAGTCAGGTCTCCCATCCAGGTGCTGCTTTCGTTCTGCCAGGCGTAGCTGTAACTGCCTGTGGAGGCATCGTAACCCATGAGCAAATCGGAAAGGAAAAGGTACAATCCGCCTTCGAAACCGTTAAGCCCTGCCTGAGTAACCTGAGCGGGCATCGCCCAGATGGAACCGATGGCATTATAACCCGGAACCATCTGCCCCATACCGTATGAAGGTTCTTCGATGATGTTGCCATAGGTGATGATAGTCTGCATTGCCGGGCTGGTGGGTTGCACATATATCCAATAGCTTTCGGATTCGGAAAGCTCACTGAACTGCCCTTCCCATTGAGACGTTTCTATATTGTACCAGCAAATTTCAAAGCTGGCAGTTCCTGAATTCCAGCGGTGAATTTGATCAGATTCTTCAGGTACGCCAGCGCCAGTTAACTGATCTCCCAGAACGTTGGTCACCGTTTTATCATTGGGCAATAAGGGAAAGGAAATCTGTGTGAAGCCGTGCCCAACATCCGCTTTCCAGAATCCTACGGTGTTTGAAGGACCCGATTCAACAGCACCAACATACTGTACTACGAAGATGGTGACGATCAGAAGAAGCGCGCCGAATCTTGTCTTGATCATAATTTCTCCTTTTCGGGTAGTATATCCCAATATACATTTCTGTAGAATATAATACATTTTTTTCCAAAAAGCAAGCTCTATTTTTTTTTCTGCGCTTTTTTAAATCGATTCGGTTTGAGCTTGCAAATTATTCACTCTTTGAGTATATTTGATTTTACGGTTTGATAGATCATTTCACGAAATTACTTCACCAGAGCATGGTCATGGTTCCACCAATTGAAAAAAGCCTGAAGCTTTCATCCACAAAAAAGGTGTTTTGGGTAGCATTGTTTTCGGTGGCGATGGCATACTTCGAAGCGGCTGTCGTCGTTTATCTGCGCGCAATATTCTATCCAAACGGGTTTGATTTTCCGTTGGCAATGGGACCTGATTCAATTATTATAACTGAATTAGGCAGGGAGGCCGCCACTATTCTAATGCTCGTTACTATCGGATTTCTATGCGGGAGAAGTAAACCTGAGCGGTTTGCTTACCTGCTGATTTCATTCGGCATCTGGGATATCATGTATTACGTATGGTTGAAGGTACTGATTGGGTGGCCCTCTTCATTATTGACTTGGGATATCCTCTTCTTGATTCCTCTACCCTGGGTGGGACCCTGTCTTGCCCCAATATTAGTTTCTATAGCTATGATCTGGGCGGGCTGGTGGATCGTTCGCTGTCATGATAGGGGATTTGTACCACAATTCCCTGTGTGGGCTTGGTTCGGTGAGATAGCTGCAGGATTGATAATTATCGTCTCATTTATCTGGGATTTCAACAATATTGTCTCAGGCGGCTATCCTGATGTATTTCGCTGGGATATTTTCTTAATTGGAATGATTGCGGGTATTGGCTTATTCTTATTTATGATTAAAAAACAGAGCATGAGGTACTGAGAGAAGAGTGAACAAGATTTCCGGAGTAACTGCGAAGTACAGGGAAAATTACGCAGACCGAATAAGCCAGCATAACGGAGAATTATTTGATTCACCTTACGTATGGCAATTTGCACCAGATGATTTGCCATTAGATCCGCGTAAAAAGCTCCCCGGATGTAAACGCACCTTACTAGAGATCGGCTTTGGACACGGTGAAGTATTGGAAGAACTAGTAAGCCAGCATCCGGAAATCGGTTTTGTCGGGATAGAAAGGCGATCTATGCGAGTGAACAAGACACTCAAACGATTGCACAGATTATCCGTGAACAATGTTTTCCTGTTGCGCTTGAATTTAGAACTGTTAAACAGAAATTTATTCTCTGCGGATTCGTTCGATGAGATTTTGGTGAATCATCCTGATCCCTGGCCGAGGGAGCGCCATGAGCATCGCCGTTTTTTCAGTAATGAAATATTAGATTGGATGGTTTTTATCTTAAAGCTAGGTGGATCGGTGGATATCGCCAGCGATCATACAGAATATTTTTTCACAATTCTACGCCTATTCGAAGGACATCCACGATTTGAAAGTGGATTACTCCCACCGTTTTACGTTGATGAATCTCCACCAGGCAGACCGGCAAGCCGTTTTGAGAGAAAGAAGCGCGCTGCTGGCAGTAAGGTACGGCTGATGCGCTTTGTCAAAAAATAGTTAACATTCCCGATCTATGACTGATACACAGAAAAAACAGTTCAAGCAGACGACTTTTATCCTGAACCCGCGTTCGGGACCATTAGGCGGTAGACGCAGCACAATCCGGGCAATTGACCGCGTTTGGGGCTCTGCTTCCAAGAATTACAAGATATTGGTTACATCACGAGCGGGTGAAGCTACGCGTCTGGCTGAGGATGAAGCAGAGCGCGGCAGTGATCTGATCGTAGCGGTCGGTGGTGATGGCACCCTAAATGAAGTTGTCAAAGGCGTATTGGAGCGTGATGTAAGTATCGGGCTTCTGCCTGCCGGTTCGGGGAATGGCTTTGCCCGGCATTGGAAAATACCGTTAAACGTCGAAAGAGCCTGCCGGGGCTTGCTCAACCCCCGGATAATATCTTGCGATGTGGGTATAGCTGATGAACATCTCTTTCTAGTCACTTTTGGTTGCGGATTGGATGCAGATATCAGCGATAGATATGCTCGCAGTACCATTAGAGGTATGGGATCATATATATATCACGTGTTGAAGGCGTATTTCGGCTACAGTTCCGATGAAATCACAGTTTTGGAAGATGGACAAATAAAATATGAAAGTAAGCCGCTAATACTCACCGTGTGTAACACTAGCGGTTATGGTGGTGGGATTATAATCGCACCCGATGCCGCCCTCGATGATGGTCTTTTGGATTTGTGCATTATCCCACCGCTTTCCCTTAAAACCACCCTTACAAATCTGCCCAAACTGTTCAATGGCGAAATAAATTCAGTCCCTGGTTATCGTCATATGCAGGTTAAGGAAGTGTTAATTAAGCGCAAAGCAGCAAGTCCGATTCATGTGGACGGCGATCCCTTCTCAGCGGGTTTGGAGATCCATGTGAAAGTTAAACACCGCGCGCTTCGCTTTGCTCTGCCCGCCTGATTTATCTCAAACACCCTAACACACCTCAGGGAACTTACGTAATTATTATGTCACCTTGAGTGGCGCTATTTTTTTTGTAATGCCTGGTTATATCATTAATAAATCGGACTATAATTTATTTTGGTACTTGACTTTGCGTGAAAAAATTCGTACATTATAACGGCTTGACATAACTTTAAAGAAAAATACAAATAGACAATCTCGTTCATTATGAGGAGCAGAATCATGAAGAGAATCCCTTTTTTGGCTGCTGCTGGTATGATCTGCCTGTTGTTATTAGCGGGCACCAGTTCGGCTCTCCTGATGGATCTTTCCAAAGAAGATCTGATTAACAACTGCGAAGCGATCGTTCAAGGGACGGTCAGCGACATTTACAGCGCCTGGAATTCCGAACGAACCAGGATCTATACTTACGCCACTTTGACTATCAGCGATCAGTTTAAGGGTGAATCTGTAAGTTCAGAAATCGTCATTCAAATTCCCGGCGGTACGGCTGATGACGTTACCCTGACAGTGAGCGATACGCCGACATTAGAACTGGGTATGGACATTATAATACATACCTTTACTAAAGAAACCGGTCATACCTGGATTTACGGTTGGGAGAAGGGTGTTCTTGGCGTAGTCAACGGTTATATACCGGAATATAAGATGACCATCGAGCAATTCCGCCAGTTGGTTGAAAATACAGTTCATTAATCCCGCCAGCGGGACAACCCAAGTAATTTGTCTTAAAAAAGATGAGGAAATAATCATGAATAGATATAAAAAATACAGCCTGGCGGTGTTAATCTTGATGGGAGCGTTTTTATGCGTATCCCCAGCATCCGCCTACACATTGTGGGGAATCGACTGGGTTTGGCTGGGTGGAAGTCCGGTAACAGTTGATATGAAGGTCAATCCGAACTGTGCTGATGCCTCGGCGCCGGATGAATTGAGTTCATTAGAAGCTGCCATGTATTCCTGGACTACCGCTGGTGCTAATTTCGCCTTCAATTACGCCGGATACACCAGCGTGACTAATCATACCTACAACGGTCAAAATGACATATGCTGGAACTCAGGTAGCAGTGGCGGAGCTCTGGCAACCACCGGAGCCTGGAATCAACCGGGAACCAGTAATATGATCCAGTGCGACGTCGTCTTCTGGGATAGCGGCATAACCTGGAGTACAAGCTGGCCTACCTTTTCACAATTCGATGTGGAGAGTGTAGCTGTGCATGAATTGGGACACTGCTTGGGTCTTGATCATTCTCAGTATAACTGGGCGGTGATGTGGTACTCTATCGGCTGGGGCGAGGTACAGCGTGACCTATCATCAGATGATATAGATGGGGTATTAGCCATATACGGACCGTATGGTGGTTCAGAGCTATCAGTTATGGTTAATCCCACCGGATCGGTTATGGTTCCCAGTGCCGGAGGAAGTATTGATTACGATCTGGAAGTCAATAACCTGTCAGGATCCACTGTCTATTTTGACGGATGGTCTGAATTTGAAGCCCTTGGCGGCGGGTACAGCGAAATAGTGATTTTTCGCCAGAACCTCTGGATTGGTGCCGGAGCCAGCATCGAAAGATCAGTGTACATGAACATTTCCGGATCGGTGCCCGATAACACCTATGAATACTTCCTGAGAGTCGCGGACTACTACGGTGCGCCGACTCTGATGGACGAAGATAGTTTCATCTTCTACAAGTACAACTTCGGTGATGGTGTTGCATATGAATGGGTGGAAGAAACGTCCAGTACAGGTTGGGATGAGGGCATAAGCATCCAACCGGTGATTCCCGAAACCTTCCTGGTCACCTCGGCGTATCCTAATCCCTTTAACCCGGAAACCACCATTGAATTTGACCTGCCGGAATATTCTGAAGTTACGTTGTCCATTTTCAACATGCAGGGACAGAAGGTAACCGATCTTCTCTACGGTCAGATGGAAGCCGGGCACTACAGAGCAACCTGGAACGCCTCCGGTTATCCATCCGGAACCTACATTTACCACTTCAGCAGTGATGCAGGTAATGCCACTGGCAAGATGGTTCTTCTCAAGTAGAATTCAGGAGTTAGAATATCCGTAGGGCGGGGGTGCTTCCCCCGCCCTTTTTTTTACGCTTTTTTTGGGAAAAACGCCTCGATTTTATTTTTTACTTGCATTTGGCGTCATTTATGTGTATATTTATGTGTATATTATGGAGTGTTAACTGAAAGGTAAATCATGAAAAAAGATTCCGGTAGAATCGCAGTTTATGCCATTTGCTTGATGCTCTTACTATCAAAAATATGTATAGGACAGATCTACAACGTATCGCTGATCGGAAGTTTTTATAACAACTGGGATGATAATGTAGGTGATCTTACAGTACACGGAGATTTTGTATACGTATCAACAGGTTGGTCTGGTCTCCGAATCGTGGACATACAAGATCAAACAAATCCAATCGAAGTTGGATATTACGTTACACCAACACCAGGATCGACAAATTCACCCAGCTACATTGTTGCAGCGGATGTTGACGGGAATTACTGCTATATAGCCGATTATAATGAGGGATTGCGTATTGTAGATATCTCAAATCCTTCCACACCCCTAGAGGTGGGATTCTTTATTCCACCAAGCGCCGCTCGTGCTGTTAAGATTGTAGGCAATTCTGCTTACTTAGCTTCTTGGACATACGGATTGATAATCCTTGATATATCAAATCCTGCCAATCCGGAACAAATCGGTTATTGCGACATCGCAGGTGGAGCTGTGGGGATTGCAGTTTCAGGGAACTATGTATATATAGCTGCTCAATATGCAGGTCTGCGCGTTATCGATGTTTCAGATCCGCAAAATCCAATTGAAGTTGGATTTTGTGAAACTCCTGGAAGCGCAAACGAAGTAGATCTATCAGGAAATCTTGCTTTTATCGCGGATGCGTCGGGCGGATTAAGAATTATTAATATCTTAGATCCGCAAAATCCCATTGAGATTGGATTTTACGACCAGGTAACCAGTATTGCAGATATCTCGATATTAAATGATTATGCATTCATTACCGACCTTCCGAATGGAATAGTACGGATAATTGATGTTTCTGATCCAACAAATCCCTCAGAAGTAAACGTATTTGACACACCCGGATCTCCTTATGGTGTTGGAAATTCAGTGGCATGCATGTATGTTGTTGATGATATTGGGGGATTAAGAGTTGCAGACATATCAGATCCATCGAATCCCTTAGAAATCAGCTCCTATGATACGCCTGGCCTGATACGAGCAATATATGCCTCTCAAGACCTTGTATTTGCCGCAAATTCTGATGCTGGCCTACGTATTATCGAAGTTTCAGATCCTGCCAATCCTCTGGAACTTGGTTTTTGCGATACTCCAGGTAGAGCCCGAGACGTTACTGTCTCAGGTAACTTGGCTTTAGTGGCCGACTATTATGGTACTTGTGGGTTGAGGATAATTGATATCACGGACCCGTCGAATCCCTATGAGATCGGATATGTAGTAAACATAGGGAGTCCTTATAGTGTTGAGGTGAGTGGAAATTATGCCTTTGTAGCATCGGGTGCATCCGGATTGCGCATTATTGATTTCTCGAATCCCAACCAGCCAATCGAAATTGGTTATTACAATACCCCTGGTTCAGCAATGGGTATTGATGTGTTTAATAATTATTCATATGTCGCTGCTAACCTCGAGGGTTTACGAATAATTGATGTATCCACGCCGGAAGTTCCTTTTGAAGTGGGATTTTATTTAACTCCCGCAGCACATGATGTCTATGTTATTGATACTTATGCGTATCTTGTAGATTATTATGAAGGATTGATAATTCTTGATATCTCAAATCCTGCGGCACCTATTGAGGTGGGACATTATTCCATAACTGAACCGCCTGGAAGTAGTAGCGTCTTTGTGGTAGGCGATAAAGCTTACTTGGCTCATTCAAATGTTGGACTCATTGTTATTGACGTAACTGATCCCACAAATCCGATTGAAATTGCATCCTATCTTTCTCCCGGTTTTGCAAAGGATGTTTTTATCTCAAGCGATTTGATATTCTTAGCAGATTACTTTTTTTTAGAAACCCTCGAGCTTGATCTGCCAGACTTGTCTGTACAATTGGATCCTGTAAGTTTACCCATTCAGATTCCCGGTAGTGGAGGAACGTTTGAGTTAAATATCGAAATAACCAACAACGAACTTTCAGCTGTTAACTTCGATGTATGGACGATGGTAACGCTCCCCAACGCAATGGCATTTGGTCCGTTGATTGGACCGGTCAATCTCGATTTCGATCCCGGTTTTTCTGCCAATCGCGACCGTACACAGGCTGTCCCCACCGGTGCGCCAACTGGCATGTACACTTATGATGCATACGTCGGCGTCTATCCTGATCTAGTGTACGATGAGGACCACTTTGACTTTGAGAAGCTGGCTACAGGCGACGGTCAGCCAGTTGAAGGATGGACTTGCTGGGGATTGGAATTCACCGACGAAGTTGCGGAAACTTCCGCTCTAGTACCGGAAGAATTCTCAATACTGTCTGCTTACCCCAACCCCTTCAATCCACAAACCACCATCCGCTTCGGGCTGCCGGTGACGTCTCAGGTTAATCTGACCATATATAATCTGGTGGGGAGAGAGGTAGCGACAATCGTGGATGGCTTCAGGATGGCAGGCTACCACGAGGTCATCTTTGATGCATCCAACCTGTCTTCCGGTCTCTACTTCTACCGCATACAGGCTGGCGACTTCACCGATGTGAAGAAGATGATGTTGGTGAAGTAGCTACAAGCTGTAAGTAATATATTGTAGGGGCAGACCTGTGTGTCTGCCTTTATTTTTTAATAAAAATTACCTCTACAAAAAAATTTGCTTGTTTTCCCCTAAAATATTTCGTATATTTAATGATAGCCATATCAAATCCAACAATAAACTGTAATATACATCTGGAGGTCCAAGCCATGATTCGCTCATATAACCACATAATCTGGATCATTTCCATCGCCGTCTTGGTGCTGTTTTGCAGCCTGACATCTTTCGCAGATGAGAAACTGCCCACTCCACCCGATTGGGATCCCGTACTGGGACCGCCCATAGGTCCCACTGAATGGGAAAAAGCCAACGAACACCTCTATCCGGTGGAATTAGGAACGGATGATCCCCCTCCACAACCGGTAGTCAATCCGGGGGAATGGGAACGTATGACCGGTGTGCTCATCCGCTATCCACTGGGGATTTCTCTGGATATCGTCAGTGAAATGTCGGAAGATGTGTTGGTGGTAACCATCGTTTCTTCAACTTCGCAGCAGCAGACGGTCTGGAATCAATACAATAACGCTGGCGTCAACATGGCCAACACGGACTGGTTGATCGCAGCTTCCAACAGTATGTGGACCCGCGATTACGGTCCCTGGTTCACCTTCATCGGCACCGATGAACAGGCAATTTCCAACCACACCTATAATCGCCCTACCAGACCGGATGACAACAGGATCCCGGAAGAGTTTGGTACCGCTTATGGTATTCCCGTCTATGATCTCCCTCTAACGCATACTGGCGGTAACTACATGAGTGGCGGTATGGGCATTTCCATGTCCACAGATTTGGTGTACAACGAGAACTCCGGTATGTCTCAGTGGGAAGTCGATCAGATCATGGACGATTATTTGGGCGTTGGATTCTATGACGTTATGCCTGATATTTTAGGCGGTGGCATTCACCACATAGACTGCTGGGCGAAGATGCTGGATCCCGGTCGCATCCTGGCGAAACGTCTGGATCCACCCAACGCCACGCTGGAAGCTAACGTGGCTTACTGGGAGAGCCAGACAAGTTCTTACGGCGTACCTTACGAGGTGATCCGTGTGGATTGTTACTCCTCTACACCTTATACCAATTCCCTGATTCTGAACGATAAGGTCCTGGTGCCCCTCTTCGGTGGTTCACTGGATGCTCAAGCCTTGCAAACTTACCAGGACGCCCTGCCCGGCTATGAAATCCTCGGTTTCAACGGCAGTTGGGTTTCAGATGATGCCATCCATTGCCGCACCATGGGAATTACAGATCGCTACATGCTGAGAATCGTCCATGTGCCACTAACCGATCAGGAAAACAGTGGTCAGGGTTACGAGGTAGAAGCTGATATACACGTCTATAGCGATATGCCTTTATCACCGGGTATGCCGGAGATAATGTGGAAGATCGAAGGGGGAAACTACAGTTCTGCGCCCATGACCCTCCAGGGAGACGATATCTACGTCGGCAATATACCCGAACAACCCGATTTCAGCACTATTTACTATTATGTCTACGCTGAAGACGAATCAGGTAGAAGGGAGAATCACCCCTTTATCGGCGCTCCCAACCCTCACCATTTCATGGTTGCTCCCGATACCATACCACCGCTGATCGTACACGATCCGCTGCCTGATCTGTCAACTTATGAATGGCCACCCATAATCGAAGCGGAAATAACAGATAATACCGGTATTGCCGTAGCTCTGGTGGAATACTCAATCAATGGGATTCCGCAACCGCCTATTGGTATGACGAATGTTGGCAGCATTTATAGTTGTACACTGGACGGAAACGTAATTGTCGGTGATACTTATGAATACCGCATCTTTGCAGTTGATGCATCTGGAGCGGGAAATGGCGCCTACAGTCCGGAATCAGGCATGTACACTGGCGAAATTTTACCTGCCGTGTTAGCAGACATGGAAGATGGAGCTCCTGATTGGACTCACAGCATTATCTTACCGGGTTTTAATGATGAATGGCATCTATCCACTCAACAGAACCACACATCTGGCGGCGTACAGAGCTGGAAATGCGGCGATACCGGCTTCGGTAACTACGGTAACCTGCTGGATGCAGGATTGGTATCTCAGGAATTCATCATAGAAGACGGCGCCCGGTTGAGTTTCTGGCATATGATGTCAGCAGAGATTTCTACATCATATCCCGGGTATGCTTATGATGGCAGCCTAGTTGAGATGTCCGTGGACGGCGGCGGTTGGACGCAGATTGATCCTGACGGAGGTTATCCATATCTGGTTCGCGTCGGTAGTAATCCAGGGCCGTTTGAGGCGGAAACACCTATCTTCTCGGGAATGACCAGCGGGTGGGAGTTTGTTTCCTTCGACTTGACCGGTGTATCAGGTGACGTGCGTTTCAGGTTCCGCTTCGGTAGTGACGGTTCCGCGGCGGAAGAAGGTTGGTTTGTAGATGACGTTCTGGTGGTAATGGGCGGCAGTGTTCCACCGCCAGCTATGATCGTGGAAGTGGATTATGTAAGCGGTTCGCCGATACCTGCAGGAGGCGGGACTCTGTATTATGCTATCTGGGGTGAAAATCAAGGTTCAACAGCCCTTGACTACGACATCTGGATCGACAAGATCTATGAGAGTACCGACACAACCACGCTTATTCTTCGTGAGATCACCAATTACCAGCCTGGTTGGCAAATCAATCGTCCGGATGCATGGTTCCCGGTACCTCCGGACTGGCCAGGTGGTAACTACGAATTCAGGATTTATTCCGGCTGGCACCCCGAATACGACATCTGGCACACGGATGCGTTCTCCTGGGTAAAAGATGGCGCAGTTGATCTGGGATACGACTTCGAAGCCAACCTGCCGCTGAACGCACCAGATCCATTTGCGGAAATTATGAGTGGAGTGGAATACAGCATACCTGAATCATTTGACGTGGTGGGTGTTTATCCCAACCCATTCAATCCCACAACAGTTCTCAGCTACAAGCTGCCAGATGCAAGCCTCGTAAAACTATCGGTATATGACATCTCCGGTCGTCTGGTAACAGAACTGGTCAACGGCTGGCGGGATGCGGGAGTGCATGAGGTTACGTTTGATGGATCTGACTTGGCTTCGGGTATCTACATCTACCACTTGACTGCTGGAGAATTCAGCGCTAATGGTAAGATGGTGTTGATGAAGTGACCGTAAAAGGCAATCATCGGTTGTAGGGCAGATCCGTCAACTGACGGATGTCTGCCCTTTTTCTATCACAGCTCCCCCCAAGAAAACAAACCACTTGACAAAATCGTAATTATTGTGTATATTGGAAAAAACTAAGCAAGGGCTGACATCTCCACTTTTCTTAACTCACTATTAAAAATTCAGACAACATGATTTCCTACCTTAACGGACACTATCTACCTAAGGGCGAAATCGCCATATCGCCAGATGACCGCGGCTTCCTCTTCGCTGATGGTCTCTACGAAGTAATGCGCAGCTATGATGGGGAGATATTCCAACCCCAGGCGCACATCGAAAGACTCAGCTACGGCGCTGAACAACTGCGTTTCCAACAGATGGAGTTCAGCTTTCTCATTGAAGTCGCTGAAGAGTTGATCGGGCGCAACCAACTCAACCGTGGTGATGCCATTATTTACATTCAGGTAACGCGAGGCATAGCGCCTCGCCTGCATAAGTTTCCCCCGCCAGGTACGTCTCTGACAGTGTACGCCACCATTCGACCGTTTCAACCGAAAACTGATGAGATGACAGAGGGAATCAACGTCATATTCGTTCCGGATCAGCGCTGGGCGCGGACGGATATCAAATCCATCGGTCTGCTGCCTAACGTTTTAGCACAGCAGCGAGCGATGGAAAACAACGCCGCCGAAGCTGTATTCATCCGGGACGGAGCCATAACTGAGGGCACTCGCAGCAACTTCTTCGCGGTGATCGGGGGGACAGTCATCACCAGACCGAGGACGAATTATATTTTGGCGGGGATAACCAGGAAGATGGTAATCGAAATCTGCCAGAAGAGCAGCATCCCTTTTCAGGAACGATCCATATTCGAAACGGAGGCGCATGAAGCGCAAGAGCTGTTCATCGCCGGGACAACGGTGGAAGTTACTCCTGTGGTGCAGATAGAGGGAAAAAACGTCGGCAACGGCAAGCCGGGACCTATCACTATGAAACTTCAGAAGGCATTCGCGGAGTTAGTACACGGAACCATTGAAGTCACTGAGAAAAACTTCCGAAATAAGTATTAGGAATATCACCTGAACCAACAATGCTACTAAAAGAAAAACTTCATCCGATTTTACAGGAACTGGCAGACCGGGATAAGTTTTCCGGAGTGATCTTGATTAACCGGGACAACGAAGATCTGTTTTCCGGAGCCTACGGATATGCCAGCCGCCGCTGGAGGATCATCAATTCTACGGATATGGTCTATCCGACTGCGTCGGTGACCAAGATGTTTACAGCAGTAGCGGTTCTGCAATTGATCGAAAAGGGGATGCTCTCACTTAACAGCAAGGTTCAGAACCTGCTGAAACTGAACGTCTCCAACTTACCCTCTAACGTGACCGTGCGTCATCTACTCACCCACACATCCGGCATTGCTGACTACTTCGATGAAACCGACGATGACGCCGATGCATACCGCAACATCTGGAGACGCTATCCCAACTACGCTCTGACGGAACTTGAGGACATGCTGCCGCTCTTCGCTGGCAAAGATCCCCAATTCAACGCGGGGGATGATTTCAGTTACTGCAATGCGGGGTATATTCTGTTGGGATTGGTTATCGAACACGTAACCGATGAATCCTATTTCAACTGCATCAGGAAGAACGTATTATTGGAAGCGGGAATGAAGGATTCAGATTTCATTTCGCTGGACCGCCCCCGCGAAAACGTGGCTGACGGTCATTCACCGATATACAGCAAGGATGGAAGTCCCAAGGGCTGGAAGACCAATATATATTCGCTTCCCGTCAACGGTTCTGCGGACGGGGGAGCGCATTCAACTGCGGAAGATCTGGTTAAATTCCTGCAAGCTTTACGGACTGGAGTGCTGCTGTCCGATCAGATGACCTCCGAGATACTGAAGATACAGTCCCCAGTGCAGGAAGATGATTCTGGCAGATGGGCATACGGTTACGGCATAGCCTTCCTGCTGGATGATGACGAAGTAGTGCGCTACGGACACTCCGGCGATGACCCGGGCGTGAGCGCCAAACTGTTCCACTACCCCGACCTGGACGTTGACTTAGTGATACTGGGCAACCAGAGCCACTGTGCCAATGAAGCTGGAGATAGGGTGCATGAAGTGATAATGGAGGTGGGGTGAGATATTTATTGCTAATCCTCCTTCTTCTCCCAACCCTTCTCTTTGCGCAGGAATTTGAATTTGTGCAAGAGTGGAATACAATTCCTCTTATATCGGATAGCCTAAATCTAGCAGCGCCTTGGCTTGGTGGATATTATTTCTCTTCATCGGAAACCTATGATTTAAATAATGATGGTGATTTTGATTTACTGGTGGGAGGGTATTTTCAACTTGATTATTTCATCAATGAAGGGAATGCACTTGTACCTGAATTCACCTATTCAGAAAACCAATTAATTGATTCAACTATGTCTAATTATTACTATACATATCCTGCTGTTTGCGATATAGATTCTGATGGTGATGGAGATTTATTTGCCTTGCAAACAGATGGCGCATCTGTAATAACCTTCTTCGAAAACATTGGATCTCCAATTCAGCCAGAATTCGTAATTAATCAGGATACGCTCCGCGACGAGAACGATGAATGGATATGGGGCGGCAATATGGATTGGATAGATATTGATGCCGATGGTGATTTGGACTTCTTTGACGGACGTTATAATGGAGAATTAAGATTTTACGAAAATGTTGGTGATTCCACTCAATACATTTTGCACCATATTACAGATCATTTTGAAGGGATAGACTTTGGATATCAAGGCTATCCGAATCCCTGTTTTGTTGATATAGATTCTGATAACGACTACGATCTGGTCCTCGGTCATCATGATGGCAAGTTATATTTTTACGAAAACATAGGATCGCAACAACAAGTTGATTTGGCTGATCCAATTAACTATTGGCTTGGAATTAATGTAGGAGATTATTCTTCCCCTGAATTATGTGACATTGACAATGATTCTGATTACGATATTGTTACTAGTGGGGGATGGGACGTAGTTACCAGGTATTACGAAAATCGCGGTACGCCTCTTAATCCTTTTTTTATATATCGTGGAGTAATAATACCGCCAGATACTGTCAGTTCTCCCACATTTGGTGATTTGGATGATGATGGTGATTATGACATGCTTATGGGATTTCAGAACTGGTCTGGGGGAGATTCAACCCACTTGTGGTACTACGAAAATCAGGGTACCCCAGAAGAATTTAACTTTGTGTTAGTTGACCAAAACTACTTCGGAATAGTATATAATGTCGGTGCAAATTTTGATTTGGTGGATTGGGACTTAGATAGCGATTACGATCTGCTTGTAGGTACCGGTTACTCTGATCTAATATATTACGAAAACGTGGGTTCTCCACAAGTTGCTGATTTTGTTTGTACCGGTCAATTTTCTATTAGTCCGTATTGGGGTAACCTCGTTGGACTACACGATGTTGACAACGATCAGGACATAGATATTTTCGCTGGACAGTTGTCCGGCGGAATAACCTTCTTCCGCAACGTCACCGGTCAGAACGAGGTTGGTCCTAAGAGACCGGACACCCCCTTCCCCAAGTTAGACTTCAGCATTGGTCCTAATCCCGCTAATCCTGTCACCTGGATCTCGTTTACGCTTCCTTCTCCACAAGAAGCCACGCTTGCCGTCTATAACATCTTAGGCGCTAAAGTCACCACCCTCACTTCCGGCATCCAACCACCCGGCACCCACACCCACATCTGGGATGCGGCGGAGTATTCCAGTGGGGTGTATATAATCCAGCTTGAGACACCTCAGCAGAAGTCGGCTGAGAGGATTACGGTGGTAAAGTAGGGGAAATGTCATTCCTGCGGACGAGTCTGTCCGAGAATAATTCTATTAAAAACAATAGATATTTTGTAAGTTCTTTGAAAACAATAGGGAGCCTTCGGCAAATTCAATCGTATAATAAACAAGCCAATTTTAATCAGGTATCCCTATGT
>NJBN01000012.1 GCA_005223185.1 candidate division LCP-89 bacterium B3_LCP
AAAATTGGCTTGTTTATTATACGATTGAATTTGCCGAAGGCTCCCTATTGTTTTCAAAGAACTTACAAAATATCTATTGTTTTTAATAGAATTATTCTCGGACAGACTCCTTGACCCGGAATCCAGTGCTTGCTCTCGAACGGCATCTATTAGACTCCCGTTTTCACGGGAGTGACAGTACGGTAGTCCACTAATTTATCAGCGGAATCAATTTAATCAGTGGAAATCAGTGGTTCAGCGCTCCTTCACCCTAATACCGACACTTCTGCTTGACTTTGAAAATTCCTTGCATTATATTTCTTGGGCTGTTTATCTTGCTTAAGCCCAATTCTGCTTGAATATCGGAGTCTGATTTTGGACAATGAGATGTTAGATAATCTGGAATATATACCTGATGGCGGCGCTCTGATGTACCAGGGGATAAGATATCTCCTGATCAGACCGGAGACGATAATAGAACTCCAGAAAGTGATGGAAACGGAATTGGGCGTGGAGAAATTGGGTTATGCTCTGTATCAGGCGGGATACAAGGGCGGCAGCCTTTCAGCGGAGAAGTTCCGCACGGAGCAGTCTTTGAGCCCTCAGGAGATCGTCCGTTTCATGGCCACTATGGGCGGTCAGTTAGGTTGGGGCAGAATGGAAGTTGACCAGATGAATCCTGATGACGGCACTTTCGAAATGGAAGTTTACCATAGCGTCTTCGCGGAGGCTTACGGTGTTGCGAACTTTCCGGTATGTCATCTCATCCGAGGTGTTTTTGCCGGAACGTGGGGGGGAGCGATCGATCGGGAGATCATGGGTCTGGAAACTCGCTGCCGTGCGGTTGAAGGTCCGGGACCGTGTAAGTTCATATTCACACCCTCATCCAGAGATAGCAGCCTTAACGTTCCCTTCGATCCATCGTGATAAGTAAGAAACTTAGATAAATAAAACGTGGAGAACGTATGTCGAATTTGACCCATGTTACTGATGCCAGTTTCAAGGAAGAGGTGCTGGATAATGATCTGCCTGTATTAGTTGACTTCTGGGCGGCATGGTGCGGTCCCTGCAAGCTGATCGGACCGATTGTGGAAAAGATTGCTGATGCAAATGAAGGTCGCCTTAAAATAGGAAAAGTTGACGTCGATAACAATCAGCAGGTGGCGGCTCAATATGGTATTCGTAGTATTCCCACTTTAATTCTTTTCAAAGGCGGAAAACCGGTGGAACAGATCATCGGTTTAGTTCCCATGGATCAAATCCAGTCAAAGGTGGATCCTTATCTCTAAAGTAATAATGTAATGTCGGGGGGGCTAAGTCCGTCGGCTGACGGGCACAGTCCACCATTTACCATCTCAAGCCAAGGAGTGCACCGATCGTGCGACGAATCTGGACACTATCCATATTTCTCCTGCTTGTCTCTGTGACAGCGGTTCATGCAGATGATGGGGCAAAGACCGTTTACCTGAAATGGTCACACGAACTTGACATACAACATAATGCGGACGTCTGGGCTACCGGTGACATCCAACTGGATAGTGTACTCCGTTGTTACGCGGTTGCAAAGGTGCAGCCTGCTCTGCGCATCAGGTTGAATTCAGATCCCAACGGTTTAAATCGCGTTATTCGTATAGATCTTCAGCAATCCGCTGATGTTGTAAAGCTAATTGATGCACTCAGGAATTTTCCATCCGCAGAATACGCTGTCCCTGCGCCGGTGCGGAGGATTTTCAATTCCTTAGGTAAGTCAACCGGCCGCAATATTTTAGATGTACCCGGCGATCCATTGTATCCTGAACAGTGGTTTTTCCCGGTTATGCAGACCCTTTCCGCCTGGGACTTGACGCATGGTTTGTCATCTGTAGTGGTAGCGATAGTGGACAATGGTACTGACTGGACCCACCCGGACATGGCAGCAAATATCTGGACGAACTCCGGTGAGATCGGCGGAAATGGCATAGATGACGATGGCAACGGATATATTGACGACACCCGTGGCTGGGATTTTCAGGATGAGGACAACAATCCCATGCCGGAAGATCCCGGCGGTGGTCCTGACTATCATGGCACTCATACCGCCGGTCTGGTATCGGCAGTTATGAACAACGGACGCGGCGTGGTCGGTATGGCGCCGTCTTGTAGCCTTATGCCCATTCGAGCCGGTTTTGGCAGTTACATCAGCACCAGCGGTGGTTTAGAAGGTATTCTCTATGCTGCTAACAACGGTGCAGACGTTATAAGCCTTTCCTGGGGTGGCTCGGGTTCTAATTCCTATGAACAGGACATCATCAACGAAGCTTTAGTTCTCGGATTGGTGGTTGTGGCTGCCGCTGGGAATGAAGGAGTTTCCTCAGCTCATTATCCCGCCGCCTATGATGGCGTTCTGGCGGTAGCTGCCACCGACCCTTCAGATCATATATGGTCATCGTCGAATTACGGTTCCTGGATCTCGGTTTGTGCGCCGGGAGTATCTATTCTTTCCTTGATCCCTGATGGATACGGCCTTGCCTCAGGAACATCAATGGCTACGCCATTGACTGCCGGTGTCGCCGCGCTGGTAAAATCACATCATCCCACCTGGACTGGCGATCAGATATACAGTCAGATAATGTACACAGCAGATGACATTACTGCGAAAAACCCCCTCTTTGCCGGAATGCTCGGTACCGGGCGAGTTAACGCTTTTCGTGCGGTAGCAGAGACGGCTCCTGGTGTTTTGATCTCTGGAATGTCCTTTACTGAGATCGGTGGTGACGGTGACGGGCGCTTGGATCCCGGCGAAGCGGCAACATTAGAATTCTCTTTAACAAACATGGGCGAAGCAACAAGCAACGTCCAGGTAGAACTTTCCTGCAATGATCCATACGTACAGATTAACCAGAGCAGTTGGGATTTTTCCCAATTCGGTGCCGGACAAACTGTTACCAATTCCTCAAATCTATTCGAAATTCAGGTATTAGGAGGAGCCAGTCCTAACAGTGACGTCGATCTGATTATAACTGTTGATACAGAGAACTTCTATAATGCTTCCCTGAACTCTCCACTATGGATTGATCCCGCTTTCGGTGATCACAACGTTGGTAATGTCACCTTCACGGTTACAGAATTCGGTGCTTTTGGTTATTACGACTATGTGCACAGTGAACAGAAAGGATCCGGATTCCGTTATCCCAGTGAAAGTTCCAACGCACTGTACTTAGGAGCATTGATGGCAGGTGTTTCTCCAGATAAGGTCAGTGATTGTGCTTATGGGACTTCTTACCCTTATCGTTACGACTGGGAGACAACTACAGATGGTGAATTAAGCATTTTACCTGGATCACTGGCGGATCAGGAAGGCACTGCCATTTATCAGGATACCAGACCACCCTCATCCGAACAGGTCGGATTGAAAATTACCCAACAAACTTTTGGCTGGGATCAGGCGCCTGATAGCGATTTCACCATTATCTCATTTTCGCTGGAGAATGTTTCCGGATCCGACTTATCTGATCTGTACGTCGGTCTCTATATGGATTGGGACCTCATTAATTACGATGAAAATGAAGCAGACTGGGATGGAGCACTGCAGTTGGGCTATCAGTATAATAATCCTGTTACTGCTCCCAATACCAGGTATTACGGCACCTGCCTTCTCTCCGGTGATTTAGCCTCTTACCGTGTAATTGATAATATCGCTCTGTACGGCGGTAGCCCTAGCTTGATGACCGATGCGGATAAATACGAATACATGTCCGCGGGCATGGTGCAGACCGGAAGTGTCGCACCTTCTGATCAGGCCATGGTGCTCTCAGTAGGACCGTTATCCTTAGATGCTGATTCGTCAAAACAAGTTGTCTTCGCGGTTCTGGGTGGTGATAACCTTGAAGATCTGAAAACCAACGCTCAAGCTGCGCAGAATAAATGGAACAGTATCGCAACATTGGTCAAAAACCCCGGCGCACCTTCACACGTATCATTCAGCATCGATAGTGTATTTCCTCGACCTGCCAATAGCTCTTTACATCTCACTTTCAGTGTTCCTGGACCCGGTGAAGTGACCTTCGATCTGATAGATATAATGGGACGTTCCATTCCGGTGCATCGTAAGATCTACCCTGGCGCCGGTTCATATTCGCTGAACTTTCCCCAATGGAATGGAGCTTCCGGAATTTACCTCTTGCGAGGTAACTCAAACTATGGAAGCGCTATAACAAAGATCATCTGGCTGAAATAGATACCTGTTCAAATCATCATTATACCCCCCTTTCCACCGGTTTTTCTAATACTGGCGCGAACACTCCATACCCCCTAAGAATTCCAAAATTTTCTTGACTTTCGAGGGACTCTTTACTTATCTTGTCCTATCAAAATACAAGGTAATCTAAACCTTGAACTCGCCTGTTATCACCTGGTGAGTATTATAAGTGCTTAAATAACAAATTCTTAGTAAACAAACATCAATGTCATTTCCTGCTGAAGAGATTAAAGAAAAATCTCTTTAGATTGGGGGGTTATCCATGTACTATGGGGAGGAAAAGATGAGAAGAGGATTAAGGGCGGGTCTGTTCACAATCTTGGGACTGGCAATCCTGTTCTCCATGCCGTCTGCCGCGACGAGCGCAGACTGGGGGAATCCGCAACTACAGATTTTAGCAAAGGCACCGGTTCGTAACGGCGATATCGTAACGTTACAAGGGACGGGTTTCCAGCCTAATGAAATTCTGAGCGGTTTCGGAGCGATTGTTCAGATCCAAAATGAAGAGCCACACTATTATCAGGCTTTTAATCTGCCAGACCTCGGGGTAAATACCGATCCATTCGGACAATTTAGCGTTGACGTCCACCTGGATATGCTGAGAGGGATACGCGGCTATGTGGAATTGGCTCTCTGCCAGGATGATATTGTTGCCTTTACCGATTTCCTCCAGGTTCATGACAATGGACCCTACCAGTCTTCAGCACTAGATGCTACTACCGGAGATCTGTTTTTTGATGATTTCCCTCGCGGTGGTTCAGGTGAAGATCCGGTCGTTAACGACGACGACGTCCCTCTCACATCGGAATCCTCGGGGGGATGGGCTTGGGATATTATCCAGGTCAACCTGGAAAGATACACGACCACAGACGCCACAGGTTCCTCCACCCCGGTCGGAAATATCACTCATGACGTTACATTGAACGGTTCCGATCTGGCCTCAACTTCATCAGCTGTTATCGAGGGTTTAAGTGCGACCTATAAGTCCGTTCGTATGACCATTCTCGTATGGGATACTGGTTACTTAAACTTTGCCAATAAAACGACCACTGGAACTGATATAGGCGAGGATTATTTATCCGCTGCTGATGTGACCAATCCTGAAGTATCTTCTGCGGTAGCTATCGATCTAACAACTATCGTAGTTACTTTCTCGGAAAACGTTTCGACTCCTAGCGATAGTCTTAGTTCCATCAACAACTGGACTGTGACATTCGGCGGTGCTAAGGAAGTTACTAATCTGGCACCACGCGGTTCTAGCAGCACTGCCACCTGCACACTGACGGTTGCCGATTTAGGTGACCGTGGCGCCACTCCGACCGTTCAGTTCACTACGGGATCGGATGAGTTTGAAGATGCTTTTGGAAATGATTGTGCGAGTACCACATCTCCACATATCACTGCCACTGATGGCATTGCTCCGGCGACACCGACACTCAACACCCCCACTGCTGAGACATTCCTGACAGGCGCCAGTGTGTCCTGGACCGCTGATGCAGGGTCAGGTACCGATACTTCTCTGGAAAGCCTCCGTTTGAAAGGGTCCGATAACGGCTCTGACTGGACGACCCTGGATACAGACTTAAGCTCTCCATACTCGGGTTCCTACACATTTGGCACCGAATGGGTATATTATGCCGCAGAAGCCGTCGATACTGAAGCTAATACCACGCTTTCAAGCGCAACCGGAAGCTGCCAGGATGCCCACCATCTTGATTTCACTACTACTCCGGCTTCGACTGCCGTGAATGTCGAATCCGGTGAATTTGTGGTTACTGTGGAAGATAACTATGGTAACGCCGAAACAGTCACAGAGACCATAGGTCTTTCCACTGAATCCACAGCCGGAAATTTCCGGGCAGAACCAGGTGGTGATCCGGTTGGTTCCATCAATATCGTTGCTGCTTCGACTGGCAGTTTCTACTACATCGATAGTGACGTGGGAACGCATGAATTAAAAACGACACACGTTACCTTATATGATGATTCCACTGACTACGTAATCACAGCCGGCGCGGCCAGCAAAATCCTGATAAAACTTCCGGGTCAGTCGTTTTCCAACGGTGTAGGAATTACGGGAACACCGGACTTCTCAGTATATGGCGGTAATGGAAGATGGGCTCTGGCTGGTACTAACTTCGGGATGACTTTAGTGATTGTCGATGCCGATAATAACCTGGTCCAGGAGACAGGCAGCCGCAATATTGACTTCACCACAAATGCGGATGACGCTCCGGATGGAAGTCAACCAACATGCAATAGCCAGACATTCCCCTATACCAATATATCCATAGATTTCGATGGTGGTTTCTCAACCAGCGATATCGTCAACAACCTGAAAGACTTTACAGTAGGTGACAGGACTGTTTACATGAACGCTGCCGAAAACGGAGGCGGACTTACCGGTGAGAATTCAACCTATTTCGGTGTGCTCTTTGATGATGCCGATCATATAGGCTGGGTGACTTCTTCTGGCGCTCCTACGACAACTCCTGTATCAGGTACCATAACCGCCGGATCTGCCTTGCCTGATCTTTATGTAGCTGCATTGGATCAGTTTGATAATGTGGATACGACCTATACAGGTTCAACCATTACTACTGCTGCAGGTACATTAACCCCACCCACCAATTCACCTGCAGGCAAGGGTCAGGGTGGCACCAGTCTGCCTAACGGTAATACTGCTCCAGATTACGGTTCCAACAGTACCTGGTCAAACGGTATAGTAACTCTGGATGACGGGGAGACCGATGAAAAAACTGTCATCTCTGCAGCCTCTGCAACAGGATTTCGCATCCGAGGCGCCGCTTCCGGTGGAGGTTTAGCTGGTGAATACACCGATGACAGTAATCAGTTTGCCGTCGATACCGACTCCGATAACTATTTAAGAATCGAAGACACTTCCGGTGGTGGGGGAACCGAGTACGTTGACAGTGAATCCTTTACTACGGATGATGATATTACCTTCTGGTCTATCAGTTATGATCAGTGGGGCAATACCATTGGTAACTATGCCGTGACCTGGAATTCCACAAACTTAACCCCGGAAGCTGGTGGAATTAACTCCAATCATTGGGATTTCTCACCGACAGCTACTACCGCTGGAAACGGTACTCTGGAAGCTACTAATGGCAGCGTTACCGACCGTACCATCTCGAGTATAACTGTAACATCCGGTTCTAGCATTGCTTCGATCGTCATACGCACTGCCACTGGTGGCGGTGGCGATGAAGTGGGTGCGCTGGAAATTGCTGGTGCAGCGAACGGTGGATCTTATAACGTAACAGCCACGCTCTACGCAGCCGGTTACAACGCTGATGTAATTTACGTTTCGGACGTAAGCGCTACCTGGAGTGTCACCGGTACTCTGCCTACTGGCGGCGGATCAGGATTCTCAAGCAGTCCCGCAACGTCCACTACATATACCGCCGTAAGCAGCACGGATGAATCCGGTACCATAAAGGCTACTTATAATGCTCTGATAGATGAAACCGGTACAGTGACTGTTGATGCTACAGAACCTGCTACGGTGCAGGATTTCGACATCAGTGAGCATCAAAACAACTTCTACGTTACCGCTACCTGGGATGTGACGTCAAGTTATGATGACGGCAGTAGTGCCGGTTCCGGTAATGTGGAGGACTTTGACATAAAGTATTCTGCATCAATTATCAACGATGAGACAACCTGGGATGCAGCCACCACGGTTCCAGCGGATGGTAAACCGAGTTCCTTCAACTCATCCGGTTCCTGGAACATCTACATGGCTTCCGTACCTGCAGGGTACTATTACTATGCCATCAAGACCATGGACCCGCAGGGCTACTGGTCCGATATGGGCTCAGGCTGCTATACAACGAGTTCTGATTACTCTCTACCGGTTACCTTGAGCAGTTTCCTGGCTGATGGCAGTTACGGTCGGATTTATGTCAACTGGTCAACGGAATCTGAAGTGGACGCGTTGGGATTCCGTCTGCTACGAGACAGTGATCCTGATTTCCCTGATCCGATACTGGTCAGCAGCTATCAGAATAATCCTGATCTGGTTTGCCAGGGCTCCAGTGAATCAGGTTTCGACTACAGCTACACCGATCGCGATAATCTGGTTACTGAGACGATTTACTACTATCGCTTAGAGACCGTGGATATCAACGGTGCTATCGAAGCCAGCAGCCGGCAGGCATCTGCAGAAGCATTGCCGCTTCCTTCTGACTATTCATTGGGTCCCAACTTCCCCAACCCCTTCAATCCGGTAACTCACTTCGAATTACAGTTGCCGCAGGATGGTGAAGTTTCCATCATCATCTACGATTCGATCGGAAGGGAAGTTACGCGCATCTTAGATAACCAGTACCTGGAAGCCAATGTTTACCAGTTAAGCTGGAACGGTACCAACCTTCATGGTCATCAGATGCCATCCGGTCTGTACTTCTGCAGACTTCAGGCAGAAAACAATCAGCGCATCTTGAAGATGCTTCTACTGAAATAGAAGGTAGATTTTTTTACAAGGGGGCTGTCCCGTAAATGTCACTCCGAAAGTGAAGCTCCAAAGGAGCCCGAACTGGTAGGATTGACCTGGGGACAGCCCCTTGTTTTTATATCTAAACCAAACTACGTAGTATGGGTCTCTTGTCCCTTCGCAACCCCTGACCCCGACACTGAGGGGCTAAATCGCCAGTGAAAATACTTGCGAATCACAGCCCATATTATTTATATTCTTATGATGCATAACGCCATCAAGTAACTTGTTAAATAACATACTTAAAGCTGCTGAAAGGTAAGTGCGGACGACTCTGCATTTCGGGGGGAACAATGTCGCTGAAGGAATTGACACCGGTATTTTCGCAAACTACTACGATTCGAAGACTTAAGTCTATTAAGTGCCGCTTGATATTTTCTCTTCTCAGCGCCGCTGTAGTCTGTATAAGTGGACTGGTATGGGTACCAGTACAGGCAGAAGCAGCCAATCTTGATGGGACAACTATCTGGACGTCAGCACTGAGCCCTTATATTATTGAAGATGATTTTACCATTCCCGCCGGGATGATTCTGACCATCGAAGCCGGAACGCATGTACTATTTCAGAAAAATGCCAGTCTTTTAATAGAAGGTGATATTGCTGCTTCCGGAACCATGCAGGCGCCCATCCTCTTTTCCAGCGCTGCACCCAATCCTAAACCCGGTGATTGGGGTAACTTGCGCTTTATCACCGCCGATAGCACGCTATCCTATAACGACGCCGGAGAGTATATCAAGGGATCTCGCCTTGAACATTGCATAGTAGAATATGGTGGTCAACCAAATCCCAATACTCCCAAGGAGTTTTTAGGTGGCGCCGTCCATTGTCGGAAATCCTCTCCTTATCTGAAAGATATTATCCTGCGCTACAATTATAGTTTGCAGGGAGGTGGGATTTACTGCCATGAATTCGCTTCCCCCTATATCTCTGATTGTCTCTTCCTGGAAAATGAAGCTATCGAATCCGGTGGTGGCGTGGCTTGCTTCTTCTACTCCAATGCCATAGTGATAAATAGCATCTTTCAGGCAAACCGTTGCGGTGAACATGGCGGTGGAATTTACTTCTCTTTCAGTTCTCCTCAGATTATAAACAACATCATCGAGAACAATTATGCCGGGCTTCAGGGTGGTGGACTTTTCTGTTCCAACACCGTGACGCAGTTGGCTTCTCGTGTTCGCAACAACGTTCTATTGTCCAACAAGGCCAAGCACAAGGCAAACAGCCTGTACGTAACTGCCAAGATAGAGACCATTTTTCAGGAGAACTGCCTGATTGCTGGCGAAGGTTATGACGTTTACATCAACGCCCTGGAAAAGAATTTAGATCTGCGCGGCAATTACTTTGGTCCGCCCTCGAAGAGTGATTTAGAAGCGCGCATCTACGATGATTACGATGATCCAGGGCAGAAATCTGTCTTAGTAGATCCGGTGCTGGAATCGCCGCCCACAGAACTGCCTAATGCGCCGGTCAATATATCCCATTTCGATCTAGCTGGTGATCCATCGTATTCTTCCGATTGGTCTCTGCCGTTATGCCGTAAAGCGCCCATTTATTTGGAAGTAAGAGCACAGGATCGTAATCCTTACCATGCAGATTGGATACCTCTGCGCTTGAGATCAAGTTCCAGCAACCAACGTGGAATCGTAACGCTCGCCTGGGAAACCGGACCAGCTACCGGTATCTATCGTTTTCAGGGTCAGGTAGGATTGGTGAATTCCCCCAAGAACGGCATTATTAAAGCAAAGCCTGGTGAAACCGTTTTCTTCACCATAGAGGGTATCGAAGGATATGAAGTAACCCGTCCGGTAGAAACGCCTAAAAGCTACATCATAACCCTGAGAATGCCCGAAGAGACGGACACTATGCATGTCGTGAATCACCAGCCGGTGATCCTCTGGGGATATAAGGATATTTTCGGTTATGAGCAGGAAAGCTTCCAGTTGCAGCTTTCTGACGGCGTTCCTTTCATCGCACCACCTATTTGGGATAGTGGCGAGAGACTTGGCGCCGTAACTCGTACTCGCTTGCAGGGTTTTGATCTGATAGACGGCACTATGTATGCATTGCGACTTCGAATTAATAACGGTCATAGTTGGAGTGATTGGGCTGATCTCACCTTGCGCATGAACAGTCTCCCGACAATGCCGGAACCATTAAAACCTGCAAACGGCACCATAACCGCGCAGATTCGCCCTGCCATAGTTCTGAAATCATCTGAAGATGCTGAAGGTGATAGAATCTCTTATGAACTGCAGCTCTACCAGGATGCCGATTTTCAACGGGTTTTAGCCATCGAAAAAGACATGCAGGTAAATGGACAGTCAGTTCGCTGGGTGGCGCCCATTGATTTAGCGGATGATGCCGAATATTATTGGCGTGCTTGCGCCCGCGATCCTTTTGAAACCGGACCCTGGACTTCTGCCGGACAATTCTGGGTCAATCTAATCGAAGAACCACCCATGCCCTTTGGACTTTTGGATCCCGAACCGGGCCTTGAAATTTACCAACTCCAACCCGTATTTTCCTGGGAAGAAACATTTGATCCTGATCCCTTATCGAGTCTGTTCTATCGCATTACCTACAGCCGTGATCCTCAGTTTTCAGTTGCAAGGAGTATTACACTGGAAACCGATATGACCTTCCTGAAAGCGACAAAATTGCTGTTTAATGAACAAACCTATTACTGGAAGGTCGAAGCGGTTGACAACACCGGCTTGATTACTCAATCAAAGCAGGTGGGCAATTTCTACGTAAACACTACACCCACCGTTCCCGGAATTGTGGCGCCTCTGAATGGCGAAGAACTGAAACCCGCTGACCGTATCGTCTGGAATACTTCTGAAGACCCTGATCCTGACGACGTAATCCAGTACCGTTTGCAGGTAGCAAAAAACGACTTCACTAAACCTGTTATGGAGAATGTCGGCAGTGAAGCAGGAGTTGTCTTAGAAGCGCTTACCGGAGTGGCTCAGCTTTCCGATGATGAAGAGTACCTCTTCCGGGTTCGCGCCGAAGATAATCACGGCATCGCTTCTGTCTGGTCTGATCCCACCGGTTTGTTCTTCTGTAATCTGGAAAACGATCCACCATCTCCTGTGAAGGAACCAGTGAGCCCGAAAGACGAACTGGTGACGGAAATTGACCCAATATTCAGTTGGGGTGCATCGACTGACGTTGACCGCAGCGATCCACCTGAAAAGCTGTCCTATGTAATTCAATTTGATACTGATGAAGATCTGTCGGTAGGTGTCAGACAGGTTCAGGTAATGGCTGGAGTAACCAGAGTTGCCGTTCCCAAACTCGCTGACAATCAGGAATGGTTCTACCGCATCGCAGGCCGCGATGATGATGGCGCTCTCTCTACCTGGAGTCCTGTGTGCAAATTTATCCACAACACCAAGAATGATCCACCCTGGTCTTTCGCCTTAAATGATCCGGTTGATGGTTGGGAAACCTATCGGCTGTCCGGCATTGAGTTTACCTGGCAGGAAGCTGAAGATCCTGATCCTTACGATAGCCTTACCTATCGCTTTCACTTAGAAACCTCAACTGCTGAAGAAGTGATCCCGGTGCAGATCGTATCGGTCAATCATTGGTCTCTGGATCGTGAACTCACTAATGCTACTGAATATGTCTGGTGGGTGGAAGCGGTCGATCTGGAAGGTTTGAACACACAATCTGATCGCCAAAACCGCTTCCGAGTAGATACAACGCCTTCGGTACCTTTAGGTGTGTTTGTAGCGAAATTGGTTGTCACTGGAGATGAAGTTTTCAAATGGCAGCCATCCAGCGATCCTGATCCTGATGATAAATTGACCTATGAATTGAACGTTTTCAGGTCTGCTAATGTTAAGGATGCACTAAAGAACATTACTGGTATAAAACCCAATCAAGTTGCTGACGGTATCCCTGTCAAAGCACTGGGTGGATTTGACTCATCACTTGATAATGAAGAATTCACCTTCCGGGTTCGAGCCGTTGATCAGCATGACGCTGCTTCGGATTGGTCATCACCTGTTGCCTTCTATCTGGATCTACACAATGAGAGCCCTCAGGCTCCTTCACTGATAGAACCGCAGGGGGAACTGTCCCGTTCTGCTGAAATAGCAGTTCGCTGGTCTGCCGCAGATGATCCTGATCCATCGGATAAACTGGGTACAATGAGCTACCGGCTTCAAGCTGTTACAGGTCAGGATTTTGATCAAGAAAGCGCTCAGGAACGCGCTGTGCTGTCAGGCGCTACCTCACTGGTCGATCTCAAACTTGAGGATAACCAGCTCTGGAGCCTCCGCGTGCGAGCTGAAGACGTCAGGGGCGGCGTGTCCGTCTGGAGTGATCCTGTAACTCTGTTGGTAAACGTAGAAGAAGACCCGCCCACAGAACCAAAACTGCTGCAACCGAAACGTGGAGATAAATTCCTCACTACCGATGAGATTAACTTGTCTTGGTCACCATCCGAAGACCCGGATTACAATTCTACAGTTCACTACCAGGTGAAATGGTGGCAGCGAAGCTTGTCCAGCGAACCTCATTCGGTAGAAATAAGCGAAGGAACCTCATATTCATTGAGCGGGTTGGAAGGAGATAGAGATTACATCTGGCAGGTAATTGCTGTGGATGATACCGGTTTGCAGACAATTAGTGCAAACTATACATTCCGCGTGGAGATCCCCAATCACCCACCGCAACCATTCGGCTTATCGATGCCCGACAATGGACAGGAAGATCTACCCATGCTGGTAACCCTCACCTGGGAACGATCAGTTGACGACGATACTGGCGACGAGGTTCGCTACACAATCTTCCTGGCAGAGGACAGCGATTTCAGTCAGAATGCTAAAGAGTATTCTGATTTACGCAATACCTTCTTCACCATTAAGGAGCCATTAGCGACCAATACAACCTACTACTGGAAAGTGATGGCGCAGGATCGCGAAGGTGAACGCGTTTGGAGTGAGAACAGCGAAACCTTCTCTTTCCGGTTTACTACGGCGCAACCGCCCGAAATTCAGGGAGAAGGGATCATACCTGAACAGGGAAACTGATCTTTTTTTGTACTGTGGAGTAAAGGAGGTTTAATGATACCTTGGTTATTTGCTTCAGTTCTTGTTGGTGGTGTTCTTGCAGCGATTGAGTATATCTTCATTATCTACAACTCTGGTCCGTTCTGGTTAGGATCGACGCTTTTCCTGCAAACCTGGAGTGTATATACACTTCTATCCCTCGCAGGCTCCCTGCTCCTGAATTCCATCTCCTCTCTGATTCCACCTATTAATAACTACATCAGTGAACAGCCCAAGAGATTACTGTTCCTGTATTTCTTCACCTGGTTGTTTGGAAGTGCGGCATTGCTGTTGTTGATGCTCCGCGATCTCGATTCGGACGGTGGATTTATCAGTTTCATAATAATATCGTTGATCCTGGGTATAGGAATCTGGCTAATTGGTAGAAAGCTATTCAGCGATTCTCATTCGCTTCTGAAGCCATTTATTGTTCTAACCGGTATAATCCTAATTGTAACGGCCGCTGTCTTCCTCCTTGCTGATTCCTATTATAGTTCACAGGTGCATCGCAGGAATGAAGACTTTAATGAATCTATCCCTCACATTTGTCTTATAATCTTTGACACCGCGCGGGGAGATCATTACTCCTGTAATGGCTATCATCTTAACACATCACCCAATCTGGACAAGTTTGCGAAAGAAGGTCTCCTTTGCCGCCAGGCACATAGTTCATCTAACTGGACTCCACCAGGTCATATCAGCATTTTCACCGGTAAGTACCCTTCACAGCACGGCAACGATGGCAAGCCTTACATGCCTGATCATTTAGTGTCTTTTGCCGAGATACTCAATGATAAAGGCTTCTATTGCTTAGCCGTCTATAACAACCGTTTGGCTGGCAAAGACGTCAATATCACGCAGGGATTCGATCAGAATATCGGCGTGTTCAGGCATTCCTGGGTATATCCGGCCTGGATGCGGCTTTCAGACAAGTTGATTCACAAGGATTCGGGAGCAAAATCTAGCTTCAGGTTGGCGCTTGATACTTACAAATGGTTTGATAAAAAGGGTGGACGTCTTTTCCTGTATCTCAACATCCTTGAACCACATCAACCTTACGTGATTCACGAGCCATATTTTTCCATGTTCACTAAAACACTCGACATCGATGGAATCCCAAATCTACCAGAAGTGAAAAATCTCTGTTTCCACCATGACAAAGTTGTTTATGACAGCAGTAGATTCGCCCGCTATACTGAAGATAGCTACCGATTCATAAGTGCTGTTTATGATAGTGAGATCGCTTATGTCGATCACCATTTCGGTAAGTTCACCGACGGAATGCGCAAAGCGGATCTGCTTGATAGTACGCTAACCATTGTTACTGCTGATCATGGAGAATTTCTAGGTGAACATTATACTCGGGCCCACCCTCCCATAATGTTCAAACCGGTTACCAGTATTCCTTTGGTAATACGCTATACCCCGCTGATTAAGTCTGAGGTTGTGGATGATATAGTATCGAATGTAGATATCCTGCCAACTGTGCTGAACCTTATGGGAAATGGAAGTCTCATCCCTGAGGATGTTGAAGGAATAGATATTTTAGCTGATCGGAGTGCTCCAGAAAGGTATATACTCAGTGAAAAAGTCAATTACGATCAAGGCTGCTTCAGTATGTACAACAACTCTCAGAAGTTGATGATAAACACTGATAAGGTGTTCTATGAACGATTTCCCTTTGATACTTTGCTTTTCAATCTGCAGAAAGACCCGGATGAAGCTGATGATATCCACTTCCTACTCACGGAAATGACCGATAGTTTAGCTGATGGTATGGAACGATGGATATCCGATATTAGAGTAGTACCTGCCCAGGAGATTGAAATAAGTGATCAGGTTCGCGAAAGCCTTAAGGCTTTGGGATATGTACAATAAGGTCCCACTAGTTATTTGAGGTAATAAAGAGTTCACTAATGGCTGTTTGGATTTTTACTTCATTATTGGCCGGTAGCGCACTTACTGCTATCGAGTTCATCTATATTATTCTCACCTGTGGGCCCTTCTGGCTGACGCCAATCCTCTTCTTACAGACCTGGTTAATATACATTGTTGCCAGTTTTGCAGGCCTCAGTCTGTTTGAACTCACCTTTCGCATCATCCCACCATTCAAGCGATTCGTTGATTCTCCCACTAACAAATTCAAATTCTTTACCATATTTGGTTCCATCACGAGTAGTATCCTGCTTTTTGCTTTAGTGGTAAACGACTTAGATTCCGGACCCTCATACTGGTATCTGGCTATCGTTGCAGTACTTGTATGTTCATTCATAACCTGGCGTATGTTGCGAAAAACTACTTCCGTCTTCTCAATCCCCAGGCGGAGTTTATCTTATTCAGTAACTGTACTGCTCATTATGGTATTGGTCTGGTTTACCTCTGATTGGTATTTCGGGTCCAAAGTTCAAGGGAGAAGCAGATCCTTTCGCGGAAATATCCCCAATCTCTGTCTGATCGTACTGGACACCACACGTGGCGATCACCTTTCCTGTTATGGTTATCCGCACCCCACTTCACCCAATATAGACAAAATCGCATCGGAAGGGCTGCTCTGTCAAAGAGCTTATAGCGTTTCCAATTGGACTCCGCCCGGCCATATAGGCATCTTCACGGGCACATACCCTTCCCAGCATGGAAACGATGGACAGCCTTTTATGCCCGATGATCTTCTCTCGATGGCAGAGTTATTAAGCAGTGAAGGTTATTACTGCGCTGCATTATATAATAATCCTTTGGCTGGCAAGAACGTAAATATCACCCAGGGATTCGACCTGGATATAGGCGTTTTCCGGCATTCCTGGGTATATCCCGCCTGGCACCGGTTGCAGAGTAAGCTATTTTACAGGGATACTGGCGCTCGTGTTACTTTTCCTATGGCGCTGCATACTGCCAGATGGATCGAGCGTAAAGGTGGGCATCTATTTCTCTTCCTGAACTTGGTAGAACCGCACGCTGATTATGTGATCAGGGAACCATACTTTTCCCAAGTTTCCTCTGACCTTAATATCGATCAGATCCCCAATCTTCAAGAAGTGCAGAGTCTCTGCGCTTACGTGGAGAAAGTGATTTATGACAGCTCTAAATTTACCGAATATTCACAGTCAAGTTACCGCTACCTGGAAGCTGCCTATGACAGCGAAATCGCCTACATGGATCATCACTTGGGGAAATTTAACGATGGTATGATGAAATCAGGTCTGTTGGATAAAACGTTAACGGTCATCACTGCAGATCACGGCGAATTCTTGGGTGAACACTTCACCCGCGGGCACCCGGACATTCTCTATAATCCCGTCCTGAAGGTACCCCTGATTATGCGATACCCAAAAGCCATCAATCCAGCGGTTGTTGACGCCTATACTTCCAATGTTGACGTCTTCCCGACTGTTTTAAGCCTTATGGGTTATGTCAATCTGATCCCCACAAATGTGCAGGGATTAGATATTCTGAGTGATGATTTTCCCGCTGATAGAACCATTCTCAGCGAAAGAATAACAGAATGTGAAGGCTGCTTCGCCCTTGTTGAAGGATCGCACAAATTGATACTGAACAGAGATCCGGAACTGTTAGAAAAATTTCCCTTCGATTCTCTCCTGATAAACCTCGACGTTGATCCTGATGAAATGGAGGATATCCACCTGGAAGAACCGGAATTAACCCACCGCATGGGGACCTCTTTGGATGAATGGGTTACCTCCATTCAGGTGAAACCAGACCAACAGATCGAACTTTCCCCCGAAACCATCGCTAATCTGAGAGCCCTTGGGTACGTTCAATAATTGTTTGTCAAGTCGCAACATAAGGATTGTCCTAAAGGCAGAATATTTCATTGCGAGCCTCAATTTATTGGAGCGAAGCAATCTCGTAGTCAATTGAATAAAATGAGATTGCATACCATTCATGGATTGACGGACGAAACTATTTAGAGCGTCCCACTTCAGTGGGACAGCATAAAATTAGCCTGGAAATTTATTTCCGGGCGGTATGAGGCTGTTCAATTTAAACCATAGTAGGTCTCAGAATGACACTCCTGCTTATGGGACAATCCCTTTTTTATTTGCATTTGGATTGTGGTATTGCTAACTTCTAGCATCATAGGAGAATACCATGAAACTAAGCGTAAAACATCTTATTGCAGGAATTCTTTTTCTGCTGTCCTCTGCAGCATTTTGTTCGGCTGATGTTCGTTTTCACTTTATCGCGGTCGGACATGGTGATGCCATCTTGATAGAAGAGGAGGGGATGGGTATCGCATTAGTTGATGCCGGTAGACCGGAAACGGCAGCGAATGTTTTGACTTACTTGAACGTTCTCGGTATTAACAGGATTGAACACCTGTTCGTTACGCACACCCACGATGACCACATTGGTGGAATACCCGCGATCCTGGATTCACTGGACATCGGTATCGTTCATCATACCGGGATGGTGGATGAATGGGATACAGCGGAGACGTTTTTCCGCTATATGGCTACTGGTAATTGGCTGGAAGAAACAGTAGGAACTGGCGACGTTCCTCTGGAAATGGGGAATCTCAAAATCGAAGTGCTGAATCCTCAGCTGGGAGAAACGGAAGGCCGCAGTGTGGATCCGAATCCCAATTCGCTGGTGCTGCTGGTTACTCATGGAGAAGTTAAGGTTCTGTTAACCGCCGATATTTACAAAAAACGCGAACGCTGGCTTGTTGAAAAATACGGCGATTATCTGTGCTGTGATGCTATGAAAGCTTCCCACCATGCCTCGAAAATGGGCAACAGCAAAGCCCTGCTTCAAACTGTGAAACCCGACGTTATCGTGGTCAGTGTCGGCGTGAGTAAATGGGGCTATCCTGCTGAAAAAACCATGAAGCGTTTGAGACAATTCTGTCCGCACGTCCTCCGCACTGACTTCGTGGGAACTGTCGTTCTCCAGAGTGATGGCATATCCCTTATCATTCGACAACCTGAGGGTGTTAACCGATGAAGCCGGTAGCAATATTATATGACGATATCTTCCTAAAGCATGACCTTGGTCCCGGGCATCCAGAATGCCCGGCACGCCTGCAGGCGATTACCGAATCGTTAAATGACCTTCGCCAGGACGAACGCTACATCTGGGTGGATCCTCCAGAAGCATCACCTGATGATATCGCCCGGGTTCATTCACCCCAATACGTGGATTGGATACGGCAGAACTGCGAAGCAGGTGGGAGCGTTTATCCCGCTTTGGAGGGTAATCTGGTTCCGGAAACCTATCCCGCCGCCTTGAAGGCAGCAGGCGCTGTGATTCAAGCCTGCGATAAGGTCTGGGATGGGGAGTGGGGGGGAGCTTTTGCTCTGGTCAGACCCCCGGGGCATCATGCGGTCAAATCATCTGCTATGGGCTTCTGCGTGTTCAACAATATTGCTGTCGCAGCTCAGTGGTTGGTCGATAAGAAGAAGGCAGCCTCCGTTCTCATCGTTGATTTTGACGTCCATCACGGCAACGGCACCCAGGACGCCTTTTATTCTGATGGGAAAGTTGCCTATTTCAGCACCCATCAATGGCCCCATTACCCGGGCACCGGTTCGAAGCGCGAAGATGGCGAAGGGAATGGTATCGGCGCTAATTTGAACGTTCCTCTCCGTGCCGGAGATGGCGACGATGAGATTTTATCCGCATTTAATGACAGATTAAAGCCCTGGACGGAAGAACGGAAACCAGAATTTCTGCTGATCTCCGCTGGATTTGACGCCCATGAAGATGATCCTTTATCTGAAATAAGGGTGACCACCGATGGCTATCGCCAGATGGCAAATGTTCTGAAAGAAATCGCGGATGATCACTGTATGGGGAGATGGGTAATAACTTTAGAAGGTGGATATAATATGAAGGCATTGGGCGACAGTTCCAGAGCATTTCTGGAAGGAATAGTAGGTTAGAACAACATAGAGACTATAGCCCGAATGTGATGCCGGAGATGAGATGTAACCCTTCAATTTCGGAATTCGAATTAAACAGATCAAAACTGTAACGAGACCTCAGGATTAACCCGAACCTTTTATATATTTTCATAGCAATACCTCCCTCCCCACTGCAGCCAAACGCGAAAACTCCTCCGACATAAATGTCAACTCCAACACCCAAAAAGGATCTGAAAAACTCCGTGGATAATTTCGGCGGCGAATAGAGGCGATTTAAATATAATTCCCATAGAGAAAGATACCTGCTAACCCCCTGGGAGTTCTCTTTTTCGAATGAATAGAAACCGGCTCCCGTTCCCCATCCGTTATTTTTAAATCCTGCAGCAAAAGCATGGTAGGTCATCCCCCGGCTGTAATCGCCTGCGGGTTGACCCTTTTCCGGTATGAAATAGCCAGTCCCTAATGACAATATCGCCCATGTATTTCGAGAGAGATATACTCCTGAGGTCGCCTTTGGATGGATGGCGCGGTATGGCACCCAATCACCTTCTTGCTCTTGGAACTCAGTACTGTCATCTTCAGAATGTGTGGTTTGGGCGGATGCACCATGGACGGAACAGATGAGCATGAAACCTAGAACATACAGCAGTAGTGATTTCATAGCGGTAAACCCCATAATTAATGAAACAATTATTTAGCAATTATAATCTAATCTGTTGAAAATGTCAAGAAATATATCAGTAGGATATCGTAGCACATTCACCTGGAATTCTATCAAAAAAAGCACCAGATCATGATCAAGTGCTTCCTAAAAGAGATGATATGTATTGTGATGTTTATTTCAAAACTTTTGCTAATATTTCACCAGCTTTATCAATGGCATCCGGCAGTTTTTCTGCAGATTTCGCACCGGCTGTACCTAAGTGATCCCTTCCCCCCCCACCTCCACCGGCGATGCTACCTATCTCTTTGACCAACTTCCCTGCAGATAATTTCTTTGAAGTTATCAGATCATCAGAAACCACCACTACTATGGAAGCCCGGCTATCCAGAGATGATCCTAATACTGCCACCAGGTTCGCATTTTTCTCCCGCAATACGTCGCCTAACTTCTTCAAATCATCCATACTGCGGTCATCGTATTGAGCGGTAACTAGCTTTACACCCTCCACATCCTGAGCATTATCAATCAGTTCTTCCGTCTCATCGCTGGCGGAAGTTTTTTTAAGACGTTCGACTTGCTTCATCAGATCGTGGTGTTCTTCGACTAATTTTTCCACTTTGGTCAGGACATTGCTACCTCTGGCAGACAGAACGTCCTGCAGAGAACGAAGTAGGTGCTTGTTATCCAGCATGGCATGCAGAGCACGGTCTCCGGTCCACGCTTCGATACGCCTGATGCCCGCCGCTGCCGCCGATTCGGAAGCGATGCGGAATGCTAAAAGTGCTTCGGTAGAATTTACGTGCGTTCCTCCGCAGAGTTCTGCCGAAAAGTCATCCACGGTAACCAGCCTGACCTCTTCTCCATATTTCTCCCCGAATAGAGCCATAGCTCCCCGGTTCTTAGCATCTTCGAAAGATGTATATTCCCATCTTAACGGCAGCGCTTGGGATATTTTCTCATTTACAATCTCTTCGACCTTGTCTAAATCCGCCTCTGACGGCTTTTCAAAGTGAGTGAAATCGAACCTCAGGTAATCCGGATGCACTAATGATCCGGACTGGTTCACATGCTTACCCAGCACTTTTCGTAATGCAGCGTGCATCAGGTGAGTTGCCGTGTGGTTGCGGGCAATGCGCAGCCTGCGGTTCTGATCTACAACCGCCGTTACCGGTTCTGTAAAATGTGCTTTTGCTTCCTCTTCGAATACTCTTAATCCTGCAGTGATCTTGCCTGTGTGCAGGATATCATCGCCCATCACTTGAGTATCTTCGACTTCCATCTCCCATCTGTCAGAGAATATCTGCCCCGTATCGCCAACCTGTCCACCAGCCTCGGCGTAGAATGGAGTCTTGCTTAGAACTAAGTTTATCCTATCACCATCTTGCTGGTATCCGGTAATTTTCGCATCCTCTACAACTAATTCCGTGTATCCGGCGAATTCGGATGAACAGTCATCAGTGAGTCTCATTATCTCTGCTGTAGATAACTTTTCATCAATTCCAGCAAATTTTCCCGATGCACGAGATCGTTCCTTCTGGTTTGACATTGCCTTCTGAAAAGCGGCAACGTCAACGGTCATCCCCTGTTCCCGAGCCATAAGTTCCGTTAAATCCAGAGGAAAACCGAACGTGTCATACAGCTTGAAGGCTTCGCTGCCTGGAATTATCATTTCTCCATCACGCTTGATTTTATCAACTAATTCAGCAAAGCGGTCAATGCCGCGATCCAGCGTTCTGCCGAAGCTCTCTTCTTCACCTCTGATAACCCCGCTGATATGCTCACTTCGTTCTGGTATCTCCGGGAAGGCGTCACCCATGATCTCCGCTAAATCTTCGACTAATTCATGAATAAAGGCGCGATGAAGACCCAATGAACGCCCGAATCTCGCCGCGCGTCTCAAAATGCGCCTGAGTACATACCCCCGTCCCTCATTCGATGGCCTGGCGCCGTCCGCGATGGCAAACGAGAGGGATCGCAGATGATCGGCCACCACCCGGTGACCGACGCCTGCATCACCTGTATCATAAGGTGATCCGGTCAATTCTTCTATTCTATCGATTATCGGTCTGAAGAGATCGGTCTCATAATTCGACTTCACACCCTGAAGTACAGTGCATAACCTCTCCAGTCCGGCTCCCGTATCGACGTGCTTCGCAGGCAGGTCATGCAACTCGCCTTTCTCATCCCTGTTGTACTGTATGAAGACTAAATTCCACAGTTCCACAAAACGCCCGCATCCGGGTGCGTTCACTTCGCATTTGTGACCGGCTATGCCCTCTATGGGACAGGTTCCGGGACCCAGGTCAATGTGAATTTCACTGCAGGGACCGCACGGTCCGGCTTCGCCCATCTCCCAGAAATTGTCTTTATCATGTCTGCTTATGTGATCGGATTTTACGTCCGTTTCCGACCGCCAGATCTTGTCTGCTTCATCATCATCCAGATAAACCGTGGCGAAAAGTTTATCCTTGGGTAATTTCCAGACGCCGGTTATCAGTTCCCACGCCCAACTGATCGCCTCCTGCTTATAGTAATCACCGAAAGACCAGTTGCCTAACATCTCAAAGAACGTGTGGTGGATCTTACCTCGCCCAACTTCTTCCAGATCGTTGTGCTTGCCGGAAACGCGGATGCACTTCTGCGTGTTGACCGCCCGCGAATAGGAACGCGTCCCCTGTCCTAAGAAAATATCCTTGAATTGGTTCATCCCGGCATTGGCGAACAGCAGAGTGGGATCTTTCAACGGCACCACCGAGGAAGATGGCACGAACGTATGCCCCCTCTTTTCAAAGAAGGATATAAACTGCCGCCGCACTTCTGATGATGGGAGGAAGGGTATTTTGGGTTTTGGGGTCATGGGGTTTTTATACTCTGTTCTGCTGATAATACAAAAGCAGTGGTGGAATTATCTATGGGAATTACATCCTGGCGATAATCTTTTGCAGTTTGCCGCGCACTTCTTTGGCAACTTCGGCCAAATCGCGGTTCTCCACCGCCTGCATGGAGGCCATAGGATCCACAGCGGCAACTTCGATTCCGCCGTCTTTCATTTCTCGCACGATCACGTTGCAGGGCAACATCAAACCGATCTTGCTTTCCAATTGCAGAGCCTGATACGCCGACTGCGGATGGCAGGCGCCCAGTATTTGGTATCGAGGAAAATCGACGTCCAGCTTCTTCTTCAGCGTTGCCTTGACGTCTATCTCCGTCATAACTCCGAAGCCTTCCTTCTGCAGCTCATCCGTAACGTTTGCCACCGCTTCATCAAACGAGCAGCTTATCTTTTTACTGAAGTAGTAGGACATGGTAGGGTCAAATTGTTTTCGTTTTTCTATAAATCAGATTCATCTTCCTGGTTTACTTCCCCCCACACCTCCACCATAACCTCATACGAAAATCCCCGGCTGTGCAAAAAGCGCAGGGCTTTTTCGCGGCGGCCCTGCGCTGGAGATTTCATCAAGGTTTTCAGTTTGGGCTTGAGGGCGCGGCGGGCGGTTTCCACTTCATCGTAATCAGGAAATTCAGCATCAAACAGACGGCGGAAGTGCTCCTTGTCTATCCCCCGGCGCGATAGCTCAAATTCAATCATCCGAACGGAACGCGGCGAAAGATTTATCCGGTCGCGGGAATAATCGGCAATTAAGCTGTCGTCATCGATGAAACGGTACTCTTTAAGCTTCCCTATCGCCTCATCTATCTTAGCTGAAGAATGACGCTTCGCCAGCTTCTTGCGAATTTCCGCTTCAGTCTGCCTGCGCCTCGCCAGAGAACGACAGGCGTCATCAAAAGCCGAAGGAGGAGGAGACTTCGATCCGCCGCGAGCGGATTTATTCATTATTCTCGGTTAGTCCCAGCTTTTCGCGCACCTTCTGCTCTATTTCCAATACCATATCGGGATTGCTATGTAAGTACTCACGCACTTTATCGCGCCCCTGACCGATGCGGTCCGCGCCGTAGGAATACCAGGCTCCGGATCTGTTTAAGATGTCGTGTTCCACACCCAAATCAATCATGTCATTCATCTTGGATATGCCGACGCCGTAGAGAATGTCAAATTCGGCTTCCCTGAATGGCGGAGCCACCTTGTTTTTTACCACCCTGACACGCGTGCGGCTGCCGATTACTTCCGCGCCTTCCTTTAGCGTTGCGATCTTGCGAATGTCTAAACGAACGCTGGAATAGAATTTCAGCGCGTTTCCGCCGGTGGTCGTTTCCGGACTGCCGAACAGCACCCCGATCTTCATGCGGATCTGGTTGATGAAGACCAGTGCCGTGCGCGATTTTGAAACCGTAGCCGTCAGTTTACGCAGCGCTTGCGACATTAACCTTGCCTGCAGTCCCATGTGGTGATCACCCATCTCACCTTCGATTTCAGCTTTGGGAACCAAAGCCGCCACTGAATCAATCACCACCACGTCTAACGCTCCCGACCGTACCAGCGTATCCGCAATCTCTAAGGCTTGTTCACCGTGGTCCGGCTGTGATACCAGCAGATCATCGATGTTAACGCCCAGCTTCTTGGCATACACAGCATCAAGAGCGTGTTCAGCGTCAATGAATGCCGTATTGCCGCCGTTATTTTGTGCTTCAGCTAAAATGTGCAGGGCTAAAGTAGTCTTACCAGAAGCTTCCGGACCAAAAATCTCAATCACTCTGCCGCGAGGGATCCCTCCGACACCCAGCGCATAATCTAATGAAAGCGCGCCTGTCGATACGGTAGCAACTTTTATGCGAGCTGAATCATCCCCCAATCTCATGATCGAACCGCTACCGAATTGTTTGTCAATTTGAGTGATCGCCAGCTCTAAAGCTCTGGTTTTTTCAGCGGACTCAGGGGTCATCGCTGTCTCCTTAGTAATTTATATGGTTTTTATTTTTTTATCAAATAATCTTTTTTAACTTAAAGCGCAACTGCGGATTGCAGTGTAAACAGTACCGCCTGGTTTCAAATCACTACGGTAGAGAATTACTTCCTCTACTGACATTTGCATACCGTCCGATATTTCTTTCGATTCCAGGAAATATTTGCGCAATCCTTCAGACCAGCGTTCACCTTTTAACCGTGCTAATGTTAGATGTCCTCGAAATTGCCGCTTTTCCGGGTTGAAACCAAATGGTCTAACTGCATTTTCAACCGATTTCTGCAGGCGGATGAGCTCTTCCTTCGGTTGCAGACCCACCCATAATACTCTGGGCATCGCCAACTTGGGAAAAGCGCCCACACCTTGAAGTTCCAGACGGAATGGCTTAAAATTCTTTATAGCGCTATCTAAAGTACCAGCGATTTCCTTGACTACAGATTCTTCAACTTCTCCCAAAAATTTGAGGGTCAAATGAATACCTTCAGGTCGTGTCCAGCGTGCCTGAGGCAACCGATCTCTCAAACTATTCTGGATCAGCTTAAGGGTATTTAAAACTTCCTCAGGCAGCCTAATAGCAATGAAGCTGCGTATCAGGTTTTCAGAACTCATTTCGCCTATAAAACATAAATATACGAAAATTATTCCTTTGAGTCAAGATTCTTTATGCGATCATGGAGTAGCTGCATGACGGTCATTGCCGTTCTCTTTCTGTTCATCTCGCGGTTACCTCCAAACACGAATCTGTGGACTTCACATTGATCCTCAGCGGCTATGCCGATGAAAACCGTTCCCACCGGTTTTTCGGGAGTTCCCCCTGTAGGTCCGGCTATTCCTGTTACAGATGCAGCGACGTCTGCTCTGCTTCGCTTTAGCATGCCCCGTGCCATCGCTTTCGCGACTGGCGAACTGACCGCGCCCTCTTCTTCGATTAGGTCTGCAGGTACGCCTAAAAGATCGATCTTCGCTTCGTTACTGTAAGTAACCACTCCTCGATCGAAATAAGCGCTCGATCCGGGGACGTCGGTGAATATTTTGGCTATCAAGCCCCCGGTGCAGGATTCTGCTACTGCGATACGAACGGACTTCTCTTGTGCAATCCTGCCCACAGCTTCTTCCAGCGTTTCTAAGTTAATCCCAAAAACATGAGGCTTCATATCCGGCAGAAGCATTTCAGTTGCCTTCTTTAATTTGGATCGGTTGTTGCTTGCCTCATCACCTCTTGCGGTCAGCTTGACGTCCACACCGATGCCAAGTTTTGGTAAGAAGGCTATCTCCACCAGTTTACGAGCATCCGGCAGCATTTTCATTTTCTCAAGAAGAAAGGATTCTCCAATTCCGGTAGTTCTTATAATCTTAACAGCAATGCGATCACATAGACCAACCTCGCGCAATCGGTTTATAACATATTCGTCCACCATATTGCGCATTTCCTGAGGTACACCCGGCAGGGAAAACCACTCAACCTCATCCTGTGAATAATGAATGCCTGTTGCAGTGCCATAGTTGTTGGGTATTTCCTTTGCCTTATGGGGAAATTCTGCCTGATTTCGTGATGTTTCCGGTAATTCCAATCCGTGATCTCTAAAACGCTTCTTGACCTTCTCTAACATTTCCTCCTTTAAAACCAGTTTATCACCAAAAAACTCAACCAGACAAGATTTTGTCACATCATCTGGAGTTGGACCCAATCCACCGGTTATGATAACCGCTCCGGCTCGCGATTTAGCGGTGTTTAGAGCTTCATTTATCTGTTTTCGATCATCACCGACGGTGGTCATCCAGCGAACCGATACTCCTTCCACTGTCAAACGTTCACCTAACCATGAGGCGTTCATATCCACAATCTGCCCCATCAGCACTTCATCACCGATGGTGATGATCTCTACGTCTTTCATCATTTATGTTATAGTATAACAAGGAGTAAAGAAGACAGAAGTAGTGAAGAAAAGAAGAAGTTAGCCTCGGAATTCATTTGATATTGTTCTGTGATAGGCATCTAATATTCTGCCAACTTCGTCTATTTTCTCTTTTAAGTCTGCTATGTCGGCATAGTGCAGATCTTTAGTCAGGATTAAGTAATATTGGCACTCTTCTAAGGAGCCTTATCGCGTTTCCCTTGTTTCTTAAAACCCTCTGCTATGTTTGCTGGAATTGAAATGGCGGCACGGCGAAATTGGGAGGCTAATCCGTAGGTCTCCTCTTTCGGAAATGCTCTGACTAATTTGTATATGTCCAGCACTAATTGATGCGCTTTCTGCCATACAACCAAATCCCTGAACGTCTTCGCTGGTGGCCTGTCCATTCTACCTTCTCTACTTCTTTTCTTCTATCTTCTTTCCTTCTTTTTTCATCCCACCACTAAATTCTCCGGATTCATTCCCTGCAGGTTTTTGGGTATAAAGAGTCCATCCTTGCGGATTAGCTTGCCATCGAAGTATATCTCTCCGCCGCCGTACTCAGGAGTCTGTATGCATACCAGATCCCAGTGGATGGCAGAACGGTTGCCGTTGTCAGCTTCATCTTCGTAGGCGTTGCCCGGAGTGAAATGGAAACTGCCATTGATCTTCTCATCGAAGAGGATGTCATCCATGGGATGCTTGATGATAGGGTGCAGACCGAAGGCAAATTCACCGATGTAGCGAGCACCTTCGTCATTGTTGAGAATCTCGTTCAGTTTCTTGGTATTATTCGCAGTAGCTTCTACGATCTTGCCGTTCTTGAAGACAAAGCGCACGTTTTCGAAGGTGAAGCCCCGCTGTGAAGAAGGTGTATTATATTGCAGTACACCGTTGACCGATTTTTTCACCGGTGCGGTGAACACTTCCAGATCGGGCATATTCAGATGACCATCGCACTTGATAGCGGGTATCTTCTTTATGGAAAAGGATAGATCCGTGCCGGGTCCTTTAATTTGCACCTTATCGGTGTTGTTCATCAGTTTGACCAACGGATCCATGGCGCGGGAGGCTTTCTTCCAGTCAACGCCAGTGCAGACGTCGAAGTAGAACTCTTCGAAAGCATCTGTGGACATTTTCGCCATCTGTGCCATGCTCGGCGAAGGAACCCGCAATATAACCCATTTGGTGTTGCGGACGCGTTCTGCCAGATGCACTGGTTTTAACCAGAATTTTTCATAGAGCTGTATCTTCTTGGTAGGAACGTCCGATATCTCCTTGGAATTAACCGTTCCCCTGACGCCGATCCAGGCATCCATCTTCTTCATGCGCTGCAGTTCGCAATCGGCAGCGAACTTCATCCGCTCTTCGGTGGCGCCCAGGAATAATTCCCGCTGCAGCCGCATATTCTTCTGCTCTATGACCGGAATTGCCTTCACCGCCAGCGCTTCCTTGACGAATGCCTGCACCATTTCGGTTGGTGCATCTGTCGCTTCGATTAATACCTTCTCACCCTTTTTCAAATTCGTGGAATAGCGAATCAAAACTTTTGCTAACTTTTCGTATTGCGGATTGATCATGGAAACCTCACAATTTATACTTTATTCTTTATCCTTTTTTAAAGCAATATTCACCTCATACCCCGGCACCCCTTCCCCCGCCAGCGCCCACACCAACACTTCATTCGTAGCAGCCACTCCTACGCGCTCGATTTTCGACTGGAATCCCTTCTTTTTGATCAGGAAGCTGAATGTTATCTCTCCCGTTGTGTTATCAGAATCAGCGAAATTGATTCTGTTTGTCTCCTTGTAAGGCTGAAACACCTCCAAATCATATTCCGAAGTGTGGTCAGCATAATGAGTGATATTGAATGCCGTTACATGGTAACTAAAAGGCGTCTTACCTAGAAACGCGGCTTTTTTGTCTTTATCGTAATTGTAAACGTAAACAGCCGCTCCCTTAGGCTCCGATCTGAAATCAACCGTGGTGTAAATGATCTCTTCTCTGATGACGTGTGCGGCGCTGCGGCTGGTGCGGTCACCAGCAATGAAAAAACTACTTTCCCGCTGCTGTAAACCGGCACACCCGCACATTACGATGATCGGGGCTATTGACAACAGAGCATAAACGACTCGCCCACTCATAAATACCTCCTTGTAGTATTGTATGTTCGTAGACGCGCTGCCTGCCCTGAAGCACGAAGGTAAGATACTGAAAAATAACAGAAATGTCAAGCGCACGCTGCAAGATTACTTAAAACACCATAAGAAATCCCGGCCTTTTCAGACCGGGATTGCATAACCCAAGTGGTAATCTAATTTACAGTCTTCTAACTCACAGTATCATCAGCCGGTGTCGCCTTAATTATCTGAAATGCCAATCCCTTTCCTTTACGCGTGACCTGGATAGCCGAACCTGGCGGGAATTTGCCCTTCAGAATCTCTTCTGCTAAGGGGTCTTCAACCAGCCGTTCAACTGACCGCCTTAATGGGCGTGCGCCTGTTTCAGGCGAATAGCCGTTTTCGCATATCAAATCCTTGGCGCCTCGCGTAAGGTCCAAGGTGAATTCATGCTCGGTGAGCCGATCATTTATATCATCGATGTAGATATCTAGTATCTTGAGGATATCCTTCTTGTCCAGCATCTTGAAGAGGATAATTTCGTCAACCCTGTTCAAGAACTCTGGTCTGAACAGGCGTTTGGTCTCTTCCATCATCTTGGATGCCACGTCCTTCTGCGAAGGTCCAGATTCATCCCGAGAGAAACCGTATGATGCTGCTTCCGTCGCTTCCCGTGTCCCTAAGTTGGAAGTCATGATCAATATGGTATTCTTGAAGTCAACCTTGCGCCCTGAACCGTCAGTCAATTCACCGGTATCCAATACCTGCAAGAGAATGTTGAAGACGTCCGGGTGTGCTTTCTCAATCTCATCTAAGAGCACCACGCAGTACGGTTTACGCCGCACTTTCTCCGTCATTTGACCGCCTTCGTCATAGCCGACATACCCCGGTGGTGCACCAATTAAGCGAGATACGTTGAACTTCTCCATATACTCGGACATATCGACGCGGAGCAACGACTGCTTGTCCTCAAAGAGGTGTTCCGCCAGAATTTTTGCCAACTCCGTCTTGCCAATTCCCGGAGGTCCTAAGAAGATAAATGAACCGATGGGACGATTGGGATTCTTCAGACCGGCTCTCGTCCTGCGAATGGAACGGGAGATAATTTCAATCGCATCGCCCTGTCCGATGATTTTGTTGGAAATCTTATCCCGCATTTTCAGGAGTTTCTCACCTTCTGACAGAGCCACTTTATTAACCGGGATACCTGTCATCATCGAGACAACCTGAGCCACGTCTTCTTCGGTGACGTCAATCGCTGAAGGCGTTTCGTTCTTCTCCCATTTCTCCCTCTCTGTACGCAGCCTGGCCTCCAATTTCATCTTCTTGTCGCGAAGTTGAGCAGCCTTCTCGTATTCCTGCGATTTTACCAGGTTATCCTTTTCTTTACGTACCTTCTCGATCTCCTCTTCTAAGAAGTTAATTTCAGGAGGAACGACAATGTTGGAAATACGCAGACGGGAACCAGTCTCATCTAAAACGTCTATTGCCTTATCCGGCAAATGGCGGTCAGATATATATCTTTCCGAAAGACTTACAGCGGCTTTAACTGCTGTGTCGGTGTAGGTGATACCGTGGTGTTGTTCGTACCGCTCCTTTAAGCCCATCAGTATGTTCATGGTCTCTTCGCTGGTTGGTGGTTCAATCACCACCTTCTGGAAGCGGCGTTCCAAAGCACCGTCCTTCTCGATGTTCTGCCGGTATTCATCCATCGTGGTGGCGCCGATGCATTGCAGTTCTCCGCGAGCCAGCGCAGGTTTGAACATGTTGGACGCATCCAACGAACCAGACGCTGATCCAGCACCGACAATTGTATGCAACTCATCAAGGAAGAGAATTATAGAGCGGTTCTTCTCCAGTTCGTTCATCACCGCTTTGATGCGTTCCTCGAACTGTCCCCGGTACTTAGTCCCTGCGACCATGGCGCCAAGGTCTAACGCAACCACCCTCTTGTTAAATAGTATGGGTGATACTTCACGTTTGATTATGCGTAAGGCTAATCCTTCGGCTATGGCGGTCTTACCGACGCCGGGCTCACCGATTAGCACCGGGTTGTTCTTTTTCCTGCGAGAGAGAATTTGGCTGACTCTGGCTATTTCCTTCTTACGTCCTATTATTGGGTCTAAGTTGCCTTCCCGCGCTAATTGAGTCAAATCCCGCCCGAAATGATCTAAGACTGGGGTCTTCGATTTCTCTTTTTCCTTGCCTGTAGGGACCGAAGTCTTCTTTGTCTCTCCCCGCAAGATTGCGTCTAATTCCTGGCGGACAGACTCATAGCTAATATTGAAAGTCTGGAGTACCTGCGTACCGACACCTTCTTCTTCCTTCACTAGTGCTAATAAAAGATGCTCCGTCCCGATGATCTCACTATTGAAGTTTTTCCCTTCAATGTATGAAACCTTTAGAACCTTTTCAGCACGTTTTGTAAAAGGAATATTGCCTATCTTCATGGTTGCGCCCGAAGGCTCCACCAGTTCCTCAATAGATCCCTTCAACTCCTGCAACTCGCAGCCTAAGTTCTTCAATATCGATATCGCCAACCCCTCCGAGAGCCGCAGCAGCCCCAACAGGAGATGTTCAGTATCGATGTAATCATGCCCTAATCGCAGAGCTTCTTCACGCGCATGCTGAATTACTTGCTGTACACGAATTGAAAACTTGTTATTCATAGCTATCCTCGGGGACTGACTGGCTTCAAATCGTGATTATCCGCCGATTCGCATCGTTTTCTAACAACGAAAAACGACCTATCTATTTCTTAAACCTCTTCAAGGTTGATTTTGTTCAAAATTCCATCTCTTAACTCAAGCACCCGATCGCATTTCGAAGCAAACTGGTGGTCATGCGTTACTATTAGAAAGCTGTGTTTCTCTTCCGCTGACAGTTCAAAAATCAGGTTCTGCAATTCGAATGCAGTACCGCGATCAAGGTTACCAGTGGGTTCATCTGCCAGGATCAACGGAGGTTCGTTATGTAATGCTCTGGCTAATGCAACCCGCTGCTGTTCTCCCCCGGAAAGTTCGCCGGGTCTATGATCCAAACGATCTCCCAAACCCACTCTATCGAGCAGTTCGGCGGCTCTCTTCCGATGATTTACCCGGGTGCCGTTGACCATTCCTGCTAAAAGCACATTCTCCAGTGCGCTGAATTCCGGCAGTAGGTGATGAAACTGAAAGATGAACCCAATCTGGCTGGCGCGCAGTTTTGCCAACTCGTCATCTGACATCTCCAGCAGGTTAGCGTCATCGATCTGAATCTGTCCCTTGCTGGGGCGGTCCAAAGCTCCGACTATATGAAGCAGTGTGGATTTCCCCACGCCGGAGGGCCCGATGACTGCTGTCGTCGATCCCTTCTTGACGTCTAAATTCAGACCCTTAAGAACGGGAACTTCTCTTCCACCCAGGTAATAACTTTTCCAAAGATCTTTAACCTGCACCAGGATCAACGCTTCCTCCCGTAAATGTCTGTTAAAACAGTAGAGTCATCGTTATCGGGAAGAACTGCCCTGGCGCTCGTATAATATAATGCGTGGAAAAAATAGCATTTCTCAGTAGAAAACACAAGGAATTTGTTGATTCCTTCTACCCTATGGGTCATATCTTGCTTGTGATGGGAATGATCGGTCATTCGTATCGTATCGCCTCCACGGGAACTAATGCAGCAGCCCTATGTGCAGGGTAAACGCTGGCTAAAAAACACAGAACCAGAGCTGCGGTTATCACCATGATAAAATCACTCGATCTCATTAAAATCGGCAGTTCGCTTAAAAAGTAAATGTCAGGAGGCAGCCTGAAGAAGCGGTAACTTATCTGCAGCATGCACAAACCCCACCCCAGCATTACCCCCATCACAGTACCCACAACACCGACCGCCAGTCCTTCATAGATGAATATTTTCCTTATGCTGGCGCTTGTGGCTCCCATGGATTTGAGGATGCCGATCTCCTTGCGTTTCTCCATCACTACCATAATGAGCGAAGATATAATGTTGAACGCCGCCACCATCACTATCAGTGAGAGGATAATGAACCCTGCCCACTTCTCAATTTTCATCCAGTTGAATAGATTGCGGTGCATCTCATGCCAGGTGCGAGGGAAATAGGGGAATCCCAATATCCCCAATATTATCTCCTTCACCTGTCCCGCTTTGTCTAAGTCATCCAATTTAATCTCAATACCGGTAACCTTATCTGTCATTCGGTACAGTTCCTGAGCTTCAGGAATGGCGATATAGGCAAATATATCGTCGTATTCGTACAGTCCGGTCTCAAATATCCCTGCTAAATGAAAACGCTTTGCTCGAGGCTGGCTGAAAGGTCCGGCTGCACCCGGACTGAAGAGGATTACCGTGTCTCCTAAAGTAGCGTAAAGACGGTCGGCTAACATTCTACCCAAAACCAATCCCGGAAGATTTTCGGCGCCCGTGACGTCGGTTCGCCCTAAGTGCATTCCACCATGTATAATCGTTTGAGGCAGATCAGATACATCGCCAACTGTTGCCGGATCCACACCCCGGACAATAGCGCCTTCGGTGCGTTTATCTATGCGGATCAGCCCTTTATCCATTATGTAAGGCGATATTCCGGTAATGTGGTCTATATCCCTGATTTTATCCATAATGGATTCAACGTCGACGATCCCTTCCTCATGATGTGTCCCCAGCCGTATGTGTGCGTCTGCCCCGATAATTCTATTCCGCACTTCCGTCTCGAACCCGTTCATCACCGAAAGCACGATGATCAGTGCTGCCACGCCGATAGCCACTCCCGCAATGGAGAGGTAGCTGATCAGCGATATAAAACCCGTGCGCCTCTTCGATTTCAGATAACGCGTAGCTATGAACAGTTCGTAGGACATATAAGTCTTTTATTGTTCTCCAAAGTTTTTCTTATGTTCAATAATAAGACTTTGATCGACTAAAGCCTCATGTATTCTCTTCCCAAACCTCATAGATAAATCATACGCTTTATTCTGTATTTTATCTATTCGGGACTGAGGGTTCAACAGTGCACCGCTTGATTCTACGCTTTTTCTTGCGATCTCATAAAAACATCTTTCAGCAACTAAATCAGCAATTAACACCTGGCCTGGAATTGTTTTCCTATATTGGCATTCGTCTCCTATGTAGTGTTTTATAGAAGGGAAGTTAACATATATTATGACTTTTCCCGTTTCTCCGCTAAAAGAAGTACGCATTAAAGGTTCCGGTTCAAAGTCATAATCAGGCTCATTAAACATTCCCTTCCGACCCTTTTCTTCTGCATCTTTCTTAGATCTCACTTTCACCTCTAATAAAGCCATAAATGATTCATATTCTGCTGTTATAACCGCGTCTTGATCTGCACCCGTCCCCCATATTTCTAATTCCTGTTTAAAAATATGTCTTTCTGCCTCATTTTCGTTTACCACAACTTTATTTTTAGAGATTTGGATAGACTCATTGTCTGATGATATTTTTATTCTGCATCCCCCTTCTATCATCTTAACATATACTAGTAAATGTACCCTTCTTGGCTGATTGGGTCTTAGAGTTAGACTCTCAGGCTGAAAAACCATACCCTCACTAAATAAGAATTCCTTTTCAGGAATTACATGAACATTTGATTCGGTTAAATGAATACCTGTGGTCGCAGTTATAGTTCCTATAATATTTGGTTCTCGTCCTTCAACAGTAATATACTTAGTTATTATGCCAGACCCATCCTCAGTGGTAACTTTTATATCGGTTGTAGAAAGGTGAAATTTGCTGCTATTACACGCGATTTTTATGTTTGATCCGTAGGGTATTACTTTTGTACTAAACCTTAGTTGGAGTGCATAACGTTTAGCAACGGTGATCTGTGCTGACTGTGGATATATGCAAAATCCTTTTGGTGGTTCTTCTTCAGTATCAGTTGGGTCACCCCCAAGGTTCGTAACATCTTGTGCTTCTGTCTCTGCTATTTTATTTAGGATGCGAAAGGCCTTCTTATACCTTGATACTTCTTCCCGATCAATTTTACTAGCTATTTCCTTTTGCTTTCTCGATCTTTCCTCTTTTATTTTTTCCTCAATTCTTTTTTCAATCTCATTGATTAGTTTTTGACAGAATGGATGTTTATTTTCAATACCGTCCCTTTCCTGTCGTAATACAGGTTCCTCCTTTTCCAGAAGATCTCTAAACCTATTAATTTTGACTTCGCCAAAAAACTTCCAGGCAAGTGGTTCGGTTTCATATCTAAATAATGATATATCAAGGACTGCATCCTCCTCATCCACAATCAAGAGACTTCCGTCTCGATCATCTCCTGTTTGTGAGAGGTCTTTAATTGCTCGCCATATAGAAATGTTAATGGGAAAGTCGCCGTAATCTCCATATGATATGATGAATTCATCTGCCAATATTTCTTTTCCTGGCGGTTTTTTGTAAAATAATGGTCTCTCTTTTCTCGAATCCAGGTCCAATAGAACAATTCTTCTTTTAGGATTCATCATGATTTTACGCAATAGATAGTTGTTGGCTAACTCCTCCTGTACCGTATTAAACTGAGGCACGCTGCAAATTAATTGATGTGGATCTGCCTTAAAATACGCTATAGTTCCGTTCTCAGAAATTTTATGTGTAGTTCTTAACTCCTGTGTAGCCTCGATTTGATCGCTTATTTCATACCAAGACTCTCCCTCTTCAATGAAAAGTTTACATTCAACGAATTTATCGTTCTTAAAAGTGCAGATTTTCCCATCTATCATTCCCGCCAACGCATCTTTTGCGCCTTGTCCAAAATAACCTCGTACTCTTTTACCTGCCTTCATCCCACTAGTTGCAGATCCGTAAGTCTTGAAGTTTTTATTTACATCATCTATAGACATACCTTCTGCAAAATCTCGCACAGCGAAGTTACCACAATATCCCTCTTTATTGTACTCAATTTCTATTTTGCCTTTACAAGGTTTGTCATCGTCTTCCAATCTGATATAACTGTCATCCGAGTTAGTAATGAGCTCAACAAGTGCCCGGATAGCATTCCCTTGCATAGCTGCTCTAATACTTCTTACAGTATGCCTTTGTGAAGTTTCAATTTTCCCCTTTTCCATAATTAACCTCTTTTTATAGTCAGTGGTTTAAGTAACTACTGAACCGTTGTCCAATCCATACGATAAAATCTGAGATATCCTCTAATTCCAGTTCATCTGAAAGTCTTTTAATAGCTATGAAATTATCTCTTAGAATTTCTTTAGAAGAGTCAAGTGTTCCCTGAAGAAAAAAGCAAAAATCCGCTTCCGTTATAAGCTCTGCTCTTCCCTCTCTATATTTCGTGAAAGCATGCGAATTTCTAATTTCTCGTGCAATACTTTCCTTTCTTCTCATTTTTGGTGTTGTTTTTTTCTTTCTGAAAATTGGGTTTTTTAATTGTGCTTTTGTATTCTCATAAATTATCTTCGTCTTATCTGAAAGTGTGTATCCATGTGGAGTCTTACCTCCAATCCATTTCTTGCTTGTTCCTTTGCAGCGCCATAAAGCTTTTTCTACACGTGTCGAGTCTGGATATTCAGGGTATCCAACTAGTGAAAAACTTTTTGGAAATAGTTTGTACGCACCTACAATAATATTCTCTAGTGATAATTCAATCCCAAGTGTTTCCAGAGTTACAACTGTAAAAATTACAAGTCGATCAAGATCAATTTGTTCATATTTATCTGGTTCAAGTGGTTCTATTTTCTCAATTTCTGTTTTTACTTCCATTTTTCTCTTTCTGCTAGTTATCTCTTCTTAGTCTTTGCAATTATGAGTTTTAGTAATGTGTAAAATCTATATTAAAATTCATCAAACATATTCTGCAGCATCTTAGCGTTCTTAACAGCCTGCCCCTGGTGGCAGTTGTTCATGAATATGATTATGCGGTTGGCTTTCTTCGCCATTTCGGTAACGCGCCCTTTCCATCCTTTGAGTTCCGCCTTGTTATAATTATAATTGTAGCGAGGGTCACCGGCGTTACCCCACCAACTGTCCTTATTTCGCCCATGCATGCGGATGTACCCTTCTCCGTTGGTCACCTCCGCGCTTGGCATTGGTAACCGGGGAAGTTCAGGCAGATCCACATTGACGAATCCTAAGTTGTGGTTCGTCAGAGATTCATACACAATAGGTTTGAACCAGGATGTGTGCCGGTATTCCACAAAGAGCGGTTCTTTGTATCCCGCCCAGCAATCTGCCAACCGAACCATGTATTCCCGGGTTGCGGGGTTCTTCTTAAATGAATAGGGAAACTGTGCCAAAAATCCCCGCAGCATTCCTCTATCCCTTAAAGGCTCTACCGACTGCTGAAGGTATTTTATCGATTTTTCCGGTTCCTCTCTGGTGTGAGTAACATCCTGATGCACTTTGACGTAGAATCCAAAATTATCGTTCACCTGCTCAGCCATACCCTCAAAGACGCTGCTCTTGGGGATACCATAATAAGTCGTGTTGATTTCTACAACGGAAAATTGGCGCGCATAGAATTCCAAAAGCTTGTCGGGCGGTGTACCCGCCGGATAGAAAGGACCCACCCAATCCTTGAAACTGTAACCGGACGTGCCGATCTCAACTTGTGCTGCGTTTCTGTTCATTGCGCTTGGGTTTGGCGAAATTGGGCATGCGCTTGGGATTCCTGACGCGAACGCCCAGGGAAGCTGAACGCTGGATTATCCCTTCACCAAATCTATCTTTCAATTCATCCACTGCCGAAAATAGCTGACTTTCGCGGTCGAATATATCCATCTGCCCTTCGTCAATTTTAGTCAACCGGGAAACGGAAACGCCAAGAAGCCTCACCGGCATCCCGGTAATATATTGTTCTCCAAACAGTTGCCAGGCAATTCTGGATATCTCAGTTTCATCCTGCGTCTGCCGGTTGCTGCTGCGCTGGTGAGTTACCGTGTTGAAATCTCCATACCGTATGGTGATAGTAACCACTTTTCCTGCCATTTTAGTCGCCCGCATCCTGCGCGCCACCATCTGCACCAACGACAGCAGGTATCCTTTCAGCTCTTCCGGATCGCTGGTGTCCTTCTTGAACGTGCGCGAATTACCGATGGATTTGTCTGCCGGTCTGCCCTCTTCCGGGGTAACCTCCCAATCCAACTTGCCCGAAACGATCTCCCTTAGATGTTTGCCGTGCATTCCCAATCGTTTAAATAGAAATTCTTCCGATGCGTTCACCAGTTGCCCGATGGTTTTGACTCCCATGTCATTTAACGTCTTCTTAGTGCTCTTACCGATACCAGGGACTTTTTCAACGGGCAGCGGGTGTATCTTTTCGGGGATGTCCTCCGTCGTCAGAATCGTCAAACCGTCCGGTTTTTGCAGGTTTGTCGCCATTTTTGCCAGAGTTCGGGTCGGAGCTATACCCACACTGCAGGTTAAATTCAATTCCTGCAAGATGCGCTCCTTTATTCTTTGCCCGATCTTTTCCGCTCCGCCCCAATAATTCAATACGTTGCCGATATCCAGATACGATTCGTCGATGGAAGAGGGCTCCACCTGGTCGCAGATCTCTTCTAAAATTCCCACCACCCGCCGGGATATTTCCATGTACACTCCTCCACGTGACCGCACGAAAATGGCGTTAGGGCAGAGGCGTTTCGCCTGCATCAACGCCATGCCTGCGTGAATGCCGTACTTGCGAGCTTCATACGAAGCCGCCGTCACCACCGACCGGTCCTGACCCGGTATGCCGCCCACGCAGACCGGTTTACCCAGCAGCTTGGGATCGCGCAGCATCTCCACCTGCGCAAAGAACGCATCCATGTCTATGTGGAGGATGTGGGGCATTGGGAATATTGATTAGTTATTCTTCCGGCCACTGCAAGAACTCAACATCTGGTTCACCGCCTACAGACCTCTCATTAGCTGGTTTAAATGCTTGGTAATACGCGCTATACATTAATATTTTCATTTTTACATATTTTGCCCATTCTTCAATAGTCTTAGGAATATCGTGGTTAGGATGTTGTTCACATAATGATTTAAATGCACTTCTGATGGACTCCTCTAGAACATTGAATGTAAACAAATCAATTCCCTGGTGAAACCACAATGGATCGAAATTCTTTTCCTTTATGCGCAAAATATCTCTTATTTCACTAACATCTTCGTTTGAAAATTTATTTTTAAAAGCATCATTACAGCCAAATTGCTTCTTAATGCTCAGGTATCTATATCTACCCATCTTGTGAGCATTGCTGATATGCCATATACTTGGTTTCCAGTGGTTATGTTCTCTGATAAATCCTCCGAGATGTACTATAAGTGGACGAGCAGGATAATTCCCCTCCATTTCTTCTCTAAGTGGTTGAATTTTCTTTGCAAGATTCTTAGCAATTTTATGTAATTCAGAGTATCTGTTAAATTCATCACGGATAGTCTCAAGCCATTCATTGATTGGCATATTATCGATTGCAGTGGCACCAACAAAACCAAAGAGAGTATTTTCATTTGGCCATTTGAGTACTTTCGTTCTTTGAGTTGGTGGTTCTGTCCCATTTTTTACAGTGATATTCCTATCTGCACCGAAGATAATTCCGCCTGAAACGACTTCGACCAGCAGTATTGACATAGCACTCCCCAAAAGTATTTTACAGTGATCCAACAGAAGGTGTATAATAGGGCATTTTCTCAATCACTGCTTTTTTTATCTTCGCGTTCAGATACGTTTTTAAATCAACCTTACTTTCCAACAGTGTGACGATCTCCCTTAAAGTGCAGAGAATTACAACTTTTTTCTGGAGAGCCTCCTTGCAAGTGGTAATGGCAGGTTCTGTGAAATCAGATGCTGAGATGATAATTGCTCTACCCTCAGCTCTATGATAAACTCTTACTAGATGCTGAGAAATTTCACCTACTCCAAGCGGCTTATCCCACCACTTCACTTCAACAAAATAAAAATGTGCATCAATCTCAACCACACCATCTATTTGCTCAATAACACCTTCACCAGTATCTCCTTTCAAGGTGAATGACTCACGTACACTAATTTCAAAGGCGCTGAATAATTTATTCAATACACCTTCAAAAGCTTTCCCACGCTTGTGTGGATTATCCAATGAAAACAACCCAAATAATTCTGCTTTGACACAATCAATTGATTCTTGTTTTAATCTAATTGCTTCTCTTTCTTCATTTTCTTTAAAGAGACGTTGTTGACGTTCACGGTCCTTTTCTATCTTCATTCTAGTAAAAGAATCTTTGACATCAACTACACTCTGTATTTGAACAACAAGCCCCTTCGCTTTCAATTGATCGTTAGGCCAACAAGTAGAGAAATCCTCGAACTCAGTAACACGTTTTAAGATCTCCCGTCGTTCTTTAATCGCCTTTTCCCCTAATTCGTTCAATTGTGTTATGATGGTGCGTGCAATTTCAAATTTATTGACTGAATCTGGGTTCATTTTCCATTTTGAATAGATGTCTTCCATCATTCTTTTTTCTACTCCAGCACCCCGAAAAAATAGAAAGACATCCTTTTTTCCAGGCATTAATAGTGGAATTGTATCGATTAATAAGTTAAAAAGTTCTGGTGGGTAATGGTAAGTAATGTCCACTGACTTATCCTCTATATTATATGGAACTTAATAATTCGTCTCTACCTTCTAGCTCAATCTTATACTCATTCGACATCCCACAAAACGGGCAGAATTCTATGGTCGGAACAGTAGCTTTATCAGATTCTTTTAGAGTTACAATGTGGCTCTTCCCTTTACAGTGAATGCACTCATATACATCCTCTTTCTCATCAAATACCGCCATTCCAGTACTCCCTTTTATCTAAGTAATCCTTCGAACTTGTCCCGCTCAGGGTTCTTATCTAAATAGCCTTACACCGCCCGGAAATGTCCGAAGGACTCCTATGGAGAATTTCCGGGCTAATTTTATGCTGTCCCGCTCAAGCGGGACGCTTAAAGCTTTTACATCCGTCAGCCGACGGATAGAAATTGAATAGCTCGGGAATTCATTCCCGTGCGAGCGAAACTCACCCTTTCTCGTTCCGCCAGACGTCCTCGTTAGATAATTGTTTTATCTGCGTAATCTGTGAAATCCGTGTAATCAGCGGTTCAGCTTTTTTCCACCCTACAAACCATCTCATCCCGCACAAAAGCACGGCACTCATCACAATGGTAAATCTTAAATCCCACCTTCTTGTCAAATCCTTCCACTTTCCTGCGGGAACGTGTTACCCGCATATCTCGCAGTTCCTCGCACTTGGGGCAGTATTCACGTATTGGTTCGCGGCGCATTCTAAATCCACTATCTGCACCGGACTGTCCGAAGGGCTCCTACGGAGAAGTTCCGGTGCTCAATTAATAAATCCAATTGACTGTCCCATAGGGATCCCTTCGGGAAAGTCAATGAGTGGTTTGTCACAGTCTCTTTAGAGACTTGAATCATATCAGTGAGCACCCGAATTTAAATCGGGTGCATGTCGGGGTCAGGGGCACCATAGGCGCAGGTGACCCCGACTATGGGATTTTGATATTAACAAGAGATTCTTCGCCTCGCCTTCGGCGGGCTCAGAATGACAATCATGCTTTTGGGACAGCCCCTTGTTTTCTGTACTCTGCCCCTACCTCATCTGCGGAAACAGTATGACGTCCCGGATGGAATGCTGATCGGTGAAGAACATCACCAGCCGGTCAAAACCGATACCCAAACCAGCCGTCGGCGGCATGCCGATCTCCAGCGCCCGCAGGAAATCCTCATCTATCGGGTGGCTCTCTTCATCGCCAGCTTCGCGCAGTTTTGCCTGATCCTCAAACCGCGCCCGCTGATCTAAGGGATCGTTCAGTTCGGAGAAGCTGTTGCAGAATTCCCTGCCAGCCCAAAAACCCTCAAAACGTTCCACCAGTCCTTCATCAGTCCTGTGTTTCTTCGCCAACGGTGATAGTTCTACAGGATAATCCAGCACGAAACAGGGACCGCCTAAGTTTGGTTCCACCACCGCACCGAACAACTTATCCATAAGCTTGCCGCGCCCGGTTTTAGCTGCATCAAGTTTCAACCCAGCCTTCTGGCATTCCGCCGCGATTTCTCTATCCGGCATCTGCTGGACGTCACCGCCCACCGCTTCGTTCAGCAGATCGAAAAACCTGTGCCGTTGCCAGGGTGGCGACAGATCGTATTGCTTGTCTTCGTAAATTATCTTCAAAGAACCTGTAACTTCTTCCGCTAACTTGACCACCAACGCTTCGGTCAGATCCATGCAGAAGTTGTAATCTTCATAAGCCGCGTACAGTTCCAACATGGTGAATTCCGGATTGTGGGTTCTGTCCATGCCTTCATTGCGAAAATCTTTACCCATCTCATACACCCGGTCCCACCCACCGATAATCAGCCTTTTCAGATACAACTCATCGGCGATGCGCAGGTACAGTTCCTTCTCCATGACGTTGTGGTGAGTGGTAAACGGCTCCGCCGCTGCGCCTCCATATAACGGCTGCAGGATGGGAGTTTCCACGTCCAGAAATTTCCATTCATTCATGAATTGATGGACAACCTGCACCATCTTCGCCCGCATCTCGAACACTCTGCGCACTTCAGGATTGACCACCAGGTCAAGGTAGCGCTGGCGATAGCGCGCTTCCTTATCGGCAAAGGCGTCGAAGGTCTGTCCGTCCTTCTCCTTGACGATGGGGAGGGGGTGCAGACTCTTGGACAGCAGTTCGAACGATTCGGCGCGCACCGTAATTTCGCCGGTGCGAGTGCGAAACAGAGGACCGGACAGACCGATGTGATCGCCTATATCGAAGAGCTTGAAAATATCGTATTTATCTTCCCCCACAACATCCTTCTTGACGTAAAACTGCAACCGTCCTGAAGCATCCTGCAGGTGAGCAAAACAGGATTTGCCCATCAGCCGGATAGCCATTATCCTACCGGCGATAGCCACCGTCTCTTCAGACTTTTCCAGTTCATCGAACCGGTCAATCGCTTGCTTTGCGGTATGCGTCCTCTTATAATTATACGGAAAAGGGTTGACCCCCAGTTCCTGCAAGCGTTCTAACTTCTCCCGGCGAATCTGCAGAAGGTCGGGAAGGTCTTGTTCTGGTTGTTGATTTGAGTTCATGGGTTGTTTATAATGGTTGGCTCCGTTTGCACCGGACTAAAGTTCCAGTGCTCATTTTTAAGATTCAATTGACTAAAGTCAATGAGCGTACGCTATCTCAGTCTCTTCAGAGACTTGAATCCCTATTGTGAGTACCCGACTTTTAATCGGGTAAGAGAATACCTAGATACATGGATGTATTAGTTAAAAATAGAAAAAACTTTAAATGTAGATTGAGGCATTAATATCCGAATTTCACTTCCTTACTTTTTCCCATTCATTTGCCAAATCCAATTGATCGATCCAGCTCTCGAGGTAGGATAAGTCCAGCTCCTCAGCGGAGATTTCTAAGATACTTGCTACATCTACGAGGTGCTTTTCTGCTTTGCCCTGCTGGTAGTAGATTAATTTCATGATGATAATGTCTTCCGCCGCCGCGATATAAGCTTCGTAACTATCTGTGAACGGTTGAATTTTTCTGCGACCGAATTCCGTTTTTGCAAAGGCGTTGTTTTTCCGCAGAATAATATCTATCTTAGAGCCGCTTTCTGCATGAATAATGTTAAAAGAACCAGGACGATGAACTTCCTTCAAAATAAGTTCCTCTGGTGGAACGTACCAATCCACTTTATTAAGTAAATGGATTAACCTAGTGACGTCTCGCTCTTTCAATTCCAGGACAACGTCCATGTCATTAGTCATCCGGGGTTCGCCATAGATCATGGCACCGACTGATCCCGCAACCATATAAGGAATGTCAAGGCTTTCGATAATTCGTAAGAATGCTTCAAAGAACTCTTGCTGAGTCACCTAAGAACCTCCTGGCTACTAAGATTTGAATTTCTCGTTCTGATGCATTCGGAAGGTTTTGTCTGAGCATTAGCGTTAAACGCCGATGAGCGAAATCATGGAGCTGAAATGCAATCTTGAGCCGCTGCGCGGGCATCATATTTTTGTAGATTTGACGTTGTATATCGTTCATTTTCAGCTTACCCCCTCACAAAAACCCGCGGTACTCTGGTATTCACCTGCGTGGTCACTTCGTAGGAAATCGTATCCAACCAGCTAGCTACCTCTTCAGCGCTGATGCGGTCCTCACCCTGAGCTCCTATCAAAGCCACCGGATCGCCCACTTCAACCCTTGTCTCGCCGCAATCCACCATCAACTGATCCATGCAGACCGTACCCACCACCGGCATCCTTTCACCACGTATCAAAACCTGTCCTTTGTTAGATAGTGCTCGCGGGTAGCCATCGCCATAGCCTATGGGCACGGTGGCGATAGTGGTTTCTCGGGGAGCTTTCCAGGTGCAACCGTAACTCACCGGCGTTCCTTCCGGTACCCGCTTGACGAAAACCACTTCCGATACCAGAGACATCACCGGTGTCAATCCTTCCGGAGGATCAAGTTCGTCTGAAGGTTGACACCCGTAGAGCGAAATCCCCAAGCGCACTAAGTTGAACAGGCTCTCTTCGTGGAAGAACAACCCGCCCGAATTAGCTATGTGAATTCTGGGTATGGGACGCTGGAGTTCTTCCAGTTCGACCAACACCTTGCGGAAATGCTGCAATTGTTCCTTCGTGTAGGAAGTATCACTTTCATCTGAAGTCGCCAGGTGGGAATAGATACCGACAACGTTCAATTCTTCCAGAGATAACGCTTCTTTGATGAACGGCATAGCGTTCTGCCAGGATACGCCTATCCTGTTCATCCCCGTATCGATTTTAAGGTGCACATTAGCCGAATGCCCTTTATTGCGCACTTCCTGAGCTACCTGACGCGCTAGAGCTATCGATGAAATGGTTAGATCCAGATCGTACTCCAGGAAAAGCGCAGCCTGATACCCGACTGCGCCTCCTAATACCAGTATCGGCGTTCTGATGCCCGCTCGCCGCAGGGCAATGCCTTCTTCCAGGAATCCCACTCCGAAGTAGGCCACCCCCTCCTTGACTAATACCCTCGCGGTTTCCTCTAAACCGTGCCCGTAGGCGTTAGCCTTCACCACCGCCATAATTGGTCGTTCACCGGCTAATTTATGCAGAAATTGATAGTTACTGCGCAGTGCTCCCAAGTCGATCACAGCGTGCGTCGGTCGCCGGCGCATTTTCCCCTGTAGATATATTGAAGCTACAGAATCCCGGTGGATAGCGGATTCGGATGTGTTTATGTTGCTCACGATGACTTTATCTGGTTTTGCGCCATCAGATAACCTCTGATGAATTTATCTATTTCGCCATCCATGACCGATTGCACGTCGGAAGTCTCAATTTCCGTGCGCAGGTCTTTGACCATTTTGTAAGGATGAAATACGTAGCTGCGAATTTGACTTCCCCAGGCGATCTCCCGCTTGCCCGCTTCGATCTCGTCCAAGCGTTTTTCCTCTTCCTCTTTCTTCAACTGATATAGGCGGGCTTTTAATATCTTCATAGCGTTTTCGCGGTTGCGGTGCTGAGAACGTTCTGCCTGGCTGGTAACCACAATGCCGGTGGGGGTGTGCGTAATACGCACTGCCGAATCCGTCTTGTTGACGTGCTGCCCTCCCGCACCTGAAGCGCGATAGGTATCAATTCGCAAATCCGATTGCACGATTTCGATTTCTATGTCATCATCCACCAGCGGATAAACGAAAACCGAAGCGAAAGAAGTATGCCGCCTCTGATTGGCGTCAAACGGGGAAAGCCTGACCAAGCGGTGCACGCCGATCTCAGCTTTGAGATATCCATAAGCGTATTCTCCGCTGACCTCGTATGTAGCTGATTTTATACCTGCCAGGTCTCCCTGTTGGTAATCAATCTCTTTAGCTTGAAAGCCGCGGCTCTCGATCCAGCGGTTGTACATTCGCAGGAGCATCCCCGCCCAGTCCATCGATTCCGTGCCGCCCGCACCCGGGTGGATGACCAAAAGTGCATTGCGGTGATCGTCTTCGCCTCCCAGCATGTTGCGAAACTCCAGGTCCGCCAGCTCATCTTCGATCTTTGCCAGCATTTTGCCAGTTTCCTGCAGGGTCGCATCGTCCTCTTCTTCTGCAGCCAACTCCAACAGAGTGTCCGCATCTTCCAGTTCCTGCTCCAATTCGTCCCAGGCTTCCGTCCAGGATTTCAATTGAGTTATCTGCTGCAGAATCTTTTTGGCTTCATCCCCATCATCCCAGAAATCAGGCGCTACCGACTGCTTCTCAAGCTTGGCGATAGCTTTTTCCTTCTGGTCCAGGTCAAAGATAACCCCTGAGTTTGTCCAATCTTCCCTTCAGATTTGCTTCTAATTCTTTTAATTCATCGTACATGATTGTCTCTTGTATGAGAGGTAGCGCGGGGACACGTGAAAGACTTACACCTTGCCCACGCCATTTAGCTTTATATATTATTTACCTGATAACCGATTAATTTTATCCCACCTAATATACGGCGATGACTTCAGCAAATGCAGGATGTGCCCCCAAATTTTCACTTTCTCATAATCGGTTGAAAGATAGGGTTCAGCTTCCGGTTTTCCTTCCAAAGACCAGGTCTGCAGGACTATATCAGGCTTCAGTTCACCGATAGAATACTCATAATCCCATTTCATGTGACCCGGGTAAAAAGCGGTTTGAGGCGACTTATTGGGATCACTGCGCATGGGTAAATGAGCGATCTTGCGATCGTTTTTACCTAAAAGATCCACCACAGGACGATTAGAAAAGTAGGGGAAAGCTCCCGCCCAGGTAATGGCAGTTTTAGCTTGCGGTTCTGTTATATCCTTAACCAATAACGCTTTTTCCACCATCTGTTTATTATCACTGACATACAGCGGCGGATTGATCAGCAGTAATTCCATGGCAGAACTGTGCACCAAATTGATGCGAAACAGTGCGAAGATCAGTACCAGTATCATTGCTGCCCGGATCCATCCGGAGCTTTGTCGACATTTCGCCATAGCTCCCCGGCGTATCTCCTGCAGGCTGTAAGCAAGCAGGATGAACAACAGCGGCATCACAGAGGCAACGTACCGGTTGGTTATGCCGATGTGTTCCCAGGCATCACCGCCAACGTAAATGCTGTATCCCAATTGCGTTAGAAATACCCAGAGTAGTAGGAAAACGTACCTGTCACGCCGAAACAGGATTACCGCAAAAGGCAGCAAAAAGAATATCACGTCCATTCGGTGGATAAGTCCACCGACTGCGTACAACCCCCTGGTGATTCTGTGAAAGAGCGGATAACCGGTCAGCTTCAAATAATATGTATTGGGTAGAATGTCGCCATAATACCACCAGCGAAGCAGCGTCTGCAAAGCCATGAAGAAAACCAATATCGAAATACCCCAGAGGAAGTTCTGCCAACGCCTCTCTTTCTGGAAGATAACCAGGTAGCCAAGAATTGCTAAGAACAGAACAATCATATCCATGCGGATGAGTGTCGCTATTCCCAATAGCATGAACAAACGCACAGGAACGGCTTTCTGCCCCGCATTTCGCATGACCATCCATACAGTAGCAGTCGTTATCAGCGTCAAAATGCTGACTTCCATCCCTTGCAGGCTCCATGTATTCAGCGAATAGTAAAAAGCTGTAAGAGCCACCGTTCCCATTGAAACGAAGGTGGAATTATCAGAGATATAATCAGCTATTGACTTGACAAAGAACAGGTTTATCAACAAAAACAGGGCGCCACTGATCTGAATGAACAGGCTTACTTTCGTGAGCCCCACCGGCAAAAGGTGAAAGAGAGCCATATAGATCACCCAGAGAGGGTTGGTGTATCCCTCCACCCGTTCACTTCCCGGATACCACACCAAACCATGACCGGCAGCCAAGTTTTTGGCATAAGTCATGGAAACCATAGCATCGTCAAAGAGCGAAAAATAGTGCTCATCTTCGATAGCGAAGCTGGTCTTAGAAATATAGCAGGATGCGTAGATAATGAACAGTAACAGAAGGAGCGCGAAGGTGATGTTATTTCGTTTTAGCATAATATATCATTACCTAAGGCTCCAACGGTCCATAAGTGCTTCTGACTTCCGATTCCTTGTAATAATGCGTTAAGATATCCTTGTATTTATAGCTATCCAGCGCCATTATGGCGGCTCCAATTTGACACATGCCTACACCATGTCCCCAACCTGCTCCGCGGAAAGTGAACCCCAGAGGTGTCCCGATTTCACCCATCTCCATATCTATTACAAAACAACTACTGCGCAGGTATGTGGGAGATAATGCTCGCCGAATATTCAATTCCTTCTTGACCCTGATGTTCTTCCTGCTGCCTAAGATTTCAATCTCCTTTAATCTCCCGGAAACACCTCTGTCCAAGAGGATTATATCGTAAAGCGTGCCGATGTCCTCACCGGTGCGCTTCTTGATTATGTCCTCTAACTGCTTGCGTGAATAACTCACCTCCCAGCGGAAATATTTCTTACTGTAGGCAAGTATATTGGGAAGATCATCACGATTTAAACTGCAGAACACGTCGGGCCTTGCATCGACCCATTTGCGCACAGCCTTCTCCTTGGTGAGTTTAAGTTTGGGCAGATCATCCTTCTCAGCTTTGGAATCATAGATTCCTTGCAGATAGGGTTCTTCCGGTGGATTCCAGACGTTCTGTTTGTGTTCGGTGTGCCCGCCGCAGACTGCGGAATACACCGCATCGCAGATACGGTCCTCATAATACAGGATTTCACCGGTGGTCGATCCCACAGCTTCGTCAGTACTCTCAGCTTCGTTGGTCGTCCCCGAATATACCTGGCAGTGGACGTTCGCACAGAAATCATAGGGGTCGTTATTGTGCTTGGTGCCTAATTTTGCCAACACTTCACTCCGTGCTGCCACAGCTTGTGCTTTTAGCGCCTCCAATGGGTAGCCCGCAGGCATTTCTGCCGGGACGACTCCTTTCAGATATCGGTCAATGGTTATTTCCGAAATTCCGCAAAGCCTGGCGTCATTACCCACTCTTATCTCAATTATCCCTTTATAAGTGCGGTCTGACATCGATTCCCAGTTAAATCCCGAACCCACCTTTACGCCGTACAGAGTAATAGTGGACTCATCGGAGATTGGCACTATCCGGAAACCGTTCTCGATCATAGCGGAATAATCGTATTCAGCATCGTAAACTTCGATTTTCCCCTCCGGATCTTTCACCTTTTCCCTGATCACGCGAGGAGCGTACTCCTCCATGAACTTTTGCAGCAGCTTCTTGGCTTCCGCCTCCGTCTCGAATGCCCCTGCAAGGATGCGGTATTTGGTATTGTCATTTACCATCTGTCCTGTAATAACCAACTGCCCGCCTATTCGCTGCATGCGAACCTGTGGATGGAGCCTTCTTAACCGCTCCACCATCTCCAGCGCCTGAGCTTCCTCACGGCAGGCCGTTACCAGCACGCTGTAGATGAATGTAGCGCCATGTACCTGTTCCAACAGTGACCGCCATTTTAAATGCGAAGTGACGTCCGTGAATATCGGTTCACCGCTTAAATCTGTAAGGTTGAATTTGCCGGAAACGCGAAAGTCTATCTTTTCGTATCCTTCCATGAATCCTATGCGCAGTATCGGTTGAGAAGGAAATTGCTTCAGGACAATTTTGGGGATGTCTTCTTCCATCTTCTCTATCGCATCATCTGGAAGAAACCCTGACTTTTTGTTGGACATGGATGCCTCACGCTTTACAAAGACGTTACAACCACCCTGTATCAACAGGAGGGTAATCAGTAGTACTGTGTGTGTTTTATGTTGGATCATTCAAGTGCGGTTCAGCCTGTACGCGTACGTGACTGAAACGATCTGGGAAAAAACTACTCAAGCTGGAGATTCAGGATTCTATCAGACCGTGATGTAGTCTATAGAGTAGTTCATTGACTCTGCTGTCTATAATGCAAAAGGAAACGCGCACCGAACTGCAGCAGTACCATCGGGGCGTTATTTTATTCTCTTCAATTATTGCTTGTAACCTGGCGAAATACTTTCCCCCCGGTTCAAGACCTGATCCTATAGCAGAAATCCTTCCGAAAGTTCTTCTGTACAAATAAGCTCTTGAACCCCACTCGGTTGATAATAACGTATCCGTGTAAACTCCGCCCGGTTCTACGTATTTTTTGTCAATTAGAATTACAGGTCTCGTTGATTCACTGTGCAGACTTCTTATGATAACTCCTTCGGCGTGCAGATCGGATAAAGACGAAGATAAATCGCTCTGCCTACCTAATTTGATCGCCCCTAAGTCTCTTAAGGCGTTCAACCCTCGTACTCCCCCCTTGGTGAAATCACCGCTGGTAATTATCGTCCCGACTGCACCGGTATCCGTTCGTCCCACACCGATATCCACATTGTGTTGGCGCGCTAACGTAACGGCGTCAGCAGCAATAACTTTCGAGCCGGTAGCGGAAAATTCGAGCATTTCGGTATAGTCAACTTGATTGATTATACGCGCATTGGGAACCTCGCGCGGATCAGCAGTATAAACGCCATCAACGTCCTTTAAGATTCGGCACTGAACAGCTCCTAATGAGGCAGCTAAAGCAACCGCAGTGGTGTCTGATCCACCCCTGCCAAGCGTGGTGATCTCCTTTTCCACGCTGACACCCTGGAACCCTGCCACTATCGGTATCTGACCCTTTTCCAGAACCTGGTGTATTCTGGCGCAGCGAATTTCCACTATCCTGGCGCGGGTGTGATTTGTGTCAGTGATGATTCCAACCTGCGAACCTGTTAATGATACCGCTTCATACGGTCCTTCCGAATTTATCGCCATGGCCAACAAGGCGATGGATATTCGTTCACCTACAGAAAGCAGCATGTCCAATTCCCGCGCACCTGGATGGTCGGTTATCTGGTCCACCATGGTGAGGAAATGATCGGTCGTTTCCCCCATGGCAGAAACCACAACCACAGGATCCTCACCGGATGCTTTGCATCTGATTACCTGTCTTGCTACTGCTACCAGATTATCCGTGGTGGCGATGGAACTGCCGCCGTATTTCAGGACTATTATTGGCAATTTGTTAGAGATGGTGTTAATTGATTTTTACCTCTTTACAATCCCAGCACCTTTCGCATATCGTAAAAACCGGGTGGCTTTCCAATGATGAAGTTGACTGCCGCAAAAACCCCTTTAGTGAAGGCTTTTCGTGAACTGGCACGGTGAGTCAACTCTAAGCGTTCACCCACACCGGTGAATAGGACCGTGTGCTCACCCGTAACGTCACCCGCCCGAATCGAATGATGCTGAACGGAAACGTCAGGGTCAATTAGATGTAGATATTGTTCGATCATCAACGCTGTTCCTGAAGGTGCATCCCGTTTAGTTCGGTGGTGCGTCTCAACTACGTCTATGTCGTATCCCCCGCCAACTAATTCTTGCACCCTTTGAGAAAGTGCGATTAGGACGTTTATGCCTAAAGACATGTTCGCTGAATAGAGGATGGGTATTTCACCAGCAAGCTCCTCCATGCGATTGCGGGCTTTTGAGTCAAATCCGGTAGAACCCACGATTGCTGCTACCTTCTTTTTTGCGGCTCTTTCTAAATGCGAGATGACCCCATCTGCAGGAGCGCTAAAATCAATAAGGACACCGCAATCATCAAGGAATGTTTCCACATTGTCCGCTTCGATGGTGATGCCCCCGATCTTCGTCCCTAATAACCTGTAATCAAGCGATTCATAACCGCGCACTATGGTCACATTCTGGTATAGCAGAGCTTCTGATAGAATCTCCCGCCCCATGCGCCCCCCAACACCGCATAAACCCACCGCAATAGTATCTTGCGCAGGATTATTCTTTGATGATTCCATGTCCTTTCAGCTCCCGGATTAGTACCTGACGATTATCTTCTGACAGCGGCGCCAATGGTGGACGAACCTGACCTGCATCGTAGCCCATCAAACAGAGAGTCTCCTTCACCGCAATAGGATTGGTCTCTATGAAAAGAGCTTTAAGTAACGGCCAGATTTGCAGATGTGCTTGAATCGCTTCACCGACCTTGCCGCTGAAGAACTGCTTCATTAAATCCTTCAACTGCCTGGGTACGATGTTGGCTGCAGCTGAAATAGCGCCTTTACCACCACAAGTCAGCGTGGGGAGGATCAAGGTATCATCCCCTGCTAAAATATTTATGTGATCGCCGCAGAGAATCGCCATTTCCGATATCTGATCTAGATTGCCTGAAGCCTCCTTGATGGCTGTAATTCTTTCATGACCGCACAAACGGGATAGTGTCTGCGGAGTCATGTTTACTGACGTGCGACCAGGAATATTATATAGAATCAGCGGTATAGGTGAGGCATCCGCTATCATGGTAAAATGCCGGTATAAACCCTCTTGCGTTGGTTTGTTGTAATAGGGGCAGATTACCAGTGCACCGGTGGCGCCCAACTCTGCCGCTCGTTTGGTGCGTTTGATGGTGGCTTCCGTGCTGTTGGTCCCCGTACCCGCAATTACAGGAACTCTACCGGCGACAGCTTCAACGCAGATGGTTATCACCACGTCGCGCTCAGAGTTAGATAGTGTGGGAATCTCACCTGTTGTACCTAAGGGAACCACGCCATCGACGCCGCTGGAGATCAAATCTACAACCAGTTTATTAAGTACTTCTGTAGCGATCCCTTTATCGGAAAAAGGGGTAATTAAAGCTGGGAATAGTCCTTCGAACATCATGAACCAATTTTTTTATACTCTATGTGAGCCTTTGGGACTTTTACTTCCATGTTAGTTTTCCGCGTATTGAAAAATCACCCTTCCGGTATGATTTTTCCCGGATTGAAGATGCCATCCGGATCAAACGATTCCTTGATTTTCCGCAGGGTATCCAATTCCGCAGATTCCATCTGCAGACGCATGAATTCACGCTTGACAATGCCGATTCCGTGCTCTCCTGAAAGGGAACCGTCCAGCCTCACCACTTCCTTGAAAACTTCCTCAATTGCCTGCAGAGAACGCTGATGTTGAAGTGTATCATCAGCATCGTACATTACATTCACGTGAATATTGCCGTCACCAGCATGACCATAACAGGGAATGGGTAAGTCGTAACGCTGTGATATCCGGCGGACTTCATTTAAGAGGTCCGGTATTCTGGAGCGTGGAACAGATACGTCCTCGTTCATTTTGCCGGATGCTAAGCGGGATAAGGAAGGCGAGATAGAACGGCGCAATGTCCATAATTGTTCCGCTTCTTCCAGATTTTCGGTGGATGCTATTTCTATTGCCTGCCGGTTGTTGCATATACTTTCGATCTCAGCGACTCTGCCTTTGATCTCCTCCCGGTTCCCGTCAACTTCAATTAACAGTAATGCCTCCGTGTTATTTGGAAGCTGTGTCCCGGTATAGGCCGTAATTGCATCCAAAACTGCTTTATCCATCAGCTCGCAAACGGAAGGCAGAATTCCTGCTGCCATTATTTCGGCAACTGAATTGCTCGCATAATCCATGGAAGTAAAGAAGATCCGTAGCGTTCCTCTCGCTTCCGGAGTATCAATTAAGCGAAGCGAGATCTTGGTTATTATTCCTAAAGTGCCTTCGGAACCTACCAGAAGAGGAGTGAGATCAGGAATGCTGTTTTTGCTATCCAGTATCCCCGTATAGCACAACTCGCCGCGCGCTGATACGAATTCTAAGCCCTGGACGTAATGCTTGGTTGTGCCGTACTTAACGCAGCGGAGTCCACCGGCGTTCTCAGCAACGTTTCCACCAATGCTGCTTATCTTGTGACTTGATGGGTCAGGCGGATAGAATAGTCCTACTTTGGCAGCCTCATCCTGAACGGTAGCGGTGATAACACCTGGTTCAACCAGCGCAGTCTTATTTTCCTCATCAATACCTAAGATATCGTTCATCCGTTCGGTGCATAATACCATCCCCTGTCGAAGCGGTACAGAACCCCCTGACATGCCGGTTCCACCTCCGCGCGGAGTAATCCTGTAACCTTCATCCCTGGCGAATTTAACTGACTGTATTATATCATCGGCTGCTTCAGCGAGTACCACCATTTCAGGCGTACTCCGTTCAGAAGACACGTCGTATGAATAGGTCAATAGATCTTCAGGAGAGGTCAGAACCTTGTGACGCCCCAGAGCTCGCTGGAAAGTTTTTAAAGGATTGGATCGAAACAGCATCGTCTTTTCTGTCAGATACCGTTCATTTCAGATACCGTTCATTACGGATGCAAAACGTAAATATAATAAAAAAATAGCCGTTACGCAAGTAAAAGTTGTATGAAATTGCCTTGCAAGTACAAAAAAATACGGCATAAAATGCCATATATCTCCGAAATAGTCGGTTGTTCAGGGTGCCGGAAATATTTTCTGTGTCAACCTATCATTATGCTAATTTATCCCCTGTTTCTTTCTACGATAAGACTTACCCAGTAGGGATTCCACCAGTAGAATAATAAATACAGCATATAGAAGTGCTTTCCATAACTCTTTACCATAGCGGGCTTTACGAACAGACTCTATGAGATTTTCCGGTTCAATTATCATTACTTCGTTACCAGCCCATATTGCGCGTAAATCCTTATTATCAAATTCTATTAATTGCGATTCTTTCTGTGGTATGCGAACCGCTGCTAAATGCTTAAGTTCACCTATATCCAATTCATACAGTCCTGCCTGGGTTAAATTCGGCTGCAGGAAGCTGATTTTCTGCCCGGAAACCTGCGGAGCTAATTGTATCTCTTCTCCGTCTGGCTTCCTCAAATTAGCAGACATGGAAGGAACACCGATTGCTGATATTTCCAGTGGATCACCTACCGTCAGGGAATGACAACCTTCCTGGGAACTACCGGCTAATTTCAGTATTATCCTGTGCATTAAAGGCGCATAGATACCTCGTTCTGCCCAGTCGGACCATTCTTGATTCGGGGATGAAGCCAGGAGAATTACTCTGCCCCTTCCTTTTTTTGTCTCTGTCAGGAAGGGTTTTCCCTCTTTGAAGCTTAAGCTTGTTTCTGAACTTCCTCCGGTTAACTGTACCGCCTGGAAGAACCGCGGCAGGGAAGGTTCATTACCGGTTCTGAAAATACCTTTGAATAAAGATGCTGACAAATCCGGTTGCTGCCATGTAGTAAACGCATTCTGCTTTCGAACTTGACCTATCTTGTCAGAATACTTCGGAGTGCCTAATCTTGCTAACAGATCCCTGTTCAGGGATGTGATTTCCATTCCATTTCCCGGCAGGATTAACAGACCTCCACCATTCTGAACGAATTTTGTCAGCCGCGAACTCTGGCTATTGGAGAACTTCGGTGGATCTGTGAATACAATGACGTTAAAACTATTGATGGATTGAGTATCCCAGCTTTTTTTGGGAGTCTTTAGAACGCTAAAAAGGGCAAATTCGTCGGTTTTAGGGACGAGTGCCATTTGGATCTGCTGGCAATCTTCTTCTTTGCCTACCAGTAATACCTTCAATTCTTTGGGAACGCGGAAACAGAAAGCGCTCCTATTATCTGCGCGGAAAACGTCTCTTTCTTCTATCTGAACCATACCGACATGCATACCGTATTCTTCAGGAATAATTTGATGTACCTGTTTTATCTCGCTATCTGGAGCGATTGTTACGACGTTTTCTCCGATGCGAACACCACCCAAAAAAATGCTGTAGTAGATATCCTTGCGTTCTTTCCTCCCATGGTTAGCCAGCGTAACTTCTACTTCCACCGGTTGCTTAGGTTCTATTATTTCACTGATTACGTTTACAGATTTTATCGAGAGATTTTCAATTGATTCTGTCCTGATTGGAATGAGGTTGAGCGAGACATCTTCAGCAGTTTCGGGTATATCTTCGACCGAATTGAAGTCACTCATAATAAATATTTCATTGCGGAAAGAACCGGATTGGGTGAGTAACTGCTGGGCGGCGTCCAGAGCTTTATCTATATCAGCGCTTCCGTCCCATACGGATGCTGATCGCAGGGCTTTTCTCAATAGAGTAGTGTCTTGCGTTAATCCGCTCAGTATCAATTCCGGTTCCTGTTTAGCAATAATTACCGCTATCTGATCGCCGCGATTCATCAACGACAACAGATCACTGCAGGAATTCTTCGCTTCTTCGAATGCCCTTCGTGAGTGGCTTTTTGCCTGCATACTCGCTGAACCATCGACGATTAGGATCGTACTGATCCGTCCCGCGCCAATACTGCCAATACCTAAATCGCCTAAAAGAGCCGGACGAGTGAAAGCTAACGTAATCATCAGTATTGCTAAGCAGCGCAGGGCTAAAAGCAGCCATTGCCTTAATTTAAGCCTGCGCATTTGATGACGCTGAAGCTTTCGCAGGAATTTTAAGGTGCTGAAATCAATCAGCGGGTAACGACGCCTGGTAAACAGGTGAATTAGAATGGGAAGCGCTACCGCCGCTAATCCAGCTAAGAGTGCTGTATTCAGGAAGGTCATAAAGAGAATGCCAGTGTTAATCAGTTCCGGAAGTTAACCGTCGTTCGACCAAAGCAACTAAAAGATGTCCAGCGGTAATGTGCCCTTCCTGGATCCTCTGTCCTGACCTGCTAGGGATGCATAAACAGAGATCAGCAGTCTCTCCCAGTTGGCGTTTATCTTGACCTAAGAAGGCGATAACTTTGATCCCCTTTCCTTGAGCAACTTTCGTTGCTTCGATGACGTTGCTTGAGCTTCCGGACGTCGAAATTGCTATCAGCACGTCTCCTTCATGCCCTAAAGCTTCCACCTGCCGGGAGAAAACGCGGTCGAAACCATAATCATTCGATGCGGCAGTAAGCGTGGAAGTATCTGTGGTAAGAGCAATCGCCGGCAGTGCTCTACGGTCGTTTTCCGACGTCAACCGCACCACAAATTCCGTGGCTATGTGCTGAGAATCAGCAGCAGATCCACCATTACCGCATATCAGGAGCTTTCTGCCGTTGTTCATCGCACCTGTAATCCAATCAGCCGCCTTTAACAGAGCTTCCATACAGGCAGATATCATTGCTTCTTTTGTCTCCGCACTCTCTTTCAGAGATCGGGAAATCAGTTCCCTGTCATCCATAATTCTTCCGGTTATTATATTCGGTTAAGTTAACTTTTCATTTGAACGCACTAATCGCCTAAACGATCCCGGAAGAAGACGTCATTCTGCTTGCTTTATAGCTCTAACTTCCAGCTCTTATAGTTTCACCTTAAAACTTAAGAATCCGGATATTTTACGCCGTGTTACTTTTCAAATCCTTCTTGACATACACCTTTTTTTTTATTATATTGTTTAACTCGGCATTTTGAAATTATATGGTGATAATTAAACGGAAGAATATTTTGGCAAATTGGGAAACGCTAATATGAACGGCAATTCTGAAAATATAAACATTCTGGGCATCTCTGCATATTATCACGATTCTGCGGCGTGTCTAATACGTGATGGTGAAATCATCGCTGCTGCTCAGGAAGAGCGGTTCACTCGCAAAAAGCACGATCACAGTTTTCCCGGGAATGCCATTGGATTTTGTCTGGAATATGGAGGTTTGAAATCTCAAGATCTCGATTATGTGGCGTTTTACGACAAACCCATGATCAAATTTGAGAGATTACTTGAAACCTACCTTACTTACGCTCCGGTCGGATTTAAAAGTTTCCTCATGGCAATGCCGCTGTGGCTTAAACAGAAATTGTTCATGCGGGACACCATCGCCAAAGAGTTGGAATATGAAGGACCGATCCTCTTCCCCGAACATCACGAATCGCACGCAGCATCCGCTTTTTTTCCCAGCCCTTTCAATGATGCTGCCGTGTTGACTTTAGACGGCGTCGGTGAATGGGCTACCAGCTCTCTGGGTATCGGAAATGGCAACCGTGTTAGATTGTTATCCGAAATTCATTTTCCCCATTCGTTGGGTTTGTTATATTCGGCTTTCACCTATTATACTGGCTTTAAGGTCAATTCAGGCGAATACAAGGTCATGGGACTGGCGCCTTACGGCGAGCCGAAGTATGTGGATAAGATCCTGACCGATTTGGTCGATCTAAAAGACGACGGTTCCTTCAAGCTGAACATGAGATATTTCAACTACTGCGCCGGCTTAACTATGACCAACCGGCATTTTGATAGACTCTTCGACGGTCCCCCCCGCAAACCTGAATCCAACTTGACCCAGAAAGAGATGGATATGGCACGGTCGGTCCAGGTGGTGACGGAAGAGATCATGATGAGGATGGCTAATACCGCTTTCAAGGAGACTGGTCTAACCTCTCTCTGCTTAGCTGGAGGCGTAGCTTTAAACTGCGTTGGCAATGGGCGTCTTCTGCGTGAAGGACCATTTAAGGATATTTGGATCCAACCGGCTGCTGGGGATGCCGGAGGTGCTCTGGGAGCGGCGTTGACAGTATGGCATCACTACCTCGATAAACCGAGATCTCTCGATGGGAAACGTGATCTACAGAAAGCTTCCCGCCTGGGTCCCGAGTTCTCTGATGATCAGATAAATGCTTTTCTTAATGAACATAACTTGCCTGCAAAGAAACTCTCACGAAGAGATATTCCCACTGAACTTGCTGCATTGATCGATGCTGGCAAAGTGATCGGCTTTTTCCAGGGACGCATGGAATACGGTCCCAGAGCTCTGGGTTCCAGATCGATCATCGGTGACGCCCGTAATCAGGAAATGCAGAGTGTGATGAATCTGAAGATCAAGTACCGAGAATCTTTTCGACCATTTGCGCCTACGGTCATGGAAGATCACGTTTCCGAAGTTTTCGAAATAGACCGCCCCAGTCCTTATATGCTGTTGGTGGCGCCTGTTCGGGAAGAGAGGCGCATCCCCATGACCAATGAACAGAAAAGCTTCTTCGGCATAGAAAAACTGAACGTAGCCCGTTCTGACGTACCCGCCATCACACATGTGGATTACTCCGCCAGGCTGCAGACGGTTAGTCCTGAGGAAAACGATATCTATTACGAGACTATAAAAGCATTTCATGAACGTTCCGGCTGCCCTGTGATTATCAACACCTCCTTCAATGTGCGCGGCGAACCGATTGTCTGCAGCCCTAAAGATGCCTACACCTGCTTCATGAGAACGGAGATGGATTACCTGATAATGGGATCATTTCTGTTGGATAAAAAAGATCAACCACCTTTAAAGGATGATATCGACTGGCAGCAAGAATTCGAGCTGGATTAGCTAATCGTTGAGAAAGTGAATGTCAATCCAATATACCAAAAAAGAGATACGTACCTGGGCTTTAGTGATGGCTGCCATTCTGGCGGCGGTCGGGACTATCCAGTTCTTCGTCTGGAGTCATATTCAAACGGCATCTGTGCTCTGGATAATTTCCGCTGCTTTTCTGCTGACAGGGCTGCTGATCCCTAAACTGCTGAAACCCATCTTCTGGCTCTGGTTGAAATTAGCTACGGCTTTAGCCTGGCTGAATACCAGGTTGATATTAGGCATTGTGTTCTTTCTGGTTTTTACACCTGTTGGACTGCTGCTCCGTTTACTCAGAAAGGATCTTCTAAAGGAGCGTTGGGATTCGGATGCCTCGAGCTATTGGATCAGGCGTTCGGACAAACCGATGGATCCCCAAAGCTATGAAAAACAGTATTAGTTGAATTTATCGAAATAAAGGAGATGACTGATGGCTGGTAAATCCGCCTGGAAGGAAGTCTGGGGATTCTTAAAAGAGAGAAAGAAATGGTGGTTGGCGCCCATACTGATCATGATGATGTTGATTGGAGTGCTGCTGGTGTTCGCCCAGACCTCTGCCCTGGCGCCGTTTATCTACGCAATCTTTTAGTGTCAGACTAGCGCTGTATTTCATCCACTTGATATAACTCGCAGACTCATACTATAAATGGTAAGACCGGTATTATCCTCTTTAGCGCTACTAGAGGTTATATCGGTCTTCTTTGTGTTAATTTTATGGAGAAATCTTGAACTTCGTGAGTATAAACTGATGAGATGCTACATAAACCCTGAATTTTACGTAAAACATGTGCGTTTAATCGATGCGCCTCTTGACAAATCATAAAAAAATCCGTATATTATAAGGTTATACCATGATGAGTTCAAATAATACAAACCGGCTCAAACGTCTGGCGGGCTTGACCATTCTGGCAGTAACTTTCACCATTCTGGGAATTCTCTTCGCTTCCCAAATGCAGTGGACTGAAAGTTCTAAAGCCTTTGATGAAAACGAGATAGAAACACTGCAATCCGCAGGTTTTCTAACCTCAGAAGGTGAAAGTCCTTTCGTGGGAGTAGCTCGCAAAGTCATGCCTTCTGTGGTCAATATCACCGCAAAAAAGGAAAGCCAAGGACGGCAGAACACTCCCGATATCTTCAATTGGGGACCCTTCCGCGATTTCTTCCCGGATGCCCATCCCGACGTTCCGCGTGGAGTCACTTCTGGCGGTTCAGGAATTATAATTGATCGAGATGGTTACATTCTAACCAACAATCATGTGGTGCAGGACGCTACTGATATCGAGATCAAAGATGCCAACGGGCATGAATATAAAGCTGAAATTGTAGGAACAGATCCTGATTCCGACGTCGCTCTGATTCGAGTTAAGGACACTAAATTTTCTACAGATCAGGTTGCCGAATTGGGTGATTCCGATGTCATTAACGTAGGCGACTGGGCTATTGCCATTGGTAATCCTTTCGGACTTGATCAGACAGTTACCGTAGGTGTGATTTCCGCCAAGGGCCGCGCTAATCTATCAATTGGCGGCGGTGGACCTTCATATCAGAACTTCATCCAGACCGATGCCTCCATCAACTTCGGCAATTCAGGTGGCCCCCTGATCAATATTCACGGCCAGGTGATAGGAGTAAATACCGCAATTAACACTCAGGGTCAAGGTATAGGATTTGCCATACCCGTCAATCTGGCAAAGAATATCGCTGATCAGCTCCGTTCAGAAGGTCATGTGGTCAGAGGATACCTGGGTATGGTCCCGCGTGGACTAGACGACGCCACCCGTGAAGCGCTGGGATTGGATCGAGACGTTCAGGGTGTTTTCGTCGATGGTGTGCAAGAGAATACTCCTGCTGAAGATGGTGGACTGGAACCCGGTGACGTGATCACTCATGTAGATAGTAAAAGAGTGACAGATGCTTCCACTTTCCGGTTTATGATCGCTGAGAAGAAGCCAGATTCTAAAGTTAAACTTGACGTAATAAGGGACGGAAAGAAAAAAGGACTCAGGTTCACCTTGGGTGATCGCGCTGATTATGACCTCAATGCCAGTTCTGTGCCTGATGTCGGAGATGATGATTGGCTGGGAATACGCGTGAGATCACTGGATTCTCCCCAAGCCTCACAGTGGAACATTGAAGAACAGGTAGGTGTCCTTGTTGTGGAAGTTGATTTCGAAAGTCCCACTGAAGGGAAGATATTTCCCCAGGACGTTATTATAGAGATAAATCGCAAACCGGTAAATAATCTGTCCAGTTACCGTGAAATTGTATCGGATTTTGGCGATAAAAAAGATGCAGTCTTAATCAGACTGATTCGCAACGGTCGCAAAACGTATGAAGCGATTAAACCTTAATCTGATTAATGCTGAATAGTACAGCTTATAAACACGAACTGTCAGTTAATCTGAAAAACTGGTGTCTATCCTATGACTAAGATTTCCAAAAAGGTTAACATCCGCGCCAATCAATCCTTAGAAAAGTACCTGCAGGAAATTGGCGAGGTTGAACTCCTTGAACCCGAAGAGGAGATTGAGCTGGCGCGCTGTATCAAAGAGGGTGATAGCGATTCCCTGGAGAAATTGACCAAGGCTAACCTGCGCTTCGTTGTCAGTGTTGCTAAGCAGTATCAAAACCAGGGGCTCTCTCTAGGTGATCTGATAAACGAAGGTAACTTAGGACTTATCAAAGCTGCTAAGCGTTTCGACGAAACACGCGGATTCAAGTTCATCAGCTACGCGGTCTGGTGGATACGGCAATCGATACTTCAGGCGTTAGCTGAACAATCCCGTGTGGTAAGGCTGCCCTTGAATAGGGTTGGAGCGCTCAATAAAATTGGTAAAGCCTTCAGTAACTTAGAGCAGGAATTTGAAAGAGAACCTTCGCCCGAAGAGATTGCCGAACAGTTGGAGATGACCACTTTCGAGGTTACAGACACCCTGAAAATGTCAGGCCGCCATCTGTCCATGGATGCACCGTTTAACCAGGGTGAAGACAACCGCCTTTTAGATATCCTCCACAACGATCGAGCGCCATCTCCCGATCATATTCTGATGGAAGAATCTCTGCGGAAAGAAGTTGAGCGAGCCTTAACGACCCTTTCAAGACGTGAAGCCGATGTTGTTCGTCTCTACTTTGGCTTGAATAGAGAACATCCATTGACCTTAGAAGAGATCGGAGAGAAGTTTAAACTGACGCGTGAGAGAGTTCGACAGATAAAGGAAAAAGCGATAAGACGTTTGCGGCATACCAGCAGATCCAAATCACTGAGGTCTTATTTAGGCTAAAAGTGATTTAGTATAAACACTTAACCTGATCGGGACTGTTCCGCGAATGACATAACATATTCTGGGACAGCCCCGTTTTCTTACCTGTAAAGCTAAGCAATAACGCAAAAACCACAAATTATAACTTGACAAGTGGGATTTTGTTTATTATTTTCATTGAACTGGAAAGCTCTTTCATTACAACCACTTGACAGCGAAACAAGGAGGCGTCCATGGGAAAGGTTTTTATAGACCGTAGAGAAGGTGAACGCCGAATTGGTGAACGTCGTGATCTTTCGTCAGAAGGATTGATCCTCATGAGGAGACGCTTGGATACTATGTCCGATCGCAGGCAAGCAGAAGATCGGCGTGAAAGGCAGCGTCGCCAATTCAGTTAATCAGTTATCCAATAAGATTAACCCCACCAGCATTTTTTTTCAACTCTGATTACCACACTTCGTACTTTGAACGAGAGTTGCTTGAACAGGCAGAGAAGACGCGCAACCGTCAAGATTTCCTTCCTCTTTGGGAAAATTTCTGTTCAATGGTCTTGCCCTTGAAAGAACCATTTTCCTCTTGCATCATATTTTCGCAGCACTTATATTCGACTATAATATCGAGTGTTAAACTCCAATCTATGTGTTTGTCAGACTCTGGACAAGCCGGAACGACAAACACAATCCTGTAATCGGGGCTGCCTCTGATCCCCGACGATAAACATAGCTTTTTCAAACCAATCAGCATTAAAATAACTGCCGTGAACCCAGTCTTCGTTAAAAGGGGAAAAGTACTCTTCCTGCTGAAGTCACCTGGCGATTTCATGAAGAGCATAAAAAAAGGAAAAATTCACCTAAGTGACGAACTTCTCGTTCGTGAGCAGGGGGGAGTGCAATGGATTCCCATTCAGGACATAGATCAGTTTAAATTCGAGGCTAACGAACCTAACGGTTCATCGACTTCAGCAGTTGTATCGAGTCCCGGTGACATTTTCGATCACGTCCGTCAGCCCGGATTTAATCTGTCGGCGTTCTGTTATGGCGCCTTCTGGTATTTTTTACATAAAATGCCTGCAATCGGAAGACGGAAATTGATAGTTACTATAATTCTCATGTTCACTGCTTTCGCTGGTGGGATTCTGCTGGAATTTACCCCGATTCCGATAACCTTGCTTTTGCTTGCAGTCTGGTCAATTTCAGCGCTACATTCCGCTTGGCGTGCAGATCACGATCTGAATCTCCTCCAGATAAAGCGCTTTCATCAAGAGACTACAACGCCTCATGATGAAGGATCTGGTTTTGAACATATACCCCTTTCTGAAGATGATATCGTAGATCTCTACATTCCAACCCTGCGAGAGAAAATACTTAACTAAATTAGTACCATTATGATTAGCTTTACCTTTGACGAAGAACAGGAACTTCTCCGTCAGCAGGTGCGGCGCTTTGTTGACTCCGAAGTGATCCCCAACGCACGGGAATGCGATGAATCAGGTAAATTCCCGCGACGTCTCTTTGAAAAGATGGGACAATTAGGTTTCTTCGCCTTGCGCTATCCTGAAGAGTTAGGAGGTTCCTCCGCTGGATCTATCACGCTATCCCTGATCTTGGAAGAAATCGCCAGAGGCGATTTAGCCCTGGCTGCCGCCTGTCAGATGCAAAGCCTGATGGGGACGGATTTCATTTACCGCTTTGGCAATAATGATCAGCATGAAAGATTCCTCAAACCCGCTATCCGCGGTGAAAAAATCGGCACGATCTGCATGACGGAACCGGACGCTGGTTCGGATCTGGGCGCCATCAAAACCACTGCCGTTAAAAAGGGTAAAGAGTGGGTAATTAATGGTCAGAAGAATTGGGTCACATTGGGACCACAAGCCGATTTCTTCACCGTCGCCGCCAAAACCGATCCCGAAGCTGGTTTTAAGGGAATTGACATCTTCCTTGTTGAGAAGGATTCCCCCGGTTTCTCTTTAGGAAAATCAATGCCAAAGTTGGGCACTAAGGCTGCCCCCAACACGGAACTCTACTTCGATGACTGCACTGTGCCTGAAGAAAATTTAATGGGAGAGCAGGGAACAGGGTTTGCGAACCTGAGCAAAATCTTAAACGAAATCAGAGTTCAGACTGGAGCGCTCTCGTTAGGCGTTGCCAGGGCTGCCTATGATGAGGCTGTCAAGTATGCTGGGGAAAGAGCTGCTTTCGGTAGACCTATCCGCAAGTTTCAGGCTATAGCTTTTCATTTAGCCGAAATGGCTACCCTGATTGAAACTTCAAAGCTCCATGTGTATCGCACAGCCTGGATGATAGAGACAAACCAGACCTGTGTAAAGGAAGCTGCTATGGCAAAGTTAGTGGCTTCCGAAGCTGCTAACAGAATCACTGATCTGGCGATGCGCATCTTCGCTGCTTACGGTTTTTCCATGGAATACGATGTGCAGCGTTATTTCAGAGATGCGCGTTTTCTTCTACTGGGTGGCGGTACTTCTGAGATCCTGCACGGCATAATTAATCGAGAATTGTGATACTTTCGTTCCGCTTGAGCGGGACAGACATATTAACCTGGGAATTCACTTGTCCGCCAAAGGCTGATTCCCGCTATCTTCTTGTTATTGTCAGTGCCGCAGAGTCCCTGTACCCTGCGATTGAAATAGCCGCTGAATGCGGGGAGTCAGAGGCACTGGTGATATATTAAATAACCTCAGGTATAGAGAATGAACGTAGGCATTATAGGTACCGCTAACCGGGATAAACTCATTCTGCCATCAGGCGCCAGAGTTGAATCATGGGGTGGGGTCATTTACAATATTTTGACCCTGTCACATTATATGGGACCCGATGAAAGAGTGCGCCCAATTTGTCCTTTGGGCGCAAACGCAAAGGATGTCTTTTTAGATCTGTTGAACCGGTTCAGCAACGTTGATGCGGGCGCAATCTTTCATTGTCCAGAGCCACACAATCGTGTTACGCTTGAATGTATCAGCCAGGAAGAGAAAAGAGAAAGTGCCCAGCTTACCCTGCCGCCTCTGCCCTTCGATCATATAAAACAGCACCTTTCAGAACTCGATTTCTTGTTGATTAATTTCACCTCAGGGCGCGAAATCGAGAAGGATACACTCAGGCAGATTCGCGATTTCTTTAAGGGACCGATTTTGCTGGACGTTCACAGTCTCACTTTAGGTGATCCTGACGTCAAAGGGCGCAGGCGTCCTCAGGTGCTTCGAGATTGGCAGGAATGGCTTAAAGGAGTGGATTACGTTCAACTCACCATGTATGAAGCAGGCTGTATGACAGGGGAATCTTCCGCTTCGATATCGAACTTGGTGGATGTAGCTGACTGGCTTCTGATGAACGGAACTAAAGGGATTTTCGTAACTCGTGGTGAAGACGGAGCTTATTATTTTCACACAGACGATGATGGTATCTTGAAGGAAGAAATTCCACCATTCACTCTCCACACTGTTGTGGATACGACAGGATGTGGAGACGTTTTTTCATCAGCCTTGATCTACCACTATCTGAAGAGAAATGATATATTAAAAGCGTTGGAATTCGCCGTCAAAGCATCTGCTCTGAAAGCTACGACCAGCGGCATTCAAGCCTGGCTTAAATAAACGTGCAGAGTGATTCCTTACGGATTTCGATTGAATGGGATGAAGATTGTATCGGTTTTCAAATAAAACAGTTCTGGTAACCGGAGCATCGTCGGGGATTGGCAGGCAGACTGCTTTAGACCTTAGCTCTAAGGGAGCGCGGCTCCTGCTCTGTGCTCGCCGGGAAAACCTGCTTCAGGAGTTGGCTGACCAGATAAAATCCTCCGGAAATCATGCTGAAATCATCCCGTGCGACTTAACTATCCAAGAATCCCGTGATAAATTGATCGGGAAGGTAACCTCTCTCTGCGGCTGCCCGGACGTTATTATAAATAATGCCGGCTACGGAAATTATCGTTCCTTTGCAGATGAATCACCCGCTGATATCGCTCGAATGATGGAGCTGAATTACATGGCTGCCGCACATATCATGTCAGCTTTCATCAATCCTATGTTACAGAGGCGTTCTGGCGTCATCGTAAACGTTTCCTCAGGTGCCGGGAAGGTTGCCATACCTTTTATGGCTTCATATTGCGCAACCAAGTTCGCTCTATGCGCTTTAACGGAAGCTGTATCGTATGAGATACGTGGCTCTGGTGTTACCATTCACCTGATTAATCCGGGACCAGTAAAAACCGAATTTTTCAATGCTGGTGTTTGGGAAGGTGACCATCCGGTTAAGTTAGCAAGCGCAGAGCAAGTCTCCCGAACAATTCAGGACGCTATTCACAAGAATCGCTTGATAAGTTACGTACCACCCAAAAGAGGATTAATGGTTTACGCGTACAACCTGTTGGATCCTCTGGCGCGCAAAATCATGATCCGCAAAGTAAAGAGACACAAACGTTCAACCGCCTGAAATCGTGTCAAATTGTTCCTCAAAAAAAGACCCCGAAAAACGTCAAATTCCCAACCCGGTCATCGATTATCAGATAAACGAAGCCCAGGTTCGCATTCTGCGGCAGAGTTTCTTAGATTCTTCGGACGCCATAATGATTACGGACCGGGACGGCATCATCGTTGACGTTAACCCCGCTTTTACCGGGATTTACGGATACTCTGCGGAGGAAGCCATCGGAATGACACCAAGCCTTCTGCGCCACCCCCATCGAGATGCGGATCTCTATAAGGTGATGTGGCGCGGCATATTGGATCCCGAAGTGGGTTTCTGGCGAGGGGAAATCCTCAATCGTTGCAAAGATGGAAGCGATATTCCGGTAATGCTGTCCATTACCCCGATAAGGGATGAAAACGGTGAAACCACGCATTACATGGGTTTGGCTATCGATGTCACAGACAAAAAAGTCTTAGAAGATAAAGTTGAACGCCTCCGCCGCGAATACGGTTTCTTCATCAGGCATGAACTGCGCAACTTGCTTGCTGCGATCATCGGTTACCACGAAATGGCTTTAACCCTGGCAGAACCTGTCCCTCCTAAACTGAATAAATACCTCTCTTCGGCTAGAGATGCTGGTTTAGCGACCTTGAAGATCGTGGATATGCTGAGGGATCTGGATTATTATGAAACTGGCAGAGTGAAAATCGAGAAGCAGAAGGTAAGATTAGGTGATGTAGTTCAAAACGCAGTTGAGCATCTTCGTCCTCTGGCGCAATCTGTTGATATTGAGGTGAAAGTCCGCGTAGATACCGATTCCGATACTGTGAGTGTTGACACTCCTAAGATGGAATCAGTATTTGTCAACTTACTTAAAAATGCAATTGAACACATTTCCGGGATCCCGGATGAGGTTGTGAGAGTTCGTTTATATGAGGAGGGGAAATTCTTAGCCGTTTCAGTGAACAATGGCGGCGAACCGATTCCGCCTGAAAGGCTCATCACTTTCTTCGAACGATTCAACACGACCAAAAAGAACATAGGTGGTACGGGTTTAGGGACCACCTTTGCTGAACTTATCACCAGGGCACATGACGGTAAAATCAGCGTGAAATCATCCGCTGAAGAAGGCACCACCGTGACCGTGATGATCCCGGGGCAAAAATCTCATTTAATTAAGACCTAATAACATATATCATAAGGATTGTAAAGATGAGAAGGTACTTAATTTCTTTTATCTTATTGGCAGCGCTGACTGTTTCATTGATGCAGGGATGTGCTGGCACACGTAAAGCTGAACAGGTAAAATTGCGAGCACAACGCGTTCAAGCGACCTTAACGGACATAGCTGAAGCGCTGGAAAAATATCAACAGGATAAGGGCTATTTCCCCAAAGGAATGGCAACCTTGCGCAATGCACGTTATCTTTCAATAATGCCTGATCTGGAACGAGAATGGAAATTTGAGTATTTCACCGATGGCGGGAATGTCATGATGGTGGAGGCTGTCAGCAGGTCTTCCATGCCGGACGGCAGCGGACACAGAATCACCTACCGCGTCCCCAGTGACGTGTGGGAAGGCTACGGCATCACCGAATTTCCGTAAGAAGATATCCGCTTAGTTAGCGAATCCTTTTTATGATCCGTGCATCTAATTTACTGTTGAACAAAATAACTCTAAGAGGAACTGGATAACATGCCCATTTTTGAATATCACTGCCCCGACTGCAGAACTGATTTTGAGGAATTACGCACTCTCGCGAAACGAGATGACATTGCCGTCTGCCCAAATTGTAAAAGCAGACGTACAGAGAGAAAAGTATCCACTTTTTCTGCTTCAGGATTTGGTAACAGCGGTGGTTCTTCATGCGTTCCCGGTGGCGGCTTCACATGAGGTTAATTCACTGGTGAGCCGGAGGCTCGTAAGATTTAAGAAACAAACCCCGAATTCAGGTTCGGGGTTTGTTATATGGACATTAATAAATACCGAATAGGTAGCGCGGGGGCTTGCCCCCGCTTGAAAAGGATCACAATTCCAAAAACCCAACCCCCCCATCCCGACCCGTAGAGTATGCCGATTTGATGGCATCATTAACAGCACAGATTGCGAATTCTACTCCTGCCTTCGGATCGTTTTTCTGCATCAGTCCGATGGCTGCCAACGTTGAAAGTGCGCAGCCGGTGCCTCTGAGGTTCAAATGGGTGTGATGTCTTTCGTGTGGATATTCATTCACAGTTCCTTGGTCAACGAAAATATCAACTAACTGATCCTGTAGATGCCCTCCTTTAAGTAACACCGAACACCTCCATTTCTCTGATAACGCCAACGCTGCTTTAATTGCTTCCTCTTTGGTCTGAATATCACTCTTATTGAACCAGGCAGCTTCATCTGCATTGGGAGTTACCAGAGTGCAGTGCGGTATCAGTTCGCCTTCGATAAGATCCACTGCTTCCGGCAGGATGAGATCACCGCGACTCGAAGATTTTATTACAGGATCGAGTACAACAGGGCACTCTTTATGGGAGATAAAATCAGTTACAGCTTCGACCACATCCGGTGAATACAACATCCCAATCTTTATCGCCCCTATTTCGAATTCCCTCTCAACTATGCCAAGTTCTTTTCCCACAAATTCTGCTGGCAGGGGAATAACTTCTAAAAGCTGGTTAGCCCCCTGAGCTGCGACTGAAGTGAGTACCACCAGAGGGTGAAACCCTTGCGACCTGATAACCGCTGCATCTGTTAGAATGCCGGCTCCACCCGTGGGGTCAAATCCGGCAATACTTAACACTGCTTGCTTTTGCTTCATATCCTATTTAAAGTGATCGTGAGCTGTCGGATTTATCTCATCGATGCTACCATTCCTTCGTTTTAAACGCAATCCTGAATCCTTAGTGATCGTACCGATAGCGTAGATAGTCCTACCCAACTTCCTACTGACTGCACTTGCGAAAGAATCGAAATCCTGCTCCCCGGTGCATCCCAGTAACCGGTAATCCTCCCCGCCGTACAGAGCCATCTGTGTTGTATCCCACTCTTCAGCAATGGCAATAGATTGCAGAGTTTCGCTGATTGGTAAATCCGCCTCAACCAGCACAGCCCCTGCATCAGATGCCTTTAAGATATGCCCCAAATCACCCGCTAATCCATCGGAAATGTCGATCATTGCGGTAGTTTGAGCGGATTCTGCACACAATAGCCCCAGTTCAATTTCCGGATGTGGTTCTGAGAATGCGGAAATCAAATCTGTGCACCCTTTGTTTTCTGAATTATTCTGAAGACATCTTAAACCCGCCGCAGCGTCGCCTAAGTAACTAGATACCCAAATTACATCACCGGGATTGGCGCCCTTCCTTCTGATTACATGATCTTCGTGCACTATTCCATTTAGGGATACCGCTATCAGTAAATCATTTTTAGAAAGAGACAGATCACCGCCGATAAGATCGACTTCGTGTATGTCCGCCAAAGCCTTAAAGCCATCACGAAGACCGATGATGCTTTCTTCTGACCATTTTTGAGGAATCGCCAACGACAGGTGTGCGTGCTTAGGTTTCCCTCCCATAGCTGCAATATCAGAGAGATTTACTGCTAAGGACTTCCAACCCAATTGATAGGCATTACCCCATTCACGGCGAAAATGAACGTTTTCAACTAAGATGTCGGTGGTTTGTAGTAGAAGTGTGCCTTCGGTGGGTTCAATTATCACAGCGGATGAGTCGTCGCCCGGAGGAATCTTCACGTCCTGTTTGAACTTCCAGCCTTGGATAAGTCTATCTATTAGCTCGAATTCGCCCTTCATTCTGCTTCACGAAGTACGTGTCCCGGTCCGGTTAGTAATTCGGAGTAGAGTTCCTGGTTTGCCAATAGTTCGAAAGCTTTCTGTAATTGCGGATCGCCCTTTAAACTTGCCAGGGTTCTGCCCCGCTTGCCATCCTGCAAACCAGCCATCTCTACCGCCAGTCGAAAGGAAATGTAGTCGGTATGATCCCTAAAGTGGTCAGGCTGTGCTGCTTTAATCTCATTCCTTAGTTCGACTAAGTTGGTTACTATGCTTCCCTCTATCAGCGTGTCATCTTCTGCAGTCGAAATTAATTCATCCAATCTGTTGGCAAAATCGTCCTGGGATTTAAAGTCTTTCTCCTGTATATATTCCTGAAACTCACCCAAGATATCATCCGTTATTTCAATGTGACCTTCATCGGTATGTTCAGAAAGATAATTAGCACAGAAATCATAGAAGTATCCGGTGCGTACCAAATCAGTTTCATATCTGTCCAGCCGCGGTATCTCAACTTCGATATCAGGGTTGATACCGCCACTTCCGAATACCGTTCTACCGGATCGGGTATAATACCTCTCTTCTAAGTCAGGTCCTTCCTGCGTGGGAATTTCCTGTAAAATGACGTCATTCTCTTCATCGAAGTAATCCAGTTTCTGAATCAACCGCCCGGAAGGAGTGTAATACCGCGCTGTGGTTATCTTCAGCGATCGTCCATCTTTGAAATCAACCAGTGTTTGCACTAATCCCTTGCCGAATGTGGTCTGCCCCACAATAGCAGCTCTATCCAGATCCTGCAGAGCGCCGGACACTATTTCCGATGCTGATGCAGAACCTTGATCTACCAAAACGACCATAGATATTTCCGGACAGACAGGTTCTAATTGTGAAGTGTATTTCCGTTGTGCCATCTTGTGGCGTCCCTGTGTGCTGACAATCTCCTCACCCTTGGGAATAAAATTCTGTGCTACTTCCACAGCAGCCGGAAGTAAACCACCCGGATTATGGCGCAAATCCAGAATTAAACTCGTCATCCCCTCATCTTTTAGTTTATTCAAAGCCTTGTGTATTTCCCCGCCAGCGTTTCTGGAAAAGCGCGTGAGACGAACATAACCAACTCCATCTTGAAGGATACCAGCGTAGGAAACGTCCGTGATTTTTATTATCGCACGTTCTAAAGTAAAAGGAATGGGATCCGCCACGCCGATCCGTTCTATATTTATATCTACGTCAGTTCCAGCTTTTCCCCTCAATAAATCCGCCGCATCCTTGGTGGTAAAACCGGCTGTGGATTGCCCTTCGATCTCGATGATCTTATCACCCGGACGAATGCCCAGTCTTTTTGCTGGCGAATCCTCAATTGGTGAAATGACAGTCAGAACCTTGTCCTTGCCACGTATCCCGATCTCTATTCCAATGCCACCGTATTTGCCGGCTGACATGATCTGCAGGTTATCGGTCGTCTCTTCGTCCAAAAATACGGTATAAGGATCTAAAGTATTCAGCATCCCTTCAATTCCAGCGCGCATGAACTCCTGCGGATCTATATCATCCACGTAGCGCGAGCTGATCTCGCGGTAAACAGCGCCGAAAAGCCCGATATTCTCCTTGATGTTGAGATAAAGATCTGCTTGTCCGTCGGAGTTTGAAGCATTTGTCTGCAGCGTAATTATACACGAAAGTATGAAAGCAAGTATCATCAGCTTACGCATTGTGCACCTCACGTGAGATCTCATTTCTGATTTTATAAGTTTTTTGCTAATTTGTTTCTATCTGTTGGACTACCAATGGCGGCGATATGTTTCACAAACTGGTGAGCTGTCAATATCGCTTGCAGCATTGAACCGGGATCAGCGCAAAATTTTCCTGCGATGTCGAAAGCGGTCCCGTGATCAGGAGAAGTGCGGGGGAATGGCAGTCCCCCGGTGATATTGACCGCGCGTCCGAATCCCTTCATCTTTATCGGAATCATTCCCTGGTCATGGTACATCGTCAAGATGCAATCGAAACGTTCGTAGTGATTGAATACGGTATCTGCAGGGAATGGTCCTGCAACTGTTATGCCACTTTTTTGTGCGCTCTTTATGGCCGGTACAATTGATTTCCCCTCTTCATCACCGAAAATGCCGCCGTCTGAAGAATGCGGATTCAAAGCTGTTACGGCAACCAGAGGGTCTTCAATACCGAACCACTTTTGCAGCGTTTCATACAGGACTTTGATCTTTTCAGCAACTAAATTGCTGTCAATAGCTTGACTAACTTCGCGTAGTGGTAAGTGAGTCGTAGCGATTCCGATCCTCAAGTCATCTGCAGTTAGTATCATTATGTAATGCTCAGCGTCTGCCAGAGTAGCAATCATCTCCGTCTGACCGGGGAATTTGAAACCCGCTAAGTGCAGCGATTCCTTGGATGAAGGAGCTGTCACCAGCGCCGAAGCCTCACCATCTAAGCAAGCTTCTACTCCTCTTTTGATGCCCCCCGCTGAAATTGCTCCTGCGTCAGCCTGGATTTTCCCGTAGTGTTGAACGAACGCTTCAGCGCCTTCGGGTTCCAAGACTGGAACATAATCGAAGTCCCCAGCCTCCTCCAGTGATGCTGTCTTTCGTAGTCGCAGGGGATTTCCCAGCTCCTTGTTGGTTCTCTCTAAGACGTGATACACACCAGCTAAGACGTTATACCCGCGTAATTCTGCAGGAAGCTGTAGTAAAGCTTTGAGAGTTACTTCGGGACCGATGCCGTTAGGATCGCCGCAGTTTATGTATATCGGTGTCTGTTTCATTTCCATTTTTTCGTATAAATAGTCTCTACTTTTTTACGCACTATACCAGTCTTCAGATCCTGCCTTCAAGGGGTAATACGTAGTTGACCGTGTAATTTATTTTGTTTTTCTGGAACCGCATATGCTGCTTGAGCGTTTATTACATAGAACCTCCTTTAAGATGATTGATGATAGATCGACAGGGCGTGCGGACAAATTGTTTTCGCGCCCTGTTTCCATGTTCTGGATTTAAATTTCTGACGCTTGATATAGATAACACAATGGATTTCGAGGAAAAATTCAAAAGTGGCGGATTAGTTTTCGATGGAAAGCTACTTAAGCTGCACCGTGATATAATCCGCAAACCGGATGGTCGGGAAGAAATCAGGGAAGTTATCAGGCATCCCGGAGCGGCAGTTATCGTTCCCCGACTCCGCGACGGACGATTTGTGTTGGTGAGGCAGTTTCGTTATGCTCTGAATAGAGAAACCGTAGAATTTCCTGCAGGTAAACTTGATCCAGGAGAAGATCCTTTATTTTGCGCTCAGCGCGAACTTAAGGAGGAGACGGGATATTATGCAGATGATTTAAAACTGCTCCTGAAAATGCAACCAGCGCCTGCTTACAGCGATGAAATCCTGTGGATATATTCTGCCGAAGATTTGACTGCCGGAAAGAACAGCCCGGATTCAGATGAGTTGGTTTCCGTGGAGTTATACACTATGGATGCATTATTTGCCCTGTACAAAAGAGGCGAAATAAGTGACGGGAAAACCGTGGCTGCTCTTCTTCATTGTAAACTCTTTTTAAAAGGATAATCCTCGTGAGAGCACCGTTTAAGTCTTGAATATCTGTCATGTACTATGTAAATGGATATGAAGATTTAACTTGACAATGTCGGAAATTATCATTATATTAATGTAAGATGCTAAAATTCGGTAAGCGCCCCTCAATTGATTCAAGCTGGTGCCATTACCGATAAAATAGTTAATTTACAGATAACCGTACTTTATATAAGGTCTTAAGAGACTACACCACTGTTGGACGAGAAACCTCGACAACGGCTTAAAGATACCGAAAAGCCCGAAAACTGCGATGACTGTAGTACATCCTGTTATAGTCATCACAGCTTGATATACACGTTTACGCTCCTGCCGCTTCATGAGTGAAGTGTCCGGAGTTTTTTATTTTTATAGATGACGAGGATACTAGCATAATTCCGATGAGGAGAGAGATAGATAAAGAGCTAAATATAGAGTCCGAAGAACCTCCGCCTGAGGAGCGATTCGAAATTCCCTTAAAAAATGGTGAACTCTTCAACCTTGCTGGAATACATGACCGCAATCTGAAGGCACTGAGAGCCCATTTAAACGCTAAGATCATAGCGAAGAACGATTCTATTCTGATTACCGCCAGCCCTCCTGAGGACTTGAACCTTGCCAAGAATGTAGTCGAAGAAATTCTCAATATCCTCCGCCACAGGGGATCAGTGGATGTAGATGACGTTGAAACCGTATTGCGCTTGATGTCCGATAACGATCAACCTGATGACGCTAAGACGCCTTCTGGATTCTCCACTATTGAAACTCCGCAGAAGCCAATTTATTTGCGTTCAGCCAATCAGGAAGCTTATTACCAGACGTCGCAGTCGAAAGATATCGTTTTTGCTGTAGGCCCAGCCGGAACCGGGAAGACTTACCTGGCGGTAGCTATGGCTGTTCAGGCGCTAACCAGGCATGAAGTTAAGCGCATTATCCTGGTGAGACCAGCTGTTGAAGCCGGCGAGAATCTGGGGTTTTTGCCCGGTGACCTGAAAGAAAAGGTGGATCCCTACTTTCGCCCCCTGTATGATGCATTAATGGACATGATTCCTCCCGATCGAGTCAAGAGGCTTATAGAGCGTAACACCATCGAAATAGCGCCGCTGGCATATATGCGGGGGAGAACACTTTCCAATTCATTCGTTATCTTAGATGAAGCCCAGAACACCACCGCCGAACAGATGATGATGTTCCTAACCAGGCTGGGAATGCATTCCAAGGCGCTGATTACGGGCGATGAAACGCAGATAGACCTGCGTAATAAAGATGAATCAGGTCTCCTGCAGGCGCCGCAGGTATTGAAGAAAATCAAGGGAATCTCTTTTGTGCAATTGACAGAAAAGGATGCTGTCAGGCATGAGCTTGTCCGCAGAATTATCAATGCTTATTCGGATTACCATAATGGTAACAACAATGATAAAACAGAAGCGTTCTGAATGAAATGACTTCTATCGAAATATTTAACCAGTATCCGCAAGAATCTATTGACATTAAACCGCTTCGCAGTTTAATTGATCGGGTATTAAAAACAGAAAAATGGAATTTTCACATCAATCTCATCATCGTGGGTGACAGCGAAATCTGCCGCTTGAATCGTCTCTTCTTGAGCACTGATGATGTTACAGACGTCATAGCATTTAGCTCTGGTGATGATGATCCACCCGGCGGTGAAATTTACCTGAGTCTCGATCAAGCCAAAATACAAGCTGAAGAAGCGTCAGAATCGCTGCTTAAAGCCGCAAGCCGTTTGACAGTCCATGGAATCCTCCATCTTGGCGGATGGGATGATGTGACCGATTCTGACCGTGATAGAATGCTAAAACACGGTGAAGTTTACCTATCTGGAATGAGATGATAAATAACTGGTTAACTCATCATTTTAATATAACCAAAGAGAAATAGTGGAAGATGGTATAAGCGTGGGTCTTCTCCTGCTGAGTTTGGGAATTGGTCTGGTACTTTCCGCATTCTTTTCCTCTGCGGAAACAGCCTTTTTCTCATTGACTAAGAGCATTTTGGCGGAACTTAAGGAGGCCAAAGATCCACGTTCCAGGCGGGTTGTTCGCCTCATCGAACGACCCAAAGAGCTATTAATAACGATTCTGTCAGGTAACGCTTTAGTGAACGTGGCTGTGGCGGTGATAGCCGCGTTCCTGGCTCTGCATATTTGTGGAATAACCGGTTTCCCCGCCTCTGCGGGACTGGCAATAGAAGTAATATTAGTTACCGGCATCATCCTCATCCTGGGCGAAATTACTCCTAAAATAGTTGCTTTGAAACATGCGCAAACCTGGGCTATGTGGGTTGCTCTGCCAGTGGACATAACCAGGCGTATCCTCTTTCCCCTTACCAAATGTCTCGATTTTCTGGCTCGTACTGTTTCCAGGTCATTGGGTGTGGAACACCGCAGACTTTCCCTTTCCGAAGATGAAATAAAGGCTTTGGTCGAGGTATCTGAGGAACGCGGTGCTTTGGATGAAGAAGAAAAAGAAATGATCCAGGGGATATTCGAAATCTCCGAAACGACCGTCAAGGAGATCATGATTCCCAGAGTTGATATTGCCTGCTTACCCATCACTTCAACGATGCAGGACGTCATAAAGCTGGTCAAGGAAAATGGGCACTCACGCATCCCCATTTTCAACGAAAACCTTGACAAAATCGCCGGCATAGTTCACGTAAAGGACCTGCTGCCTTATTTTGATAACGGTGATAATCAGGTGGAATTAGCTCAGGTAATTCGAGAAGTTATCTTCGTTCCGGAAGGCAAGAAAATAGATGATTTGTTACACCAGTTCCAGCAGGAAAAAGCTCATATGGCTATCGTCGTAGATGAATATGGCGGGACTGCCGGATTGGTGACTTTAGAAGACGTTCTCGAGGAAATAGTTGGCGAGATTCAGGATGAATACGATCGAGAAGTGCCCTTATCGCACTGGCTTGATGAAAATACACTTATCGCCGATGCTCGTATAAACATCGGCGAACTAAACGAACTTATCGGGGAAGACCTTATCCCTGAAACAGAAGATTACGAGACGCTGGGTGGATTTATCTTCTCACAAACGGGAGATCTGCCCGGACCCAAGGAAAGTCTGGATTATCACGACTATCATTTCGTGGTTGAAGAATTGTCAGGCAGGCGTATCGGAAAAATACGCATTGAGCGGCATAAACCGCCTGACGATGAACTCGGATCGTAATCGTTAAAAGACACTATGTCAGATGATGAGCGCAGATGCCGTCTGAGACAAAAAAAATGAGTTTACTGAGGAATCTTTGGACGCGGGTTGTCTCATTTTTCATACTGAGACAACTGAAAACCAATCCCGATTCCCCTCTGGATTTTGATCGGCTTTTCAAAGAGCCGGAAAGCTGGCTGCTGTTTATGCCGGCAGAAGCGGTCGCTTTCGATGCAGCCATGAAGTATTGCCGTGAGCTGTTAGAACAAATTGAAGGCGTTCGCTTGCACTTAATTGTCCCCTATGAATTCCGTCACTGGGTGAGGACTACGCAAAATTTGAAGGTTCATCCCTATTCACATCAGGATCTGATAATGAAGCGTATTCCCAGGAATTCCCTGCTGCGTAGGTTGCGCAGGTTAGAACCTGCCATTGCCGTAGATCTAAATCCTTGGCCAACGCCGCTGTCGTTGTGTATCTGCGGGCTTTGCGGAGCTCGTGTCCGAGGAGCTGTTTCGCGCAAACAAGGGGACGCTGTGTTCAACTTTCTGGTAAAGACCGGATCCGGGGAAATTGGGGATCAGTATCGCGCCCTGTTCGCGTACCTGACCTGATGACCCTTAATGACGTTAAGTTTTAAAAGATTGAAGCGTGAGTTTCTCCCCTTCGTGGAGAAACCCGGACGCTATATTGGCGGAGAGATCGGTCTTCCCATTCTGGAAGATTCACCCGATCTGCGCGTTGCCCTGGCTTTCCCTGATACTTATGAACTGGGAATGTCATATACAGGGCTGCGCATCCTCTATCACTCAGCCAATCAATTACCGGGCGTTGCCTGCGAACGAGTCTTCATACCCTGGTTTGATGCTGCTCTACGCCTGAAGGCAAAAGACATACCTCTTTTTACCCTCGAAACCCGAACCCCGTTACGTCAATTAGACCTCATCGGAATCAACCTGCAATATGAATTGCATACCACCAACATTCTGGGTTTATTGGACTTAAGTGGAATTCCCCTGCGCGCAACACAGAGAACTGAAGAAGACCCGATCATTCTGGGTGGCGGTCCTATAGCATGCTATCCTGAAAGCCTGGCGCCATTCTTCGATGCCATTGCCATCGGAGACGGAGATGATGTATTCAGGGAGATAATTGAAGCATTGAAACGGGAGAAAAAGCGGGGAGCAAATCGCCAGAATCGCATCCGCGCTTTGGGAGACATCCCGGGAGTGTATCTACCTGGATATTATGAACCTCAGTACAGTAAAGGTGGTGAATACAAAGGACTTCGATCCTTAGATTCGGAGCTCCCCAATAGAATTTGCACCCGGATCACGCAGGACTTGATACCTGAATATTATCCGCAGAACCCCATAGTACCACTGATCGATATAACTCATAACCGCCTGATCGTGGAAATCGCCCGTGGTTGCACTCGCGGTTGTCGTTTTTGTGGTACTGGCATGACCAAACGTCCGGTACGGGAAAGAACGGTCAGCAAAATATTTAAAGAAGTGGAGCGTGGATTGAAAGCCACAGGATATTCTGAAGTATCATTATTGTCACTATCAACTGCTGATTACAGCCACTTAGGTCAGCTTCTGGATACTTTGCAACCCCTCCTGGATACTCGGCGTGTAGCTTTATCTTTCCCTTCTCTTCGACCTGACATGTTCACCCCGCAGATGGCAGACCGTGCTGCCTCTGAATCGAGAACCGGACTGACCTTTGCTCCTGAAGCGGCTACTGAGAGACTTCGCAAAGTAATAAACAAAGAGACCAGTGATGAAGCTCTCCTTAAAGCAGCCCATATAGCATCAGAGCGGGGCTGGAAATTGTTAAAGCTCTATTTCATGATCGGGTTACCGACCGAAACCGATGAAGATATCTTCAGTATGGTTGATCTCATAAGAGAATCCGAAGGAATTGTCAGATCGCATGGCGGACATAAAATAAACGTCTCAATATCTCCGTTTTCACCCAAGCCACATACGCCATTTGAAAGGGAAGGTCAACTTCCATCTGAAGAGATCCGCAGGCGGCTTTCCATCCTGAAGACAGGTCTGCGCAGAAACCGGTTGGTAAAGCTTGAATTCCGCAGTCCGAATGTCTCTCTAATGGAAACAGTCATAGCCCGCGGTGATCGCCGAGCGGCTGACGCCATACAGGTGAGGTACGAAGGAGGAGGTCTCTTCGATGCCTGGACCGACGGTTTCTCTTTCACCGGATGGAATAAGGCATTTGCTGAAGCAGGTTTGGATCCATCGGAGATCGCTTCTGTAATCCAACCGGATTCTCCTCTTCCCTGGGATCATATAGACGTGGGAATTACCAGCGATTTCCGTCAATCGGAGATGAGTGCAGCAAGCGTGCCGGAATTCACCCCCGATTGCCGCCAGGATGGGTGCAACTTCTGTGGTTTACAGGAATTCGAGAACGTTCCCTGCCCTGATGTTCAACGAATACCGTTGGAGATTCCTCAAAATGCTATACAGGTGAAACAGACTGAAGAATTTCACCGCTACCGGCTAAGCTTCTGTCGAGATGACAGTGTACGCTACCTATCGCATCTTGATATAATTGGCATTTTAAAACGTGCCCTCAACCGGTTGGAAGAACCCCTGGAATACACGCAGGGGTATAAACCGCATCTAAAAACTACATCTTCACCTCCGTTACCTCTGGGCATGACTTCGCGCTTAGAATACTTGGATTTCGGCTTGGGGGCTACCTGGAATACACAGCTTAGTGAACGGTTCCAGCGTGCTTTTCCCGCCGGTATGCGAATAGTAAGCGTTGAAATAATCCCACCCGGATCGAATAATATAGGCGCTTTAAACGTATTCCTGTATGAAGCTAAACCAGACGACGGGATAGTTACGCCTGAATTCGAGAGATCCCTAACTGATTTGATCGCCAATGATGAAATTATCATAGAGCGGACAGGCAAAAGAGGAACGCGCTCCTTCGATGCTCGTCCCGGTATATGGCGTCTTGAAGTGAAAGATCATTCAATCTTAATAGGTATAAAAAACACCACAGGTCCCACAGTGCGGGTAGATGAAATACTAAAATACATAGCTACGCACGGGGAATCGAAAACCCCGGCACTTCACCAGGAAATCGCTGCTTTTTGGGAAGTAGAACGCATCGGCATGTGGTGGGAATCAGACGGCAGACACGTCTCGCCATCTGAACAACTTAAAATTGCAGAAATTAATGTTTAAAATTCTAGGAATATGAAAGCAACCAAAGAAATTATCATAAACTCTACGCCATCTGAAACCCGCATAGCCATGCTGGAAGATGGAGAACTGGCTGAACTCTTCGTGGAACGTCCCCAGCATGAACGCACGTTGGGCAACATTTACAAGGGTATTGTGAGGAAAGTTGTGCCCGGAATGCAGGCGGCATTTATCAATTACGGTGAAGAAACCGATGCCTTTTTGCATTTCTCAGACGTCGCTGAAGTGGGTTCCACAGGCGGACTATCACCCATTCCTATCGTGGAAATGATTGTGGTGAATGAAAAAGGTGAGAAGCACACTATCCGCTCTCCGTTGAAGAATAACCAGGAAATTATCATTCAGGTTATCAAAGAACCGATCGGCAGCAAAGGTCCTCGTGCTTCTTCACAAATTTCCTTAGCGGGCAGATACCTGGTACTAATTCCCGGCCAGAATGATTCAGGGATATCCCGGCGGATCATCAATATAGAAGAGAGAAAACGTTTAAGGAAACTTGTTCGCAGTATCCGCCCCAAGAATTTCGGATTGATTGTCAGAACTGTTGCCGAAGGTCACGATGAGAATGAACTGCGAGGTGACCTGCAGAGCTTGATGGATCATTGGAAAGACTTGGAAACCAAAATACACTCAGAAACAGCGCCCAGCCTGATTTACCAGGATTTAAGTATGGCATTCAGCATAGTGCGTGATCTCTTCACACCGGATATATCTGTATTGGCAGTTGATTCCAGAAAGTTGTACCGGGACGTCCATAGTTATCTAAAAGAGGTGTCACCCCAGATACTTGATACGCTGAGCCTCTATCGTGGTAGAACTCCCATCTTTGATCATTACAAGATTGAACAGAGGATTGAAAGTATTATTTCGCGCAAGGTGCCCCTGGATGGTGGAGGACATATCGTCATAGATCTTACCGAAGCCATGGTATCCATCGACGTCAATTCCGGGCGTTATATAGGCAAGAAAGATCATGAGGAGAATTCCTTAAAAATTAACCTGCGGGCTGCGAGAGAGATCGCACGCCAATTGAGGCTCCGGGATATCGGTGGACTTATCGCAGTGGATTTCATAGATCTCATCGAAGAGAAGAACCGTCGCAAAGTGTATGATGAGATAAAAAAGAAACTGCGGTCGGATCGTGCCAAGACAGACGTTCTTCCCATCAGTTATTTTGGCATATTGGAAATGACCCGGCAGCGTCTGCGTCCTGCACTGCTTTACACCTTCAATGAACCCTGTTCCTCTTGTAGAGGCACCGGAATGGTGCCTTCTTTGGAAACGATCATCACCAGAATGGAAAGATGGATAAGCCGTTTCCGCCATGGTACCAGAGAACCTCGCTTGCTCTTGACGGTTCACCCTGATTTAGCTGCAGCCCTGCGAACAGATTTGAAACCTCGCTTCCGGCAGATGATGCTCAAGCATTTAGTACATATTAAGCTTAAGGAAGATCCCACCCTGAGAGCAGATGAATTTCAGGGGTATTCTTACCGTCAGAAGAGAGACATCACTGCGCAATATGATATTTAGCAGAGTAGCAAAGTAAGGTGGACTAACCGAAGTGCTATGAAGTAGCACCGAAAGGCAGTCCACCATTCTTTACTTCTTTTCTTCTAAATTCTATACTTCCTCCTCCACCTACCCCCACCTCATTATCCGCTTGACTTTTCCATAAATAATTTCTACATTCTATATGAGCACTATCCTGTTGATCGTTAGGTAAATGCAAATTTCCCCCCACAAGATAACTATCGCTTTCTTCCTGAATGAAAAATCGGTGGAGATTGCTGTACTTCCATGCTTTAGCGCACTTGAACTACTGCGTGATACATTCGCACTCAACGGCACTAAGGAAAGCTGTTCTGAGGGCGACTGCGGGGCGTGCACCATCGCATTGGGAACGGTCGAAGACGGAGAAATGAAATACCGGGCGGTGAATTCCTGCATATTGCCAGCCGTTCGTCTGCATGGCAAACACATCATTACCATAGAAGGGCTGGCAGAAAAAAACCGCCTTCATCTAATTCAGCAGGCGATGCTGGATCACCATGCTGTGCAGTGCGGTTATTGTTCCCCGGGAATTGTGATGTCCCTATTCTGTCTTTTCGCCAATGGTGAGCATCAAAGTGAAGCTGATATCTTAGGCGCTCTGGAAGGCAATCTGTGCCGCTGTACCGGATATGATTCGATTTTTAATGCCGCTAAAAGCATCCGATCACACCTGAAGAAATCAGATGCCGGCGCGGTTGCTGAGATGGTTCCCCCTTTCATACCCGATATTAGAAAGAAGCTGACTAAACTTTCTACAGATGTAAAGTACGTAGAGACCACCCAAGCCAATAATTCAAAACCGGCAGCCTATTTTTTACCAAAAACGATTGCGGAGTTTTTCGACCTCACGCGCAAGCTAAATGATTCGGGAACCTGCCGTATTATCAATGGCGGCACCGACGTCATGGTAGAAACAAACCTTCAGCGTACTTACCCCGATGTCATCGTCGATATCTCCTCCATCTCTGAATTAAACTTTATACGACAGCATAAAAATGTAATCAGTATCGGCGCGGGTGTAAATTTCACCCAATTATTAGAAAACCCGATGATACAGCGTCAAATACCTATTCTGACCAAAGCAATTACCCTGATAGGTTCAAAGCAGATTCGCAATGTGGCGACATTGGTTGGCAACGTTGCTAATGCGTCTCCGATTGCTGATGGTGCTGTCGCACTTCTTGGTATGAATTCCCAACTGATGATACTGTCTGATAAAGGTGAACGAAAAATCAAGTTGCAGGATTTATATAAAGATTATAAGAAGACATCATTGCGAACCCGGGAAATAATTTCAGCGGTTGAAGTACCGATACCATCCGGATTCGTCAGCTTCGAGAAATCTTCCAAGCGGGTTGCTGTGGATATCGCCTCGGTAAATTCGTGCTGTTATATCACCTCCGATAATGGGAAGGTAAAAGACTTCCGCTTGGCTTTCGGAGGGATAGACGTCCATCCCGTATTATCCCGTAAATGTCCGGAATATTTGATAGGCAGAAAATTGAACGACGAAACGATTTCACAATGTGTGAAAATCACCGCAGATGAATTCCAACCTATTTCCGACATACGCGGCAGCGCCCACTTTCGCCGCATTTTAATTAGAAACCAGGTGATTAAGCATATGCACAAGTATTTTGATGCCATCAAGACCTGATTTAATTTGCTATGGCTAAGCGCAAGAAATTACCAAAATCAGAACGAATCCCTGAACATGTCAGTGGTAAACTGCACCTGACCGGATCTTCACGTTTCATTGGGGATGATCTGAAACCTGCCGGTCTTCAGTATGTGAAGATTCTGTTCAGTCAACATCCGCATGCCAGGATCAAGTTGCTTGATTTTTCCCGCGCTCAAAAAGTTCCAGGCGTTTCGGCAGTCTTGACACATCAGCATATTCCCGGTGAAAATCAGATCGGGCTGGTATTGTTAGATGAGCCCCTTCTACCAGTGGACGAAGTCCAATATCGTGGTCAACCGTTGGCGCTGGTAGTAGCGGAGACTGCCGCAACCGCAGAGTATGCTTTGAGTGAAATAGATGTGGAATATGAAACTCTTGATCCGGTGCTGACTATTGAAGATGCTCTGAGAAAAGGAATGGACTACGTCCCCGAGCGGCACATCCGCAGAGGTGACGTTGAAGCTGGCTTTCAACGGTCAGACCTACTGATAGAGGGGACTTTTTCCACCGGCGCGCAGGAACATCTATACCTGGAAACCCAGCGCTGTATCGCTGTTCCTGGTGAAGATGAATATATCACCCTCTATTCCGCCACGCAGAGCACTTCTGAAGTTCAGGCTATCGCAGCAAGAGTGCTCGGCGTTAACAGTAAAGATATCACCGTTGATGTTCCCAGATTGGGCGGAGCATTCGGCGGCAAGGAACGATCTGCTACTCTGTGGGCATGTTTAGCAGCTCTGGCGTGCCAACATGTCGGAAAACCTGTCGAATTGAAATTGACCCGAAGCGAAGATATGCTTTTTACCGGCAAACGGCATCCGTTTGAAGCGAAATATAAAGTCGGCTTTAACAGGGATGGAAAAATACAGGCATACAAGATCGAGTTGAATTCCAACGGCGGTGCCTATGTCGATCTCTCCATAGCCATCCTGGAACGAGCCCTGTTGCACGCGGATAACTGCTACTCTCTGCCCAATGTCAGTATTACCGGTCGAGCTTTGCGGACTAATCTGCCTCCCAATACCGCCTTCAGAGGATTTGGCGCACCTCAGTCTATCATGGTGATGGAACATGTCATCGAACGGATTGCGCATAAACTGAAAGTAGATCCACTGCAGTTAAGGAAGATAAATTCCTACCAGCCGGGCGATCTGACGCCATACGGTCAGGAAATTTCGGAAACCAGCACAGATGAACTTCTGGAGCGTCTGGCTAAGAAAGCTAAGTACCAGGACTTGCGCAGAGAAACGGACGAATTCAACCTGATCCATGACTTCCCGAAACGGGGATTGGCTGTCATTCCGGTCAAATTCGGTATATCCTTTACAACCGCTTTTATGAACCAGGGATCGGCACTTCTGTGGGTGTACGCTGACGGCACCATCTCTTTAAGCCATGGCGGCGTGGAAATGGGGCAGGAGGTCAACACCAAGGTAGCTCAGATAGTATCGAAGGAACTGGGCGTCAGTATGGACAGAATCCGCTGTGAAAGCGCCAACACCAAACGCGTGGGCAATGCCTCCCCGACTGCCGCTTCTTCAGCATCGGATATCAACGGATATGCAGCTAATAATGCCGCTCTGCAAATCAAAGAAAGGCTGAACCGCATCGCTGTCGATTTGCTTAAAGAGCAATACCAACTGGACGTCAACGAAGGCGAAATCCGCTTTGCCGACGATCAGGTCTTCAGTAAAACTCATCCTGCAGGTAGATTAAGTTTCTCAGATGTGGTGAAGCGAGCGCATCTTAGCCGTGTCCCCCTGGGTGCGCACGGTTTCTATAAAACTCCGGGCGTACATTTTGACCGCGAAGCGGGTCGAGGTAATCCCTTCTACTATTTCGTGTATGGGTGTGCTCTTGTTCAGGTCGAAGTGGATATTCTCTACGGTAACAGCAAACTCCTGAAAGTATTCATAGTCCATGAAACGGGAAGGTCCTTGAACCCCGAAATCGACCGGGGGCAGATAATCGGAGGATTCATGCAGGGGATGGGGTGGAGCACTTTCGAGGAAGTCTTTCAGGATGATCAGGGCAGATATTTAGCCGCAGGTCCTTCTACGTATAAGATACCCACCATAAGAGACCTGCCCCATCTGTTTGATATCGAAATGGTGGAACGGGATTGTCGGCAGTCCAGTGTCTTTCACAGCAAGGGTATCGGTGAGCCTCCCTTTATGTATGGCGAAGCCGTATATTTTGCCATTAAGGATGCCGTTGAATCGCTTGCCGATCATAATACCGAAGTTGAACTTGGCATGCCCGCTACCCCGGAAGCGGTAGTTCATGCTATCTCGCAGATTTTAAAAAATAATATTTTTTCTCAGAAAGCCAGTAAAGAAACCCTTAAATGATGAATAAATCCCGCTTCTTGACTGACGCTCAGCTCGAAGCTGAAATTCGAAAATGCGAATACTGCGAAGAGAAGCCCTGTAAGCAGGCTTGTCCGGTGGACTGTTCTCCTGCGGATTTCATCATGGCGGTTAAGGGTGGCAGAAAATCAGATTATAAACGAGCTGCAGCGCTGATCTTAAGCAGCAATCCCCTGGGAGGCGTTTGTGGGGTGGTCTGTCCTGATCGTTTCTGCGTTTTTGCTTGCGTGCATCGTACTTTCGATCATCCGGTGAACATCCCTGCAGTGCAGGCAACTATAATCCGAAACGCGGCAGAACTAAATGTGCTCCCCCGGTTCAGCGATGCTAAGCCAAATGGATTAAAAATTGCTGTAGTCGGATCCGGTCCGGCGGGACTGGGAGCTGCTGCCATCTTAGCACAATTAGGCTGCCGGGTGGAAATATTCGAAAAGGGAAAAAACACCGGCGGAATGTGCCGCTTGATACCGGATTTTCGATTGCCAAGGAAGGTGTTAAATACAGACGTCGCCTTTACTGAAAGGTTAGGAGAGATCAAATTCCATTTTAAAACATTGATAGACGATCCCATATCCTTGCTTAATTCCGGATTTCAGGCGGTTATCATCGCCTCCGGCTTGGATACGTCTCTATCCGTTGGCTTTCCCGGTGAAGAACACGCCTATTCTTGGCTTGAGGTTTTGAAACGACTGAAAAACATTCCCTTTAAAGAAAAACGGGTTGGCATCATTGGCGGAGGCGCTATTGCAGTGGATTGTGCGGTTACAGCCAGGAGAAGAGGTGCCCAATCTATCACCTTGATCTGCTTGGAAAAACCGCATGAGATGCCCCTTACCGCTGAAGAAAGGAATGTTCTGCTAAACAGCAAAGTCGAACTAATGGGACGCACGCGGATTTCATCTTTACGCCATGGGAGTGGAATCGTAGAGGGCGTTCTCCTGCAGCGCGTACAACTTCCCCAACGCCAGAAATTCCATCCTGCAAAAATGGTGATTGATCCTGAGATTAAACCCTATTTCGTGCCTTTTGATCTGGTAGTAGTCGCCATTGGTGCCGCTTCCAATGCGCCCAAACTGAGAAGGAAGGGTCTGTTCTACACCGGTGATTGCATCAATGGCCCCACCAGCGTTGTAGAAGCCGTAGCAGCAGGTAAAAACACTGCCGCAGAAGTCCATGCTTACCTGCAGAAAGAACCGAAGCCTGTCATTACTGACAAGGCCAAGAGCACGTATATTTTAGCCGGGGCTATTTCCCAACCGGTACCTTTAAATACCGATTTTTTCGACAGAAAAATCCTGTCACCGTTCCTGCTCTCGGCAGCTCCGACAACCGACGGATACGAACAGATGAAGAAGGCTTACGATGCAGGCTGGGCTGGTGGCATCATGAAGACCGCTTTCGACAGTGTTCCCGTTCACATTCCCTCAGAGTACATGTTCGCCTTTGGATCCTCCACCTACGGCAACTGCGACAATGTTTCCGAACATCCGCTGGACAGAGTCTGCCGCGAAGCTGAAAAACTGGTGAGAGAATTCCCTGAAAGGCTCACCTTGGTCTCCACAGGCGGGCAGGTTACCGGGCATGATGAAGCGGATAAAAAGGTCTGGCAATCCAACACGGAAAAACTCAAAAACGCTGGTGTGATGGGAATCGAATACAGCCTCTCCTGTCCTCAGGGTGGAGATGGCACTAAGGGAGACATCGTCTCCCAGGATCCCGAATTGACCGCGAAAATTGTGGACTGGATATTGGCAGCATCTGATCCAGAAACGCCGAAGTTGTTCAAATTGACCAGTGCCGTAACGGCGATCCATCCTGTTGTGGAAGCCATTCAAGCGGTCTTTCAACGTTATCCATGCCACCAAGCCGGAATTACGTTAGCCAACAGCTTCCCGGGATTAGCATTCAGAGACTCCTTGCAGCATCCTTGGGAAGAAGGAGTAGTAATAGGTCTGTCCGGTGCTGGAATCGTTCCCATCAGCAATCTGACTCTGGCGAAGGTTGCCAGTTTTGGAATGGTTATCTCCGGAAACGGTGGACCAATGGACTACAAAGCAGCGGCGGATTTTTTAGCTCTTGGTGCTCAGACGGTTCAATTCTGTTCGATCGTGCTGAAGTACGGTTACGGAATTATCGATGAACTCCATTCCGGATTGAGTTACCTGCTGGAAGAGAAGGGACTGAATTCCGTTGACGACCTGATAGGCATATCGCTGCCGCACCCCATCACCGATTTCAACGATTTACCTCTGGCGAAAAAGATATCGTCAGTAACGCCGGAACTATGCCAGCATTGCGGCAACTGTCAACGGTGTCCGTACTTAGCTATTTCCTTGGACGAAAACAACATTCCGCTGACCGATCCCGTCAGATGTATCGGCTGTTCGCTATGCGTCTTGAACTGTTTTTCAAGAGCCCTTTACATGCGGGATCGCACTGCAGAAGAGTTAGAAATCCTATCCGAAACGTAACTGTAAATCCGTCATGGCTGAATCATTATTGATAAAATACGGGACTATTATTACGCTGGGCGACAACCTCTGTGTGCTGAAAGATCACGCTCTATTGACTGAAGACGGACTGATTAAGAAAATTGGGCGTAATAACGATTTTACAGATACTTATGACCGCGTTATAGATGCTTCCGGCAAGGTGGTCATGCCGGGGATGATCAACGCCCACATGCATTTTTACAGCACTTTCGCGCGGGGTTTGAGCAAAGCGAAACCAGCGCGTAATTTTAATGAAGTACTGCAGAACCTGTGGTGGCGGCTTGATAAAGTCCTGACATTGGATGACTGTTACATCAGCGCGTTGATCATACTGATCGAAGCGATTAAAAACGGAACTACTACACTAATTGATCACCACGCCAGCCCCGGTGCAGTTGCTGGTTCTCTGGAAAAGATTGCCCAAGCAGTACGTCAGACCGGCTTGCGAGCTTGCCTCTGTTATGAAACATCAGACCGGGATGGTGAGGAGATTGCCCGGCAGGGATTGCAGGAAAACACCGGCTTTATCCGTCGTTCTAACGAAGGACAAGATGATCACATCAGAGCCCTATTCGGGCTTCATGCTGCCTTCACATTGAGTGATGCTACTCTGAAAGAAGCATCCCGCTTAGGGTGTGATCTTAAGGCTGGATTTCACCTGCACGTCGCAGAGGCGCTTTCTGATCAGCAATACAGTGAAGATAATTTCAACATGCGCGTGGTTGAAAGGCTGCATAAATTCGGTATCCTGGGACCGCAGTCCATCGCCGCTCATTGTGTGCATCTTAATGATCATGAACGCCAGATTCTGGCTGAAACCGATACTACGGTCGTACACAATCCCCAATCGAATCTGAACAACGCCGTAGGCATAATGGATCTTATGAAATTATCAGGCTCAGGAATAAGGGTTGGCTTGGGCACTGACGCCATGACCGTAAACATGACCGAAGAGCTTCGCACCGCTCTGTGGGCACAGCACTTGCTGCAGAAGAATCCAACCATCGGTTTCCAACAGGTAACTTCCACGTTATTCCAAAACAATCCGACCATTGCATCAAGGATATGGGGTTTTAATATCGGGAATATAGCAGAAGGTTATGCCGCAGACCTCATCCTCAAAAAATATCTACCGCCAACGCCCTTGGATGATGATTCCGTTTTAGGGCATATCGTATATGGGCTTTCTCAGGTGCCGGTTGACACCACCATCGTTGCTGGTTCCGTCCTCATGGAAGATAGAAAATTACTGATAAACGTGGATGAAGCAGAAATCGCAGCAGAAGCGCGATCACTAACTCAATCACTCTGGGATCGATTCTAACTATAGACGAAAATGAAAAATATTTACACTAATATTTCAGAACGTTCCATAGAATTACAGGATCAAATTGCTGACTTCCTGATGAAGCTTGTAGGTACGCCATCGTTCTCCTGCAAGGAAAAGGAAGTAATCGCCGTCATTCAAAATGAAATGCAGTCTGTTGGTTTCGATGAAATCCGTATTGACGGATTAGGCAGCGTGATAGGGCGCATCGGTAGCGGTTCCCGTCTTATCGCTTTCGATGCGCACATAGACACGGTTTACGCCGGGGACATGGAGCTCTGGGATAGCGATCCCTTTAAACCTGTACTTAAAGACGGCAGAGTGTGGGGGAGAGGATCGGTTGATCAGAAAGGAGGTATGGCAGCGTTGGTCTATGCGGGCAAGATGATCAAAGAGCTGGGCTTAAACGACCAATTCACCATCCTGATGACTGGCACGGTAATGGAGGAGGACTGCGATGGGCTCTGCTGGCAATATCTTATCCGTGAAGAGAACCTGAAGCCGGAACTGGTGGTTATCACCGAACCGACTAACCTGAACATACATCGTGGGCAGCGGGGTCGCATGGAGATGGAAGTTGCTGTTAAGGGAGTCAGCTCGCATGGTTCTGCTCCTGAACGAGGCGAAAATGCCATCTACAAAGCCTCTAAAGTAGCACTTGAAATCGAAAAACTGCACGAACGGTTAAAGAGTGATAGTTTCTTAGGCAAAGGATCGATTGCTGTAACTGAAATAAAATCGCAATCACCTTCACTATGCGCTGTCCCTGATGGCGCCTCCATCCATCTGGACCGGCGCTTGACTTTAGGCGAAACACGTCAGAGTGCCGTAGAAGAGGTCCAGGATGCTGCTGCTAAAGCAGGCTGTCCGGAAGCGCAAGTAACGGTGCCGGTTTACACGCAGGAATCCTATACGGGAATAACCTATCCGGCAGATCAGTTCTTCCCGCCCTGGGTTCTCGATCAAGATTCAGTCTATTTGAAGCACGCTGCTTCAGCGTATCGGAAAACATTTGCGAAAGAGCCGGTGATTGACAAATGGACCTTCAGCACCAACGGAGTTGCCATTGCGGGAATGTTCGGTATTCCCTGTCTGGGTATGGGACCGGGGGATGAAATCCTGGCACATGCACCCAATGAATCCTGTCCGGTGGAACATCTTAGTTCCGCGGCGGCTTTTTACGTGGCGCTGGTGGCGGAAATGAATTCGCATGAGGAGTAAGAGTTTGGTTGAATTTCAGTATAGATGCACAGAATGCGTAAAACAATACGACCGGGATCAAGTTCGCTACCTCTGCCCGGTCTGTGGAGATAAATATTCTTTCGGAACACCCTTGCGCGGAGTCTTAAGCGTTCTCTTCGATTACGATCAAATCTCCCGCCTTTTCAATGTTCAGAAACCCGATTGGAACCTGTTCTCTGCTGTTGAAAGAGAGTGCTATCCCGCTTTTCCGGTGGGTAATACCCCTTTTTTAAAAGCTGAGCGATTAGGTGATGAATTGGGTTTTTCCAACATCTGGATAAAAAACGAGGGCGTAAACCCTACCGGTTCCCTGAAAGATCGAGCTTCCTATACCATAGTAGCGGAAGCCAATAGACTTGGTGAAGATCGTATTGTGGCAGCTTCTACCGGCAATGCCGCCAGTTCTCTGGCAGCAGTCGCCGCCGCTACTGGCAAACAAGCTGTTATCTTCGTACCCGAAAATGCACCTCAGGCAAAACTCGTTCAGATGATTGTACATGGCGCCTGTGTCATACCGGTCAGGGGAACTTATGATGACGCCTTTGGTATTTCTATCGAGTTTACTAAAGAGTTCGGAGGATTGAACCGCAATACCGCTTACCATCCTCTCACCATCGAAGGGAAGAAATATGCTGGTCTGGAAATTTGGCAGCAGAACCAGTTTCGTGTCCCCGATTTCATCTTCGTACCTGTCGGTGACGGCGTCATTATAAGCGGTATTTACAAGGCATTTTACGATCTGAAGCAATCCAGGCTTATAGATCGTCTGCCTCGATTAGTCTGTGTACAGGCGGAAAGCTCTGATGCAATTCACCGCTATATCACAACCGGAGATTATCAACCTGCACGGCAACCGCACACCATCGCCGATTCCATATCTGTTTCCGTTCCTAGTAATGTCTATATGGCTGCAAAAGCGGTGCAAGATACCGGTGGATTTTCAGTAACTGTTTCCGATGAAGAGATTATAGAGGGGATGAATATATTGGCTCGCTACGCCGGAATATTCGCTGAACCAGCTGCTGCTACGCCCCTTGCCGCACTGCGAAAAATACGCGACGCCGGCATGGTAAAGGAGAACGAGCAGGTCGTTCTTTTAGTCACCGGGCACGGGCTTAAAGACATTCCGGCAGCGCTTAAACACGTGAAGATACCGAAAGCTGTTTCACCGAACTTAAGTGACGTCATCGAAATGGTAGAGCGGTTTTAAAATATCCATCATGGCAGAATCTAAGATAAAAAGCTGGCGTAACGATGCCCGAGAAAAGGTTACCGGACAGGCGAAATACACCGACGATCTGAGCTTCGCTGATATGCTCCATGCCGTGCCGGTATATTCCGATTTCGTCCACGCCAGAATAAAACGGATAGAAACTAAAGCGGCTGAAAACTATCAGAACGTCCTCCGCATCCTCACAGCCGCTGACGTTCCAGGCGCCAACCGTTTCGGTCATATTGAGAAAGACCATCGCATATTTGCTGATGACAAGATCCGCTACTGGGGCGATGTAGTTGCGCTGGTGGTTGCAAGCGATAGAGAGAGCGCTATCAAAGCTGCTGAATTGATAGAAGTCGAGGCTGAAGCTCTTCCGTCACTCCACGATCCAGAAGAAGCTATCAAACCGGATGCTCCTTTAATTCATGAATCCCACGGTTCCAATATCATCAACACGCATCGCATCCGCAGAGGCGACGTTGAGGAAGGATTTGAAGATTCAGATTTTGTCATCCAGCGTCAGTTCCAGACACAATTTGTCGAACACGCCTACCTGGAACCGGAAGCTGCCATAGCCCTTCCACGTCCCGATGGCGTTATAGAAATATACGGCAGCATGCAGCACCCATTCAGCACGCGCAGGTTCGCTGCGGCTGTTTTGGGAGTCCGCCTCGCTGATATAGAAGTGATCGGTACACCTATGGGCGGCGGTTTCGGCGGCAAGGATGATACCGCGGCAATCGTGTGTGCCCGTGCCGCCTTAGCGGCAAAACTCACCGGTCATCCCGTCAAAATCCGCTATGACCGAGAATGGTCCATTCGGGAAAGCTACAAGCGCCACCCTTATCGTGTTGATTATAAAATGGGCGTAACCTCAGAAGGTGAGATAAAAGCCGTTCAGTGCAAAATCATCGCCGATGGAGGCGCTTACTGTTCGACTACGCCCTGGGTAACCTGGCGATCTACTGTCCAGTGTTGTGGACCGTACCAGGTGCCCAATGTTCATTGTGATGCACTTGGTGTCTATACCAACAATGTCGTTGCCGGAGCCATGCGGGGATTCGGTTCTCCCCAGATGAATTTCGTCGTGGAGCAGATGGTGGAAATAGCTGCCGAAGAGGTTGGAATATCCCCGGTCGAATTCCGCCACAGGAATATGGTGAAACAGGGCAGCGTTACGGTAACCGGACAGAAACTGGATGATCACACCGTCAGTATGAGTGAAGCCTTAGAAACGGTTATAGATGAAATCGACTACGAGAACAAGCTGAAATCCTGTTCATTCGGGAAATCACAGTCCGATGAACTCTACGGCATCGGTCTGGCTATGAGTTATCGCGGGATGAGTTTAGGCGCTGAAGGCATGGACTTCTGTGCAGCCATCATCAACGCTCAGTTCGATGGATCTATAATTTTAGAGGTCGGCATTCATGAAAACGGCCAGGGCGCTCAGAGTGCCTTCATCCTGCTTCTGGCTGATGAATTAGGTGTTGACAGGGATAGAATTCGCTACCGCCAACCTTCCACATCTACCATTCCTGACAGTGGCTCAACCGTTGCTTCGCGCGGCGTCTTGATGGGCAGCAACGCGGTGCTGGCAGCCGCTACGGAATTTAAGCGCAAAGTATCTGCTGCCGTTTCTTCTATTCTCAAATGTAAGGCCCAAGACGTTCGCTTCGCTGACGACCGAATCTACGGTAGGGATGAGCATCATTCCATCTCCTTTGACCGGGCTATGCACGTTATGTTCTTGCAACAGCAATTCCCCTTCGCGTTCGGTGAATATCGCGCCCCGCGGGTGTCCTGGGATGAAAAAACCGGTCAGGGGAAAGCCTATTTCACCTGGGTTTACGGCTGTCAGGCTGCTGAAGTTATGGTGAATAAGAAAAGCGGAAGAGTGCGGTTGACCAACGCCGTCGCCGCCCACGACATGGGCAGAGTCATTAATCCCGGCATGGCTTTGGGGCAGTTTTACGGCGGAATGGCGATGGGATCAGGCTACGCTCTATCCGAGGAGATTAAGATAGAGGATGGAGAGATCGTTAACCTCAATTACAATTCTTATCGAATCCCCAGGTCGGTTGATCTGCCCGATATGTCCGCTATATTTATAGAGAATCCTGATCCAAATTCACCGTCCGGAGCCAAAGGAATCGGCGAACCTACAAATGAGATAATGGCTCCCGCGATCGCCAATGCCGTGTATCGCGCTACTGGCAAGCGATATTTAAAACTGCCCATAAAGATAGAATCTTAAGAGATTACCATCACCTATTCTTATGACCATCACCATTAACGGGAAAGCAACTGAAGTACTGGACGCTCTGGTAGAAATGAACTTGCTGCTATTCCTGCGTGAAGAACTGCGCCTGACTGGAGCCAAGATTGGCTGCGGCAAAGGTTTCTGCGGAACCTGTACCATACTGATTGACAATAAACCGGTTAAATCCTGTCAGAAGAAAGTGCTGGATGTTGCAGATAAATGGATAACCACCATTGAAGGAATGGCGGAACCTGACGGTACTCTTCATCCTCTTCAGCAGGCTTTTATCGATGCAGGCGCTATTCAGTGCGGTTACTGTACACCGGGTATGGTTTTGATCGGACACGCTTTTCTACTGAAAAATCCTTCACCGTCCAGAAATGACATTCGTAAAGCAATTTCACCGAACCTGTGCCGCTGTACCGGCTATCAGCAGATCATTGACGCCGTTGAAGCAGCAGTGGGATGTTACAAGTAGATAATATGAAAAAAACAGAAACAAACCTGAAACAGAACCTGGACCTTTTCAAACAGTTGTCAACCGATCTACAAACCCAAGATTTTCTATTGACCTGGCAGCATTCGGTTAATGATTTAAAGGCGGTACTCCTGCTGGCGGAGATTTTTAAGGAGTTGCACCGCACCAACCGTTCCTTCCGCGTTTTCGATACAGGGATGGCGGTATCCATCTTTCGCGACCAATCTACCAGAACCCGCTTCAGTTTCGCTTCTGCAGCTAATGCGCTGGGTCTATCGCTGGTTGATTTAGACGAAGAAAAATCCCAGATTGCTCACGGAGAAACCGTGCGCGAAACCGCCAATATGATATCCTTCTTAACCGAAGTGATAGGCATCCGCGATGATGTTTATTTAGGTGAAGGTAATAAGTACATGCGGGAAGTCGCAGCGGCAATTCAGGAAGGATTTGATGCCGGGGTTTTGCACAAACGCCCCAGCGTCATCAACCTGCAGTGCGACCTGGACCATCCCACTCAGACCTTGGCCGACCTGCTTCATCTGAAAAAGCACTTCGGCTCTTTGAATGATCTAAAGGGGAGAAAAATCACCATCTCCTGGGCTTATTCGCCCAGTTACGGCAAGCCTCTATCGGTGCCTCAGGGCTTGATCGGTCTGATGACCCGTTTTGGAATGAATGTTACCCTGGCTCATCCGCAGGGTTATAGTCTTACCCCTGAAATCATAGAGTTGGCAAAACGCCACGCCCAAGATGCTACGGGCAGTTTCAGCATCGTTGGCAATATGGAAGAGGCTTTCGATGGCGCTGATGTCGTCTATCCGAAATCCTGGGCTCCCTACTGGGTGATGGAACGAAGAACGGAATTGCTGAAACTGGGCGACGGAGATGGTTTGCATGACCTGGAAAAAGAGTGTCTCGCCAACAATGCTAAGTACAGGAATTGGGAATGCGATGCCAGCATTATGAAGCGTACGCTGGATGAAAACACGCTATATATGCACTGCCTTCCGGCTGATATAACCGGTGTAAATGCCGAACACGGAGAAGTATCCCAGGACGTTTTCGAGAAGTATCGTCTGGATACTTATCGTCAAGCCAGTTACAAACCATTCATAATAGCAGCGCTGATCTTTTTATCACGAATCGAAAATGCCAAAAAGAGAATCGATCAAATAATTACTCGATAGCATCTAACCTAAGATAGAAAATGGATAACAAAATCATCCCGCAAATTAACCCTGACGTCCGCAGCAAGACCATACCGCGTTGCCGGGAACTGGGGATAATAATCCCCACCTTCAAGCAGTTACAAGAACCGGAACTCATCCCTGATTCGGTGAAAGAAAAGCTACCCGAAATTGGTATGCAGGACATCGATCCTTTAAACCTTTTCCGCATCACCTGGAAAAACGATGTGAAAACTGGCTTGTTCGGGAAGGTCAATTTCTTAGAAGTTCCCCCTTCGCTGTCCGGTGTAAAGGCGAAGATCATAGGATTAGTTGGCAAGCACTTTCCCACTGGTAGCCATAAAGTCGGGGCAGCATTCGGTTGTCTGGTGCCTCGTTTGGTTAGCGGTCAATTCGATCCAGAAGTTCATAAGGCTGTCTGGCCCTCCACTGGCAACTACTGCCGCGGAGGCGCCTTCGATTGTGCCCTCCTGAAATGCGATGCTGTGGCAATTCTTCCCGAAGAGATGTCCCAAGAACGCTTCAGATGGCTCAAAAGTATAGGCGCCGAAGTAATAGCCACTCCCGGATGCGAATCGAATGTCAAGGAGATATACGATAAATGCTGGGAGCTGCGTGAAGATCCTAGCTATGTTATCTTCAACCAGTTTGATGAGTTCGGGAATTCTCTATACCACCATCATGTGACCGGTCGTGCACTTGAAGAGTTGCTTGGTAAAAACAAGGAAAGTTCGGCGAAGCTATGTGCCTTCGTTTCAGCTACCGGATCAGCAGGCACGATCGCAGCAGGGGATTATCTAAAGACCAGATTTCCTCACCTGAAGATCATCGCCGCTGAAGCTCTGCAGTGCCCCACTCTTTTGATGAACGGCTTCGGAGGTCACAGAATCGAAGGCATCGGTGATAAGCACGTCCCCTGGATACACAATGTCCGTAACACCGATGTCATCACCGGTATTGACGATGAAGACTGCATGCGCCTCTTAAGGTTGTTCAACGAACCTGCCGGGAAGAAACTTATCGCCTCACTGGGTATCCCTGAAGGGATTTCTGATAATCTGCATCTGCTGGGTATATCCAGCATTTGCAATCTATTGGCAGCCATTAAAACCGCCAAATATTTCGAACTCAATGAAAACGACGTCATCCTGACCGTATTCACCGATTCAGCCGACCTGTATCAAACCCGCCTTCAGGAGCTTACCGATGAGAGAGGTGTCTATAAAGAGAAAGATGCCATACGGGATTATGCAGCAGCTATCGAAGCCCAGAAGATAGACTACTTCAAGGAGCTTTCCTATTACGACCGCAAAGCCATCCACAATCTTAAGTACTACACCTGGGTTGAACAACAAGGCAAAACCTATGAAGAGATCACAGAGCAATGGCATCCGCAGTATTGGGACAACATTTACGATGAGATATCGCAAATGGATGAGTTGATTGAGGCTTTCAATCATGAGGTGGGATTGTGACGGAGCTTTAAGGCTGTTTTCTAATAATAGAAAAGACGTCCCACCAAGGTGGGGCGCCTTTTGTATATTTACTTATTAAATTTCTTCTACTGAATATATCCTAACGCTCTGAATTTCTCCAGCATATGCGTATCCACATCGGATTCGCTTGTCTGACTACGCCATTTGTAGCCGGCGTCATGGCTATCAATGTACTCTATGGGGTGTCCATCGAGGAAGCCTTCCTGGAAGATATCTTCCATTACCTGACCATCCATATCAGCACCTAACGGGATACCTAAAATCGTCAGTATAGTAGGTGTAATGTCATATACAGAATACTGTCTTGTGCGTTGCATATTTTGTCTTATATACGGTCCCGATGCGATGAGAATGCCGTCAGGCGCCCGTGTGTGGTTACATACCACTCCTGCAGCTTGGCTGTAAAACGTCTCGAATCCATGATCTGATACTACAATAACGATAGTATTGTCATCAATTAACTGGAGAACTTCACCGATCATTGAATCGATCACTTTATAACCGTTAGAAACGACGTCTTTAAACGGCAGATCACCGTAAATCTTGTGTTCCTTAAAAGGCTCCTCATCGTGGTACATCCAGAAGTAGTGCTCCAGAACGTCTATCATGTTAAAATAGAGCATGAAGCAGTCCCAATCATCTTGCTTGAGTAGATGTTGTGCTGACATTTTGTTAAACTTGTCCACTAAGTATCCATACCGTATTGAAACGGGCCAGTCGAACCGCTTCCATTTTTTCGCTGTGTTTATTTCTTCTAACAGAGCTGAATCTGCGGTTACGAACCGGTTTGCTTCCTCCATGGATAATGCCGCACAGGAATCCTGGAACTGTGCCAGTTCAAATTCCAATTCAGTGGGGAAAGTTCTGGCAGTTTTGTCATAACCAAGTTCACCCTTGACTGTTAACTGTCCTTTCATTTCGCGAATTTCCTTCTTATAACTGCTGGCCAAATCAGAAACAATGTTTCCCTTAATGCTATCCGGTGGCCAGGTCCCCCACCAGGCTACTACGTCTGTTGTCAACCCGTAATCCGTATTTATATTCCAGAGCGCTTTACTCTGACGAATTGAACTCGATACGGGCACCGAATAGAAAATCCCCCAATCCATTAGAAGCTGTGATATGGTTTTTGCACTGAGGAAGTTCGAGAAATGCACAATCGAGTTGCTCATCCCTGGAATAACTGTAAAGACAACATTGGAAACGCCATGTTTGTGAGCCTTCTTCCCTGTAGCTACAGAAGTCCATATAATGGGTGAGGAAGTCGGCATTATTGTGCGAAAGCGATCAGAAAATCCGTCATTCACCAACCTGGCAAAGTTGGGAGTAGCACCTGCTGTGATGAGAGAATCTAAAACATCCCACGTCGCTCCATCGGTGCCGATTAACAACACCTTTAATCCGGTGTCCAGCCTCTCCGCATCCTTCCCTATGACTTCTTTGTTCTGGAAGGCTTTTACCTTGAAGTGCATTCCGTGATTTATTATTGCAAAAGCCACCAGGAATAAGACCAGCGTCACCTTCCAGAATTTGCCAGAAAGGTTGGCTAAAATTGTAACTACTGCTGCTCCGGCTATAAGTCCACTTACTGCTACCGCTAAGTTAGCTGCGATTCCCTCAAACGACAACGACCATATTTCAGGTTGCATGGTCTTATTCAGCCAGTAGAAAAGACTTAGGAACACCACTGTCCCGCCATGAACGGCGCCGAAAACCCAGGGATGGAATCTCTCTGCCTTTTCCGTATTTGATCTGTAGATCAGGCTTTCTATTATTCTGCTGATAACAGCCAGGATTAAACCGAATACATTGTAAAATATTGCCGTTCCCAGCAATAGCTTCCAGAAATTGAGTGGGCTGATGTATAACCTGCTGGCGTTGATGGCAATTTCAGTCAGTATGAAAGCCGCTATTGTCCATAGAACTATTGACGCTTTGATATGATTCTTCATTATTTTTCTCCATGGGGGAGTTACTATAATTGCAAAAATAGGAATCCTTGCTGGCAATTCGCTTACCGGCTTATCCTGAGTCTGCAATTTAGACTGAACAACTAAGATACGATTATTCAAACCAAATGTCAAGCCGATAGTTCCATAATTAAACTGTAAGACTATGCAGACTATACAAAAAAGGGCGTCCCGCTTTTCAATGGGACGCCCTTACTCATTAAATGCACCATGCATCTATTTCATCAGCACCATCTTGCCAGATGTAGTATAATCACCGGCATTTAAGCGGTAGATATAGATACCGGACACAAGACCGGTTGCATCAAATGTAACTTCATGCGATCCAGCATCCCGCCAACCGTTGACCAGTTCAGTCACCAAACGGCCGGATATGTCAAATACAGACAGTTCTATAAGGACCGATTCTGGTAACTGATAAGTGATGACCGTTTCTGGGTTGAACGGATTTGGATAAACACCCACCACGTCAAAGGATTCAGGTATGCTGTATTCCACATCACTCATGATCTCAGCGAAGGGATCAGGTGCATTCAGCGGCAGGTTGGCTTCGAAGTCGTATCCCAGATCAACTGCACCAGATTTTACCCAGGAGAAAGCATCCGTGTGCCAGACATCGTATTCGGGATGCCAGCCGGAGTAAATCCTGAATTCGTAGTTACCACCAGGCCAATCTGAAGGTACCGGGAACCAGGCATCCGGGCGATTGATCTGCCAGCCAGGCTGATAGTTGGTGATCTCGCGCAAAATCAGCGTGGTCGTATCGGAGCTCTCGTAGATCTTGTCGATCCAGATGTCGTAATCCAGCGGTACTCCACCCTGGTTTTCTCCCCAGATAGCATAATACAGAGTCCCACCGCCAGCAGATATCGGTGATCCACTGATGTAAGTCAGTTCTACGATCATGGCGGGAGCTGAGGATGCCATCGTTGTGAAACTCCAGGTACTGGAATAATCGCTCGTGCCGCCAGCATTCGAAGCGTTAACGTGCCAGAAATACTCCGTATCCGGATCCAAGCCTTCCGAGGTTGAAGTTGATGAAACGTTATCTTCATACACGATTGAGGTAAAGCCCGCATCGGTCGCAACCTGGATATGGTAGGATGTCGCTCCAACACTGGCATTCCAACTGAACTCGGTAGGATCATATTCGACACCGGTTGCACCATTGCTCGGTGCTATCAAAGTTGGTGCTGGAGGTGGTGGTGGAGGTGGTGCACCCATATCGAACCAATCCAGTATATTTGCCAGTACTGTATCCCTTGGTGTTGAGTTTATCCCGGAAATAGCTTCGAAATTAAAGGCGAAATAGACCAGTTTTGCATTTGTATCGTTCCAGCGTATGCCGCCCGCATTGCTGCTGGTTGTATAGGTATATACTGTTTCTGCATCGCCTACTGGCTCAATTTCGGATGGTGACAGGCTATTACCTGCTCCACCAGCGCCCACCAAGATCAGATCCGTTCCGTCGGAGATGGGATCGCCCGGGACGCCATCTAAAGTGAAGAAGCCGGCCGAACTAAGTGACGAACTATAGAGTACATCCGAATAGAAGTTGGTACCAGCTACCTGTTCGTCTATGTCTTCACCTGTGATGAAGAGTTGACCATTTCCATTCAGATAATCCTCAATTGCAGTTTGTTCGGCAGTGCTCAACGGATCAGCGGCGTTTGAAGTGTGCCAGACGGCGGTAGGATAACCCTGAAGTGTCGCAGAAGGGATGTCTCCTTGAGTCTCAACTTCCCATACCTCATAGACATATCCCAGACCGGTTAGATCAAATTCGTACCAGGTTTCATAGCTGTCCCCGCCGTCGTCATCTACGATGACTATATCCGGGAAGCCTATCATCTGCGTTAGTTCTTCGATTTGGACTAAACCCATACCTTCTTCTGTCAGAGTTAACTCGAAGGTAACTTCGTGAGGTTCTGCCCCTGCATCGACTTCGAATGTGATGGGATCACCGTAGTTGTTGGCAGAACCACTGGCAGCAATGTTCCCGAAACTGCTGGTTGTGCTGGTTAAGGTGATGTCCTGGTCATTACAGATAGCCGACACAGAAACACCTATCGCATTAACTGTGCTGGAACTGTTCTCAATCGTCAGCAGCAGATCAACGGTTTCACCGGCTTCCGGTCTGCCATTGCCGTTACCGCCGGCTGCATCATCGAAAGTCTGTTCAGTATAGCCCAGATTAGGATACAGGGTGGATATCGCCGCCCCGGCATCGATTCTGCCGTAGCCCAGCAATCCTATATAGCCCGGATTCTGCGGGTATATGTCCACACAGGTATCGTAGATCTGCTGGCAGACCTGAGCGTTTGTAAGGCTGGGATCAGCAGCCCAGACCAAAGCGCACAATCCTGATACTATTGGACAGGAAAAGGAAGTGCCTTGCGCAGTTTGGTAAGCGCCTCCCACATTTGTTGTCATAATGCTCATACCAGGCGCACAGACGTCAACCGTTGAACTGTAGTTGGAAAAATACGCCTTCTGATCGTATTGATCGGTGGCAGCTACCGATACCACGTTGTTATAAAATGAGGGATAATGAGCTCCCTGCGAGTTTTCATTACCGGCCGAAGCCACTACGATAACACCATTACCCCAGAGCCCGTTAATGACACTCTGTTCGTAGCCACTGTAGTAAGAGCCTCCCCAGGAGCAACTTACGATGTCTGATCCGTTATAACCGCAGTAGGAAATTCCCTGAATTCCGGAGTAGATGTAGGTGCCATCACCGGCACGAGCTGTCTGAAGTTTCGCACTCCATCCTAAACTTGCGATACCAATGCCATTATCAGTAACTGCAGAAGCGCAGCCGGCGCAAGCGGTACCGTGGCCTGCACTAAGGGGATCCTGGACGTCGTTATTGTTCCACCAGACATTCCAACCCCAAAAGTCATCAATAAAGCCGTTGAGATCATCATCAATGCCGTTCCATTCGATGGGATCGATGATACCGTTTCCATTCAGATCCTCTCCAGGATTGACCCAGAGGTTGTCACGCAGATCTACATGGGCAGTATCGATGCCTGAATCAACAATACCGACAACCACTTCATCGCTGCCCTGACAGAAATCATAGGCTATTTCTGCATTGACTTGCGCCAATGCCCATTGGTTACCAAAATAGGTGTCATTGGGTGTATAATCCGCCTTGTGAATGCGGTACGGTTCTGCCGTGATGATTTTTACATTGGATTCGTATGCTGAAATCACCTTATGCAGGTCAATTTCGACCGGGAACTCTAAGATATAATATCTGGAGACGTCCCGTATAGATGGATCATCCGGCTTCTCTGACCAGGGTATGAGTTTTTCCATGCGGTAAATACCGAATTTCTGAGCTAATGCGTCCAGGCTTGTATTGCCTAACATGGCTACACCCGATTCATCGTTGACCTGAAATGAACCGAGATCCTCCGTAAATTCCACCACAATGCGTCCCATCCATTCCAGATCGTCTGTCATTGGAGGTGGTGTCATCTGCGCCGCACTTAAGCTCATCGACAGCGAAAGTAGCGCAATAACGGCAAAAATGCTGCACTTGGTAGAGTTCATGATCTCTCCTTTAAATTTATGTGTTTCTTCTGTTTTATTTTTATGAATTGGAAATTCCAAACAGCCCACCGCATACAATATAAACAAAAAAGAATCGAATGTCAAGGGGTTGCAAAAGATTGCGTACGAATTCATCACTACATGCCGTAACGCATTTCCTGTATCATAGAAACTTAAACGTTCAGAGTTCAAAAAATTGTGATTCAAATCACGCTCATTAAACGCTTCGCGCTCCATCAAGTGTTTACCCCAACATCTCATAGGCACCAACGTACAACCAACAGAATCACTTAATTACAAAAGGAATATCATGCTTATAGTAAAATAAAAGAAAAACCCTGCCGGGTACGTTCATAGCCGGAGCTATCGTACTACCCTTGCTTCTGCTTCTGTTCTACGTTCCAGTCTATGCCGAAGACTTTTACGTCTCCACAACAGGCGACGACCAGAACCCCAATCCCTTCAACCCGACTACGACTATCAGTTTCGCTATGCCAGTCGCGAGTTTGGTGAAGTTGGAGGTGTTTGATATTGATAGGCGCCTTGTAGGGGCGAGGCATGCCTCGCCCTTGTCGGGATCAAGGACACCATGGGCGCAGGCGACCTCGATTATGGAATTCTACTCTGCAGGCATCCACCAGATCACCTTCGATGGCACCGGTCTGCCTTCTGGCATCTACATCTACCGCTTGCAAGCTGGAGACATCATCGAATCAGGTAAGATGGTGTTGGTCAAGTAAAAGTATAAAACTGAAATCTGAAGCAAAAAAGGGCAATCCGACGTAGCGGGATTGTCCTTTTACTTTAAATATTTTTAACCCGATTGTGTAAATTACTTGACATTTACGTTTTTATTCTGTATATTAAACTCAAAGGTTAATGATGAATTTAATACACAACCTTTAAATAATACGAGAAAGGAGGTGAAAAAACGGGTGCTACTGCCAATAGTAATGTTGCTATTGTAAGTTATGTGAATTTGCTTGGTTTTAAAATAAGGAATATATTCAGCAATGTAACCTACGGCATACCCGTGGTTACAGGCGAAATCTATTTCACCTTATAAGATGGAAATCCAAACATCTACAACGTGAGGTATATCATGAAAAAGAAAATGGTAATAATACCTGTCCTTTTCCTGTATATTCTCCTGGGAACAAACATGCCAGCTTCCGGTCAAGTGATCGAGGAGTGGGCTGCGATCTACAACGGCACGGCAAATGGCGAAGACGCCGCACAAGACATCGCAGTGGATGCAGAAGGTAACGTTTATGTAACCGGTTACGAAGCTGCATCGGCTGTACCGCCATACAATTTCAATTATATGACGATTAAATATGATTCGACCGGCGCAATTGTATGGATGGCAGGTTATAACGGTATGGCAAATGAGGATGACATTCCTCAGGCAATTGCCCTGGACAACAATAACAACGTTTACGTAACCGGTTGGACCGATATTATACCTGGACCGGGAGCGAATATGGATTATGCGACTGTTAAGTATGATCCAAATGGTATTTTCATGTGGGCTGTTACCTATAATGGTCCCGGCAACCAGGCTGATGTTGCCAATGACGTTGTTGCAGATGATATGGGAAACTGCTACGTTACTGGACTTAGCTGGGGAATGCAATCGGGTGAGGATTACGCCACTATAAAGTACGATCCGATGGGGCTGCAGCTCTGGGTGGCGAGATATAATGGTCCAAGTTTCGGCAGCGATGAAGCACAAGCTTTGGTTGTCGACATGGCTGGAAATACCTGTGTAACTGGTTGGAGTCAAAATATGTTTTTTGATTTTGATTACACCACGGTCTTATATGATCCAATGGGTGTTCAGCTATGGGTACACCGATATAACGGCCCCGCCGCAAGCGGTGATTTAGCAACAGATATAGCGCTTGATCCCAGTGGTAACTTCTGTGTGACAGGTATCAGTTATGGTGGAGCAGCATTAAGTAATGATATCGCTACTTTAGTCATTAACCCGGCTGGTGCAACGGTTTGGGTGAACCGATATGACTGGGTTGGCGAGGATGACGGTGGTGAAGCTGTCGCTGTAGATCCTGCTGGAAATGTGTATGTAACTGGATATAGTGCGAACTTTCCTGGGCTCTTCCCTGATTTCGACTATGCCACGATTATGTACAGTGCCACAGGTGCTCAACTATGGGTTTCAAGGTACGATGGACCAATCAGTGAAGATGACAAAGCTAAGGACATTGAAGTTGACGTTTACGGCAATGCCTTCGTTACTGGATGGTGCACAGCCGCTGATACGACGAAGGACTACTGTACAATTAAGTATGATGCCAGTGGCGCTCAACAGTGGGTGATGTTCTACAATGGTCCTAACGGTGGAGATGACCTAGCTCAGGCTTTGGCATTGAGTCCTGAAGGGCATTGCTTTGTCACCGGCTGGATCAATGGTTATACCGGTATCCCCTATGATTGGGCGACAGTCAAATATACACCTACTGTAATGGTCTGGTTATTTCCTCATAACGCTCCAATACAGATTCCCGCATCTGGTGGCAGCTTCGATTACAAAATTGGTGTGAGAAACTTCAACACTGCAAGCACCACATTTGACGTATGGTGCGATGCCACTAAGCCAAACGGTGCTCATACTGGAACCTTGTTGGGTCCTGTGAATTTGACTGTGGTCGCTGGTTTTGGCGCTGAACGTGACAAGCCCAGAAACGTCCCTGCCGTTGCACCTTCAGGAATATACTCTTACAATGCCTATGTGGGTGTCTATCCTGGTACAATCTGGGATGCTGATCATTTAACCTTCGAAAAATTAACCGACGGTGATAACTACAGCGGTGAAGAGAATTGGATAGTTGATAGTGAATGGTTCCTTCCGACTAATAACGAAGAACCGGTAGCGGATGTATTCCAACTAATTGGGAATTATCCCAATCCCTTCAACCCGACCACGACTATCAGTTTCTCTATACCGGTCGCAAGTTTGGTGAAGCTGGATGTGTTCGACATCTCCGGTTCCCGTGTAGGGGTCGGTCTTGCGCCGACCCGCTATTCTCCCGGCACTCACCAAATCACCTTCGACGGTTCAAATCTGCCATCCGGAATTTACCTGTACCTTCTGACTGCCGGTGAGTGTAATACTTCAGGTAAGATGGTGTTGATGAAATAGATGCATGCTACATGCTGCAAGCAAGTTAAGCGTCCCCGCAAGGGGACGCTTTTTTTATACACCTGTTCCATCCGTCATTGCGAGGACCGAAGGGACGAAGCAATCTTTCCGCTCCAGGACTGTCATCCTGCCTGCCCTTTGATGGCAGACGGTCGTAAGGCTTGGTGCCCCACAGCTTGCTGTGGGATTTTTATTTTCATTCTGAGCCCGCCGCAGGCGAGGCGAAGAATCTCCACAGCATCTTTTAGGGACAGATCTCCGTGTCTGCCTTTATTTTTTCATTTATTTTCCCTCACCCCTTGACTTTTTCGAAAAATGGTTGTATATTGTTAAACGAAATCCCTTTTGGAGGATGAAATGAAAGCCACACTCTCAATCCTCATTACTGTAACCACACTACTGTTTACCCATCCACTCCATGCCCAGGATAGTCTGAATGTGACGAAGGTGGGGGAAATCGCTTTTTGGGATGAAGCTCATGATGTCGTTGTATCTAACGACTACGCATATGTGGCTGATCGTAGTTCCGGCCTGAGGATAGTAGATGTTTCTGATCCATCCAACCCATTTGAAACAGGATATTATGATACTCCTGGTAAAGCCTATGCAGTTGTAATAATGAACCAATACGCCTATTTGGCAGATTACGATAGCGGTTTGCGTATCGCGAATATCTCCGATCCGTCTAATCCTTATGAAGTAGGTTATTACGATACATTGAATAATGCTCAAGGTGTAGCAGTGTTAGGCGAGTATGCGTACGTAGCTTGTGGGTATGATGGTCTGCATATAGTGGATGTTTCCGATCCTTCCAGCATCTATGAGGAAGGTTATTGTATAGGACTAGCTGCTGATGTGGCAGTAATAGGCGACTACGCTTATGTAGCAAGTGGGAATAGTGGCTTGAGGATAGTTAATATTACAGATCCAGCTAATCCGCATGAAGAGAGCTGTTTCTCTACTCATGATTGGGCTGTTGATGTAGCAGTTTTGGGTGGCTATGCCTATGTTACAGATTGCAGTGCTGGTCTGATAGTGGTTAATATTTCTGATCCTTCAAATCCCTATGAGGAGGGTCGTTATGATACACCAGGTTCTGCATGTGGTGTGACAGTATCGGATGTGTACGCTTACGTGGCTGATTACAATATTGGTTTAAGAATAGTGGACGTGTCCGATCCCACAGAACCCTATGAAGTAGGGTATTACGACACCCCGGGTTGGGCTCTGAATGTAGTGACATCAGATGGTTACGCCTATGTAGCCGATCAAGATGCTGGCTTAAGGGTGGTGAATATTTTCGATCCTTACATGCCATATGAGGATGGATATTTTGATACACCGAAATGGTCTAGTGACGTTTTGGTATTGGATGGCTATGCTTATATCGCGTGTGAAACAGATGGTTTACACATAGTAGATGTTTTTAATCCTTCAAATCCTTTTGAAGTCGGCTATTATGACACGCCTGGTTCTGCTCGCGGTGTAGCGGTATCGGGTGAGTACGCTTACGTGGCAGATCATTATGCAGGTCTTCGCATATTGAACATTACCGATCCTCATAATCCCTGTGAAGTGGGTTACTTTCGAGACGATGATCGAAATTGGTTTATTGATGTTGCGTTTTCGCACGGTTATACCTATGCAGCAAATGCTATGTATGGAGTGCCAGTTATTGATGTTTCGAATCCATCAACACCCTATCTGGAAGGATTTTGTAATACCCCCCAATCAATCCTCGGTGTTGCTGTATTAGGCGACTATGTCTATGCAGTCAATGGTTTTTCTCTACTTATGCTAAACGTGATTGATCCCTCCAGTCCCTATGAGGAAGGTTATATCTACACTCCTGGTTGGGCTTGGGATCTTGCCGTATCAGAGGATTACGCCTACATTGCGGACGATGCTGGTCTTACAGTAGTGAACATTTCATCCTCATTTCACCCCATTTTAGTGGGCCAATATGATACTCCTGGTTCTGCTCGTAATGTGGCTGTGTCCGGCGACTTTGCGTATATAGCGGATTATGATGCCGGCATACGTATAGTAAATGTATCTGATCCATCAAATCTCATTGAAGTTGGCTATTACGACACACCAGGTATTACCAAGGGCATTTCAGTAACAAACAGTTTGATTTACATAGCAGATTATTACTATTTCGGCATATACGACTGTTCCTCAGCTTTGTCAGTAGAAAATGTTCAAGCCTACGAAACACCTGACACCTTTTCCTTATCACCAATCTTCCCCAATCCCTTCAACCCCACCACCAAGCTGACTTACCACCTCCCCAAAGCCTCCAGCGTGGAGCTGAACGTTTACGACGTAATCGGCAGCCTGGTGCAAACACTTTCGCACGGCTGGCATCCGACAGGAGCATACAATATCGCTTTCGATGGTTCTAATCTGCCATCCGGCATCTACTTCGCTCGTTTAACAGCAGGCGACTTCACCCAAACCCAAAAGCTGGTGTTGATGAAGTAGTCCCGTAGGTTGGATTAAGCATAGCGCAACCCAACATTTGGGTGCCCCACAGCTCTGCTGTGGGATTGTCACCGTCATTCCCCCCCAAATGCAAAGCATTTGTCATTCCCGCGAACGCGGGAATCCAGAGAAGCTCAAAGCACAAGCAAATCTTCCCCTTCCACCTCCAGACTCCTGATTTCCCACTTTTCCCTTGCATTCTCCCAATAATTGTTGTATATTATATACAGGAATCCTCTTGACTGTCATCCTGTCCATAGGACTCCTTCGGAGAGCACAGCGAAGGATCTCATACCCTTCCATCGTCATTGCGAGGATGGCGAAGCCGGACGAAGCAATCTCACACTTCCTGAATTAGTTACTTACTTACCGGACACTTGAGGTATTCAATGTCTGGGGCTTTCCCCAGGGGGAAGGGGAAAGCCCCAGACCCGGATTCACCTGATAAAAAGGTGGCATGATTGCCTCAAATAAATT
>NJBN01000004.1 GCA_005223185.1 candidate division LCP-89 bacterium B3_LCP
CTCCGCGTATGTTGATATGTACCTTGTGAAGACCGATTCCCTGGGCGATACGCTCTGGACGAAGACCTTCGGCGCCACTTGGGGTTGGGATGAATGCAGATCCGTTCAGCAGACTACCGACGGCGGCTACATCTTGGGGGGATTTGCCCAATTCGGCCCGAGTGGTCTTGATATGTACCTTGTGAAGACCGATTCCCTGGGCGATACGCTCTGGACGAAGACCTTCGGCGGCAGCGATTATGATCAATGCTTGTCCGTGCAGCAGACCTCCGACGGCGGCTACATCCTAGGGGGAGGAACCCATTCCTTCGGCGCGGGTTTTCTTGATATGTACCTTGTGAAGACCGATTCCCTGGGCGATATGCTCTGGACGAAGACCTTCGGCGGCATCGATGACTGCTGCTTTTCCGTGCAGCAGACGATAGACGGCGGTTACATCCTGGGGGGAATGACCGCCTTTGGTGCGGGTTGGAATGATATGTACCTGGTGCGGCTGGAGGCTGAAGGCCCCCCGCAGGTTGCCGTCCTATTGACTCCGTATAATCCACCCATTCAGATCCCTTCTGGTGGAGGAGGCTTCCGGCTTGACTTTGAAATCGTCAACGTCGGCACTGCAATATGTAATGTTGATAGTTGGATAGATATCACCCTTCCCGGGGGCTACATGTGTCCCATTGCAGAACGCGAAAACCTTGTAATAGCAGCCGGTGGCAGTATTTCCTGGGAGGGCTTAACCCAGTATGTGCCCGGAGCTGCTTTGGCTGGAACATACTTCTACAATGCTTACGTGTGGGAAAGGGATACCTGGGAAGTTTATGCCGAGGATCATTTCCCCTTTGTTAAGCTCCCCGGAAACGATGCTCCAGTGCACAATTTCGGCTGGGCTCTGTTCGGCTGGGAGGATGCAGTGGCACCCAATTTATCCTCAACTACCGATGAGTGTATTCTTTGCTCTGCTCATCCCAACCCCTTCAATCCGCAGACGCATTTGAGCTTCACATTGCCGAAGGCTGGGGACGTGTCTCTGGTGATCTACGATGTGAGAGGCAGCGAAGTCGCCAGGCTAATAGATCGTTGGTCAGAAGCGGGCGAATATTCCGCTACTTTTGATGGTTCACAACTTTCCAGTGGCGTCTATTTCGCTCGTTTACAAGTGAATGGATTCCAACAGACGAAGAAATTGCTTCTGGTCAAGTAGAAAGTACAAAATATAGATTAGGGGCGTTCCCGTCTGGGTGGGACGCCCTTTTTGTAATGAAAATTAGAGATGGCGTCAAATCACATCCGTCTTCGGCGCCCAAGACCTGACACAACAGAGAGGGGAGGTTAGGCATTCCTGCCTGACGTAATCAAAGGAAGAGATAAATTCGACAGACAAGAATGTCTATCCTCCTCATTAGACACTTACACCAGAAAAAAGCCATATCATTCCAGCAGCATCCGAAGCGTAGCCCCCAATGGGGGAATCAGACATGGCTCTATGGTATTAAAAGCGTCAGATTCTAGATCCCGACGGATCAGGGCAGGCTAAGCCAGAATGACACTTTTTTTATCATAAATCGTAAACATAAACTGAAAAAATCTTTATTCTTTTTAAAGACTTGACATTCTGGTAAAAATTTACTATATTAATATGAACCCACTTGCCAATGGAGGTGAAAATGTCTTCAGGAAGATACCTTTCAATCGGAATTACAGCATGCCTCCTGTTATCAGCAGGTATAAGTTATGCAGTGCTGGTTGACGGTTACTGCTACCTGGAAGGGCAGACAAATCACTCCGGTACTACCGTTCTCTTCGAAGAAAACTCACCCGGCGCCGTCACCGATTCGACACTAACCGATAACGCCGGATACTACCAGATCGATCTTGCCGCAGGCGCCTATGACGTCTACTTCCTCCACGAGTTCTACTATTACGACTATATCTTAGATCAACTCTTCTTCTCACCCACCACGCTCCCGGACATAACCCTGAATTCCTACCCCGTGGGCGTTTACATATCCGGACCACTGATCGGAACTCTGGAAGACACCACCTATGTGGTTACAGGTCCCATTTCCGTAGAAGCGGGGCAGTCTCTAACCATATCACCCGGAGCCACCCTGCTTTTCTGGGATTTTTTTGAATATCCCACATTCAACATATATGGTACGTTGTATGCAGAGGGCACCGAACAGGACAGCATTAAGTTTACGAGTGTTGAGGAAGCACACTGGGGTGGAATTGACTTCCTCACGACCGTTTCCAGTGACAGTCGACTGGAATACTGCGAAATATCAAACAGTGATGCCGGGGGAATTTACTGCGATAATGCCAGCCCAACCATCAGCCATTGCCTAATCTATAGAAACACTGCTGACGATGGCGGAGGAATCAATTGCTATCTCGCCAGTCCAACCATAAGTTATTGCACCATAAAAGGCAATACTGCGGGTAATGGCGGTGGGATTCAGTGCTGGGAAGCAAGTCCAACGATCGAATACTGTCTGATCGATGATAACACTGCCTGGGATGACTGGGGTGGTGGCGGCGGGATTTTCTGCCGGGATAGCTCAGAACCGAATGTATCGTACTGCACTATCACCGAAAACACGGCTCCGGATGGAGGTGGAATCCGCTTCATGTCTGCGGAAGGTATATTCAACAACTGCACTATACAGGCTAACCATTGCTGGTATCACGGGGGCGCCATCTACGCTGATGATAGTGGGTTTTGGTATCCCATATTATCAAACTGCTTGATAGAAGGTAACACTACAGGGCAAAGCGGTGGTGGTTGCTATTTCGTACAGAATTCCTTTCCAACATTCAGCTATTGTACGATTACCACAAATCAAGGTTACGGCGTTTATACATCTTCTGGCTATGAACCTGCCAGTCTCTACAACTGCACCATCGAAGGCAACGAGGATGGCGGTGTATCCGGCTGGTGGAACGTGAGCAACTGCACTGTCACAGGGAACCACGGCATTGGTATATCATCATCGGGGATTGTGGCAGAGTGTACTGTTACCGGAAATGACGGTGTTGGAATCTCTGGTGATGGGGATTTCTACTATAATCTCGTTCGCGACAACTTCGGCGGTGGTATGATTTGCACCGGGGATGCGAACATCCGCAGTTGTACCATTGTAGAGAACGGAGGCTGCGGTATCAATATCAGTAACGCGAACCCCACGATCTTAAATACAGTCGTCAGCGGTAACGCGCAAGCAGGTGTAACTGGTTATTATGTCAATGCCAGCATTACCTACAGCGACTTCTTCGACAACGCCGGTGGTAATATCATGGGAAATCATCCCCAATGGCTTGGTCAGATCGTCACCGTCAACACCAACGGCGATTCCTGCGATCTGTATTATAACATCTTCGAGGATCCCGAATTTGTAGATACCATCTGGAGCGACTACCGCCTCGATTGGGATTCTCCCTGCATCGATGCCGGTGATCCTGATCCCCTATATGTCGATCCTGATGGTACCGTGGCGGACATGGGAGCTTTTTACTTTAATCAGTTGGCTCCGGTTAGCATTCTGTTGACGCCCATGAATACGCCTATCGCAATCCCGGCTGGGGGCGGGAGTTTTCGATACTTTATCAGAGCCACAAATATCCAATCCACTCCCCAGACTGCCACTATTTGGACAGAGGCAGTCCTGCCGAATGGCAGTATTTACGGGCCTATCTTAGGACCTCTATCAGCACCTCTTGATCCTGATCAGACGGCGATGCGTCAGCGGACGCAAACCGTTCCTGCAGGAGCACCTGCTGGCTCTTATTCATACGATGCCTACTCAGTGGTTGGATCGGATACGTCAATGGATTCCTTCACATTCGTGAAACTGGGATCGGACGGATCAGATTGCCTGGATGGATGGATTGATTCGGGAGAGACGTTCGGTGAAATTGCTGGAGGAAACACCCCCACCCTACAGCAGGAATTTACACTATTGGGTGCCTATCCAAATCCGTTTAATCCGACAACAACCATCCGCTTCAATCTACCGAAAACCTGCTTGGTTTATCTCGAAGTGTTCGATATCTCCGGACGTTCAGTTACATCGCTAATTAATGGTTGGCGGAATGCTGGTAACCACCAGGTAACCTTCGATGCCTCCAATTTACCTTCAGGAGTCTACATTCACCAATTAAGCGCAGGTGATTTCACAGCTACGGGGAAAATGGTGCTGGTTAAGTAAGGCTGCGCCTCTTTTTCCGCAAAGTTCTGCTCGACTTTGCGCTGCACACTAGCGTATTTGTAGGCGGGGATTGTTCCCCGCTTTTTTATGTCCATGGTGACAGAACTGGCGGACAAAATGCTTATGAGCTTTAGCGGCTTTCATGACAGTTTCAATTTCTGCCAGCATGTCGTTCTCTGTATTGGGCGGTATTGGCTTCATGCCCATTAAACGCACCTCAATTCAAAGAGTTGCTAAAACATTGGAAATTGCTTTCGAACATCAGTATAGTTTTTACACACTGCTACATGCAATTATTGCGTATTATCTGGCAGGTTGCGCTGATTGCGTAGAAAAGTTCCCGTAAGTGCTTAAAATACAATATACTAATTGGTATATGCTTTGCAATATATGAGTTATTCTACAATATCTCTTCAAGGAGTTACTGAAAAGAAAAACTAACTAGTATAAATCTACCTTGGGCGAACTTCTTACTTCCCTGATAATGCTTACAAGAGACGGCTGGGAAAATCGATGGAAAATCGCACTGTTAGAAAAAAGCTCCCATTCCTTTCCTATTTCCTGTTTGGTATCATCTTCTTATTCTGGGAGAATTTAGTCAGTAGTTTGGTCGGAGTGTACGGCTTCGAAATACGGCGAACTATCTGGGGTATCCTCTATTATGGTCTGCTTTTTCTATTGTTCGGAGGAGCAACTGAACTGCTGACCTTTACATGCGGTCGGCTGTTTCCGGCGACGAATTGGACATATCAACGTTTTGTCTGGTTTCTGGTAGTATTGTGCCTTCTAATCTGGGGGGATGTCACACGCCAGATCATTACCCAAGTATTTGGCATAAGTTCGGGGCGGTTTAGCTACGCCGTTAATCTTCTCATCCTACCGGCATTAGTGTTAGTTGGTTTTTTCCTTAATCTATATCTCAGTAAACGAGAACGCACTAATAAACTTCCTTCGCATAAAAAACTTACCAAGTATTTCCTATCAATCATACTTTACTCCATTATTAGCATCAAAATAACCACGGTCATTTTCGGTCAGAAGTTCCTTACACCAATAAACCTTTTTCTCCAACTGGCCTTTATAGTAATTGCAATAGTGGCAATTACCGCTATGGTCCAGATATTTAAATCGAATAATACTTTCAGGCGTGCGCTGATATGGGTACCACTGAGCTTGAGCTTTTTCTTTATCAGCATATCCCGATTATTCCCGGTTATACATATCACAACACAGTCTGCACAGACAATTGCTACGAAGCCCAATATTATTGTTATGCTTTTCGATGCGCTCAGGGCTGATCACGTCAATACTGTCATAGATGGATATGCTCTGACGCCGAATATCAACTCCTTAGCAGAGAGGGGGAAGATATATGAATCCTGTCGTGCGACTACCTCTTGGACTTTTCCATCGGTAGTCTCAATTTTCACGTCAAAGCTTCCCAACAAACTGGGATTGGTCAACCCTGGAACTCTGCCCGACAATGTTCCCACTATTGCTGATGTTCTGAACAGGAATGGATACTTTACCGCAACTTTATCAGCAAATGATCTAATCGTTCCCAGGTATGGATTCGACCGCTCTTTTGATAGATTCTACTATAAGCCGGGCTCCGGACCGAAGCAGATGTTTCTTCCCTTTCGCACATTTTTCCCATCCCCTCGCTGGATTGATGAAGTTGCATACCAGTTCGGCTTCATATCCACTGACTTCTTAGCGCGGGATTGGGAAACCCTGAATAGCGAAGCGATTAGTGTAATCGATGAGGTTTCGCCTGGTCCATTCTTTTTTTACATGCATTTCATTGAACCTCACTCACCCTATGTTTCTTCACCTTTTAATGATGGGATAATTGATTTAGAACACATCGCCTTAACCTATCAATTTACCCACAGAATTCACCAAGAATTTCTTCAAGAACACCCTGATAATGCCATTAACCAGGCGATTGATAAGATGCACCGCCGTTATATGGAGGGTATCCGAAACGCAGATCGTGCGGTAGCTCAGATGGTTAATGTATTACAGCAACAGGGTCTGGCGGACAATACAATTCTGATTATAACCTCCGACCATGGTGAGGAATTTCTGGATCACGGATTATTAGGGCATAAAAGCAGTATCTATGAAGAACTCGTTCACGTTCCCCTGATAATTTACATTCCCAAGCGGCTGGCGATTGACCTGCCGGACCAGGAATGTGGTGTATCCCTGCTGGATCTGGCACCGACCATCGTCGAAATGGCTGGAGATCCCGGTGGGATGGGTGACGTTGATGGAAGGTCATTGGTACAGCTCTGTCTGGAAGGCTCACGCCCGAAATATATGATGGTCGATGTGGACAGCACAATCTGGAGTGGGGTTGTAGTAGAACCGTATAAGCTGATCCTTAAGGAATACTTGCGGGAGGGTAGGGTCGATACCTTACTTTACGATCTAGAGACCGATCCGGGTGAGCAGTTCAATATCTATCAGGATAATTTGCCGACAGTAGATTCATTGGCGATGATTCTGCAAGTCCAGCTGGACCAAACTGTCGAAAACCCTTCCGAGTTTTCCCGAGGTCTTACAATAACTGAGAGAGAACGTTTAAAATCGCTGGGATATATGAATTAGGCTTCTCCCTATCCCTAGTCCGCGCTACCTTTTGTAGGACCGCTGTGCAGGAATGACACCATTGTGTTGACGGCAGGTTTTAAAATCCTACTATCGACAACCCTTCCCACCACCCTGCCCTTGACTTTCACATCCGAAATCGTTATATTACCCCAAATCGAAAATGAAGGCGCGTGAATAAATGGAAGACAAACTGGAGCAATTGGAACGGTTGAACGTCCCGGCGATGGATGAGATACTGGGCGTTCCTTTCAAGGTACTGGATGACGGTTTTGTGCGGGTGATAGATTACATGGGAACGGATAAGTCCATCGTGCAAGCGGCACGGGTCTCGTACGGCGAAGGCACAAAACAGGTACTTCGGGATCGTGAACTGATACGCTACCTATTGCGCCACCGGCACACGTCGCCGTTTGAAATGTGCGAGATCAAACTGCACGTGCGCGTACCCATGGACACCTGGCGGCAGTGGATCAGACATCGCACCGCCAATGTCAACGAATATTCCACTCGTTATTCCATCGCTATAGAGAAAGCTCAGAAGACTGGATCAGGTGAATGGCGCGGCCAGGGGAATGATAACCGGCAGGGCAGCGGAGGCACAATTCCGGCTGGAGTTGGTGAAGAGCTGACTCGCCAGGAGGAGGAAGTTCACAGCTTGAGCAGGTCTATTTATCAACACCGCTTGGACGTAGGTGTGGCTCGAGAACAGGCGCGCAAGGATTTACCGCTATCAACATACACGGAAGCCTACTGGAAAATGGATCTGCATAATTTACTCCATTTTCTGGCTCTGCGGATGGATGAAAAAGCACAACAGGAGATACGCGATTACGCCAACGCAATAGGTAGAGAAATCGTCAACCGCTGGTGCCCTCTGACCTGGGAAGCTTTCCAGGATTACCGCATTCATGGATTGGGATTGTCGGCTATGGAAGTAGCCATCATCCAGCAGTGCGTATCGGGCAATCTGCAAAAAGCGAAGAATTTGGCTATTGAATACGGTCTTTTAAGGCAGACGGAGAGTGGTTTCAAGTCAACGTTGGAATTGCGGGAAATAGAAGTAAAGCTGCACGCTTTGAAGGTGAAGATACCGTGGGAATAATTTTATTCCAATAATGACAGACAGGAATGTCTATCCTCCCCAATTATGGCTTCAGCGTAAACCATAACCACTATCTTCGTAGTTTCTCAAGTTGCTCTTACGCTTTGACAGGGTGGCCCGATCCTTCAGGATCGGGTTTCATATATATAGAAGAAACAATAGGATAAACCTGGCTCTGAAGAGCCAGGCCACCCGGCCGTGGGAGTGAGATGAATTCAATCGCCGAGTGCGGGGACTCGGCGGCACGGGCGGTTATCTTCGCAGCTTTTTAAGCTGTTCTTGCGCTTCGGCGTTTTCTGGCGAGAGTCGTAATACGATCTCCAGTTCTTCGATTGCTCTCTCCGTTGAATCAACTGCCATGTAGATGCGCGCCTGGTTGTGGTGTACCCGGACATTAGTTGGTTCTCTGAGCAAAAGTTCAGAATTCACCTTCAACGCCTCTGTGAATTTATGCTGCTGAACTAAAGTCTGCGCCCAACGCGACATCAACTGGCGGTCATCGGTTCCTAAAGAATACGCAATGGCGTAGTGCTTTTCAGCCGAACTGAATTCACCAAGCTGCAACAATACGTCAGCCAGTCCTCTGTGAGCGAAAACATTACTTGAATCCACCGTTATCACATATTTAAACTGCTTCACCGCCGCTTCCAGACCACCTTCCCCCTGCAGGATACGCCCTAAGTTATTACGAGCTTGAAGCAGTGACGGAGTCAACAGAATGGCTCTTGAGAATTCGTCTTTCGCTTCCTGCGTTCTACCCATTTTCAGCAAAACCATCCCGCAACCATTGACTGGTCTGCCTGAAGAGGAGTCCAGATATACCGCTTCTCGAAATGCAGATAGCGCTTGATCGTACTGTCCATTTTCAAGGTATTTGCTTCCCAAATTGAAGAGACCGTCAAAGCCTGCTGATCTTCTGCCTTTTACAGGATTGATATTCACGAATATCAACAGAATTAGAAACCCGATAAAGGTAAGAGCATATCTGCTGATTTTTCTCTCTTTAATGAGCCGTATCGGCTCTGAAATTCCCACAGCAGCCCATATACACAGCACCGGAACCAAAGGAAGTCTGTAGCGCGCAGTTACCATGAAGAGGATTATCCCAGCAGCGTAACTTAACTGGAAAAAAATGAGATGCAACTGCCGTTTTCTATCTGTCGAGAGTGCCAATCCCAGCAGAGCCAGCGGTAAAATCAGACCAAAGGGAAAAGATACCAGCTTCTCCCATAGCAAGAGCCACAGCACTCCAGAAAACCGCCGGTGGAAATAGATATCTTCAGTATCGCTCAGTTCGTGTCCAGTTAGCAGGTAGCGCGTTTTCTGTAGGAGCAGTCCCCCCCATTGCAGAGGATATTGGCTGATTTCGGTGAAAGCTCTCCCCCACCAGTACTGACTGACAGATGAGGCTTTCAGAGGATGCCCAGCAGCCTGTTCGGCAATATTTATCGTCTGCCGGTAGCCTTCACCCCACCAGTCCTTCGACGTGCCTGGCACCCATCCGGAATAACCGTTGGCGAAACGGTTGTTGCCCATGTAGAAATTCACTCCGGATTGTGATGAAATCACTACCAGATCATCTGCTACGATATAGTTGCGCAGGGATACCGGCATGACCGTCAAAAAGATTCCTAACAGAAAAAGCGCGACATTTTTACCTCTACTTTTCAGGTAGAACAACATCCAAGCTAAAGCGATGGGTAGGAATATCAGTATGTTAGGTCTTGCCAATGCGGCTATGCCAATAATTAATCCTGTTAAGAAGAAATCCCATCTTCCCTGCTTATCGAGGAGGCGGTGAAAAGTGATCAGAAAAAGCGTAACCAGAAAAACGTACAGCGTGGGGATCAACAGTTGAGCGGAATAATGAATCAAGGGTGCGTAAACCGAAGCGATAATACCTGCTATGATGCCGATTTTCCTACTATAAATTCGGCAGCCCAGCAGAAAGATCATCCAGGCGGTTAGAGCCCCTAATAGGGCCTGAATTAAGCGGGGTACCAGATAATTGTGGCCGAAGATTTTGTAGATCGCCGCTAAAAGATAGCTATACAGCGGCGCTTGAAAGAACGCATCATTACTATATCCAGCACCAGTAGCGATATTCCAGGCGCGCTGGTCATAGACTTCGGCATCAAGGATGGGGGAAGTGAAAAAGGGCGTATCCGATACACACCAGATATGTATCAGACGGAGTGATAGAGCGAAGAGAAAAATAACCAGACCGGCGTGTCCCGGTCTGCGCTGAATATCTTTTTCTGCATGGTTGTGATACATTGTAGAGGTTTAGGAAGGTGTGAGACGGTCAACTTCTTCTAAGAATTGACCCGCGTCGTTGAACCTGCGGTAAACACTGGCAAAGCGAACGTATGCGACCGGGTGCAAGCGTCTTAAGTGATCCATCACGCTCTCACCTATCTGACGGCTGGTTACTTCTTCTGATCCTAAGTCCGCCAACGCGCTTTCTATTTCATCACAGATCGTTTCCAGTCTCGGTCTGGGGATGGGAAGTTTGGAACATGCCAGTTCAATTCCCCTGATCAGTTTGGATCTATCGAAAGGTTCACGGCGGCTGTCGTGTTTGGTGACTACGGGTATATGAACGACGATCTGTTCGTAGGTGGTATAGCGTGATCCGCAGTGTTCGCACTGGCGGCGCCGGCGGATGGCTCTGGAATGCCGCAGGGGGCGGCTATCCAGTACCCGCGAACCCAAATTATCGCATTGAGGACATCTCATTTCAATAAATCAGCAGATTCTGGCGCTGGAATCTTACGCACTGTAACTCCGGCTTGTTCCATAATATCGTTGGCCAAATCATCCGGATAACCGTCAGATATTACAAATTCACGTATGCCAGCGTTAACCAGCATTTTGGTGCAGAGGCTGCAGGGTTGGTTGGTGGCGTAAAGCGTAGCACCCTTAATTGAGATCCCGTGAATCGCAGCCTGAATAATGGCGTTCTGTTCGGCGTGTACCGCCCGGGAAAGTTCGTGTCTTTCTCCCGAAGCGACATTCAGTTTATCTCGCAGACAGCCCCCCAGTTCATCACAATGGGGAACTCCGGCGGGGGGACCGTTGTATCCGGTTGTCAGGATGTGCTTGTCACGCACCAGGATGGCTCCGACTTTGCGCCTGAGACAGGTCGCTCTGGTAGCCACCAGATGCGTTATCTGCATGAAATATTCATCCCAGGAAGGGCGGTTCATCTTTCATTCATTGCAAATTGAAGATTGCAGATTGGAAATTGTAAATTGCGTCAGGTCTCATTCCCTTAAGGGAAAAGGACCTGACGTGACGGTGAAGTTCTATTGCAAATCGAGAATGTTAGCTCTGATCTCTTTGATGAATCCCCGACACCAATATGTCTGAAACCGTATCTTCCCAGAATTGGGTACGTATTTTCCTTTGAGATCCACATTCTCACTAAATTCATTTACGCTTATGTTAAGGTTATTATTCTTAAAAGACAAAGAAAACTTAATATCTTCATTGAAAATATCAAAATCACTTATTGCACCAATTCGCATATCTTCATCTTTAGTTCTTTCATCTTTCAGAGAAGTATAATATATTTCCCCGTTACCTTTCACGTAAACTAGATAACCATAATTAACATAAAAATGTAGGCTTCTTAGAGCGATTCCAATCCAAGTTTCGTGAGGCTTTTTTTGAGGATGCAGTTTTGAAAACCGAAGGGTAGCTTCAATTTCAACATCGCGGTAATCACTATCGGTGATGGTTATCCATGAAGGTCTGAAATACCATAACGACCCAAATTCCAAACCTTCCGCAATCAATGTCCGGTGACATTCAGGAGGAGATAGCAATTCCTTTGGAATAAATCCCTGTTTTCTGGAGAATTCGAATGGGAATAATGGCTCAGATACATCGCCAGATTTAAAAGGGGTAGGTGCAAGGGCAAATATAAGTGCTTTGTATAGTCTATCAGAAAATTCCGTTTGCTTTTTAAAAGAACTTAGACTATATAGAATATGTCGTGCAGGTGAAATATCAAAAAGAAATTTATCATCGAAAATGATGTCTTCTTGGTCTCTTATTATTATAACATTATTACATGAACGGCAAGCTGCTGCAACACCTAATTCTAAGAGTACATTACCGTTTTTTCCTGTGACATCGAAAATAAGGGCATCTGCGTGGTATATATATTTCCAGATATCAGAATGTATTATCCCTGGAGTTGAAATATCATCTGCGCGAATACATTGAATTTTCATAGCACCAAATTGATCAGCGATTGAATTACAAATATTCTGTATAAACATACGCAAATCATCGGCTTTTTCAATAGGCGTAAAAGGGCATGCTAAAAAGACAATTAAGTGACCTGCATCATCACGTGGTATAGATGTTGGTGATGAAACAACATCTTTTGGCCATGTGGAGCTAGTAATTAGATCTGAATCTGCCATTATTCGTCCTTTCCCGTTGCGTCAGGTCCTTTCCCGCTGATGCGGGACAGGACCTGATGTAACGTTGATATCAATCCAACAGCTCTGATACTATGCCATCCGAATGAATTCGAATGCCCAAATTTTGGGTAAAGTCGCTGAAGCGACTGTCCTGGGTAATAAGATTAGTGGATTTATCCACTTTACGTTAAAATTCGGGCATAGGATTTTCCCGAAGGGACTCCCATGGAGTAATCCTATGGCAACGTCAAGATAATTAATTAAATGCCATAAGCGGTGCAGGACCTGACGCAACGAAAATTCTTTCAGCAGACAGTCTCTATTTATTGACCTTAATTTTCCCTATTAAGACCACTGAGTACGTTCCATCTTCTCCATACCCATTATCAATGATCTCGAATCCGGGTAAAAGAACTGCATTAGCACTGCTTTGTATTAAATCATACTTCAACTCGAAATTCTCTACCATTGTATACGATTCTATAGACGATCCGGCTCTTTCCAACGCTTGTAACTTGGCATCCATTATCGCTTCTTTTCTATCTTTCTGCTGGCCATCTCGTTGATTGTCGCTTATACCTCTAACTATTATATCGATAATTTCTGATATTTTGTTACTTGCGGTACCTTTAGAATTATCAAATTCTTTATTTGTTGGTTTTTGTGGTATTGTTTTCGTCCCAACGAATCTTGGCTTAGGAGGAGCACAGCCAAATCCATAAAATAATAATATTGCGATCACCACCACAAAAGGAACTGAATTACGTTTCACGTTACCTCCGGTTGTATTCATAAACTAATTCGTAGCAGACTAATCCAACAGCTCATCATATATCAGAAAACTCTTGCAGAGTTCTTCCACCTGAGAACGGACGTCGGATATTAGTTTTTCATCGTCGGGATGGTAGAGTATCCTGCTGATCCAGCCGCCGATGGCGCGCATTTCCGCTTCCTTCATGCCGCGTGTGGTCAGCGCCGGAGTACCTATGCGTATGCCGGAGGTCACAAAGGGACTACGAGTATCAAAGGGCACCATGTTTTTGTTGACGGTGATGCCCGCCTCTTCCAGAACGGCTTCAGCCTTTTTGCCGGTGATATTTTTATCACTCAAGTCAACCAGCATCAGGTGATTATCAGTTCCGCCTGAAACCAGCTTGAAACCGGTCGCTCTTAAGGTATCGCTTAGGGCTTTGGCATTCATTATAACCTGCTGGCAGTAGGATTTAAATTCAGGCTGCAGCGCCTCTTTGAAGGCGACCGCTTTGGCAGCTATCACGTGCATCAAGGGACCGCCCTGAATGCCAGGGAAAGTTACCGAATCGATGGCTTCGGTGATGGTTTTAGGCTTGGGCATCCCGGTCAAAGTGATTTCGCCGCCTTTATCATCGGACAGAATCAATCCACCGCGAGGACCGCGCAGGGTCTTGTGTGTGGTGGTCGTTACAGCATGGCAATGAGGAATAGGTGATGGGTGCAGATCCGCTGCCACCAAGCCGGCGATATGGGCGATATCGGCGATAAGATAGGCTCCCACTTCATCTGCTATTTCGCGGAATTGATCAAATTCGATGATGCGGGGGTAAGCGGAGGCGCCCGTCATGATCATCTGCGGCTTATGTTCCTGAGCCAACTTGCGCACTTCATCGAAATCTATTCTACCGGTCTTTTCATCGATGCCATAGGCGATAATATTATACAACCGACCGGAGAAATTGACCGGACTACCGTGGGTCAGGTGCCCTCCGTGTGCCAAATTCATTCCCATGACGGTATCACCCGGCTGCAGCAGTGCCATATAAACCGCCATATTCGCTTGCGAACCGGAATGAGGCTGAGCATTCGCCCAGGCGCACTTGAACAGAGCCTTAGCCCTATCCTGCGCCAGAGTTTCAGCTTGATCGACGTATTCGCAGCCGCCATAATAGCGTTTAGCAGGATAGCCTTCCGCGTACTTGTTGGTCAGTACCGTGCCCATCGCTTCCATGACGGCAGGGGAAGTGAAGTTTTCCGATGCTATCATCTCCAGCGTATAACTCTGCCGGTGTATTTCACCGCGGATGACGTCTTTTATCTCAGGATCGATATCAACCAAACGTTTCATGGGATTCTCCAGTGAATTTTTCTAGCTCTCTTCATCTATTGAACAGCTTATTTCCGTATCGCCACGAATAGAAAGTTCTGGCATAGGGGCGAAAGTAAAAAGCTCAAACAGTCATCCAGGATATTCCAGCAATTTGTCAGAAACTTAGAATAACGGATCTTTGCAGGGAAAACAGACCAGACATTCCTCGGCAGTATGCCGTATCTCGCACTTCGACAGAGTTCCAGCCCAGCGTTCGTGCAGAGTTGTTGAATCAATGCCTCAGTATAACAATACCGATGGCTGTGAATTCCGGGGATAAATGAAGAAAGGGCCTCTATAATGCTGTACTTATTGGGCAGATGATAACAGATAAATTTCCCGCCGGGTTTTAATATCCGGGTGATCTCTTTTAAACTCTCGGTTTCACTTCCACCTGTTTCCCGGACATGTTCCAAAACGCCCACGGAAAAAACGGTATCAAATCTTTCATCTTCAAACGGCAGTGAGACCGGATCATCTGCAGCAGCTTGCTTTCTCACAAATCCTGCTGTCTCTGCCAGAACGGCAGAGTTGGTCATGTCCACATCTTCGAAGAAGTAGCCGGTGGTATCACATCCAAAGCGCGTTAAAAAGAAGGCAAAGTGCCCGTTGCCGCTTCCCCAGTCGAGTACTTCTGATTCAGACTGAATCTCTTCAATTGCAGTCCGATACAGTTTCCAATACTGATGCGCACTGATCAAACTGCGAAATTGACCGAACCCGGAGTCCGGATTGGTACTTGCAATCTCCATCAGTTCAGTAACAACTCTTGAAGCAATTTGTCGAGAGTTTTTCGTCAAAGATCGACACGCTTAATTAATAGTCCCCGAGTTTTCCAATTTTATCGACGCGACGCTGGTGACGTCCTCCCTCAAATGAGGTCTTCATCCAGATATCCAGGATTTCCAAGGCGTCATTCTCATCGGTGTAGCGGGCGCCCAGGGTTAAGACATTAGCATCATTGTGGAGGCGGCTCATTTCTGCCATAACGGCATTGGTGCAGAGCGCCGCTCGCACGCCTCTGACTTTGTTGGCAACCATACTCATCCCGATACCCGATCCACAAACCAAAACCGCCCGTTCGGTGACGCCGTCTGCCACATCACGCGCGGCGATAATGCCAAAATCCGGATAATCAGCCGAAGATTCATCAAAGCAACCGCGATCGAAGACGTCGTGTCCTTCCGATTTAAGCTTATCTTTAAGCCGTTCTTTTAAGGTAAAACCGGCATGATCAGAGGCGATTGATATTTTCATTTCTCAGATATCTGCTTGAGATATTTCTCGATATAACCCAATTCTGACCAGTTGGTGTTGATCCAATCGTATCCGCCACCGGCAGTTGGGTCGGTTTCGTTCTGATGCATGAACCAATCTGAATACTCAGGTATAAGCTTGGACTCTTTTAAGTAATTCTTATGGTTGCGGGCGTTTTCTAATACGCTGTAATCTCCGGTATTCTTGGCATCCTGATAGAGTCCATAAGCAACTAAGAATACCAGCTTGTCATTGTAGGTTGGAGGTTCGCCGCCTGATTTATTGTCAGCAGCTGTTTCGTATATCGAAGCCAGAGCCATGTAAGCGGATCCTAATTTGGAATTTTTGGAGAGTGCTCGGCGGGCATAAACCCGCGCTTGCGAGAAATTATTCATTTCCCGGTAGCAGTTACTTGCGCTAACCATAGCTTCAGTGTTCTCCGGTACAAGTTTAAGAATTTCCTGATAGGCTTTGGCTGCCGCAGAGTATTTCTGCAGGTTCTGCTGGACTTCACCGAGCGCTTGAAGAGCTCTTATGGTCTGGTAAAGTTCTGGGTTACTATATTCAAGTCCTTCCTGCTCATATCCCCCGAATGCATCTATTACCAATTCAAGAAGGTTTTTCCGTGGTACTTTTGCAAGGATTATTTCCAATTGAGCCAGCGCTTTTTCATTCTGCCCTATTTCCTCATAAGCTTTTGCTAACTCGTATTTCTTATCCAGGTCGTCCGGGAATTGGGCAACTGCCTCTTCCAGAGAATTGACGTACTCTTCCGGGGAGAGATGGCGCCTGACCAGATCAGCCAACACATCCGCTATTTCCTTGTTCTCCGGTTCTTCTGCCAGAATACCACGATACAGGTCAATCGCTTCCATCTGCCGGTTGACGCGGGTGTAAAGTTCCGCTAAAGTCTTGCGGTATTCCAGTTCTTCTCCATTATGTTCCACTGCTGCTTCGTAATGGACGACGGCACTGTCTAAAAGACCCTGCGTTCTGAATATATGACCTAAACTGGCGTGCAGATAAGCATCGTCAGGGAAAGCGGCAATACCGCGCTGATAGACCATTTTCACCGAGTCAGGTGGTACATCCATCTTGATATAGCACTGCGCCCATTTGCCGTAATCGTTGAAGACGCTGCCGGTGTCTTTGTCAGCTAATTCAGCGTAATATTTAGCCGCTTCTGACCAGGCGCGGTTGTTGTAATGAGAATAGGCAAAAGAACGCGTGATTTTGAGTTCACGTAATTGAACCTGCTTCAGGGAATCTTCCAGAGCTTTCTGCTGGTCGGAAGAAAGCTCTGACTGTGCTTCCTGGGTTGAAGGAGGTGGAGCGCAGCCAAACATGATTCCTACTGTAATTGCAATTAAGATTAAGAAGATGACTTTCGAACTTTTCATGATATCTCCATGCTGCGTGACTCTTTCAGATAATATTTGCCACGCATGTTGTATTTATTTTGTCCATATTTATTTGTGTTATGATTCATGGTGTCGGGGTCAGAGGCCCCATAGGGGCAGGCGACCCAGACTATGGAACTAGATTCTTCACTTCGTTCTCCATGGGAGTCCTTCGGACAGAATGACTGCGCGGGTTGATCCTTTTAAAAACTAATCTTCCCACACAGGCTTGGGACGAACGAACCAGGTTCCGCCTAAGTTCAGACCAGCACGGATTTTGAAAATGTTCTCCTGACCGCCATTAGCGGATAGATCCCCGCGAGAACCATATTCCAGGGAGAGGTCAAAACGCTGCTGTCCTTCTCCAAAGGGATAACCGAAGCCAATGGAGGCGAAATAGCCATCTATAGCGCTTCCCTGACTTTCGGCATAGCTGGTTTCCCAGCGAAAACCGAACCTGTAATTAAACCTTTTAAAGAAAAAATCGTCATTCCATGATCCCGGCGTCCATTCCGCTCCACCAGCCAGGCTTGTGGCATCACCATAACCGGACGCGCCTTCTGGCAGATAATTGATCTCACTCCAGGGGCTGTACATCATCTGCCCTGCCAACAGCCATTTGGAAGACAACGCCATCGAAACTCCGGCATAATACTTCGCCGCCAACCTGTATTCATCCTGAAACACGACACTGGAATCGTCTGTAGAATAGACAAACGTTTCATTCAGACTGATCGGCACCTCAGGTTCAAAACCGGCACCTATGGTCAAACCGTGAAACGGATGCAGCAATAACCCCGCAGTCCCGCTGAAAGCCAGCCATTTCTTGGAAGTCAGAAATTCAATATCATCGTAGCCGGATTCATCGAAATAGCTACCTCGGAGCTCTTCAACCTGTCCCCATATCAAGGAAGGGCTTACCCCTATATCGCCCCAGCGTCCCAAAGAGACGGCAAATTGAAACGCAGCACGACTCAAGCCGCCGTTTCCCTGGTAACTCTGATAATAAGGAATACCGTTGATCTCTCCGTTCCATCCGTATCGAAATTGAACGCGGCTATACGGTGAGAGGAAAAATCCGATAGCCAACCCCTTCTTCAACATCACCGCGATGCTGAAATATTCCACTTGCCACCAATCCTCAATGTCCTGGGCATATTGATCGCGCATCGTTTGGCGGGAAATGTAACCTCCCATAGAAACGCGTGCCTGTCTTATCTGTGCCAGAGCGGCGGGATTCAGAGCATTTAGAGAGATGCTATCGTTCAGCACAATACCCACGTTGCCCATGCCAATAGCACGCGAGGAGGTGAAATTTTCCATCACGCCGTATCCCAGCCCGGAGAAGATTGAACCTGTAGCAAGCACCGGCGCTGTGCGCAATAAGATAACCGCGAACAGAATCAGGGGAAAGATAATTACTGCTTTAATACGCATCATGGGGTATTGTCCAGGTAGATGATACTCAAGTGGGGTTGTAAAGAGTCAGCCGCATTAGTACCGAAGAAGGCTGTGCGGGAGATATCCTCCAGTGGTGCTGAAGTGCGAATCATAAATCCGTTGTTAGTCCCCGGATATCGAATCCAGTTATATACTATATCGGTGATGTTGAGGGTCAGTATGGCGGTCTCTTCGTCGTAATAACTGGGAGATTGATATGTTCCCAATTCATACGGAGCAGTTTCCGGTGCAGTAATCCAGGTGGTATCTGACATCTCGAAATTGTAAGTGCCAGTTATCTGACCTAATTGGAACTGATTGGTTGTGTCCGCATGTAAAACAACCTCAGCGCGATGAACGCCAACTCCCCAGGCAGGAAAGAGACCTTCCAGATCGAAAAGTAATATGGTACGGTAGGATACTGCATTACCCAGGTAAAGGAAATCGGGATCCAAAACAGCCGAATCCGTTACGATGAAGGCATCGGCACCAGCATAGATGTAAGAGGTATCAGCATAGGTGGTATCAACTCCTCCATCAGTGGTATCAAAAACCGTAATGTACATTTCCAGCTTGGGGCGCAGAGCGACCGAATCATGTTCAGCAGAACAGAATCTGACCAAATGCTCGGTAGTCTTATCAGATTTTAAATAAAGCCCGCTGTTGTAATAGAGCGATTTTCCCCCGCTGCCAACCCATTCCCAGGCTCGGATCAGGCTATCTTGACTGGAATAGTCATATTCGTACAGGGAGAATTGAAATTCATCTTCAGATAACTGATCACCGGGCAACTCGAAAGAAGTGTTTGGGGGAGGGATATTAGCCGTATCCAGATCGCCCCAGACCACGCCAATTTCAGCCCATGATTGGTACTCATCGATGAAGGAAACATCAACCTGCATGGGACTGGTCGGATCAGCAACAATGATGCTGTCCGCCCATAACTTCACGGCAAAGGAATCGATGGCGTAGCTATCGGGCAGCGCACTGTAAGGATTGAACTTAAGGAGAATATGAGATTCGTACCCTTGCGCCCGACCGATGTAAAGCCAATCACTGTCGCCGGTTGTCGCCAGCTCATAAAACGTGGCGGTCTGGGAGGGATATAGCAACTTCTCTTCGGGGAAGACGTCGTTCAACCCTGGAGCGATATCCGACCCGACGGCAGAGTCCTTCTGTTGGCAACCTGAGAAAGCCCAGATGAGACCAATAAGGAAAACGGGAATTAACCTGACCACAGTCTTCATAATTTGGTAAGTCATGAAAGATTTAAGCTAATTTATTTTTATAAAATAAGCAACTAAAAATTGACCTTTAGCTCTTACAGCGCAGCGTCCACAGTTTATCTGCGGAATGGCAGCAGGAAGCCACACTCACTGCATTTACTGCCATCAAGTCCCTGCACATTGGTTGCGTATCCTAGTCTTTCCACTACCAGAGCATGGCATTGCGGGCATGTCGTATGGGAGCCATCACCTCCTGCAATATTACCGAGATAAACGTAATTCAGTTCCTTGCGAGCTGTACTTAATGCTTCGGACAGGAACTTTTCTGATGTGAATGGCTTGTCAAAATGATAGCGCGGAAAATAGCGTGAAAGGTGCAGAGGTATATCAGGATCGACAGAAGCGATCCAACTGACGAGTCTGGAGATGTTATCGGCATTATCATTCCATCCGGTGACCACCAGATGAGTTATCTCGACATGGACGCCTGCTTCAAAGGCTTGCCTGATGGTTCTTTGCACCGGCTCCAGTCTGGCTTTGCACAACCGTTTGTAGAAGTCATCATCGATGGACTTCAGGTCTATATTCATGGCGTCGATATGAGGTAATAGCTGTTTTAACGGTTTTTCTTCAATAAAGCCGTTCGTAACCAGTACACTCACACTGCCACTATTATGCAACTCCCTCGATGCATCCAGAACATATTCATACCATATCAGAGGTTCGGAATAGGTGAAAGCAACTCCCACAGATCCTCTATCTTTAGCCAGATTTACCAGTTCTGCAACCGGCAGGTTACTGGTTGGCACTTTGCCCTGAGAGATATCAGAATTCTGACAGAAGAGGCACTGCAGGTTGCACCCGTTAGCTCCGACAGACAGTATAACGCTTCCCGGCATAAAATGATAAAGCGGCTTTTTTTCGATGGGATCGACTGCCAAAGAAGCTGCCTGCGCGTAATTAACCGCAATGAGCTTGTCACCATATCGTTGCCGCCCGCGGCAGATCCCCGGCTGCCCTTCTTCAATTCGGCAGTGCTGGGGACACACGTCACAGATTAAGTTATCGTCTTCCTTGTGATAAAACGCGACTTCTTTCATTTCATAGTCAGGGTGTAAATAGCAATTTTACACCAGGTATAAATGTTACCCCTTAAAATTTACTTGAAGGATGTTGATCTCTGTAGATACGGGAGAATTTGAAAAAACTACAAGAAAACTTACCATCCTCAAAGAACATTCGGGTTGAAGGTGTGAATTTCTTCTTATTATCTACTGTTTAGTTGTCTCGTTAAAATAAAGTAAAGAAGTAACTATCCTTAAGGCTTCTTGCTGGAAATTTTTAAAGTATGAATAAACACGATAATACGCATATCCTGTTTTATTACAATATAGGGCTTGACAGCGCCAGTCTCCTCCTTTACCTTAATAACGTGGTTGATTTGCGATTCTCATCTCGGTACGCCCCCCACGTTGCCACCCCTTACGTGGGGGGTTTTCTACTTGTGGGGATGGATTCATCTCTTCACATGAACCCTTAGCATTTCAACACTCGCCTAAATATAAGACATAAGGGACGCTTTGGCAAGCTTTTTGGCTGATTAGCTTTTAAGAGACACACCCCATCCATCAAATTCCTAAACCCATAGAATCCCGCGTGATTATGAACTTGACATTCTGCCAAATGCTCTGTAACTTAATCAGAGGATTTTATTAACATCAAGGACTTCTCCATGTTGAATCATATCAAAACCGGATTGAAGTGCGGGTTTGTTTGGGGTCTGCTATTTTTAATCCTGGAAGATCTCACGGCTCTCGCGATCAATAACATCAATTTCACACTAAAACAGGTAATTTACTCTATCGTTATTTATCCCCTGTTATCCTCAGTTTTAGGAGGGATTATCGCTTTATTGATCTTTTCAATCAGACTGCGATTCGATCATTCAGATAACTCTGAAAGATCATGTAAAGGCTTGATTATATTCATACTATCCGGGGTTGCGCTCGTATTCTTAGGTTACCGAGATTTCACTAATACCGTATTTTATCAAGGGGGAAACGTCCAGCTTCTTGTAGCTACCGTTTGGGGAATATCGACACTCGTTACTTACTTAGCTGCAGATTGGTTGATAAGGCGAAGCAAAACTGATAACTGCTACTTCAGAGACACGCACCGAATGGCATTTGGTGCGGCTATGACCTCTTTATTAATTATCTTCATACGCATAGATTATGATCCCACTTTGACAGCGGATATTGCTTCTGTAGAGTTGTTGTATAGGCTGATTGCATTATGTTTTGCAATAGGGATATATTGCATAACATATCATATCGCCAGGAAAATGTCGGATGCCGCTGCTGTCACTATTCGGAGAAAGGCTAATATCAAAACACTTGTGCTGGGCTTTGTATTGCTGGTGATATCGGCTTATGCTCTTATCGCTATTCCCAATCGGAGGGAGGTCTCCCCTATTCCACGAGACACTTACTCATCGAAGCCGAATATTATTCTGATTATTATAGACACCTTACGGGCGGATCACCTCAAAACATACGGGTATCACCGGGACACTTCGCCGTGGTTGACTCAGCAAAGCCGCGAAGGGACAATCTTCGAAGACGTCCTGGCGGCATCATCGTGGACGAAGCCTTCCGTGGCGTCCATCTTCACCGGCCGGTACAGCGCCATGAACGGAGCTGATTCAAGGGAAGATTTACTACCGTCAGAATTGGTAACCCTGGCTGAAACCTTAAGCGGAAACGGCTATTTCACTGCTGGGATCAATACCAACAGTTTTGTAACCTCCACCTACAATTACGATCAGGGCTTCGATGAATACAGGTATTTACCAGGACATGGACCCAAGCAGTTGATCTTGCCGCATTTTCTGTTTACTTCACGAGATGCGAAAATACGGGAAGTTCTGTACAACATTGGTTTCATAGATGGTGGTTTGATATACGGTAAAGCTGATGAAGTGACAAGAATGAGCATCAACTGGCTCGAAGAGCGCGGCACTGATCCATTCTTTCTGTACATGCACTATATGGACGTCCATTATCCTTATTATCCAGTAAACCGGAAATTCAGTTCCGATGATAGATTCTCTGCTGCAGAACTGCGAATTATAGAAGATCTGTTTCAGCGCAGAAGCGATGAGTTGGTTGATTCGACCTTGGTGAAGAGAATGATTGACCGGTACGATGACGAAATTACCAATATCGACAGCGGTATCAAAGACCTCTTTGCGGCGCTTTCGTCACTGCAATTGATGGAGAATACTCTAATCGTCATCACTTCTGATCACGGAGAAGAGTTTACCGAACACGGGCATTTCGATCATGGGCATACGATGTACAGCGAACTGCTGAAGATTCCCTTGATCATGTTCTTTCCTGAATCGGAATATGATGGACTGGTAATTCCCCGGAGAGTCGATCTACTCGATGTAGCGCCGACAATTTATGAATATGCTGGTATCACTCCCAATGAGAAGCTTGAAGGAACGTCGCTTCTACCGCTACTGAGAGGTGAAGATGAGATCTATGATTCGCTGAAGAAAGGATACTTCGGATACGTGATTCCACCCTGGGATGAATTGCTGGATGAAAGCATTTACGCATTGGTAAATAACCGCTATAAGCTGGTGAAAGTTCAGCCGAACGATTCAACTCTAAAGACGCAGTTGGAGTTATATGATGTATTTGCCGATCCAGGAGATATGCATGATATTTCAGACAGTTTGCCTGACCTTACACTGGGAATGTGGGATGAGATGCGGGAATTTAGAAAATACTGCGACAGCTTGAAAGTTACCAGCGGGGAGGAACTACAGCAACCTTTAAGTCCTGAAGATATGGAGCGGCTTCGGGGGTTGGGATATGTGCAGTGATTGGAAAAGATAAATCATTAAGGATAAAAAAAGGCGTTCTCTCCTTAGTGGGATATCTTTACGCGCCGTAAGAGAGAAGCGTCATTCTGGCGCCGCCTGTCCCGCTCCGGCGGGATCTGCGTGTGTGGCCGGGACAGCTTGTGGCGAAGCCACCCCTTTGGGGATGTCCCGGTAGACAATCACTTCACCACCACAACCCTGTCCGCCGTCTGGAACTCCACCGCCTCCAATCTGATGATATACACCCCACTGGAATACTCCGCTGCATCCCAGATGTGGGTGTGGGTACCGGGTGGTTGGATGCCGGAAGTGAGAGTGGTGACTTTAGCGCCTAAGATGTTGTAAACGGCAAGTGTGGCTTCTTGTGGGGAAGGCAGGGTAAAACTGATCCAGGTTACGGGATTAGCGGGATTGGGACCGATGCTGAAATCTAATTTGGGAAAGGGAGTGTCCGGTCTCTTGGGACCGACCTCGTTCTGACCGGTGACGTTGCGGAAGAAACGGAGGCCACCCCAACCATCACCTAAGAAAAGATCACCATCATTATCTTGATCGATATCAATAAGATAAGCGGAAGGATACCATATCATCAATTCGGGGAAAACGTCTTCTATCTCCCGCACCATTACTGCATTCTGGGGTGTACCTGTATTGCGGTAGAAAACCAGGTTCTTCTCCCAGGTTTCCCAGTAATATGCATCATTACTTATGAATAAATCTAAGTCTAAATCTGCATCAATATCGTAGAAACAGGAATACATATGGTCGCCATAAGGTGGATCATTCACATTCTGCCATGCGGTATCAATATGTACGAACTGAATCACGTTGGGAGGCTGACTAACATTCTCAAAGAAATGAAAGTTATCCCTCGAAGTGGATATAAACAGATCCTCATCTCCGTCATCATCTATATCCGCCATGCTCAAGTTGGGGACGACATCTTCAAAGTTCAGAGTCCCCGGAACTAAATCATCTGTATACAACCGATAGTCAGGATCTTGAGGTGTGCCGGTATTCATATAGAGGTATATCTGAGGAACACCGAACAGATTGCTCTCGCCAGCTAGTAAATCATAGTCCCCGTCTTCGTCTATATCAATTAATTCCGGACCTCTACACCAGGGTGGTGCAGGAACGAGGGGATCAATCTCAAGTGTGAAACTCGGATATTCAGGTGTACCAGTATTCCTAAAAAAAAGAACATAGGGCCAATCGTCAGAAAGCACAAGATCTAAATCTCCATCATCGTCTAAATCTCTAAAGCAAAGCTTATTTCGAGCATCAACTTCTATATAATCAAATATTGTTGCCACTAAACTGTAAGCTGGATCATAAACCGTTCCGCAGTTCTCGAAGAACTTTATTTTACCGAAGTATTCACCTACAAGAAAATCCAGATCACCATCAGTATCGATATCTACTATAGCAGGATGAGATTCCGTCATTCCTCCAGCCCATGGACAAAACGGCTGCCAGCCATCAATCTCAACCGGGATTGTATCAAATTCCTGTTGGAATTCGAACTCCTGGGCGAAGAGGAGGGTGGGGAGAAAGAGAAATATTAGTGTGTTTTTCATTGGATTATTCCTTTCAAATCCCCCGTCCCGACAAGTCGGGCCACCCCCCTTGTCAAGGGGGGACAAAGGGGGGATCAAATTAAGGGCGCACACAGAGGTACGCCCCTAAAATCATGTCCTATTTCAGCAGTAACATCTTACCAGAAGCGGTAAATTCGCCAGCAGTCAGGCGATAGATATAAATACCGGATGACAGGTCTGAGCCATTGAAAGTGATCTGGTGGGTGCCGGGAGGGTGCCAAGATTGTAGGGGTAGCCCTCTGTGGCTACCCGGGCAAGCACAGAGGCTTGCCCCTACATTACGCCCATTGATATCAAACACCTCCAGCTTAACCAGACTTGCAACCGGCAGCGAGAAGCTGATAACTGTAGTTGGGTTGAACGGATTGGGGTAGTTTTGACAAATCAAATATTCAGTCGGCAAAACGGATCGTACTGGTTCTTCCTGTACACCCGTATATCCGGTGAACCAGACCATCAGGGGTGCTAACAAATCTTCCGGGTTATCGTACAGGGGATCATCCCGCTTTATGTCTTCAAAGCCGAAACCGATCACGCAGGTTTTATAATCACCATCATATTTAACGGCACAGCCCTGGCTTAAGGGGAAATAGACCAGCAGCGTGTCGGCTCCAACAGTGCCATCAGGTTCCACGATGTCATTGTTGGCGGCGTCTCCCCAGATGCCCAGGTACAGTTCCGATACCAGGGGATCAGCGCCTTCCACTACCGGAGATGCAGTAGCGCCGTTTGCCTGTGCGTGTAGAACGTATGCAAAGAAATCCGTACTCTGCAAATCGGGCACAACACCCCTGCCTGACAGCAATAGCGCTCCTGATTGGTTTTGCAGATAGTCCTGCAGAAGCGACTGGTCATCAGCAGTCAGAGTGTTGGTCAGCTCTTCCCCGCACGCCCAAATTACGCCTGAATAATCGGTTAAAGGTGGCAGGCTGTCCGGATGAACGTATTCCACCGTCTGATAGACTCGTCTGATGTTGTCCAGCGCCAGTTGGTGTTCCACTTCGGATGATCCTCCGCCGTCGTCGTCAACCAGGAGCAGTTCAGGAGCGCCCGCTGGCAGCCAGATCACCAGCGTATCTATCACCGCACCTCCCCCCTGTTCGGATACTTCGGCGTGGAATTCCACCCAGCGAGGTCCACTGCTGTTGTACTGGACAGGGAAAGGATCACTGCTGAAATCATACTGATCGTAGAAGGACAGCGCTGGAACATAGCGCGTTGCTTCCAGCACAGTCAAAGTCGGGTCTGTAGAGGTTAATTCTACGGTAAGGTCACCAGTGGGAAGACCCAAATTGGTCAGTACGAATGAGAGATCCCCCAATTCGCCCGAATTCAGGAAACCATTTCCACCCTGATCGTCTATGAATGGATCTGATGCTTCCAGAATGGGTTCAGTGATGCTCTCCAGACGCGTTTTTCCGCACAATATCCAGCCGACTGGATCAAGTTCAATGCTGTCCGGTTCATCCGTCAGCAATATTTCTATTTCCTGCGTAGGCAAAGCTTCGATTGTGATGGTATCAATTAAAGTATTGCCGCCGCTGTAAATGTAGAGTTCCGCATCCGTACGGAAGTCTATCAGCTCATCGTCCTGCACCTGAGCGATGGGAACTCGCAGCAGTATGTCATCCCCTTCAGGTTCCCAGGCAGCGAAATATTCAAACTGAGGATAACCGCCCTCGAATATCCACTGGTCGAAATACCAGTCGTAATCTTCTCCGCTGACGTCCTGCACCGCCGCGGCTAAATCCCAGGTGGAGGCATTGCCGTGTTTGTAAAGATCGAAGTAGGTCTGGATCGATTGGAAGAAAAGGTCATCTCCCAGATGGAAACGAAGCATGTGCAATACGGTAGCGGGCTTCTCATAGGTTAACAATGACCAGATCAATTCCCAGGGTGGATCGTAGGTGGGATAGGGCGGGTTGAATCCCTGCCATGAGACATAGGGCGCCTTAATATTCGTTAACACGTACTGGTGATAAGCGGACATTCCGCCTAAATGCTGATTCCACAACGCTTCCGAATAGGTGGCGAAGCCTTCTGACAACCACATTTCGGGCCAATCTATATAACTCACCGCATCACCGAACCACATGTGCCCCAATTCGTGAGCGACGGTGATCTCTGACTGCCCGGTTATGACCCATTCACCAAGGTTGACTATGGTCTGGTTTTCCATGGCTCCGGAAAGGGGTGTTTCGGCGCACCCGAAGGTATCGAACGGATAGTCACCGAAGAAACCGGAGAAAGCATCTATCATTTCCGGAACTCTCTCAAGAACGTTCTGCGCATACCCCAGATGACCTGGATAGACAAAATGCCTGATATAATCACAGTATGGGGACGTCTGCTCGAAGGTGACGTAATCGGTGCGGGCGTTGAAGCTGATTAAGTAAGTGGTCATGGGATAGTTCATGTAGTACGTCCAGCGCGTCCAGCCACCCGCTGAAGTGCTGTCTTCGAAGGTGCCATTAGCCACAACGGTCCATTCCGAAGGGAAGATCAGCTTCTGGCGGATGGTAGCTTTGTCCCAGGGTTCATCCCAGCAGGGCATCCAATTGCGCGCACCCCAGGCGTCCGCGTGAGTGTAGATCATGTTCGCTGAAGGGTAGTAGATACCAACCTGCCAGGCCATAGTGCCGGTCAGTTCCGGGTAGCCGCTGTATTCTATTACTAATATCAGCGTATCTCCGGGGTTATGAGGTTGGGGCAGAGTAACGTACAGCGTATCATTAGTGAGATCGTACGCACAGCCTACGCCTTCCAAAGTTACTGAAGCCACGTCCATGTTATGTAGAGACATATCCACAACTTCCAGGTTCTCAATTTCCGGCGTCAAATGCACTTCGGTTACCGCTTCGATAAAGAGGTTGTGAGGAACAGAGATTGGCGTCAATTGCAACTGGACTTCGTAATGCAGAGCGTTCCAGGTGTGTACAGAATCCGCATCTATCGCGGGGTGATGCTGAAAAGACGGTTTATGGTGACGATCACCAGCTACAACTTGCGACACCAGCAGGCTGGCTAGAAATATTATGGCAATAGTGCGTCTCATTTTTCACCTCTTCTTTCCCCTTGTAGTATTTTTCTTATCATATTCAGAGTTTCCTCGCAGTCAGCGTCATTGGGCGCTTCAGGTACCCAAACCAGATTGGGTCCGACTGTCTCCAGGCCCTGCACCGATCCGTCCGGCATATTGACCAATCCCCTCTGACCGGAAACGACGTAATTTTGAGCGTCACCTGTGATCAGGGTCCAAATTCGCTGAAATGTTCTTGCACTTTTGTCTTTTATGGCGTAGTTTAAAACCAGAGCTGGAGCTGGTATTTTCGGTCCTTCCGGTATCCAGGCGCCGCCACCTTTGCGGCTGGTGGGGAGGTCTTCAGGCTGCCAGGAACCGGCGACCTGCCGTATGGCAATTTCACCTCGAATGAAGGAAGGCGATAAACCGTTAGCAATGAGGCTGTTCAGCCAATGCGGCAATTCCCCTACCATGTCGATCTTCTGATCCACTATGCGGGCGGCTCGTTCGGGGATAGGTATCAGTTCATCTTTGGACTCCCACAGGAAGATTCTTATGTAATAACGGTCTTTCCAGAATCTGATAGTCAGTCTGGTTTTACGACCTCCCTGTCCTAAATCGACAGGTGCACCGGTGGTGTCAATGCTGTAGATTCCGTAGGCATCCTGCGGGGTGGCGTAACTGTAGATTTCGACAGTAAGGCTGTTGCCGTTTTCGTCTTCATACTCGCGCACGCACAGCCCCGCATAGCGGTATTCTAAGTAAAGCTCGGCGCCGCCATTCATATATCGAAACAGCTCTTCAGCCGTGACGTATTCTTCGGTATCGTAGGCATGCCACCCTTCTAAAAGGTCAGCCTGTAGGAATTTAGAACTGGCTTGAGCAACGGTGGCAAATGCACATAAGGCTATTAAGCAGTGGATGGGATTGAATGCACGCATGAAATCTTTCCTCATCGTAATGGGTACATAAGAATATACAATTCTGATTGGAAAAAAACAAGTATTTAAAGCATTGAAAACAAAAAGTCCATTAAATTTCACTTGACTTGTCTTAATCACCAGCCTTATTTTTAAGAGAACGTAAAACTTGAGGTTAAGACTTGGAAAACTTCGCTGATACGGTAGATAACCTGCGCCAGCGGATCGACGCAGAATTGATAGAAGCCGTACCTCAGATACAACCCGAATCACTTTATGAACCTATAAGATATTTTGTGGGAATTGGCGGCAAGCGCCTACGTCCCATACTGTTGCTGCTTTCAGCACAGACTGTCAATGGCAATATAAAAAGCGCAATCAGCGCTGCTGTCGCCATCGAGCTGCTGCATAATTTCACTCTTGTCCACGATGACATAATGGACAGGGATGATCTGCGCCGAGGTCATGACACCGTACATAAGAAATGGGACGAGCCGGTCGCTATTCTGGCAGGCGACGGTTTAATCGGTCTGGCGTACCGCCAGTTGATGAAACTGCCATCGCAATATCTAATTCCTGTATGCCGTCTTTTTACTGAAGGTGTGGTGGAAGTATGCGAAGGTCAGGCTTTCGATAAAGAATTTGAAACATGCAGCAACGTCACTCTGGATGAATATTTCCGCATGATCGGCAAGAAGACGGGCAGGTTGATTACGATGTCCACTGAGATCGGGGCTATTTTAGGCGGTGGCACGGAAGAAGAGATCAATTTACTCAGCCGTTATGGATCGACCATTGGTACCGCATTTCAGATACAGGATGATCTATTGGATATAGCAGCTTCTGAAGAGGTGATCGGCAAGACGTTCGGTTCGGACGTTAAAGCGGGTAAGAAGACATTTATGATGGTGAAAGCTCTGCAGTTAGCCAGTGACGATCAACGTTCCAAAATCGCTGAAATTTTATCTTCGGCCAAGATTTCCCCTGAAATGATACTGGAAATCAAGCATATTTTTCAAGAAGCCCAGATCTTCGATCAGGCAAAACATGAGATTCATGAACTGTTTGAGAAGGCAAATAACATTTTGGATGAATTTCCACACCCGGAAAGGGCGCAAGGACTGCGCGACTTCAGCGAAATGCTGCTAAATAGGAAGTACTAAAAGAACACCCAAAGAAGATGATTCGCCGAGAAGTTACGATATTGAATGAACTTGGGATCCATGCACGACCTGCTTCAAAGATCGTGAAAGCTGCCTCTCTATCGAAGGCGAATTTCTGGATTTCCAAGGACGGTCAGAAGATCAATGGCAAGAGCATTATGGGCGTTATGATGTTAGCTGCCGAAAAGGGATCAACTGTTGTCATCGAAGCTGATGGAGAAGGCGCTGAAGAATTGATCGATCAGATCGTTTCACTCATTGAAAATCAATTCAGTGAGGAGAAGCTTTAGATAAGGGAATAGGTAATTAGCACACCAGAGAATGCCTCAGAAGAAAAAACAGACTGAAGTACGATTGAAAGGGGTTCCTGCCGCGCCCGGGATCGCCATAGGACCGGTTTATCTCTTCAATAACACTTACCCTAAGGTTAAAGTCCGCAAATTGGAGGCGTCTGAGATATCCGCCGAAACTGAACGCTTCAAGGTAGCGTTAGAAACCACCCGCAGGGATATTCTAAAGACGCGTTCGTTGGCAGTAAAACAGACGGGTGATATCGTGGCGCGAATATTTGATTCGCACCTCTTGATATTAGATGACGCCATGCTCATAGACGAGACCACCCAGAGGCTGAAAGAGGACAATATTTGTGCCGATGCGATTGTGCATAATATCATGCAACGGACTTATAAGTCGTTAAAAGCTCAGCAGGGGGAATATTTCAGCCAGCGCGCGGATGACGTTTACGACGTAGCCCGCCGCATTATTTATAATCTTCAGGGATTAGAGGATCAGCATCTTTCCGAATTGACGCACCCAGTTATCATCATTGCTTCAAATCTATCTCCATCAGACGTAATTCATCTGGATCGCAAGCATGTTCTTGGTATTGCAACCGACATGGGCGGAGCTACTTCCCATACAGCCATTCTCACCAGATCCATAGAAGTGCCAGCCGTTACCGGGTTGAAGAACGTCACCGAAATCGCCTGTTCAGGGGAAAATATCGTTGTCAACGGAAATTCCGGCAAAGTCGTCCTGTTCCCCACAAAAAAACACTTAGATCAATATCAGAGCAAAAGAAAACGCTATCTGAGCTTCATGAGTAAGCTTAAAAAACTGCGTGATCTTCCCACCGAAACCAGCGATGGTCACCGCATAGAACTCATGGCAAACATAGAGCTTCCAGTTGAGACACAAGCCGCTGTAGAGCACGGCGGTGAAGGGATCGGATTATTCCGCACGGAATATCTGTACTTGACACGCAAGAGCATGCCCACGGAAGAAGAACAGATATCAGAATACCGCCACGTTGTCGAAACCATGAAACCGCATCCGGTCGTCATAAGAACCTTCGACTTAGGCGGGGACAAGATCATGCCTGGTTTTGAATTCCCCAAAGAGAATAATCCATTTTTAGGCTGGCGTGCTATCAGGGTGAGTCTGGATATGGAAGATTCTTTAAGAGCACAGTTCAGCGCTATTCTGCAAGCGTCTTACAAGCGCGACGTTAGGATTCTGTTGCCGTTAATCTCCGGGGTGGCGGAAGTTAGGAAAGCTCGCCGGATATTAGGGGAGGTGATGGATGATCTGGCAAAGCACAAACTGAAATTCGATCCATCGATCAAGTTGGGGATAATGATCGAAGTGCCTTCAGCGGTCATTATGGCTGATGAATTAGCTCTCGAATGTGATTTTTTCAGCATCGGCACAAACGACTTAGTGCAGTACACTCTGGCTGTAGATCGAGCGAACGAAAATGTCGCCCAGTATTACACGGCCTATCACCCTGCAGTATTGCGTATGATCAGGTCCACAGTTAAAGCCGCCCACAACGCTGGCATACCAGTGGCTTTATGCGGTGAGCTTGCCGGGGATCCTTTAGCTACACTGCTTCTGATCGGTCTTGAAATTGATGAACTGTCTGTTTCTCCTGTTCTAATCCCAGAGATCAAAAAGATAATACGCTCCACCGATTTTGAACTCGCCAAGGATGTGATGCGGAAAGCTTTTCAATATTGCATGGCATCCGAGGTGGAGAAATTCATGACAACAACCATGAAAAAGCTGTTCGCGGATTTACCTGTCTGGTTCAATAAGGATTGATGATGCACGATAGAATGTGGACATGGCTGGATGAATTCCCTGAGCAAATACGTCAGGCTGATGAAATGGGAAAGAATTGGGATTTAGGTGGGATAGCCAAACCATCGGATTTGACATTTTTGGGCATAGGGGGAAGCGCTATTGGCGCCACGTTAGTATGCGATTTATTTTCTGATCTGTTCACCCGACTGGTTAACGTAGTAAGAGGTGAATTCCTTCCTAATTGGATCGGTGAAGGAACTATTGTAGTGGCTATCAGCTATTCCGGCGAAACGCGGGAAACTTTGGCAGCATTTGAAAAAGCGCTGGACAGAGGCGCGCAAGGGATTTCCATATCATCAGGTGGTCGCTTAGCTGAACTGGCGTCAGAACGAGGCTGCCCACATCTGATGATACCAGGAGGGATGGCTCCGCGCGCTGCTTTAGGTTATACCAGCATCCCCTTGATCTATATCCTTCAGAGGACTCAATTAATTCCTCTTTGGGATGGTGATCTTGATTTATTGTCTCAACCGCTCAATTCAATCAGGCTCGCCATGCGGGAAACCGACGGTACAGCTTACAGGATCGCTCAACGGATTTCCCGGCGACTGCCTATGATTGTTGGAGCTGGGATCACTTCAGGAGTTGCGCGACGCTTCCAGGCGCAGTTAGCTGAAAATGCCTCAGCATTATCAATTTGTCTGGAAGTACCTGAAGCTCTGCATAATATTGTCGAAACGTTGAATGTAAAGAGTATTGAACCGTTTCGCCCCGTAGCGATCTTCTTAGATGATCCGCAGGCCCCTGAATCCTTAATAATCCTGTTAGAACAGCTTCGTGAACACATCCAGGAGATTGGCATTGAAATCATCAGAGTGACTGCAGAAGGAGATTCACCACTTGAGCGTCTTTATACTCTGATATACAAGACAGATTGGATAAGCTATCATCTTGCTATACTGAAAGGAATCGATCCGGTGGCAATTCCTATCATCACTGAAATCAAGCAGAAGCAACCCTGATTTTCGGCCAAAAGAAATGGATTTAGCGCTTGGAAAGCGCATAAGTATTTTATATATTTTAAGGTTCAAATCTTCTATAAATTCGCATCTTTTCGATGCGATTATTGTATGTAATATGAAAGCGATTATACCTGTTGCAGGAGTCGGTACGCGGTTGCGTCCCCTGACTCTTTCGAAGCCGAAAGTACTCCTGAACGTAGCCGGTAAACCAATTATTGCTCACATCTTAGATCATGTTGCCGGGACGAGGATAGACCACATCGTCTTCATCGTTGGCTACATGAAGGAGGAATTTGAACAGTGGGCTAAAGACCGCTATCCCGATCTGCGTTTAGAATTCGTGGAACAGACGGAGATTTTAGGATTAGGACATGCGGTCGGCATGGGTTTATCCGAAGATGACGGCGAAGTGATGGTCATTTTGGGTGATACTATCTTCGAACTGAACCTTGATGAAGTACTGCAGAGTAAGTACAGTTCTTTGGGCGTTCAAGAAGTTGAGGATGCCCGCAGGTTCGGGGTTGTCATGCTTGAAGATGATTTTATCACCGATCTGGTGGAAAAATCACCAGAACCACCCAGTAATCTGGCTATCGTGGGGTTATATTTTATTAAAAACGGCGGTCTTCTCAAAAGCTGTATAGATGGGATCATTAGTGATAATGTCACAGTAAAAGGAGAATATCAGATCACGGACGCCCTGAAACGAATGGTGGACAGCGGGGAGAAGATGACCACCTTCAGCATACAGGGATGGCATGACTGCGGCACCGCTGATACTCTGCTTGATTCCAATAAGTATCTTCTCAAGATAAGCGAAGCTGATGCATCTGGACTTGAGGAATACCGACCTGGCAACGTTATTCACCCACCGGTGTTCATCGATGATGATGTCAGAATCAGCAATTCCGTGATAGGACCGTATGTTTCAATCGGACGCGGAGCTGAAATTGAGGGATCAATAGTAGAGGATTCGATTATTGAAGAGAAGGCTCATATAAGCTCTGCACTTCTTAAACGATCCATCATCGGTAAAGAAGCCGCCATTACAGGGCAGTACCAACAGTTGAACCTGTCAGATTACTCTTCAGTGGTTATTCCAGAGAAAGGAGATTAATGTATTATAAAAGACTCTTAACGATTTTGTCTGCACTGTTGATATTGGCGAGTGTTACTCAGGCGCAATCTGTAACGAAAATAAAGGTTGGCACATTTAACCCCAAAAATGCCAGGGCAGGTTTGATTGTAGGCTTTACTACCGGTCAAAAAGTGGATGAACGGCTGGATTTCGGTTTCGGTGCAGATCTGTTCATTCGTAAGTTCAGCCAGGAATCCCAGGTCGATACAAGCACTACGTCTGGCGGTACAACTACATCAGGCATTGAAACCGAGATAGAATATTCCATGTACGCATTGCCTCTAATGGTTCACCTGGATTTCAATATTATGCCTGAGACGGTATTGAAACCTTATATTGGCATTGCTGGTGGATATGAGATATTGTTCAGCCATGAAGCCAATTATCTAACTGGCGAAAAACAGAGCCGCTTTTACGGCGGATTTGGTTGGCAGATGATGATCGGCGCGGAATTCCCCATAGGGCACCAATCTGCGCTGTTAGGAGAAATCCTGTATAACGGCTGTGTTGCTAAACGCAGCAAGGGATCAAATGAACAGGGCTTGCCGCTTCATGAAGAACTCAATTTTTCAGGGTTGGGATTCAGAGTTGGCTTACGCTTTTAAAATACTGTGGCATAGTTCTACACAAAAAATAAGAAAAAAATAAATAAAGTGAGGTACGAATGTCGGAATTTCTCTTCACATCGGAATCTGTGACCGAAGGTCACCCTGATAAGGTAGCCGATCAGATTAGTGATGCCGTACTGGATGCGGTACTGAAAGATGATCCGTTTGGACGCGTTGCTTGTGAGACGTTTGTAACCACCGGGTTGTGCTTGATTGGCGGTGAAATCACTACCAGCACGTACGTTGACATCCCAACCATAGCAAGAGATACAATCAAGGATATCGGATATGTAAATGCCGAATACGGCTTTGATTATGAAACCTGCGCAGTTTTGACGTCCATCGATCAGCAATCTTCTGATATCGCCATGGGCGTAGATCGGGCTGGTGCTGGTGATCAGGGAATGATGTTCGGATATGCAACGAACGAGAGTCCCAACCTCATGCCTGTACCCATCACGCTGGCACATAAGCTCACCATGCGTCTTTCTGAAGCTCGCAAACAGAATATTTTAAATTTTCTACGTCCCGATGGAAAATCCCAGGTTTCTGTCCGCTATATTGATGGCAAACCTGTGAACATAGAGACTGTGGTTATTTCCACTCAGCACAATCCTGACGTCACAAATGAGCAGCTCAGGGACGATATTATCAAACACGTCATCCTCCCAGTTCTTCCCAAGGACCTTGTTGACGAGAATAAGATCACCTATCACATCAACCCCACAGGACGCTTCGTGACGGGTGGTCCCCTCGGTGATGCAGGTCTCACAGGACGAAAGATTATCGTTGACACGTATGGCGGGTTCGGTGCGCACGGCGGTGGCTGTTTCTCAGGGAAGGATCCCACAAAGGTTGATCGCAGCGCTGCATACGCAGCCAGATGGGTCGCCAAGAACATAGTGGCTGCTGGGCTGGCGGAACGCTGTGAACTTCAGCTTGCGTACGCAATAGGCGTAGCTGAACCTGTATCGATCATGATAGATACAAACGGGACAGCAACAGAATCCAATGAGCATATTTTAGGAATCATTAAAAAGTACTTTGACCTAACACCGGCGGGTATCATAGACCGCCTGCAATTACGGCGTCCTGTTTATAGAAAAACCGCCGCTTACGGTCACTTCGGTCGCGAAGACTATGATTTCAGTTGGGAGCGATTGGATATGGCCGATGAGATAAAGAAAGGCTAAGTAAATACACTTTAAACAAAAGATAACAATCCCTTATATAATAGCTGTAGAAAAAGGGATTTAAGGAGATTTAATTGAACTACAAAGTAAAAGACATTTCCATGGCCGAAGCCGGCCGAATGAAGATCGAATGGGCTGAGTCCAAGATGCCGGTGCTGATGTCGCTGCGCGAGAAATATGAAAAAACCAAACCATTAAAGGGGCAGCGAATCGCTGGATGTCTGCACGTTACCAAAGAGACAGCAGTGTTAGTGGAAACCTTGCGAGCTGCTGGCGCTGAAATTGCTTGGTCCGGATGCAATCCTCTTTCCACCCAGGACGACATCGCTGCGGCTCTGGCGAAGGCGGGATACTCGATTTTTGCCTGGCACGGTATGAATGTTGAAGAATTTTACTGGTGCATAGATCGCACGCTCGATTTTAAGCCCACGTTAACGCTTGATGATGGCGCTGATTTGATCATGTCCATACATACCAAGCACAAGGGTTTGATCAAGGAAATGCTTGGCGGCACCGAGGAGACAACTACCGGGGTGCACAGGCTGCGCGCTATGGCAGATGACGGTGCATTGAAATATCCGGTTATCGCGGTAAACGATGCAGAAACCAAGTGGGACTTCGACAATGTTTACGGCACCGGTCAATCATCAATTGACGGCATTCTTCGAGCTACATCAGTTCTGTTGGCAGGAAAAACCTTCGTAGTTGGTGGATACGGACACTGCGGTCGCGGTTGTGCCATGCGTGCTGCTGGTCTGGGTTCCAACGTCATAGCTACTGAAGTTAAACCCACACAGGCTTTGAAGGCAACCCTGGAAGGTCACCGCATCATGAAGATGGATCAGGCGGCATCTGTTGGTGACATCTTCATCACGGCGACAGGCATGAAGGACATCATAGTCAAACGCCACTTCGAAAAGATGAAGGACGGCGCTATCGTCTGCAACACCGGTCACTATGACTGTGAGATCAACATAGACGATCTGGAAGCGTTGACCAAATCCAAGCGGACGGTTCGCCCCAACTGTGAAGAATACACACTTAAGAACGGCAAACACATCTTCCTGCTGGCACAGGGACGTCTGGTGAACTTAGCCGCTGCTGAAGGTCACCCATCGGAAGTGATGGATATGTCCTTTGCCAACCAGTTTCTGTCGCAGCTACGCACGGTGCGCGAGGGCGAAAAAATGGAGAACAAGGTTTACGGCATTCCGGAAGAACAAGATCAGGAAATTGCCAGCTTGAAGCTGTCAACTATGGGAATTTCCATAGATAATCTGAGCAAAGACCAGATCTCTTACGCCAGTGATTATCTGGCTGGAACTTAGGGACTAAGTGAGATCTGTATAACTGTGGCTCGTATTAAAAAGCCCAGTAGTTTTCAACAAAAACCAGGAGGTCAAAATGCCAAAATTTCTCATTTACATGCCTCCCATGTCTGAGGAGGACGTCAGGCGTAATTGAGCGCAGGTCCTAAAAACCCACCGGACTGGTGGAGATCCGTCGCTCAAAATGGAAAGAGCATACGTCGATAAGGAAAGCGGCAAAGTAGCCTGCTGCTGGATTGCCGACAGCCGCCAGCAGGTCACAGAGCTATTTAACAAGGCTGGGGTAGCAGTTGATTCGATAGCTCAGGTGGATGAAGCGTTAGAAGGCGATTTCATCTGATTTGATCAGTGTAAAGATTCAATTTAAACTGAACAAGTAAGTAAAGAGTCAGGAGTCATCTCCTGACTCTTTGTTTGTCCCAAACGCAAATACCCGATTTTCCATTTCCCATTTACAGTTTTTCTTCTTATTTTTCCCTCTGAATCCCCCAATCCCTAATCCTGACTAATGATCCCTGACGGTACGAAAATAGGTCTGTTCATCCCCTGCTTCACGGAACAACTGTTTCCTGAAACGGGTATGGCGTTAGCGAAATTACTGCGGCATTTCGGATTGAAGCCGGTAAATATCCCCCACCAGACCTGCTGCGGACAACCAGCCTTTAACAGCGGTTACCCGGATCAGGTTGTACCTTTAGCTGAGCGATTCTTACGCCTCCTGGAACCGTATGAATGGATAGTGGCACCCTCAGGATCGTGCGTGAGCATGGTTAAGGTCTTCTACGGTGATCTGGAATTGTCATCCAGAGGCAGGGAACGCTGGGAATCGGTACGCAACCGCATTTTTGAGGGGACGCAGTTTATCTATCATCAGTTAGGTATAGAAGAGATAGAGGGGAGTTATCCGGGTAGAGTGGCATTGCACGAATCGTGTCATGCTCTGCGCGAATTGGGTGTTGAAGAAGAACCGAAGAAGCTACTTGGCAGCATCAAAGATCTGGAATTGATTATACCACCCGGATCGCAAGAATGCTGCGGCTTTGGCGGTACTTTTTCGGTGAAGTTCCCCGAACTATCCAGTGCTATCGGCTTACAGAAGCTTAGCAACATTCAGAGTACCGAGGCTCAGATCATCACCGCTGTGGATGATTCGTGCTTGATGCATTTGGAGGGACTGATTAAGAAGAGAGGGATGGGTTTACGCACAATGCACGTGTTGAGGATAATGGAGGGAGCGTTGGGAATATGAGGAGAACGAAACTAAACGACATCACAAGGAGTAGTCGACATGTTCGATAAGCCATTAGACGGTATTCTAAACCGTGAGTTTAGAGTTGCTGAGAATGCTGACCAATTACATATTTTAAGTGATTTATTCAAAAAAATGGTGAACTACAGCACCCATGCACTTGGTCGCTCTATGAAATCAAGTAGAGATAAACCACGCGAAAGTACATTAATACTACTATTCTATAGGCATATTTTTGAAATGCTTGACGCTATTGAAGTCTTAGTAGCACAATCTGTGTTTAATCCTAATTCGCTTTTGGTACGATCGTCAAGCGAAGCATTATTATATATGCACTATATAGTTGAGAAAGATACCATTAGACGAGCAAGATCTTTTGTATATGTCAAAGGTTTAGAAAAACTTAGATGGAAAAAAATGTTTAAAAATGGATCTGAAGAAAGGAAGAGAATTATCAAGGAACTGAAGAAAGATAGCTCATTTGTGGGTAAAACAGGAATACCAAAATTTACTGATGCCCCAAACAGAGTTAAGGATGATGAAGAATATCTTAATAGTGATTACTTCAAAGAAATCAGATCTGAATATAAAAAGAGCAAGTGTAAAAGATGGCACGCGCTATTTAGTGGCTACAATGATTTGGAAATATTAGCTCGGAAATTAGGCAGAATAGGGATATATGAATTTTATTATCGCAGATATTCAGAAGCAATGCATGCGGAGAATATTTTAAAGTCAATAAATGAAGGTGAAGATGGGATGCTTTCGATTAAACCATTAAGGCTTGCAGATGAGGCAGAAGACTTAGTAATATTTGGAGTCTATGTTTGGTATGAAGCAACAAAACTTCTACTAGAATATTTCAGACCGCAAGAAGTATCAAAATACGAACAAGATGCGAAACAATCAATCTATCCTTATCTTAAGGATTTTAAGAAGAGATAATATTTTTATCTGAAATTTTATTGAAATAGAAGAGTATCATGAATCCTGACGAAATCCTAAAACAATTAGAGCCCCTAGCCGACGAAGAGTACCGCGAATCGATCGATCATTTCACGCCGCAGACGCCAACAGAAGAGGGTGGCAGGTGGACGTCGGTTGGCGTCAGAGTTCCGGTGCTGCGTGAATTCGAAAAGTCGCTGTTCAAACAGCTCAAGACGTCTGAAGATTACGAAATGCTGGTTGCTTTCACCGATGAAGCATACAAACGCCGCATCCGTGAACTGGCGGCTCTCGGTTTTGGGGGATTGTGCAGACTAAAGAAATACTGGCGCAAGGATCTCTTGGATTACATCCATGAATGGGTGCCGCTGCTTTCCGACTGGGGGATGACTGACATTACAGGAGGATTGTTATGTTACATGATACTCCAGGATATAATCACCATAGATGACCTTGTTGAATACCGTGATTACCCTTCTGTATGGGGAAGAAGGTTGTTGATTGTGGCGACTGTGTTGCCACTACGCAAAGGCGTCGGGGACGTTGACCGTTACCTGGAAATTATATCCTGGTATAGGAATTCCCGTGAGAAGATGATAGTTAAAGCCATATCCTGGGCTCTGCGCGAAGGGTCCAAAAGCAACCCGGACAAGATAAGAGAATTCATCGAAAGACATTCTGAAGAGTTGCACAGTTCCATTCTCCGGGAAGTGCGCAATAAACTCGATAAAGGTTTGAAGAACCCCAAGAGATAATTCAACTAATCGATGCAATCCGATCCGACCAAGATAAAATCGTATATACGCTCAGCGCTTGAGGATGAAGCGCTCAGGCAGGCGGTTAAGAAAGCCACCGATCATTCCCTGACAAAGCGGGCAGAAGTCGTCGCGGAACTACCGCATTGGGAAAATTTGCGCGACCGTGCTGCACACATTCGCAACTGTGCAATCACCGGATTAGAGGAGCATCTCTTGATGCTGGAAGAGAGAGCTTCTGCCAAGGGGATTGAAGTACACTGGGCGAAGGATGCAGCGGAAGCGAAGAGGATTGTTGGGGATATTTGTACAGCAGCCACGCGGGTGTCGGGATCTTCTGAACGACCGATCATTGCCAAGTCCAAGTCCATGACTACAGAAGAAATAGGTCTGACGCCTTATTTAGAAGGACAGGGCTTTGAGGTAGTTGAAACCGATTTAGGCGAATATATCGTGCAGATCGCCGGACAGATGCCTTCACATATAACTGCACCGGCGCTGCACTTATCCCGCTCGGATGTGGGCAGACTCTTTGCAGATAAACTTGGCGTTGAATACGAAGACGATCCGGTTAAGTTGATCGGTATAGCTCGCAAGGTACTGCGGGAAAAATTCATGAAGGCGGAAATAGGCATCACCGGCGTGAATTTCGCGGTGGCGGAATCCGGTACACCGGTAATGGTGGAAAATGAGGGTAACGGCAGATTAGTGGGCGCCATCCCCCGCGTTCAAATCAGCGTAATGGGAATCGAGAAAGTAATTCCCACGTTTGAAGATCTGATGGTGCTACTTGAACTTCTACCTCGATCTGCTACCGGACAGAGGATCACGGGATCGGTGCTGTTCTTCAATCGTCCGCGAAAAGAAGGAGAAACTGACGGACCTGAACAAATGCACCTGGTTATCGTGGATAACGGACGCACAAAAGCTCTTGCTGATCCCGATTTAAGGGAGGTTCTGCGCTGCATCAGATGTGGGGCTTGTCTGAACACCTGCCCGGTTTATCGTCAGACAGGAGGGCATGCTTACGGTTGGATTTATCCTGGACCGATAGGAGCTGTTTTGGCGCCTATTTTCCTGGGACTCGACAAGGCAGGCGACCATCCCTTTGCCAGCAGTCTGTGCGGTTCCTGCAGTGAAATATGTCCAGTAAAGATAGATTTGCACCGTCTGCTGCTGAATCTGCGCAGCCGCGTTACTTCCGAAATTGCGGGATGGTCAGGGGAACGAGCGGTCATTAGCGGGTGGCAGAGTGTGATGTCCAGACCCGATCTCTACCGTGCTTTGGCGGGATTACCACGCTTTATCCTACATGATATTCTGCAGGGACGATGGTCTCCCCCACTCCCTATCTGGGGCAAGAGCAGGTCGAGTCCGCCCTTAGCAAGGAGTAGTTTTTCTGAGATGTTTCTCAAGGAATTTACAAATCAAGAAAAACCAGAAGGTTGATTGAGTTGGAGAAAGAAAAGATATCAAGAGACGAAATATTAAACGCTATTCGGCACGCTACTGACAATATTGGCGTGCCTGAACGCCCTGAAATTCCTACTCCAGTGGGTAAAAAAGCGAAGAAAACCCTCCATCAGCAGTTCTGTGATATGCTGGAAAAGGTTGGTGGGGAAACCCGAGTTATAACTGGAAAAAAGACAATAGATAGTGTATTAAAAGAGATATTGAAGGAATTCAAAGGGGAAACTGTCCTGTTGAATTCGGATCCAGAACTGGAGAGATTATCGATTCCTGAAATTGTGAAGGATACTGGTATTGTACTACTGCAGACTTCAGAAGGAACACTGGATGAACTGTCTAAAAGCCAGGTGGGCATCACAACGGCGCAGGCGGGTATCGCCGATACTGGCACCGTCATTCTACTGCACACTGGAGAAAGGGGAAGATTAGCTGCTCTGCTACCTGAAGTTCATATCGTACTTCTTAAGAAAACAAATCTCCATGCGGATAAATCAAGCGCTATTGCTGTTCTGAAATCTGGCAATGTTCATCCTGGAGATATTCCCATGACGTGGGTAACAGGACCATCTTTAACCGCTGACATCGAGAAGGTTTTGGTGCGTGGCGCTCATGGACCTAAACGGTTGATAGCAATCTTGTATTAACATTAAGTGTGCATTACAGAAGTTAGCAAATTGAATGATTATAGCAAAATAAATCCTCAGAACCTGCCACAATTCACGGAAAAATGGCTGCGACAGATTGCGCCTTTTCAGCGACACGATCTCGAGTTAGATAGCGGTGCCTCTGCGTTGTTAGTCGTGGATATGCAGAATTACTTCATAAGTCCGGATTCACACAGCTATTTGCCTGCAGGTGAGGCTATCATTCCCAATGTGCAACAACTGATAGCGAAATTTCAGGAAGCAGATAGACCGGTTATATACACCACTCATGTACACAATCCCGATGGTTCTGACGCCGGAATTATGGGATGGTGGTGGGGTGATATGATTCGCGAAGGGAAGCCTGAAGCTGAAGTTTATCAAGCAATTACGCCTCAAGCTGGAGATAATGTAATTAAAAAACATCGTTATAGCGCTTTTTACAATACAGACTTGGAAATTATACTGCGTTGTGCGTATATTAAGGACTTAGTCATCTGCGGCGTTATGACCAATCTCTGCTGTGAATCCACTACACGAGATGCGTATTACCGCGATTATCGTGTCTTCTTTCCAGCGGACGCGACAGGAGCAGCTTATGAGGAGATGCACTTAGCAACTTTGATGAATCTTGCCTATGGATTCGCATGCATCACCACAACTAATAAAATTATCGAGGGGTTTTAGTCCAACCCGTTTCGACAGACTCAGATATAAAGTCTACAATAACGACAAATATACTTACAATTTACCACAGAGGAGGAGGTAAACAATGAAACAAACCTATTTAATCACTTTGGTAACATTAGCGATGGTATTGGCCTTTTCAGCAAGCGCACAGCCGCCTATCGAAAGCCTGGTGTATGGATTGAGCGTCGGCGGTTCATTGGGCGATAATGAATCTGAAAACAACGATTTCAACCCGATGGTGCGGGCTACTTTAGGTTCATTAACGTATGAACGCGTTCATTCGGAATTCGGAATAGGGATGACCTGGAATGGCGCTAGTGATTACGAAACGATGTTGATCCCGATTGATATCCGCATGAATTACCATGCTATTCAGACGGAATCCTGGGTGGGATATCTGTATGCTGGTATTGGTGCTCTCTATTATGAGATTAAAACAGTGCCTTCGGGTATCAACAACAACACGAATTTAAATGACTGGTCTGCCGTGATACCCTTAGGAGTCGGAGCGCAGTACTGGTTCAGCCAGAATATGGCAATTGACGTCAATGGTGGATGGAATTACACTTTTACGGATGACATATACCCGTACGATGACAACAGCAACGATACGTATTTATGCGGTCTTGCCGGTATCAAATACGCACCGGGGAGAGGTCCAAGGGATTCTGATAGCGATGGTCTGATGAACAAGGAGGAAAAACTCTTAGGAACCGACAAGAAAAACCCGGATACGGATGGGGATGGCTTAAACGATGGTGAGGAAGTCAATACGTATTTGACAAATCCACTCAACCCTGACAGCGATAATGATACGTTAGGTGATGCTGAAGAACTTCAGGTAACCAAGACCAATCCCAACAATCCCGATACGGACGGCGATCAGTTAAGAGACGCTGACGAACTCAAGCAGTATATGACCAATCCCAACAAACCTGACAGCGATGGAGATGGACTAAAGGACCCCGATGAGATCAACACTCACGGCACCGATCCGAACAACATCGACAGCGATGCAGACGGTTTGAGTGACATGCAGGAGATCGTCATTTACAAGACTAATCCTCTAAATGGTGATACCGACGAAGGATCTATCGGAGATTTAGAAGAAGTGGAACGCGGCACGGACCCGAACAACGCTGATGACGACTTCGAAGAAGAGGATATGTTAGTGTTGGAAGAAGGCGAAAAAATCGTGCTTGAAGGCGTCGTTTTCAAGTCCAGCAAGTCGGACATTCTACCGGAGTCAGAGGAGATCCTGACCAAGGCGTTGAATACCCTTTTGGCATATCCCGCTATGCTCTTTGAGATCCAGGGCTACACGGACAACACCGGGCGCTTGACCTTCAACATGAAACTATCTCAGGCGCGTGCAGAAGCTGTAAAAACATGGTTAGTCGAGCGGGGCGTCGATGAAACCAGACTGACAGCAATTGGCCACGGACCCGCTAATCCGATCGTCACGAATGATACAAAAGAAGGAAGGCAACAGAACCGGAGGATAGAGTTCGTCCGGTTGGGACAGTAATAGAATATTAGAATAGTAGAATAGTAGAATAGTGGCAAAAGAAACGATCCCGCACCGAGCGGGATCGTTTCTTTTGCTCTCTCTATGCCGATTCCTACTAACCTTCGTGCTTGTACAGATGGACGTCGGTCTGGGGGAATGGAATTGATATGCCGTTAGCATCGAAGGCTTTTTTCACTTTGCCATGCATATCGAAGTATATATCCCAGTAGTCTGCTGTGTTACACCACACTCGCGTGGCGAAGTTCACTGAGCTATCCGCCAATTCCGATACTTTCACCATAGGTGCTGGATCTTTTAATATCCTGTCATCTTCAGCGATAATCTTCAGGAGCGTTTCTTGGGCTTTGTCTATATTATCCTCATATCCGATTCCGAAGGTAAAATCTATCCTCCGTTGGGGCTCTGTGGTGTAATTGGTAATGCTGCCGTTAGAAAGCCCACCGTTAGGGATGATGATGGTCTTCTTATCAGGTGTCTTGAGTATGGTATTAAAGATTTGGATTTCATGAACACCACCGATAAAGCCTTGTGCCTCAATTACGTCTCCGACTTTATATGGTTTGAAGAGGAGGATTAATACGCCTCCTGCGAAATTAGCCAGAGTCCCCTGCAATGCCAAACCAACAGCCAGACCGGCGGCACCTATGATGGCAATAAAGGAAGTCATTTGCACACCAAACATGCCAATAACCGTGATCAGCAGCATGATTTTCAAGCCTATTCCTATCATACTGGCCAGGAATTTCTGCAACGAAACATCCACCTTGCTCTTACCCATATTACGATTAACGGCTTTCACGATGATCTTAATGATCCAGAGACCTATAACCAGAGTGATCAAAGCTGTAACCACAGTGGGAACGTACTGCATGATTAGATCAAGCCCTTGTTGTGACCAATTAGTAATGTCGCCCATTTTTTTCCTCCAAGTTGTTGTGTTTGTTTTCTTGTATTATTTTTATCGATGTAAATTTCTAATTTACGCTTACGTTATTACGTTTTGGGAAGTATTTAGTCGGAGAGGCAGTTGAATGAAAGCCATGAATCAAAGGCACAACTCATAACGCTCACAAAATTTTTCCAACTTTTTATTTGTTATATCCGTAGAGTTTTGTTATGTTTTGCAAATTCAAAAAAGTTAATCAAGAAAGGGAGTTAATGCAATGAAAAAAGCGGTTTTATGGTTTCTAATTTCATTAGTGGGAACGGGATTGGTTTTCGCACAGGAAGGTGATGATGATCCTTATGGATGGAAAACCACCCTGGAAGCAAGCCTTGCTCTAACCCAGGCAGCTTATTCGGATAACTGGGATGGCGGCGAAGTTGGATCGATTATATGGACTGCTAATGTTCACGCAACCGCGCAGAAGCAGCTTTCTGAATTAATTCGTGTTGAGAATGACTTACAGCTCGCTTTCGGGCAGACACACAGTCAGGATCAGACCACCTACGAATGGGCTGCACCTTTGAAATCCACGGATAAGATAGATTTCCAGACCCTCTGGAAATGCACCATGAACAGCTTCGTGGATCCCTATGCTGCAGGGCAGTTCATTTCACAATTCTACGATGCTTCACCAGGTTATGAGAAACGCTATCTTAATCCCATCGAACTGATAGAGAGCGCTGGAGTGATGAAGACACTACACGAGGTTGAAGGGAGTAAGCTGACAACTAGGGTTGGTTTGGGCCTGCGACAGTTTATATCCCAGGAGGGAGATTCATCTGGTGTGATCACACCTTCACAAACCACATCGGATGGCGGTCTGGAATGGGTTACCAACTGGACGAAGAAGCTGTCTGAGACTACGACCTACACCACTGAATTATCCGTTTTTCAGGCGTTTTTCTATTCTGAAGAGGATGCTGTTGCCGGAACACCCTACGCAGATGACTGGAAAGCTGCAGATGTGATCTGGCAAAACCTGGTGGCTGCTCAGGTTGCTCAGTTTCTTCAGGTGAGTCTGGCCTGGGAACTCCATTATGATAAGCAGATCTCGCTGGGTGGTCGCTTCAAAGAGACCCTGGCGATGGGTGTTGCCTGGATATTGTAGATGTCTTAAGAATTTACACAATAAAAAAGCCCGCATGGATAATCAAGCGGGCTTTTTTATTGGTATTATTTTATCCCAAATCGAATTCCCCGTCCAGAAATTCATCTGCGAAAATTTTCAATATCATGAGTCTGAAAAGTTCAGTGCTGGGCGATAGCGTGTAGCATCCCAGAGATCTCTGAAGCCTGCCCCTCGCTCTCTTATACAACGATTTTTTCTTGTCATTTTGACGAGATATGTCTGCTGCTCGATGTGTAAAGTGATTTCCGAGAAAAGCCTCGAGTTTCCCCTTGTCCAGGAAACGGTCAAATCCATTCTCATGAAGTAATAACGTCTCCTTCAGGTAATTCTGAAGCCTGAGGTCCTTTTTTATATAAGCATCCCAGTCAACCAGGTTGCTCTGCTGGGCAATTTCAAACCTGCCAAATTGGGGGAACATCTCCCCTACGGTTAACTTGAACAGTGCTTTATCCAGACGCAACCGCGTGGGGAGTTTTCCAACGAAATCCTGAATATCATTGTCCAGGAAGGGGTTGCGCATCCATATTGCCTGCTGTTTGAGATGGGATAGCGGATTTAAGTAACAGAACAGCCGTTGGTTGAAATAGAGGTAGTCTTTGCGATTATGCAAGTCTTTGTAGGGAACTTCCGACAATATTTGCTGTATTTGTTCGTGGCTCGCTTCTATCAATTTTCTTCGAAATTCAGGCAGGAGGTATTTGAAATTGCGTGGCAGATTGCGCATTTCGTGAATGTCAAGTGAATGAAAAATAGAGGTGTCTGAATTCACGTTGGACTTCCATCCGAATATTTCATCGCCGCGCAGCAGAAATCCCACTCTTAGATTCTCTCTTATTCTGTCGAAGATGGCCAGGTTTTCAGGGTAATTGCCAACGCTATCGGTTCTGCCTTCGCTGCGCTTGACGAAAGCACGAAAATTATCAACCAGTTTTTCAGGGTTGATGCGATAGAATGTGTGCTTCGATCCGATATATTCAGCAATATTTCTGGATACGAAAGCATCGCTTCGGAGTATATTCTCTTCCTCACCCCAGGTAATGGTGTTAAGAGTATCATCAGCGTGAAGCTTCCTAACGCATCCCAAAATAGCTCTTGAATCGTACCCGCCACTTAAGAGCACACCAAAGGGAATACCATCGCTGGTGCGCTTTTTAACGGAATTAAATATCAATTCTGAAAATTCTATCTTCAAGTCACGTTCGTTCTTTGGTTCGCCCTCTGAAGAGAATGAATATCGCCAATAGCGCCGCTCCTTTATCTCATTTTGCTGAAGAATGAAATACTCCGCCGGTTTTAATACCTTCAGACCTCGCAACAGGGTGTTTCCATCGAGGATGAATCCGTTGGTTAAAAAGTTAGACACTGCTTCGGGGTTCAGTTTGAACCGCGATCCAGGTAGGCTGGTGAAGGGTTTCATACGGCTGCCGAAGGCGAAGAGATTTCCTCGCACTGCGTAATATAGGGGCAGGCTGGCAGAACGATCACAAGCCAATAATAACCGCCCACTCTTTTTATCGATGTGAGCTATTAAGAAAGATCCGTTCAGGTGGGTGAGATAATTATCTACAGCACCTTCGGATTCTAAGAAACTTCTATGAAGATCATCTATATTCTGGAGGTCTTCATTGAAAATCTCCCCGTGAACGAAAAATATCGAATTATCATCCTGCGACCAGCGTGTTTGAGCGGTAGGGGGGAATAAATCATTTCGCACTGAAGCGAATAATAGAGAACCGTCCGTGTTTCGGTGAGTATAGGACAGGGAGTTATTCTCAACCTTGTGCGCATCGACAAACGCCGTGAACAGGTTTTCATCAATGGGAGAACCTGACAGATCAGCTAATCCCACAAAACCGGACATGTGTTCTCCTCGCGATATGCAGTTGTAACGATGTACATTAAAGTCAATATAATTTATATCTGTATGATCCGCAAGTGTTCTGCTGTTGGAAGCAGAGGTAGCCCTGTTAAGCAGAAGCGGGCGGGATATTTTTCCGGTAATTTACGGTTGTTTAATGAAAATATCCAGTAAATAGTACCCATTTAGACATAAGAAAAGGCGGCTCGGTGGGAGCCGCCTTGGTATTGGTTAAATGAAGGTATCGCTATTTCGTCAGCAAGAGCTTCTGTACCATGTGAGAATCTCCTGCATTCAGATGAGCGAAGTAAACGCCGGAAGGAAGCCCTACAGCGTTCCAGGTTACTTCATGGCTGCCGGCTTCCCGGTAACCGTCCACCAATGTGGCAACTTTCTGACCAGCAAGATTGTAAATTGTCAGGTTGATTTTTGTGGCCTCTGGTAAATCGAACGGAATAGTAGTTAGTGGATTAAAGGGATTCGGATATCCAGGTTTAAGACGATAAGTATCTGGCTTATGACTAACTACATCGTAATTTGGTGGAATACCGAAAACACTATTTACAAAAGTCTCAGGTTCCAAGCGAACTAATAGTAAGTCTATTTGTTCTGTTTGTGATCCTTTTATCCATCCGGTAATTATATACCCTCCGTCGGCATTTTGCCAAATTTCTGTACCAACTTCCATACTACTATCGTAATCAATATGCATTTCATAGATTATATTCCCAGATCCATCAATCCGAACAACATACAAATCACCAAAACCCTGAGGACCAGGAGCCAACTGATACCCAACGATAATAAATCCACCAAAAGTGCATTGACATAGACCATACCCCTCATATCTATCAGTAATAGAATTCGTACCATATAGCTCTTCCCATAAAACATTTCCATCCTGATCAGTACGAAAGACATATACATCTGTCGGATTATTTGAAAAATCACTATTTGCAGTACCTGCTATTATATACCCTCCATCAGGAGTCACATCAATGTCATATCCCCAGTCCCATAAGTCAAGAGGAGGATTATACTGACGAGCCCATTGTTGAATTCCATCTTCATCTGTTTTCACCAAGTAAACATCAATATCATTTACATTTTCAGTATAACCCGCAATTATATAACCATCATCAAGCGTCTGTTCAACAGCAAAACCGACATCTATATTGTCATTATTATCATAAATCCGTTCCCATTGAGAGAATTGAATAGGATAATCCACATCAACCAAGCAAATATCATCATCACTGCGACCTGCTATTATGTAATGTCCATCATTGTTTTGTATTATATCATATCCAACATCATCTCTACCACCCCCTATATCCACTGTACAAGACCAATTAACACTTGGAGGCGCTTCAATTCTTAGGAATATATCGTTATCATGTGAGGATGTTTTGTATCCTGTAATGGCATGCCCGCCAACAGATATTGGGTCAATACCAAAGGCAGCCTCATAGTAATTGTAAATCCTTGATCTTGCGGGATAATAATTTCCGTCTGGATATGTTACGCATTTATATGCACCTTGATCCCCAAAGCTTCCCACAGCACAGAAATTTCCGCTAGACATCTCATATACATCGTGACCAACATCATTAAGTGTACCGCCGTAGTGTCCTATCCAATCTACTTCAGGTGGGACATCATCAACTATTTTTAACGCAAAAAAGTCACGATCCCATTTCGAATCCGGACCAATTCCTTCTACACCAACATATCCGTGAAGATGAAAGTCACCAGGTGTTTCATCAGGTTGAATATCATGTGTCAGTTGCTGCTGCCAAACACTAAGAGGCCCAAGAACAATAGAATTGTCATAAATATCATCAAAGTGAGTCAGATCAGGTTCTGTGATTTCACACCAAACATCAGCAGATATTTCCTGAGCACTATGATTAGTAACCGTGAGTTTATAAACAATCTCTCCCCCAGACTGTCCAATAATAACAGGAGGGTATACAGGTTCAACATCAACGGTTATTCCTGAAGATATTGAGATTGAGTATTCTTCATCTATATAGTCAGCATCTTGTCTAGAAATCGCTATAACAACATGATCCTGAATATACGGATTTAGATTAAACGTGACTTTATCCTCAACGCCAGTAATGATTAATGGGAAAGTAGTAACCTCATGTGTTTGCACATCTTCAGTAAAAGTATCAACTCCGAATTCACCAATATCTTCATCTCCATCAGGATTACAATTGAACGTTAATGTTGCCGCTGGAAGATTAAGATCCTCAATGAATTCATATCTCAAATAATCAATACCCCATACATCAGGAAGCTCTCCCTCGTGACTATGCACCTCTTCACCGTAATCAGCCTCCGTAAGGATATATCCTTGCAGGGGATCGGACAAACCATAGGTAAATGAATCTTCTAAATCCGGATCGACATAAAAATCAGGAAGAGGGGGCGGATCCCAAAGATCATTTTCCGGATCATTGAAATACGCATATTTTGCGAATTCACGTATTGCTTCGTCCATTGTATCATAAGCGCCAAGAAAGCCTAATAATTTATCGTCCACAAAAATCTCAATTGCTGACATCGTAGGATTAGTATTCCCATCACAGGTTTCCCTTATGATCTCAAGTTTTTCTGCCTCCAATCCAGACTGAGAATAGGTTTCATATAGAAATCGCCAGAATAGACAGTACGAGTGTTCAATATCAGTTAGCTTCCAATCTAAATAGTTTAGAAGGTACATGTTAGAATCAAACTGATATACGCTTCCTATATTGAATTCTTCGTTCTCATGTACTGGATAGCTGTAGTAATTCATAAATACAGTTTGTAAAAAGCGTGCTTGACCCTCTACCATCCACATATTTGGACCAAAACTTTCCCCCAATTCTCTATTATGGCTCCACTGGATTCCATGATAGAATTCATGACTGATCGCACTGCTAATCAGATCCGATTCTGGGTAGTAAGTTATTAAATATGGATGTTCATGTATACGACTTCCAATTTCTATTACACGTTTCTCACCAGCCCACGCAGCTGCCATATTTTCAGTAGAATGGTACATATTATCTGTTACATCAATTGCATCGTTTATAAACACATCTAAGGTGTCATTATCATCATAGGGTCTCCAATTAGTCAAGCCTTCGCATAGATTCCAGTGATGCACCTCTAAAAACCACGAATTCCACAGCGCTTGCCTTACATCTTCTACAAATGTGTTCGCGTGTCCTCTTCCTAATGGATGGTTAACAAAAAATTGGTCTGTATACTTAATCGAATAATCATAGCCATACAGGTAAGGAAACCGTCCAGTGATAATCTTTTCTGGGATTACCCTCAAGCGCGGATCGTGCCATAAAAGTTCAGAGGTCTGTTCATCGTAAACATATACTTTGCAGATCCCTGTTCTTCCGGGTTCACCCGCAGGAAACCAATTGAACCCAGCATGACCATTTTCATCTGCAGTTTCACAGAAATTGTAGAAATCTTCACCAGGGACATCCCAATAAACTGGGATAACTCTTAACATTGTCTCTGTGTAAGGATTCAAACCTGTTACTGTAAACACTACTAAAGGTGGCTCTGGACCTGGTGGTTCTCCATCAACATGAACAGTAACGTAGTGGTGCGTATGAACCTGTGCAGGATTTCCATACGTTTCACTAGTTGTAGTTAAGTGACTGCCCCAAATTTCCACTTCAACATCTCTTTGTCCTGAATCATGCCCATCCTTTGTATGAACAGGATTAGGATTAAAAACACCCTGGTGTATATATTTACCATTTCGTTCATAACCCGTTCTCACCTCAACAATTTGGTTCCGGTCGAATGCGATGAGTATTTCAATCTTTTGAACAATGTCTGTTATTTCCTTATCCCTTATTACCTTATATTTCCGCCCTATGATGAAGCGATGATTGAATAAATAAATAGACTTTTTGATAGAGACTTCCTCATAATAGAGGATTTGTATGGTGGGATCCTGAGTCCAGAATTTAATCTGGATGAAAGCTTCTAACCGTTCATATAAAGTTGCTGAGGAAAGATCTTCAACTTCATGAAAGGCCTGGTTAAATGAATAGGGCATCTCCCAGAGTTTCTCTCCCAGAATTCCTACTATACGCTTATCGGGTGGCAGACGCCACGTGCTCGTTTGTTCAATAAATTCAATACTGGGAAAAACGTGAGCAAGCAGTGGATGGTGGATAGTTTCCGTTTTAATTATTCCGTTTTCAAATTTAGGTTTGGTTGATGAGGGTGTAAGGTTGGAGTTTTGCGATTTGAGTGGTGATGAAATGAATATGCAAACCACTATTAAGGCAAAGATGATAGACTTTTTCATGATAACCTCCATTTGTTCGTATGCGATTAATTATTATATGATTATATGTTATCGTATTAAAAACAAAGGGACGTATGTATATTACACGTCCCTTATTTAGTTAAAGTTCCCAATACCGGAAAATTTAATCAAAATCTAACCGGTATTCAGGATTATCTATGTCTTATTTCGTCAACAACAGCTTCTGCACCACGTGAGTATCTCCTGCATTCAGGTGAGCGAAGTAAACACCGGAAGGAAGCCCCACAGCGTTCCAGGTTGCTTCATGATTACCCGCTTCCCGGTAACCGTCCACCAGTGTGGTAACTTTCTGACCAGCTAAGTTGTAGATTGTTAAACTGATTTCAGCGGTTGCTGGCAGATCGAAGTTGACGGTAGATGTAGGATTGAAGGGATTGGGGGAAGCCATCAAGCTGACCTTATCCGGCAACTGCTGTGTTGGTGCGCAGATGTTCTCCTCTTCCCATCCGGTAACGTTCCAGACGCCGGAAGATCCATCTCCATCTGCTAACTTGTTGAAGTAGAAATACGATGTGCTATAGACCTGCAGGCTATTTTGATCCCCAACATAACCGTAGTAGTAATAGTAATCGCTAGGTGCAGAACCCGGCACATACTGGGTCAGATTGCGAGTGATATTTCCGTAGGGATCAAGGGTGATGTCTGGACGGTATATCAAGGGACCGAAGAAACTACTGTTGGGAAGTTGCACTTCTGTCCAAACGTCAAATGTCACGGATGAAGGGTTGGAGTTATTGATTGTGATATTGAAACTCAGCCTGCCTCCAGTTCCAGGTATCGAATAGCCACCCAGGTTAGTTAACTGAATTATTGGCGCAGGATCGGTCGTCAGCGCTTGTAGGAACAGTTTTAACCTGGAGTCGTACCCGCCGACTACTAAATCAGTGGTGCCATCACCATCCCAGTCAATAATTGCCGCTCTGGCGGTACTACCGTGATCTATATCGATTGTTCCTGTCTGAAGAGCAACCGGGCTCGCAAGTGAGGGAACTTCGTTGGTGCCGTTGTTCTGGCAGTAGTACATCTTGCCGCTGACCTCACCGGAGACTAAATCCTTAACACCATCGTTGTTTAGATCGACCACGATGGGGCCGCTGCGCGAGCCGTAATCGAGCTGGGTATTATTGGATAGTCTCACATATGAAGTAGTGGCGAATACCGGAGCTGCATTGGTTCCAACGTTGATGTACAGGTAAACTCTCCCATCGCTGGCACCGACTAAAAGGTCTTTCATACTATCTTCGTTCCAGTCGTTTATCCAGGCTTGAGAATAGCTACCGATGTCAATATTAACACCTCCAACCTGGATATAACTGTCGAAAGTTAGTTGAGGGTTACCGACCGTTCCTATGTTGCGATAGTAACGCAGAGTGCCGTTGTATTCACCTACGATTAAATCTTTCAATCCATCTTCATTCCAGTCCACGATCCGTGGAGTAGCGCCGATACATCAACCATAGGATACTGAAATTGGAGAGCCATCCGCCGTAATTTCATAGTAGGGTGCGAATTCTGGTTCAATCCCCGGTAACGCAACGTTCTCGTAGTAGTAGATATTGCCATTATAGAATACGCCGACCATCATATCCTGGTCGCCGTCGTCGTCCCAGTCGCCGAATTCGGGTGCGTCATAGACGTTTCCTTCGACTATGTAACCTTCATCATTGGTGATCAGGTAACCATAATCGAAGTTTGGGGCTTGTGCCCAAGTCGCGGCGGCGAATAGGAAGACTGTCAGCAAGCAGCAAAGCTTCTTCATTTTCATTTTCCTCCTTAAAGGACATTTAGTAATTCAGTGCAATTTGGTAATGTTAGCCGCAGTTAGCGGTCGAACTCGCCGCCGGGAGTATTCAAGCCTGCCAGCGGAACAGAAAATAACCTAACATTTTCGTGTTCCTCACCTGTGTGAATGTTCGCATAAAAGCTTATCTATATTATTTAAGCATAAATGGTTAAATTGATTTGTGATGGGGGTCACATTGTAGAGAAAGAATACTCAGGGAAATTAAAAGTTCTGTCGGGTCTCGTCCCGCGTAAGGGGGACAAGACCCGGATGAATGGAAATTGTTTGCTGTCAGATTCTGGGCTCACTTCGCTGCCAGAATGACGGCTTTAGATTAGCGGGAACGTGTGAGGATCGAACTCACCGCGGACTTTATTAGAGCCCGCCAGCGGGTTTGAAGCCCGTGGGCAACGCCAGTCACCATCCGCTCCCATAATGGATACAATTACAGTTCTACGTATATTTTTCCAGCTTCTCCTTCCAAAACCTGACCGATAAGCGACGCCTGACCAACGCCATCAGCATGCAGGTTAGCCATCAAATCTGCCGCATCATCGTGATCTACACAGATCAACAGTCCGCCGGAAGTCTGGGCATCATGAATTAATATATTCTCTTCTTCACGAATATCCTGTGATAGGACAACATTAGGTTCTAAGAAACTCATATTCTTCTTGGTTCCACCAGGGACTGTTTCGGGACCTGTGAAGTCGTAGGCTTCAGGTAATATAGGTATCTGCTTGAAAAACAGCCGGGCATGCATCCCTGAATAGAGCATCATCTCATGCAGGTGTCCCATCAGCCCGAAACCAGTTACATCGGTCACCGCATGAATGCGGAATTGCTTCATGATTTCGGCTGCTTTTTTATTCAAAGTAATCATGACGCTGCCGACTTTTTTCGCCAGTTCGTCGTTGACACGCCCCAGCTTTAATGCGGTGGTGATAACGCCAATGCCTAACGGTTTAGTCAGAATGATTCTGTCGCCAGCTTTGGCACCGGCATTGGTCAATATCTTATCGGGATGTATTACACCTGTTACCGACAGACCGTATTTCAGTTCCCGGTCAACGCAGGTATGACCACCGGCGACAACAGCTCCGGCTTCGGTAACTTTATCCTGTCCGCCGCGTAGAATATCGGTTAGTACATTGAGTGGAAAAGTACCGCTGGGCCAACCTACAACGTTCAGGACTGTTACCGGGGTGCCGCCCATGGCATAAACGTCAGACAGCGAATTAGCCGCAGCAACCTGTCCATAGGTAAACGGATCATCCAGCGTTGGGGGGAAGAAATCAACTGTCTGGATTATCGCCAGGTCATCACTTAATTTATACACACCGGCGTCATCGGCAGTGTTGGTTCCCACCAGCAGCCGAGGATCATTGACAGGTGGCAATCCCTTTAAAACTTCGCTCAGCTCCGCCAAGCCCAGTTTAGATGCTCAACCAGCGCAGGAAACTGTAGCAGTCAGCCGGGTTATTTCTTCTTTGGTGTTACTCATGTCAACAAGTGATCTTGAACAGTCAGTATTACAAGTTCGAGTCTTGCAGAATTTATCTTAACTTAATAATATACGAAATTTTTATGGCGATTGCAAGGATTTAGGTTTGAAGAATTGCACCATACCGGGACATCCTGACTTCGCCAGCCCCAACGGGGAAGCTGTCCCGGCCACTCTCTCGCCTTTATGATCCCTGCAAATTGCACCGGCCTAAAGTTCCGGTGCTCACAGGTGGGATTCAATTGACTAAAGTCAATGGTGACGTTTCGCAAGTTCAAAAGTCGCTTCAGCGACTTTTCTACTCCTCAATTGAGCGCCAGAATTTATTCTGGCGCAATGGCACAACAGGAGGTTTCGTCCACTACTTCGCCAGAATGCCCCTCTCTACATACACCCTATCCCCAGCTTGCAGTCGAAAGAGATATACTCCTGAAGATTTTCCAGTCGCGTCCCAGACCAAAGTATGCACACCTGCGCCAACTGATTCGTTCAGTATTGTATCCACATGACGACCGGATACGTCGTAAACATGCAGAGATACATCAGATGAATGCGGAAGTGAGAAGGTTATGTTGGTGGTTGGATTAAAAGGATTGGGAAATGGAGGCTGCAACGAGAATTCTTGCGGGTGTACCGGACCTGTGGCAAAGTCTCCGAGCGCATCACTGAAAGCGAAATACCAGTCATCACCTGAGCCGGATTGGGCTTCAGTGGTGGTGATGGTGAACGCGAAACTGGATGCGTCCCAGATCTCATCCTGGGATGATCCCACATTGACAGCTAAATAGTAGTCACCTGCAGGGGCTGAAGGAGGTACATTCAACCTGCCGGTTGCCAGTCTCTGCTGGTAGGGATTTAAGGTCAGATTAAAGACGTTGCCAAAGTTAAGCTGTCCACCTCGGGGAGTAGTTATCCTCATCCAGGCGGCGTAATTCTGAAGTTGACCGGAAAGTTCGGTCATAGTGACGTCGAATTCTAAGGTTTCTCCAGGTGATACTGATGTACCTATCGGTGTCGCGACGATTTCAACGGGCGAGTTGAGGCTGAAAGCACTCAGAGTTCCATCAGCCGAACCGATATACAGACGTCCATCTGATACTGCGGGTGAGCTATGTATAAAGTAATCAGTTTCAGCTTGATCTAAAACAACACCAGTAAAAGCATCCAGGGCATAAATATATCCATCATTGGAACCTAAATAGAGCACACCATTGGACAGAGCCGGGCTGGACTGAAGCGCCCAATCTCCCAAAGATCGTTCCCAGATGAGGTTTCCATCATTTATGTCGTAGGCATGGACTGTACCCTGACAGTCCGGGATATAAACGCTTCCGTAACCTACAGCGGGCGTGCCATATAAGAAGTCATATTGAGCTAACTGCTGCATCCAGACTTGCGATCCATTTGCAGCGTCTAAAGCAACAATTCGGTTATAGGACAAGCCTTCACCGTTGGCTATGGTTCCGTAGATGATTTTGTTCTCTGCACAAACCGGAGCACAATAGACCGCTCCGCCCATAGAAACAGACCATAGAGAGTTACCGTTTGTGGTGATGGCGTGAATCATCTCATCATCACCTGCGAAGAAGACGTCTGTGCCATCGGTGGAAGGAGCCGTTATGACGTCTCCATTCAGGGGGATCCTGAACAACTCAGTGCCTGTGTTGATATCGAAGGCATAAAAATGATGATCGGATGATCCCACGAAAACCTTACCGTCGAAGACCAACGGTGATGATTTGACCCAGGAACCTGTCTGCGCCTGCCACAGCACATTCCCACTCTGCGCATCCAGACAGTAAACCTTATGGTCATTACTACCAAAGAACAGTTTATTCTGGTGAAAGGTCGGTGGGACATCCAGCCAGCTACCCAGCGGCACCTGCCAGAGTTGAACGCCGGTTTCCTGATCGAAGGCGTAGAGTTGAGCATTAGTTGTGGATAGGTAAACTTCTCCATCGGCTACGACCGGGGAAGTGTAAACCGCTGATCCCAGATCCACTGACCATAGTTCTACCAACCCTGCGGTGGTGGTTTCTGAACTGTAACCGGTTCTGGCTAAATCACCGTGGAAGAGGGGCCAATCGGCGTGAGCGATATTTATTGAAAGCGTCAAGATGATCGAAAGGATGACGGTGCGTTTCATGGTAAACCTCAGAATTTTGGACTCATACCCGAGTTGAGCGGTGAAGTACTCAAGTTATCTACTCATCAGTGGATACTAATACGTACTGAACCAGTCCAGTGCGGCGCCGACGATGGTAAAGCTGTAGAGGACGATCGTGTAGTGATTGGCGCTGTACCAGAAGATCTCCTTGGGTTCGCCGGCTGCATCGAAGAGCTGCTGACCGGTGGGGACGGTTACGTCTTGGGTTCCGTTGTGCATCTGCAGTGCCACATGGGGTGATGCATTGATGATGGTGTTCACCGGATCAACTACGTCGAAGTAGCGCGGGATGGTTTCATAGTGGTCGTTTAACGCTTCCCGCATGGGAATGGCAGGTGGAAGCTGCGATGCAGAGACAAGTTCAGTCCAGTTCCCGCCACCTACTATCAGACAGGCAGCATCGGGACGGTGATCCACACTCATGGTTAAAGCGCCTATAATAGCGCCCATGCTTATGCCCATCAGGTGAATTTCATCAGCAATCACATCCGGATGAGACTCCAAAAAATCGATAGCGCGCCGTTCATCGATGACAGTGGTAGCCAGTGCAGCCTGATCCTGAACGAAGTTCAGGCTGAACATGTCTCTGCCAGGGACTGAACGGCTACCGTGATATTGGGCATCTATGGCGAAGATTACGTAAGGTTCACCGTAGGTTAATTCCAGCAGGTATATCAAGTCCGAGAGCAGGGGATCAACGGTAGCTGATCCTCCATAGCCGTGCAGGTATAGCATGGCGGGATAGGGACCCGGTCCAGCCCATAACGGTTTGGGGATGGTTAAACTTCCGGTAACCGTCTCACCGTGCACAGACTGGAAAGTAACTTCGTATTGATCGTGGAAGAAGGTGCCTTCGAGGAAGTTTTGAGTAGCATTCAGCTGTTGAGAGGCGTCATAATCGAAGTAGGCGATCAGATCTTCGAAATTATATTCTGATGCGCATGCAATCGATCCTATCAACATCAGGGATACAATAGCTGTGGATGAGAGTGCTGTTAAAGTTTTACCAGAGTGGAGCATCGGGGAACTCCTTTGTTATTGGAAATGCAAGATAGATGATCACTAAATATATGACATTTTTTAGTGAATGTCAAGGTGAGATTTATTTTGGTTGTTTTTTGGAAGGCGGAATTGATATGATATGATTTAATGGCGCCAGAACTTGACGCCGCGAATCCAATTCCTGAAGTCTTCGAAGAAATGTTGAATGCGCACAAACTTTTTGCGGGTGTCAAATTCGAGGGAAACTTTCCCTTCGGAAGGAATGGGCTGGTTTAACGGTGCTGTTAAGATTTCACTCTTCTGGCGAGCCAATATCTGGCTGGAGTAAACGCCGCGGTAACCGGTCATGAGGAAACTGACCACACAAACTACCGCTCCGTAGGGACCGAAAGAAGGTCCGAAGAGTTCAAGTCCCATCACGGATGCAGCGATGGGCGTGTTGGCGCAGCCGGACAGAACCGCAACCATCCCCAGAGCTGCGAATAATGCAGGGTCTGCTCCAATGATCCGTCCCCAGATAGATCCCGCGGAAGCGCCCACCACGAAGATGGGAGTTACCACGCCGCCGCTCCCACCAGCTCCTAAAGTGATGCCCGTTGCAACCGATTTGAAAATCCACAACCACCAGGGGCAGGATTCACCGCTTAGTACCCTCTCAAGTGAATCGACTCCCAACCCCAAACCTTCCGAAGCACCTAAGAGACCAAAACCCACAAGCAGGATACCGCCGAAGAGAGGTCTGAAATGTGGTCGATCCTTGAAAGTCTGGAAGAACCTGTGCCCCCATTTGAGAGCTTCAATGAAAAGAATGGCTACGAGACCGAAGATTACTCCAGAGAAGATAACCTGTACGAATAGCGCTTCATTGATGACGTCGGGGATCTGCAAGGGATCCCAGAAATAGTTAGCACCCAACCAACTTGATACCTGGTAAGCGGTAACTCCAGCAACGAATGACGGCAGTAATATCTCATATAGAATCTGACCTAAAAAGAGCACCTCAACGCCGAATAATGCGCCCGCCACCGGTGTGCTGAATATAGCCGCGAAACCGGCGGAAATACCGCATATTACCAGCTTCTTCCTATCCTGCTTATTGAGTCTGAAAATATCGGCAAACAGGGAAGCCAGCGTAGCACCGATCTGAGCGGCGGGACCTTCCTTGCCGGCAGATCCTCCGGTGGCGATGGTAATCACAGTTGCCGTGAGTTTGACCGGCGCATCTCCGGGATACATTCGCCCTTCGCGCCTGTGCACGGCGTCAATTACCTTCTCAGTACCGTGACCTGCAGCCTGGGGAGCTAATAATTTGATCATGTAAGTGGATAACCACAACCCCACCGGCAGGAGAAAGAAATAGTAGGGCAGTTTGTGCAGCAGATGAATGGAACCGTGAAGCGCATGGATAAAGAGCGCTGTCGAACCGCCGACTATGGCGCCGACAATAGTTGCTAAGAGCGTCCAGCGGATTATATTGAGAAAAAGCGCCGATGATTCCAGAAACTGCCTTCTAAGACGGCGGAGGAAACGGTTGAGGAGGGTCACTTTACCAGTTTCTCCAGAACTTCCAAAGCTCGGGTTAGACTTTCAGTGGAGGCGGCGAAAGAGAGCCGAAAATGCGTATCCTGCTGTGAAAACGCTCCCCCTGGAATGACGAATAATTCCTTTGCAATGCAGCGTTCTACGAAGGCATCGCCAGTTTCTCCTTCTGGTACAGGTGCGAAGATATAAAGCGCGCCGCCTGGTTTACTAGGCTCAAATCCCAATTCGCAAAGACCTGCAAATATGAAATCTCTGCGCTTGGCAAGGTCAGCCATTTCACCGCTCATATCGCAGGAAAATGCTTCCAGCGTGGCGTACTGAGCTACTGAGTTAGCGCTGGTAAAACTATACTGCTGCATAATAGTCATCTGACGTACCAACCAGGCAGGACCGGCTGCATAACCCAGCCTCCAACCTGTCATCCCGAAGGTTTTGGAAAATCCCCCTAATATCAAAGTAGGAACGTCACGCGTTGAAATGGACTCATGATCCTGGTTGTCATAGATCATGTGATCGTAGATCTCATCGGAAACGACGAAGATATTGTGTTTACGCACGATTTCGGCTATGTCATCCATCTCACTGGCTGATAGAACTGCGCCGGTTGGATTGTTGGGGTAATTAAGTATGAGGAACTTCGTGCGAGGTGTTATAGCTTTTTCCAGAACCTCTGGTTTCAGTTTGAAATCGGGATAGGTATCCAGGAAAACCGGCTTCCCGCCAGCTAAGCGAATCATGTATTTATACATGACGAAATAGGGATCGGGAATAAGTACTTCATCGCCGGGGTTAACCAACGACAAAGTGGAAAGCACCAGCCCTCCGGAAACGCCCGCAGTTACCAGTATCTCTTCAAATGGAAAGCCTCTTTCTCGCAGATGTTCAGCGATAGCCTGGCGGAGTGGTGGAATACCCTGCGTGGGCGTGTATTTATTATAACCCTGATCCATGGCATTCCGGGCAGCCTGTTTAATCCGGTCAGGCACGTCAAAATCAGGTTCTCCCATAGTCAGATTTATGGGATTTTTTGCCTGGGGAACCCTGTCGAAAATCTTGCGGATTCCTGACGGCTCGATGCCCTGAATGCGCTGTGCTAAATATTTTTCTTTCATAACAGTGAATTAAAGATACATTCCGTCTTTAAGATAGGAAAGATCGCGGATCGAAACAAGTGTTTTTGGTTGTTTTGCGGACGATTCGTAGTCGGGGTCTGGGGCGACCTCGACTACGAGATTAGGCTCAGGGATACCATAGGCACAGGCGACCCCGAGAATGGGATAAAAAAAGCGATCCCACATTAGCGGAATCGCTTCTTCTGAATTCTGACTTCTGGATTCTACTTCACCAACATCATCTTTTGGGTGGCTGAAAATGCACCTGACTGCATGCGGCAGAAGTACAATCCCGATGCCATCCCGGTGGCGTTCCAGGTAACTTCGTGAATACCGGCTTCACGCATCCCTTCAACCAGCGTAGCCAAAACTCTCCCCTGTATATCGAAGACCGTCAATTTCACCTTAGCAGTATGCGGAAGCGCAAAGGCAATGGTAACGGTTGGATTGAAGGGGTTGGGGTACACCCCATTTATTGAAAATTCATCAGGAAGCACTTGATTAGCTTTTACGGATTCTCCGGCAAAAAACGGTTCTCCGTAGTTGAACCAACCTGAAGTCCAATCCTCAGATCCGTCTTCACCTGATTTCTGGAAATCGAAACTGTCCTGATTGTAAACTGTACCGGGATATGTGCCAACATAGGCGTTATAGGTGTAATCACCTGCCGGAGCACCTCCAGGGACTGCCTGGCTGCGATCCCTGTTGGTGGACCAGTTAGCTAAGAATGGGAAACCGAGAACCGGGCCCAAGGTGGGACCGTAAGTGGAGCCATTGGGTAGTATGACGTCACACCAAATATCTGCGCTGGCGGGATTAGCGCTGTTATTACCCGCTTCGATGTTGAAGTCAAAGATGCCGCCACTGGATGGGATTACGATGGGTGCTCCCACAGGTGTAAGGGTAACATACAAGTCGTTGCCCGGCAGGGAGTAATCCAGAGCTGTGGTGAAGTAATAGGCACGGCTATTCTGCAATTGAGCCGCTGCTGGATCTGAATAGTACGCCCAATATACTATTTCGATGCCATCGGAATGATCCGGTTTCTCTATCCCTACGGTTGAATAGGGATTGTCGTAATAAGGTCCATTGACTTCAGTGATCGATTGATACTGGAAGAGAATCGGCCCATCACCCGTAGGCGTCTGGTGATATACCGGATCGTAGAGGATGATCTGAAATGTCTCTTCAGGTTGGGGTGTACCACGGTTCTTGACTCGAGACCATTCTATGATGAAACTGTGGTTGTCCACATCTTCCCAGGAACAGATATGTCCACCGGTTGTGATCAGATCATCCCAGAAGGCGGCGATTATACCATTGGGACTCATGCTGGAGGGTATTGGGTAGTTGGTGAAGTTGGCGTAGGCGGCGTTAGGAGTGGTTGATATCCAGCCATTGCTGCATACTGTGATTGAGTCTGTATCCTCACCATAATATGTGAAGGTAAACGGCAGCGAAACAACCACCGACATATCGTCCTCTTCATATGTGTCGTTTATGGGTAATTGCGTACCAGAACCGCCATAATGCGGATCAATTTCAATCCAATCGTACAGGGGCGCTTGTGCGTAATTCAAATCAGTATTGTCAAAGCAGTAGTAACCATAGTTGTCAGGTCCCTGGGGATCAGCGGTGGTTTTAATTCCGAGTTCAATTGTCAGGGTATCTATCTGCAACGCACCTGTTGCACTGGCAAAAACCACTTCAAATTCTGCCGGATGCCCGGGTGGACTGTCTGCTAATGCAGTAAGGTTGAAAGGATCGTTCGTGCAAGTGGTGGGATCACCTATATTGACCGTACCGAAACTGGCGGTATTGTCATTTACGGTTACCCAGGGATTCAGAGACGTCATAGTCGCAGTCAGGGACTCAGCATCTTTATCACCCCAGTTTCTAATCGTCAGCAAGAAATCTGCTGTCTCACCAGGGGATAAAAGTGAATCCGCGCCGGCTGTATAGGCGTAACTTACTTTTATTTCGTAGGATACAACTTCCAGATCCACAAGAGAATTCCAGCTTCCCTGATCGCCGTTGACTACTATATCCAAGCTAACTATATGTCCATTGGGGCAGTCTTCAGAGATGGTCAAATCCAGGTCGTCTGAACTGTTTGCGGTGCCCCCGGGAGCTATATTCGGAAAGGTTTCATAATCGTCATCCAGCGTAGCATAGTCATCGATGACGTTCGCATTCACGCTCACAGTGGTAGCCGTAATGGTATTGCCGAAATTACTCAAGACTAAGGGGATCTCTAAAGTTTCTCCGGGGTTAATGATACCGTCACCATCTCCAAAACTGCTGCCTGTATTGTCGTCATCGATAGTATGATCGTAATAACCTACTGCCACCTCTTCCTGCACCACATCGAGTGAATCGACTATGGGGTAGTAATTCTGTTTGGTCACAGTTACCTTCACGTTTCCTGTTGCTGATGCATTTAAAGGGATGGTAACCTGTCCTGATGCATCTGTAAGCCTCACATCATGTATTTCACCCTCTTTATACAGGCAGACAACAGCCTCTTCAACAGGCCCGATTCCTGGTTCGTTAACAGTTAAACTCAAGGAGTTCTCACCTAAGGGCATGGTATCGGGAACGTCGCATTCCAGGTACTGTATGGCAGAAGTAAATAACTCTAATCCGGGATCACCAGCCAGCGCGTTCCAGTAACAATAATTTTCGACAGCCGAGTAATTGAAATTAATGTAGGCGTTATAGATCTCTATCTTGCCACGGTTAAGAGCATTCCCTGCCTGCGTTATACCTTCATCGAAGATACCTGCGTAAATACCTACGGCGACCGTATTGTTATATCGTGTAGCCGTTCCAGATGTAGCAGTTCCCACTGCGGCTATTGCACCCTTGGGCGTTGAGGGGGTGCCGACCACCATGAACTTTTCCATGAAGGATATGCCGGATGTTTTAAAGCCACCACTCCCGCAGGTCAGCGTCGTTACGAAAGGCATCATCCTGCCGTTAGTGAAGTTGTCTATATCATTCAAATCAAAATTCTCCATACCCAGATAGCCGCGATAATTTAAGTAAGAGACCCCATCGTTGACTGCATTATTGATCGTCTGTGCCACACCGGGACTTCCCATTGAGAACCAGAACGTATCGATCCTGGTATATTCCCGCTGAACCATTCTGTCCTTAATCCAGCGGTTGGTCAAAATTGTGGACAGACCTGACCAGGACGATCCAGCTATTAAGCAGCCTTGATGATACCATTCGTCATGGGTGGTGAAGGGAAGCTTTTCATAATAGAGAACTTTATTGCGCATTACGGCCGCTTCGTAATCATCATAAGCGGGGATTCTACCGACTGCTGCATCAGGAAGTAAATCACCACCGTCCAACATTGAATAGGGGTGATCGATACCGTAGCTTCCACTAACCATCGCTCCGGCCGGAAGCGCGTAACTACCGTTTGTATCGCCGAAGAGAAGAACGAATTCGGGGGGGATATCCCAATTGTCATAGGCATTCTGTATGATGGCCTTGATGGTGGGTTGGGAAGAACCGGGATTAAACGTCTCGAGGACGACGGTATGCCCCTTTCTCTGCTTCCAGTCCAGTAGCAAAGGAAGCAGACCGTTGACAAGTCCGTTGTCATTTTCACAAATAACCAGATAGGAGCCTACTTCCACCAAGTCAAGATCAAGCTCTCCCGCGTTCAACACTAAGCTGTCCATGAGCTTTTTCCATGAACGGGATATGGGACGTGGGGGACGCGTTGTCGCATTGCGTGAATCAGCACCTTCAAAATGAGCAGTTACGCGAAACTTGTGAGCGATGCGAAGTTTTTTAGTTACAGGATTGTAGCTAACAGGGTTCATTTGGATGGGAGATAATCTGATGCCACGCATGATTGCAGGAGGTCCGGCTGATACCTGTTCCTGGGGGTAAAAAGCATCTTGAGAATAAACTGCCAGATTTAGCTGTGTTTGTTCAGTTGGATCAGGGTCCTGGACAGGTATTAGTTCGATATCATTTAACGTGGATGATTCCAACATTTCGAATTCGACTCGAACGCCGGATCCTCCCGGTATCGCCAGTAGACGGTTGAATGCTGGTATCTCAGGAGCGCCGGTTTCAATACCATAGCTACCTCCTGCTATGCGAATTCGATCCCAGCTTCTACCATCCAGATATTCATTAGATATTTCAATCTCAGGTAGAAGGATCTCCCACTGGATTTGTGACGCTGTACTCTCGATAATACTAATCTGAGGACGATCCCCAGTAACATCTGATCGCAGATACACTGTCTCCGCATTAACTGTAATTATCCCAAAAACTAGTATTCCCAAGCAGATAAAGAAACTATAACTTCGCATCATCTCATCCTCAATTGAAAATTTGTCCATCAGTTTGTGTCAGGCAAATATGACATCATAACAGAAGTTGGTTTACCACAATGCCAAAATCATGCCTCAACATCCATTTTTCAGTAATTCATCTCGTATTTACCTACATATAAAGATACGAAATAATTCATAAGAAAGCAAGCGTCTTTTAAAAAACTAAGATTGACCTCTTTGAGGAAACCTATTTCCCTGATCCTCTTTGAACACATAAACCCCGCACATGCTTGATAAAACACTTGAAACGGGGAGAATATTTTATTATATTATAAATTCTTTGTACGGACTGCCAGATAGTATAAGCGTTGTTCGGTTGGAACACAGGCAGTCAGGGATGATGGTTGGCTCTAAGATCCATCAGGAGACATTAGAATAGGCAAAGGGTTCTCACACAGGAATTGCTATGGCACGTATTCTCTTTCTACATGAAATACCTTACGAATTCGTCGGCGTAATGAGCCTGGCTTCATATGCCAAGGCTGCAGGACATGAAGTCGAACTTTTAGTTTATTCGGTTGAGGGCAAGAAATTCTGGAAAAAGGTGGAAGAATTCCGACCGGACGTGATCGGCTTTTCCACCATGATTTTCGTTCACTTCCGAACTCTGCCATTTGCACAAGAAGTAAAGAAAAGGTTAGGCGTGCCCATAATAATCGGGGGCCCTTATCCCACTTATGAACCCGAAAGAGTCATAGATAAACCTTTCGTTGACGCCATCGTAAGGGGTGAAGGTGAAGAGGCATTAGTGGACATGCTTAACGCATTAGATGAAGGTAAGTCTTGGAAAGACATTCCTAATGTCTGGACGAAAGAGAATGGTGAGATAATCCGTAATGCAGTGCGACCTCTACCGCAGGAGATGGATAAATTCCCCATTGGGGACCGTTCAATTTATTACAAATACCGGTATCTCAGGGACATCACTACCAAAACTTTCATTACCGGGCGGGGTTGCCCTTTCGACTGCCATTTTTGCTGGATTCAGGAATTTCACAAACTATACGGCGGTAAATCCAAGCCGGTACGGCGGTTCTCTCCTGATTATATGATCGAAGAGATCGCACAAGTCGTGGATAAATATCCGTTGAAGAGGATTTATTTTAACGATGATATCTTTATAATCAACAAGAAGTGGCTGCAGGAATTCCTTCCCAAATACAAGGAACGCATCGGTATCCCCTTTGTATGCAACGTTTACCTGCGTTTAGTGGATGAGGACGTAGTTAAATTGCTGAAGGAAAACGGTTGTGCAGCGGTGATGTTCGGTATTGAATCGGGGAACGAACGAATTCGTAATGAAGTCCTGGGGAAGGGTTTAACGGAAGATCAGATATACGACGGAGTGGCATTATTAAAGAAGTATAACATTCGCACTCGATCTTTCAATATCATTGGATCACCAACTGAAACCATCGAAAACGCCTTCGAGACTATTAAAATGAATGCTCGTATTAAAGTGGATTTACCCTGGTGTTCGATCTACCAACCGCATCCAGGAACAACGGCGACACAGATTGCTATTGAGAGCGGAGCACTTCCTGCCGATTTCGACGTGGATCGTGACATGAAGGGATTGAGCTTGTTTAAAAACAGTTGCCTACAACAACCGGATATAAAGAAACTGGTACGTACCCAGAAACTCTTCAACATCGGAGTGCGGCAACCATGGACCATTCCCATTTTACGGAAGATGGTCAATTGGCCCCTGGATTCGCTCTATGAGCTTCTATTCCTCGCAACTTTCTCCGCTCGTTACATGCGTGAAACTGACATGAGTTTAAAACAGGTCATGCACACCGGTTTCCTGCAGATTAGAGAGTATTGGAATAAACCTTTCAAACCTAAGGCTTAAGGGAATTACCTAATGTTGCGAACGCCATTCGCAACATTAGGTAAAATCGGTATTTTTCATTTCATAGCCTGCTGTACAAATCCAGAAGCTTCTCCCCTTCGTCCTCCCAACTATACTTTTCACGCACAGCCGCATAGCCACTCTTGCTGAAAGCTTCAAGCTGATCTGGCTGCTCTGCCAATTCAGTTATTGCACTGACGAGTTGATCAGGCTCCGTAGCATCAATAGCTATACCGCAGGAATTCTCTGCAAGAAATCGCTTCCAGATAGGAAAGTCGGTAGCAATTATGGGCAGACCGTAGGTCATGTAATCGTAGAATTTGGTGGCGAAGGAACCTTCGAAGTTAGGGTGAGGCTGCAGGGGTATGAGCCCGATATGGGCTTTTTGCAGAATTTCGCCAGCTTCTATTAGATCCAGATAGCCATGTAAACGCAGTTTGTTACCCGTCCTATTAGCAATTTCTTTCAGCTTGATTTCCAGCTCAGGTGGACGTACCTTACCTATCAAATCTAAAGATGTACCCGGAAACCGTTGAAGTAGTTTAAGTAGAGCCTCAGCCATTATCAAAGCTCCGCGCTCTTCTACTACCGAACCAATGTAAATCAGGCGTAGCGATTCTGCTGGGTCGAACTGGTCGTATCGTTCCGTGTAAGGTAAATCTGGAGATGGTAAAATGGCAAAGTTCTTGATAACGTGTATATTTGATCTTTGGGAGAAGTGTTCAATATAGCTATCTTCAGCCAGGATTACTTCATCAAAGAAATTAGGTGCAAGCGTGATAATTTTACCGAAGAGAAAAGCTGTTGCTTTTCTTATTATTTTCGGTATCCATTGACGCCCACCTATCGCTGCTGTGGGGTGTTCGTGAATGTCACAAACGAGTTTCTTATTTCCTACGAGGGCGTAAGGGAGAAGTATCAGTGCCAATTCCGGGTCATGAAAATGGACGATGTCAGCTTTTGATTTCAGGATGGTAATATAGGCTTTCCACCATAATTTGGGGCGGTCGAAACGAGTTTTCCAGATTCCCAATGGCTTGAGGTGTACACCGTCAACATCACGTTCAGGACCACTGTCAACGGCAGCTAAGGTAACTTCATGTTGTCTTGCTAAAGTACAAGCTTGCTTGTGGAAAACGCGTGGGTCATTCCAGCGGTGGACTGTAGTGAGTATCAACACTTTCATGATGAAAAGAGCTCTTCTGTTTTCCTGGCAATCCTTTGCTTTTCGCTTTCTTCCCAGTTACACTGCAAGGTTGTAATAAGCGCTTTCGGTTTTATTCCGTCAGGTGAGATCTGGGATGCTCCTTTATCTATGATTTTTTGGGCAGCTTGATTCAATTCCATACTGCTCTTGAGTACATAAAGTGGAATTCTCAATTTCAGAGCTATCTTTCCAGTCCCTCCCGTTCCGCCACTGGGTCCTGGTTCGACTAGGACGACTCCATTTGAAAGCGCAGCCAAAATCCGGTTGCGTTGCATGGCACAGCCCTGCGTCCAGCCTTGCTCCGGTAGAAATTCAGATAGTAACAATCCTTTGCCCTCTTCAAAATGTTTCACCAACTCCTTGCGAAGTCTGGGTTTCAGCACACCTGTGGGGAGAACTACAATCGTTCCTGGACCGTGGCGTATGGCGGTTAAATGCGCCACCTCATCGACGCCTCTGGCGCCTCCCGAAACTATCACCCAGCCCTGCGATGATACCATTTCACATAGCTTCGCTATATTGGACAGACTGTCTTCGGAAGCGTTGCGCGATCCGCTGACACCCAAAGAAGGCATCTGCAGCAGCTCTAAGTTACCAATAGCAAATAGCAGATGTGGCGCTGTGTGGCCTAACAATTTCAATATTTTCCAGGGATAGCGACTGTCCGATGATAGGAGAAATTCAATGTCAAGTTCAGAGCATTGCTGCAGATCTTCTTCAGCATTTGACCGGGGATTGCGGAATGCTTGAACCTGTTCAGGGGTAAGCTGTAGATCGAACAAAAGTTGGTCGTCCGAAAGTTCGTACATCCGCTGCAGGGGGACACCGATGTTTGTAAGCTTTGTCAAAATTAGCCGCAAACTCACCGGGCCCACCAAAGGGAGCCTGAGAAGGTGTAATAAATGTGCCTCTTCGGTCATACGAAACGTCTCTTCAGTGTTTTGGTCGCTATCAGCACCCGTATTGATCGTGCTTTAGCTTCGCGTAAACTTCGGCAAGTTTCCATTATGGTCATACCGCTGTCAATGATGTCATCTATTATAAGGAGGTTCTTGCCAGATATAAACTTTGAATGAACACCTACGGAATTGGCTATGTTGTCCAGTTTATCATCAAGAGAAAGACAAAATTTCATCTGAGCTGTACGCCGTTTCTTGAAGATTGCGCTGTTTAAGTAAGGGATGTTATAATCCCTTGCCACCTTTTCGGCAATATAAGTGGGAAGATCGAATGCTTTGTCCAGGTTTGAGGGAAGAACTGACAAGATTCCGTCACAGGTGCGGTAAAGTGGGTGTCTGTTTATGAACTCGTTCATCTGTTCGGCGATTAGATCAGCGACAGTTTCACTTCCCCTGGAATGAGGATCAGTGGAGTATGATTTGGCTAATTGCACCCACTGCCCCATCGGCGTTGACTTCGGCTTTCCACCGTTGCCTGATTTGGAATGCCAACTCAGAGTGAAGCACTCATCTGCATCTGAAGATATACACAAGGTTCTACTAAATGCCTTAAGGCAGCGTTCCAACGCTTGATGTAGTACTTCAGATAAGTCGGTAATACGCGCGCACCAGTTGTAATTCTTAGCCTTAAGGCCAGATAACAGCTCGATATGAATTTCAGGGAACGCTGATTGGAGTTTATGATAATAATCTATGGAACTATCAACCCAGAGTAGCCATGAAGATGGGCTTTGTTGCTTGTTTTCACTAGTCTCTTGAACCAGACTATAGCGCTTTAATCGCTGGATTTCCAATCATCACCTAAGAATTCTCTCAACACATCTTCAGTATGTTCTCCCAATAGCGGCGCTGGCTGATAGGAACGATCCATGCCTTCGACTATGACCGGATTGCCCAGGATTTTCAGTTCCCCGCATTTGGAATGTTCCACTTCAGCCACCATGCCTCGGTGTAAAACCTGTGGATCTGAAAGGACGCGATCTAAAGTATTAACTGGCGCTGAAGGCACTTCTGCCTCAGTTAATTTTTCCAGCCATTCCTCACCGGATTTTTCCAGGAAACGATCCTGCAGAATTGGTATTAGAACATCCTTATGTTTCAATCTCTGCAAATTGGAATTGAAGCGGGGGTCTTCTGCTATACCCGAAAGATCCAGCACGTCACATAATGCTTGCCAGAATTTCTCCACGAAGACAGCTATAATGATGTGAATGGTTTTTGTGCGAAAAGCCTGGTATGGCACTACCGATTGATGCCCGGAACCGATAGGCCCCGGAATAACGCCACTGTGCCAATAATAGCCAGCCATGTAAGTAAGTAGTGACACCATGCAGTCCATTAGGGACAGATCGATACGGCTGCCTTCTCCCGTTTTCTCTCTGTGATAGAGCGCTGCTGATATAGCCATTGCTGCGACTGTACCACCGGCTAAATCACCCATGGGCAGGCCCATGCGGACGGGATCTCGGCCCGGTTCTCCGGTAACTGACATGGCGCCTGAAATCGCCTGGAGTGTCAGGTCAAAGGCGGGGGCTTCACGGTAGGGACCTGACTGTCCATACGCTGAGAGAGAGAGATGAATTATGCTCTGATTGCATTGCTTCAGCGTCTCATATTCCAACCCGAGCTTTTTTAATACGCGTGGGCGGAAGTTGTCCAGAACGACGTCAGCCTTCTTAACCAATCTATAGAAAATTTCCCGATCTTTTTCCTGCCGCAGATCTATGCAGACGCTTTCCTTGGAACGGTTGATATTTAAGAAATAGGCGCTTTCACCGTGGTTGAAGTGGGGCCCCATCCCGCGGATGCGATCTCCTTTGGCGGGGTCCTCTATCTTTATAATTCTGGCGCCTAAATCGGCTAATAGTAATGACGTATAGGGTCCTGACAGCATCTGCGTCAGATCTAAGATAATAGTTCCGCTTAAGAGTCCTTTTTTCATATTCATCTTCTTGTTGTTAGTTTCTTTTGCAGCGATAATGTAAGCATTAATCAGCGAAGATGCAACTGTTTTGTGATGGGTGTGAATTTAATATTACGCGAAACTGCTTTGAAAATACCAGTAATTCTGTGGTATCGCATGAACTGAGTATTTCATAGCGTTATATAATTCTCCGAACGAAGATATTTTATGGAAATATTCCTTGCAATTAAAGCGAAGGTAATGTATATTTAGGGTTCAAGTAAAACACGGGGCCGTAGTTCAATTTGGTTAGAATGCCGGCCTGTCACGCCGGAGGTCGCGGGTTCGAGTCCCGTCGGCCCCGCAACTGAACTACTTAGTAAATCGAGAATTAGGGAAAATCCACCAATACGTATTTTGGTGGATTTTTGTATATTTTCGTCCCAAGGTATTGCAAAATGTATAGCAGTTTTATCTGAGACTTTACCCATGACATGTTAAACGTTCTGCAACTCGCCTAAGATCATCACCAACTGAGTGTAAATAAATTTGTGTTGTGGTGATTTTTAAATGTCCCATGAAGTCCTTAACCTGATGTATAGGAACCCCTTGATTTACAAGATCGGTTGCAACTGTATGCCTGAGCGAGTGAAGATGAAGTTCAGGTCGCAGCTTGGCTTTCTTTGCATATCGCCGAAACAACGCGCTCAACCAGTCTGGACTATATTCGAAGAGTTTCGGCCTTGATCGATCCAGAGCTGAAAGCAATTGCCAAAGTTCAATGTTTATGGGTATCTTTCGAATCCTATGTGTTTTGGTCTGCTGAACATTTATCACTTTATTATCCAAGTCTACATCAGACCATTGGAGGCTAATGATTTCAGCTCTTCGCATTCCTGTGAGTAAAGCGAACCGAAAGACCTGTTCATGTTTTGGATCCTCAACGATAGATGCCAAGAATCTCACTTTTTCTCCCGGTGTTAAACAAAGCGGTGCCTTCTGCTGATTGTCGGCTGGGATCATTCCCTTTTGCCTTAAGGGATTTGATCTCAGGTATCTAACGCCTGGTTTTTCACACGCCCATCCAAAGGCAGTACGAATCGATCTCAGCCTTATAGATGTTGTTGCTGGTTTAACTCTTTCCATTAGGTAATTTCTATATTTCACCGCAGTCTTTTGGTTTATTGTATCGAGTTTGCAATTACCTAAGAATTGCATTAAACCGTTAAGAGCAAAGATATCTATACCAACTGTTTCTTCCGATTTACCGATACGTCTCCGATCTTCTTCGTATACCAGGATGAACTCAGAAAGCATTATTGGCTTTATTTCTTCGATGGGTTCCAGGCCTAATGCAATCCGGGTTTGTTCATCCTCAAATTTGCGTAAAGCAGCAGTTGCTAGCTTCTTATCACCGGTCTTGGTTGACTTCATCTTACGTTGGCCATCATCAAGCCAGGTGATGTACCACCGTTTATTTCTTTTGAACAAAGATGCCATTTTACCTCCTTATTTGTTATGTCAAAGAACCGACGGGTAAAACAGCCCTTTTGCACCTATTAATGTACTGTCCATAAGTAACCATTTCAAGTGATATTTGCATAAGCTCCTCATTGGATAGGTATTTCATTCAGGTCTAACCATCGCTCAAGTTTCGAACGCTTAAACCGCAACGAACCATTCACCTTTGAAAACGGAATCTTCCTTTTCCGCACCCAATCTCGCAAAGTATTCTCAGAGATCCGCAAGAATGCAGCAGCTTCACGTAGGTCAAAGACTTCTAAAGTCTGAGACTGTTGCCGAATTGCCTTTAACTCTGCGAGTATACCCTGTAAAAGTTCCGATTCCATTCAATCCTGCTGTTTGCTTTGATTACTCTTAAATATTCTGTCCTATTTTTATTTAATCCAGTGTTGGTATTTCCCTTTACGGCAGAGGTAACGTATCCCCAGCTATAACTCAAGAGGCTCTTTGTCCTTTTGCGTTCTAAGCGATTTTATTTTTCTGGGCTCAAGCTTAAAACGCAGAAATTGGTATCCGACATAGTCTCTTAAAAATCGTGTAAAATTCGTGGCTACTTAGCGTGTCTCAATTATTTTTCGATGTGTTTTTGATGCGTTTTGTTACTTAAGTTTCCGAGGTCTCGACCGTTTTAAGCCAAGCCATAACATTCGGCTCGATGTAGAACACCCTTTGCCCTAAACGAACATAGGGCATTCCTTTTTTTCTTAAGCCGTACAAGGTCTGTCGGGAAACACCTAATAGAGTCTCCATTTCCTCAGTACTTAACAATTCTGCCAACGGGTATCTTATCCCACTTTGGCCTGATTGATTTTCCATTTAATTTCTCCTCTTGTTTATCTTCTATCAGTAAATTCTCAAAAATCATTTTCATGAGTTCTGGGTTTCGGCTACCGGTCAGGGGGTGTAGCCTTAGTGGATCAAATCCTCTACCTTTTGCACCCATTTCTCTAATGCGCTCTTCGTCCTCGATTTCAGCACAAGATAGGTTCATCTCTTTCGCCGTTAAATAGACATCGCCTTCAATAAATCCTGCCTGATGAACGGCTTCAAGCCAATTCTCGCCTTTAGAAAATCGTCTAATATAACTTTCACTGACAAGTTTCGCAATGCGGCGACAGGATTTATCATCACTTCTACTGCTTGGTCTTATATGATACCGCCGCCCTATCGACCGCAAATCAGGTTTCCATTCATCCACGTCTTGTTTTGTCACGTTCGGCACTTTATGATATTCCTCTGATCTTAAACAGAAATTAAGCAGAAAATACGCTGGTTTTTAGTGGCATTTTAGCCCATTTTTTAGATTGTAAGTCGTGAAAAAACATTAATAGATGCTTGTCGAAAATAGCGAAAAAATAGGTCTATACCCCCCTTAGGTGTCTGGAAATTCCTCCAAAATTGTTTACACGGACGCGTATGTACGCACGCGCGAAGGGGTAAGTACTTATATAGTCTAATTGATGTTATTTCAATAATATCAAGGTGTAACGGATATATCAGCATAAGCTCTTTCTCCTGTTTATCCCCTTAAAAGTCCTTGGCGCGCTCTCTACTCTTTATATACTAGAGTAGTATATAATATAAACTACTATGGTAATAACTCCCTCTTTTTACTACTGTATAAGCATGAATATTAGATAGTGTGTGCTAGGGAAAAAATGTGTAAAAAAACGTCTGAAAGGTCAGCAATCCAGAAACGCTTATTATTCTCCGGGAATGGTGCTGGTTACAAATAGTATCTACAATTATCTGGATGATCATAATAATATAAATGAGTTTGTGAGTTTCATGAGTTTAGTTTCAGAGCCTTTGCCATTTATCATTATTATTTCTTTTTTAAATTATTTATTTTTCCCTATTAAATATTGTAAACAAGACTCATAAAACTCATATTGTATTATAAGTCTTTTAATAACTGATACTAACATGCATGAGTTTTAACCTGAGTTTGCAAAAACGGAAACTCATACTCTTACTTGTCTTGGTAGTTTTCTTCGCCAGTTTCGCGTTTGTGGAACACATATACCTTAACATTTCCCTTTTCGCTTACATCAACCGAATATTTCTGTCTCAAACTTGGCACTAGCTTTGAGAAATTCCTTCCGAATGATCTGGTGTTCTTGAACGGCCAATCTGTATTAGAAAGTTCAGCGATTTCTTTTAATTCAGTGTAGAGATCTGTGCTTTTAATTGCTCTGCCCTCATTCCCCTCTTTTGGAAGCCATTCCTCAAATAGACAATAAAGGATGTCATCTTCTATGGTAAAATTAACCTGTACTTCCGTCAATTTACACAGGATTTCTCTTACTTCATCTTCCCTGCCAATCAACACCCCCCACTTCAAAATGAAGGACCCGAAATCAGCCATCCTGAAGGGTGAATCAAATTCTGATGGATCACAACTATCCGCAAATTTCAACGCTTTGATCATCTCTCGTAAGCGCACCAGCAAGGCTTGCCACAGTTCAGGACGGTTATCTATGACTTCCTGGTTGATTTCGTGTTCAGATCGCAGCCTTTCACCCTCCGGTCGATCTACCTTAAGGATTAGCAATCGTTCACTAACATCATCACGTTTAAATTGTGGATCGCGTGAGGTTATAAAGACAAACGAGCTTAACGGAGCTTCCTTCAATCCGATTGTAGTGTATAGTTCCCGTCTGGTATGAGTACCACCCGTTGCTATGATGGCGAGGCAGTCATTCAGCCATTTTTTGTGGTGATCGACATTATCCAGAGGGATAATACTGCGGTTAGCAACCAGTGTAATGAAATCTTCCTCTTTGTCAGGAAGTTGATATACATCTGCATTGGCACCGAAAAAAAGCTGCATCATCTTGCGCCAAGTAGAAGACTTCTTGCTACCCTTCTGACCGATCAGTGCTGGGATAATCTTTGTAGGCATTATGGACTTGAAAAAGACCATACGGATTGCCATATCAAGTAGAAGGCGCTTTTCTTGTGAATTAAGATTATCTTCCATAAATACTATGGGATCAAGCATAATTTCTTCATATAATCCATCAGCAAATTTTTCCGCTATTTCTACAGGTTCGCTATTCGGTTCCGGGAGAATCAAGACGTCATCCGTACCATTGTCAACAGTTTCGATATTATTTTCAGTTATGCGGTAAATCTGCCCGGGATTGGCGGAAAGGTAGAGGGTGTATTTGGCAGGATTGTAATAGCTGAAGACGTAAATATCGGTCTGAGTTCCATTCATTTCAGCTTCAATGCGCAGGGTGTTTTCCATGTGACTGAAAATTTTATCTGCAGCGTTGATATTATAGTAGTGCATTAAGTGCTGGAACTCCCTGTTGTCCTTTCTGATTTCTATTAGCTTCTTATCCTTGAAAATGTATCCTTTTCCTGTTTGCATGTCGTTGAAGAGAGCTGCATTCTCGTGTAAATCTTTGAGAACAATTTGCGCAACTTGATGGTTCAATTCATACTCATTCATCTTACCTTTCTCCTTTCGTAGTTGGTGGATTTGTTCTGCTACTGTCAGGCTTGTATATGTGTTGCTTGTTTTCTTATTTGCTCTTGCTGCTTTTTTTATTTTATTGGTGCTAGTCCTTTTCCCAATGCTAAGCCCACCGTCTTTTTTGGATTTTGCCAAGAGATCTTTGTAACTCTGCTGTACAATCGCACCACGTGTCGCTATGAGAGGGTAAATAAATTTGTCCAGTTTCCTTTCAAGTTCAGCTGCGCTCAGTCTACAACGACGCAGATATGAAATATAATGGGGGATAATTGGTTCCGCTCTATTAATGAGTTGTTTAAAATCTTCGATCTCATATCCTAGGCAATACCAGTTATTAAGATCTTTAATGGGCTTCTCATCACCAAAATCTTCTAGTTTCGGGTATGGGATTCCATGCGATTGCCTGGATTCTTCCCGAGCTGCTTTAAAAGCTGCAAGTTTAGATTTTTCCCACTCTTTTTGGGGTAATTGCAGAATGTATGCTTCGCCATCTTTCTGATGTTTGAAAATTTCCATAGCGATGTCTATTGCTGCCCAGTAACCCTGGCCCTGCTCATCATTATCCGGGATGATATATACCCTTCTAATTCTACAAAACATCTCTGGATTGGGTATATTTCCTGCACCTAAGGTGCCAACTGCATTTAAGCCGAGGGATAAGGCAGTGAGGGTATCGGAAATACCTTCGCAGATGAAAACTTCATCATTACTGTAGATTGCATCCTGATTGTACAGGAATTCTTTCGATCCGACTTCCAGTGGGCCTGATGCCAAATTTTTGTATTTCTTATCGGGCTCTCTATCGCTATCAAGAAACAAACCGCAGACTCCATAGACAACTCTGCTCCTGTGAATCACCGGATACCAGATTCTTGGACTCGATACCAGTGGGAATATTCTGCTATCTTTCCCTTTAACCAATAGCCCAGCAAGCAAGAGATCATCATCGGTGATCTTATCTGTCTTTTTGATGGCTGGAATGTCTATGTATCCTATTCTTAGCTTTTGTAGGATCTCTTCAGACCAGCCACGACCTCTTAAATATTCTTTGGCAAGTTTAGTATTGTTAAACTCATCTGATTCCCAGAGTTTTCTGTAGCAAAGCTGGGTAATCCGCTCAAGTACATCTTCTCTAAGTTGATATTGTTCCTGTATTGCAATTTCTTCTGGAGACAGTTTCTTACTCTGAATTCCTAACTGCTCTTCGCCATGCTTAGCTGCATCCGGGAAAGTCCAATTGTTCAGATGCATCAGAAAATCAATGACCGATCCACCTTTCTGGCAACCAAAACAGTAGAAGGAATTTGTCTCAGGGTAATAACTGAAGGATGGAATTTTGTCCGGGTGATCAGGAAAAGGACAACGGATGTTCTTGTTGCCCTCAACATCTGGGAAGATGTCTGGGATTAGAAGTTCTTGTTTGATACGGCCTAAAGTATCCATAATTCATGAAAAGGAAAAGCCCCGAAGGGACATCCTAGCAGGGAATTTCATCGGGGCTACTTGGCGCCTAGATAGGCGTTTTATCAGAATCATGTCTTTGCTAGGATGACCAGACAGGGGTAATATAATGATAGTAAGTGAGATTAATGGGGGAGGTTAGGGGGAAACTATGGGGAAATTAGGGAGAATTAGAGATTGAGTCTGAGATACTGCCAATTACCACGTTGTGCGATAAGTGCATCTCTAGTTTTTTTATCTTCATCAGTTTTAAAGATTGAACTAAGTTTATGCCAGAAAGCACTTTCATCTCCGTTTGGCGTCCGGAAAATTTCTATCATAACCTCTTTTTGTTTTACCCATTCATATCCTGTTTTATGAGCGTTATGGAGGTATTTGATAACATCTGCTTGAGTATCATTCATATGAAATGTTTTCCCTTTGATTTCAACTGTAAGGTAATCTGGGGAATAATTGAATGTTTCCTCTGCGATAGCCACATCTAACTTATCAAGCTCTGTAGCAAGCTCTCCGATGGGCAATTTGAGGGAGTTGAAGTTCAATGTTTCAAAAAATGTAGTCAGAACGATGTTTTTCTGTATCAAGCGGCTTCGTAAATCGATGTCCTCAATCAGTGAGATCGGTGCAAACACTAGGAGGATTTCATCTTGAATGAAAATGTCCTTCAATCCCAAGAACTTGACGAACTGATTCGAGTCAATCAGTCGAGTAAAAACTAAACCAATTCGCTTCCCGCTAACCGTTCTTTGCCCTAAATAAAAAAAACCTCCTGCAATTTTCTGGAGGCTGCCTTGCAATTCGTTTACTTGAGCAATTAATTCAAGCAGGTCTTCTACTAAGAATGTATATCTTAATAAATCATCCTCATCAATCGAAATCGGATCTACATCTAGGTGTTCATCACAAAAAGCTTCCAATTCTCCATCATACTCAACAACGGTCAGGTAACATCCATGAGGGCATCTGGGCTGTCGAATTCTCTCTACATCTGTATATTTTGGTCTCTTGAAGGTTAGTATATTTTTATTGACTAGATCTTTGAACTGTTCACAAGAAATAGAGGTGAGCTCATTTTTTGAGAAGACAGGTCTTTGCGTTTTCTCAAGTTCTCTTAATAAGAACTCTATCATATCAACTTAATTCCATTTTCCTTTAGATATGCTTCAATGATGTCAGTATATTTTTTCTTGTTAAGATCAGTAAAATTCGGTGGCTGTATCACAAAGCTTATGTTTCTTTCTCTCCCATCAACCTTGAGTCGGAATTTGAATTTCGCTTTAATAATATGACCTTTTTGCAGGCCTATGCCTAATTGCCCATCTTCAAGCGTTTCTATTATGTTTTTTGACTTCAGGGTGATTTCTGGACAGGTCAATCCTCCATAGTTCACTTTAGCTTCAACTAGCACAACAGATAGAATATTCTCATTCCCTTCATAGCTGAAAGTTCCATCTTGAAGTGGTATAAGGGTGAAAGTAGCATCTCGATCTTCCCTTTCAGCCTGGGTTTTATCCTCGATTAGAATACTTGTAAAGGCGTCAATATATTTAGTCCGATCATTAGCGTAGCGTGTTTTGATGGATAATATCGAAGTGCTTTTATCAAACCTAAGAATATCTTCATTCGCAGGTCGAAAGAATTTGGTTTCTATTTCATCGCCTTCCCAGACAACCATTGACCGCTTGTAAGAACCGTGCATAATAACAATAGTCGTTTGGTCGTCTTCGTTATAATGTCGGATAATGCATTCACGACCTTTGGCTAATCCTTCATAGTAGGAACTAATTTCCGCTTTGAATCTCTCCAACTTGTCAGTTGTCAAATCGAAATTCAGAGCTTCGATATTATGCTGGCTCAAGTTGCTTGTCGAATTGAAAAAGCAATAGTGATCATAGGCATAGTCATACGCCTCAGGATGGTGTACAAAGAGGTTCAAGGCAAGTTCTTCGCGCTTGCTTTCTCTCGGAGTTAAAATAGCATATTTATCTATTGCCTGAATGAGGATATTGTAGACTTTTTCGCACAGATCATTAATATGCTTGAAATCATTCTGAATGATACCGATTACTTCTTCGTTCTTATTGGAATCGATGAATTCAAGAATCGTCTCATAGTCAAATCTACTGAGAGGCAGTTGCTTATTCTCGCCAAATCTCTTTTGAAAATACTCCTTGAGCAGAGATTGTGGGACCGAATCAATAAATTTCTTCAGGTTCAAACTGCGGTGGCGTGGCATGGTAAGACTCCTATATTACTATTAACTATAACTCTCCACGAAAGGCTTTCGAGAGCAATGCGGGGATGAATATAGTGATCTCTTCTTGCGCTTCATGCAACAGTTTCTTCGCTTCTTCCACCTTCTTCACCAATTCCTCTATTCGCACAACGATGCGTCGCTGCTCCACTAGTGGCGGAACAGGGATTGTAAAAGCTTCAATATCGCCGGTGCGAAGTCGGGGCATTTTAGTGCCTTCCATTAACAAGGTGCTATATGATTTAAAATTCTCCGATCTAAGATAATAACCTAGATACTCACGGAGCAAAGCATTCGGCACCGGCAATAGTGGGAGAATATCCGTTGAGCAAATTCCTTCGAATTCAGGTATAAATACCTTGATCAAATAAGGTCTAAGTTTACCCAGTAAAACATGACGATTATCAAATTTGAATTTGTTGCTTTTAATTAACCTTCCAGGAGTCTGCTTAAAGCTGAGTAGACGTCCAGTTTCTGATTCCAAATTTTCAAGAGCGATATAGTTGAATAATTCATCAGGATTATTCTGTGGCTTAACAGTATCTAAGTCGATTGGAGCAACTCTTTCAAGCTCTCGCCACTCCCATCCTTCCGGTAAATCAATTCGCTCCATCCGCACTCTCCCCTCTCAATAATTCCCTCATTTCCCCGATAATAGAAAATATCCGCTCTTCTTTCGAAGCAATGGATTCCAGGATCTCTTCCGGTTCAGGGTGTACCACCTTTACAGGTTCTACCAGTTCTAAAGCAGATAGTGTCATGTTATAACCATTATCAATTATGCGCTGTGCAGGTACATGCCAGGCGCGGCCTTCTTCAGTCGCTCGAGTGGGCCACTTTGCCAGTAGATCGGGGAAATCGTTGCGGTATTGGGAGCCAAATTTACGGGCTTTCTTGAGAGAAGAACCGTCGCCTTCCACGCGGTAGAACCAGACGTTTTCGGTGGGTCGTCCAGTGTTGCGAAAGATAATAAAACAGGTGGGATTGGGTGTGTAAGGCTCAAACATTCCTTTGGGTAGTGTTACCACCGCTTGCAGATTAAAATCCTTCAGTAGCCGCTCTTTGACGGTGATGTGGCTGTTGGAATCGCCGAACAGCAGCCCGTTAGGGAAGATGATTCCTGCTGTCCCACCCGGACGTAAACTGCGCAGGGCGCAGGCTAAAAAGAGGATATACTTATCTCCCTTCTCGACACGGAGGGAACGTTTTGCATCTCCCCGTGAACCGGAAAAGGGTGGATTCTCCATGATGTAATCGAATTGAACTTCATCCCACCTATCCTCGCTGCCGCATATAGAATCTCTGCGAATAAGGGGTGACTCATCGAACTGATGGAGCACGGCATTCATGGCTGCAAGTCGAATAATATTTTGATCTGCCTCGAAACCATGAAGAGTTCCTCTTTGTAAGAAATCCCATTGTGCACGAGTCAGTTTATCACCGATGCCCCGGTGTACTGGCAGCCTATCTGGTCCTATTATCTCTTTGATAAATTCTGGTCTAGTGTTAGCCAGTAAAATATGTTCGTAGGCAGCAATCAGAAATCCACCGCTACCACAGGCGGAGTCGCAAACCGTCTGCCCGATCTGCGGGTTGACCATCTGTGTGATCAAGCGCACCAAATGACGTGGCGTACGGAATTGGGCTGCTTTCTTCTGACTACCCAGGTCGCTCATTAATAGCTCGAAAAGATCACCCTTCACATCAGCGTCAATGGATCGAAAAGAAATTGGCGTTATAACATCAACTGCCCTTCGCAGAGTCGCACCGTCGGGGATTACCACTGCTGCGCCCTGAAAAACTGAACGCGCACCTGGCGATAGATTGGGGTGCTCGGCTAACAAGGGCAGAGTGTCGCGCAAGGTACGCAGCATGCGCTCGTTGTCGGGATCAGATGTAAAGTGACTCCAACGCAAAGGTTCAAAGTCGAGTTCGCGACCGTTATAGTTAAACTTGCCGAAAATCTGCTTCGAGTTTCCGTTGTTTATGAGCCGTCTTTCAGCATCTATCTCCTCAAGCATCTTCAGAAACAGGAGGTAAGATATTTGGGTAACGTAACTCAGAGGTTCGCTAACATTTGCTTCCCACAATACCTTGCAAAGCCGCTTAAGCGTACTCTGTAATGTCCCTGAATCCATTCTTGGTCCTTATGCCGCTAAAATCGTGTTTAATTCGTCCACTAACTGAACTAACTTATCCTTGCCAAACAGCCTCTCCATTCTCATGAGTCCGCCCCATAAGGAAAACGGAGGCTTTGTGAAAAGCCGGATATCGATATTTTCGCCTGCTACTACGCGAGCTTTAAGGAGTCGAAGCATCTGGGCTTGAGCGGGATTAATGCTATCTGAATGTTCAGCTACCCAAGTATCAAAGGTACGCTCAATCCGCTCCTCTCTCGTTGGGAATTTAAACAATCCCAGAGCTGTTCTGATGAAATCCGAGAGTGATCCGGTTGGTTGTTCAAATGCTCGTCTCAAGCTGGTTTCGTCAAAGTAATATTCCGGTGAATTGAGCCGTTGCGCCAGCTCTTCCCATTCTTCTTCGGAAAGCTCATCACCACGAAATATGCGCTCTACTACCGGATCAGTTTGCTGGAGTTCGACAATTTTTTCAGCCCATTTATCTTTATAGGTTTTACGGTCTATGGCTAAACCTTCGGGTCCGATAATGAGAATGTCCCGCTTTCGGATCTCATCGAAGAGTGATCCCTCGGGAATAGTAATAAACTCACCTGATGATGGTAGTGGGGGTGGTGGTTCAGGTATAATTTCTCCACCCTCAGTCGGTTCCTCAGTTGGTTCCATCTGATCCGGTTTAGTACCAATGATTTTAGGCTTATGATACAATTCACCGGGGTCGTTAAACTTCTTAGTATTCCCAACAAAATCATAGATAATGAATTCCTGTTTACCGATTTTAGGACACAAACGACTGCCGCGACCTCGCATTTGAGCATATTTTATCGCTGACTTCGTTGGTCGCAACATGATTAAATTTTCAATTTCCTTGTGATCGTATCCTGTATCAAGCATATCTACTGAAATCGCCATTATCGGAAGCGGATCATATTTAAACTGATCAATTAAGGGCTTTGGATTGCTGTTATTCGAATAGCATGTGATTTTCTTGGCAAAGTCTTGTCGGACTTGTCCTGGGGAACGGTTAGTCTGCTGCGCTATGCGAAGACATGCTTCGTCAGATAACAACTTATTAAAGAGACGCTCTAATATGGAAGCTTGTCTTTCAGATATGGAAAACACAATGGTCTTTCGTGGGCGTTCTTTGGTGCGTTCTTCGTCAGCATTAAAATACTCTTGGATTATCGTTGTCAATCGATCCTCTGATTCTACATAACGCCCCCAAGCTCCCGGTTTAATCTCATCACCTTCCCATTCGGCACCTTCGAAAGTCAAAACGCTCTCTGCCTCATAGATGCGGTACTTAGAAAGATAATCGTCATTTATGGCATCTTGAATTGGATAAGTAAATGTCGGATGGCCTTCTTGCTTGGCAGAATCCCAACAATCATAGAAGAGGTAAGTACTGCGTACTAATTGCCGCTCGCTTTCACTGATCCATCGTAATTCGCCAGGATTTGGAGTGGCCGTTAATCCAATATGAATAGCGTCAAAGTGTCCAAGTGTAGCCTTATGGGTTTTATAGATTGAACGATGGCATTCATCTGTAACAACCAAATCAAAGTAAGCGTGTCCGAATCCCCCTCCACCAAGCTGGCCTGCGATGGTATCCAATGTTCCAACTACGATTTGCCCTTCAAGGCTTTTTCTACCATTGATCAGTAAGGTCGAAGGCCAATCTTTCAAATAGTCATTAAATGTTTCCTTTGCTTGTTTAGCCAATTCGTGCCGGTCAGCTAAAAAAAGAACACGAGATATTACTGCTGCCTGAAACCAGCGTTTCATTAGCATTGCAATAGTTAAGGTTTTACCGGCACCTGTAGCCATCTCTAATAGCAATCGTCGCCGACCTGAGATCAGTGCTTTGTCTGCTTCTTCTAAGCATTTCTTTTGATAAGGACGAGTTTCTATTTCTTCACCTTTAAAAACGAACCTTGTAGGATATGCAATAGCATTTAGGGAATCTTGAAGGTTACCCCGACGATGGTTTTTGAGGTTTGCTCGACGTTGGAGGTCGGTTAGGGTTGGCAAGCCAAGAATAGGTCTTGCATCACCATCTGTATAGTCCCAAAAGAAGTGATCCAGTCCATTGCTTAGAATTACAAACGGAGCGAGAAGTGAAATAGCGTAATCTTTAGCCTGGGCCTTGGCAGTATAGGGATCAATTGAGAATCGCTTAGCTTCGATAACTGCAATAGGTCGGGTACGGGTATCCTTAAGGAGGTAATCAGCTCTACCGTCGGACGCTGCTTCTTCGGTGGAGACCTGCGCTTTGTTTTCGGGATCCCATCCGGCTTCCCGCAAAAGGCGGTCAATGACTATTCTGGCATCTGGTTCGGTGGTCATAACTTGTTTTTACATTGGAGTTGCACTTGTACAACTATATCAGGTCGTAGAATGTCAGCCAAAAAGGTGAAGTGTAACGCATTGAAGCGAGTATAAAAGGATTTATACCTCTATACTCTTTTTGCGATACCAGATTTTTCGGCATTTCGTTACCTTGATTCCAAGGTCTCTGCCAAGGGATTTCCCCTTTTTCAAGCAGATCACAGATTCGGTCTGTGATTACTTGATACGCATCTTTCTTTTGCATTTTGTACTCCTTGATTTTAGCATGCAAAAAGCCCGGATTTGCTAACGCTCAAGGATTCAAGCGTTGGAGGTGTTACCACTCTCCAAATCCGGGCAAAACGAGTTAAAATGCCGGGCTAACTTCCCGGCTGTGATCCTTGATGTTAGCGCTTTCAATATAACATTTATTTATGCGTAAGTCAAGCATTATTTTTAAATATCACATTATTCTTGAAATCACTTATTTACATAATATCAATCACTTACGGCATTATTACCCTAATTTTACCCCTACCTGTTTTTCACAAAGGTATTATATTAGTTAATTATTCCCTATTTATTGCTTATTTTAACCCTATTTCATTGCTATTTCAGGGGTATTATGAGTTAAATTGTGCGGTACAATATAGAGAATCGCATAATTTAGACCGGGGGGGGAGTAAGGATTTTCGGAATGAAAAAGCTAAAACCAAGGTGGGGGTGCTTCTCTGAAATGGGGTATTCCATCAACTCGCCCTATCGTTAAGTATTTATTAATACATAAATAATGATAGTGGGGGACTTATTCCTTAAAAGATCAAATCCAAGGTGGGAGTCCCGTTGCACACCCCCAAGGGGAAAAAACTATACCCACCCGTATCCATACACATAACAAAAGTAACGTTAGGGGGTGTCCATCACTTATGCCATCGTTTTGCGCACCACATATACCCCCAAGGGGCAATATAGCGCTGAGTAGGTATGTATGTCTCTTGCAGGAAAAAAGTGGGGCCGCTTTGTTGGCTCGCATATTGAAAGGTTCACTCTGAATAAAGCTGAGGTTACAAACCTGTCTTAAAATGCACAAAAAATAGCGATGTCTTCAAAATAGCTGGCAGAGAGATCTGGAAAAACAAAATTCTTCCAGAAATTAAAAAACCTCTTGACTTTTACTTTAAGTATTCTTATATTATTAATTGAAAGCTTATTTTAAACTTTCATCTTGTACCTGTTCTGTTACTCTTAGATATCCACGCCGGTGTGAAATTCTTGAGGTTTGATAATGCAGCAGGTAGAAACAAATAATACAGATTTTAAATTAATACCAATCCCAGGAAGGATGTATGGCATCCTCTCTGGGATTTTCTCGTTTAGGATAAGTTTTATCAAACATCTAATTTAGGAGATAAAGAAAATGAAATGCACTAATAGTTATTTATTAATTCAGGGTTTAGCTTTAATCCTACTTATGTCCATTTGTCAGGCTGATCCCTGGACTGAAACACCTAACTGGATTTCATCAGACAATGAATTCACCATGAGCGTGGCGCTGGCTGACCTAAATGGAGACGGTTATTTAGACCTTGTTGCCGGCAACTACAAATATCCCTATACGTTCCCCGCGACTCACCCGGAATATTTTGGGGAGACATCATCAACTCCAGATATAGGTGCCTACTTGGTTGGTTATGAATGGGACGAAAGCAGCAGCACATTCTTTGCACAAGATTCTCTAACTTCGGATAAACGCTGCATAGACTGTATAGCGATTGCCGACTATGATTCTGATGGTGATCTGGATATTGCCATCGGATTCGTGGTTGGTAAGGGCAAGGATGGTGGAGTAATAGTGCTGAATAATCAGTTGGATGACTACCCGGGTCAAACTCCCAGAATAAGCACACTCTTTAGCGATCAGACGACAGGTTATTTTTGGGACCCAGATTCCTCCTATGATTGTCACTGTATTCGGTGGGTGGATTATGATAGCGACGGCGACTTAGACTTGGCTACACTTGAAGTGGGAGGTGTCCTTCGCATATACCCAAACAGCGGTAGTGAGCTGGAAACATACGCAACGCCAATTGATCTCCGATCTAACCCAGTTGATCCCTATGAGAAAAGCGTACTGGATGATTTAGGAGATCCCATATGCTACACAGTCACCGGGACGACAATGGAATTCGGCGACATTGATGGAGACGGCTATCTGGATGTATTCGTAAATGTCAACAAAAGACCCACGATTTTCAAGAATGATGACAGCTCATTTGACAGCCATACTAAATGGACGTATGAACCAAATCCGCCTGAAAGAAAATACGCTGAAGATGCATTCTGCGGATCCTTTGGCTTCTGTGCTGATAACACTCTCGCTCTTGTTGTTGGATCATTTGTTTTCATGGGAGATGGTTCCTCAAGTATTATAGATAAGAATCCCTGGGGTAACGACATCTACACATACAGTTCTGGAGCGCTAGACCATGTCGGACAATCGCGAATAACGACTGCTCAACCAGTGACTGATATACAATGGGCTCATTTAGGTGATGATAGTGATTTCATGGATATTGCTGCAGTTGCCTATCCGGCCTACAAAGATACTGGGGATGGGTATATCTGGGATCGCGGCCTCGAGCAGATACACTTTGATCCGTACGATAATTTGACCAATGATGTATTTCCTACGGAAATATTCTCCACAACAGCAGACCTCAGCACCAGCCTGGCTTTGGGTGATATTGATGGAGATGGAAACACTACCGAACAAAAATCCTTTGATTGTTACGATAACGTACATGATGAAATCAATGGAATCATTTACGTAGATTACTTTCCTCTCTGCAAAGTCGATTCCGTAAAATGCTCAGAGGATACCCAATATAACGTCGCCGTTGCTGATTCTGATTGGTGTGTAAACCTCGTGAATGGGTGGGTATCGATTGATCAAACCCTTATAGAGGATTCACTTGACGTCTGGGATGATTTCAAAGCCAGAGTTTACTATCAATACAGCCTTGATTACGATCTCGCCGTTGGCAACGACGGGTACAATGTCGTGTACTATAATGACGCTGCGAGCGGATCGACATACACGCAAGGCACGCCGCCGATTCAAGAACTCCCGGATTCAATCGACTACAAGTACGTCGAGTCCAACTACCTCAACTCTCAAGCTGAAGAAGTTGATCTAATGACTCATGATGGTTTGGGTGCTACAGAGGTAGAATGGAGAGCGACCGGTATGTATCCATTTGACGTCGATGCTTACCTCAACGATTGTTCTCATATCAAGCGGTACGGACTAATGCCGTACTGGTCTCACATGGAGATGTTTCAGGGGCATTACTTCTGGGATTGGTTTGACAGAAAACTGGATGTTGTCAAGCAGAATAGCTGCCAGAGCCATTTGTGTAGTTGGGATACTCCATTCTGGACGAGAGGGAATTATGCATACGACGAAGAGGATGATAATAGAAACCGCACCAGCGACGAACGCCTGCATACCATGTGGGTGCGCAACCTGGTCAACCGCTACCGGCCCAATGGATTGTACGGCAGTAATAATGGTTGGGGTAATTGGGGAGTATCTCAATTCCAATTTGAAAACGAACCTAATGCAGATACCTACGGCTATGGATTTTTGCATCAAGATCAGGATTCCTTAGCACTGAACAACATCGCTGAGAAGATGTTTCGCCAGTACCAGATGATCAAGAAAATATCGATCAACGCCTACAGCGACCGAGACAGCCTGGAAGTCATTACCCCTAATTTTACAGTCTCCTGGCCTGATAGTGAATACGTGGTCGTTGATCTGCCCTATCTGAACGCCTTGAACAGTTTATCAGACTACGATCACGTACTGTGGAACTACTGCGATTATATCTGCCAGCAATCATACTGCGGCAAGCAGGGACAAGCACCAAGTTCGAGTATAAGTTTTTATGTGGATTATAAAGATCCTTTCGTGCCAGTTCCCTGTGATTCGGGTGATCCAGATGATCCCAGGCAGATTGGTATGGAGCACCTCTTCTGGGGATTTTACACGGAAGGTTTAGATGAGTTCATGGGTGACACAACCAGTTCGAAATGGGATCCTGTCATGGAAGGTGGTAACGAACACCCCTTCTTCGTTATGGAATGGTTCTTCCATGATTACTACGGCACTCTGGAACGAGATCGCCACTGGTCTGCCGCTCAGATTGCCGAGATGTTTAGCGTGGACGTCTTCCCCGATGATCCTGATACAGTTCACCGTCTGCTGATGTACAACGTTCCCTGGTTGGCGATGAATCCCGGTCACGATGAAGTCTTCGAGACTTGTGCCAGTATGCTAAATGATCCGGGTGGACAGGGAGTGATGTTTGATAGTGAGGTTCATTTTTACCCATACTACATAAGTGAAGGCACTAAGGTTCATCGATATACCTATCAAGATAGAGAAGAAAATGGTGACTATGTGCATTTCATGCGTACCCATGATGAGGATGATGATGAGGATGAATATGTGCAATCGAATTGCTGGTTTATCCTATTTAACGTTCTTTCCAGCAGCACGAACATAAACTGCTATACGCCATCCGGATCGAGTTTTCAAAAGGATGTGACGAGGTTGGATTGGCAGCAAGGGTATCCTATGAATCTGATTTATCCTTGCTCCTATATTGAATTTGCGGCCAGCGAATTCGGTCCTGGAATGCTCATGGTTCCGGAGTATGACTACACAACTTCCTCAGACTACACCCAGGGCCTGCAACTGCACGAAGGCTGGAACCTGTTATCATGGCATCTGGATATTGAGGATCCGGATACGATTGCAAGTAGTTACATGCGAATGGATGAAATTCTCCCAGATTCCAGTTATAACGACTGGTTCCATGAAAATGATGGTGAGCTTTATAAGTGGGATGAGGCAGATTTCAATTACCCTGATTATCCTCAGTCTTTCCAGTGGGAGTGGGATCTGAATTACGCTTACTATATGCTCCTGGAAGAATCCCACTTTTGGGAGTTCGAGGATCAACCCCGGTTTGATCTGGATTCGTTCACCATAGAACCGGACAGCGCCTGGAATGAGGAGGGGGATTACTATTATGGTGAGCCGCTTGATCCTTACACAAAGGGTTGGTTCTTTATGGGCTACGCGGCGCCGGGTTACTGCAAGTTGGGCAGTGTCTTCAACGATTCCAGTGACCCTCACGGTCATCCCGATAGCTGCAGCTACTTAGGTCCCTTCCACTGGTTGATGTGGGATGATACGGCTCCTTATGATCATATAGATTCCACAGACCAGTACCTGGTCATGGTAACGACAGATGACGGCAATGTTTACATACCTAAGGATCCCGACTTCAGTCGTGGAGTGACCAGAGAGATCGACCAGATCGGTCAGCTTGAACCGGGTCGAGGTTACTTCTTAGGTTTCAGGAAGCATGATGTTTCCATGACCTTCGATGGCTGGGATGGCTATCCCAATTGGTCAACCTCCAGTATACCAGGTGATCCTAAGGCTACAATTAGTACCACCGCCTCAGCAAACCACTTTCAGTTCAAGAAGTACACCCATTGGTTCTATCCGGTTGTGATAGACACCATAGATCTGGAGGAATCGCCAATGGTGGTAGGTGATGAAATTGCCATATTCGATGGCAATCTGTGTGTCGGAGCATCGGTTTACGAAGGTGAGTTTCCTCTGGTGATCAGCTGCTGGAAGGATGACATTGCCACGCCCGATGAAATCGATGGCTATGAATCCGGAAACGAAATGACATTCGTCTGGTTTGACGTCTCTGAGAACCAGGAGATAACTTTCGAAACGCCGCCAACTATCTACAGTGAGCCTGATGACCCAATAGCGCCGAAGCACTCTGGTTTCGGAGCAGGATTCTACGCTCTACGGACTATGTGTTACGGCATTGAATCAGTACTACAACTCCCTGAAGTTTACAAGCTAGGGCAGAACTATCCCAATCCATTCAATGCTCAAACGGTGATTCCCTTAGAACTGCCGCAACGGTCGCATGTGAAGATAGAACTTTTTAATGCCATTGGGCGTAGAATAGATACGATCCACGAAGGTGTGGAAGAGGCTGGCTGGCCCAAATTCAGGTATAGCGGTCGCTACCTGTCTTCCGGTGTGTATTTCATCCGCGTTACCGCCGAAGGACTTGAACGCGGTGGCAAGTTTGAGAATGTCAGTAAAATGGTGTTGCTGAAGTAATGGATAATTGTAGGGGCGACGCATGCGTCGCCCCTACCAAACAATGGAGAAAGACATGAGGTTTGCACTAATACTTCTTATCCCCACCCTCCTGCTTGCTCAGGAATTTGAGTTTCAGCAGGAATATAACACCATTCCGGTCGAAATTGACGGATGGCAGCCGTTCTGCCCCTGGGCTGGAGGTTTTAGTGAAAGCTCACCTGATTTCTGTGATATAGATTTAGATGATGACCTGGATATATTCGTGGGCGATTTACTTGGTTATGTAGCTTATATGAAAAACACCGGGTCCGCAATAGAACCTTCATTTGAGTTGGTGTCAATGCAATACGATTCTTTAAGGTGTTTAACTTTCCTGGGAAAATCAAATATTGAATTCTGGGATATGGATGATGATAGCGATCTGGATGCTATAATCGGTGGTGGATACGTTGCATATTCTAAGAACACCGGAACTCCTGAAAATCCAAATTTTGTCAGTTCACCAGATACACTTTTCAATACAGTTGGATATTTTGTGATAGGGACGCACGTTGCATTGATTGATATCGATCTTGATGGCGATGCAGATATGATTAATGGATATTCAGGATATTTACTATTCTATCGCAATTTAGGCTCTGCTGATAGTGCTGCATTTTACCTTGAAGAAACTGGCTGGTTGGGTATCGATGTGGGGGATATGGCTGATCCTACCTTTAGTGATATAGATGATGATAATGACCTGGACTTGTTTATCGGTAACGAAGATGGTTATATCTGGTTTTACCTCAATGAAGGTGATTCTATCAATTATAATTTCACTTACATCACTAACAATTTCGAAGGAATCGATGTCGACTGGAACGCATCCCCCGAATTTGCCGACATTGATGGTGATGGGGATTACGATCTGTTTGTAGGTAGGGAGCAACAATCAGGTAGCGTAGATCCTGGAGATATCTTTTTTTATAAGAATACAGGAACACCTACTACGCCACAATGGAGTTTCATTACTAGAAATTACCTTACATTCGATGAAGGATATAGGGCTCAATTACACACAACTGACATAGATGCAGATTTGGATAATGATCTTTTTGTCTCTAATTTTGGAAATTATATCAGCTTTTATGAGAACACTGGCAGTTCATCATCTGCTGCGTTTGAATGGAGGACCTATACCTATCAAAATATTTCCGTTAGTGGGGGTACAATATTTTTCCAGGACATAGATAACGACCAGGATCCAGATTTATTCATAGGTGAAACAATTTTGCCCAATCCCCCTTACCCGGGTTTATTCTTGTTCATCAATCGTGGTACTCCTCAGAGCGCCTCTTATAATCTATATTCAAACAATTTAGTACCTGGTACCTATCATGTTTCCATAGCACCCTCACTGGCTGATATTGATGCTGACGGCGATCAGGATCTCTTTCTTTCGGACAATGACGGGTATTTTTATTATGTTCCAAATATAGGAACACCTTCTGAACCTGTATTTGGAGACACCACAAGGGATTGGCAGGGTATATCTACAGAGGCCTCAACCACTTCGTGCTTTTTTGATATTGATGATGACGGTGACTTGGATTTGTTTTTCACACCATGGGATGATTGGAATCAGGTGTGGTTCTTTCGTAATATTGGAGATTACCAGAGTCCTATAATGGCTTTGGAAACACAAACCTTCTTAAACTTTGAATCTCTCACTGTTTTAGATGGAATAGACATTGTAGACTTAGATCTGGATGGTGACGGGGATTTTCTAATCTCCAGCACCAATGGCGGTATCTTCTTCTTCCGCAACGTCACCGGTCAAAATGAGGTCGGTCCCAAGAGACCGGATACTCCCTTCCCTAAGTTAGATTTCTCCATCGGTCCTAATCCCGCGAATCCTGTTACCTGGATCAGTTTTACCCTGCCTTCCCCGCAAGAAGCTACACTTGCCGTGTACAACATCTTAGGCGCCAAAGTTACCACCCTTACTTCCGGTATCCAACCTCCTGGCACCCATAATTACCTGTGGAATGCTGCGGAGTATTCCAGTGGGGTGTATATAATCAGGTTGGAGACTCCTCAGCAATCGTCCTCGCAAAGGATAACGGTGTTGAAGTAATTCTGCCAACCATTTCCAGTTTAAAAAATACACGCACTGGTTCTATCCAGTAGTTATAGACACCATCGATCTGGAAGAATCGCCATTGGCGACAGGCGATGAGATTGCAATCTTCGATGGAAACCTATGCGTAGGAGCTTCTGTGTATGAGGGCGAATTTCCTCTAGTGATAAGCTGCTGGAAGGACGATATCGCCACGCCGGTTGTGGTGGATGGTTATGAGTCTGGAAATCAAATGACCTTTGTATGGTTTGACGTCTCTGCGAATCAGGAGATCACCTTCGAGACTCCACCTACAATATACAGTGAGCCAGATGATCCAATAGCACCCACCCACTCAGGTTTCGGGGCAGGATTCTACGCCTTGCGCAGTATGTGTTATGGTATTGAATCGATTCATCAGCTACCCAAAGAGTACAAATTAGGGCAGAACTACCCCAATCCGTTTAACGCCCAAACAGTGATTCCTCTGGAACTGCCGCAGAGATCTATGGTAAAGATCGAACTGTTTAATATGATGGGGCGGAACATTGGAACGATGTTTGAAGGTATTAAAGAAGCGGGATGGCCCAGAGTCAAATACAACGCTTCCCATTTGTCGTCCGGTGTGTATTTCTACCGAATTACTGCCGACGGCTTAGAGCGAGGAGGGAAGTTCGCTGATGTAGGTAAACTTGTGCTTGTGAAATAGAGAATAATGAGGGGTGTCCCGCTACTGCGGGATGCCCCTTCAAATTTCCTGATTAAAATAAACCACTTGACTCTGTGGCGGTTTTTTCTTATATTATAATAAATTATACATGAGGTGTGCATGCGTTTTTTATTGAGCTTACTCTTAATGCCCATGTTTGTCTGGGCTCATGAGTTCGAATTTCAGCAGGAAGTTGACACTATTCCGGTTGAAATAGAGGGCTGGGAACTCTTTGCACCTTGGGCAGGTGGATTTACAGAATCTACACCAGACCTATGTGATATTGATGTAGATGGTGATTTGGATTTCTTTATCGGTGAGGACTTTGGCCATGTCGTATTTGCACAGAATATCGGGACAACACAAATCGCGCAGTTCTCTTGGATTGCATCTCAGTATGACTCTTTATACAGCATTAATTCGGCAGGAAACTCTCATCCTGATTTCGCTGATATGGATAACGATGGGGATTTGGATTGCATCATCAGCGCTGGCTATGCCACTTATGTAGAGAATCTTGGAACGGCGCAGGTTCCAAATTTCATTTCTATTCCAGAAACGCTATATACAACTGGGGGATACATCATAGGTCCTCGTATCGCTATCAAGGACATTGATGTCGATGGTGACTTCGATTTAATCAGTGGTTATGGTGGAGTGCTTTTACTCTATCGAAATATTGGAACTTCAGATAGTTTCTCATTTTTCTATGAAGAATATGGTTGGTTGGGAATTACGGTGGATGATTGGGCTGATCCAACTTTCTGCGATATAGATGCTGATGGAGATGATGATCTCTTTATAGGCTGTGAGGCTGGCACAATTTGGTATTACCTCAACGATGGGGATTCATTGAATTATGATTTTGTCTATCAGACGAACTGCTATGCGAATATAGATGTAGGTGACCAAGCCTCCCCCGAATTCGCCGACATAGACGGTGATGGCGACTACGATCTATTTGTGGGATCGGAGTATACAGGCCCATTTTTCTATGAGAATATTGGCAATCCTCAAAATCCCATATTTCAATTTGTCACCGAGTATTACCTCGTCCTGGATCAAAGTGACACAAAACCTACTCCACAACTGATTGATATTAACGGTGATGGTAAATTAGAGTTCTTTTCCACCACCTACGATCAAATGTGCTATTTTGAAAATGTTGGTACACAACAAGCTCCATCTCTATTATTCGTCGAAGAGGGCTGGCAATACATCAGCCACCCATCCCTAAAACCGTTCTTCGTTGATATTAATGCAGATGGACTTTACGACTTAATCTGCGGGGAAGGTATCATTCCCGGCTCACCCTCAGTAGCACTCTACATCAACAGAGGTACACCACAAGAACCCCAATTAGTTCTTCACGATCCCAATTACATTACCAATTCAAGTTTTCATGCTAATACCACACCAGGATTAACTGATATTGACGATGACAACGATTACGATATGTTTATTTCTGACGATATGGGTCATTTCTTCTATTATCAAAATATCGGGGATTCACTAACACCCAATTTCACCTATATTGATTCACAATGGCAAGGGATATATTTTCCCTATCCTCAGGAAGGTCACAAAGGATTTACTTTTGGCGATCTGGATGAAGATGGTGACTTTGATATGCTTCTTTCAAGCCCAGTTCAGAATAACATTTATTTCTACCGCAATTTAGGTACTCCTCAAGTGCCTGCTATGTACTTGGAGACGGAGGAATTTTTAGACTATGCAGTCGATTTTATTTACAGACCAACTTTGGTAGATGTAGATTCTGATACTGATTTAGATTTATTCATCGGCGATGGTTCTGGCGGCATATTCTTCTTCCGCAACATCACCGGTCAGAACGAGGTCGGTCCCAAGAGACCGGACATTCCCTTCCCCAGGTTAGATTTCAGCATCGGCCCTAACCCCGCCAATCCGGTCACCTGGATCAGTTTTACGCTGCCTTCTCCTCAGGAGGCTACGCTTGCCGTTTACAACATCTTAGGCGCCAAAGTTACCACCCTTACTTCCGGTATCCAGCCACCCGGCACCCATTCCTTTATCTGGAATGCAGCGGAGTATTCCAGCGGGGTGTATATAATCAGGTTGGAGACGGCGCAGCAGACTTCGTCTGAGAAAATTACAGTACTTAAATAGAGTTGTCAATAGTAATAAATTTTCCCATACAGAAAAAAGCGCTTGACATTCACGAAATTTATTGTTATATTGAAATAGTCTCACACAAGGTTCTGAAAATGAAAAGAACATTTCTATCGCTGATTATCTGCCTGGCTTTTGCCTCTGTAGCAATAGCAGCGGAGGGAACCTTCACAAAAGATCCTACATGCCCAGGAGGCTTGTACTTATACGGACCAGCAGAAGGATTCTCTGCAAATCTCTATTACAGCGATGATTTTGGTGAAACGCTCCAAATAGTTGTGGCAGATACCTACATGACCGGAGGAATTATAGGGGACCCAGTACCGGGTTATTTGATTAGCCATTATGGCTCTATCCAGCTTAGTAGAGATTATGGAGTTAGCTGGGAGTGGATGGGAGCAACTCAGTACACCATTTCTGCAGGAAGGTATCCTGGCGAGATTTACACGTTCGATTATGTAAGTTCTGACTTCGTGATCAAATACAGCACTGATTACGGTGGTGGCTGGTTGCACCATTATCCTGTAGGATTACCAGAGAATTCAATGACTCACTGTGTGGGTAATTATGAAGGCGAATTCTATTGTCTAGATGTAGAAGAAGGCGGTCTTTATCGTAGTATAGATTTTGCTGATAACTTCTCATTTATTTCAACACTTCCGGCTAGTGGGAGTGGACAGGGTACTCGGATCTCAAAGGGAGCAGTTCTAGGAGAACTTTATTTCCATGAAGGTTATGCAGGGGATCTCTTTTTCAGCTCAGATACAGGACGCACATTTGAATGGACACATAATTTTCCAGATACAAACTCCTCATATATGGCAAACCAAATGCAGGCAGGTACGCAAACAGGTGAGGTTTTTATTCTCAAAAAAAGGACTTATTGGGAAGGTGGTGGCGAGATCTTCATCTACTATTCAGATAATTATGGGTATGATTTTTCTGAGTTTCATTCATTCTCAACAACGGTATGGCTGCCATATATAAACCTGACTCCACTGGATACACTGTCATTTCCCGCTTCAGGAGGTATTTTAGAGTACAATATAGAGGCCAGGGTATTAGGCCCCATAGCTTACATGGGTGACATCTGGTGTGATGTAACGCTGCCGAATGGCGGCATCTTCGGACCAGTTTTGGGACCTGTCGAAGATCTCTACATGGGTACATATTGGTCGGCGAACCGTGATCGGGAGTTGGCTATTCCAGCAAATGCTCCGCCAGGATCATATACTCTGAATGCCTACATTGGTGAATACGACACTATGAATCCGATAATAGACTATGAGGATCATTTAGAATTCACTAAGGCCGGGAACGGAACTGATAATACTGATCTATTGTTTATCGATGCCGGTGAATCGTTTGCACAAGAACATCAATCCACAAGTACACTACCAGAAAAACTCAATTTAACAGCTTATCCCAATCCGTTTAATCAAACAACAGATCTCAGTTACAAGTTGCAAGATGCAAGTATCGTGAATCTATCGATTTATGATATCTCAGGAAAAAGAGTCGCAGATCTCGTTAATAGTTGGCGAGATGCGGGAAATCACGAAGTTATACTCGATGCCACAGGATTGGTATCAGGTATTTACTTTGTGAAATTGCAGGCTGGTTCTGATCACTCAATTAGTAAAATCGTTCTAATTAAATAAAACGATACCAATCCAAGCTTTCCCCGATTTTTCCAGTTGAGAGCTCACTAACTAAGTTCAACTTATAATGAATTAAGGAGGAGCTATCATGTTAGCACGTAAAGTCATAATAGTACTCTGTTCACTCGTTGCCCTCAATGTCAATGCTTCCTGGATAAATCTGGATTCTGCTGATCCAGTCCCACCGAAAATCGAAGTCACAGAAAGCGATGCTTATGGTGTAACCTTTGATGTTGAGATCAAAGGTTTTTACAACGAGGATACTACTGTAAACGATGTTGAATATCAGGTTTTGTGGTTCTACCAGAGTCCTTCAAAAAACGCTGATGGACACCCTGATATTCCCTTCTTATACCGTTTGATTAATATCCCTGATGGAGGTAGCATTACTGTAGATGTTAGTGTTACGGATTCAACGATCCTGAACGATTACTATGTTTACCCCAGCTCCAAAGCGGTTGTCGATACCAGTACAGGTCACTCAAAACAGGAGTTTTGCCGTATTGATTCACTCTATCAATTGGAGGATTTCTATCCTGATACAAAAGGGAAAATCAAGAATAAAGGCGACATTAGAGACCAACCTGTGGGTAGCGTGCATATATATCCCTTCTCCTTCAATCCGGATGATTCAACACTAAAAGTCTTAACTGAATTTACTGTGGAAGTCAGTTTCAGTCAAGCACTCAGTTCATTTCCTGGTGGAGGGGGATTTTTCGGTAAAATCTTGGAACACAGTACGGCGAATTACACCAGTTCAGCAGGGGGACGAACTATATATTCTGGAGATAACGGTTCAGTTACTCGATATTCTACAGATCTTGCTTCCTGGAATAGTTCCAGAGATTGCGACTATCTCATTATAACAGGCGATTATTTCTTCAATGGCGTACACTCAATAGATGAGATTGCCAATTATCATGCAAATAGGGAAAAATGGGATATTGCCATTGTGAACTGGGACGATATAGATGAACAAGTAAGTACCCAAAGCGATGATTGGATTCAACTTAGGGATTTCATAGAGATTGTATATGATGAAAATGTTGGGACTCACATGGATGATGGTAAGTTAGGTTTTGCACTTCTCATAGGTGATGCCGACCCTGAGAGATATCGTGTACCCAGAAATGAAGCATGGGATGACGAAATGGGAGAGTCCGGTGACCATTTTTACTGTATGTTAACTCATGACACTAGTTATGTTTATGATATATACCCTGACATTATACTGGGTCGAATCTCCGTCCATGATACTACAGATCTGCGAAATGTTGTAGAAAAAATTACAGACTATCCAAATCTCCAACCAGATGGGGAGAAAACTCGACTATGTTTCGTTGATGGTGGTAGCACGCCTGAAGAATTTGGCGTATTCCAAGAAAGTGCGATGCAGGTCATTTTAAACATTGTTCCTGTATCTTTTTATACCTATTACTCCTACGTACATATTGGCAGTGCCCACTCATTAGCTACAGTTTCTGTCCTCGCGGGCACAACCACACAAAGTTGCGCAAAAATATTGGATCCAATCTACGAAGATGGTTGTTTAGCTTTGACATATATGGGCCATGGTTTAGAACAAGACTGGTGGAATCCTGGTACTCCTTGGGAACGATTATTTGGTGTAGAAGAACTTCAAGAAGAGGAAATTGATGATGAGTATCCAATCATATTATCAATATCCTGTCTGACGGGAGCTTTTGATGATGAAGACGATTGTATGGCAGAAGCTTTCATGAACCAAGATAATGGTGCTTGTGTTTCATTCCTCGGAGCAAGTTCTACAATGCCACAAGCATCTGTGGCGACATTCTTGCCTTGGATATTCAGTTACATCTTCAGTCCAAGCACACCGAATTCCGTTATTGGTGAAGCAATTTTCAATGCCAAAATAGAATGTGCTGCAAGCGCACCTAATCCGGGATACTATTATTGGCTAAAACCATACAACCTCTACGGAGATCCTGCTTTCAATCCGTTTGTAGATGAATCAGAAACCATTACCACCAATACAACCTGGAAAGGGATGAAGTGCTTCTACAATGATGTAGTGGTATCGGATAACGCAGTACTAACGATAGACACAGCGGCTGTTATCCTATTTGCTGATGGCTGTGGGCTAAAGGTCGAAAATGGTGCCTATTTAGATATAATCTCATTCGACACTACATATGTTACTTTCGCTGGTATCGGTTCCGCAGAATGGGAAGGAATCAAGTTAGCTGATGATGCATCGAGTAGTTCGGTTATCAAGTACTGTGATATCAAGAATGCCACCTACGGCATCCAAATGGATTCCACTGCGGACTTGACAGCGTCAATAAGGAAAAACACATTCACCGATTGCGATTACGGTATCTATGCCTACGAAACAGGTACGGACATTGATTCCTGCGAGTTCGAATACTGCAGAGAAGCAGCGATAAAGCTGGTCTCTTACGATGGGGATGTCTCCTACAATACCATCGTTATGGGTGATACTTCCTATGGTATATGGGCGCAAAGCTGTACTCATGCAGACCTGATCGCGGACACAATCCGCAATTCATCAGATGAGAGCCAAGCTGGTGATGTGGGCATCTACCTGTACAACAGCACCGGAATAGATATAGAGGGCTGTTACCTTTCCGATGGCGCTTACAGCCAGATAGACTGCATCAACAGTGGGCCTTACTTGAAGGACAACATCTTAGAAGATGGATCTCGTAATGGCATGCGGATCTATAATAATTCTCAGCCGGTGATGACCACGTCAGTGGCTGGAGAGAACCGTATAGCAGATCATGATTCATCTGAAATCTACATTCATGGTTACAAATATCCCTTCCTGAGAAATGGACATAACGATCTTGCCGATGAAGACGATCCCTCTTCGCCGTCTTCAATGGGTGAATATCTGATCGCAGCCGATTTCGATGCCAACGACCTGCCTCAAGAAGGATACACAGCCAATGTGGATAGCAACTGGTGGTACGCCGGAGAAGTATTGGACGACACCAGTGAAGTACACGATCATCTATACCCTGCCAATACAGGCGATTACCGCATCTGGGTGGTCGCTATCGATGGTGCCAGCAATACGGGGTACAGTACTTCTGGATCAACCATACAGACACCGGAGGAGTTCTTTCTGGATGCCGTCGTGCTGGAAGACCAGGGTCAATACCAGCAGGCCTACAATGCCTTTGAAGATGTTATGGATGACTATCCGGATGATCCCGCAGCTATCGCAGCAGGACAGCATCTCTTCAGTTGTGCATTGGCTTTAGGAACCAGCATGTCCACCCTGGAAACATACTATGCCAATCTCGCTCTGAATGCGACCTGCGATGACTTCGAGCGCAACTGGCTGAACATGGCTTCCTACTGCCAGGTGGAGAATGGAGACTTCGACGATGCTATGACTTATTATGAATCTGTCATCAGCAGTACTACCTCTTCGTTTACCGATTCGGTTTATGCAGAGATAGACGCTGGTGCCGCGTACATGCGCTCACAGATTCAAAGCGGGCAGCTCTACTCTTCCGGCATGAGGACGCTGTTCGGTTCAATAGCGCATCTGTGCCCAGACAGTCACCAGGAATACGAAGCAAAGGTTAAGAACCTTCTCAATCTGCTGTCCGGTGATACAGGAGCGGATGTAGGACAACCGACACTTCCTTCGAAATTCGCTCTTTACCAGAATTACCCGAACCCCTTCAATCCAGCTACGTCCATTCGGTACGACCTTCCAGAGATGTCTGATGTGACTCTTAAGATTTTCAACATCATGGGACGTCATGTTACGACGCTGGTCGATAAGAGGGAAACTGCTGGTTTTAAGAGACTCGTTTGGAAGGGAACAAATGATTACGGTGCTGAGGTTGCCAGTGGGCTTTATATAATACAGATGGTCGCAAAGGGTGAGACTGCTGGAAAATACGTAAGTGCGAAAAAGATGCTATTGTTGAAGTAGACCGTTAATAATTAGATGATAATCGCAGCCCCTGGGAACAGGGGCTCTTGCATGTTAATGGTTTGATTGTTAAGCAAGTTGAGAAATGGTAAGCAAAGGGCTGGTACGCGTGAGTGTTCCAGATCAGCTAGGGAGCGTACCTGGAACCGGAGAAAGAATATGAAGATGATTTTATACAGGATTTCTTCGTAAATGGTCTAGAAAAGTGTGTTAATAGAAAGAACCCTGGGGACGCATCTTTGAGGATGATGCCAGGAATGGAGAAAAAATTATAGAAAGTATTAAAATATCTTGTTTTCAAACTAATAACTCATTAAATTTCTAAGATTGAGTTAATTATTTAGAGTGGGCGTCTAAACTATTGCTTCTAAATCTGTTTTATAGCTGGAGCTCTCTTATTATTATTCATATCCAACAGAATGCAATGCATCACTGAAGAGGAAATTAATGAAAAGGCATACCTTCAATACACTAATGCGTAGACTTTCAAAAGCGGGTTTTGACAGAGATTTTGTTCGGCGATCTATCCTTCCAGATTGGTGGGATGATTCTTGCGAACAAGATATTGATTTACTTACAGATATTGAAATTCGAGTTACGAGATTTTTGGAAATATCTCTTAACAACGTAAGAGATACCATGATGACCTTACATCCTCCTTCATATCCAAATGCCCGCCTTCGCCGACGGAGAGATATAGAAAAGGACCGATTGGAACCCGCAATTCACTCAGCACTTCAAATTTCTGGTGCAGTTGTTCGGAGTTCAAGCTTGATAAATCTACAATCGAGGTCCCTACCTCCTGATGGACTTGAATGGCGCAATGATATCAAACCTAGTGGTGATGCTGTAACACTCGATGAAATCCTTTCTGATTTATGGAGCCGAGGTATTCCAATAGTACCACTCCAATTTCTTCCATCTCCTAGCTTTCAGGGGCTTGCCTGCATTGTGGAAGATCACCCTGTAATTGTTTTGGGTCATAAATTCGATGAACCTGGACGTGTTGCTCACTTTGTAGCGCATGAAGTTGGACATATCGCCGCTAACGATTGCGCTCCTGATCAACCCATCGTAGATGAGCAGGAGGATATCGTTGATTTAAGTGATATAGAAATTAACGCAGATAGATTTGCTACGCGTTTCCTCGTTGGCCAAGAAGAACTTCCAGACATAGACGGATCAGATTTTAGAAACCTTGCGGAAAACGCTATCAATATCGAAGAAAAGACCGGAGCTGACGCCAGTGCAATAATCTTCGCTTGGGCTTCACAAACACGTGACTATAGCATGGCTACAATGGCTGTTAGAGCACTCTACAGGGGATCAGGAGCTAGGCAATTGTTACGTAAGCATTTTGATAGTAATGTGGATCTAAATCTTGCTGCTGAAAGTGATCGGGCTCTCCTCCGTTGTGTATACGGTGATACGGATCAAGATGCAGTTATTGATTGATACAGACGCCTTTATAAAGCTTGGGATTAGCGGCTTATTTAATGATACTTTAGACTTGCTCAATATAGATTTGAATGAGTGCGGTAGGTTACCAGCTCTAACATACATGCTTCGAAAGGGAAGTGTCCCACGATTGTTTGGTGTGGATTTATGTAATAAATTAATTCCGTTAGCGGAATCAATTCCTGTTTTGGATCAGCCAAGAGATAGTTGGCTCGACAAACTGAAAGATGTACATGATATCGATCCTGGTGAGGCACAAATAATAGCAGTAGCTGCAGAATCCAGACTATTAGTTATCACTGGGGATAAGCGCGCTTTGCTTGCGTTAAAGAGTATTGCTAATGTTGCGACTGTACTCGCCGGACGAATAATCACGATTGAGGCTATATTAATTTTAATGTGTGATCAGTTCGGGCAAGAATATGTAAGAGAACGCGTCAGAGTAATATCCTCTTTTGATACAATGATCGAAGTCTGTTTTTCGACAGGAAATCCGGAACCTCGAGAGGCGCTACTTTCATATTACCAGAATCTTGTAGTTGAAGTTGACCCCTTAATTCTGTGGAATCCCAGCCTAATAGGTGAAGCATGAATTTCGATTCTAACCATTATGTGTCAATATTAAAGGTCAAACAAGGCGAGAAAAAGGCGCTACAATCCATTTCTCCACCATTAAAATCCTACCTCACACCAATGTTGGAGTTTGTTGAACGGAAAAGCGGTAGTATTGATGATCATTTAAATACAGCTTTTAATGATCTAGCTGAATCAGTTCAAGGTTACTCTCGCTGTTTCATTGATCTGCTTGAATTAGCATCAGATGGTCCCCAAGTTGCAAAAAATATCTTGGAGAGAGCAGGGAAGGAACGCATTGTATTTACACCAGTTACTGGCATAAGCCGAACTGCGGACGTCGCAGCAGTGCTAAATCATAGAACTAATGGAATAGCGATTCGACTAACCAGACAAGACTTCGAAGAAGGCTCTCTTAGACAAAATCTTAAGAAATTTATAAACCATAATATACTTTCAGTAGAAGAAACCGACCTGGTAGTTGACATCGGCTCTGTTGAAGATCTAATAGAACATGGAGTGAAACATCTAGCAGAGGCTTTTTTAGCTGAAGTGCCTGATCCTCAATTATGGCGAACTTTCACTATTACAGGCAGCAGCTTCCCACAAAGTATGGGAGTGGTTGATCGGCATTCGTTTAAGAATGTAGCAAGATTGGAATGGAAAGTTTGGAGAAATTCTTTATACGCTAATCGACTAAAGCTAAACCGTCTTCCAACTTTCAGTGACTGCGCTATTCAGAATCCAATTGGTGTTGAAGGTTTTGATTTCCGTATACATCAGGTTTCACCATCAATTCGTTACACTTCGGGGGAGGATTGGTTGCTAATAAAAGGTGAAAGCAATTCGCGTGTTCTACCTTCAACTCAGTTTCCCGCATTAGCAAGTCGACTCGTTTATGGGAATCTCAGCGATCAATTCAGAGGTGAAAGTCATTGTGAAGGATGTGCTATGGTTAAAAAAGCTGCCGATGGAGTGAAAGGTTTTGGTTCAGCCACGAAATGGCGTCTTATCGGTACAATTCATCATATTACGACGGTTGTTGAAGAGCTCGCGTCATTACCCTCTCCTTGAGAACCTCTCGGACGTTCTTTGCTATTTCTTCCACTTCAAAGTACCTACAGACTTTGTCCCAAACGTATCTTCGCGGTTTACTTCGAACACCCATTGCAGCATTTTTTCCCTCGAGTAAAGCAATAGCCTCATCCAACCACAACAACTCAACTAAGGAACGAGGATCCCTTTGTGGATTTTTTCGCTCTAGACGTATTGTATTGAAATGAAGCCCATTTGCTTTGTGTTCATAACATAATATCCCCCACCAATCAGGCACACTATTCTGCATTTTAATAAGGTGGCGGGTTCCGACCACAATTGTTGCTTTGTCAAGCACTCTGCTATAAAAATCGACTTGCCTTGTTAACCGTCGCAAGTCATCCTTATCTGATTTAATTTCGAATCCGTGTAATAAACGTTCTACTACAACAAAATCAACTCTAACCTGACCACGACATAAACCAAGCTCTTCGATAAGAAATGTACTTGTCTTATCTTTATATTTATTTGATATAAATCTCGACAAAGCATCACGGATTTCACTATCCCCAACAGTCTCCTCAGCCATCTTCATGCAATCCTCACTCGATCTCGTGTTTCTAATAACGGATGCAATATAATGATTTTATACTATTATTTCAAGTTATTCATTAAATTATTCTTCAATTATTATGATCAAGTTTCCCCCTAGCCCTAATATTATTCACCCTTTTAATTCCCCGCCCCCCACCCTCAAACACCTCAAAACCTTCACTGGCTGCTTGACCAAAAACTGCGGCAAGCCGCCTTTTAGCCGCCAGATTTCCCACAATTTCTGATTTCGTTTTCTTAAAGGTATTGCAAAAGTACTGCAAAAGGGCTGTTTCTGTCGGTTTTTACGCACGAATTAACCGGCCTGTCACGCCGGAGGTCGCGGGTTCGAGTCCCGTCGGCCCCGCAAAGAGGCTTATCCTTTGGGTACAGCCTCTTTCTGTATAGGGATCAAAACTATGCCCTACTGGACATATGTGTTGAAGAGTAAATCGGATGGTAAACTCTATATTGGGTCAACCGCGGATTTGGAAAGACGATTAGAAAGACACAATTCGGGCCGGGTTACAAGCACAAAGGGTGGTGTACCTTGGGATATCATAGGTCATTTCGAGCATAAGGATAGAGCGCAAGCGGTTCGAATGGAAAAGAAATTGAAGAGTTGGAAAAATCCCAGTAAAGTAATCGCATTTTTAATAGAGATAGGAAAAAGCAAAGAAGATTAGTTCAATTTGGTTAGAATGTCCCGACAAGTCGGGAAGGTCGCGGGTTCGAGTCCCGTCGGCCCCGCAAATCCCCAGTTCGCTGGGGATTTTTGTTCAGGTGTTTTAATTATGCCTTATTGGACATACATGTTGAGAAGTGAATTGGATGGTAAGCTCTATATGGGTCAATATGTGACAGGTTCGGCAGACAAATTGTGGCGGTCAATTTTGTCCGACAGTTTTGTACAATGATTCCTGCTGGATTTAGAGGGGTTTTTAAAGTCAGCGACAATATTGACGTTAAAGTGAGATGGCGGTAAATGGCATGATGCGGCAGAACGGATCGCTGCTAGCGCTGGAAGTGGTCTGGGACCTGGGCGATGTAGCCCTCTCGCTGATGAGCTTCCCCAATCTCTTAGCACTTCTAATCTTAGCAGCCAAGGTCGCCTCCTGGCAGAGGAATTACTTTTCCAGGGAACATAGGAAGTTCAAGTAGGGGTTCCTACGCTACATGATCACCCGATTAAAATTCGGACGCTCATATTATAGATTCAAGTCTCTGAAGAGACTGAGTTTATTTTTGCTTATTGGCTTCAGCCAATTCGTACTTAAAAAATTGAGCACTGGAACTTTAGTCCAGTGCAAACACCTGGCAGAAGGACTATTTTTCGAGGGAGCATAGGAGGTTTAGGTAGGAGATACCAATTGGGGCTGATTGGAATCAAAAAGATAAATACGAGTTTTTAAAAGAAACTGTTAACAAATTATGAGGTAATAATGGAATTATCTGTGTTTAACAACTCCAAATTAAGTGACCATGAGGTGAGGTTATTCCCAAGTATTTATATCAGAGGTGAGAAAGAACCCGAGATGCGCGCAACTGCGGCTTTACTAGCCATGGTAAGGGCAGTATCAGAATTCGGTGGGATAATCATTAAGCAAACGGGCGGGCCAGGTGGCAAAGCTAAGAACGTTGAATGTTTAACAGAGGTAAGTTTTCTTCCCGACTTCCCCGAGGATAATGACCCTGCACGACCGGATGGTATAATTCGTAGGAAGTATGGAAAGAAGATTTGGACTGCTTTTGTGGAAGTCAAAGTCGGAAAATCAGAAATTGACAAAATGCAGGTGAATAAATATTTAAAGTGGGCTAACTCACTTGATTTCGATGCTTTGATTACTATCAGTAACCAAATTACACGACCTAACGGAGATCCTCCTTATAATTATAATAGAAGAATTAAAAAGGTCAAAGTAAAACATTTCTCCTGGGAAAAAATACATTCTATTGTGCAAAATCTATGCGGAATCGAACAAAATATCGAGGATCTTGATCAGAAATGGATGCTTGAACAGTTCGATAAATACCTTGCTGATGATAACTCAAGAATAATTGCGCCACCCTCTTTTGGTAAGCACTGGCATTCCGTATTGAAGAATGCAAAACAAGGAACGCTCAGAACACATAAGAATCAAATACAGGATGTCATCCAATACTGGTTCGCATTCCTTCGAGTGGCAAGTTTTAAAATCGGTGCAAAAATGGGGCAAGATGTTCGTATCCGAATCCCGAGAAAATATAAGACCGATTCCACCGGGTTCATAAATGAGAGTTGTAATAAGGCAATCGATACAGGTTATCTTATAGGTGAACTAATATTTCCAGGAATGAAGGATATTAAAATAAGTGTCAATTTGCGCAGCACAACACTACATTTGTCTCATGAAGTCCTTGCACCACAAGACGGCAGAAGAGATAGACGTGTAAGATGGATAATACGAGAATTAAAGAAACAGGGGAAGATCCCTAAGAGTATTCGAATAAAAATTGACTGGAAGCAGAGGGGATTGATTACTTGTGAAGACTACGAGAATTTGACTGAAGGGATTAATCCCCTCCTTAGAGGGGAGGGTAATATGCAAGTTAGTAAGGATGTTATGCCTAAGTATTTCATAATTGAATATGAGAAACCACTTACTGCAATACGTGGAAAGGGTAGTATCGAGGAGCTTAGAGGAGTTCAGAAGGATTTGGAAGATTTTACCGTTTAGTACAGCCCATCGATCGTCCAATTGTTAGACCATATAGTCTTCCACTGGAAGACAATCAGGAATAATGAAATTCGCTCTGGTGGTGTCTTTTCCGCTTTAAAGACCGTTGTATTTGCGTCAGGTCTCCGCTTCGCTAAGGACCTGACGCAACTGAAAAGAGTAGGAATTGTCATTCCGGACAAGTCCACTTTTTAGGACTTGATCCGGAATCCAGTGATAAAGGTAAGGACAACAGAAGAAATCAGAATACAATCCAGCATTTGTTCTACACTCATACACTGGACTCCCGCTTTCGCGGGAGTGACAGAAAGTACAATCACCACTTCAGCCCTCTTCAGGGGGTTTTTACTATCCGTAGGCCGGTGCTTTAGCGCCTGCTTACCACATGTCACACCACTTAGGGGTCCTTACGCCCTGTCCCGGCCACGCGTTTTATTATGCCCTGACACATATATGCTTTGTTATATGCGGTGTTGCATTATTCTTTTATTACCAATACTTCCTCCCTGCTGGTAAACCAACCATACAAGGCTGGAATGATCAACAATGTAAGCGCCGTCGAGGTGATCAGACCACCAATCACTACTGCCGCCAGAGGTCTTTGTACTTCCGAACCAATACCACGTGAGAGCAGTAAAGGGGCTAATCCCAACATTGTCGTCAACGCCGTCATTAACACCGGCCTTACCCGCAGCATAGCACCGTTTATCACCACTTTCCTGATGGGCATTCCTTGCTTTCGCAGGTCATTAAAGTAGCTAACCATTACAACTCCGTTCTGCACAGCTACACCAAATAAGGCTATAAATCCAACAGCAGCGGGAACAGACAGGTATTGTCCTGATACAAACAGTCCTAAAATTCCGCCAATCAGGGCAAACGGAATGTTCAGGTAAATTAGCACTGCTTGCCTGATTGAATTAAACGCCGAGAAAAGCAGCACGAAAATGAAAAACATCGTCATGGGAACGATGATCGCCAGACGCGCCATAGCTCTCTGCTGATTCTCGAACTGACCTCCATATTCGATAAAGTATCCGGGCGGTAAATCCAACTTTTTACTGATATTATCTTTGATTTCATCAACGATACTACCTAAATCCCGTCCTTCAACATTTGCTTGAATTACAATCCGCCTCTGGTTTTTCTCCCGGTTTACCTGAATTGGACCAATGACTTCCTTTATTTCAGCTACGTCTGCGAGGGGGATCAGACTGCCGTTTGGCGAATGAATCCTGAGATTGCCAATCGCTTCGACGTCATTCCGGTATTGTTCATCGAAGCGCACAAGAATGCCAAATCGCCGAGTTCCCTGGAACACCTGCCCGATGACTTCACCACCAATGCCGAGTTCAACAACTTCCAGGACTTCATCGACTCCAATACCATACCGAGCCGCCCGATCGACGTCCACATCGACCTGTACTTGCGGTTGTCCGAATGATTGTTCTAAAGATAAATCGGCAATACCCGAGATCTCTCCCATTATGCTCTTTATCTCTTCCCCCTTCTGACGAAGGGTAGTTAAATCTTCTCCATATAATTTGACAGCCAATTCGGCTTTCACACCGGACAACAACTCATCGAATAGATTTTGAATCGGCTGAGCTACCGTGAGCTGAATTCCCGGGTAAGATTCCAGTTCCTGGCGTATTTCATCTATCAGATCCTGTTTGCTGCGGCCGCGCTGCCATTCATTGTAAGGCTTCAATCCGATCATGATCTCGGCAGTGTTGACCGGGTGGGGGTGTGATCCGGCTTCCGGTCTGCCGATGCGGATTACGACATAGGTTATTTCTGATTGTTTCTCCAATTTCTTTTGGGATAATTGCATGATCCTCGTCATCTCTACAAGGGAGGTCGAAGGGGCGCCAACCACCTGTACCTGGATCGATCCTTCTTCGAGCGTAGGCACGAATTCTGTCCCTAAAAACGGAACTAACGCCAGACTGATGAGCAACGCTACCACTGCGATCCCGATCACAACTAAGCGTCGCTTCAGTGCCCAATTGAGAATCGGTCGGTAAACTTTTTTGATCATGCGAACGAGAAGGCTCTCCTTCTCTGAAATTTTGCCACGAAAAATCAGCGTCGCTAACATCGGGATGAGTGTAAATGTAAAAATGAGCGAACCGACTAACCCGAAGGTAATGCTAAAAGCCATGGGACTGAACATTTTACCTTCGACGCCCTGCAGCGTGAACAGCGGCAGGAAAACCACAATGATGATAACGATCGCGAAGGCGATCGGTCGCGCTACTTCTGTGGCGGCTGTGCGGACTACTTCGGTTAATGGCTTTTGCCCTTTAGATTCCGACAGATGCCGCCAGATGTTTTCAACCATCACGACAGCACCATCCACCATCATTCCAATGGCGATGGCGAGACCGCCCAACGACATAAGGTTTGCGGAGATTCCTGAATATTTCATCATCAATACCGCCACCAGCATTGCCATTGGCAGCGATAACGTGACCACCAGAGCACTTCGTACGTCCCCCAGGAACAGAAACAGCACGATGATGACCAGGATGACTCCTCCCAGAAGCGCATTTTTGACGGTACTCGTTGCTTCAGCTACCAATTCAGCCTGGTCATAATATGGAACTAACTGCACCCCTTGCGGAAGTGATGTTTGAATTTCGCTTACTTTCACGTAAAGATCATCTATCACTTTGCTGGTATTTTCACCATAAAGTTTAATCACTAATCCAGCTACGACTTCACCGACACCGTTCTTAAGCACCACACCACGCCGAATTTCCGGTCCGATTTCAACCCGAGCTAAATCTCCGAGATGAACGACCGTACCATGATGCTCTTTTACTTTGATCTGGGCCAGTTGATCGGCATCTTCAATCAAGCCTAATCCGCGTACCAGGTATTCTTCTCGACCCCTCACGATGAACTGTCCGCCAACGTTTTTGTTATTCATCTCGATTGCTTCAACCACATCGTCAAGTGCGAGGTCATAGGCTATTAATTGAAAGGGGTCGATATGGACTTGAAACTGGAGCACATTTCCGCCCATAGAGAGCACGTCTGTTACACCGGAAACTGTCTTAAGCTGATATTTAATGACCCAATCATTCAGGGTACGGAGATAGATATCGTTAGGTAAACCGCCGGTATCTGCAGTGCTATCGGCGGTAAGGTAGTACATAAAGACCTGCCCGAGTCCGGTTGAAATCGGTCCTAAACCGGGCGGTTCGTGCATTTCCGGGAGATCGGCGATAGCAGCATTCAATCTCTCAGCCACTATCTGGCGTGCGAAGTATATATCGGTTCCATCCTTGAAGTAGATATAGATCACGGACATGCCAAAAGCTGATGTGGAACGGATATCGGTTACTCCAGGCAGCCCGCTCATGGCAGCTTCAATGGGGAAAGTAATCAACCGCTCCACCTCTTCTGGAACCATACCGTGTGCTTCGGCGAAGATGGGAACCATTACTGGCGAGATGTCCGGAAAAGCATCGACAGGGAGTTGTCGATATGACCATAATCCAACTCCAATCACCACGATAGAGAACAAACCAAGCAGCAGCCTCTGTGACAGAGAAAAGTCAATTATTTTGGAAAGCATCTAAACTCCTCTAATGATTATGTCCATGACCGAACTGACCCTTCAACCCTTCAGACCGGATAGCAAAGGCGCCCCGCGTTACGATCTGTTCACCCATTGCCAGACCTTCAACTATCTCGATCCATCCACCCATCCTGTGCCCGGTTGTCACCTCTTTTAAGGCGAATTCGCCATTTCCTACCTGTATATATACTGCGTAATCTCCATGCTCGTCTTGAAAGATGGCTTCTATTGGAACCGCCAGGCTTGGGATATTTCCGTTATTCTTGGCAACGTTCACTGTAACGAATCCACCTGGCAGCAGCCGTTCCCTGGGATTATCGATTCGGGCAAAGGCAACAACTGTGCGTGTTTCGGCGTTCAATTGACCACCCACGCGTTCCACCTCCCCGGTAATTTCTTTTTCATGTCCATTTCGTGAAGTAACCGTAACGATCATACCGGTCTCAATATCAGATATATCCTGTTCCGGTATTCCAAAGCGCACCCAGAGGCGATCGTGATTTACAACATAAAAAAGGTCTCCTTCAGGATCTACCCGCATGCCGATTCGCGCCTTACGGTCCACGACTGTCCCCTCGATGGGACTGCGAAGAACTACATTTCCACCAGTGTGATAGCTCATCTCGAGTGACATTATATCTTCATCATTAAAACCGATGGCATAAAGCGCTCTTTCAGCGGCGTCCAGGGTCGTTTGACCGGCTTTAATCTGGGCTTCTAATTCAAGCTGCTCTTTCTTAGAACCGATGCCCTCAGCGACCAGAACTTCATGACGTTCAAGGTCGCCCTTGATATATTCAAACTCAGCCAAAGCTGTGATATATTCTGCTGCCGCTTCGCCGATCTCAGGAGATTCAATGGAACACAATGGCTGACCGATTTTAACGAGATCGCCGATTTCCGCATGGATTTCCTTGACCCGACCTTCAATAAGGCTTCCAACAAATCCTTCGCCCGTCGGGCGCGGTTCGACAACGCCAGGTAGCTGCAATGTGCTCTGCATCGGACGAGCCGTTAAAGCGGTAACTTCAATCTCAGCTTCTTTCATCGCTTCGGAGGTTAAATGGATGACCCCCTCCTCTTCGACATGGTCAAGCCCTTCGTGTTCATCAACAAAGGTTTGATCAACCTCAATTGCATTATCGTGGTCATGATCGGTATGTTCCTGTGCTTGTGAACGATGCATACCTATAGTGTAGAGGAATACCACGAGCAATATAAGTGGTACCGCCAGTATGATTCCTTTTTTACTTCTCTTCATGACATTAACCTTTTTATATTTCTGTGTTTATACTCTCTTTTATCCAACTGATGTGAAATCCATTAAGAGATAATTAATGAGATATAATTCTCTGTCTATTCTTTCTCCAAAGCTATATTTACAGTTAAAGAAGCTGCTGGCGAACTGCTCTCTATCAGTAGAAGTGATACCGTTAGCCAATCAAGAGGAATCCAGGATAGGCCTTCATGGAAATTTCGCCCGTCATAGTTTGCAAAGATGCTATATTTCTCAAAGAAGCTTGTTGTTACTCCCGCCAAACCAAAGATTTCTTCAAAATCCGGTACGAGCGTTGCCACTCCGCCGCTCATTTGAAGGGCGAAGTTTTGTGAAAATTCCCATGACTTTGATGCCTGAAGGTACACGGACTGATCACTCCCACCTATCTGCACACTACCTGTACCTATGATAATGCCAGGCTGCCAATTTGACTCATCTTCTTTAATTGGTTGGGTTCGAACACTCCAGAGCAGTTTCTCAGTATCGACAGCATAGCCCACTCCGGCATCAATCCATTCAAATAGCCCGTACCGTACGTTAAAAACCGCCGTTTCCTCTTCAGCATCCGGGATAGCTAATCCTGATGCACTTACAGAGTTAGGAGCCAGTAACGCACCTCCGCTGTTTCCCGAACAGACCGGGCAAGAAGGTCCGCATTCTTGCGCCTGTGTCACGTCGATCATGAACATTGTTAAAAGAAGTATGAGTGGTGCTGCAAATAAAGATTTTTTTCTGTACATTCTCATGTGATCACCTTCTATTTTTTATTTATTAGCTGATAGAATCGATTGCCCGGATAGTCTATCCAATTGAATTATCTGTTCATATAAAACAACTTTCGATTCAAGGTACTCTAATTGGATCTCTAAATGATCTCGGGCAGCGATAAGGACTTCAAGGTAAGTAGCTTCTCCGATAGAATAACTTTTCTCAGCAAGCGCAGAAGTTACCTCTGCAAGCGGCATCACTTGTTCCTTATAAGTTTCAACTTTTAGATAGGCTGAACGATAGTTCTGGACTGATTGGTTCCAGTTGGAAGCGAACTCAATTTCAAACGCCCTCAGTTCGTTCTCAGCTATGCGCTTCCTAGCTTTGGTCTGCCGAATTTCTCCTCGTCCGCCCCACCAGAACCACAGTGGTACTGATATTCCTACTTCGATGCCCCAGAAATTGGGATCATCTTCAACCGGGATGTTCTGTAGAAAGTAGGCAATTTCCAGTTCAGGCAGCCATCCTGTTACAGCGATCAGATTCTCATAGCTGGTAGAGCGGATTTCAGCCGCGAGGCTTTTAGCATCCGGATTTGAATCAATCGAAACAGAATCTTCAAAATCCGTCTCATTGGAAATGGAAGACAATGGAGAAATCAGCAGAGTACCATGCAGGTCGATCCCTGTCATATTTTGCAGGCTCGCCAGCGAAACAGAAAGATCACGCTGGGCAATCTCAGAATCATTCTTCGCAATGATGGCTTTGACGCGAGCGCTATGCGCCTCCAATACAGTTGACTCCCCTAATTCTTCCATTCGCTCAATCTTGCTGGCATAGGCTTCGAGATGACCTGCGTTTTCATTTAAGATCTTGACTCGTTCCTGCGCAGCCCAGGCATTAAGGTATGCTAAGCGCACATCCATCTCCAGATCTAACAGCAGGGAAACAGACTGAGCCCGAGCCTGATCGACCGACACATTTAAGGCGGCATTCTTCCAGATCGTATGCAAGGGGAAATCCAGTTCTTGACTGATACTCAGGCGACGCTCTTCAAAATCGGACAACGCAGAGCCTTCAGGAATCCCCTCAAATTCCAGAGCGATGGTTGGGGACGCCAGAGATAGTTCAGATAATCTATTACCCTTAGCCACGGATATCACTGCATCTGCAATTTCCGCCCTGGGGTGATGGGATAAGGCTGCGCTCACTACTTTGTGGATCGTGGTTTCGCTGGACGAAGCACTGATCACTATAGTCGCAAGCACTAATCCTGTTAGAGAAAATATTCTCAGCATAAATTTCCTCAGATTACTGGTAGAGTTGTGCTGTTGATACGTTATCGATCTCGGCAAATCAGTCTTGACATGTTTGAAATGTCAGAATTTGCCGAAAAATCTTAGTGAAGTATCGATGTGTTGATTAAGCGGTGAAGGATCTTGGAGGTCGGTATATACCACCTAAATCAGGAGATTCAGGCAGTAGGTCGGATGGAATCAAAGGTAGTGTGGATGTATGATCAATTTGGCTCACTGAAGGTTGATTGGCAATCGTGATGAATGTGGTCCATATACATACATGTTTGCCGCAGTTTTCCACGTGTTCAGCGGGAGTTTCTATGGGCTGATCTTGGGTTGCTGCAGGTGGTAATTCTTCAGTAAGGTTAGAACAGGGATGTACCAAATCGTGAATCTGGTTCCATGATAGACTAAAGAAACCCAGTAACAGAATTAGGATAAAAATATTTGATCTACCTGCTTGCATGCTTGAATTTTAAATTGGTGTATCTCTGTAAAGGTAATTTGAATTGACTATATTACTACTTTTACGTGAGTCAAGTTCCCAGAGTTGGAGATTTAACAATTCCTCTTTATGGCTTTTGACTAAATATCTTCACACCGCCCGGAAATCTGCCTTGAGCCGACAAGTGAAATTACAGGCTAATGGTAAAAGCGTAGACAGGATGAAGAGTGAACAAACAACCCAACAACAGTCTCATGGGAACCGTATCACAAAAAGAACAGTAGAATGTCAAATGATCGTGAATCAGTTTTTTAAAAAAATCGTCGTTATCCTCATTCTGCTCACCTGGAGCGCAACACTGATCCAGGTGCAGGCAGAAGTCCCCGAGTATTACACCGCGAACATCGGTGCCGAAGAGGAAACCGCCACCTGCAGTTGCGGCTGCTGTGAAACCGGCGCTTGCTGTGGTTGCAGCAGTTCTGCCGATCCTAACGAAGATTGCGAAGATGATACATGTTCTGTTCAGACGACCGTATCGGGCGTCTATCTTCCCACTGAATCGATCAATTTAGTACCCAACGATAACACCAATTCACTAACCATAGATTCCCCTGACGATCCCTCGCAGGAAGTCATCGCTCTTTTGGAGCGCCCTCCCAGACCATCCGTGCTGATTTAATTGACAATTCATTGAGTTTGCTCATGATTACGCGTGGGCTCGATCAATAAGTACGATTTAAAGCACGGAGAAATCATGCTAATACATATAATAAACATGTCTGTGTTTCTCACGTTATTTGCTGCAGCAACAATTGTTTACTCCGCAAAAGCGGGAAAATACCAATTCAACTGCCAGATGGGAATGCTGCGCGGGAAATTAATTGTAGAGTAAGCACTAAACAGCGCAAAGTGCAATGCTTACCTACATGGAGAATGGAATGAGAATAATCAGCCAAACTATATCCAAAGGACACCATTTACCAGTTTTACAATTGGTGAAAAAGATGTCTAAAGCACTATTAATAATCACGATGAGTATCGTTATATACGTGGTCGGGTCTCCTCAACCAACAGATGCTCAGATTATCCAGTTAGATCCTGATTTGGTGTCTCACATTCAGGAAGCTCTGGCAAATAATCCGGATTTAGCCGCCTGGCGTAACCGGGTCGAAGCGGCAAACGAGAGAATTCCCCAGGTGGGTTCATGGCCGGATCCTACTGTTGGAATCAGCATAGCAAATCTGCCTACGAACACTTTTGCCTTCGACCAGGAAGCGATGACGGCAGCCTGGATCAAAGTCGGTCAGAGAATTCCCTTGGGTGGTAAACCTAAAGCGAAATCCAGAATCGCCGAGAGTAACTTCGAAGCCATACAGATTGGTCAGGAGGACAAAATATTCGTCATAGCAAGGGAAGTAACACAAACCTGGTACGACTGGGCTTACTGGCAGGAGGCTGTCAAAACTGTTGATATAAATATAGATCTTTTAGAAAACCTGATTGCAGCGGCACGGCGGAAGTATGAAACAGGGCGGGGACTCCAGCAGGACATTCTCCGTGCTGAAACAGAAAGAACTCGTCTGGAAGACCGCCGCGTGGTGCTACGCCAGACGTCTTTAACGACTGGACGCCGGATGGCAGTTTTGTTAGGAAGACATCCCGATAATCCTCCAGAGTCGCCAGGTGGTTTGAGTGAAGCATTCATTGCAGTAAATCGAGAAATACTACTGCGAGATCTTCTGAAGCACAATCCCAGCTTCAACCGGATTAAAGCAGAAGTTGACGCAACTGAAGCCAGAATTTCTTTTGCCCGCCGAAATTGGTGGCCGGATCTGAATCTTGGTGTCGGATACGGATATCGTCAGGATTCTCCTGAAGGGATGGAGCGACCCGATTTCTTTACCGTCAGTGCGGGATTCTCAATTCCTCTGTATGGTGGTCGGAAACAGGGAAGCGCCGTCGAGGAAGCGAAAGCAATTAGCCGTGAAATAGTAGAACAGATGAAGTCTCTGGAATTGGAGCTTCGGTTTGCGCTGGAGAAACTTCTGGATGAAGATAAACGACTCGGAGAGCAAACGACACTTTACCGTGAGGGCGTAATTCCGCAAGCTGAAGCGACCTTGGATGCTGCCACCGCTGAATATACCGTTGGACGGGTGGATTTTGAAGCGCTTCTTATGGCGGAAACGGCGGTCTATAACGCTCAGCTCGATTATTTCGCACGGTTACGAGACCGCTTGAAGACACGTGCAGCCTTGAGCGCCCTGGTCGGCGATGAAATACTGATCGGGAAAAGTGAAATTAACCATTAAACAAACAGCGATAATATCATGAACACAAAAAATCACACTCTTATCTGGAGCTTAGCTGTTCTGCTAATTATCAGTGCCGGATTCAATCTCTACCTGTTGTTCTCAGGTCCAAGCGGAGAAGCTGCTCACGATCATGGGGAGCAATCTGGTCAACTTTACACCTGCGGAATGCACCCGGACGTTATTCAGGATGAACCCGGTTCCTGCCCTATTTGTGGTATGGATCTTACGCCAGTTAGAGCTCCAAGCACTGATACCAGCCCTCAAGGAGAGAGGAAGATCGCCTATTGGGTGGCGCCCATGGACCCTGACTTTATTTCAGACCAGCCTGGTAAGTCACCTATGGGAATGGACCTCGTCCCCGTATATGAAGATGAGCTGCAAACCGGCGTGGTGAAGATCGATCCGGTAACTCTGCAGAATATCGGCGTCACCACCGCCCACGTCCAGAGGCGAGATCTATCTGTGCTCTTAAGAACAAACGGAACCGTGAAGTATGCAGAAAGCGCTGAATACCGGGTAAATCCGAAAGTATCGGGCTGGATCGAGAAGCTGCATGTTTCCCGTACAGGAGATGTCGTTAAAGAAGGACAGCCTCTATTGGAAATCTACAGCCCTGAACTCGTTTCGGCGCAAGAAGAGTATCTGCTGGCCCTTCAAAGTGCCCGAGTTTTAGGAAGTAGTGGGATAAAGAGAGTGAGCTCGGGTGGCAACGACCTGCTGGCATCGGCAAAGCGTCGTCTGGAACTCTGGGATATCTCCGAAGACCAGATCGATGAGTTGGAACGGACGGGAGAAGTTCGGCGGACATTAACTCTTCACAGCCCTGCAAACGGCATTGTGCTGCACAAGAACGCGGTTGAGGGAACAGCCGTCAAGGCAGGCATGGACCTCTTTAAGATCGCCAATTTAAATCCTATATGGGTAGAAGCGCAGATTTTTGAACACGAATTGCCATGGGTTCACACCGATGATCTGGTGGAAGTAGTATCGCCCTATGATCCGAATATGAAGTTGGAAGGACATGTCGATTATATCTATCCATACTTAGACGGCAAGTCGAGAACTGCCGATGTTCGCATCGTTCTACCGAATCCTGATCTCGCTCTACGCCCCAATATGTACGTCGATGTGCGAATCAACTCGCAGCCACGTCAGGGAGCTTTGTCCATCCTTAAGAACAGCGTTATCAGGAGTGGTGAGCGAGACGTCGTCTTTATTGCCATGGGAGAAGGCAAGTTTCTCCCACGTGAGGTTACCCTCGGCGTCGAAGCTGGTTCCTACTATGAGATCCTGAAGGGATTGGCTGAAGGTTCTCAGATTGTAACCTCTGCACAATTTCTGTTGGACAGTGAAGCGACTCTGCAAGAAGCGATTCAAAAAAGGCTGCAGCAGCGAAAACAACTCTCGATGGACGGAAAATAGAATATTAAGGCATAGAAATGAATCTCATTGAACGCATCATCGAAGGCTCCATCCGCAATCGTCTGATGGTGATTCTGGTAACTCTGGTTGTGGTTGTCATTGGTATCCGCTCCATGCTGACAATTCCCGTGGACGCCATTCCAGACCTGTCAGACGTGCAGGTGATCGTTATTGCGGATTACCCTGGACAATCTCCACAAGTTGTCGAAGATCAGGTGATATATCCCCTGACGACCGCACTGCTTGCGGTACCATACGTGAAAGACGTGCGCGGTTACAGTTTCTTCAATTTCGGAATGGTCTATTTGATTTTTGAAGACGGTACTGACCTCTATTGGGCTCGCAGCCGTGTACTGGAGTACTTGAATCAGGCTGCTGGACGACTGCCCTCAGGAGTGACTCCCCGTCTCGGTCCTGATGCGACCGGACTGGGTTGGATTTACGAATACGCCCTCCAATCTGATAAACACAACCTGGCTGATCTGCGTTCACTACAGGACTGGTATCTACGTTATGAATTGCAGACTGTCCCCGGTGTGGCTGAAGTTGCCAGTGTAGGCGGGTTCGTCAAACAGTATCAAGTCAGCGTAGATCCGGACCGTTTAGCATCCTTAGGAATTCCACTGCAGCAAGTCAAAATGGCGCTGTCCCGCTCCAATGATGACGTTGGCGGTCGTCTGCTGGAAATGGGTGAAACTGAGTACTTCGTTCGCGGTTTGGGCTATTTCCGCGGACATACGAATGATGAGATCGTACAGCAAATCGAGAAGATCGCGCTGGGAATCAGTCCCGGCGGTCATCCTATCCAATTAAAGCAGGTTGCAGACGTCAGCGTGGGGCCGGAATTGCGCCGCGGCATCGCAGAATGGAACGGAGAAGGGGAGGTTGTTGGCGGTATCGTCGTCATTCGTTCTGGTGAAAATGCCCTGGCTGTTATAGAGCGCGTTAAGGAGAAGCTTGAAGACCTGAAAGCCGGTTTGCCAGAGGGCGTTAAAATCGTTCCTGCCTACGATCGCAGCGGATTGATCATGCGTGCTATCGATACGTTGAGGGAGAAACTGCTTGAAGAGATGTTGGTCGTCGCTCTAATCACGATTGTTTTCCTCCTGCACTTTCGCAGTGCATTAGTAGCATTTTTCACTATCCCTGCAGGTGTTCTAATATCGTTCATAGCAATGAAAGCCCTGAATATCAACGCCAACATCATGTCCCTGGGTGGCATCGCCATCGCCATCGGGGTGATGGTTGATGCCAGCGTGGTAATGGTCGAGAACGCTCATAAGCATATAGAAAGGGATAGTGGTAAGAAACCTCACATAGAAATCATCGCCGAGGCTGCACGAGGAGTAGGACCGGCGCTTTTCTTCAGCCTGCTCATCATTACCGTTTCCTTTTTCCCTGTTTTCAGCTTGCAGGCTCAGGAAGGAAGACTGTTCAGCCCTTTAGCTTACACCAAAACCTTTGCGATGGCCGCATCCGCATTCTTAGCCATAACCATCATCCCGGTATTGATGGTGCTCTTCATACGCGGAAAGATTCCCAACGAGAAGAAGAATCCCCTCTCGCGCTTTTTCATTGGGATCTATAAGCCTGTAATCAAGTTCGTCCTGAGGCGTCCGTTGATCGTTATCGGAGCCAGTCTGGTGATATTAGCCGTGACGATACTCCCGTATAAACAATTAGGTAGTGAGTTCATGCCACCTTTAAACGAAGGTGATCTACTTTACATGCCGACCACGCCACCGGGGATATCTCCGGCAAAAGCTGGCGAACTCCTGCAGCAAACAGACCGGATAATCAAATCTTTCCCTGAAGTGCATCACGTCTTCGGCAAGATCGGACGAGCGGAAACCGCCACTGATCCAGCTCCGCTCTCCATGATAGAGACGACAATTATGCTAAAGCAGGATCAATCCAAATGGCGCGCTGGCGTTACCATCGATTCGCTGATTCAGGAGTTGGATGCCGCCATCCAGATTCCCGGCTTAACCAACGCCTGGACGATGCCGATCAGAACCCGTATCGACATGCTTTCCACCGGAATAAAGACTCCCGTGGGGATAAAAATTATGGGAGATGATCTGGATTCCTTAGCTCGCATTGGTGAAGAGATCGAGGCGGTTGTTGGCGGTATTCCGGATGTAACCTCCGTTTATGCGGAGCGGGTTGTGGGCGGAAAATACATTGACATAGACATAAACCGGGATCTGATTGCACGCCACGGGTTGACAGTTGGTGACGTGCAGGACGTCATCAAATCAGCTCTGGGTGGTATGAACGTCACCTGGACGGTGGAAGGACAGGCACGCTATCCGGTAAACGTCCGCTATCCCAGGGAGCGCCGAGATAGCCTGGCAGATATCCACCGAGTAAGAGTCCCCACACCCGGAGGCTACACTGTTCCTCTGAGTGAACTGGCGGCGATTGACATCGTTGACGGTCCGCCCGTTATTAAGACCGAGAATGCGCGAAAAACACTGTGGGTTTATGTGGATACAAGAGATAGTGACATTGGTGGTTTTGTCTTTAGACTTCAAAAAGAAGTTCAGGCTGAAGTAAAACTTCCCACTGGATATTCCCTGGTCTGGTCAGGTCAGTTCGAATATATGCAGAGAGCCGCTCAGAGGCTTCGGGTTGTTGTGCCCATCACCTTGCTGATTATCTTTTTCCTGCTGTACCTGCACTTTCGTAATATCACCGAATCTCTGGTGGTGATGCTCAGCCTTCCGTTCGCGCTCATCGGGGGCGTCTGGTTGATGTACCTGCTCGACTTCAATATGTCTGTGGCTGTAGCCGTCGGGTATATTGCCTTACTGGGCTTGGCGGCAGAGACAGGCGTGGTCATGCTGGTCTATCTTGATGAAGCCTATCGACGATATATCAAAGAAGGACGGATGAAATACATCTCCAACCTGCGATCAGCCATCATGGAAGGCGCTGTGGATCGCGTGCGGCCCAAATTAATGACGGTGGCAACCACGCTGATAGGATTATTGCCCATCATGTTTGGTGCGGGTGCGGGTTCACAAGTCATGAAGCGCATCGCAGCGCCTATGGTCGGTGGTTTGGTTTCATCCACTGTGCTGACTCTGGTGATTCTGCCTGCCATCTACTATTTTATAAAATTAAGAACGGTCGAACCCGACCCCCCAAAGATAGATTCTGAAGTAACAAAACGAAATAGATAAGAAAGAAACAGAAACAAATATGGAGAGAATCATGAATCGTAACTCGCTGACTTTACTAACTATCGCTATGTTATTAGTATCACTTGTGATGTTTACTACGGGATGCACAAAGAAGGACAAGGAGAATGAACCACCGGCGTCAATGGCTCAAGCCGAGCAGATGGGACACGCACATCAAGGTATGGTTGATGAAAACGGCAAAGCCAAAGGCGCAACGATGGGAATAATCTTAACAGCAGAGAGTCTATATATCTGCCCGATGCACCCGGAAATTGTCACAGATAATGCCAAAGCCCGCTGCCCACAGTGCGGCATGAATCTGGAAAAGATGGATGATGAAAGCAAGAAAGCCTTGCTTAAATCCCACCCCAAAGGTTGTGTCATGGATCCGATCGTCGTTCCGGGTGATTCCGAAACCGGGAAGTGTGCGATGTGCAAGATGAACCTGCAAGTGATAACGAAGGATTAACACACTGAATATAATCGCTGAGCTGACTCAATTCTTTCGCTACAATCAACATCTAATGCAACAAGCGCGAAAAGGAGCGTCAGGCCGGCGATTTCTGGGATGGGGATTATTTTTACTGATTACCGCTGACCTAGCTGAAGTGTTATAGACATGCTTTGTTCACTACGTGTCCAGAAGCATGCCACCCCGTGCGTACTGGGGCTTACGCCCATGCCACCCGTTGTGTCATTCCGGCAAGCCCTTCAGGGCGCAAGCCAGAATCCAGTGATAACGCCCCCTATGGGAAAGCACTGGGCTACGGATAAATGGAACCCCGTCGAAGCGGGCTGAAACCAAGAGGTGTATAAAAATGGTGGATTCCGAGTCAGATTCAGTCTATCTGACCTACTGAATCCCGATTACTCACTCCACCCCGCCTGCCGCCTGTCTTAAAGCACTTGCAATCGCCTTCGGCGCTCCGGATATTTTCATAAAAGTGCCCATACCTAAACTAGGAAAACTCTGCGCTATGCGGAACTTTCCGTGAAGAGTATAGATCGTGCCACCGGATATCAATACTTCATATGGAAGATGCGGCGTTTGCTTTAGCTCTTCGGTGTCCGTTGTACCCATGACATTTAAGTCGGATCCCTTACCCTCTTTGATTGCCACACCAATCAGAGTTTCTTCTTTACCAGGAATATCCACGCGATAGATCTTCGAAGTACCACCTCTACCCTCTGCTAATCCTTTCTCTATCGCCTGAATCGCCTCATCATATGTTTCATATTCCATAAGAGTTATCCAATCATCGAAGGATGGCATCGGCATCAGCCTGCCACCATAATGATATCTGCGCAGCCTCTTGACCTTAACGCCCTTCTTGGAACCAAACGGTTCACCGGATCCCAGAACTGTTTCCATCTTCTTAGCAATCTCATCTAAATCTGTCGTCATGCGGTAAACCTGTGCGACGTAGAAGGGATTATTATAAGCCAGTTGGACTTTATCCTCAACTTGAGTCAGGGAAACCCTTAAGGCAGCTCCAAAACCGCCCATCTCCGACAATGCAGCAGCTTGTTTGAGCTGCTCGTCGGTAACAATAAGGATTAGAGCGCTGTCATACGGTTGATACTCGCCCACGATTTCAAACTCACCGTCAATGAGTCTGTTTCTAATCTTCTCTTTCATCCCGTCTATAGTCCCGACCTCGGATGACACCAGAATGTATGGTTTCAACCGTTCCGGCTTTGTGTAACCGATGGATACACTCATCATGCAGATCAGAATGATTGCAAGTTTTACCAGCCTGTTCATTATTCCTCCTAAGTATTGTGTAGTATACACCAGAACCTAAAATCTGATTCCCGTAGAGTAGCGCGGAGGCCCGCCCTCCGCTGTTGGTAGTAAGCTACTGCGCTGCCATATCATGTCAAGATATTTAGTTAAAAGCCATAAGAGACTTATGGTTTATTAAGTCAGGTTTTGACCTTTCAAGTGGGATTATTGCCACTGATTTATCAGGTCCCATCGGTTTCGATGAATCAGACCTACCGAACCCCGACCCCTGAATCCCTAAAGAGGTATATTCCCGTGTTTCTTCTTGGGGTTGTGGTCAACTTTGTTGCGGAGCATTTCCAGGCCGGTGATCAAGTCGAAGCGGGTAGTGGAGGGTTCGATGACGGCATCCACGTAGCCGCGGGCGGCGGCGATGTAGGGGTTGGCGAAGTGCTTTTCGTAATCGGCGATCTTCTGCTGAGCCAGCTTTTCCGGATCGTCAGATTCTTTGATTTCGTGATTGAAGATGATTTCCACCGCGCCTTTGGCGCCCATCACCGCGATTTCGGCTGTGGGCCAGGCGAAGTTCAGGTCGCCGCGCACGTGCTTAGAATTCATGACGTCGTAAGCTCCGCCGTAAGCTTTACGGGTGATGACCGTAATTTTGGGTACGGTCGCTTCACAGTAGGCATATAAAAGCTTGGCTCCGTTAGCGATGATCCCCCCCCATTCCTGATCGGTGCCGGGCAGGAAACCGGGCACGTCTTCGAAGGTGATCAGAGGAATATTAAATGCATCACAGAAGCGTATGAAGCGCGCTCCCTTTTTGGATGAATTGATATCCAGACAGCCAGCCAGATGCGCCGGTTGATTGGCAATAATACCCACCGCACGTCCACCCAGGCGAGCAAAACCGACCACGATATTGGGCGCGAAATCTTCATGTACTTCCAAAAATTCTCCGTGGTCAACCACACGCGTAATCACGTCCTTTATATCGTAAGGCTTATTTGGATCTTCGGGCACAATCGTTTCCAGTTCCTGGTCAGCGCGGTGAATGTCATCAGTGCATTCGACAGGCGGGGGGTCTTCTAAGTTATTCTGGGGCATGAAGCCCAAGAGCTTCTTGATCTTCTCGATACATTCTATTTCGCCGCTGCAGGCGAAATGAGCCACTCCGGATTTGGTGGCGTGAGTTATAGCTCCACCCAGTTCTTCTGAAGTAACCTCTTCATGTGTAACCGTTTTGACCACTTTGGGACCGGTAACGAACATGTAGGAAGTCTTCTTCACCATCAGAGTAAAATCGGTGATGGCGGGCGAATAGACGGCTCCACCAGCGCAGGGACCCATGACCGCGGAAATCTGAGGGATAACGCCTGAATAGATGGTATTGCGCAGGAAAATATCCGCATAGGCGCCCAGGGAAACCACACCTTCCTGCACGCGGGCTCCGCCGGAGTCATTCAGTCCGATTACGGGAGCGCCCATCTTGGCAGCCATGTCCATAATCTTGCATATCTTTTCCCCGTGCGCTTCGGACAGCGATCCTCCGAAAGTGGTGAAATCCTGACTGAAAATGAACACCAGGCGGTCATTCACTTTGCCGTGACCGGTTATAACTCCATCGCCTAAAATCTTCTGGCGATCCAGACCGAAATCGGTGGAACGGTGGGTGACCAGCATATCCACTTCCTGGAAGGAATCGGGATCACATAACAGATCTACACGTTCGCGGGCGGTAAGTTTGCCCTTCTTATGCTGGGAATCTATGCGTTTTTGACCGCCGCCTAACATTGCCTGGCTTTTAAGTTCTCTGAGCTTCTCGATTTTCTTAGTTGCCATGGAATCTATTCTCCTGTTTTGCGTTGAAGTAAATTTAGGGATTTAGGGGGTGAAATGCAAGGGGAAAGGGGACGGAGTGTTGAATTTTGAATGGAGAATGTAGAATTGGGAAATCGGAATTCAATAAGCGTCAGGTCTCCGCTTCGCTAAGGACCTGACGCAACGGAAATACCCGGACATCAAGCCACTAAGGGGGCTTATGCCCTGTCCGGGGCACCCACGGTCGTGCTATCCAACCGCGTAGGGGTTGACCTTGCGTCGACCCGCTAACGTCGGGGTCAGGGGCGACCCCGACTACGGGGTGGAGGGGGAAACACCCCCTCCCTACGGTTTAAACGCGTATAGAAGCAGCAAGGAGTTGTTCGGCTTGGTTTAAGGCGGACTTGTAACAGTGAGGTGGGCCGTCGCAGAGGGCGTAATCTTTAGCTTTTTGGGCGTGGTGGTGGGCTTTGGTCTTGTCTCCCTGGTCTAAATGCCACTGCGCCAGGAAGTTGTGTATGTCCGCCTGCTGGAGGCGGTATTCGCATCTATCTGCTATTTTCAGGGCTTCCTGGGCGTGGTTAAAAGCTTCCTGATTATTGCCCTTAGCGCGGTGCCACTTAGCCCAGGTTAGCAGGATGTCGGCTTCGTGATCTACCATATTGATCTTGCGGCAGCGGGTGAGAGCTTCGGTCAGATGGTTTTCGGCTCTTTTTAGGTGTGCGTTCTTTCTAGAAGGCGTTCCCACAGCCAGCTCAACATGTGACCAACCCATAAGCCATTCAGACTGAATTCTATCACGCTCATTGTTACGCGAACAGACTATCTCATACGCATTTTTCGCAGAATTCAACGCGCTCTTTGCCTCCCTCATAAACAGAGCAAGCAGAGCGCGGTAAGATTCATCGAGACAGAGTCCCTGATTGTCATTTGTTTTCTTACAATATTTAGTGGAGATATTTAATTCTGAGGCTGATTCCTCATACTCCCCCTTAAAGGCAAGCAGTCTGCCTAACTCCTCGCGTCCGATGGTTTCTTTAAATTCATCCTCAATATGCTGGCATAGTTCAATGCTGCGCTTCAGGTTATATTCTGCATCTGATAGTCTCCCGAGCAGAATCTGGTTATTAGTGAGATTTACCAGAACGACAGCCAGATTATTTTTTTCATCGTTCTTCTCATAGATCTCTTTAGCTAATTCACAGATACTCACCGCCTTGTGCGGCTGGCCGGAATTGCCGTAGGAGTTTGCCAATCCATTCAGAGTCCAAGCTTGATCACCCTCACTTTTCAGGCGGGGCGGATTATCTTCGCCATCGGGGAAGAGGGCACGGAGGAGTTCAATTATGGTTTGGTACTCTCCCAATTGAAAATGTAACGGATTTGGAACTAATCGATTCTGCAAAAGATTAATAGCTTCATCATATCGCGCTGCTCTAACGGTGTGGTGGTAGAGTTCTATGGTGGGGGTCAGGTCGTCTATGGTCTCCACCTTCTCGGGTTTTGGTACTGCGGAGAAGTAGTCGCGCAGTTGGGCGTGCACGCCTTCCTTATCGCCCAAACGTTCGTAGGCGTACTGACGCACAATGGGGTGCAGGTCGTAGCTGTCGGGATCGTCTTGGTGCAGGAGCAGTCCGCGCTCTTCTAATTCAGTTAGAGCCTGGTTAAATTTCCCCTCATCCTTATAAGGATCGAAGGTCGTCAGAGCCTTATAATCCATAGGGCTGCGGAAGGCGGCAAAGCGGCTCAGGAGTTGCTTATGTTTCTTTTCCAGAGATTTGTAAGCCACCATCAGCACGTGGTGCTCTTTGGCAACCAATTTGGGAAGAGGGAAATATTTCTTCGCTACCTGCACGTCGCGAGGGGTCTTGCGGTTTTTAACAATCAATCCGGCAAGCAGACGCAGAGCCAGCGGGTGATTGCCGTAAGGCTGGCAGGCTTCCTGAATTTCGGCTCTGGTGCCCTTGACGCCCTGAAGCTGGAAAAAGGTAACTCCGTCTTCGGAGTGCATCTCGGTCAGATTCTCGTGCCTACAGCCAGCCAGTGGTTGTCCTGCCTGCCCTTCCAGAGCTTTAGGGAAGAGACGGCTGGTCATGAGGATACGCCCTTGCATTGGCGTTGAAACCACCCGGCTCAGGAATTGTGCCGCGTGAGGATTGGTGCAGTCGCGCTGGGTTTCCTCCTCATTCTCCTTATACTCATCTCCCTGGTAGGCGGCGTTCAAGCTGCGGTAGGCTCGCAGTTCCCGTTCGAAGCCGTCCAGAACCAGCAGGATGCGGCGTTCCTGTAACAGAGCGATCAGGGTCTCTACCAGATCATGAACTGAGGCATTAGGAGGCAGAACGTTCAATCCACCACTGACATATTGCAGGGCTTTTACTAAAAATGCCTGGCAGTGCGCTTCCCGTTCGTAGAAGGAGAACCAGAAGACGCCTTGGGGGCGGTCGGCTTCGGGCAGTTGATGGGGGGCAGCATGTTCTCCTGTTCCCTTAGCCAGACCGGCTAGGGGGAGACCCAACAGGTCGGCATTAGCCCACACCCAGGTCAGAGCCGATTTGCCCATCCCGCCGATGGCTTCCATCACCATAACCGGTTGCTCATCATTGGCAAACCAATCGGTAAGCATCTGCCGTTCGGCAAAACGCCCGGTGAAGTTTTTTTGCAGGGGGTAAGAGGGAACATATTGGGGAGTCATCCGCACAGGTGTTGCTGATTCCTGGGGAAATAATTTCTGGATATTTTCTATTTTTATATTCTCAGGATTGTCAGTGTTACGCGCTGCGATTGCGTATAGTAAAGATAATATTTCCTTCAAATAACCGAGTATAATCCAGTTATATAGTTTAGTGTTATCTATAATTCTCGCTTCAAAATGATCAAGGAATCTAGCTCCAAACGGTTCGGGTTTCTTCATCGCTTTAGCCAATTCTTCGGGAGTGTACAACAGCGTATCGGGCTGGTGATCGGCTACGAATCGTTTCAAATCATTTCTTACAGAAACTTCTCTTACTCCTGTGTCTTTCAGTGCCTTGTCAAAAGCAGTGTTAAGCTGATCCTGAAAACCACCTTTTTTTATATTCTGAGATAGTTGGATCAAATCATAAACGGTATGAACCAGAAATCCAACTCCAATGCTCTCTATAAGTGCCATATAGTACCTCTTTTCAGTCTTCCTGGTGATTCCGAAAAGGACTTACTTAGACTATATTAAATATTGTTCATCTTTAGGAACAGTTACTATAATTGTGTAAAGATAACAAATATTATGGAAAGAATCAAGTAAAAATTTGGATGAAGAGGAAATGGAGGGGGAGGTTTGAGTAGAAGCGTCAGGTCACACCTCCCGCCCGGGCGGGAGCCAGGACCTGACGCAACAGAAAAGCGTGTTTGGAAGAATGCCAGCCTAAGGAATTGGGTTTCCGTCGCACGAGGGCGTACGACGGCACTTCGACAGAAACGGGTCGATTCAAGATCGACCCCTACGCGGTACATGTCGGGGTCGGGGACGACCCCGATTTCGGAGTGTGATGGATTCGATACGATAGGAAGCGGTCGACTGCGGGGAGTCAACCGCACTTAAAATATTAGCTCACTCAGGAATGCCCGAAGGACTCCTATGGAGAATTCCCGAGCTATTCAATTTCTGTCCCGCTCAGGCGGAACGTAGAGGTTTTTAAGCATCCCGCTTGAGCGGGATAGCATAAAAATAGCCCGGAAATTCATTTCCGGGCGGTGTAAGGTTATTTATTCAAAAGCCATAAGCGAGACCAGAAGCATGCCACCCATGGAATTACCCCTCTTGCAGGCGTTTTACCCAGTTGTCGAACTTTTGGGCGAAGAGGGCTTTGTTCTTGCGGCTTATGCCGCCCATAAGGACTTCGGATTGTCCCTTATCTTGGCGGATGACCAGCCACAATCTCTGGGGAGTGAAATAGAAGGACAACCCTAAGCCTATGGTACTTAAAATGAAACCCAGCCAGACGAGGAAGTATCCCGGGGTCTTCTTAACTTCCAGGATGGTGGGATAGGTGACCTGTGAGGTGAAACCGAATATTTCCAGGAGAACGAAGTTGTAGCGGGCTTCCGGATCGGTATGGTGAAAGGTGCTACGCAGGAAACTCCATTGATGATAAAGGTCTTCATTTCCTTTCTGTACCTGCAGCAGGACAGCAGGATTCAGCAAATGACCGGAAGCACTCATGGCTTCACCGTCGATAAGGCGGAAATCTGGTAGGAAACGCGTTAAAGTAAGCAGACTGCCATCCGGCAGTTGATATTTTCCATCCATAGACAAGGCGACTGTATCCACCAGCGCTTCATCATCAAGTCGTTTAATAACAACGAGGGCGCTGTCGATATTAGCATTCACCAGAGGATTATTGCTATCGAAGGAAGTCTGATAGAACCTGAAGCCTTTATATCGCATGGGATGGTTGACTTCCACGCGCCTGGTGGCTATCTCTTCCCCATCTTCGATGATGGTCAAAACTGCTATATAGTCGCTGATGTTGCCGCTGTCCATGTTAATGTTATACTGATTTCGCAGTCTCTCTCTCTCGACTGACAGGTTGGCAAGTTCACCGCTTTCCGACATGGTTTCCAGCAGGAAACGTTCATCGTCCAAACGTTTGATAATCCTGCCGATAAAAGCATCATCCACTAACACATACTGTCCCAGACCTAAAGGATAGTATTCGATGTTAAAACTGTCCACCCGGACAGTGAAGTCTAAAGCGGGGTCAGAGAGAATATCGCCGGGTAAACCGGAAACGCTGGTGGAAAATCCCAGCCAGGAGGTAAACAGTCCGCCCAATACCAGACACAACAATCCGGTATGATTAAAAGTCTGTCCCAGGTGGGAGATGACTCCTCGCTGGCCATAGAGGCGTTTCCCATTTTCACTTTCTTCACTACGAAAACGGAAGAGCGAAGGCAGACGCTTTATTAACTCTTCAGAGGATTTATCGGTACTGAATGAGCTGTACAGTTTCAACCGTTGAAGGGCTTCTGTGTCCTTGAATTTATCTCTTCTAATCTCCTTTATAATGGTGGGCAGTTTATCGATAATGCATACGAACAGTGATAGTGATAGGAATCCCAGCAGCAATCTATACCACCAGGAACGGTAGGGGTCATGTAACTGGAAGAAAGTCAACACTTTGAACAGAGGCTTGCTGATGCCCAGTTCCTGCTGCCAGTATTCCTGCCAGCCGGGACCTCCGGCAGTGACCGGGTAGAATTCGCCGATGAACAGGGAAGCCACAGAGACTATCGCCAAAATTACCAAAACGATAATGGCGAATTTCATGGAACTTAATTGTTGCCAGAGTCGTGCTGGCAGGGATTTGGTTTTTGACTTTTGTTGATCAGACTGCACTTTTTAATATCACTTCCTACTTTAGGGTTGTACTTAATGTAAATGAGATAAGGTGTCGTTTACGTACTGGATAATTAGTCCGGTGCGAATCCATAAAGACAATTTTTAATGATATATTCAGCCACAGGTGCTGGCACAGCCTCTCCCAGGCGTACTTGCTTAGACCTGATCTCTTCTGCTGAAATTTTCACCAACGGTGTTTTTAGAATTCGCACTTCTTTTAAGAATTGGGTTTGAGCTTTATCGACCGGATATCCGGGTCTGGGCATGATGGCGATTTCTATGCTCTCCAGCAGCCGTTCCGGCGAATGCCAGGTTGGTAAATCGTGCAGGGAATCCGATCCCATGAGCCAAATCAGGTGGCAGAATTCTTCATTGTAACCGATTTCGCGCAATCTCTCGACGGTATGCAGAGTAGTCCCCGGCAGATCATCTTCTGCTTCTATCATACAGAGTCTGAATCTTTGATCCAGCCCTGAGCAGAGTTCGAGCATGTGTTTACGCTTATGAATTGGAGTGAATTTACGGTCACGTTTATGGGGAGGGTTATTAGCAGGGAGAAAGGCAAGTTGATCCAGATTCAGTTCATCGGCTGCGCCCATTGCAGCTTTAATATGCCCCCAGTGCGGCGGATCGAAGGTACCGCCGAAAAGACCTATGCGGCTGTTTTCTATTAGTTGGAGATGGGTCATGCCATGAATCAGAAGGTCAGGGGATGGGAGATTCTGCGGAAGAAATGGAATTGCCAATGTGTTTTTGGCACTCTTTCAGCCGAGATTCAACGGTATTTCGATTCCCATCTGGATATTTTTTAAGGTAGCGCTGATAGTTCTGGGCAGCTTCTTGATAATCTTTCATGGCTAAGTAGGAATCACCCTTTAATTTCAAAGCCAGTTCAGCCCAGGGCGTGCTATCAAACCGCTCAATGACGGAATCAAAGTAGATTATAGCGGAAGGATATTTCTTCATGCGGAAATACAGTTCACCGGATTTATAATCTTTTTTCGCCAGACGTGATAGGGACTCATCATAAGCGCGCCTCACCAACCAGTCACCATCAACTTGGGCCGAAGGAGGCGTTTTCAGTTCAGGCAACTCGGGACTATATATACCGAAAGTGAACACACGCAGCAACCATTTACCAAGCCCGAGCCTTCTGCGGGGATACACCACTTTTGTGTGTTCCAAAGGAACGTCTGCAATAGCAGGTTTCTTATAGCCCCAAATTCCTAAAGTTAGAATTGACCTTATTACCTGACCGGTCGTAGGTGTGGCAGACAAAAGAACCGTAAGATCAGTGCCTGAATACATATCGGTGAAATCAGCAATGACATTGACCGTTTTTTCGGTATATTCCTGATCCAATTCAAAACGCGGAGATATATAGAAGTTACAGAGGATAATTTTCAATATAGCATCGTCAACTAAAGGACTTTCCGGGAAATTCTGCACGAGTCGCTGATATTCAGATTCAGCTAAGATATACTCTTTCAGAACAAAATGGCTTTCTCCCAAAAGGTACTGCGCGCTATCTATTAACGTCGAGCCGGAGTAATTCAAAGTGAACAGGGTTAAGATTTCAATCGCATCTAAGAACTTCTCTCGTTCAAAGTAGTTTTTCGCTACTTCCCATTGTTCAATTGCGGTTGACTCTTCTTCTAAGACCACTCTGCCGCAACCGCTGAAGAGCACAAGGACAATTGCAGCAATGCCGATATAATAAATCAAGTTCTTAAGGTTCATGGTATTCATTTTTTCTCGTTTTTATCGCCCCCGTTGAGTAAACAGTAACAACAACAATCCGCCAGCCAGCGCGGTCAGGATCAGGGGCCTGGTAATACTTCCAAAGAAAGTAGGGGGCTCCTCTTGTGTATTGGCTGTGGTATCAGATGCAGTAAAATCCAATGAATCGTTATCTACTTCAGATAAGGAATCTGCAGTAATCTGACTGCTGGAGATCTCTAATTGAGAAATCCCTGTTGAATTCATTTGGGCCTGTGCGTTCATAGAAGTGATGAGCAAGAACGTCAACAGCAGCGCCAAATATCTGTATAAATTATCCACCAACACCAGTCCCCTTAAAATGCGGACGCTTGAATAATGAAATTAACAAGCTTAACAATGCAATAAACGCGAAAATATATGGTATCAGCTCGCCATATCTGGAATAAAAGGTGATATACCCACCCCCTGAATCAACAGTAACACGCAGGTAACCCTGATTCTGCAGGGGCAGGTAATCGACAATTCGTCCGGCTCTATCTACAGCTAATGAAATGCCGGTGTTAGCTGATCGCAACAGTGGACAGCGCGTTTCTATGGATCTGAACCTGACCAGCGCGGCATGCTGGTAAGGACCGCTGGTGCGTCCGTACCAGCCATCATTGGTGATATTACAAAAAACGTTAGCACCTCGCTTCACAAATTCACGCGCTTGTTGACCGAACACAGATTCAAAACAGATCTGCGTGGCGATTTTCACATTTTCAGAAACGCTGAAAACGACATGGTTCTCACCTGCTGTAAACTCCGCTTGACCGAAGTTAAGTTCCCCTAATTCAGGGATCCATTTCTGAAAGGGTACTCTTTCTCCGAAAGGCACCAGTTGGATTTTATCATATCTCTGCGGCTGTGATCCATCAGCAGGAAAGAAGAAAGCCGAATTATAACGGTCGTGTCCTCTACTTAAGTTCGTTCGGAATTCATAGTGCGGTGCTCCGGTGAGAATCGCAGTATCATATTCAAGAGCTAAATTTTGAATCCACATGGAATACTTCTGCTGACGTCCCAGATAGACCGGAATAGCAGTCTCGGGCCAGATGACTAAATCAGCAGTTTGATTTTCCAACGCATCACGAGTTAGCTTTTCATAGAGCGTAAAACTGCTATCAGGATTCTGGCGCCACTTCTCCTCCGGATCTACATTTCCCTGAATTATGGCTGCTTCGACCTTAACACCCGGTTCCGGCAGGTGATTCATCCGCCAAAATCCCCACAAGACCGTCCCTGAAAGAATAACAGAGGTTAGAACAGTAAACGAACGTTTTTTATATAATAAGAAAAAGATGGCTACATTTGCAAGAACTACCCAGGCAGATACCAATCGAATTCCGCCGAATTCCGCTATCTGGGCTATAGGGATGTTGTTAGCCTGGGACAGGCCGAGTTCAAGCCAGGGAAAGCCGATTTCGGGGGAATTCTTGACAACTTCAAGCCCCACCCAGATGAAGGGTAGGAGAAGCGCGCCCAAGTCTCCCCACCGTTTCCATAATAGAGCCCAGAGTACCGTGAAAATAGACCAATAAAGCGGCAAGATCAGAAGCAATCCCAACAGAGAAGCAAGTGGGATTAACCCTTCCGCACCACTATTGAAGGCGATCCAATACAGCGATATTAGGTTGAATAAAAATCCCGCAAGCCAACCCTTGCGAAAAGCTTGTTTGTAGTTTAGCCCCCTGCTGTGCCTGATAATGGGAATCAGCGAAAACCAGGCAAAAATCCATAGATTAAAAGGTGGAAATGCCAGTGAAGTCAGAACTGCTGACAACAGGAAAGGTTTGCGGCGCGGTTTCGGATCACTTTTATCCGGCATCCCTATCCTTTTCGAGTCGTAGCTTTATATATCTTTTCGACTATTCTTAATACTTTTATAGCTTCTTCACCTGAAGAAACCGGCTGTCTTTTATGGCGAATACATTCGATAAAATGGCGCAGTTCATACTTGAATGAAGAACGGTAGAGTTCCTTTGTTGATATTGAATCCTGCGGTGTTACGTTCACCAGATTGCCGTGCATCTCCTTATCGATCCGCAGAGGATTTAAAACTGCGGCGCCTTTCGTCCCCCAGAAATGTGCATAAGCCTGTGTTTCAGGCGCAACCAGCGCCCAGGATGCATGCAGGGTGAGTATCTTTTTGCCATTGAGTTTGATCTGGCAGGCGATAGTATCCTCAACTTCCAGTTGCAATGTCTCATGGAACCTGTTAGCATGTATGGATTCTACAGTGTAGGTATCCATCAACCAGAGGGACAGATCCAACATTTGAAGTCCTAAATCCATTAAAACACCACCACCGGAAATCCGTTCATTGAAGCACCAGTCAGAGCCCGACCAGCGCCCTTTCTTCTTCAGCCATCCACAGCGTACCATGAAGATCTCACCTAATTCGCCACCTTCAATGAAATTTTTCAGTATCATCGAATCAGGCCGGAAACGGTGATTCATGGCGACCATCAGTATCTTGTCAGCTTTCTTCGCTGCATCGACCATCTTCTGGGCTTCGGTCACTTTACGCGCCATGGGTCGTTCAACCAATACATGCTTACCTGCTTCAAGTGCCATCAGTGTCAGCGCCAGATGTGAATTGGTTGGCGTGAGGATTAACACTGCATCCAAGTTCTTCTCAGCGAGCAGATGCTGAGGATCCGGAAAGAAATGGGGGATATGGAATTTCTGAGCTACCAGACCCGCTTTAGAGGTGTCCAGATCGGCAATTGCTTCTACACGGGCGCCTTCAAATTTTCGCAGATTGGGCAGATGTACTGTCTGAGCAATGCTCCCGGCGCCGATGACGCCCAGACGAATGGGAGTCTGCTTGATAGTTAGTTTTGGCATAAAATTCCCTAACTTTTCCTCTGGAAAATGGTGGTTCTACTCACCGATATCAACGTCACCCAAGGGCGGTAAATACCCATCTAAAAATTCTTGCAGTAGAAGCGCTGCTGAGGCGCGATCTGTATCGCCCTTGGCAGCTCGTTTCCCGCGTTGTTTAAGTTTATCGGTTGCGTGCTGGCTGGTTAACGCTTCATCGACAAGGTGGACTGTCAAACCGCGACTTCTCAAACGGGAAGCGAGTTCCAGGATATCAGCCTTTATGGTTCCGGGTTTGTCCCCCAGAGTAATTGGAAAACCTAATACAACTTCACTGCAGGATCTCTCAACCAGTATGGGGTTTAATTGATCTATAAGATTTGTAATACTTTCAATATATAGTGTAGTGATTCCGAAGGCAATGGATAGTCCTTTTTGAGTACCAGCAACACCAACACGGCGGCGGCCATAATCTAAGGCTATGATGCCCGGTTGTGCATTACCATTAGCTTTTTTAGTCTGATGAACCACCCTTACTTATTGTGATTTGTTTTTAGTCATTTTTGGATTTTTCGATCTCTTCATCGAGACGGACCACCGATACAATACCTTTGACGTCGTGTAAGCGACGAAGCACTTTGGTCAGGTGACTAAGATCCTTTACCTGCACAACCATAGTTCCCATAACCAGGGCACCTTCTTTCTTCATTTCAAGGTCAATGATGTTAATATTCAAAGGTGAAAGTGACTCTGTAATATCGCGCAGCAGGTGTCTGCGGTCTTCGGACAAGAGACGAATGCGTGTATGGAATTCCTGATCTCTGTCAACATCCCATTCAACGTCGATTTCCCGGTCTGTCTGCGTGACCAGTCTGCGGGCATTTTTGCAGTCTGCTCGGTGCACGCTGATACCCTTTCCCGTCGTTACAAACCCCACGACCTTATCTCCAGGAAGAGGACGGCAGCATTCAGCGAAACTGATCAGAATGTCATCCATTCCCTGTATTTTTACGCCATGGTCATCTTTTTTTACCCGGCGGATCAGCCGCTGAATGGTTCCACCATCAGGTAGTGGTTTAACGTCCTTGGCGTTCAGACGGTTGATGACGGATTTAAGAGACATGTCTCCATTTCCCAGAGCTGCATAGAAGACGTCATGATCATCAAATCCACTCTCTTTGACTAATTCAGCAATCTGCTTCTTGGAACTTTTTATGCGTAATTTAGCCAATTCCCGTGTGAGGAGTTCTTGACCTAATTTAATGCTCTGTTCAAGCTGTGACTCTTTCAGCCATCTCTTTATTTTAGATTTAGCTCTGGGGGATACGACATATCTCAGCCAGTCCTGGGACGGTTTCTGGTTGGCAGAAGTGATTATTTCTACAACGTCACCGGATTGAAGTTGTGAATCCAGCGGCACAATTTTTTTATTGACTTTCGCTCCTATACAGTGAAGCCCGATATCGCTATGAACAACAAAGGCAAAATCAACGGGCGTTGCGCCATTAGGGAGAGTAATCAGTCTGCCGCGCGGCGTGAAAAGAAAGACTTCGTCAGTAAAAAGGTCCTCGCGTAGGTCATCTAAAAACTGCTCGGGAGTGGGGCTATCAGATTGCCAATCGAGAAACTGCCTGACCCAGGCAACCTGACGTTCAAGACCATCTTCACTGCCTGATTTCTCTTTGTAGCGCCAATGAGCGGCAATTCCCTCTTCGGCAATTAGATGCATCTCTTGAGTTCGTATCTGTATTTCAAGCAATCTGTTATCAGGACCACGCACTTTGGTGTGAAGGGATCGATACATGTTCAATTTCGGCGCGGCGATATAATCTGTGAATTTTTCATGCATAGGTGCCCACAGATTATGCACCACACCCAGAACAAAATAGCAATCTTCAATGCGGTTCACGATGATGCGTATTGCTAAAAGGTCGAAGATTTCGTCAAATGATTTTCCTCTACCACGAAGCTTTAAGTGAATGCTATAGAGATGTTTAGCCCTTCCGTTTACTTCGGCTTTGACCCCGAATTTCTTCAATTCTCTTTTAATCGGCTTGATGGCTTGGTTGATGAGCTGATCACGCTTTTCCTTTTCCATTGCCACCAATGAAGCGATCTCACGGTAGTCGTCGTAATTGAGTACTCTAAACGAGAGATCTTCAAGTTCTGACTTGATTTTTGCAATACCGAAACGATGCGCCAGAGGCGCATAAACTTCCAGAGTTTCTCTGGCAATGCGTTCCTGGGACGTGGGCGGCAAATGTTCTATAGTGCGCATATTGTGCAAGCGGTCGGCGAACTTAATTAAGATCACGCGCAGATCTTTGGACATGGATAAGAGCATCTTCCTGATATTTGCCACCTGGCGCGCTTCGAAGCTCTCGAATTTAAGTCCGGATATCTTGGTAACGCCATCGACAAGTAGAGCGATATCCTTCCCAAACTCGACTTCTATTTCCGAAAGAGGGATGTTGGTATCTTCGACTACATCGTGCAAAAAGCCACCGCAAATCGTGGCGGTATCCAACTGCAGATCTGTAAGAATTTTGGCAGCTTCTAAGCAATGAACGAAATACGGCTCTTTTGAATATCGTTGACGTCCTCGATGCGCTTCATAGGCATAATAGAATGCTTTTTCTATGATATCACGTTCAGCGGAACTGAAGAGGCGTTTGGGTAGCTTTGCTAAAAGCTTCTTAAGATCCTTTAGATAGATCTCTTCCGGTTTAGCTACTTTGACGCCCTGAATTATTTCAGGTTGTTGATTTTGCGATATCATTTGAAGTCAAGTTAGAATGGATGACCATCAACGGCACCGTTCAGTGTAGATTGATGGACGTGATCCAGATTCCAGAAGCGACCTGTCTGCAGGTCAAATCTAAGCTCTGCTGTACCCAGGGGACCATTTCTCTGCTTTGCCACGATTATTTCAGTGTGGGATTCATCTACCTCATCACCGCTCATGCTTGTCTGCTTATAAAGCCCGGGTCTATATATGAATAGAACGACGTCAGCATCCTGTTCGATAGCTCCGGAATCTCGCAGATCCGAAAGGATGGGACGCTTATCACCGGTGCGCGTTTCTACTGCTCTAGAGAGTTGGGACAAGATGATAACTGGAACACTTAAATCTTTTGCCAGCGCTTTCAAACTGCGGCTTATTTCGGCAATTTTCTGCTGTTGGCTCTCGATCTTTTTATGCGGTAACTCCATCAGACCGATATAATCGACAACTATCAAACCGACGTCATGAGCGGTTTTTAGCTGACGCGCACGCGCCCTGAGCTCCATCGGCGTCAACGCCGGTGTATCATCTATAAAGAAGGCAGCATCGAACAACTTACCCATCTTGGTGGAAAGACGCGACCATTTGTTCTCTTCTAAAGTTCCAGAGCGGACTTTTGCCGAATTGACCTCTGCCTCAGCGCACATGATGCGTAGAGCCAACTGCTGATTAGCCATTTCTAATGAGAAGAAGCCCACAGGAGTCTTGTAGTCAACTGCAGCGTTGCGGGCGATAGCCAAACCGAAAGCCGTTTTCCCCATAGATGGTCTTCCAGCCAGAACGATCATATCACCGTCCTGCCATCCTGAAGTCAATTTGTCCATATCCCTGAATCCGGAAGCAACGCCGGTAACCCCTTCCGGTCCACCCCGCACATTTTCCAGTCGTTCATGCGTCTGCATCATCAAAGGACCCAGGGGCTGGAAACCGCCGGTCTTGTGAAATTGCATCAAGTGGAAGATTTCGTTTTCCGTCTGGTCGAGCAAGTAATCCACTTCATCGGGTTCGCTATAGCACAGGTCTATGGCGCGGGTACAGGTGTGGATCATCTTGCGAAGCAGGGATTTCCGCAACACAATATGGGCATGATGTTCGGCATTAGCTGGACTGGCAACTCTACCGACAAGTTCAGCCAGATATTCGGCTCCGCCAATTTCATCCAGGCTTTTCTGTGCGTTAAGCGTTTCAGTAACCGTCATCAGGTCGATGGGATCGTTACGCTGGTAAAGCTTCAGCGCTGCCTGGAAAATGAGTCTGTGTGAATCTTTGAAGAAACAGGTATCATCCAGAACTTCGAAAACCCGGGCGGCAGCGCTCTGATCCAACATCACAGCGCCTAATACAGCCATCTCCACCTCAAGGGCGTTGGGCGGTACCCGATCTATCCGGGACTGTTTTGCAGGTTTGGTTTCTCTATTTTGGTTATCGTTCACTTCTCATACTCCGGAAAGACCTTCTCCACTTTCAACCATGCGTTTAAGAGTTAATAAATCCTGATGAGCTTCACTCATTAAATTCTGATTCCGCAACAGCGCTGCCGGATGATATATAATCCAGAATGGTTTATCCCTATAATTGTGCACTCTACCGCGCAATGCTCGCAGGGGAGCCTTTGTCCTGAGCAACACCTGCGCTGACACTCTGCCTAAAGCCACCAGCCATAACGGATCCAACAGACGAAGCTGTTCATGCAGGAAAGGTTCACACTGGCTGATTTCATCCGGTTGGGGATCTCTGTTGTTCGGCGGTCTGCATTTGAGAATATTACAGATATAAAAGTCACTTCGCTGCCACCCAATCTGCTGCAGCATCTGGTTTAATAATTCACCGGCTCTGCCTACAAAAGGTTCACCCTTAAGATCTTCCCGAGCACCCGGCGCTTCACCAATAAAGACCACACGCGCACGGGACGAACCGGTGCCGAAGACGAACTTGTTGCGCTGCGAACCCAGGGGACATCTCAAGCATCCTTTCACCTGACTTTCCATGACCTCAAGCGAATCGTAGGGAGCGTGCGATGGATAGGGATTCAATCCTCCGGAACCTGGTGAAACAGACGTATCCAATTCAGGTTGTGGTATCTTATCCAAACTGCCTTCTGGGAGCTTGTCCAGGTACAGTTCGGATTCAAACAGCGAGAGATATTCAAAATAGTCTCTAATCTTATCGCGCACTGGATTTTACCCGGTAAATGAGGTGGAAAAGTGGAAAATATCAGAGGAATCTATCGTTAATCGGTTATCCTATCAGTCTCGACCTAAAAGCTGCCCTATCCTGTCCAGCAGTGCATCGGCGAAATCGATCTTGGACATGGATGGAAGAGAATCGGATTTTTCATTCGGATAAAGGATCGTTCCCTGGATGGAATTTTCACCCAGACCGACTCCGGAACCTGCGTCAGGCGAGTTGAGCACGATGATATCCAGGTTCTTATCTGCTAATTTACGTCTGGCGTTATCAAGTTCGTTTTCCGTTTCCAGGGCAAATCCAACGAAGATTCTCTCACCCTTCTGGTCAGATGCCTCTTTTAAAATATCAGAAGTCTCGACGAGTTCCAGGTTGAGATTGCCACCCAAGTTTTTCTTCTTTATCTTTTGAGATTTTGGATCTTTTGGAGCGTAATCACAGGGTGCTGCAGCCATGATTAAAACCTGACTCTCTTCCAAATTCTTCAGGACTGCATCTCTCATATCAGCAGTGCTTTTGACCCTCTCAACATCTAATCCGATTGGTGTATGAAGATGAGCCGGACCTGCAACCAGTCTGACGTCTGCTCCACGCTGGCGGGCTCGTTCCGCAATAGCAAATCCCATGCGACCGCTGGAAAGATTGCTCACCACTCTAACAGGGTCTATAGCTTCTTCAGTTGGACCGGCAGTAACAGTGATGGTGTAACCACTCAACGAGCCATCAGGTGGTAAGATACGACAGATGCGATCCAGGATTCGCGCTGGATCAGGCAGCCGACCGATTCCGGGTTCTTCATCAGGACTCGCCATGGAACCTTCTTCCGGTTCCATGATTAAGACACCGCGGTTGTTCAGTATATTCAGGTTATCAACCACCGCCTTATTTTGGTACATTTTGGGGTTCATAGCCGGGCATAAGAGCAGGGGCGCTGAGAGTGCCAGTACGGAAGTGCTCAGGAGATCATCGGCGATTCCGTGGGCAATCTTACCAATGCAGTTTGCCGTGGCAGGAGCTATTACCATCAGGTCGATATCGCGAACACAATCCAGATGCGGGCTGCCACCTTCCTCGCTGGCGAACATATCTGAAAGGACTTTCTTTCCCGTTAGAGCTTCGAAAGTCAGGGGCGTTAGGAATTTAGCCGCTGACTGAGTCATCGATACCCGAACGTCTGCCCCATTTCTGATGAGGTGTCGAACGAGTTCACAGGTTTTATAAGCCGCGATTCCGCCGGTAACTGCGACTAAGATTTTTCGATTTGATAGCATAGATCAGGCAGCAGCGAATCTACTCTTTGACGTCGTATTTGATATCGCCTTTATGCATCTCGTTCATCGCCAGTATTGTAGGCTTCTCGAATTTTGGCAGCCTGGGTTCATCATCGTCATCATCGAGAGTGCGAACGTGCTCCTCTTCCTCTTCATCATCGTCAGGTCGAACTTTGCTCGCCATGAACTGTTCGATAATCCGGCCTTGGCGTTGTCCTAACTGCCGAGCACGTTTCGACATTATTATTATTGCTTCGTAAATGTTAGATGCTCGTTTGTGGAAATCCTCTGCCAGAAAATCTCTGCGAAGGGACTCTTCTCCACTGGATTGAGGCAATTTGCCTCTACTCGCCTTCTCCAATTCTCTACTGGTCTCTTCCGAAAGCGTGGTAAACAGATTGTCGTTCATTTATTTTCACCTTCCTGCTATAGTATTTCTAATTATTCGTTCGATAGCTATTACGGCTTCTTCCAGATCATCGTTGATAATTTTATAATCGAATTTATCTGCCTGTTCACATTCCCTTTTTGCTTCTGTCAATCTAATCTGTAATTGTCTTTCACTTTCTGATCTACGTTCTCTTAGTCTTCTCCCAAGAACTTCCATTGAAGGCGGTAATATGAAAATCAGAAGCGCCTCAGGGTACTTTTTCTTCAGCTTGAGAGCACCAACTGTATCGAGATCAAAAATTACCTGAAATCCTCCTGAGACTGCCTCTTCAGCAGGTTCTTTCGGTGTGCCGTAGAAACATTGGTAAACTTCTTCCCATTCTAATAGATCGCCGTTGTCTCGTTTCTGGAGGAACTCATCTTCAGTTAAGAACCAGTAATCAATACCGTTTTTTTCATCTTCTCGCGGGGGTCTGGTGGTAGCCGATAGGGAATAAACAAAATCGTTATTTCTCCTCAGAAGACGTTCGATTATGGTTGTTTTGCCGCATCCAGAAGGGCTGGATAGGACGATAAACCGGCCTCTATTCAACTGGATTCCAGGTTAATTTTCCTCTATTCAAGATTTTGGATCTGTTCGCGCGCTCGTTCGATTTCTTCCTTCAGGCTGACCGCCAGGTGTGATATTTCCGGCAGCGCTGCTTTGGAACTGATAGTGTTCGCTTCTCTGTTCATTTCCTGCAGAAGAAATCCTAGTCTTTTTCCGGCGGATTCTTCACCCGCGATAGTTTCAAGAAACTGCTGGTTATGACTTTCCAACCGCACGCATTCTTCCGTAATATCCAAGCGGTCTGCCATAAATCCCATTTCCTGTTCAAGACGCCCAGGATCCAGTGGACCTGAAGATACTAACAGTTCCATCCGTTCCAGCAGTTTTTCCATCTGTTTCTGCGGCTGTTCTTTTGCCTGACCCTCGATCTGGCTGCGGATTTTTACCATCTCCCGGACGCGTTTAATCAAATCCTCAGCCAGACTTGATCCTTCAGACCGCCGCATGGCAATGAGATCAGATAACGCTGCATCGATGGTATCAAGTACTCGAGCTTTTAAATCTTCATCCAGGGCTCGTTCAGGCTGTTTGGTGAATACATCGGCAAAATGCAACAGTTCAGTCATGGTGATTTGGCCGGGCACTGCTAATTTTTGCTGTAGTTCTTTTAGTGTTCTATGACAGGTATCTGCGGCATTGAAATCAATGGTCACCAGTGCTTCATTATCGGTGCTGTATTCCAGCACGATTAGAAGATTGATCTTTCCACGGTATATGCGCTTGCGGACGAGATCCCTGACGGCAGATTCCATGGGGTTCAATTCCCGAGGAATCCTCATGCCGATATCGCAGTGCCGGTTATTGACAGAACGTATTTCGACGGTTATCCGTAAACCGTCGAAAGTCTTCTCACAGCGACCGAATCCGGTCATACTGGCAATACCGGAACCGATGTGGTATTTGCCCTGTTCTTTATCCATATAGCGTCAAAATTGGATGAAACTACTCCTCAGCGTTCAAAATGTCAATTGGTAAATTATAGCTGTTTTTATGTATTATTACCCGTTTTTCTTGGACCGTTTTCCCCAGAGAAGATTCAAGGAAACGCGATGGGTATCCCCTAATTCCGGATGCGCCAGGAAAGCGTAGTCAATTTGCAGGGCGCTGAAGAGTATTCCCGCTCCGAAGGTATAATTACCGAAGAAACCGTGTTCCTGCTGCTCCCTGGAAGGTTCGGATCCACCACGCAACGCCAGCTTCGTTCCGGATATATCTATAAGGTATTCCAAGCCAACGTGTGTATCTGCTGTGATCGCTCCGAATTGAAATTGGTCCGCCTCTCCCCTATCGGTGAAGCGGAAATCGACGTCTGCAGCCAGCGTCAGACGCGCTATCAACGAGGGGATGTCAACCTGGTAAGCGCTGCCCAGTTTGAAGGTGGGAGCTATGGCTTCCTTGTGTCCCGTATCCCAGATCAGAGCCGTGGTGGTAACGTCCTGCAGTACCGCTCCGAAAGCGAAATGCTTCCAGGGCTTGTACTTAACCCCTAGATCGAATCCCAAACCATAAGCGCTGTTATCTGCTACCCATTTGCCAATTACTTTGACAGAAGCACCATAAGCGAACTTGGAGGAGTATTGACGTCCGTATCCGGCTAAGAGAGCCATCTCGGTGTCAGTCGTCATGTAATCGACTATCACGCGGTTATCCGCGCCCAAAGGCTGGCTGGGATCTTCCAATGCAGTAACGGGGATGTTATCCACTCCCAACCTTATAAGCCCGAATCCCCAGCCTGATTGGTCCTTACCGGGTCTGCCGTAGCCAAGGTAATCGTAACCCACAATCCCTTCGAACTGTTCGGCATGCATCAAGGTCAGATGATGGCTGTTAAGGTGCGCCAGTCCCGCTGGGTTCCAGTAAAGTGATGAAGCGCCATCGGATAGAGCAGCATAGGCGCCACCCATACCTTGAGCACGGGCATCCACACCGATGCTTAAGAACTCAGCGGCATATTTACCATCTGAAAGCCAGCTTGCCTGTGTTGATGATGCAGTTACGACTGACAGAAGTATCAATCCTGCGAGAAATCTTTTCATGGTTCGTTTCATAGGAAATTTCACAGTTTTATAATATACGATGAACTTTGTCTAAAGTCAAGTTATTTTCCGGAACTTAATTCGGGAGGCAGTTCATCACCAGTATCTTATTATACCCTTCAGTACCCTGAAAAAGTTTCAGGCTTTTTGCGCATATATGCAAAATTTAAGTGTTTTGGGATAATCTAAGGGAATCAGATGAATTAACAATAGAAAAATAGTGAAAGTGGTGCTTGGATTTTACTTGACTTATTGCTTTTAATTTATTATATTGTGATATGTAAACGCTATTATTAACATGCAAGGAGCCCAACCATGAAAACCCTAACCTTAATCTTACTTGCTTTTGCCCTGGTGGCGAATTCACAGTTAAATGAACTCCGCTTAGTAGGACAATACTATGGCGAAGCGGCTGAAGACCACTTCGGTCTTGCTACCACCTTCGGGGACTTTGACAACGACGGATGCGAAGAAATGCTCATCGGTGCATCAGGATGGGATGATTACGGGAAGAACTACTTCTATGACTGGGATGGCAGTTGGCCGACAGATCCGGCATTTACATTCCAGGGCATGATAGAGGGTTATTCTTATGATGACGTGGACATGAACTTAGGTGATATTAATGGAGATGGTATTGACGATTTCGGGCTGGTGGACTATGTTTTTAACTTTGTAGATCCATCGAGGTTAGATATTTTTTATGGTGCAACAGATTTAGATACACTACCAGATTGGAGCATGTGGTCAGATGGTCCTATACATAACTTTGGCACTTCACTGGATAGCTGTGGAGATGTGAACGGTGATGGAGGAAACGACTTTATCATGCACATCTTGGATCCCTCTGACGAATTCAGGGGATTTCAAATCTACTTCGGAGGGAACGTGCTCGATACCATTCCCGATTGGGAATATCCCTCAGATTATTTTGATTGCTCCGGTTTAGGTGATGTGAACGGAGACAGTTTTGGAGACGTCATGCTTTTGAGTTTCGCAGGTGGTCCACCACTGCTGTTCTTCGGAGGCAGTCCTATGGACACTATACCGGATTTAGTCTTCTACAATTTCGCTGCAGGAGGTGTTGGTGGTGGCGTAGGAGACGTGAACGGTGATGGATATAACGATTTCTGTATGCCTATGAGATTCCCTGACAGTACCCTCAGTCGTGATGCTCTATATTTTGGGGGTCCTGATGTCGATAATACACCAGATGTACTTCTTCTGAATATTTTTGGTGTGATATACCCTTCACTTAGAAGCATCGCAAGTGGTGATTTCAATGGAGATGGATTCAGTGATATTGTTACCACACCCGGGCTGCCTGGAACAAATTCTGTCCATGTCTACCTGGGAAGCGCCTGGTTTAACCCATCACCAGATGTATATATCAACGAATCGGTGATGCATGATTTTGGCTCTACCATATCATCAGGAGATCTAAATGGGGATGGCTGCGATGAACTTCTAATCACACATGGAGATTATCCCTGGTTCAATCAGGGGATGTGTGACCTGTACACCGGTCCTGAAGAGTGGATAGATTTCGGCGCGGGTGTGGAGCCGGGAAAATTACCACACACACCAGGTTGGTACAAACTGGATCAAAATTACCCCAATCCCTTTAATGCTACAACCACTATCCACTTTGAATTGGGAAAAGCATCCATTATATCACTTGTGATCTATGATTTGCAAGGAGAAAAAGTTAAGGAATTGATTAAGCCAAAAGAGATGATTCCCGGAGGCTACAATGTCAGTTGGACGGGGAAGAATAAGGTGGAACAACCTGTCTCTTCTGGTATTTACCTGCTGGAATTGCGGGTGGATGATTATAGGGAAGTCAGGAAGATGGTGTTGGTTCGTTAGCAGTTAGCAGTTGGCTGTTAGCCGTTAGAGCAATGTCATTCTGGCTTGTCCAGAATCAGACATTGCACTACTGTCAGATTCCCGACGCGCTTCGCTTGCGGGAATGACAGCTAAAGAGAACTCGAAACCAGGGCGCGTAGGGGTCGGCCTTGCGCCGACCCGCAAACAAGAAACCAAAAACAAGGAGTTTATCATGGAAAAGAAGAACACACACAAATTGGCTGCTGTTGGGTTGACGGCTGCTTTTGGAATTTTTCTACTTTTCGGTACGTTGGTTAGTACTGAATTACCACGTGGGCTTTACGGTCCACCTACTCTGAAGATAGGTTATAGCCCTTCTTACTACGATAGCTTAGCACTGTTGAATCCTACTCTAATCTGGCATTATCAGACTCAGTGTCAAGATAGTTTCACTTTAGAGGACTATTATGATCAGATTGAAAGGGTTGGGCTTACTTCAATGGGGCGAGAAGTTCTGACTCATTGGCAATATCCGCCGTTCTGGGTAGAGTACTATTCCTGCGCGCAACGTAAGAAATGGGAGGTGGAGGAAGATTATGACGATGTAATTGATGATTTTAATTTCGATGGTTCCCATTACGGTTTCTTCGTGAGTGGTGAGGGAGAAGAAAGGTACATACTAAATCAAGGCTATATGTGGTATGTGCAAACCAGTACCTGCTCGGCAGATACCATTCTCAAGGGACCCTATCAAACTGACGAACCTGCAAAATATCCAATGAACGATCACCCTAATTATGATTGGCCGGAAAAATTCCATCTGCATGAAACGAGCCGTGATTTTGTTAATCGCTTTCGCGTTAAAGCGAACGTAACTGGTCACAATCCAGAAACCGTTGTCTTCTATGTTTATCTCGATTATCTTCGATGTAGCAGTGGATGGCCGCGTGACCGGGTGGATACATTAACAGTTACTGTTGCAGATTTCAATGGATCTACGGATTTCGAGATATTCGAATGGACAAAGACGGCTACGCCTGATGATTCGCTTCAAGGTTTTGGTTACAAGATCTTCTGGCCCGATAGTGTCGATCTCTGGGTGGATTGGATAGAGTTCATGGACAAAGATTTAGGCTATCCGCTATTCGTAAATGACGCCTCCCAAGATACCATTCTGGGTATGATTGTGGAACAATGTAACGACCTGGAAAATGATTATGACGAAATAGTCGGTTGGGCGCAGTCGGATGAGCCGATTCGGTCGGCGTTTGATGCTCGTCAGTTGATTTACAACCATCTTTACGATCACTATAAAAATAACATATCCGAACACCTTATAACTTGCAAATAACAATTTTTATAATTATATTCTAATAAGAATACTTCTCCTGAAAATAAATAAGGAGCCAAACCATGAAGACGCTGACTTTAATACTACTTGCGTTTGCGGTAACAGCCAACGCCTTAAACCCCATGTACCTGGTGGGTGATTACGCGGGTGAAAGTGCTTATAACTACTTTGGCCACGCACTGACAGCAGGCGACTTTGATGATGACGGTATGGAAGAGTTTGTGATTGGCGCCTACGGTTGGAACAACAACACCGGTAAAAACTACTTCTACCAGTACGACAACGGCTGGCCGGCAGAACCATATATGACTGTACAGGGCTCGCAAGAATATGAATCCTATGATTACTCCGATGCGAATCTGGGAGATATAAATGATGACGGTATACCGGATTTAGGGATACCTATATATGGTTTTAATCCGCAATATATAGGGGGTCTGGATTTGTATTTTGGTACGGTGAATTTTGATACAATTGCAGATTGGTCAATATCTCCAAGCGTGCCTATTTTATATTTCGCAAATTATCTTGATAGTTGCGGGGATGTCAACAATGACGGTGGTAATGATTTCATTCTTACTTCATCATATGTGACAGATTATTCACCATGGACGGAACTATATTTCGCAGGTGAGATATTAGATACGATACCTGATTGGCTTATTCCAGATGATTCAGCTGTTTCAGGTATTGGCGACATAAACAACGATGGTTACTGCGACCTAATGCTACAGTTTCAGAATTATGAACCACTTAGTGTTTACTTCGGTGGAAATCCTATGGATACCATACCCGATGTTATCCTGTACGCTTACCCCACCAATTGGTTAGGAGAGGGCGTTGGCGACATTAACGGTGATGATTACCCAGATATATGCGCTTCTATGCATCTACCTGATACAACGGGTATTCATGGTGTAATTTATTTCGGAGGACCTGATTTTGATGCTGAACCTGACTTCTGGCTTCTGGATGAATGGGGTGAGCCTCAGCCGCCGCTGTACAGTATCGGCAGCGGTGACTTCAATGGTGATGGGATAAATGATATATTAAGCGGAACTGCTCATCCCTGGTATGGCAGAGTTGTCTATATTTACTTAGGTAGCCCCTGGTTTAATGGTATCCCGGATGCTCTGGTAACAGGAGGTTCAATCATATTCAACTTTGGCGATAATGTCGCTTCGGGAGATATTGATGGTGATGGTAGTGATGAACTACTGGTGACTTCATCCAATGGTTACAGTTTCAACACCGGCCGGGTGCGTCTCTTCAGAGGTCCTGAGGAATGGATTGATTACGGAGCCGGTGTGAAACCAGGAGAGCTGCCTCACCAGCCTGGCTGGTTTACTTTAGATCAGAACTTTCCTAACCCCTTCAATGCCGCGACAACCATACACTTTGAATTAGGAAAAGCATCCCTTATTTCACTCATTGTTTACGATCTACAGGGAAACAGAATTAAAGAACTCATCAAGTCGAAAGAGATGATTCTTGGGGGTTACAATGTAAGTTGGACTGGAAGGAACGAAACGGGACAGCCTGTCTCTTCGGGTATTTACCTGCTGGAATTGCTGGTGGATGAGTACCGGGAGGTTAGGAAGATGGTGTTGGTTAGGTAGGGGTTAGCAGTTAGCTGTCAGATTCTGGACAAGCCAGAATGACAGTTTAAGTAAACTCAAAACTAAGAGAGGAGTTTATCATGGAAAAGAAGAAAGCAAGTAAATTGGCCGCCTTCGGGCTGGCGGGTGTTTTCGGTATTCTGCTACTCTTCGGGACGCTTTCAAGCAGTGATTTTACCAGGGGATTATACTGTCCCCCTGATAAGAACAACTTCACTACATCCAACTGGCAGACTTTCGATTCTCTAAACCAGAACTTAGCCTGGAACTATCGTGGTGCTTTCAATACCAGCACATATCCTAATTTGGATGATTATCTGGAAAAATTTGACCAATATGGTATTGAATCCATACTACACAAAGGGCAGTGGAACGGCACTACAACCTATCCCTACTGGGTGGAGTATTACTCCTGTGCTCAATACCACCAGTTTGAAGTAACCTGGGATTCTGTAGAAGCCAAAGAACAGCTTGAAGTGGATGGATCCTCATTCTATTTCTTCGAAAAAGGGGAAGGTGAAGAGAATCCAATCAATTCAGGATTCTGGTATGTAACACCCTCTTCTGACGATGCTGACATAATCCTTTCCGGTCCCCGTGATCCCTGCGACGTACACCGTTACTGCTTCGGTGATCCTTCATATTCATGGCCCGTGTATTTTGGCTATGAAGATACAACTCGTTACTACATGCACCGGATAAATGCGCGCGCGGACTGGGATGCAGGTCTGGATACCAACACTACCGTGTTCAAAGTGTACCTGTATTACCACGATACCGATGCCATCTTCTTCTTAAAGGATTCCCTGATAGTGCAGGTGCGAGATTTCGATCAACCGCTTACTTTTCAACTGTTTGACTTCACTGCGGGCATAAACGCGGATGATGATTGCCATGGAATACGCTACGACATTTACTGGCCTGATTCTGTGGATCTGTGGATAGATTGGGTGGAATATATGGATATGGACAGAGGGTACTACCTGTTTGTTAACGAAACTTCACAAGACACCATCCTGGATAAAATTATAAACGAATGCGATAGCCTGAAAAATGAATATGACGTGATTGCAGGTTGGAAACAGTCGGATGAGCCGGTGAGGTCGACGTTTTGGGCGCACGGTGTTGTTAATGATGCTCTTGTTGCTGAAGGTTTGGGAGACGCCCGTACACCTTTCAGGCATTTAGGCAACCACCGTCGTTACGATAGCTTCGTCTACTATGGCAAACCTCCCATATTGGATTTTGACGTATATCCTTTCGAATATGGAAATGACGTTGGTGACCAGGATGAACTCGATTATCTTGCTGAAGAACTGGAGGCTGGCTACCAAGCTGCTCAATTTGATTCAATTGATTTTCAACTAACTGGGCAAGCACATAGTCAGAGAAATAAATACTTCATCTGGACTCATCGGGATCCTGAACCTTCTGAAATCTACGCAGAAGGCTACATGGCATTAGCACGTGGTGCTAAGGGAATTACATACTACAAATATCCTTCAGGTTGGAATAGCGATACCCTTTTGTACACAAGTAAAGGTTTGGTAGATAGGTTTTATAATCATGATCAGGAACCTTATGCCTCAAAATGGCAAGCCGTCCATGACATATTCGCTCAGTTGGATGAAATAGGTGATGAGCTTATGGATATGGAGAGGGATACGGCGTTTTGTGCTGAATACGTGAGCGAAAACGCTTATCAATCGCCTGTAACTGGTGTCTTCTTCGAGGATGACGATGACGATTACATCGAAGTGGGGCAGTTCCACAATGCCAGCAGCGATACGTTTCTGATCCTGGTCAACCGCCGCACGGACTATGACCGGCATATAACCGTAGAGACCAACCTGGTTGGCAACTACGCCTTGCGGGACATCTACACACAGGAGAAGTTCATCTCTTCCAGCGGCGACTTCGAATGGATACCGTTTGATTCGGGGGAAGGTAGGGTGTTTTGTGTGGAATACCTAAATTAGTCCCTCCGCTAGTCTCCTCCCTTCTATCCCAAATATCCCCAATACATAATCACACTTCATTTACTTCATCAATAGGAATACTTGTACAGTTTTTTGACATACCTCTGTATGCCGTCAAATTCTCTGATAAAACGCTTGAACTGAGCCGCACCTGTTCATAATTTGATGTTGCTACGATATGTTATTAATCAGGTTGCTGATATGACGATACCAAATCCTTCACCGCATTTACTAATAGCTGACGATGACCCCGAAGTATTAACGCTCCTAAGCGATATATTCGACGGTAATGGCTATCAGGCAACTTCCGTTCGCTGGGGAAATGCCGCTTACAAAACCTTAAGAGCAGAACAGGTGGATCTCCTTTTGACCGATCTGAAAATGCCCGACCTGGACGGTTTCAAGCTACTGGAATTGATGCAAAAGGAGCAGCCCGAACTGCCGGTATTGGTTATCACAGGGTCTAAATCCACGCAAGATGCGGTGCGTGCCATCAAGCAAGGCGCCATAGACTACGTAGAAAAGCCCTTTAATGTGGATAATCTGCTGGTAACCGTTCAGAATGCTCTGGAAGTGGGCAGGCTGAGGAAAGAAAGCCGCCTGCTGGCAGAGGAATTGGCAAAACCCTACCGCTTCGAAAATATCGTCGGCGAAGATGAGCGCATGCTGGGGATCTATGACTTGGTGCAGGACGTTGCCGGAACCAATACGTCTGCACTGATTATAGGCGAAAGTGGCACTGGAAAGGAGCTTATTGCTCAGGCGATTCATTACAACAGTTCCCGCAACCGCCGTCCTCTGGTTAAGGTAAACTGCGTGACGCTGTCTGAGTCGCTGTTGGAAAGCGAACTTTTCGGTCATGAAAAGGGAGCTTTCACCGGCGCTATCGGGACGAAGAAGGGGCTTTTTGAAATTGCCGATGGCGGGACGCTGTTTTTAGATGAAATCGGCGAGATGTCGCTATCGACTCAGGTGAAATTGCTGCAATTTCTTCAGGACAACACTTTCCGCAGGGTGGGTGGAACTCAAGACTTGAACGTCGACGTGCGTGTGATCGCGGCCACCAACCGCGATCTGAAGAAGATGGTCGATGAGGGTACTTACCGGGAGGATCTGTATTACCGGTTACACGTCTTCCCTATACAGATGCCGCCGCTACGTGAACGAGGAGGCGACATTTCCAAATTAGCCCGCTTTTTTGTGCAAAAGTTCAGTCAGGAGATGGGAAAGAGGATACAGGGGTTCAAGCCGGATGCCATGAGACTACTGGAAGCTCACGCCTGGCCCGGTAACGTGAGGGAATTGGAAAACGCCATAGAACGAGCGGTAGTCCTCTGTAAGGCTGAATGGGTTGACGAAAAGATACTGGCATTTCTGGATCCGGAGGATTCTACCCTTACATTTGGCAGCAACTTTCACATTCCCAGAACGGACGGACCTCTTCAGGAACAGGTAGATGCTTTTGAGAAGTCAGTATTGGAAGATGTCTTAAGCGAATGCAACGGCAACCGCAGTCAAGCGGCGCGCAAACTCGCCATTAACAGGACTACGCTGTTAGCGAAGATAAAGAAGTACAATTTGGGTGATGAGGTTCCGGAATTGTGTGAGGTGTAGTAGGGGGAGAAAATAAAGAACATGCTTCATCTCGCCTGCGGCGATCCAGAAGCATGCCACCCATCGAGTAATGAGGAGTGTGTCGCCCAAACATCGCCCGGGAATGAATTCCCGGGCTAATTTAATGCTGTCCCGCTGAAGCGGGACGCTCTTTTCGTCCGTCGGTTGATGGATGAGATCATACAGAACAATTATTAACCCAACCGCGAGAGGTCGGGTTTTTTGTTTGTCTTCCAAACCCCACTTGACAATCACCGGTTTATTTTGTATATTGTATATTCATTGTTTATAAGGAAAGACCATGAGAAAATCAATTCTGCTTTTAGTTGCTCTTTTTCTACTTGTTGGTGCTAATGCTGTAAACGCCCAGGATGACACCCTGAGGGTTCTTTTTCTTGGTAACAGCTATACCGGTTCGAATAATCTTCCTCGTTTGTTAATCGATCTTTCGCAATCCGGTGGGAGAACCGTCCATACAGAAGCCGTCACTCCGGGAGGTTATTGGCTGGAAGACCATTCCTCCTTTACCCCTTCACTTACCCAAATATCCCTGGGCACCTGGGATTACGTAGTCCTGCAGGAACAGAGTCAGGTACCGACCATCGATTATTACCGCTACAACAGCATGTATCCTTCTGCTGAATATCTGGATACTTTGATCAAATCTTGTGGTAATGATCGCACCACTTTCTTCATGACCTGGGGCAGGAAATACGGCGGCCAACAGTCTATAGGTGCTTATTCAAGCCCCGTTTTCAGCGATTTTTTCCACATGCAGGATTCACTGAGTTCCGCTTATACCCAGATCGCTGATGAACTTTCAGCAGAATTATCCCCTGTCGGAAATGCCTGGGCTACGGCATTAACATTGGATCCGGAAGTGGACTTATGGCAGCCGGACAACAGCCATCCCACGTTGAAAGGATCGTATCTAGCTGCATGCGTATTTTATATCACCTTTTTCGATATAAGCCCGGTGGGATTGTCTTACACAGCTGGTCTAAGTATAGAAGACGCACTTTTCCTGCAAAATGCCGCCGCCAGGACAATGAACGTAAATCACTATAAACCAACACCGCAAATTGATTCATTCCTACAATGTCAAACTTATCCTAATCCATTCAATTCTTCCACTGTAATAAAATTCACTACACCGACCGCAGGAATCTTGAACATCACCGTGTATAACACTCAAGGGCGATTGATCTGCACTCCATTCGATGGATGGCGGGATTCAGGCGCACATGAAATAGCTTTTGATGCTGAGAAACTTACTTCGGGAATCTATTTCTATCGACTGCGATTTGGAGAATCTCACTTTACGAGCAAGATAACACTGATTAAGTAAGCTGAAAATCTCATAAAAAGTCATCTTTTGCTTAATACTGCCTGATGGGGTCTGGTTCGTTGAAGCGAGCCAAGACCTGACATAAGGACAAGGACCCAACCGCGAGAGGTTGGATTTTTTATTGTGAGTTATTTACCATGCCACATAAATTATTTTAAATAAAACATAAAAAATTCCTTGACTCTCGTAAATTTAAGTTGTATATTATCACCATGGCGATAGAAGTGAGATTAGACCTGATGCTGGTGAAGAGGAAGATGAGGCTGAATGACCTCGCGGAAAAGGTCGGTATTTCAGTCACTAATCTCTCTTTACTTAAAACCGGGAAAGTGAAAGGGATCCGCTTCAGCACTCTGGAGGCGATTTGCAGAGTACTGGAGTGTCAACCGGGTGATATACTTGAGTACGTTCCAGATTATATATAATAAGGAGTAGAATCATGAACGTGAAGGAGCTTCATTCAATGGAGGCAATAGATATGAGCGAGAACAGATTCCAATTGGCAGGATATCTGGCTATAGCCAATGCATTCCTGTTTCCCCTGTCATTCGTCATTGCAATCGTTCAGGGGATCTTAACTGGGGTGAGATTCGGCTATCAAGGTCCGATATATGGACCGTCCGACCTGGTAATGCTGGTCTTTACCGCGTTCGGGATATACATTCTGCTCCGCTTCAAATTGTACCTGCATGAGCATTATAACTATTCCGGAATTGACAGCCTCATACACGCCAGTATCTGGTGGGGTGTTCTGCTTCAAATAGGGTCACTAATCCTGCGGGGAATGATTTTGTTAGGGTGGCCGGATTCGGAGCTCTTCGGAAGAATTGGAATGGTTGTATTCATGTCCATCTCTATGCTGACAATCGGTGTAATTGACATCATGATAGCGGTCAAATTAATGAAGATCAAGGATACGCTCAGTGATATGATGAAAGTATTCCTCTACATTACACTGGTTGCTGGTATCTGTGAAGTGAGCATACTGTTGGTTCCTATTTCCCTGATCTTAATACCAGTAACCAATGTGGTGTTAGCGATGATCTTTCTGCGGGAGAAGCACGAGGTGGAGTTCGTGTAGGATTAAATTTTCTACTCAATCAATCAAACACAGAGGTTTCTTATGATCACCACTGAGAAAAAAGAAGATATAACACCAATCTGCCCGCATTGTAAAAAGGAGCTCAACAAAATCTTTTTCCAGGAGCTTAAATATGATTGGGGAAAACGGTACCTGCACTTCTGTCCTGAATGCAGAGCGTGCTTAGGTGTGTCTCATAGAAAAGGCCCTATGTTTGGTATGTAGCCGAACGGACTGAACCATACGCGATACTGGGCATGATATAAGGAGTAATATATGGACAGCACCAAACCTGATCTTGTTCTTTCCAGGATAGAAAATCAGGTCGGCTATATCTCTCTAAACCGACCGGAAGCTTATAATGCCTTCAATTTAGACCTTGCCAACCAGTTTCTTCGGGTTCTGGAAGAGTTCGATGGAGATGATAATGTGCGGGTGATCGTTCTGAAAGGCGAAGGAAAGGTCTTTTCCGCCGGTGGTGATATCAGGGAGATGTTGGGATACGTGCAGGATGGCACTGACAGAGCGGCATATTTCAGGGCGCCATTAGCAGCTTTCGGCAAGATGGTGATGGCGCTGCGCCGGAGTCCCAAACCGACCATAGCCGCCGTTCATGGAGCAGTGGCGGGCTTCGCCTTCAACTTAGTGTTGGGTTGTGATATGATATTGGCGGAAGAGAAAACCCGTTTTTCACAGGCATTCATCAGAGTCGGTCTTTCGCCGGACGGAGGAGGAACCTGGTTTCTGCCGCGCCTGGTCGGTTATGCACGAGCGTGCGAATTAGCCATGTTGCCGACAGAGATAGATGCGGCGAAAGCACTGGATTGGGGCTTGATAAACTGGACTGTCCCAGAAGATTCCTTTGAAGAGAAACTTGGGGAGATAACCGCTGCATTAGTGAACAGTCCTAAAGAGGCAATTCGCAGAACGAAATCGTTGCTCAACAGCAGTTACGATCATAGCTTAGAAGAACACATTGAAATTGAGCGGTTAGCTCAGGTGGAAAATGCTGCGCATGATGATTTCGAGGAGGGTTTGACGGCGTTTGTGGAGAAGAGAAAGCCGGATTTTTAGAATTTAGAATGTAGAATTATTTCAGTATTTATTCACTTCTTTCCTGTAAAATCTCCGTTTCACCTTCCGAACGGCCGATAATTGCGGTGCCGCAGGAATCCGACCAGACGTTGACTGTGGTGCGGCACATATCCAGCAGACGATCCACCGCCAGTATCAGACCGATACCCTCAAGGGGCAATCCCACCGCTTTCAGGACTATACTCATCATCACCAGACCTGCCATGGGGATACCGGCAGCTCCGATGGATGCCAAAAGAGCCGTAATCGCTACCATAGCTTGCTGAGGCATGGTCAAATCTATACCGTACGCCTGAGCGATAAATATCACGGCGACGCATTCGTAGAGAGCGGTGCCGTCCATGTTGATGGTGGCACCTAAGGGCATCACGAAACTGGTGGTGCGGTTGGATATTCCGGCGCGGTTTTCGGCGCATTCCAGGGTCAAAGGTAGCGTTGCTGAAGAAGAGCTGGTGGAAAAGGCGGTCATTAAAGCCGGGGACATGGCTTTAACGTATTTAGTGGCGCTCAGTTTACCCAATAATTTGAGCAGCAGCGGCAAGGTGATAACCGCGTGGATAATCAGTGCGGCGACAACTGTGATAAAGTAAATCCCCAACGATTTGAACGGTTCGAATCCGGTTGTGGCGACTATTCTGGCGATCAAACCGAAGACACCCAGGGGTGCTAAGGCTATCACGAAACCGGTCAGTTTCATCATCACTTCGAAGCCAGCTTCAAACAGGTTCTGGAGACCTTCCCGCTTTTTCCCTTCCAACTGAATCATGAAGATGCCGAAGAGGATGCAGAAGAAGATAATAGGCAGTATCTGTCCTTCTGCCATGGCTTCGATGGGATTGACCGGTATCATACGCAGGAGAATACCGAAGAGACTCTGATCGGAAGCATCCACAGCCTGGGGTTGGCTTTGCAGACCAAGTTCAGCGCCTACGCCAGGACTGATGATATTGACCAGCAGTTGTCCGGTCAGGATAGCCAGCATGCTGGTGGTGACGTAGTATGCCAAGGTTTTTATGCCCATTCGTCCCAAGCTGCCCGCTCCACCCACTCCGGTAACACCGGAGATTATGGAAGTGATGATCAAGGGCACGATGATCATCTTCAGCAGACGCAGGAAGAGATCGGCTAAAGGATTTGCCAATGGCAGTATTCCTTCACCGAACAGCGCACCAGCAGCTATACCAAGCGCCATACCGATGAAGATCTGGGTGGTGAGGTTGATTTTGGTTAGTGATTTAAGCATGGAGAATCCTGCTTAAAGTGGTGTCAGACGCCCTCGTCTGACACAGAATCTGCCGTCACACGAGGGCGTGCGACGACACGATTAATGGCATGATATTAAGATATGGATTTCTAATGAGATAGTCAAGGAATAAAACACAAAGTATAAATTCTAAAGGATGAAGGATAAATTCGGGGTTCCAACCGGCGTCAGGTTTCTGTTACACTAAGAACCTGACGCAACAATTAACACCGTCATTCCAGCTTGTCTGGAATCTGACGGTGTGTTCATGTCAGATTCTGGACGCACTACGTTTGCCAGAATGACATGAATGACTATTGGTGAGATCCTATGTGCCGCATGAATGTCCAAAGGACTCCTACGGAAAATTCATACGCCCTAATTCAGGGTAAAGTCGCTGAAGCGACTGGTGAGGGGAGTTGGATTGGTTTAGGGTTGTGCACCGATTTCTTTTAAAAGTTCTATTACCTTTTGTATTTGAGGTTCAGCACCAATTTCACTAAATAGTAATAGCGCCTTGCGATAGTACTCTTCCGTTCTTATTAGATCACCACGAGTTCTATTGATACTAGCTAAATTACTATACTGGTTAGCTATTCCTTCCTTTCTTCCTAGCGTCACATTTATTTCCAGTGACTTCAGAATCATCTCTTCGGCATTGTCTAGGTCACCTCGAGTTATATAAACATTGCCCAAGTTACCATAAGCTGATGCCATTCCCTCCATGCGTCCAATACCTTTGTTAATCTTCAATGCTTTTAGGTACATTTCTTCGGCATGATCAAGTTCACCACGGATTTGATAGACGACCCCTAAGTTACTGTACTGATTAGCTATTCCTTCTTTACGACCAAGCTCCATGTTGATCTTTAGAGCCTTTAGATACATCTCTTCGGCAAATTCCGTGTCACCGCGCATTTCATGGACATTAGCTAGATTACCGTATTGAATAGCCATACCAACCTTGCGGTCAAGCGACTTATTAATTTCCAGCGCCTTATTATACATTTCTTCTGCATGATCCAAGTCGCCACGAGTAAAATAGACATTACCTAAGTTGCCATACTGATTAGCAGCTCCCAGTTTACTGCCAAGTTCTTTGCTGATCTCCAAAGCTTTTTTGAACATCTCTTCAGCTTCTCTTAAATCGCCGCGTATTCTAAAGACTGTACCTAAATTGCCATAAAAAGATGACATAATTTCCATGTCATTCAACTCTTCGCTGATCACCAACGCTTTCCGGTACATCTCCTCGGCGTAATCGAGATCGCCTCGGGTTTGATATACAGTTCCTATGTCACTATAAAGCGAGGCCATAGCTTTTTTCTTGTTCAGATTTTCATTAATTTCAATTGCTTTCAGATATAATACCTCAGCTTTATCTAACTCGCCACGAGTGTAATGTACATTTCCTAAGTTACCATACTGTATAGCAATACCCTCCTTTAAGTCCATGGCTTCAGCAATCTCTAGAGATTTTAAATGCATCACCTCTGCACTGTCAAGATTACCTTTTGTTTGCAAAGCCAAACCTAAGTTGCCATAAGCAATAGCTAAAGCAACCTTTCCTTCTTCGGAATACTCCTCGACTGAAATCAGTTCTCCTGCTAATCGTGAGGATTCTTGCCAGGCACCCATAGCTTCATCTAATTGTGAAATACTATAACGGGCAATGCCTATTAAATTATTCAGCGCACAACGCTCACTGGTTTTGGGATTAGCTGATAAACCCTCTCGATAGTATTTAATCGCCCGCAAAGTCGCTTCAGCATATTGTTTGGCTGCTTCTTTTTCGCCTCGCCGAATGGCAGTGGAAATAGCTTCAGCCCGCTTTTCTTCTTCTTGCCCTTTTTCGAAGTACTTCCGTAGTTTTTCATTATCTGTTAGTGGAAGACCATCAACAAAGGATTGCGTCTCAAGTGTTTTGGCTTCGAGAGTTTCATGGCTTTTTTGAATAGCTTCCACTGAAACCTTTGGCATAAATATGTCGATTACCCGAGGTAAAGCCTGCAGAATAAGCAAGATTACTACCACAAATAGTAACCTATGCCGGATACCACTTTTTTTGAAAGCAATGATACCAAGCGGTATAATTGCTAAAACTCCGAGTAATCTAAGAATGATTATACACATATATCGTTCTCTTTCTTGTGTTAGTAAGATAAGGTTTCAGATGATAAATGTCAATGGATTAGACCGGCATTGTCGCACCGGACTGCTCCATGGGAGTCCCTTCGGGAAAGTTCCAGTGCTCAGATAGGGGATTCAATTGACTGAAGTCAATGAGTCAGAGCTGACCTCAGTCACTTTAGTGACTTGAATGTCAATATTGAGCACCAGAAATTCATTCTGGTGCAACAGTATATCGGGATCAGGAGCGATCCCGACTAAGGAATTGATCTATCAGTAATGTCATTCCAGAAGGACTTTAGTCCTATCTGGAATCCAGTGAATACACTAATAGCGTCAGGTCATCCCGCCCGCGCGGGACAAGCTACCCGCCTTCGGCGTCCAAGACCTGACGCAACCACAACCCCCAATTCAGCATTCATATTTCATAATTATCCCCCTTCACCCTCTCCCCCAAATTCCGCTTGACTTTCTCACCCGATTTGCTTATGTTTAGTGCTAATCGTTTTAACTGAAGTCTTCATGAGCACCGAATATCCACACACAGAAATAGAATCCAAATGGAAGCGTATCTGGAAGGAATCTGGAGCGCATCATACTGACCTTTCCAGTACAGACAGGAAGTTCTACGGGCTGGTGATGTTCAGCTATCCGTCTGCGCATAAGCTGCACATCGGGCACTGGTATAACTTCGCTCCGGCGGACAGCTATTTCCGCTGGAAGAGGATGCAGGGATACAACGTCTTCGAACCGATGGGGTACGATGCTTTCGGTCTGCCAGCGGAAAATTACGCCGTAGCGCAGGGCGTCAATCCGACTATTACCACCGCTCAGAGTGTTGCCGGTATCCGCGAACAGTTGGAACAGATCGGTGCCATGTACGATTGGGACAGGGAGGTGAACACCTCTTCGCCCCAATATTACAAATGGACTCAATGGCTGTTCCTGACTCTGCACAAAATGGGATTAGCCTACCAGAAACAGGCGCCGGTGAACTGGTGCCCATCCTGCCAGACGGTTTTAGCTAACGAGCAGGTAACCGCTGAAGGACAGTGCGAGAGATGCGGCACTATGCTCACCAAACGCGATCTCAAGCAGTGGTTCTTCCGCATTACCAAATATGCCGACAAGCTGCTGGAAGGTTTAAAACGCCTCGATTGGCCCCGCAAGACCAAGATCATGCAGGAGAACTGGATCGGGCGCAGTGAAGGAACGACTATATCATTCAGCATCGAAGGTCAAGACGATCCCATTGACGTTTTCACCACCAGGGCTGATACTCTTTACGGCGTCACCTACCTGGTATTCGCTCCGGAACATCCGTTGATACAGGAAATCACCACCGAAGAACAGCGCGCAGAAGTTGACGCATATATCGAGACCGTTAATAAAGCAACTGAAATCGAGAGAACAGCGACAGACAGGGTGAAAACAGGTGTTTTCACCGGTGCGTATGTCATTCACCCATTCACCAATGAACGATTGCAGATCTGGGTCGCCGATTACGTCCTTTTGGGGTACGGTACCGGAGTGGTTATGGCAGTACCGGCTCACGATCAGCGCGATTTTGAATTCGCCCGTAAATATGAGCTGCCCTTACAGATTGTAATTCAGCCGGAAGGGGAAATCTTAGATCCGAATATGATGGCGGAGGCTTATGAGACGGCAGGGACGATGGTCAATTCCGGCGAATTCGGAGGGATGCCTTCGGAAGAGGGGAAGAATGCTGTAACCCAACGGTTAGAAGAATCGGGGAAAGGCTGCTCATCCGTCAATTACCGCTTGCGTGACTGGCTGATCTCCCGCCAGCGTTATTGGGGAACGCCCATACCCATCATCCACTGTCCTAAGTGCGGGAAAGTACCGGTTCCGGAAGATCAACTGCCGGTACTGCTACCAGAAAACGTCAAGGAGTTCGCACCCAAGGGTAAATCACCATTAGCCGCTCTACCCCAATTCATGGAAGTCAAATGCCCGCACTGCGAAGGTGCAGCGAAGCGCGATCCTGATACCATGGACACATTCGTATGCTCTTCCTGGTATTTTCTGCGCTACCTTTCGCCTGAAAGGGATGACATTGCCTTCGATTCTGATAGAGTGAAGGCATGGCTGCCTGTAGATCAATACATAGGCGGCGCTGAACATTCCGTGATGCATCTCCTCTACGCGCGCTTCATAGCTAAGGCATTACACGACGCCAATCTGATTCATTTTGATGAACCTTTCACGCGATTACGGCATCAGGGTATAATCACTCACAAGGGTGAGAAGATGTCCAAATCGAGTGGTAACGTGGTGAATCCAGACAATTTCGTAAATGAATACGGTTCCGATGTTTTCCGCATGTACATGATGTTCATGGGTGATTACGAACAGGGTGGTGATTGGTCTGACGAGGGTATCGTTGGCATCCATCGTTTTGTGAACCGCTTGTGGAGGTTATATCAAGATCATGCTATCGATAGCGTTTCTGATGAATCACCGGAACTTTCAGAGAAACTGAATTACACATTAAACTACACCATCCAACAGGTAACCAAGAACCTCGAGGATCTCCAGTTTAACACAGCCATCAGCAGGATGATGGAGCTGCTTAATACCCTTTACGAAGAGACAACTGACGGACCGTTTCCCGGTTTGACTTCTGTTCTGGACGTCTTTGCCAGAGTTGTAGCGCCTTTTGCGCCGCATTTGGGGGAAGAACTCTGGCATATGATTCAGGGTGAAGCGTGCCCGGAAACGACTTCAGTTTTCGACCAGCCCTGGCCGGACTTCAATCCGGAAGCTTTGGTGAAGGAGACGATTACCCTGGTAGTACAGATCAATGGGAAATTGCGTGACCGCATCGAGGTTCCTGCTGACGTAGATCAGGATGCCGCCTTAGCAAAAGCGAAAGCGAGTGAAAAGGTGGCACCTTACATCGAAGGCAGAGAGATCCGCAAGATGGTTTTCGTACCGAAGAGGTTGTTGAATATAGTGATATAATTGGGGGATATCCACGTACAAATTACAAAAGAATGCCCGAACAGGTCAGCGACAAGATCGCAAAATGGCGAAAACGCTGGGAAACTGATTCAAGATGGATCGATGACGTTGTAGCATGCTTGCGCGGACAGCCCTACGATAGGTCAGCCCGACGAATCGCCCGTTTACCCTGGTACACTCAGAAAAATGGGTTCCGCCCAATGACTTTTTCACCCGGGCATCCTACCCTCATTCTGGATCTGCGCGGCATCTACCTGCGTGAAAGAGATCTAAATAATATACACCTCCATTTCGCTCTATTAGAAGGTGCTGACTTTTTTAAAGCCAGCTTAAAGAACTCTGATTTATCCTTCATCAGGGGTGAAGGGATATCCTTTCATCAAGCGCAGATGGATGGCATTAAACTAAAGAGCGCGCATATCCCCAGAGCTGATTTAACGATAGCACATGCGCACAATGCTGACCTTTCGAATGTCAATTTAGACGGCGCAGATTTAGGATGGGTGGAATTAGATGATACTCTGCTCATATCGGCTTCTTTAAGTGGCGCCAATCTGGAAAAAGCTTCTACTAAACGCGCCGATTTTTCAGGTGCGCGACTGATCCGAGCGAATTTCACCATGGCGAATTGCCTTGAGGCAAAATTCGCCCGAGCCAGTTGCCAGAATTCGAGATTCATCACAGCCCATGCTGAAAAAGCCTGTTTTCAAGGTGCAAACTTAGGTAGCGCTGATTTCTCAATTGCTCACATGGAGGGGGCAGATTTCAGTGCGGCAGAGATCAGAAACGCTGATTTTACCAGAAGCTGGCTTTCCGATTCAAATTTTTCGGGAGTTAACGCAGATTCGGCGATATTTAGTGACGCTCACTTAAATAACGCCAATTTCACTGATGCTAATTTAGCTGGCGCTGAATTAGTATCTGCTTCGTTGGTGGATACCAACCTTAAAAAAACTAACCTCAGTTCCAGCGATCTAAGTTATGCATCTTTAGTGGAAGCAAATCTGGAGGGCGCTGATTTGCGAGGTTCAGATTTAACGGATTGCACTTTTCAGTCAGCGAAGAAAACCGCTCTGGTTGACGAAAACACAAGATTCGGATTCGAGGTTACCGAAAGTGATAGGGACCCTATCTCCCATTGGCTGGTTCCCCCCTTAGGGAAATTAGAGCGAACAGTACGGCATGAAATAGATCCGGCACAGATCGGGAGACGGTGCAATCAGGTAAAACTTCTGTTCTATAACAATGGATTACCAGGTAGGGCAGCGTCTTTTTCCGAACAGGAGAGCTATTGGATCACCAGGGACTACCGCAGTCAGGGGAACTGGTGGGCATTTTTCTCCAGATTGATTTCTTTAGAATATCTGACGGGATACGGAGGAAAGCCCCAGCGCATAATCTGGACGGGAATTGGTATAATCCTGTTGTGCGCGTTTTCATATCTTTTCGGCAGCCTGGAAACGGGTGGGAGGATAATCAACTACGATCTCTTTTCTGGATACGTACCCATGAGTAACTTCATTGCTGATTTCTGGTACTGCCTGTTATTTTCCATGCAATGTTTCTGCACTTTGGGATTGGGGATCGTGAAGCCACATTCGGGCTTTAGCCATGCAGTGGCTTCGTTTGAGGGACTCTTGGGATTCTTAACCATAGCTTTGGGAATTGTTACCTACGCGCGCAGAGCGGGGCGGGTGTGAATACATCCTCATAACACATTGAATAATTATATGGTCTGTCAAGTATAATCTGAACAAACAGGAGGATCCTGTGGCTAGTAAACTATCACCTTGGAAACAGGTACGGGAATTAAAGCCCAATTTCTGGTTTTGTAACTGGATGGAAGCCAATGAGAGATTAGCTTTTTTCGGAATTAGAGCCATTCTCCCCCTCTATATGGTCTATGCTGTGGCAGAAGGAGGGCTGGGTCTATCTTACGCTCAGAAAGGGGCAATCTACTCAATCTGGGCGCTTGTACAGTGTCTGGTGCCTATGATTTCAGGTGGCTTCACTGACCAATATGGCTATAAGAAGAGCCTGTATATTGCTTACACCATCAATTTTTTCGGTTACATATTGTTTGCGTTCGCTACGGGATTCTGGTCAGCCCTGGGCGCTGCCTGCTTGGTCGGTTTGGGAACAGCTATTTTCAAGCCACCGGTGCAGGGGACGATAGCTAAAGCATCCACTGAGGAGAATAGCTCGATAGCCTGGGGTATTTTCTACTGGATGGTCAATGTGGGCGGTTTTTTAGCTCCGTTCCTCGCCGCAATAATACGTGGTGAGACCGACTTTAAACTGGTATTCTTCTTTGCTGCGGGCGTAACCCTCTTTAATTTCATCCCTACAATCTTTTTCTATAAAGAACCCGAGCAGGAGGGTGAACTCAAGATCAGAACGGTTGGTGAAACATTAATGAATACTATGGCGACCCTGAAAGATAAAAACTTCCTGGTATTCCTTGGTATCTTCAGTGGCTTCTGGTTCATGTTCATGCAGTTGTGGGATCTATTGCCCAATTTCATCGACGAATGGGTTTTCTCGCGTGATATCGCACCCATCTTCAGTGCAATTAACGAAAATACTGTGCTTGAAAGCGGTAATGTAAAGCCTGAGATGCTGATCAACATTGATTCGTTTGCAATCATCGCCCTGATGCTTCCTATCGGGTGGTTGACTGGTAAATTTCATCCCATGATCGCCTTAATTGCCGGCATGGTGCTATCGGTGTTAGCCTTCGTAACTGCAGGAGCAACTAATGTCGGATTAATTTGTGCACTGGCGATTTTTGCTTTTGCCATCGGTGAAATGTGGTGTAGTCCTAAGTTTTCAGAATACATAGGCTTGACTGCTCCACCGGAAAAGAAAGCAACATATATGGGATATTCCAACATTCCCTTCGCGATAGGTTGGGGTGTGGGCAATTTCATTTCCGGATTTCTCTATGAGAACATGGGAAGTAAAATCAACTTCGCAAGGCAATATTTAGTAGAACATTTGGGGATGTCAACCTCGCAAGCTCAAGCTATTCCCCGTGAAGACGTCATGTCCACCATGGCTTCAATGATGAATAACGGGAACGGAGCGTCCGTCGATGAAGCAACTCGCGTTCTTTGGGAATTGAACGATCCCTGGATGGTTTGGGTTATCCTCGGAGCTATCGGTGCTGTAGCCACCATAGCAATGGTGGGTTACTTTTTCAAAACACGGCATACCGGATTATCATCCAATGAGAGTTCTGTTCAACAATCTGCATAGGATTCTCCCCGAATTTCTTAAAATCATAAGAGGCGGTAGATTTACCGTCTTTTATGATTTTCTTTTATCGCATTATTGATAGCAGCTTTACTTGACTTTCCGATAATAATCATGTATATTTCTATTATCATTGGAACTTAAATATCAAACAGGGAGAACTTTTACACAGGCAAAAGGTGATCAACGAAACGAATCAAACGGAACGAGCAGCGCTGGTAGGAATTGTCCTCAAAGGCGCTAAACCGTGGGTAACTGACGATTTTCTGGATGAACTGTCGCTACTGGCGGACACTGCAGGGGTCAGAGTTGTCGACCGTTTTGTTCAGAACAGACAGAAGCCAGATCCAGGCACGTTTATCGGCAGAGGCAAGGTAAAAGAGATCGCCGCACGGAATGGTCACTTTGACCTGGTCATATTCGATGATGATCTATCCCCTGTACAAGCAAGGCTACTGGAAGATAAAATCGGCAAACGTGTCATAGATCGTTCGGGGTTGATTCTGGATATCTTCGCCAGACGCGCGCGCAGCAAAGAGGCAAGAACGCAGGTCGAATTAGCACAATTGCAATATCTCCTGCCCAGGCTGACCGGACAGTGGCGTCACTTAGAAAGACAGGCAGGTGGCATCGGTTTACGTGGACCGGGTGAGACACAGTTGGAAACTGACCGCCGCCTGGTGAGAAAGAGGATTTCCAAGCTATCTTCAGACCTGAAGAGAATAGAGAAACAGCGATCCACGCAGCGTAAAAGGAGACAGAATACCTTCAAGGTTGCCATTGTGGGTTATACAAACGCAGGTAAGTCCACTTTGCTCAACAATCTGACCGATTCGAAAGCTTTTGTTGAAGACCGTTTGTTTGCTACGTTGGATGCTACTGTTCGCACTCTCAAAGGTCCACAGGCTGAAACGATTCTGCTGATAGACACAGTGGGATTCATACGCAAGCTGCCGCATCACCTCGTAGCTTCTTTCAGGTCAACACTGGAAGAAACGGTGGTAGCAGATCTATTACTGCATGTGGTTGACGCTTCCCATCCACACCATTCCGATCAACTGGCTCAAGTCAGAGAGACACTTGAAGAGATGGGCTTGCGAGAACACCCGCGAATACTGGTGTTCAATAAGATTGATCAGGTAGAGAGTGCCGCGGAGATCCGGCAGTTAAAGGTTGAGTATGGAGATGCGGTATTCATCAGTGCATTAAGAGGTATAAAAATAACTGAGCTCACGAATAGGATAAAAAACACCTGTGAAGACTGGAAAAAGCAGATAAAGGCACGTCCCAATACATCACAGTTTTCCTGGTAAAAATAAGTAAATGAAATCCGAACTACATTCTCATTCTATCGTATAACATACAGACACGGTATAAAATCAAACAACAATAGCGACATGGAAAAACAGAGCCATAAGATTCCACACATCGAAGATATCCCCAAACCGGATGCCGATTTTGTGGGCAGCGAAGAGGGCGCGGCTACTCACAAAGATAAAGATGCAATTAAGATAGACTTCCGTGTTAAGCCGGAAGAACTGGAGACATACCTCAGTAAGTACATCGTTGACCAGGAAGAGGCTGTTGAAGTGCTGGCTACGAAGATTTGCACTCATTTCAACCGCATGCGCCTGGAAATTGAGGAAGAAGTAACCAGCGACGTTGCTTTAGGTAATATCAAATCCAACATACTGATGATTGGTCCTACAGGTGTTGGTAAAACATATATTATCAAGCTTATAGCAGACCGGATAGGAGTTCCATTTGTCAAAGGTGATGCTACGAAATTCAGTGAAACAGGGTATATTGGCGGGGACGTTGAAAATCTGGTCAGGGATTTGGTTCACGAGGCGGAAGGCAATATACCACTTGCCGAATATGGAATCATTTATATCGATGAAATCGATAAAATAGCGTCAGCGCCGAACGCCTGGGGTCCAGACGTCAGCCGCAGCGGAGTCCAGAGAAACCTTCTGAAACTCATGGAAGAGACGGAAGTTGACATGAAGGTTCCGCATGATCTAGCGAGTCAGATGGAAGCTGTAGTGGAAGCCCAGCGGACAGGCAAGGCAACCAGGAAGAAGGTGAACACCCGAAATATTCTGTTTGTAGTTTCTGGAGCTTTCGATGGTTTGATTGAACGGATAGGCAAGAGAATATCTCAACAGGGGATGGGGTTTAAAAGTGATGTGGGGCTAACATCAGGGGAGAAGACCGAACTGTTGAAACAAGTTGCGACGCGCGATCTGATCGATTACGGATTCGAGTCAGAATTCATCGGGCGGCTGCCTGTAACAGTGACTCTGAACGAGTTGAATGAGGAAAGTCTTTACACCATATTGAAGAACGAAAACTGCGCCGTCATCCAGACCAAAAAACGCGAATTTCGCGCTTATGGCATCAAGCTTGATTTCAAAGATGAAGCGCTGCGTTTGCTGGCACAGCAAGCCGCTCTGGAGAAGACCGGTGCGCGAGGATTACTGTCCGCCATTGAGCGGGTTCTAATCAAGTTTGAAAAAAAGCTACCTACTGTCGAAGTTAAGGATCTACTGGTAACAAAAGAATTAATCGAGAAACCGGAAAAAACTTTAAAAGAGATCGTTTTCGAACATATATTATCAAAACACTCAAATACATTTAAGGAGCAGACGGGGATAGAATTGACTTATCACCGTGATGCCCGGAAGAAATTATCTACGATTTATGATCGAGAGGGGAGTGGGCTCGATAGCCACCTGCAAGAAGCCTTAAAGGACTATTTTTACGGTGTGAAACTGATGGGAATTTCCAGGTTGGTGGTTACCAGGGATGTTTTAAATGATCCCAAAGGGACATTGGATCGACTCATCAAGGAAGCTTATGACAAGAAAGCCGATTAACAAGTGCACAGGTATATAAGTTTACATGTTTACAAGTTTACAAGTATTATAGCTTCAATTGATTTCGTTCAATCAATCTGGTAATCATCAATGAAATATTGATGATTTTCTCCTTATGTAAAGCCCACAACACTTGTATACTTGGTTACAATCTCGCGGAGAGTGAGGGATTTGAACCCCCGGTAGCACGAAGCTACAACGGTTTTCGAGACCGCCCCGATAAACCACTCCGGCAACTCTCCAACATCATATATAACCTCTGTGGAAATGGCGGGATTCCTCCGTAGGAATGGCTACGCCAGAACCCGCGATAGAATTAAATCTTTCGCTTTTTGCGGAGAGGGCGGGATTCGAACCCGCGGTAGGATAAACCTACACACGCTTTCCAAGCGTGCTCCTTCGGCCACTCGGACACCTCTCCGTTGTCTCTAATTCGAACCACTTCGCAAAGACCGGAAGAAATCAGAAAGAATCAAACTGCAAGCATCCTCTAAAATACCACCAGTAACTTCCATACAGTGGTTCAATCTCTGATCTTGCGGGATGTTGTACAGTGTTCCGCATGCACCCGCTTTGGGATCCCAGGCGCCAAAAACCAGTCGTTCGATCCTAGCCAATACCAGCGCACCTGCACACATGCAGCACGGTTCCAGAGTTACATAGAGAGTAACACCCTCCAATCGCCTTGAACCAATGGCATTTGCGGCAGAGGTGATCGCCAGGATTTCAGCGTGAGCGGTCGGATCCTGCAGGGCTTCCGTACGGTTATACCCCCGCCCGATGACGAGACCCTCTCTTACTGCGATAGCGCCGACTGGTATCTCCTCTTCCACAGCAGCTTGTTCAGCCAGAGCCAGCGCCCGATTCATCCAACGTTCGTCTTCATTCATAAAAATTAAGATTTAAATGTACAAAATATCATTCCGCAATGCAAGCAGATTCTGCCGTGCTTTAGTTAGTGTTTCGATCAAATAAGCTTTGAATATAACCAATTACCGCAACAAATGACAAATGCCGCACAATTCAGTTGTATAAACTGAATGGAAGAATTATCTTTAGTCAAAGAAAATCAGCAAGGAGTTACGAATGCCAAAACATCATCAAATGATAATACTTGGATCGGGACCAGCCGGTTCTACCGCTGCGATTTATGCAGCCCGTGCTGACCTGAAACCCGTTGTATTCGAGGGAATTCAGCCGGGAGGACAACTGACAATAACAACAGAAGTGGAGAACTTTCCCGGCTACGTTGACGGTATCATGGGGCCGGAATTAGTGGACATCTTCAAGCGGCAGGCAGAGAGATTCGGCGCTGAATACCTAACGGAAGAGATCATTGAAGCAGACCTGTCACAACGTCCTTTTAAATTGAAATCGTACACCGATGACTATACCTGTGATGCGTTGATAATTGCAACGGGAGCATCAGCACGCTGGCTGGGTATTCCGTCCGAACAGAAATATATGGGGCACGGCGTTTCCGCTTGCGCCACCTGTGATGGCTTCTTCTTCAAGGATAAACCAATCGCAGTTGTGGGTGGCGGAGACAGTGCCATGGAAGAGGCTGTTTTCCTGACTAAATTTGCCAGCAAAGTAACTATCATCCACCGCAGGGATGAACTGCGGGCGTCCAAGATCATGCAGGAAAAAGCTAAGGAAAATCCCAAAATCGAATTCGCACTTAGCTGCGTTATTGATGAAGTAATCGGTGCGGATGATCCACCCCACGTAACTGCCGCAAAGTTGAAGAATGTGAAAGATGGTTCGGAGTTTGATCTTCCGGTTGACGGCATTTTCATGGGAATAGGGCATATTCCGAATTCGAAGGTGTTCGGAGGGCAATTAGATATGGATAATAACGGATATATCATTACAAGAGGTAAAAGCACCAGCACCAGTGTTCCCGGCGTGTTTGCCTGCGGAGACGTGCAGGATAGTGTGTACCGCCAAGCGATAAGCGCTGCCGGTTCCGGCTGCATGGCGGCGATAGATGCGGAACGGTTTTTGGAAGGTTGATCTTTTAAACCAACAATGTAAAGCCCGATCTTGAGATCGGGCTTTCTTTTTGTCATAAAGCATAATTCTATATGCAATAGTTTTCACTTGACATAGCCTGAGTTTGTCATTACATTTAAGTGGGCATGTTGAATTGTTTCAAAGGTAGGAGGATGTACCGATGAAAACTCACATTATGTCATGTGCGATTATGCTTTCTTGCTGCTTTTTGATTTTTGGCTGCAATCTTAGCGGTGATGAAGAGAGCAATCTCTACGGATTCGTGAGTGAAGAGCCGGGTGGGTCGAACAGTGCTATGATTAATATGACAGGTGGAACGGTAACTTACGGTTCAGCAGGATTGTTCTTTCCTGAAGGTGCCTTATACAATCCTACGAACATCACGTTAGGTATTCCTCAGGTGGAACCCACCTATACCTTACCGGAAGAGATAGAACAAATCGGATACATCTATGAAGCAATGCCCACAGGGACCACAATAGGAACGTCTTTTTCGGTGACGATTGGCTATGATAATGCCTATCTGGAAAACTACAATGAAAGCACGCTGACTCTGTGGATAATCAATGAAATGGATCAGGTACTTGAAGAATTGGAAGATGTTTCAGTTGACGCAGAAAGCAATTACGTGGTAGGACTGGCTGACCGCTTAGGCTTCTTTGTGATGACAGTTTCGACGGAAGGGGTAGTTACGCTCTCAGCACCGGAACTGATCGCACCGCATGCGGGAGCGGTGGATACACCACTGGACGTTACATTCAGGTGGGAATCGATGGTAGGGGCGTTGTCTTATCACATGCAAGTTGCTGCTGACGAAGAATTCGCATCACTGATTTGCAATGAGCAAGGCGTATCAGGTAACCTGCATGGAATAGCTGGTTTTGAACCTTCAACGGATCACTATTGGCGAGTAAAAGTCAGCAATATTTATGGAACGAGTTCCTGGTCAGAAGCGGGATTGTTCACAACTGGAGATGGAAGTCCCAGCAACTCGATTGAAGGGACGTGGGAATACGTAAGCGGTGAATTCAGCTATATGGTGACGGAATCACATACCTGCTTCATTGATAGTTGGGGAACTCTGGTATTGAGTATCGGTGGGGGAATGTTCGATATAGAAGGGGTATTGTCGTTCCATGAAGAACTATATAACGTGGTTCTATGGGAAATAGAAGATGAGGAAACATATCTCATTTCTATCAATGAAGAAGGCACATATACAGTTGAAGATAACACCATTCCGGTCTATCCCTACGATCAAATGCTGAGGATGGAAATTACGGATTCAGTTGATCCTGATCGCATCGGGTTGGTTGAGGAGAAAATATTCGACATCTCAAGCGATAGCTTGATGCTCATCCTTCCTGTAACGCTACTTGATAACTGGGGGAATGGGACGTCATATTATTATCGTTTATAGGGGTAATCTGTAAATATAAAAGCCCGATCTTGAGGTCGGGTTTTTGTTATTTATATCTGATTAAATGGTGGACTGCGCTTTGACTTCGTCCTCGCTTAGTCCACCCTACTCACTAATCTTCCAAACCGATCATAGCGATATACTGAGCCCGTAATGGGCTGATTTCAAGGTTAACCATCCAGGAAGTTGTATCGTCCTCCTCATAGTCAGACCAACCTGGTGCGAATTGGTGATACTTACCGATCATTTCGTAATAATTATCATCTTTTTCATCCGGAGTCAACATATGAGTGAATCCGTCAGGGGGAAGATACCATTTTTTCTCCTCACCACCTGATATGCTCCAGGGTAGTGCCTCCCATTCTTCTATTGTGCCCTCATAATTATCGAACGTTTCTAACGGATCTCCATCGCTCCCAAACACCGTTGCCGCCCAGTATTCATAGGTCAGATAATCGCAAAAAGGCTGGTTCTGGAAGTTGGGGAGATTAACCCTGGTAGTATCACTATATTTCCAGTAAGAATCTGCAAATGCTTTCGCTTCATCTGTAATGACAATTCCTCCCGAATCAGTTACACTATCCTCACAGCCCAATAAAACAGCGAAACATAGTAAATACAATAAAGTAAAATATCTCATGATTCCTCTCTTTAGATATTTCTTACCTTCTACGTAGTCAGTTCCTTTCTTATTTAAGAGATTCCTCGCCTCGCCAACGTCGGGCTCTGAATGACATTATTGCTTCAGACGCTATTCCAATCTACCCCACTTCCCCCGCCAGTTCCACAGCTCTCTTAGAAATCTCTTCAATCGGCGTTTCGATGCCGTGGATTTCGATTCTCTCGAACAATTCGGGGCTGGCTTTCTTCTCCTCTTCGAAGATGCGCACGCCTTCTTTCCATTCATTGCCAGTGAAGCGCATCACCATCGGCTTCGAAAGACCGTGATCCTTCAGGAACATGATGACGCCTTTGGCGAAGTCATCACAACGGGATATACCCCCGAAGCGGGCTCCGAAGATGACCTTGACATTGGGATTTTCATCCAGCAGCACCAGCATCTTTGCCAACCGTTCAGGTGAAGGTCCTCCGCCGGAATCCATGAAATTAGCGGGTTTGCCGCCGTAATGATAGATGAAATCGTTGCCCATGATACCAAATCCGGCGCCTCCGGGAAACATTCCGATATTACCGTCCAAATCCAAATAGGGTATCCCCCACTCTTTCGCCTGTCGCTCCCGCGGGGTCATTTCGCCCTCTTCGTGGCGCTTTTCAATGCCGCGTTCTTCCAGTTGGGGATGGCGGAAGAGAGCGTCGTCATCCACTGAAATCCTGCTGTCAGCGGCGATGAAACTGCCGTCGTCAAGTTGCACCAATGGATTAATTTCCACCATTTTGCAATCCCAACTGCGGAAGACCTTAAACAGCTTGCGGGCAATGCTGCTGACCGACTTCATGGCGTCGCCGGATAGCCCCATCTTGTTGCCCAACTGGTTGCCCTCAAAGCTGTAAATGGGCGAATCAGGGTCAATGTTGATACGCACGATCTTGTCAGGCGATTTGGCAGCGACTTCTTCTATGTCAACTCCGCCTGAAGCGGACCCGATAACCGTCCACTGGTAGTTCACCCGGTCAATGGTCACGCCAAGGTAATACTCACCCGCAATATTCAGTTTCTTCTCGATCAGCAAACGTTCTACCGGATAACCCTTGATCTTCAGTTTGAACAGTTCGTCCGCTTTTGCGCGCAACTGCTCTTCATTATCGGCGAACTGGATACCGCCGGATTTTCCCCGTCCGCCGGTCAAAACCTGCACTTTTAAAACAACGGGATAGCCCAGTTGGGAAGCAACTTTTGAAGCTTCTTCAACGGATGTGACCACCTCGCCCTGCGGTATGGCAATGCCGGCTTCAGCGAATAACTGTTTACCTTCGAATTCGTACAGACGCATGAGAATTTATCCTGTGAAATTGATGCTTTTTATTCTGGAATTACACTGCTGAAATGTTACGAAATAAACACTGGAAAATCAAGGAAAATTGGGGGGAAATTTTTCTGACAACCGTGAACTGAGAACAGGGAATTCCTGGTTTGATCTTATTTCAGCAGCACCGCCTTCAAGACTTCATACACATTCCCAGAGGTAGCAACTTGAATAAAATATATACCACCTGGTAAACCACTGGCATTGAAGTTGATCCGGTGGGAGCCTCGGGAGAAGCGTCCATCTGCCAACATTGTAATTTGCCTGCCGGTTATATTATAAACAGTAACGTTAACGTTATCGGCTGCAGGCAGGTTGAGCAACAAGGTCGCTTGCGAATTGAATACAGCTGGAAACAGGGATAGAGAGAAGCCATCCGTAAGATTTACTGGTGAAGTCAGTTCGATGCCGGAGGCGGTGTAGTCTATATCGATGAATACCGGCAGGTGATCGGAGGCTTCGTGAAGGGCGTTGGCGACCTCCTCAGAAACGGCGTAATTGGGCATCGTGTTAATTGCCCCGTTGAAATGCTGCCCATCATTGCCGAAAGAAGTGTAACTGCCTTCCTGGTATTCCCATTCATCACCATCGATCCATAAGGGCGTGGCTAAAGCAAAATCGAAGCGGTCGTCCATGCCGCCCGGTGCGCCTCCGCCAAACTGAGTGATTCGAGGAGACTGCGTATGTACGTCAGCATACTGACTGCTGTTATGCCAGTACCCCGGTGTATCTATGGGATCGATGAAGAGAGAATCCGCAAGCAGCGCCTGATAACCCGGTTCGGCGCTGTAATAGAAATTGAGATCACCGCAGAGCAATAGATTGCTGTCTCGCAAATCGTTGGCATCGATCCAGGCGATGAAATCCAGCACTTCGGATAACCTCCTCTGCTCCTCGACAGTCCCCTGCGACGCCTTCAGATGGGTAGTGGCGATATAGACCAAAGGTCGCAAATCGCCAGCAATATAGTTCAGCTCGTAAACCTCAAAATTCCTGAGATCGGTTTCTATGGTATGAATATCCAGCAGTTCAAACTGATCAGGTTTGAAATAGAGCATAGCATCGCTGTCACCGATGGTTACGTAATCGGCTCTCACCCAGATTGCCGCATCCAGCACACCCTGCAGGAACTGATCAGCGCCTGCTGAGGACATCATCTCCTGGCAGACCAGTATATCGGGTGAGATGCTATCTAAGACAGTTACAAAGTATTCGATCCTCTCAGTTCCCTGACTGTTGGGGAAGTTCAGCAGGTTATAGCTACAGATTCGTAGTACAGCCTGCGCGGAAATATTGAAGGAAATTATCAGAACGCTTATATAACAAACTATTCTCATCATCACATTACCTTTAGTAATTGCCTGGATTATTTCATCAGAACCATTTTCCCTGAAGCCGAAAATTTACCTGCCGTCAGGCGGTATATGTATATGCCGGATGCAAGACCAGAACCATCGAAGCTGATTCGGTGAGTGCCGGGGGGATACCAATCTTGTAGGGGTAGCCCTCTGTGGCTACCCGAAACAGGGCGACCACAGAGGGTAGCCCCTACATTACGCCCAGTAATATCAAACACTTCCAGTTTAACCAAACTCGTAACCGGTAACTGAAAACTGATAACTGCGGTCGGATTGAAGGGATTTGGATATGCAGGCATCACAGCGAAATCATTCGGTACAGCAGGTAGAGCAGGCGGTAACTCCACCGCGGTTGGTTCCACGGTCAGAGAAACAGGTATTAAGATATCGTCCTGGGGGGCGTTGTGCTGGATAAGCATGTTGACTTCATAATCTCCGGGAGGAACTTGTGCTGCATCCAGAGTCACCATGGCTATCAATGCATCACCAGGAAGTATAGTGCCGCCGGGGGGATCAATGTCAAACCAGGGGGCATAGGCATTTAGGGAAATGTACTGTACTCGGTCGGAAACCCCTTGAATCATACCAACAAAGCACCAGCGATCAGGATCGATGCTGCCGGAGATGGTGGCGCCTCCAGCTATCTCACCAGAGGCGCCGATCAAATCGGTTACAAATAGAGGTTCTCCGTTGTCGGGATTGACCTTGCTGACACGCAGCCCAGCCGGAGTTCCATCCTGTGAGAAGATATACAGTTTCATACCGTCCTCATCTTCAGGATGCCAGGCTAAACCGGATACATGCAGATCGTGTCCTATCGTTTGTTGTATGGCTCCATCTCTATCAATTTCCAGAATGTTCGAGGTGTCATCACAAGCGAAGAAATGGTCAGTTTGAGGATCGTACGCTAAAGCTGTATGCAGGTACAGAGGACCGGTGATAGTATCCTGCACAACACCTGTCAGGTCAATCCCGAAAATCTGGGAATTATCCGATCCATACAGAAACTGCCCATCCCAGGCGAGATCCCTCCAACCCAGACCAGAAGTTGAGAGGGGTTGATCCAACGTTCCAAGCAGTTCACCATCGAAGGAGAAGCGGTATAGCTTGTTGGGTTCACTACCTGAATTGCCTCCGCTGACCCAGACTGATTCTTCCACGACTTCCACTCCGAAGAGTTCATCATCACCGGTGACTATCTCAGCTTGTATTCCAGAATAAATCTCAAAGGGATTCCAATCGCCCTTTTTGCTGAATGCCACCTCCAGGTTTCCCGTGCCACCATTATGAATGGCGACCGGTGTTTGGAGTGAATTTCCCAATGGCAAAGCGGCTTGAATTGAGGAGACGTCGAGCCAGATCTGCGGTCCTGTCAACGCTACTGACAGCGTTTCTACTACACCAACGGTGAAAGAGGTACCTTCGACCCAGAGTGTGTCATACCCATTAGCGGTGAAAACCACGTTATGTGAACCTTCAGGAATACCGGGAAGGAGATAGTATCCAGAAGAATCTGTGGAGGTCTGTATTCCTGAACTGGGAAAAGCAACGATCGCTTCTATAATGGAGAGTCCGGTGCTGGAATCGGATACTGTTCCAGTTAGAGCGGCAGTGGTTTGAAGCAACAACTGCGATACTGCTGCGAAAGCATCCAATCTACCGCAGCCCCAGTTGTTGTCCTTGCCCGGTTCGCCCATGTCGATAGCCGTAGTCATGATGATTTCCGCCAGGATTTCAGGGGAAGCGGTGGGATTGACGGAAAGCATCAGGCAGAAGGTTCCTCCCAGGTGGGGCGTAGCCGCTGAGGTTCCTCCGAAAGTGGTGTAACCAATCCCTAAAGTCGTCGTCAAAACGTTTGAAGGAGCAGCCAGATCGGGTTTTAATAATCCCTGGAAGCTACCGCTCTGATATGGATAATCGTCATAACGAGATAACCAGGGATGTCCATAAGTTGGATCTAACTGGAGAATATCCTGCAGGTACCAGGATGAGGGACCTAGGCCTGAATAACTCATCAGGGAGTAACTAAAATTGTACGCTCCAACCCCCAAAACGGAAGATACTCCCCCCACAAGAGTCTGATCCGGGTGCAGCCAGGGTGGTGGGCAGTTACCCGGTGTGGAGATGTTGAAAGGAATGGGTGCATTCACCAGATTGTCGCCATCATTACCGATGGAATTGGAGTGAATCAATCCGGCAGCTAATTCCATTTCCGTATTATGACGCATGGTGGCATAATCGGGTCTGCCGGACCAGTACCATTTAAAAGACATGGAACTCGTCAACGCGTCAGCGAGCATCATTATGGCGTACTGTTGCGCTTCCCAGTAGTAGCTTTCGCCACCAAGGTTTTTTAGGACCATGAGTTTAGCTTCAGGCGCTATACCGGTAGTATTTCCGTTGGTGCCATCACCAACCACAATTCCAGCGGTGGCAGTACCGTGTCCATTAACGTCCATGACCTCGGGATTCTGAAAATAGAACTCCCAGCCGCGCAAATCATCTATGTAACCATTGCCGTCATCATCTATCCCGTTGAAATCGGATGTATCCACGATCCCGTTGCCATTTAGATCTTCACCGGGATTAACCCAGATATGATCAGCAAGATCAGGGTGATTATAGTCCACACCGGTATCGATAGTGGCAATCAAAATCCCGTCACCACGATAACCTACATCCCAGACCATATCCGCCTTAATATCTTCAATTCCCCAGGAGAGTACATCCGTTGGTCCTTTTTGAGCACCTGACTTTAACGCATCCAGCATCTCTTCCAGCGGGCACTGGGGATCCCAGTGAACACGGGCAACTTCAGGGTGCCCCTTCAATAACTCCCGCAATTCTCGCGCTCGCACCTCAGCGGCGATTACATTACTGATCCAAAGCGGGCGTATATTTCGTGCATCTGTAGATAATCTCAGGTCTTCAAGATCGGTCCTCAAATAACTCTGGGTTTCATCTGCCAGCCTTTTTAATTGGGAAATTACCAGCTCTCGTCTAGATGGTTTCGACAGGAAACTCACTTGAGGATAGATATTATCTAAATAAAGTTGAGATTTCAATACAAAGGCAACCGGCACGAACTCATCCGGATGAGTAAACTTAAGCACATGAGACAACTCAGATTCGATAAACTGAGCGGGAGAATCATTTGCCTGGGCAACGAGCACAGCTAAGGTAAAAACTGCATAATATAGAATTCGTTTCATCGTCAACATCCTCTGCTGAATAGCAGAACTGATTATACAAATCCAGCATTATGAATCCGTAAAAATGCCAAATAAAATATAGCTAAAATATGGGAGAATGTCAAGCCATTTATGCAAACGGTGAAAAAACGCAAAATACAGTGAATTTTACTCAGATCGTACTTAAGATTCAGGTAAATAGAGCCGATGTAAGAAATGGAATCGTATGGTAGCGAACTTGCGGATTCTATTCTTACCAGTGTGAGCTTATGGATATAGGAACGATTGCAGGCCTGGTTCTCGGCCTCTCCATGATTTTAGGATCCTTCCTCCTGGAAGGTGGTGCTTTAGGCGCTCTGGTCCTACTGCCAGCAATAATGATTGTAGTGGGAGGCACTTTCGCCACTGCTTTGATCGGGAACAGTATCAAGGCGGTTACTTCTATACCTGCAGTGATGAAAGTAGCGATATTCCCTCCGAGTCTGGCGTATGGTAAAATTATCGATACTTTAGTTGAGTTCGCCACAGTTGCCAGGCGCGATGGTGTGTTAGCTCTGGAGAGAGAGCTTGAAAAAGCCAAGGAATATCCTTTCCTTTATAATGGAATGCTGCATCTTATTGACGGATTGGATGCGGATTCCACACAAGAGTTAATGGAGGGGGAGAAGGACTATCTTTTAGAACGCCATCACGTTGCCACAGGTATGTTCAAGAAGATGGGTGCATATTCACCGACAATGGGAATTATCGGAACCGTGATGGGTCTTATCAACACCTTAGCCAGCGCTGGAGGCGATCCGGTTGAATTGGTGCACCATATTGCTTCCGCTTTTATCGCCACCTTGTGGGGCGTATTCATGGCAAACGTCATCTGGCTGCCAATCGCAGATAAACTTGAATTCAGAAGCACAGAAGAATCTCTATTACTGGACGTGATATCAAACGGGATAATTTCCATACAGAGCGGAACGAGTCCCACCTTAATCCGGCGCAATCTGGAATTGATGTTACCTCCAAACCAACGAGGTACAGAAGCAGAGGAAGAGGAAGAAGAGTAGTCACGGACTAATAAGATGCCCAAAAAAAAGAAAAAAGGCGGCGAAGAGGGTGGAGATGAGCGATGGTTGATCACTTATGCGGATCTGATCACTCTGCTGCTTGGTCTTTTCGTGGTACTCTGGTCGATGGGGCGAGCCGATCTGGAAAAATATAAAGAGATGCGAGCGGCTTTTAAGGACGTTTTTGGAGGCGGAGCTGCCGTACAGTTACAGAAGCTGCCCGGGCTGCCAGAAGTAGGCAGAGGCGGGGATGGGCCTTACGATAATCTCGACGGGGGGGCGTATCCTGATACTTCAGAGGCTTACCTTACTGCCAAACTTAGTGAAGCTCTGGAAGATATGAGCGAAGTCGCCGGCGAGATCAGTGTAGAGATTGAAGAACGTGGTGTTATAATACATCTGACGGAAAGCGTATTATTTGACTTAGGTAAGGCAGGATTAAAACCTGCAGCAAAGAAACTTTTATCGGGAGTAGCACCAGTATTCATCAAAAGCGGACGTCCTATCATCATTGAGGGACATACCGATAACTTACCCATCAGCACAAGAGATTTCCCTTCAAACTGGCAATTATCCGCGGCGAGGTCTGCAAATGTAGTTCACTATTTGACACATCAGACTGCCATTCCCGGCGACCAAATTTCCATTGCAGCCTTTGCCGATAAACATCCGGTAGAGTCAAATGAGACCAAGGAAGGCCGTCAGAAAAACAGGAGAGTGGACGTTGTGTTTGGTAAGGGGAATTGGAAAACAGCCTCCGGGGGTAGTATGCCTGAAGGATAGAAATAGAGATTGGTTAAGGAAGAAGAGACCGGTAAGTGCCGGTTTTTTTGTTCAATAATTCAGAGTGCAGCTACTTTGTCTGGCCTGTTTAGCCATAAATCGGTCGCTCTTTTCACAGTTTCAAAAAAGCGTAGCGGATCGTTCGACTTCACATAATATGAATTCGCTCCATGTTTTGCCACCTTAAGCATAGTCTCTTCATCATCAAGAGCGGTCAGCATAACCACAGGGATATCTTTAGTTTTTTTGTCTTCCTTCAGCGATTGCAGCACTTCAACGCCATCGATTCCGGGCATATCGATATCAAGATAGATGAGCCCCGGACGCGGAGCGTCTTCATAGGGCGCTTCATTGCTTATGAATGCTAAGGCTTCTTCGCCGGAAGTTACTTCGAATATATCCCCTTCCACTTGCGACTCTTCGATGCAGTCACGAATTATCAAGCGACAGTCTTCATCATCATCGACAAGCAGAATAGGAGTATTTCTTACTGGTTTCATCTTACTTAAGATTCCTCCAACTTAACTTCAAGTTTGTGTTGAATATCGAACATGGCGTCCTTCAAATCGGTGTAATCAGCATAATTGAATTCCTCATGCTCGATGATATACTCAAATTTTTCTATCACGTCGTTAATCCGGCTGGATTCTTCAAGGCTGATATCCACAAGTCCCCGGGAAAGTTCCTGAGTGTATTCACCTCGCTGACAGAGTTCAGCCGAGATAATGATCGGCATTACAGCATTATTTATGTGGTGTGCCAGAGTCATCATCACACGTTTCAGGGTGTCTATCTGAATTTTTTTCTCGCGCTCGGCGGTTTCCATCTCCTGCAATTTCTTCTTCTGCTGGGAAGATGATATCGTCTTCTGAACGACGTGCGGCAGGAGTTGGAAGATATCGACCGTTTTGGTCAGAAATTCTTCTGCGCCTATTTTCAATGCTTCAACAGCAATTTCCAGAACATCTTCTCCGGTGACCATAATAACTGGACCGTGCTCTCGCCCTACTATTTCACGTAGCGCATCCAAGCCTGTCATATCCGGCAGATTATAATCTAAGAGGATAGCGTCAAATTCTGCCAGGTTCTTCTTCAGAGCTTCATGCCCAGTTATTGCGATTACTGTACTGACATCAGCCATTGCCTCACATAGCGCCTCGCTGGTCATAAGAGCTTGATCGCTGTCATCCTCAATAATTAGTATCTGCTTCATAAACTTTAGTCAATTCAGCTTCTATGTTATCATTTCCATCGTCATTCTGTTTGCCGGGATCTACCAGGGATCTCGACAGAGTGAAATAGAACGTGCTTCCTTCGCCAGGTTTAGATTCAACCCAGACGTCTCCTCCGTGCATCTCAACAATGGTTTTTACAGAAGCGAGCCCTATACCTTTACCGCTAATACCGCTGACCTCCTTATTCTTTATCCGCTGAAAGATACCGAAGACCTGATCCTGCTGATCTTCGGGGATTCCCATACCATTATCCTGAACCCAAAACATATAGGTAGATGGTGTTTCTGAGTACCCGATTTTTATCTCAGGTTCTGCAGGGTTTCCTATGAATTTAATGGCGTTCTCAATGAGATTCTGGAATAGCTGCTGAATTCTCTCCTTTTCGGCTGTAAGGTTAGGAAATATATCCAGCACTACAAGTCTAATATCCTTCTCTTCCAGCAAATATGAGAAAGATTCTCGGATATTTCCTAACAGCTCCATTAGATCAATTAGCACTTTGGGACGGTGCCTCGTTTTTATTCGGGATAATTCCAGTAGTTGTTCGATCATTTCCAATTCGTTAGAAACGTTCTTACGAATTCTATCAAGTCGATCGATACCTTCATCACCAAGATTGTGCGAATACTTTCTCTGTATCATGTGCGCCAGTCCACCGATATTCCTTAAGGGAGCTCCGAGGTCATGTGAGACAGTGCGTAGAAAATCATCTTTTTCTTTTACCTCGCGTTTCAAGCGAAGATTACTGTGTTGCAGTTCTTCGGTGCGGGCGGCAACCTGCGCCTCCAACTTCTCGTTCAAGTCAGATAATTCTGCGGCATATTTATCTTTCTGGATTATACTTGACTTAAGTTTACTGGTGAGTTCATTAAAAGCCACAGCCAGTTTACTGATTTCGTCCCCACCCCTGATGGGGATTTGTTCACTGAAATCCATTTTAGTTAATTTGCGGGAGAACTCCTCCAGTTCCTGCAGCGGTTCCGTCACACGCCTGGAGATCCACCAGAGGTGATTTACCACTAATATTAAAACCAATAAAAACAGCGTAACTAGATGAACTAAAGTTAACATGCCAGCTTCTTTAAGAAAATTCATAGATCGGTAATTGGCAAGATAGAACCTTTTTTGCACTCCCATAGCCATTACTGTAAAGAAGGCGGATTGCACAGGATTTCCATTGAATGTCAAGTTGCGGATGATCGTCTCTCCGGCTGCGATTCTATCGATTTCTTCCGCTGATAACAGTTCAGAAAGAGGTGGCACCAAGTCCTTACCAGGTGATACAAGAGCATTTCTTTCAAAATCCTTCCAGATTGCCAGATCAACACCAGGGAATTTACCAAGTTGATGGATAATATCGCTATTGAAAGAGTTTCCTATTGTCAGGGTACCGAGACAGATTCCCTGATGAAGGATCGGTGCGGTAGCAACAACATAGAGGCGTTCATTCTCAACAAAAATACCATGGCCATAAGTGCTGCCACTCAATGCAATTTGCACTAAAGGATTTCTGCTGCTTTTTCCCGCCATAAGTGAATCTGTCAGATTAAGTACCACGGTGCCTGCAGAATCGGTAAATTCTGCATATTCCATATGGTTAACTGATAGAAAATTAACCAGGAAACAATTGAGAGATTGATAGTCATCTTGAACGATCGGTTCGTACACATCTTTTGTTATGGAAATTGTCCTGGTAAGCGACGCAAGTCCGCTGCCGACAGTTTCGATGGCATTCGGAGTAAGTCTGGAAATACCAGCGAGTTCAGTTGAGCTCTGCTGGCGAACCTTACTTTCATAATGGATGATGGTCAGCGACACACCCAACATGAGGGCTAACAGGCTGGATACACCCATGAAGACCGCTATTTTTTGCCTGAGTGAACGCATAACGCCTCGGATTTTAATGCAGGGTTTGGGTTAAGATATCTACAATCAGAATTAAGGCTGTCTGCTGAATTTATGGTGTCATCAAGAAGAGAACAAGCCAAAAGCATGTTTGTTTAAGGGGAATGGATGAGAATTGACAAAAGTAGGAACAATTATGTCAATATGTGGGGAAGAATTGATTTGTTGAATTAGGGAAGTATAACTGTTGTGAAAGGATCTGAACGATTATTGCAAGATTTGCTATTCAGGTTTTTTTTGCAGATGGTTATGGATTGATTGGGCTAACTTGGGGTTGATTCCGGACACTTCGGTGATTGCCTGTGTGTCCGCACTCTTCAATTTCTTCAACGAACCGAAATGACGAAGCAAGGCTTTCTTGCGCTTTTCACCCACGCCGGGGATTGCGTCCAATTCGCCTGTCAAGGTGCGTTTATTGCGAAGTGTGCGATGATAATCTACTGCGAAGCGGTGGGCTTCATCGCGGATTTGGCAGATGAGCTTCAGCCCTGAAGAATTCTTGGGGATATTCTGGGGATCAGAGTAACCGTGGAGGAAGACCTCTTCTAACTTTTTAGCCAAACCGATGACGGGAATATTAGAAACGCCAAGATCACACAAGACCTGCACCGCCCGGTTCAGTTGACCTTTGCCGCCATCAATCAACACCAGATCAGGAAGCGGGAGATCTTCGTTCTTCAGCCGCCGGTAACGTCTCCGGACTACTTCACCCATCATAGCAAAATCGTCGGCACCTTTTACGGTACGGATTTTAAAGCGACGATATTCTTTCTTGTACGGTTTGGCATCCTTGAAACAGACCATCGAACCCACAGCATCACGCCCCTGTATATTGGAGATGTCGAAAGCTTCTATCAGGCGCGGTGGTTTATTCAGGTGCAGATCCCTCTGCAGAGCTTTCAGGGCATGGTGTATGAAATCCTTCTTGCTTTTCTGAATTTTGAGTTCCCCTAAAAGCAACTGTGCATTCTGTGAAACCAATCTCACGAGCCTGGCTTTTTCACCAACTTTGGGCACTTCCAGATGCACCTTCCTGCCCTTTCTTTCAGATAGCCATTGGGAGATCAAATTCCTATCCACTATTTCAAATGGCAGAAAGGCGGCGTCAGGGAGGGATTCTGTGCGGTTATAGTATTCTCGCAGAAAAGCCTGAAGAACGTCTGAAGGAGTTTTTTCAAATACTGAAGTAAGGTAGAAATGGGACCTGCCCACGATTCGCCCGGATCTGATCTGAAACAAGGCTGCGCAGCCGTCCTCGTCTTCCAGAGCGAGAGCTATGACGTCTTTATCCCGAAGGTCAGCGGCAATTATTCCACCCATTGTGGTCAGGCGACCGAAGTTTTCCACTTGCAATATTCGATCCCGAATTTGAGCTGCTTCTTCGTAGTGTTTCCCTTCGGCGGCTTCTGCCATCTGCGCTTTCAGCTCGCGAATCAGATCCTTATCGCGCCCATATATCAGGTTTACCAGATGTTGTACATTCAATTGATATTTATCAGAAGCTATTCCATCGGAGCAGGCGCTCGCACAGCGGTTGATATGGAAATTCAGGCAGGGTTGGTATTTCTGCGAAGCGATCAATTCCGGAGTGATTTTCCTGTTGCAGTTCCTTATCTTCAGAACTCCCTTGAAAGTTCTTAAGAATTGGCGTAGCGCTTTGACGTCGGTATAGGGACCATAATATTTCGAGCCATCTCGTGGGGTTTTGCGGGTCAAGAAAACTCTGGGGAAAAGTTCATCAGTTACTTTCAAATAAGGGTAGCTCTTATCATCACGAAGTTGGACGTTGTAGCGCGGAATATTCTTTTTTATCAGGTTGGCTTCTAAAATGAGCGCTTCGATCTCAGTATCTGTGACGATTACTTCGAGATCAGCGATGGCTTTGACCAGGCGGTTATACTGGTAACGACCGTCATCTCCCTTGTTGAAATAGGAGCGGACGCGATTGCGCAGCACCTTCGCCTTACCGACGTAGATTACCTTGCCACTGCGATCTCTGAATAGGTAAACTCCCGGAAGCTTGGGGAGATTTTTCAGTTTAGTGGATATTTTTACTTTTGGAGACACCGTGCAACTGATCAGATCTTCTTTAAAGCCTGGGAAAGGTCATCGATGATATCTTCGATATCTTCAACACCGACCGATAAGCGTATCATGCCGGGAGAGATACCTGTAGCTTCAAGATCTTCAGGGGAATAGGAACTGTGCGTGGTGGATGCAGGATGGACGATCAGCGTATCGCAATCACCCAGTGAAACTGCTAATGTGCAGAGCTCCACAGCATCCATCATCCTCTTTCCTTCCTCTAAACCACCTCTTATCTCAAAAGCAATCATTCCCCCAAAATTGTCCATCTGGGCTTTGGCTAAATCGTGCTGCGGATGAGTGCGAAGGCCGGGAAACCAGACGCGTTCGACCTTGGGGTGGAAAGCCAGGAATTGCGCCACCTTGGTGGCATTCTCGCAGTGCCTGTCCATGCGGACCGGCAGCGTCTTTAACCCGCGCAGAAGCAGCCAGGCATTGAAAGGGCTTATACAGGCGCCTACATCCACGGCAACGCCTTTGCGCATCTCTTCCATGATAGTTTTGGGACCTACCGTTATGCCTGCTACGGTATCACCGTGTCCGCCTATGTATTTGGTGGCAGAATGGATAACAATATCAGCTCCCATGGTCAGCGGCTGCTGCAGATAGGGCGTGGCAAAGGTGTTATCAACGACCAGCTTAATCCCCTTACGATGGGCGATTTCCGCGCAGCCTTTAATATCTATGATTTCAATGGTGGGATTGGCCGGCGTTTCTATGAATAGGAAACGCGTCTTTTCATCGATGGCGTCTTCGATCTGATTCAGATCGGTAGCGTCCACTTCGGTGACTCCGATATTCAGTCTGGGAAGTACTTTTAAGTACATGGCGTGAGTGCCACCGTAGATGGTTCTGGAAGAAATGAAGTTTTCTCCGGAGTTACATAGAGTCATTGTAGCTACGGTGATGGCAGCCATACCGGAACCAAAAGCTAAAGCTACTTCACCCTTCTCCAAGAAAGCCATTTCGCGCTCAAGGGCTTCCTGGGTAGGATTTAAGATGCGCGAGTAGATATAGCCCTTAGCCGTTCCGGCAAAAAGATCCGCACCATGCTGGCTGTCATTAAAGGCGAAAGTGGAACTCTGATAGATCGGCGGAGATATGGCGCCGGTTAAGGGATCATGACCACCACTGCCGTGCACCGCCAGGGTAGCAAATCCCCAGGATTTTTTAATCATGGTAACCTCCTATTGCCGCTTATACGTAAAAGTGGCTTAATATTATTTGACTAGTCACCAGAAAATATACAGAAACTCCCCTTCAATATCAAGTAAAAAGGGGAGTTTCGGAAGAGAGAGAAAGGAGCGGCTCTTGTTGAACCGCCCCGATGTGGGTTAGTAACTACTTAAGTAGCACTAATTTCTGTACTGAGTGATAATCCCCAATCTCCATTATAGCAAAGTAGATACCGGAAGGGATATCCGCTGCTTTGAAGGTAACCTCATGAGCACCAGCATCCCTGAAGCCATCCACTAAGGTGGTCAATAGCCGACCCTGAATATTGTAGATGGACAAGTTCAGGTGTGATGCTGTGGGAAGCGTGAAGTTGAGCGTGGTTGAAGGATTAAATGGATTGGGGTAGGCTGGATGCAGGATAAACACCTCTGGACTTCCTATATCGGTTTTTTTTTCAATTCCAGTAGTTTGGTCGTAGTAGAAGACGCCCATGTCAGCGATGGTGTTGTCAGGATCGTAAGGACTTAAGGGATCACCAGCATCTATACACGGCGAACTTCCCTGGAGGTGATAATCACCGGAGGAAGGATCCACGAAAAGCGGATCTAAGTAGATGTTACTATAGACGTCACAGGAATCGCCGTTCAGGTTTGTGGTTGATAATATCCCAATATTGGCTGGTATTACACCTAGGAAATTGCCGCCAGGATTATCGTAGAAATCACAATAGAGGACGGAGTCCAGCGCCGTACGTTCAAAGTACATTCCATCTGAATTACCATAGACGATATTGTTGTAGAAGGGAAGACTGTGAAGTTCCCAGTCGCTGTAGTAAGCGCCACCCAGCGAATCAGCAGTATTATTAGTGAATGTACAATTGTAAACTGATCCGTCCGCACCCAGACAGATCATTCCACCTCCGAATAATTCGGCATGGTTATCTTCTATCAGACAGTGGTCAACGGTTAAATCATCTCCATCCGGACCAAAGGCAATCCCGCCGCCCTGTTCTGCTTCATTTCGCACAACGGTGCAGTTCTGGATGTGTACATTGTACACTTTGAAATCCAGGAGCACGCCTCCGCCCGTACCATCGGTTATATTCTCCGAAAGATAACAGTCCTGCATGTAAGTCCCCCAATCTGTCCAGCTGTGAAATCCGCCACCACCTAAACCGCAATAGTTCTTGCTGATATTGCAGTTGATTATGTCAGGAGATGCGTCGCCATTTTCTATCCCTCCCCCAAACTGTCCTGCAATATTTCCCTGAATGTCCAGATTTTCCAGCAGCGGACTTGTCGTATTATAAACTACAATCCCACCTCCGGAATATCCAGCTTCGTTTTCCCATATTCTGCAGTCTCTTATCACCACTGATCCATCATAGTCGTCATATAAGGCAATTCCACCTCCACTCATGGTGGCATAATTACCCGTGATGGTGCTGTTAGAAATCGTGGGGCTGCACGCGTAACATAATATACCACCACCGCTATAATAAGGCCAATTCCCGTCTGCATATCCACCCGTTACAAGTACATAGCTCAAGCGGTTGGAATCAGAAGAATTTACTTCAAAACAAATGCCACCCCAGTAAGGAACGCCGGTGTCAGGGACGAAAATTATGCTGTCATTATCGGTTCCCACGCAGTATAAATAGCCGTTAATCTCAAATTCATAATCACCGCTGAAATAAAATTCAGCGCCTGGTTCAATCACCAGAGAATCGGCTTCCAGTACGTAGATATCACCATCTACTACGTATGACGTATCTTCCAGCACTCCTGCCAGATTTCCGGAAATGTGAACTTGCGCGATGGTGAGGTTGGAGAGGAGAAGTATGAATGCGCAGAATCCTGTAAGACTGTTTAGATGCTTCATGATGCCTCCAATGTTGTGTCAATTATCGTACTATAGTAATTAAATTAGAGGGAAATAACTACATGTGCAAGTATATTATTGGGGAAGTAGTGATGGGGAATTGTGAATGCAGAATTTAGAATTGGGGGTGGTTAATTGCAAATTGAAGACTGCAAATTCTAAATTGCAAATTTGGCTGGGATGTCCGAGTGTTGAAATCCTTCGCTGTGCTCAGGATGACTAAAGGCGGTAGAAGCGTCATTCTGGCTCGTCCAGAATCTGACGCTTTAGCTGGGGTGGCATGAACCATTTCATGCCACGAATCAGAAAGCGGTCATGGAATGGTCCATGACCGCCCTGAGGAATGTAACATGTCATTCTGGCTCGTCCAGAATCTGACATAATACCTATACTACTTCATCAACACCAACTTTTGCACTGCGCTGTAACCTCCAGTTTCCATTCTTGCGAAGTAGATGCCGGAGGGTAGATTGCTGGCGTTGAAGGTGATTTCATGAGCACCTGCATCCCTGAAGCTATCCACTAAAGTGGTCAACAACCGACCCTGAATATCGTAGATGGACAGGTTCGTGTGGGATGCGGTGGTGCAATTCGCTGTGGAGGAGTTATTCTGAAGCTACTTTTCCACCACAAGCTTAATCACACGATAGTAATCACCTGCTCTAATTGTACAGAAATATACCCCAGATGGTAGACCTGCTGATTCCCAAAACACAGCATAAACACCGGGGAGCTTATAACTATCTACCAGATCACCGACTGTTCTACCTAGTAGATCATAGACTTTGAGTTCTACGTGAGTCGCTTTTGGTATTTCATAAATTATTTTTGTTGTTGGATTAAAGGGATTTGGATAATTTTGGTGAAGCTTGAACGTCTTGGGAAAGAGATCACCTGTTCTCACTTCAATAATTCCAGTTATCAAGTTCTGATAGAAAAACAGAAAGTACCCAAATCCATTGTAATTTCGAATGCTGTTTATCTCGTTTTTCCCTATGACAGATTCGCCGAGAATATGCACATTTCCGAAAGTCTGAGAACCGCTTTTATTACCAACGTTTAATCCTGTAAGATACCTGTTGTTCACAGTAGCTCGAGAGGAACTTTGGCAAAGGAAAAACACAGCGAGAATGACTATTATTTGGGGAATGGTGTATATTTTATTCATGGTAGCATCTCCAGATTTGTATCAGTACTATATTGGAAATCGTTTTAAGGATATCTTAGTTGATTTGTTTATTCAGTTGCAGTCTCAAGCCGCATCTTATCACGAATTACTTGATTATCTTCGTAACCTCTGCGAACACCTTGAACGAAGTAATCAATTTCATAACTTCCACTACCATTCATCAGTTCTTTAATCCGGAATCCCCTCTCACTTTTTTCTACAACAGCAAGCCCTTTTGAATTAGCAGAAAGTGGAGTAAGTTGAATTGTCAGAGTGGTATGATTGATAACCCAGGTAAAATGATCTTCGAATGGCACAAAGCATTCACCATTTACGAGAGTAGCACTTCCTCTGGTGTAAGCGGCTGCTTCAGGACCCTCTATGCACGTATATACTATGTCCTTGTCCGGAAGTTGTGGATGATCCATTCTGAAGTTACACGTGTTTTTTGTAATTGTACCAGTCTGACCATTCAAGTCAATAGTAATACTGCCACCGCTTGTATTTGTGACATAACATCTTCCTGCGTTGCCATAACTTGAACTAGCTCCAAAGAAACCACGTTGGCTTCCACTTCGATAGGTAAAGCAAGCTCCATTATTACCAGATGTCCCTGATACAGTACTAAGAGAAGCCACTGAGTTTCCACCATTACCCTTTAATTTAAAGTATCCGGTGCTTCCTCCATCATCATTAGCAAATATATTATCTGAAGCATAAATATCATCGCCTGCAGTAACATCGTCACTTGCTATAACATCATCACTTACAATAACATCATTGCCCACAGTAAGATCATTTCCCACACTGGCAAAGCCGCTGATCGTGAAATTACCACTACTACTCTGGTGATAGTGAAGTGTGGTCGGTCCCGCATCAGTCAAATCAGTTGCTTGTGATGAGGTTAATAATGTATAACTTGAGTTAATATCATCCGTAGTGATCGTCCCATTGGCTATGTGTGATGAAGCAACACCTCCTGTTGCAATGTATAGAGAAACCTCACCGCTATATGCGCCACCTGACAAATCATTTCCAGGAGTTAGGACTGCCGTAATGTCACCGCTTCCGCATTCCTCGATAGCTTGGTCTAAATCATCTAAAACGTCCTGAACGTTTGTTGAATTACTACTTTGAAATTCATCTACAACGGGAATATCCACTCCACTTACTTGATTAGTACCAGCACCCCAATCGATTTTCGTATCTTGCACAGCATCATTTGCAATTTGAGAAGACGTAATCTCTGGAATTGCCAATATCGGAAACGTTGCATTCTGATTCAGAGGCAGCAAAGTATTCGCTGTTGGGTTTGCATTCACACTGAAACCATCAACTTCATCTGAATCCAAGGCTTTTATGGCTATTAAACTGTGAGAGATCAGTTGGCGCGGTAACAGCACTTCTCCATCCATTGTAACCTCAAGCCAAAGTTCCTGGGTAGTAAATGGCAAATTCTCTAAGAGGCTAGCCGCTCCAAGTTGCACTGAATAGATACCCTCTTCCACATTTGTGTTGGTGTGATCTTCAGACCACTGTTCGTTTCCACCAGATTCCGCATCCCAGATTTTAAATATGAAGTCGAAGGTCCCCGTCACTAATGAATCATTCTCATCTGTGAGTATTCCTTGGTAATTCGCTTTTGGTAAAGCTTGCGCATTTGATAAGAAGACAGATCCGATTGCAAACATGCAAATCGTAAAAACTGCTAAAGTAATTTGTCGTGATTTCATCATTCTCTCCTTCGTTACTTTAAGGATTTTCTAATTGCTTTGCACACTTTTTGTGCTTACCATTAATATAACACCATTTAATTTCGAGGTCAAATGAAAAGAGATGACATTAGAGGAATTTTCGGGAAAAACAGCGGTTTTGATGGGGAGTATGGATGCCAGTTAAATTAAATTCGGAGAAAATTGAGCGTTTTATAGAGGCGCGCAGGAACAAGCACCTGACGCAACTCGAGCTAAGTAACGAATCTAATATTGCCCTGAGAACCATCAAGGACTTAGAAAGCGGTCGCCGTAAGTCTTTCCATGAATCTACACTGATAAGTCTCTGCAGAGTTTTGGATCTGAATTATAATGAGCTATTTAACAACCAGAAACCTACGAGGTTAAACAGAAGACTTGTACTGATTACACTTAGTATAATTGTCGTTGTAATTTTGGGAATTTTATTCTGGAAGTATCTGAAGGAACATAATAAAGAGGCAAATGTACCGGTTTCATACGTCAGAACCGACTGGGTAAGGCCTGAAGAGAAAATAAAAACCTGCCATACTAATCCCGACTGTGGAGATAAGAATTGGATAAACGTAAATTGGTATCATCTCGATTATATAGTTAAGCCCGGCACAATAAATCCGGTTGAAATATTGTGGTCCTACCACTGTATGCCTGGTGCGGCTGGTCATGACCCCAGCACACCTGAATACCACATCAACGCTTTCACAAAGTGGAATCCTGACCAAGAGATCAAAATATTTGAAGGCGTAATATTCGGCACAGGAAGCGACACTTTGAGTTTCGAGTTTATCGCATCTGAAGAGACAGGACTGGATACTCTGCGAGTATTTTTTGCTTCTGCATTTGCGCCTGTATCCAGCTATTACGGTCACCCACCGGACAATCAGCCATCTTCACCCGATAGCGCTCCCTGCCTCGAAATAACTATTGAAGTTATTGAGGAATAGAGCGAACGGAAAGATTTAACAAGTTCTAGAATGAGTGAAAATACCGAGTCAGAAAACTCGGTATTCGTATAGTAACCAGAAGATAACAGCTTACATCACAATTCCACACTCTTATGCCGTGCTGCGTGGCACTGCACGTTGACAGCCGCAGGCAAGCTGGCGATATGGCAGGGATGCGCTTCGATGAAGACGGCTAAAGCAGTAGTGCGACCGCCCAAACCCTGGGGACCAATTCCTAACTTGTTGATCCGTTCCAGCAGTTCATCTTCCATCGCGGCGTAATATGGATCGGGATGCTTCGATCCGATTTCACGCAGGAGCGCTTTCTTGGATAGCCAGGCGCACTTGTCATAAGTCCCGCCGATGCCCACGCCCACGATTACAGGCGGGCAGGGGTTGGCTCCGCTGCGTTTGATGCGGTCAACCACGAAATCCTTCACGCCCTCTTCCCCATCGGAAGGTTTGAGCATCTTTACTTCGGACATATTCTCCGAACCGCCGCCCTTGGGAGCGATGGTTATCTTGAAACCGTCACCGGGAATCATGTCCGTCCAGATGATGGGCGGAGTGTTATCTCCGGTGTTCTTGCGGCGCAGGGGATCCTCGACAATGGATTTGCGCAGATAACCGTCTGTATAGCCTTTGGCTACTCCTTTGGATATAGCTTCAGTCAGGTTGCCATCAATAGTCACCTGATCGCCCATTTCCACAAAAAAGACGGCGAAACCGGTATCCTGGCAGATGGGCACTTCATCTTCATGGGCAATTTGAGCGTTCTTGATACACTGCTCTAAAAGCTCGATGGCTACAGGGGATTCTTCCTTCGCTCGGAAGTCTTGCAGCGCCTGATATATATCATCGCCAAGGTGATAATTGGCGTTCATGCAGAGGTCGGCAACTACTTCAGTAATTTTATCAGCGTGTATGGTTCGCATGTGGACTCCGGTTGTATGTTAAGTAGCGCGGGGGCTTGCCCCCGCTAGTGGAAGGTGGCAGCAAGCTACCGCGCTACCTCTCGTGTCAAGATGATTAATTACTATCCATAAGCTTTTGTTTTCGTTGCGGATTTACGCCATCTCCAACACCTTCGCTACCAGCTTCTCGATTCCATCAGCGACGTTCTTGATGCTGGGACCTAACATATAGGCAGGCGTGGAAACGACCTTATTGGTTTCATCCACAACGATATCGTCAACTGCACAATCGACATGTTTTGCGCCCAGTGTTTCCAAAGCTTCAGCGGTGCCTTTATCGTTACCAATGGTCAGTCTGACTTTGATGCCCTTATTTTTCATTGCACGTGCCATAACCGCCGGAGCAATGCAGATGACGCCCACCGGCTTCTTCGCTTTAACCATATCATTCAGCAGGCGGTCAACTTCAGGATGGATGGTGCAGTCAGCGCCCCTGACGGCAAAATCCACTAAGTTCTTGGCAGCGCCATAACCACCGGGGAGGATCAGACCATCCAGTTCATCAGCTTTGACGTCGGCAACGTCGGCGATATTGCCGCGGGCTATGCGCGATGCCTCAGTCAAAACGTTACGGACTTCGCCGGTATCATCACCCGATTTGTGGTTGATGGTGTGCATCTGTGATTTGTTGGGAGCCATGCATTTGATATCGGCTCCACCGCGGTCGAGAGCCAGCAGGGTAATGGTAGCTTCGTGGATTTCCGCTCCGTCCAAATGACCGCAACCAGCTAATAAGACGCCGATTTTCTTTGCCATGATAGCCTCGCTGTTTCAGTGTACAAGTTTACATGTAACCAAGTTTACAAGTTTGGCTAAAGATAATGCTTGAAGGGGATAAAATCAAGGGAGGAATAGGGGAATTGTGAATGCAGAATGGAGAATTGGGGGTTTAGGATAAGTAACTGCAAATTGAAGATTGCAAATTGCAAAATGTAAATTTAGGGCGGGGATTATTCGAAGATTGAGATCTTTTGCTATGCCCAGGATGACTTGGGTGGGACAATGTCATTCTGAGCCCAAATTTTGGCGTTTAATTGATTATTCTTACATTTACCAGGGCACCCCAGAATAAATTCTGGGGCTTAAACTAACCAAGATCACTGAAGTGATCATCCTGTAATTACTGTCTTTAGACATTTCGTCCAGTTTCAGCCTCAGACTTTAGTCTGGGGTAACTAGTGTCAACTTAATTAGTTAATTACCATCATTGGGGTGAAGAATCTCATTCCCCCGAAAGCGGGTCGGTGCAAGACCGACCCCTATGCGGGTTTTGCTTCGATAGCGTCGCACGCCCTCGTGTGATGGCAATTTCGGTGTCAGACGTGGACATCTGACTTACAAATATTGAAGAAGCTAAAAGAAATAACAAGAAAAACACTTGTTTGTTTTTTTATTATTCATAAATTAGCAGGATACCACTAGTATAAAAGAAATAGTAAATGAAGTGGATTACTAAAATGAGGAGAATTCTATGCTAAAGAAAATCAACTTTTTAATTACCATGCTCATTTTATTTCCCTTGATGGTAATGACGTTTGGAGGCTGCGCTCCTTCAACACCTAAGATCGAAGAACCAGTGGTTTTGCCAACCTTCGATTTCGTTCCACCTTCAACGACACCTGTCAGTAGCACAAGTGTCTCGTTTTGCGTTGTTTCACCGAGTTTCCCCAGTGAATGGAAAGCGTTAGGTTATATGAATCATTATCCTTATGATAAGTTCGCTCGAAATATGCCAGCCGATTTCGAGGAAATGCTAACTGCCAAAGGATTCAGAACCCGTGGACCTTTTAGGAATTATGATGAATTGACGTTTCCTGATAAAAGTGAGACAGATCTGATCTTGATGCCTAAGGTGGAAATTGATGTTAGAGCTGCTGGAAGAACAACCGAAAGTATAAATCTTCTCGGCGATGCACGCTATAAATGGAATGGTACGATCCATTTGAGTGGTCGCATCACCATAGCATTGAACGAAACATTAAGTAATGAGCGTATGTGGAATAAAAGTGTAGAATTGCCTCAAAGACAATTCAGCTATAAGTCACCCAGTAGTGCTCAACCCGTTAATGCACCCAACATTAACGATACTAAATTTGCTAATGAGTTGGCTAAATACATGGAAGAATACTACAATTTGACATTTGACAAAATGTGGGATTATCTTGATCCTAATGAAATGACCATGGTAAAAGACCAGGCACAAGAAATTAAGGATAAGAAACGATACTAATTCGAGGTTTGTACAAAAACAGGATTTTCCATTGCGTCAGGTTTTCCCCGGTTTGTCGGGATGTGACCTGACGCTTTTCTTACCTTCCAACCATAGCTGTGGTGTCAGACGCGTTCCGTTGCCACCACAATTCTTTCATTCATCCTTCATAATTTATAATTCATAATTTAGCACAAAGAGCCACTCCAAATGAAGCGGCTCCTTGTTGCTCGATATTATGTTTTCTAACGTCAGGTTTTGGATCCCGCTCAGGCGGGACAGGACCTGACGCAACTATGCATGGTAGGTCGGATTCCCCGAATCCGACGCACTGCTATTTCATCAGCGCTTCGCCTTCGGCTTGGACTGAACGGACGTGTTCGACGGTTTTTGCCATCTTGGCTTGCTCTTCGTCGTTCAGCTTGACTTCAAGGACCTTTTCCACACCGTCTTTGCCTAAGATAGCGGGTACACCCATGAAGATACCTTCGGTACCATATTCACCGGTCAGCCAGCAGGCGCAAGGCAGGACGCGCTTCTTATCCAAAACGATGGATTCGCACATCTGCACGACACCGGCTGCGGGTGCGTAGTATGCCGAATAGCCCAGCAGCTTGACGATTTCACCGCCGCCGCCAGCCGTACGCTTCACGATGGCGTCGATTGTTTCCTGATCCATCAGTTCGGTTAAGGGGATACCGCCTACGGTAGTCAGGCGTGGAATCGGAACCATAGTATCGCCGTGTCCGCCCAGCACTAAGGCTGCGATATCTTCAACCGAAACGCCCAGTTCCATAGCGATAAAACTGCGGTAGCGGGCGGTATCCAGGATACCTGCCATACCCATGACCTTCTTGGGATCGAAACCGCTGACTTTCAGGGTAACGTAAGTCATAACGTCCAGTGGATTGGATACTACGATAATAATAGCATTGGGACTGCGCTGGGAGAAAGCCTGGGTGCATTCCTTGACTATAGTAGTGTTCTTGGAAAGCAGGTCATCACGGCTCATGCCGGGCTTGCGAGGCAGGCCAGCAGTCATAACGATGATATCGGAATTTGCCGTTTCCTGGTATCCGTTGGTACCAGTCATGATGGTGTCTTTCATGTTGACCGGCTGTGATTCCCAGATATCCAGGGTTTTCCCTTGGGGAACGCCTTCAATAATGTCCACAAGGACTACTTCTTTTGCAAAACCTTTCATAGCCAGGTAGTGAGCGGTCGTTTGACCCACGTTTCCGGCGCCTATAACAGAAATCTTCATGTCGTTTGCCTCCGACTTGGGATTATTTTATTATGAATGCGGCAGGTATCCACCTGCAGCTTTTTAGGAGTCTGATAGTGGTAGAACGTTAATCAGGTGTGCTCGACCTCTGCCAGAGGTAAATTCGACAACGCCTGCAGTAGTGGCGAAGATCGTGTGATCCTTGCCCATACCGACATTGGTACCCGGATGGAATTTCGTGCCGTGCTGGCGAACTATTATCATGCCCGCTTTAACGGGCTGTCCACCGGGACACTTCACACCTAAAAATTGCGGATTCGAATCCCTGCCGTTGCGGGATGAACCGACGCCTTTTTTATGCGCCATGATTTATTCTCCTTTGGATTCTTGGCTTTCAGGTGCCTTTTTAGCTTCGGCTTCAGGCTTATCTGCTGCTTTCGGTTTGGCGGCAGCTTTCGGCTTGGTGGCAGCCTTCGGCTTGGTTTCTACCTTTTTAGCGGGAGCTTTCGCCTTGGTTGTGGCCTTTGGTTTGGTCGCCGCCTTTGGCTTAGCCGGTCCCTCTGACTTTGCCTTAGCCTTAGGTTTAGCTTCAGCTTTAGGTTTGGGCGCTGCCTTGGGTTTAGGTTTTTCTTTGGCTTTTTCTGCAGGTTTAGGCTTGGCATCAGTCAAGCCCTGAATTTTATCGACGTGCAGCAGGGTGTATCCCTGACGATGACCTCTGGTAACCTTGAAACCCTTGCGGCGTTTCTTGCGGAAAACGACTATCTTGGGATCGCGGCCGTGCGAAATCACCTTGGCAGTAGCCTTGACGCCTTTGATCAACGGTTCTCCGACCTTGATTTTACTGCCATCAGAAGTCATCAGTATTTCAGCGATTTCATAGTCAGCGCCTTCGTCTATAGTAAGCCGGGGGACTTTGAGATCACAATTTGGTTCGATGCGGAACTGCTTGCCCGCTATTATTGCTATTGCGTACATCTTCACTTTCTTAGATTTTAAGAAACTTAAATATAGTTAAAATGAGTCTGTATGTCAAGTGGTTTTTGGGGATTTACATCAACCCGATTCCTCCGGACTCCGGATCATCAATGCCGCACGAGTCTCTGCATTCGACGAGAACATACCGTATAAACAAGATCATGGGATTTTATATCTTAAATATGTTTCAGATGAGGGCGTCTGAAACCACGGCAATTATTACTGTTTATTAAATTGCAACCATTTTACTTGATTCTAAAAATTTTGGCTCTTATATTCGAGAAATTCCCATGAAACATAGATAACTCTTGTAATTAATGTTAAACCGCATTAAAAATCAGATTAGAAAAGGAGGATGAAATGAAATATGGTATACCGATCTTCCTATTTGGACTCCTATGGCTATCTGGGTGTTCAGCCAATCTCTCACCTGCTTCAAAATCACAGCCAGAAAATCACAATAACCTTAGCATGGCCATTTCTTTTGAAGAAAGGATAGAAGGCAATGGAGGAATACCGATCGATTCGTTCCAACATCTTGCGAAAATCGCTTCGCGAAGTGAACTGGTCATTATGCTGAATCAGGAAATGATCGAGAAAATTGCGAAACATGATTCCGAGAAAATTGATAATGTTCAAATGAGAATGAGTGCCAAACTGCATAAAAACAATCACATGTCCATACCGGTCAATATTGATAATTACACAGATGAAATTGAGAGAATCGATTCTTATCCTCGTTTGTGGCTTCGTGATCTAAACAACATCGCAACTGGGCGAATACATCTGAATATTGAATCAGCAGAACAAGGAGACGAACTCGAGATCGTTACGGAAATCATAAAAACTGATAGTAATGGCAGAGAGCTTGTTTTACAAAAGGTAACTAAGTGCTTCGATATTGAGCGTTTCGGTTATATGCACAGATTCATAAGCCATCCGGCTATCGCAGGTTTAATTGATGAAGATGACGGTTTCGATAACTGGGCATCAGCGCTGGCAGTTTCATGGACGGTTCACTGGAAAATTAGAACGAATAGAAATTCTCCTTGGATCTGTAGAGCATATTCTTTTATTAATCCAGGAATCGGCTTGAATTTTATACAGATAAATGATGACGATTGGCAACAAAGTGGGATCGGATTTCATCTTTCAATCTTTAATGATGGTGTAATGGGTGGATATGGTCGCACGGAGTTTGAGGATCAATACTACTTCTTTGGTATTGGTTTCATAGATTTCATTGATAAAATCGATGATATTCTTGGTCTTTCTCAGTGATAGCGGAATCATTAACCGTGCTGTTGACTTCCCGTAGGAGTTCTATGAACCTATGGAGAAGACGGGTGGCATGGGCGTAAGCCCTCTTACGAGCTTCTGATCCCGCTTTAGTAGGGACGAAGCATGTTTCTCCATGGCTGTTGCGTCAGGTCTTGGACGCTGAAAGCGAAGAGCATGTCCCGCTCCGGTGGGATGACCTGACGTTTTTCCTCCTACCGCACCGGTTCATTAATAGAGAGAAAGATGCATACGATGGCAGTTATTCCTAGTATTACAGTAATAATGATCAACGCCGCTGAATATTGATATATTTTCAGCCACCCATACAGCAGAGCCCACAGGATCATTGTTCCACCGAGGATGCGACCGTATGGATTTCTTAGAACGACCCATCTCAGCCTATGATGGAAGCCACTGAGGATTAACAGTAATATCCCCACAGCCCCAATCAGGATTGCAGCCACTTAGTGCCCTCCTATATTTTTTCTGTTTTTCCCGTCCTGGCAATATCTAATATCACCCTATGCGTATCAAACACTATCTCCGGCATATCATCCAGCGGAAAATAGCCAACTTCCGATGCATCATCACCCGCTGTTAATTTCCCACCCACAACTTCGACTTCAAACCCAATGACTACCACGTCACCCCAGTAACCGTCCACCTTGGAGGCAACGTCTATAACCCGCACTAACTTACCTTCCAGACCCGTCTCTTCTTTGAATTCCCGCAGCGCCGCTTCCTGTGCGGTTTCACCCATTTCGATGAAACCACCCGGCAGACACCATTGTCCTACGCAGGGTGGTTCACTCCGGCGGGTCAAGAGCAATTCACCTCTATCGTTGAAGCAGATCAACGCCGTTGCCGGAAAGGGATTCTGGTAGTGAATCTCCCCGCACTTCTGGCATCGCAATCTGAGCCGTTCTGATATCTCCTCCTGTACTAATTTCCCCGCACATTCAGGGCAGAAGCGAAAGCGGATGGTAGATTTTACAGATTTCAACTGTGATTTGTTATCCATTAGAGTGTTTTATCCTTCACCCTGCTTTCCACGTCGAGCCATTTTCTTCCTAAGAACAGAGTAATTGGTGAAATCATGGTAGAAATCCCCACGATTATCCACATCAGTTCGGTATTCCTCGAACCCTCAGCAGGGCACAGATTCGCCAACAGAATCCCGGTGATCGGACCTGCCGCCACCTTGGCGAAGAACATAGGCGCTTTGGAATACGCCATATAGGAAGCTTCACGTCCCGGAGGTGCAATATTAGCAGTGTAATCGTACACTCGTGGGGAATAAATCGCTTCACCAATCGAAAGTATAATCTGGAAAGCAACTATCATGGCAATACTTTCGTTCAGTCCCATGAAAAAGACCGATCCCGCACTGATGAACGACCCCACCATGATCACGTTAAACGCTTTCATCCTCCCCGTAATGGCGGTCATCACCGGCACTAAAAATATGATGATGAAGGGGTTGATGCTGTACAGTTTCCCCGTCCATTCTCTGAATCCTATGCGTTCCATGTACAGCGGATACAGAGAATGATTATATTGGAAGATCATCTTCACCATAACCAGCAGAAAGATGAACGCTATAAATATCCAGAATCGCTTCTCGCTGGCAACTTCCTTCATGATAGCCCAGGCGCTTTTATGCTTCTCAGTTTGACCAGGCTGCGCTATCGTTTCTTCTCTTTCTTTTTCCTCCTCTTCGTTGAACGCTTCGGATGGTATCTTGCTGCGGATGAAGAAAACCACCAGGACCATAGAAACAAAAGTCGCCAGGACGGCTACCAAAAAGATAATCTGCGTGGGACGGACTGTTAGTATCATTCCGAAAACATCGAATTTCATTACTTCAGTGAAGGTAGCCCGTATAGGATCTAAAGCTAAGCCTGCCGCTAACGATCCTACATTCATCACCACGTAATACCAGGAAAAGGCGAATTTCTGCGCTTTTTTATTTGAGAATAGCTTAACCGCTGCGGCGAGTAGTGGGATCATATAAGCGAAACCGACCGAAAGCAGGAAGAGTCCCGGGAAAACCACCCAGCCGTTGGTGGTAAATGTAATCGCCAATCTTCCCACCAGGGCTATTACCAGCCCTATGAACAGCGCCTTTTTTATTCCCATTGAATCGGCTATGAAGCCCACAAATAGCATGAAGAAGGACATCGAAGCGGAAAATATCCCGAAAATTATTCCCGCTAACTGATCGGAAAGCCCCATATCCTGCGTCATGAATATCATCAGCATCAACACGGAGGAAAAATAGCAGAGACTTTCCAGAATCTTAATCAGAAATGTAATCCATATCTCACGAGGACAGGTAAACAGGTTCTTCAGTCCGTTGCTGTAATCCAGAAATATAGTTCTCATCAAGCTGCTATCGGTCTCAAGCGTACTCAGGGTAGTCATGGTATTCCTTCATTAGGGGATGTTTAAATATAGCCATCTCTGATCCCGTTTGCAATTTTTTTCACAACGCATTGTTGTGTCAACTATTCCCGTTGTCATAAAAAAATAAAGCGTCATCCTGGTCTTGCCCAGAATCTGACGCTTTATCAAACCGTGTTACCGACTCCCCGAAGTAGATAGCTTAAAACTACTTCAAAAACACAACCTTAGCACGCTGACTGCCTTCCGGTGCTGTCAGTTCAATCAGATATATTCCTGAAGGCAGGTCTCGCGGCGACCAGGTAACCTGGTGATAACCGGCTGGTAACCAACCTGCCATCAATTCATCGGAAAGCCTTCCCATCGAATCGTAAACCCTGACAGAAACCAAATCGGGATGAGGCAGCCCAATCAATATCTGTGTACTGCTGTTGAAGGGATTAGGGTACACACTCTTCAGCGTAAATTCAACCGGTGTAGTTAACGGATCAAATCCAGATATGATTCCCTGGGTTGACTCAATAATCAGCGGTCCCGGGCTGTAAATCCAAACGGCTGTATCTTCATCAGCTATCGAAGCGTAAACCCAAACAGCGCCATCAGGTAAGCTGGAAACGTCCCACAGAAGGCTGTCAGCAGTATCATCTTCCTCTATAGCTTCAGCGCCCACAATTTGGGTACCGTCGAAGCCTGTATCATCTTCATCCCAGAAGAGACTGATTACCGCATTATCATCAGGGTCATCATCTTCCCAGAAGATGGTGAATTCACTTTCTGCAGAATCACCTGTTGCCGGGTGAGTAATTGTTATTTCAGGCGGCGTATCTATGATGATTAAAGGCCCGTCGCTGTAAGCGAATATGCTGGTATCATCGTCGGCAATCTCCCCATAAACCCAGACAGAATCCTCTGGAATTTGGGTGACGTCCCACAAGTAGCTGTTAGTCGTGTCATCTTCCAATATGCCGCTGACTATCAACTCTCCGTCAAAACCGCTGTTCTGTGAATCCCAGTACAGGCTTATTTCGGCATTATCATCAGGATCTTCATCCGTCCATGTGATCAGGAAGTCTATTACCGCTGTGTCACCCAATATGGGGTGTAATAGGTCAATTCCTGGTATGGCATTAGGCGGGGGAGTTCGGTCTACTACCAGTGGTCCTTCACTGTAATCGTACATCTCGGAAACGCCATCGGTGATGTAGGCATAAATCCAATAGGTACTATCTACCATTTGCGCGAGATCCCACAGAAAACTGTCAGTTGTATCGTCTTCCTCTATGACGAATGCTCCCCAAATGGCATCACCATCAAATCCGCTATCATCATAATCGTAAAACAGAGTGATAGTGGCGTTGTCATCAGGATCTTCATCTTCCCACTCTATCAGGAATTCTGTCGTGGCGCTGTCACCATCCACCGGTCTGGTAACCTCAATCCAGGGAGGTACGTTGGCACTAAAGGTCATGGATGTATCGTTGTTGTTTTCATTGGACTCCAGCACCTCGAAGGCGGCATCTAACATCCATTCAACTGTATGTTCTGAAGGTGTTACAACCCAGGTGTCGGTGTAGGTTTCCAGCCATACCATCTGACTTAGCCCAATATTCACCGTCCGCCGTTCACTGTAAAACAGGTTGCCATCCAACCAGCATTCTATGTCGATGAGTGGAGTCACACCCGCACCGGAAGCTTTCCAGTTCAAGCCGAATCTGATGGTATCATCCGCTACTGTGCCCCCTATTTGCATGGAATCCGGACTCGCTAAGAATGGAGATAGCGCTTCAAAATCGTAGAAACCATCATCCCAGGAAAAACCGACATTATCGATGAAAGCACCCAAGTCCACCTGCCCGTCGTAATCGCTGACGAAATTGAAGTATATCCATACGTTCTCTTCACCTATAACGCTCACCGTTCCACCTTCTAAGCTATCCAGACCATAACTCGTGTAGGTCCAATCCGACATGTATCCGGAGGTGCGTCCGGCTTCGTAGAAACTTCCGTTGTGAGCAACTCCCCAAGCGAAATAATCCTGACTTGGTTCACTGAGACAGAAATAATAGAAACTGCTGCGGGCAGTTGAAGCCTCCGTCAGATCGATAGGACCCCAGAATGCCCAAGAATTGGTATTGGCCGGGTAGGGATCAAATTCGGGATCAAGACTTGATAAAAGCCCCACACACCAGAGACTCTGATCGTTTGAACCGGGTCCGAAAATATAATCGGTAATTCCCCAGGTATAGGGGGGACTCGGGGGTGGATAGGGTGAAAGCAGCCAGTTAGGCCAGGGCCAGTCCGGAGGGTCTCCGGGGAAAGTTTCATTCAGCTCGTTGTGCCAGATAGCTTGAGCCGAATAATTTAGGAAACCAGCGCATATCAGAATCGTAATTATCAGCAGCAAAGGTTTACTTAAAGCTGTTCCGGGTCGCATGATTTACCTCCGCATCATAAGCTTAGGATAACGTTGTCTAAAGTCTGTATTTATATTATAACAATTTTTTTGGTCAATGTCAAGCATTTTATTCGTTTCAGACAAGTTTTTCTTCGTTTCTGGTGATTCTTCAATTGCCGTAATTACCAAAGAAATATCCTTCGATTGTGCTTTGTGAAAGAAAATCCTTGTGTGAATGTTAAAAATTCATATCTTTGTATTGTCGTATATTCGGTAGTCGGAGTGGTCCCTGACCCCGACAGTATTTATGAAAGCGAGGCGCCCTCTGAAACGCAAAATCCACTGCACCCACTGTGGAAAAGAACTGGAGATTTGGGACAATCCCAAACCCGTCGTCGATATTATAATTGAATTCGGAGGCGGGATAATCCTGATCAAGCGCAAGAACCCACCTTCCGGTTGGGCTATCCCCGGTGGTTTCGTTGATTATGGAGAAAGCGCAGAAGATGCGGCTCTCAGGGAAGCGAAGGAAGAGACCAATCTCGATCTAAACGATCTGCGCCAGTTTCATGTATATTCCGATCCTGCCAGAGATGACAGGGTGCATACAATAAGTACTGTTTTTATCGCTAAGGGTCAGGGAACTCCCCAAGCAGGCGACGATGCCGATGACATATCCATCTTTTCACAGGATACTTTACCCCCAGATTTAGCCTTCGACCACCCCCAAATTCTCGCTGATTATTTCGACAGGAGGAAATCCTGAAAACAATCCTGTTGAAATCATCTGCCATTAAGTTGACACATTTGGCAGTCTTTTTTCTCCTGATTATATCCACATTCCTGTTTGTTTCTATTCAATCAGGATACGCTGGAGGATTATTCTCCATCTTCAAGCAATCCGACCCTCATGAAGATTTTCAGCAGTGGCTGGATGAGGGGAGGGAGTTTCGCTCTCGCGGTATGGTGGATGAAGCTATCACCTCTTTCAACCGCCTCCTTGAAATCGATCCCATCCATGATGAAGCCACCTACGAAATAGCTCAAACCTACTTCAAAGCGCGACTTTGGCCCGAAGCCATGGATTGGTTCTACGCTGTCAGCTTATTCGATCCCCAGCGGAGGGAAGCGTATCTGAAACGCTGGATTTCCATCGTAGAATTGGCGAAAGACGATTCGCTGTTGGGGAAGTCAGCCAGAGTTGCAGTGCGCGATGAAATGGCAGATTTTTTAAAAAGCTACCCCTGGGACTGGGAGACGCTGAATACGATGCGAAAAAGCGCCCAACTCATCGCTGATTCTCTGCTTTTCGATGAATTGGCTGATAGGATTGTTCACCTGTATCCAGATTCACCGGCTGGCTATGAAATCATTTCGGAACGATTCTTCGATGGTATCTATCCTATCTGGGAAGAATCTGAGACGAAGATAGCGTTTATCAACGAATTTTTAAAAGATTATCCTATAAGTCAATTCCGTGAAACCGCCTGGCTCTATCTGACCCATTCCTTAAACGAAGTCGGAGATTTACCGGAGCTTCGTTCCACATTAAACGAATGGATGGCTGAAGATAGCGACAATCCCTTGCCCTACGAACGCAGCGTGCTTTTCCTGTTTGAAATGGGAGTTGATGCTGACAGCTTATTACCCATTGCCCGAAAAGCCGTAGAAAAATGCCGAGGATGGCGAGGTAAGCCTGTAAAACACGTGGAACAACGAATCCTTGAAGGAAAACGTCTGTATGCCAACACCAGGTTGAATATGGCGCGCCTGCTTATCGAACTGGAAAGATTCGCGGAAGCCCGCCTCTGGTTGTTGGATGGTTCGCGCAACTGTGGTTACGGAATAGATGATGACGGAACCACCGCCTCTTTTGACTATTATTTAGGCTTAATCGCCGAAAAAGAGAAGGATTTTCAAGGCGCTTTTGATAATTTTACCAGCGCTCTTATTCAGGGGGATACGCACAACAGATGGACCCATCTTGCAGATTCAGCAATTGTAAACCTGTTCGATGAACATTTCGATATTGCCTATCCTGACTTAATTACGATGGTGCGGGCAAGAAATGGATATGTAGGACCTCAATTCAAAGATGTAACTTCCCGGTACGGTCTTGGTGATGTTCGAGCCAGCAGAGTTGCCTGGGGGGATGCTAACGGTGACGGTTTTGATGATCTGCTGTTGGGTGGCAAGCGCCTGTTTATCAATCGATTAGGGAATATATTTATCGAAGTAAGCGATTCCTGTGGTATAGCGGGTAATGGTATACGGGGTGGTGTGTGGGCTGACGTTGATCTTGATGGCGATCTCGATCTTTATTGTGCCGCTAATGGAGGGAAGAATGGCGGAGACCGGCTTTTTCTAAACGATGGAAATGATCGCGGTAATGTACCGCGCTTTCGCGATGTGACCGACATATTCTCACAAATTCGCGATGGCTCTCCCACCGAAGGAGCTGCCTGGGGTGATCTGCAGGGAGACGGGCGACCGGATCTCTATGTGGGTAATTATGAGACGTCATCTCAGGAATTGGGGAAAGGCACGCCGGACTATCTTTACCTGAATATCCCTGATGAAGATTCTCTACTAGGATTTAGCTTGCAGAAATTGGGACCTGATTCCGGCATTCAGCCACCGTTTGGAGAAAATCTATGCGGTCGAGGCGTTGCCTGGGGTGATTTCGACGGGGATGATCATCAGGATGTTTACGTATCTAACTATCGCTTGCAGGAAAACTTACTGTGGTCGGTTAATTCGGATGGTGTAATCAGCAATAAAGCGCGCTATTACGGGATCGCGGGCAAGGAATTTGAGGGCTGGTGGGGACACACAATCGGATCGGAGTGGGCTGATTTTGATAACGATGGCGATTTGGACCTGTTCAGCTCAAATCTGGCGCATCCCCGCTATATAGAATTTTCCCACAGGTCGTGTCTTTACGAAAACAGGCTGAACAAAGAAGAATTCTTCTATGATATCCGCGGAGATTGGGGTATTAAATATGAGGAAACTCACTCCGATCCAGCCTGGGGGGATGTCGATGGCGACGGCGATCTCGATCTGTTCATAACTTCCATATATCCTGATAGAAGGTCATTCCTGTACCTGAACGATCTGGAAGCTGAGACCTTCAAGGACGTTACTTACTTAGCTGGCGTTAGAATTACCAACGGGTGGGGTTGTGCCTTCAGCGACTTCGACAATGATGGTGATCTTGATTTGATAGTCGGATCGGGTGAGGGTGTGCGGTTATTCAGGAACGATGCCACAAATCACCACTGGATCGAGGTTGAATTGGACGTCCCTGGAAGCGCCTATGGGACAAAAGTAACCGTCAAGTGCGGTAAGAAACAGATATATCGTGAGTTATCCGGCGGTAAGGGAACTACTTCACAGCATTCGAATACACTCTATTTCGGGCTGGGTTCATACGATAAGCCGGTAAATATTGAAGTGAGATATCCCTGGGGTGGTAGAGTGAAGTTGAAGAAGGTTCAACCAGATCAAAAGGTGGTTGTTTCCGGATCTGCTGGTTAACCTAATCGAAAATCGGAGGTATATGTGTCTGCAAGAATACTGGTAGTTGATGATGAAGAGAACATTTGTAATTACTTAGTTGAACTTTTCAAATTAGAAGGATGGTCAGCGGAAGCGGCTCATGATGGCTACGAAGGCGTAAAGATGGCTTCCGAAAACGATTATGACGTTATCATAATGGACATCTTAATGCCGCGCATGACCGGAATCGAAGCCACGCGGGAGATCACCAAGCGCAAACCCGGCTCAAAAATTTTAGTAATAACCGGCGCGCCCTACCGCCAGCAGGCTCAGGAAGCCCTGGACAGCGGTGCTTTACTCTTCATAAAAAAACCATTTTCATCCGCTAAAATAATCGAGGAAGTGAAGAAACAGTTGTAGGGAAGGTAGTTAGATCCCACATTCACCCAAAATCTTCCCCGCAACAACTTCCGCTCCACTACAGTCAACCTCTGGCGGAAAGGTTGCTTCCAATAGACGCTGGAATGCTTCCACCCATCTACCAGTTTTAAAATCCTCTACGCACACCTTTTCAGCAGGAAGGTACTCTCCCATCTCTTCAACCAATACGGGGTATTCCCGGAAGTTACCTCTGGACGTGTAGATCAACGCAGTTCTGTTGGCTATACATTCAGATACAATTCCGTATCCTGGTTTGCTCACCACAGCATCTGCAGCGGCGACCAGGTCGGGGTAGCGGAGTTTCAATTCAGCACGCTTACGGTTGGTGACGTATAAAAACGGCTCTCCCGGATCGGGTGAAGGTTCACTGCTGATTAGAACCAAGCCTCTGGAACTGTGCACCTGTTCTGGAAGCTTCAGACGCACTCCACCGAAGGAAAACAGAACCACTCGATCACTTTCGGATAGCCCCAAACGCCGCCTCGATTCTGATTTACCCAGCATTGATTTTCTGGCGATCAAGGGTACTTCTATTCTATTAGCGAAGCTTTCCATATCACCACTGAAAGGCAAGGTGAAGAGCCCATCAGCCTTTTTGTAGGACGATATGATCCGTTTGATGTGTCTGTCCAAACCGGGATAGTCCTCCGCATAAGTCCCGTATATCCAATCCCAGGAAAAGTTGCTCATACCCCATACCGGGACGCCGCTTCTGACAGCAGCTTCAATAGCTAAGTGAGGGAGGTCAGCTAAAATGAAGCGGATGTTTTCCGCACGGATATATTTCGTTTCGCGGGATATCAGCGATTCCTCTTGTATGGCTAACTGATCCAGATCATCCAGTGTGCCCGGCAGGTTCATGGTGAGGCTGTCCACCTGACATATCCCCACGTCCAATTTTACTTTGCGGCGGAAGATGCGGGGATGCTCTTCACCGGCAAAGAAACTATCCGGCACGGCGGAATTGAAATGAACGGTAAGCTTATTATCACAATTAACCAGTGTCTTTGCCACTTCGTAGGAACGGGAAGCGTGCCCGAATCCATGAGCAGTGGTGTATATTGCAATTTTCATGTCTGAAATGGCGAACAATTTAGTTATTTTCTCGTATAATTTAAGATAAGGCAATCGGAAGTAATAATCCAGTTTACTTTGGTGAATATTCAGAGGTCTTATTGAATGCTGTGAGTACCATAACCCAAAAATCTCTTGATCCTGTCCTGCGTTTTTATTATCATATAGAACTACATCATTCAGCAAGAGCACAACACCTGAGGAAGCCATGAAAACGAGAAGCTTTGTATTGGGATTAATCTTCATACTGCCTTTATTAGCAGCAGCAGAAAATATATCATCTAACGCGAACTGGGTGGGGACGACGCCTGTCGTCGAAGGAACCACCTGGTCATGTCAGATATTAAGTAGTGATGCATCAGGGACGCGGTTGTTACTGGAATGCCCCGGGTTCTACATGCAGACTGTACAGCAGAATGGGGCTGAACGCACCGGGGTATTTCTACCGGATGCTGGGGTATCTACAGTATCAGGAATGCCCAGTCTGCCTGCTATCGGTCAGTTACTGGCTATTCCGGATGACCGCCAGCCGGAGGTTATCATCCATGAAGTGGCTTACCAACGTTTTCAATGCGCTGATCTGGTTTTAAACAGTTCGCCAGATGGCAGCTTTAGTGATTTCGCTGACTTTGCGGATTCCGGTGGGTTGTACCCCGACCAATGGGCAGCAGTGCAGGAACCAGGCATAATGAAGGATTACCGCGTAGTGCCTCTGAATCTCTACCCGGTGAGGTATGATTTTAAGCAGAAGGAGCTGATGCTTGCCACCCGCTTAGAAGTTGAAGTGCGCACCGTAAGCGCTTCCAATGTGAACGTCAAGACACACCATAAGCGCGTTTCGGAAGCTTTCGAGCAGCTCTATCAAAGCACTTTGGAAAATCGCAGCAGCTTTAATACAGCGGCTCCTCTGGTGAGTGAAGGTCCGCGCGGAGGATACGTCATCATCATTGAAGATGACTTCTTAGCCAATCTCTTCCTGCAGAGTTTCGCCCTATGGAAGGAACAGTTGGGTTACCAGGTCTCCATCATTCCGCTATCACAAGCGGGCAGCACCACCGATGAGATTAAAGAAACCATCATGTCAGAGTACTATGGCGGCAATGTGCCACTGGACTACATCCTTCTGATAGGCGACGTTACCGGCGCGCTGACCATACCAGCATTCACCATTATTAAACCGACTGGCGGTGAACAGGACGTTACCGATCATCCTTACACCTGCTTAGAAGGAAATGACTATTTCCCGGACGTGATGATAGGGCGTCTCTCAGTTTCTGATGACTTCGAACTCGCTACGGCATTAAAGAAGAATATAGATTACCAACAGAATCCCTACATATCAGAGCCGGATTGGTTTGAACATGCGTTGGTAGTTGCCGGTAACTATACGGATACAGGTATCGCTCCGATAACGCCCGTGTGGACGAGTATATGGCTTCAAGAAAAACTCCTTGAGCATGGTTATACTCAGGTAGATACTATTCTCTATTGGGGTGAAACTAATCCGGGGTGGTGGGGTCCTTATCCCGGAACCGATTTAATTGCTGCTTCTATTAACGACGGCGTGAGCTTAGTGGCATACAGGGGCTGGGCTGATGAGAGCGGCTGGCAATTTCCCGTGTTCTATGTCGAAGACGTAAACGCCCTTACGAATGGCAGTAAATTGCCGGTGGTGGTAAGTATAGTCTGCGAAACCGGCAATTTCGGAGACATAGTTGATCCCTGTTTCGGTGAAGCCTGGGTTAGATGCGGATCGCCGAACAGCCCTCAAGGCGGAGTGGCTTTCTTCGGACCTTCCGATCTGCATACCAACACCAAATGGAATAATGCCATGTATGCGGGATTCTTTGAAGGGATGCTGGAGGAGAACCTCTATCGCATCGGTCAGGCGGGCACCAGAGCCAAGTTTGAACTGTATTACGGCTTTCCAGATAATACCGGCGTGGGTGATTTCGCTGAATTCTACTTCCACGTTTATAACGTTTTAGGCGATCCTGAACTGCCCATGTGGTGGGACGTGCCGGCCGATATTTCCGTTGACGTCCCCGCGGAAATTCAACCGGGACAGCAGGTGATAACAGCAACCGTGACCAACGCCAACGGCGGACCCTTGGGCGGCGCTTACGTGGCTTTCTACAAGGAAGGTGAAGTATTGGCGGGAGGCGTCGCTTTCGGTGATGGCACCGTATCGGTTGAAATAGAACCGCTGACGGAGGGCGAAGTAACAGTTACCGCATCCAAGCAGAACTGCAAACCGAAACAGGTCACCATCAGCGTTCAGATCGGTGATTTTCCCGTTGGCATTGCCGAAGTTACCGTGGCTGGTGATGGCATCGCTTCGGCTGGTGAGACGATTGATTTATACGTGACATTAAGCAATTACGGCACGACTTCAGTTACAGGGGTCGAGGCTAATCTCTCAGCAGCAGATCCTAATGTAACCGTGCTCACGGCATACGACCCGGTGGGAACGATCTATTCTTCCGGGGAAGAGGATGCTCTGTTTGAAGTAGAAGTGGATAACACCTGCCCTGAAGGACATTTGGTTGAATTTACGCTGGATCTGAACGATGGAGCGGCACACAACAGTGAGATCAAGTTTCTGCTATCAATAGGTGGGTTGCAGTTCATCCCGGGCGGTTACACTATCGAGAGTGGGAGTTTAGAACCGGGGAATACTGCCAATCTTTTAGTGTCGATAAACAACGCCGGAACGCTAACTGCGCAAGGTATATCAGGAACTTTATCCTGTGCGGATGGCGCTGTAACAGTGACCACTTCTCAGGCGGATTTCCCGCTACTGCTTCCCGGGGCTACTGGAACCAGCAGTACTCCCTTTGTCGTTGAGGTGGACCCTACGGCGGCAGTGGGCAGACAGGTGATCTTCGATCTGGAAATTAGCACTTTATCTGGATACACAGCATCTATAAGTTTCCCTGCTCAGCTTGGGGAACTTTCGAGCAGTGATCCTTTAGGACCTGATTCCTACGGATACTATGCTTATGATGATACGGACGTCAACTACGATGAAGCGCCTGTTTTTGATTGGGTGGAACTCGATCCGGATTACGGTGGGTCGTACGATGACCATTTTTCCATGGGTGATGACGTTTCGGAAACAATCGAGCTGCCCTTTGAATTCAGTTACTACGGCAACAGTTACGACAGCTTGACGGTATGTTCCAACGGCTGGGTGTCTATGGGCACGACCTGGATGGCGAACTTCCGCAACTGGAACCTGCCATCAGCTCTGGGGCCTGGGGCGCTTATTGCCGCTTTCTGGGACGACCTCAAGGCTGATACAACCGGTGGGGATAGCGCTATCAACGTCTATACGTGGTATGATAATGCAGAAGACCGCTTCATCGTGGAATGGAGCCATAGCGTCAACCGCTATCACTATGAAGATCCGGCGCTCTGGGAGGAGGAGACTTTCGAGATCATACTCTACGATCCATCAGCTTATCCAACTTCTTCCAACGATGGTGAGATACTGTTCCAGTATTTGGTGGTGAACGACGTGGATGAGAACAACAACTTTGCCACCGTGGGGATCGAAGATGAGGGACATAATCGAGGTTTACAGTACGCTTATTCTAATGAATACCCTTCATCATCAGCAGTGCTGGAAGATGGTCGTGCCATTAAGATCACTACAAGTCCACCAGATCAGTTCGGGGATGTGCCTGACGGCGCTGGCGGTGAGATCGATGAAGCAAAGTTCTTCGCTCCGTCACCGAACCCGGCGAATCCTTCTACCTCACTGCGCTTTGTCATTCCTCATGATGGTTATATATCGATGATACTGTACAACGCCATGGGGCAGCGTGTGGCCACTCTCTTCGATGGCGATATGGCTGCAGGGATGCATAGACTTGACGTAGATGGAACTTCCCTGGCGTCTGGAATTTACTTTGCAGTGCTGCGCTTTGAAGATGTGCTGCTGAACCAGAAAGTACTGATCCTGAAATAATATTATCAAGATTAAGATCGAAAAACATGAATAGAGCTCGTTCATATTCCATCGGTTTCGGGAGTCCCTGGACACCTGCCGTTAAAGCGTTAATAATAATCAACGGTGCTGTTTACATAGCGCAGGAATTTTTGGGATTTCCTTCCATTCGCATCTTCGGTCTGGTTCCCTATGATGTATTGCACAAGGGTGCTTTCTGGCAGTTAGCCACCTACATGTTTCTGCACGGCGGATTCATGCACGTCGCCTTCAACATGTTCGCATTGTGGATGTTCGGATCGCAGTTGGAACGAGTTTGGGGAACGCGTCAGTTCGTTAAGTATTACTTCATCACAGGGATCGGCGCCGGGCTAATTAACGTGGCTTTCAGTTCGGGATCCCTCATCCCCACTATCGGCGCATCAGGCGCGATCTTCGGTCTGCTCTTAGCATACGGGGTACTCTTCCCCAATAACACCATCCTCCTGTATTTCTTCATACCCATGAAGGCGAAGTATTTCGTGCTTCTGTTCGCGGTTCTGGAATTCTTGATGGCGCGTTCTTATACTGCAGACGGCGTGGCGCACTTCGCGCATTTGGGCGGTATGGCAGTGGGACTTTTATACTTGAAGGGCCGTCCGCTTTTAAGAAGGATGAAGGGGCAGGCTGCTGAGAAACGGCACGAACATAAGGAGGCTATTCAGGTTAAATTCGATGCGCAGAAGCTGGCTGATATACAATCCATACGGTCTGAAGTGGATTATCTCTTAGGGCGCGTCAGCCGCGTAGGGTATGATAACCTGACCGAAGAGGAGAGAAAGCGTTTGGAAGAAGCCAGCCAACTGCTCCGCCAATACACTGAAGATAAGGAAGACCTAAACTAACTTTTTTCCTGCCTCAACCACTTCACTGTAACATTACATTAAAAAGAACGTCTAATAACTATGCTAAAGCTCTCGAATGTCCACAAATCGTTTAATGGTACCGTAGCGGTTGATGATTGTACCATCACGATTCAAAGCGGTGAAGTCTTCGGGTTATTGGGTCCCAATGGAGCGGGAAAGACGACTACCGTCAATTTAGCCATTGGTCTCCTGAAACCGGATCAGGGATCAGTGTATATCGGTGAGGACGGTTCCCCTGCACAACCAAATATCAGGAAGAAAATAGGCGTTGCCCCACAAGCATTATCACTCTACGAAGAATTAACCGGCACGGAAAACCTCATCTTTTTCGGGAAACTGCAGGGGTTAAGCGGTAAACATCTGCATGAACGAGTCGAGTGGGCGTTGGATTTCGTCTCCCTGAAAACCCGGGGAAAAGATCTGGTGAAGGAGTATTCCGGCGGGATGAAAAGGCGGCTTAATCTGGCTATCGCCATCGTTCATGATCCACCTCTGCTACTGCTTGATGAACCCACAGTGGGCGTCGATCCTCAGTCGAGAAATGCAATTTTTGACAACATTCTGGCGTTACGTGCGGAAGGGCGGTCGATCCTCTTTACCACGCACTACATGGAAGAAGCCCAGCGTTTATGCGACCGCGTGGGCATCATGGATCAGGGCAAGATGCTGGCGCTCGACAGCGTGGACAACTTGATAAAAGCTCACGGTGGAAAGGATTTAGTGATAGCCGAAACTGCAACAGAGGAGCTGAAGATCGAAACTGATGACCCTATCGCGGAGCTGGAGAGATTGAAGAAAAACACCGATTTGCATAGGTTCCGTGTGGAACGCCCCAATTTAGAAAGTGTATTTTTGAACCTCACCGGCAGACAATTGAGAGACTGATGAAAGAAGTTATCGCTTTAGCTAAGAAAGATTTTAAACTCTTGATGCGGGACAAAACCGGCTTCTTCTTCGTGCTGTTTTTTCCACTTATATTCGCCTTGTTCTTCGGACTTATATTTTCCGGAAGTGGAGGCGGTAGTTCGGGAGCCATCCCGATTGTGCTTGTTGACCTGGACAGCACTGAGGCATCGCAGGATTTTGCTGGATTGATAGAGGATACCAAAGGCTTAAAGGTGGAGAGGACTGATCTCGTACAGGCTCGTTCTCTGGTTCAGCGGGGGAAGCGTTCCGCCTACCTGGTGCTGCCTGAAGGTTTCGGTGAAACCAGTTCCAACCTCTTTTGGGGAGAACCGACTCACCTGGAGATAGGCGTTGACCCAGCCAGAAAAGCTGAAACCGCCATGTTAGAAGGGATGCTCACCGGTCTGTTCATGGAAAATATGATGAAAGGTCTGACGGATCCGCAGGGGATGAGCGACCGCATTAAGGGCTGGCGGTCGCAGATTGAATCTGCGCCGGATTCAACTCAGGAAGAATTAGGCTTTATGGATAAATTCTTCGTTGAACTTGATACTTTCATGCATGAACTAGAGACTGCCGAAACCGATACGGCAGTTCTATCCGATTCTGCTGCAGCATCTGAAGCATCCGGTTGGCAGCCGCTGTCCTTTGAGAAAACCGATATTTCCATCAAAAGAGACGGTCCTAAAAATCCCTTTGAAATAACTTTTCCGCAGTCCATTGTCTGGGGATTAATAGGCTGCGCCGCTTCCTTCGGAATATCTTTAGTTGTAGAGAGAACCAGAGGCACGTTGATCAGATTGCGCGTTGCTCCGCTGCAGAAATGGCAGATCCTGGCGGGAAAAGCGTTGGCGTGCTTCATAACCACAATCATCGTGGCGGCAATGTTATTTCTATTTGCAGTAATAGTCTTCGGGGTGCGTCCTGATTCCTTAGCCATGTTAGCAATGGCAGTTATTTCGGCAGGCATCTGTTTTGCAGGAATAATGATGCTCCTGGCAGTGTTGGGTAAAACAGAGGCTTCAGCCGGTGGGATCGGCTGGGCGGTGTTGTTGATCATGGCGATGACCGGAGGAGGTATGATTCCAGTTTTTTTCATGCCTTCCTGGATGCAGACTCTGGGATCCTTGAGTCCCGTCAAGTGGGCTATCCTGGCTTTGGAAGGCGCAGTATGGCGGGGATTTACCTTTGATCTGATGCTGCTGCATTGCGGGATACTGGTTTTAATCGGTCTGGTCTGTTTCACCATTGGAGCGAAAGTCTTCAACTGGACAGCAGAATGATGGACAGTTTTTCCAGCCAATATGAAAACTGTCTGTTGTGTGGGCATCAGTGCGGTGTTAACCGTCTTGTTGATGAGCAGGGGGTTTGCGGCTTGAGTGCGGAACTGCTGGTGTCATCGGTCGGTCCTCATTTTGGCGAAGAACCTGAATTGGTCGGGTACCGGGGATCCGGTACCATTTTTTTTGCTGGCTGCAACCTGGATTGCCAATTCTGCCAGAACTGGGATATCAGCCATGAACGTAGAGGGTCACCCACATCCATCGAACAATTAGCTCAACATATGCTTGATCTGGAAAGGATCGGCTGCCATAACGTCAATTTTGTCACTCCCACGCCATATACGCCGTCTATTTTAGAAGCCCTGAACCTGGCTCGAGAGCGGGATTTAAGGGTTCCGGTTGTTTACAACTGCGGAGGATACGAATCGGTAGAGGTGTTAGCTTTGTGCGAGGGCAAGATCGAGATCTACATGCCGGACGCCAAGTATTCGGACGCTGAAATCGCAGAACAATTCAGCGAAGCACCAGATTACCCAGAAATTAACCAAAAGGCTTTAAAGGAAATGCACAGGCAGGTGGGTGATCTTCAGGTGGTCAACGGTGTAGCTCAGCGGGGTTTGCTGATTCGTCACTTAGTGCTTCCCAGCTACAAGGACAACACAGAGAAGGTATTGAAATTCATCGCAACCGAGATCTCGCCTGATACATACGTGAACGTAATGGATCAGTATCGCCCTTGCTTCAGAGCGGACACTCTTACGGGGATGAATAGGGGTCTAACGACGGCGGAATATGATGACGCTGTGCAGTTCGCAAGAGAGGTCGGTCTGCATAGGGGGTTTTGAGGAGAGCTGTCCCAAAAGCCAGGAGATGTCATTGCTCCATTGGAGTCCCTACGGGACGAGTCCAATTTATTGTGGCGAAGCAATCTCGTAACATATTGAACATTATGAGATTGCTTCGTCATTCCGCTGATGGTCATTGCTTAATTACCTTAAGGCCATAGGATTAAAATCCTATGACTGAATTTTGCGTAAATTGGTTAAAACCAATGGTGATATTCTATGACCTCAACAGTCGCTTCAGCGACTTTACCCAAAATTTGGGCATCCGAATTTATTCGGATGACGAAGGATCAGTACTGTTGGTAAGTATTACATAATATGAGGAGCTGCCGCGCTACCTTCAATGTCAAGATTTTTATTCAAATGCTAATAACAGGATTCCTCGTTCCAAAGGAACCCTCCATAGGAGTCCTTCGGACAAAATGACAATTCTGGCTTATAGGACAGCCCCATCAATCCACGATTATCGGCTTTTCCAACGGCTCTCTTCTTTCCTTCCCTCTCAACAATACAGCTATCATTCCCAACCACGCCAGACCCGCTCCCACCAAGAATACCCAATGCAGTGCGATTACAAAAGCGGAAGCGGAAGCCAGTTCGTCTCCCCTGTTGTCAACCAATGGCAGGCTTTTCACGCTTGTGAAGATGACGCTGGATAGAGCCACCCCGAAGGCCATCCCCAGTGTTCTGGTCAAACCCAGCATGCCAGAAGCATTGCCTAAGCGTTCATGAGGGACTGAGCTTAACAGATCGGAATTGTTGGGTGGGTTGAACATACCTATTCCCAGACCCGTCATTAAAAGCGCGGCAACTATAAATCCGGAGGAAGTAGCTGTGCCCAGCATAGCCAACATAACGAAGCTTATCCCTTGAATAAACAGACCGGCTACGCAGAGTCCACGCGTACCAATTTTGTCCGATAGCGCTCCGGACGTCGGCGCTACTACTGCCATAACGGATGGCACAGCCATGAGGAACAATCCTGCCTGTGCAGCCTGAAATCCGCGCAGTTGGATCAAGTAGAACGGCAGCAGGAAGGTCTGCGTAAAGAGCGAGCTGAAGGCTAAAAATCCTGCAATAGTTGCGCTACTAAAGGTCCTGTTTTGAAATATCGACAGTTCGAAGATCGGTTCAGGCGATCGTTTTTCTATAACTGTAAAGAGGATGGGAAACAGTATCGTGCCCCCTAAAAGCACTAAAATTTGCGGGGATGACCAACCCCATTCATTACCCCGTGATAGCATCATCAGCAGGCAAAAAAGGCTGCCAGCAAGCGTAAATCCGCCGGAAATGTCGAAACCGGTCTTCTTGAAGACGGTGTCGGGCTTCAGGTTGCGAATCACCAGCCACGCCGCCAGAATACCGAAGGGTATGTTCACGAAGAAAATGTAGCGCCAGCCCAGAAAATCGGTGATTATTCCCCCTACAGCAGGTCCAATTGATAAACCCACCGACACGGTAGTTCCCAAAATCCCCAGCGCTTTGCCTCTCTGGTTTGGTGGAAAGACCGTACCGATCAAGGCGGGACCCACTGACACTATCAGTGCTGCTCCGATTCCCTGCAAGACGCGATAGGCTATTAGCACTTCCACGGAATCTGCAAAACCACAGAGGGCTGATGAAGCGGTGAAAATTATAATGCCGAATTGGTAGATGCGGCGTCTTCCGTAAAGGTCACCTAACCGTCCCGATATCATCAAGAGGGCAGTTACTGCCAGGAGATATGCCTGCACAACCCAGTCAACTACACCGATGTCGGCGTTTAATTCAGCGGATATTACCGGCAGAGAGACGTTGATCACACTCGAATTGAGGGTGGCGGCAATTGAGACTAAAGCTAACGGCAGGAGGGCGCGTATGCGCTCTTCGGGTGGATAAAAAGGGGAAGAATCAGTGGGTGATAAAGACATATTTATAATTAGAACCTGATCCCATTGCAGTTTGAAATCTATAGAATATTGTGTTATAGAGCGAAGCGAAATTCAATAATATCGCCATCCTGGACAGTGTACTCTTTGCCTTCCAGGCGGCGTACACCATCTTTCCTGCAGGCTGATAAGCTACCGCGCGGCTGGAATTCCTTGAAATTGACCACATCAGCGCGGATGAAGCCGTGCTCCAAGTCAGAGTGGATCTCACCGGCTGCCTGGCGAGCTTTAGTTCCCTGTTTGACAGTCCAGGCACGCACTTCGTCGTCACCTACGGTGAAGAAGCTGATCAGACCTAAAAGCTTATACGAAGCCTGAATCAGGCGGTTCAATGCGGATTCTTTAATCCCCAAGTCATCCATGAATTCCCGTGCTGATTCCCGATCTAACTGAGCGATCTCCATTTCGATGGAAGCACAGATGACAGTTAGAGATACCTTGGGACTCTCTATTGCTGGCTTCAGTTCGTTAATCATTTCGTCCGATCCGCGGATATCGTCTTCGGCGATGTTCAGCAATACCAGCTCCGGTTTGGCGCTGAGTGACTGATAAGAGCGCAGTAATTTATCTTCTTCCGGCGTAAATTCAAGTTCGCGCAGAGGCTGTTCATTCTGCAAAGCTTCAAGGCAGCGTTCCATCAGATTGATTTCGCGGCCCAGTTCGGGATCCTTGCGCTTTTGCGCTTCTTTGCGCAATCGCTGTAATTTGCCTTCGAAGATCATCTGGTCTGATAGCAGAAATTCCTGGAAATCAGCTTGGTAATCCCGCAATGGATCAGGCTTAGGCAATCCGGGCAATTCAAAATTGCGGACTACGTGCAGAAGTGCATCACAGGAACGAATCTGTCCCAAGAATTGCGCATCGTATCCACCCCGGGAGACGTCACTTCTGGAAAATCCGGCTAAATCAACGTATTCCACAATGGCGTTGACCTGTTTCCCTCGTTGGAAGATGGCATGAAGTTCATCCAGCCGGGGATCGGGCACTTTGACCTGACCTAAGTGGATTTCACGGCTGATTGCACCGCCCGTCTCGTCCACCACTGCTGGTACGAGAGCTTTAAAGATGGAAGTTTTACCGCACCCAGGCGGACCTAATATTCCGATATGTAACATGATTAAAAAAGAGGATTCCTTTAACTGGAATCCTCAATATAGGGAAACTGATTACCTTTTGCAAGTCAAATTAGCGAGCTGTGTGATCTAAGGCTTCGTAGGCTGTGTGCATCTCTTCAAAAGCCTGCTTGATCTTCTCATTGTCACCTTTATCGCAGGCGACTAACAGTGCGTCAACTTTCTCGCCGAAAGCGGTCTTAGCACTCTTGAAACTGTGCGAACAGGCGCCTTCGGGACAGTTTGCATTCATTACGCTGCTTTTCAGGTCAGCCAGCTCGCTGCGTCCCTTCTTTACCGCATCGATGTCGCCTTTAGCAACGGCTTCGTGCAATGGATGCATGTAAGTATGAAAGTGGTTTATGGCATCTACTTTTGTCTGACCGCATTTGCCGTCACACCCTGCTTCTTTCTTAGTAGATTGGCACGATCCACAGCCTTTCTTCTCTTCTTTCTTACCTTTCTCTTCGCAGAGTCCCAACTTATCCAGCTCTTTCTTGCTTAAATAAGCCTCGGGATTTTTGCAGAACGCCTCTTTGCAGTGATCACTGCAGAAGTATAGGTTGCCTGATTTGCCTTCACAGGACGCAGCAGCCTTGGCAGCATCTACTTCCATCCCGCAGACTGGATCTTTGACGGAATCGCCGGTTATGGCGAGCCCTACCAAGACGCTGGCTAAAACTACCGTTAGAATGAATGCTAAAAAAACTCTCTTCATTTTGACCTCTGATTATGTTTATTTGTATGTTGATTTATACTACTTAAAGATGTTGCGTTGGGTTCCCGCTGAACCTCTGGTTCTTTATATACGGGTAGCAATCAAGTTTGTTTGTTTTTGTCGTGACTTTCAGATTGGGGGATCGTTTGTGTAAAATCGATCGTAGGTCATAATTGGAAACTCTTCCTCTTCTTCCGCCAGGGCCAGTTCCACACGAACCTGACATGCTGACACTCCGTGCATTCCAAGCACTTGATACATTCCTCACTGTTCGCTTCGGTTTCAACTACCAGGTTAGCAGGGCAGGCTGCCGGGCATTGACCGCAAGATGCACAGGCTGGATCCACCTCTATCGAAACTAAGGATATACGGTTGAATAAGGCGTAAATCGCTCCAAGTGGGCAAAATACGCGGCAGAAGGGGCGTTTTATAAACAAGAATAACAGGAGAAATATCCCCAGTATCCACATTTTTATGGTGAACAACGTACCAATGTCTGCCGGATCGATGACTGAAATACCGATTTCCGGATCGATGGGATTCCAGAGAACCCAGGGAATCCCGGCGATAAGAGCGCCGCAGGGACAGAGCTTGCTGAACCAGTGCTCGTAGGTGTAGTAAGGGATAATGATGACCACGCCGATTAATACAGCATATTTGAAGAAATCGAGTATCCTCGGCAGCGGTATGGTCAGTTTTTTGAATCTGTTGAGCAGGTCCTGGATTAAACCCCAGGGACACAGCCATCCGCAGGTGAATCGCCCCGATATCAGACCGATAATCCCTAAGAAACCTATCAAAAACCAGGGGATACGATGAGTCGCAGAAAAATGCTGCAGCATACCAATAGGGCAGCCCATTAGTGCAGTGGGACACGAATGACAGTTCAGTCCCGGTACGCAGGCATTACGCAACGGTCCACCATAGACCATTTTAGTTGATATGACGCCCCAGAAACTGTTAAAAAGCAGCGTCCCCACACCGATCTGGGTTACCCTCCGCAGGATATGCAGTTTAGATCTCTTGGGCGCCTTGATAAAACTCTCGCCGCAGGTGACACATCTGTCCGCTTCCTTGACTATTGTTTCTTTCAGGGGAGTGAAATTACTTTCGCTCCATGGTTCTTTCAATCTCTGTTCAGCATTTAGACCGGGTACTCTGCAGCGTTGCGATTCTTCCAGAACATAGAGATTCAGTTGATCGGCACGGATAATCTCGCGGTCGGTATCTCTCACCGGTGATTCGTCACCACTTAACTCAGCGTGTATAGCTTCAGCGGCTCGCCGTCCTTGATTAAGAGCTTCGGCAACGATTCCTATTCCCTGAACGTCACCACCAGCAAAAATTCCATCATGTTCAGTAAAACCGTTCTGGTCAATTTCAGCCCAGACCATGGAAACCCTGATATTCTCGAGTCCCTCCCATTCTGGCTGCTGCGATACCGCGACAATAACATTATCTACTGACAGTGTGAAAGTATCATCAGGGATGGGAACCGGTTTTCTGCGTCCGGAATCGTCCGGCTCTCCAAGCTCCATCCTCTGGCATAATATGCTCGAAACTCGCTCGTTTTCAGATTGAACCTCTAACGGCGCGGCGAGATAAACGATTTCGATCCTTTCCTCTTCGGCTGCTTCGATCTCTTCTGCCAGTGCCGGCATCTCTTCTCTGGTGCGCCGGTAAACGATTGTGACCTTCGCACCGAGTCTTTTAGCAACCCTCGCCGCATCGATGGCGGTATTGCCTCCACCAATGACTGCTACGCTGTTTCCAAGATCTATCTTCTCACCGCTGTTTACGCTTTCGAGAAATTCAAGTCCGTTGTAAACCCCGGAAGTTTCTTCGCCGGGACAGTGCAGCATCACCGCTTTTTGAGCACCGATCCCTAAGAAGACGGCATCGTGTTCTGTTCTAATTTCATCGAAGGATATGTCTTTGCCTACGGCACAGTTAGTGCGCAGTTCGACACCTAAGTCCAATATCTTTTCTATTTCGGCGCTAAGCACGTCGCGTGGCAGTCTAAAACTGGGGATGCCGTACCTAAGCATCCCTCCCGGTTCAGAGAGAGCTTCAAAGATGGTGCTTTTATATCCACGGCGCGCCAGTTGGTAAGCACAGGATAAACCCGCCGGTCCTGAACCTATTATGGCGATTTTCTCAGATTGGACTCTATCGGTAAGTTTTTGATGAGAAAGTGATTTATCAATCGCCCAATCACCCAGGAATCGTTCAATGACGTTTATGTTAACCGAACTATCCCTCTCTTGACGGTTGCATTCACCTTCACAGGGGTGCGGACAGACCCTACCGCATACTGCCGGGAAGGGATTGACTTCCGTGATCTTACGCCAGGCTTTCTCGAAAGCTTCTTCTTCGGTCATCCCCCGGTTTTCTGCCTGGGAGATATCACCGATGAAAGCCCGGATGTCAATCCCCTGCGGACAACTGTTAATGCAGGGGGCTAAAGGAATATTTTCTTTATTCTGAGACATGGTTTGGTGGGACTGTCTCGAAAGTCATTCTGAACGCAGTGAAGAATCTCTAGTTATTCTATGAGTTATAAAAAAAATGAGACTCTTCGCTTCGCTCAGAGTGACATTTTCAGGAAAGTCCTCAGTGTATTGAAGAGATCATCCGATCCCTATGCAGGCCAGTCAAAGCCCGGAAGCTTCCATACGCATATCCGCCGGGTCACCTAAGATGAATCCCCTGATGAGGGCTAATACTATCACTATGGCGAGCAGAAGGAAGGTTAAGGTCCTGATCTTGTTCATATATTCTTACCCGGTACGGATTAGTGTATACAGATCACGAAAATTACTCATGAGAAGATGCAGCTTCCTCCTCTTCTATTAACAGGGTATCCAGGATTTCCTTGATCTTATCTGTTTTTAAAAACAGTTTACTCCCCTGAACGATCCCTTCCTGATCAATTATAACGAGATGTGGCAATTTGGTTATTTTATAATCCCGCGCTACGCCGGTTTGGCGGCAGATCAAGGTCGGAAATTCGATTTTGTACCGCTTCGCTTCTGCTGCAGCCTGCTTGGATGGGTTAATGGCATTCATCGAAAGGATTTTTACCTGCTCTTCGGGGTAGCTTTCAGCAATTTTCTTAAGATGCGGAATCTCCGCATGACACTGTCGTCAATTGGATTTCCAGAAGTGCAGGATGACCACCTGCCCCCGGTAATCTGACAGGGTAACTTCGTCTCCTTTGGTCGTCTGCAGAGTGAAATCTGGCGCTTGAACGCCGACGCCTATGGCTGCATACCCAACTATGGGCATTAGAAAGATTGCTAAGATTATCAGTCTTTGAAAGTTTACATTCGTCATTTTAAACCGTTTTCATGTGCTTATCATTAATCGGGTGGATTTTCAAGCAGTTCATCTATTTTCGCTAGAACCTCATCCATTTCCAGGCTGAATTCGGGATCGGAATCAGTGCCATCGAACCGTAACTGGATAACCCCCGACTGATCGATCAGGAATATCGATGGTAGATTAGTTAAATTCGACTCATAAAGATCGAAGGTATCACCGGTCGTGTCAGAAAGCATGGGGAAGGTTATGGCGACGCTCTTGATCATGGTGGTCAGAGGCGCATACCACTCCAGCCATCCGGTCGGAGCGTTGGGATGCAGAACGCTTAGAACTGCCACACTATCCGTATCGAATATCTCGTGAATTTCTGTCTGGAAATACGGAATCTCCGTACCAATGCAGAAAGATCATCCGTATTCGAAGAAATATGCCAACACGATTTTGTCATCGCCGGTTAATACCGACAAAGTAACTAAATTATCGTCCAGGTCGTACAGGGCGATCTCAGGTGCCAGGAATCCCTCGTATGGTGCAACCGGCAGGTCGCCCTCCAGGTCGAACTGAGTCTGGGTAGTCTGACCTTCCTGTACAGTAACGTACTGAGGTGCGCTGAAATATTCGATTGTGTCGCCAGGATTGGGATAGATGATGGATCCCACTTCCAGCAGATGAGTACCGATTACTGTGGTCAATGTATGCGGATTGGGAAATGTGCCTAAAAAACCGTCATCGAGAGTTACGTGAACGCTATCTGCGGGACTGCTGTCCGGCATCACTCCATTTACCTGAACAGAACCCACCTTATCCACAATTGTTACGGGTAAGTTGCCGCATCCCCAGATCAAAAAGACGGTAATGATCAAAGCACAAACGATGAGCATTCCGGAATGACTATGTGTTTGATCCGCTCTCATAATATGTGCTCCAATGCCAGCAGATAGGTGTTCATTTCGACGTCCTGATCACTCCAGTAATAGCGGTATTTAACCGATACGATGGTCTCGGCAAATAGGTGATGACTTAAGATACCGGATATGGAAAAGCTGGTGAAATGGTCTCCCTTGATTGTCTCAAGGGCTGCTTCATCAGTAGGTTTTCCGTAATAGTAGCGTGCCCGCGTTTTGAAAATCGTTGCCCAGGATAGATATTGAGCAATTTCCAGGGAGGGGGAATGAGAAGTCAATCCGGCTGTATCCCAGTGTTCTCTCCATTCCAGATGTACGGCCGTCTGCGTTGGCAGCCACTGTGACAGCCAGAAAGTAAGCGTATTGGATACGAAATCGGCTTTTTCACCTGAAGCAAAGAACCAATCATGCCGAACCTGAAACGCGGTAGAGCGTGAAAGAGTCTGGCGCAGTTTTAATTGGAAGGAATGAGCATCGCTCTTCTCAAGTCCGACGCTGTCGATTTCATTGGTGTAATATGCGTATGATGCTGATGCCAGTACGAAACCCGCCCAGTCGTATCTACCGCCCAATTGGACCATCTTTCCCAGGAAGTTACCGGTGCCTCTGGTAAACTGACCGCTGATGTGCACATCCGCGGAAGCGGAGACGTTACGTTGGTACTTGAGATTAAAGAGATCCTGAAAATTATTCTCAGACAGGTCAGAATATTGGTATTTCAACTGTATTTCATCGTTGAAACCGATACCCTGGGTCACTCGAGCTAAACTCCTGTTTTCAGGAAAATCAACGATGTAAGGAAGCGGCTGGGTATATTGCTGATTGGGGTATTCGAAGAGAATGGGATTGGGATAGGAGTATTTTAGATAGTCAGTGTACTGGTACTCTAATTTCACCTGAGTGAAGTTACCGATACTCAGAGGGCCGGCAAAGAGCGATGCGGGAATCAGCGTTATTGCACTGATTAAGAGAATTATTCTATTACAAGGGTTCATTTTATTCTGCATCAATTCAAGGGTAACCAGCGCTTGACCGGATTAACCCTCGTTCTCGATCTGATAGCTTAGATGGATTCTATAATAAATATCGCTGACCATCCGAACCGGACGGAAAACTTCATCAAGTAGGGCATTCACCGGCTGAACCGGAATAACCGCCGTCTTCAACTTTACACAGGTCACTGTCCTGGGCGTCATCGGCATACATCATGGGATCGCTGACTGGCTGATCCAACATGTAAACCATGTTGAAAACACAGCCAGAGAACGCAACCATCAGGCAGAAAGAAAGGAAAATTATCACAAATGTGTGGATTAGACGCCGCACTATGGTGTATCCCAGGTTATTTTTTGGGTTGTATTAATTTACAAAATTCTTGGTTGGCAGTCAAGCAGTTTCTCTAATTAGTACTCAATAAAATCTAAGTACCACCACGGTGGTAACTGAATTATTCCCCTAAATGTGATACTCATCTGTCTGCAAAATGTTGGCGTCTTGACAAGGTGAGTTTAAGCTGAGAGTTGTCCATGCTTTAAAATTCCAGCACGCCGTGAAAGACGTAAACCGCTTCACCTTCCAGCGTGGCTTCAGCATATTGATCGGCGATAGCTACCACCAGTTCACCGCCCGGCTGTTCAACTTTGATGTTGGCGGCAAAGGGTAGTACTCCTTTAGCGATACCTGCAGCCACAGCGGCAACCGCTCCCGAACCGCACGACAGCGTCGGTCCTGATCCTCTCTCCCATACGCGCTGCCAGATGGTATCGGGACCCTTGACTTCTACGAACGATACGTTAACGTGTTCCGGGAAGAGGGAGTGTTTCTCCAATACCGGACCTAATTGGTTGAACTGATCGTCAGAGTATTCACCAAAGATAACCACATGCGGATTGCCCACTGACAGGGCGGTGATTTTCAACTTGGTGTCCTTATCCAGTTTAAGTTCCTCATCAATGCAGTCACCTTGGCCACGCATGGGCAGGTCCAGCCGGTTGAAGGAAACGGGCGGCATGGCAACTCGGACGCGATCACCGGTCAGGAAATCCACTACGATGTCTCCGCCCAGAGTTTGAATTGTCATAGGTGAATTGACAGGGTAACCCTGATCGCGAACAAAAAGAGCGAGACAGCGCAGACCGTTTCCACAGATCTGAGCTTCCTGACCGTCAGCATTGAAGTACTTCATCCGGCAGTCGCTCTCTTCAGATTCCAGCAAGACGATCAATCCATCACTGCCGATGCCGAAATGTCTGGTGCAGAGCTTGAAGATGGTTTCCGTATGCCACCAGCTTGGCGTTTCCGGGTACTTAATGCCGTCAACAAGGATAAAATCGTTGCCGGTGGCATGGTACTTGGAAAAGTACATTACGTTCTTACTGGGTTGACGCGGTGTTATTTCCATAAGACACCTGCTTAGTATTTTCAGCTTTTAATGCGTTGGTAAATCTATCTGAATCTATTTAAAATAATTGCTAATCTATCCTTTTCAAAGCTTTTTTTGCCTGTTTATGCTTAGGATTCAATTTCAGCACCTGTTGGTATTCCGCTTTCGCCTGATCTATCTTCCCGCCTTTCTGGTAGATCTGTCCCAGATAGTAATGAGCCCGATCGAATGCCGGATCACTTTCGACAGTTTCCGATTTCAGATAGTCTTCAAGGCACTCTTCGGCCCTGACTAAGTTTTCGCCAGATGCTGCGCCTAATCTGCCAATTTCAAATAATACACTAACTTCATCGGGCAATTCTATCAACATTTTTTCCAAGAGTTGGGATGCTTTACCGTATTCTTCCGTCATATAGTACAAATCATTCAGCAGATAACGGAAATCCGGATCAGCGGGATCCTCCTCGATAGCAGCTAAGTACTCTCCTTCGGCTCTGGTGAATTCCTCTTCGTCTTTATAAATTCGTGCGTAAGCCTTGTGTGCCCAGAGAGAATCTCGTTTCTTTATTTCCTCTGCTTCTAAGTAGGCTTTTTTCTTGCTGCCGCCCACAATTCCTGGCGCCTGCAGATAGAATCTCACCAAAGCCTCTCTGGCGCGCACATGATCCGGGTTCAGTTCGATGGCACGCAGAAAACCTCTCTTAGTCTTCTTAGCCAGACCAATTCTCTTGAAAATACTCGCCTTCTGCGCTTTCCTCCCATAGACAGCTCCCAACCAGAAATGATGATCAGAGGTTTCGTCATTAATAGCCACTGTCTCTTCAAACTGGTCAATAGCCGAATCGTATTCCTTGCGTTCATAGAAAACCCTGCCCAAATACAGTATAGCCTGAGTGTCATCCGGCTGCTTCTGGATTAATTCCTGGAATACTTCTTCAGCTTGCGAATATCTGCCAGCTTCAAAGAATGCGATTCCATCTTCCAGAGAAGCCCCTGCATGAGTGATCGCAGAAGTAATAGCAAGCAGTCCTATGAGAAGAAAGATATAGTTATTCACCTGTCTCAATTTTCACCTCACGTATTTAAAGGGTGTTTATTTCAGTTTTTTTAAGGCTTTTTTAGCTTGCGTGTGATCGGGATTGATAACCAAAGCGGCTTCATAGTGTACGCGAGCGGAATCTATCTTCCCGGCTTTATCATATACCATAGCCAATCGGTGATGAGCCCAATCGAGACCAGAGTCATCCGGTCCAGGTTCAGATAACAAATATTGCAGCAGACAATCTGCCGCTCTATCCGGTCTTTGACCGGAAAGCGCTCCTGTCCGACCGATCTGGTATAAGGCTCTCAGTTCTTCCGGATGATCCTGTAAGATGTTATCAAACAGATCGAAGGCTTTGTCGAACTGTTCGTGATTTTGATAAAAATAGCCTAAATAGTACTGGTAATCACTGTTATCTGGATCGCTGGCTATTAAATTATGATATTCACCTTCCGCCAAATCCATCTTATCATCATGTTCGTATATGACAGCGCTGGCATGACAGCCCATCACGGGATTGCGTGTTTTTATCTCTTCAGCTTGAACTCTGGCTTTTTCATCGCTGCCGCCCATGATTCCCGGCGCATTCAGATAAAATTGCATCAACCCGAAGCGCGCGTCCATGTGGTCTGGGTCTAATTCGACAGTGCGGAGGAACTGCTTCTTAACTCCCTTGGCTAAACCCGGGGCTTTAAAGATGCTGGCATCTTGAGCTCTCATACCGTAAACTTGTCCCAGTAGAAAGTGATATTCAGCGCGGCTATCGTCGTATTTGACCGCTTTTTTCAGCCATTTGGAAGCTTGTTTGGGATCATCATCAGCGGCTAAAGCAATTCTCCCTAAGTAAAAGTTAGCTTCGGCGTTGGTCTTGTCTTCATCAATCAGTGCTTGAAAGATGGGTCTCGCTTCTTCATAATCCTTGTTTTCAAAGAGTGCTATCGCTTCATCCAGATTTCTGGAACCGTCTGACAGCACTACATTAACTGTTAGGGAAGTTATCAGCAGTGAACAAATCACCAATATAAATCTTCGCAAAGTATAACTGGTTGGCTTTAGATCTGGTAGTAAGTCCATCATTCTTCCTCACATTCTCAAGGTTTGAATATTACCTTCAATCCTTCACCCTTCAGTTTGACGTCGAAGCCTTTCTGAAATTCTTCCAACGGCATGGTGTGCGTAACCAGATTCTGCAGGGTTTCCAATAAACCGGTTTCGATCATACCCAGCATTCTGAACCAGGTATCGTAGGTCCTCCTGCCGATAATGCCGCGTATGGTCAAACCTTTGAAGACAACGTCGCGGTTGAAATTAATCGATATCGGTTCCCGGGGTAGTCCTAAGAGAAGAACTTCACCGCCCATACGAACGCATTCGAAGAGGTCATCATAAGCGGTGGGATGCCCACTCATCTCCACAACTACGTCCACGCCCAAGCGCGTTCTATCCTTCTTACAGTGCTCCAGAAACGCCTGCCTGCCCTCCTGGGAACTCACATTGAAGGTGTGATCAGCACCGTTTTGGGCGGCGATATCCAGCAGACTCTGGTTGACGTCCGTTATCAACACCTCACGTGCGCCGCTGATCTTGGCGATTTTCGCACCCATGATGCCGATGGGTCCCGCGCCTAAAATAGCTACACTCCTGGCGACGACGTCAACCGGCGATAGCGTGTGCACAGCGTTGCCAATGGCGTCCAAGTAAGCTGCTACCTCTACCGGTAAATCTTGCGGGAGCTTTATAATATTTGCTGCGGGAACGATTACATATTCAGCAAAACAGCCGTCCGCATCGATTCCCTTGATAATAGTATTGATACAAACGTGTCCGTTACCTGTACGGCAATTGATACATTCCTTGCAGAGTATGTGCATCTCTGCGGAAACGTAATCTCCCGGTTTGACCTTTTCCACGCCTGTGCCCACTTCAACGACCTCACCACAGAATTCGTGTCCGACAACGACCGGCATGATCGGTTTCATCCGATTGGTGAGGTCGGGATCACTCTTGTAGATATCCAGGTCGGTGCCGCAGATGGCAGTAGCTTTAACGCGCACTAACACGTCTGTAGGCGATTTAATTTCAGGCATGGGATGATTATCGACTAAGGTCAATCCCTGTTCGGTGCTGTTTTTTAAGATGGCTTTCATGGTTTTATATGTTATTGTAAATGTGTTCTTTATCTTGTGTTTATTTATGCTGAGGCTTACCGTCGGGGTCAGAGGCCCCAAAGGGGCAGGCGACCCCGACTACGGGATTTCGTCTTTTCATAGGTCAAGATTGGTTCTTCAATTGGCGCACTTCACCCACTCGCACAGTGAAACCTATCTGATCGAAGTAATTCAGAATCGGGGTGGTGAATTTACGTGTGGAATTTAGCGCTTCACGTGCTTCAAAAAAAGCGATTTCATCTTTATCTTTAAAAAGACCTGCCACGATATCTTTTGCCTCATCGATGCGTTGGGAGTGAAAAATCAGAGCGCGGCCTATCTTGATGCTTAATTCCTTCAGGTCGCCCTTATCAGTCAGCCCTTGAATTACACGGCGGACCTGCTCAGCAGGCGCGTCCAACTGTTCGGTTAGTTCATCGAATTCGGGAGTGACGAAAGCAGCTTCCCAGTATATTTTTAGGATTTTTTCTGCTAATAATTCCTGCTGTTTATTGAACTTGATCTTGTGTCCCTTCCGCAGAACGTGCAGACCCTTTAATTCTATATCACCCTCTTCCACATGGTGATCGAGAAAAGCGTCGTACAGTCCTGTATCCACCTTACCGAACAGCTTGCCTGCCAGTTCGGAACGTTTCAACCCTAAGCGAAATGGGTTGGCATGGTGGAATTCATCCAGCGTCTTCAGCATCAATTTTCTGGAGTCTTCTAAGACTTCATGATGGATAACCCAATACGTCTGAGGCGTTTTGAATTGAACTATCTTACCCTGCTCGATCAATTTCTCAAAGAGACCGGATACTTCATCTTCTGGTCGGGAAATATCGCGGGCGACAGAAGCGATGGTCAGAGGAACGAAGCCGCTGCGTCTGATATGTTGTTCGGTTAAGTCACCGGCGCCGCCTTTGTCCAGAGCTTCTAAAACGCGGATCTCATCATCCGGGAGGTACTTCAATTTTTCTGGATGGACTTCCAATATCTGCCCGCCGCCGATGGTTCTGCCAGGTGAGTAATCCCTTATGACGAATCGGTCGCCGATTTCGCAGACGGTAGGGGATTCTAAGCGCAATTGCATGTAGCCGGTTTCGCCCGGAAGAATGGGTTTCTTCTCTAAAGGCACCGCTCTGGCTAAGTACTCGGCTGTACCTAAATGGAGACGAATTCTAGCGCGGTTGGCAAGGGGCTTTGAAGCAAAAAGGAGGTGATTATAGGACACGTTCAGCATGTAGGTTGATTTGAAATATCCAGTTTGTGCTAGCAGATCACCGCGCATGATCTGGGATGTTTCCACCCCCTGTAGATTGATGGCAGCACGTTCACCGATTCTGGTTTTGGGGACTTCAGCGTTATGAACCTGTATCCGCTTAATGCGGACGGTAATTCCAGCAGGCTGCAGTTCAGCGCGATCGCCGGGTTTAAGTTCTCCGCCCAAAACGGTTCCAGCGATGACGGTCCCCGAACCTTTTATGCTGAAAACGCGGTCAACGTACATGCGGAAAACACCACGATCGGGTCTTGGGGGAATCTCTTCTGCTAACTTTAAAATTGCCTGTTTTATCTCTTCGATGCCCTTACCGCTGATGCTATCAACTCGGAAAATTGGCGCATCTTCCAGGAAAGATCCCGTTAACCTTTGCTTGATATCATCCTCGACCAGGTCAACCCATTCAGGGTCCACCGTATCGATCTTCGTCAACGCTACCATGCCGCGTTCGACGTTCATCAGTTTCAAGATTTCAAAGTGCTCTTCCGACTGCGGCATGAAACCGTCATCGGCGGCAACGATGAAAACGACTGCATCGACCGTCACCACTCCAGACAGCATGTTTTTGATGAATTTTTCATGCCCCGGAACGTCTATGAAAGTGATATCGTCACCTAAGAAAGCAAATCCCAGGTCAATGGTCATTTCCCTCTCTTTTTCTTCCTGCAGACGATCAGGGTCTGTGCCGGTTAGCGCTCTGACTAATGCGGATTTCCCATGATCGACATGCCCCGCAGTGCCGATGACAACATGCTGCATTATTTCATCCAGATTTTAGTGCGTCCGTCGTTAGAGTTATCCTATGCTACCATTGACCAGAGATTTAAGCATCCCTTCAATTCACTCTTAAAAGGCAGCGCTTGTTCCACAGCTATTGCGTAAGATTCATTAAGGACCAAAAAACCCCAGGAATCCCAAATATGATTTCTTAGCAAACCTCACGCTTAGCGACATGTAGCGATGTCGCTGCAACTCTCCAAGAATTGTCTTAGCCTGTCACCACCATTTAGCTTCTCCTCATCGGCGGTGATGGCATCATCGAAGCTTTTTATAAAGAGACCGGCGAAAATGCCCGGAGCCGACCCAATCACAGAACCTGATTCGTCCCATACCGGAACGCTTATTCCGCAGCTTGGCGAGCGAGATTTGAAAATGAAACCGTCTAAGTCCAGTTTCTCAAGTTCATTGATCTTACCAGCCGACCAAGATGTAAATTTATCGGTGAGGTCTCTACTGGTTTCAATTACTACAATACGAGGTGATTCTGTTTCCCCGCGCAATTCCATTTTCGGTCTTGGAATCGTCAGACCGCAATCCACCTCAGGGCAGATCGGAACTAACTCAGCTACGCCACTTAGAGAATCCAGCAACTGTCTATCCAGTTTGCTTTCGCCGTCATAACGCACCTTTTCTCCGGTGAGGCAGGCGCTGATCCCTATTTTCAATTTACTCGGCATTGTCTCAGGGTATTAAATCCTTCATGACCAGATCAGCATAGACAATTTTGCCACCCACGATGGTGCCAACCACTTTAGTTTCCAGTATCTCAGCCCGCGGTATCCTGAAGATGTCCCTATCCACAATGGTGAAATCAGCCAGTTTCCCGACCTCTATACTGCCCTTTATGTCCTCAGCGAATTCTGCATAAGCCGCGTCGATGGTGAAACCTCGCACAGCTTCTTCCACAGTCATTCGTTCCTGCGGATACCAGCCGCCCGGTGGTTGCCCCTGGTGGTCCTGCCTGGTTGCAGCGGCATATATACCCCACAGTGGATTTGGTGATTCAACCGGAAAGTCCGATCCGCAGGGGATTTTACAACCACGGTTAAGCAGTTGGCGCCAGGCGTAGGCTCCTTTTATTCTGTCCGGACCTAATCGATCTTCTGCCCAGGGCATGTCAGAAGTGGCATGGGTGGGCTGCATAGAAGGAATGACCTTCAACTCTGCAAACCTGTCAATATCATCAGAGGCTATTATCTGGCTGTGTTCCACGCGAAGGCGGTAATCGCCCTCAGGATTTTCCGTCAGTGCTTTTTCATAGGCATCGAGAGTAGCCCGCACCGCAGCATCACCGATAGCGTGCGTACAGACCTGAAACCCCGCGTCAATTGCTAAACTGGCTGTCTGATATATCGAATCGGCGTCGCGAATTAATAATCCACTGTTGCCCGGATCATCCGAATACGGTTCCAACAGAGCTGCGCCGCGGGAACCCAGAGCTCCATCAGCGTACAACTTGACCGTTCTAACCTGAAAGAACGAATCATCTTCGTAGGTAAGCGGACCATTTTGGAAATATTCCTGAAGAAGTGTCTCATCATCTCCATCTAACATTGCGTGAATTCTCATAGTCAATTCGCCAGATTCAGTCAATTCACGATAGACGTCCAGGCGGGTGGTATCGACACCTGCATCATGAAGGCCCACTAATCCTAAACGATTGCATTCTTTCATCGCTTTCTTGAACCAGTTCCTGTATTCCTGAGGAGGCGTAGCGGGCAGTTGATCCTTCACTAAATTTATGGCGTTATCTATTAACACGCCGGTAGGATTTCCCTGCCTGTCACGGATTATCTTCCCGCCTTCGGGCGCGGTAGTGTTTTTGTCTATGCCGCATATATCAAGAACGGTTTTATTCACCCAGGCGGCATGACCATCGACCCGGCGCAGGTAAACAGGATGGGATTCCGTACCCCGCAGATCTCGCCAGGAAGGGAATTTCTTCGTACTCCATAGGTTCTGATCCCAACCTCTGCCGGAAATCCATGAGCTTTCAGGAGTTCCCTCCATCTCTTTCAGCACCAGTTCTCTGATCTCACCTGGTGATTGCATACCTATAAGATCCAACTGAGAGAGGTATTTCCCTAAAGATGAGAGATGAGCGTGTGCGTCAATCAAACCGGGTAGAACGAAGAAACCCTGCAGGTCTATCACGCGCGTATCTGAATCCTGGAATTCTTCTGATTCTGCTTCAGAACCGGCAAATATTATTCTCCCCTCACGGATCGCAACAGCATCGACCTTTGGTTGATAGGCATCCATGGTATATATCCTGTCGCCTTTTAGAATCAGGTCTGCGGGACCCTTATTTCCACAACTCATCAATCCCACCGAAAGAAATGTGAATAACATGATACTACAGAGTTTGATATTTCGGTTCATTACTTTTTCCCAATATTTCAGCTTGTACCTATTACTGACCCAGGCGGAAATCATACACTTAAAGATAAAGCAGACTTACCAGAATGTCAAGTCCAATATCCCCAACAATTTCGTGGATAAGTCATAACTAACCTCTCATAAGGATACAAAAATCGGCGGAAAAGTACACCCCTGATCGGGGAAAAAGATGCCGGATTCAGTTCTCTAAGATAGCTCCTTATCTCTAAACTGTTGATAATTAAGGTATAATATTAATCACAATCTCACTAAACCATGGCACATGATTTGCGTAAAACTGCAGTGTTAATTGTATTTTTATTAGACTTCTGCTTTAATTACGTCTGATTTGGCATATAATAATAACCGTGGCTCGATGGAAACACCCACAGGAGGGACGATTCCATGGATGAGGAAAGACTCATGAACAATGATAGTAAATCAGAATTTCCTGCGCAGTTCCTGTTCAAGCCCATACTTATCGTGGGGTTTCCCAATTCTGGCATGAGCCTCTTAGCCAGACTTCTTCACCAAGCAGGGACCTTTGCGGTCAGCGACAGGAAATCTGAAAGCTGGAAATACTTTGACAGGATAGATATTGACATCCTTCCGGGATGGAATGACCCGGATATAATTCGCCGGTTCGATCCACATCAGGCTTCGTTTGGAATATCTGCACTAACTATCGCAGACGTCTTATGCGAAAACGGCTATATCGGAGACTTACCCTGGGTATGGGCTAATCCGCGGGCGGGCGCTACTATCCAGGCATGGGTCGAGGCTTTTCCGGAAGCATCGGTTGTGCACGTAATCCGTGATCCTTTAGATGCAATCACAACGTTAGGTGAAGAGTTCTCGGAATTTACTCCCGGCGGTAAATTGCCACGACAGGAATTGGAATTCTGGGGAAGATTGTGGGTCGAAAACGATAGAAGAATCTCAAAAACCTCATTCAAATCTGAATCTTTCGTGGAAGTTCGTTATGAAGCACTATGCTGCCGTCCGCATCAGGAACTGGGGAAACTCATGCAGTTCTTGGATCTACCTGAAGTTGGATCGGTGGACATAAGAGAGATATCGGCAAGAGATATTGGGATTTACAGGAAATTGATCGCAGACGGACTTCTACGCAGCGAGGATGTGAAGAAACTTAAGACTGTATTGGGAGATAGTAGAACGATTCGCGGATACACCGGATCTTCTCATAGAGGTTTCTATGTAGATGGAAATGCTCAATCGAGCTGCAATCAGATACTTACACCAGTTATGTAAACGGCTGAATGTCTGGAATTCAGTGATTTATAAAGGGAGGCACCCGTGAAAACAGCCATACTAATTACTGCTCGCTTAAAGTCAACCAAGCTGCCCAAAAAAGTGATTAAACCTATCAAGGGCAGACCGATGATCTGTCATATGATCGATCGCCTTAAATTAGCGCAGAGACCGGAAACCATCATAATCTGCACATCTCCTCTGAAACAGGATGACCCGCTGGCGGACCTGGCAGAGCTTGAATCTGTCGAATGCTTTCGCGGTGATCCGGATGACGTGCTGCTGCGCCTGACGCAAGCAGCGGAAAGGTGGGGAATCGATACGGTGGTGAGCTGCACCGCTGACAATCCCTTTGTCGATCCAGAGTACATTGACTACTTAGTCGATTTTCATCATCACTACAACAACGACTTCAGCCGCTGCTTAGGATTGCCTATGGGCGCATTTGCATACGTAATATCACGTACGGCGATGGTGCGCGCCTGCCAGATTAAGGATACTCTGGATACGGAAATCTGGGGAGGATATTTCACTCAGACCGGACTGTTCTCCTGGGGTGAAATGCCCGTTTCCAAGAATGTCTATTGGCCCGAACTGCGTTTGGCTGTGGATACTCCTGAAGACTTCAGTTTGGTACAGAAAATCTTCGACGAATTATATGTGCCGGATCATGTGTTTCCCCTCCGTTCCATAGTAGAACTCTGCCGAAACAGACCGGAATTGACCACAATCAATGCAGAAGTTGAACAGAAGGACGCCAGACCGATAAGCATCAAAGAAGAGTACCAAGAGGTGAGTGCAGAACAGTTCATAGGTTGAAGAGATAGCTCTAATTTTCAGTGATGAATGAATCTCTCATACTGTTACGAAAAAAAAGGAGTTAAGCATGCCAGCTTTTAGTGCAAATGATGATCATGAAAATAGATTGATCTTTCTCCACATAATGAAAACCGCCGGAACTACACTTGAAAGAATACTCAAGCGGCAGTATGGCGATTTGGGAGCGATCAGGTTCTATCCCAAGAAGTTAGAGGATAACTTGAGGGAATTCAACGAGCTTTCCTCCGCTGAACAGAATAAGGTTAATGTAATCATGGGGCATTTCCGCTTTGGCTTACACCGGGAGCTGACAGGTGATTATAAGTATATTACCTTAATGCGGAATCCGGTTGACAGGATCATGTCCGAATATTATTACATTCTAACGCACCCTGAACATGAATTGCATGAACCGATGACTTCTCAGTATAAGAATATTGCTGACTTTGTCCGCAGTGGCATGTACCATCTACTGGACAATACACACACTAAATATCTGTCCGGCATGGATGATTTAGGTTATGGTGAATATTCTTCCGAAGCAGTTGAAATTGCCAGGGAGAATCTGCAAAAGCATTTTTCCTTCGTAGGTATAACCGAAGAGTTTGATGAGAGCTTGATTTTTTTAAAGAGGATGTATAATTGGAGCACGCCGTACTATATCAGGGAAAACGTTACCAACAACAGGCCGAAAACCGAATCGTTAACGCCCGAGGAGCGTGCGGTCATCGAAGAGTACGCCCGTATGGATATTGAACTGTATGAACATATTCGCAGTGAATTTGAAGAAAGGCTCTCACAACAGGATGGAACTTTCCGCAACGAAGTTGAAGCGTTCAAACTGCTGAACGGTCAATGCGTGAAATATTTTGAAATGGCAATTAGGGTGCCGGGTGATCTATATTTAGCTCAATACCAGCATGTGTTAGGCGTCTTCAATAATCTCCTGAAGGATCAGCACTTGAACGAAGCCAAGACGGTACTCTCCTACGCCATAGCTCAATTCCCAGACGCCGGTGAACTCATAGCAATTGCGGAAATGCTAAAAGAGCATATTGATAATAAGAACCGGCTATCAAAGCTGCAGAGGACTGAAAGACTGGATGTCGATTCTGCTATGCTTGAAAATGTTTTGGATGAGCCTCGTTAATGGAGGAACTACGTATATGTCTTCCGTGTGGAAGTAGCCTACCTATGAAAAAACACCTATCACTTACAGCGTTCTAAACGAGCAAACAACGAATTCCTCAATTATGCATAAAACATGATTCCTGACAACAGGAATAATAACAGACCTATAAAAGTTCTCCACATCACTGATCAGCTGTCCAAGGGCGGCGCCGGGAGAGCTCTGATCGGTGTGGCTAAATATTCGGGACAGATGGGGAATTTTCAGCATGAATGCATCTCCCTGCAACCAACCTTCGATGGCGTTATTGCAGAGGGGGTTGCTGAAGGTTTGAAAGTACACATCGCTCCTGAAGCTGATAATTTCCTAAAGCTATACAAAAACGCTGACATAATCCAGTGGCACTGGTGGCAGGATTTCCCTTTGATGCATACTAATCTGCCGCGCAAACCTACCATTGTATGGTGCGCTGTTTCGGGAGAGTATCCTCCTAACGAATTGACGCGGGAGGTGGTGGATTTCGCCGACGCTATGGTGATAACTAACCCCATGACGCGGGACCTGGAGGCAATTCGATCACTTCCGGAAACTGAAAGGCAGCGGAAGGTCAAGCTCATTTTCGAAAGCGCAGACTTTGACCGGATACTGCCGGTGAAACGCTTCCCCCATGATACGTTCAACATCGGCTGGATAGGGACGATCTGTCCCGGAAAGTATAACACTCGTTACGTGGAAATGTCTCGTAAGATAGATATCCCCAACGTGCGCTTTCAGGTATGTGGTGATGGACCATTGCGGGAAGCTGCCATAGAAGAGACCGTACGCCTGGGTGTTCAGGATAGATTCGATTTTTTGGGATATTGCGATGACATGCGGCGCATATTCGGTCAATTTGACGTATATGGATTCCCCCTCGATGAGAAAACCTTCGCCGGTGGTGAATTGAATCTGCAGGAAGCTATGGTGGCAGCGCTGCCGATAGTGATATTCCCTTATGGCGGTCCCAAGCGGATGATCCTGCATAACTACAATGGATTGGTTGTTTATTCCGAACGAGAGTACAAGGAAGCTATTGAATACCTTTACCATCACCTGGAAGAACGGGAACGTTTGGGGAATAATGCCAAGGAATATGCTCTGCGGGAATTCGGCGCCGAAAACGCTGCCCGGAAATTCAATCAGTTGTATTCTGAGATGCTTTCAAATGAGAATGAGACCATCCGCATTCCTGGCATGAAAGACAGTCTGAACAGGTTGGCTGACTATCACCGAAAACGCGGTAACCTTGAAAAAGCCTTTGAATATGAACGAAAAGTAACTGGGGTGGAATCCGAAGATAGAAGCAAAGCAAATGATCAGGGAACGCTCCAGCCTGTTGCCCTGACTGATGATATTGAGAAGATTATCGATACCAGGAGTCGTCCAGAGTACAAGGTAACCGCAATAGTATCCACTTATGCATCCGAAGATCTTTTTGAAGGTTGTTTATCAGACCTGTACGACCAGACACTGTACCGCAAGGGCGAACTGGAAATAGTCGTCATAGACGCGGCGTCACCGCAAGATGAATGGTCTATCGTCGAAAGATTTGCAAGTGCTAACGAACACGTTCTGGCTGTGAGAACCAAGCAGAGGGAGAGTCTGTATGCTGCCTGGAATCGTGCTATCAAGTTGGCAAGGGGGAAATACCTGACCAACGCCAACACCGATGACCGCCATCGCCGGGATGCGCTGGAAATATTGGCAAAGGTGTTAGATGAACAGATGCATGTTGCTCTTGCGTACGGTGATGTATTAATCACCACAAAACAGGGTGAAACCTTTGAGAACAATACAGCTCAAAGGTCTTTTGAATGGGGAGAGTATTCTCGAAAGATGCTGGAGCAGCGGTGCTGCATGGGGCCTCAACCTATGTGGAAGCACAGTATTCATGATGAATTAGGATATTTTGATGAAAGGTATGTTTCTGCCGGTGATTACGATTTCTGGCTGCGGATATCCCTCAGGTATCCCATGTATCATGTAGATGAAAAGCTAGGATTGTACCTGGATAGTCCCGAATCCCTGGAGCATAAAGGATTTACCGGTGAATACGAGCGTATCGACGTTCTGAACAGCCATCATCTGAGGAAAATGCCTGCTTTGACAGGGAAGCCCCTGGTGAGTGTTATAATACCGACGTATGAGCGAAAGCAGTTATTGAATCAGGCTCTGGAGTCTCTGATTGATCAGACCTATGATAACTGGGAAGCGCTGGTTATCAACGACGGCGGTGAACCATTGCAACTGGGCGACGGCATTCCAGATGATGAGCGTATAAAGTTGACCAATCTTTCCGAAAACCACGAGCGTAGTTACTGCCGTAACTCAGGGATCAGATCAGCTAAGGGACAGTACATAGCTTTCTTAGATGATGATGACATTTTTTACCGTCATCATCTCGAATTGGCGGTAAGGACCCTGGAAAGCCCCGGTGAGAGGCGTAAGGTCTTCTACAGCGCCAGCCACCAGTCTATATCCAAGATGGAAAATGGAGAACTGGTTGTCGAAGAACTCAAGCGAGTTTATGGAGAGAAGTTCGACCGCCAACGATTCCTGGTGAATAACTATATCCCCATTCACGCTCTGGTCTTCAATCGGGAAGTCTTCAGTGAGGATATGCTCTTTGATGAAGAGATGAACTGCCTGGAAGATTTCGACCTGCTGATTCGCCTGACACGCAAGTATGACTTCCGTTTCTTAAACTTGATTACTCATGAATTCAGAACGTTCCCGGTTGATGAAAGAAAGCAAATAGAAGCCCACAAAGAAAATTATCAAAAACTCTATCATCGATACCGTGATATAGTGGGGGATGATTGGGAGGTTTCCTGGAAGCAGCAGAATTGGATAAGAACTCTGGACATGCAACTGTTTAGAATGAGTATGAATCTGCCGGTATGTACCGTAATTATCCTGGGCAATCATGGTCATGATGAGCTGGTGATGACCGTAAATGAGCTTTCCAAATATACCGATTACCCCAAGGTAAACTTGATATTCAGCGTCCCTGAAGATGATCACGCTTCTCTACAATTGTTAGATCAGACAAACTGGAAGGATAACATAATTCCTGTATCTTCCACCCTCAAATATGCCAGCGTTCTCTGGAATGCGGCCAAAGAAGCGGGAAGCCCTCTATTACTGTTTCTCGATTCAAGATGCGTGCCCTGTAAGAACAACTGGCTTTCGGAATTGATAGATCTACACAATAGGGAAAATGCCGGTTTAACTGCAGGATTGATAGTTGAACCAAGCACCAAGGCGATCATCAGGAATGCTTCCTTTGCGCTTAACAGACAGAATAAAAAGATCTGCGGATTATATCCACGATTCCCGTTTTACCATCCGGTAATCAGCAGAATAGGGAATGTTGATGCTGTCGGCGCAGGGATGGTATTAGTCGGCAGAGATGATTTTCTAAAAGCAGGCGGTCTTGATCCAACGCTGTCGAAAATGGCTTCATGGATTGATTTATCTGTGAGGATGAAAGATAATCTACAACGAAATGTTTTCTTGAATCCCAATTCTTTCGGTACGTATTTACACCCTGATGCGGTGCCTGTAAACAAAATACCCGATGAAGATCAGGATGAATTGAAAGGACGATGGGGTGAAGACTTCCTGAAAAATGAAGAGTGGTGGTTTGTCAAAGATGGTTTTTGTCGTGATGATTCACCAGGCAACGGCACAGAGCCCGATTATGGTGAAGCCTACGACTCCATGATAACCCGGGCGGACAAACTCAAATCACAAAATAGAATGGAAGAATCGCTAATGATATTGAGAGCAGCAAAGCGCGTTTACCCTGATGACCGATCTCTGATTGCGAAGATTGAAGAAATATCTGGAGCTGTTATCGGGTAGATTAGGTGATTCCACCTGAATTGCTCGGAAGTGCAAATAGATAAAGCGGCTAATGAGCCGCTTTATTATTTTATCAGAATCAACTTTCCACTGGTAGTGAAGTAAGGGGTTGACAGGCGGTACAGGTAGATCCCTGATGTCAGGGCAGTTCCGTCAAAGGTGATATTGTGGGTGCCGGGGGGGTGCCACGTACCCGGTGTAGGGGCGGGTTTACCCTTAAGGGTGCCTGCGGCAAAACCCGCCCCTACATTGCGCCCATAAATATCAAAAACTTCCAACCTCACCAAACTCGCCACCGATAACCTGAAGCTCAAAACTGTAGTGGGATTGAAAGGATTGGGATAACAATCCAGCAGAGTGATCTCATTGGGTGGTGAGACCGCATCAATCTTGCGATAAGGTGGAAGATCGTTGTTTATGAAGATCGGCGCAAGTGCTGAAGTCGTATTCATCGAAGCATCCTGGACGATTACTTCCAGCAGGTAAGTCCCATTGAAAAAGGACCTGGTATCCAGAATTTCCAGGCTATCTTCTGCGGTTATGGCTGAATCACCATCTGAATTGGTCAGAATATAGAAGAAATCCCTGGCGTTGCCGGAGTTCGTCGAGAAGCAGGTTTGATCGCGGCTGTAGATGGTGTTTAAGACCAGTGTTTCGTATTGGTTGCTGAAGTAGTGATCCAGGGGCATATCTTGCGCGAAGCTGTATTGGGTGTAAATGGCGGTATCAGGATTCTGGGGGTCATAGATTTTGAACTGTATATCCCATATATTGATGCGGGAATCGAAACCCACCGAATAGGCGTAGTCAACGCATTTGGCGATGATCTGGACTTCACCATGTAGATCCAGTGGGTCCAAGTATTCGCCTTCCTTTGTGCGAAAAGCGAAACGTTCGCTTCCCAACGCGTATTCGATCACCGGCGCGATGGTATCGGTCATGTTGGTGATGTCAACCAAAGGATTGTTCACCGTCCACCAGTTACCGTCCCACTGGTGCGCCGATGGTGTAATTCTGGCGAAATGACAGTGAGGCGCCCATCCCCAGGCGGGAAAAAGGGTGCCGATCAATTCCCCCGCCGAAACCGTATCCCCCACCGTATGCAGGAAAGAATCCTGACCTAAATGTGCGTAGAGGTATCCTTCTGCGCCTTCTGCTAGATTATCGATCGCTATCCTCCAGTACCGTTCGTCACCGGTTGTCAAAATCGCCTTTACCACTCCATCCTGAACAGAATAAACTTCAGTGTAAGGCGCTTCGAATATATCGACGCCGGGATGCAGATAGAGGCTGCTCCATTCCTGAATCTGTGCATAAGCGTTCTTGACTAATGAAGAGAAAGAGGTCTCGTAATAGTGTAAGGGTGAGCGAATCTCCTCGTGAGTGTCCATGCCACCCGGTCTCCGCTGGTAACTCCTCTTATCGATTATCCTGTGAATTCCATCCGCATCAAATTCATGTAAAACGAAGTTGAACCTGTCGTCTTGTACGGTTTTTTCGACCAGATAGAGCTTATCTGCGATTACTTCGGCGTCATGGTAACTTCCGGCAAGATGGTACATTTCTTCAGGTCGTCCGTTTCGGAAGATATACACACTCCAACGAGTACATACGATCAAATTATCATTGAAAAGCAATAACTTAGATGGAACCTGCGTTACGCAGAAGCTTTGGTTCCGATAAATGACTCTATTCAGGTCAGAGTGATAATATGCCACCTGCCCGATGGTATCGAGAGTGAAAATGTGGGATGAAGGATATTTTTGTTCAGCTCCTCTTTCGAGATTAATCTTAATAAGATGTTGACCATCGAAGAAAGCGGCGTAACGTCCGTCTGAAGATAGACACAGATTGATGATCTTCTGATAAATATGTTCGCTTTGTAGGTGGTGGTTATGAGTGTAATATCGTAAGATACTCGCTCTACCTTCACGCCCAAATTCGAAAGTTACCAGACCGGAAGAAGTCTTTACGAAACAGTCTCCTTTAAGTCTTGAGTATGGCTGGCTTTCATATAGAGATTTGAATTCAGGTATGACAGGCTGAGTACATGTTATATGCCCGAATTCGTTCAGATGGATAGCCGCCTGGTCAGCTTTTACGCATCTACCTGGTATCACAGCCAGGAAGGTAATGAATAATAAAAAAGATACTATGCTCATCCACTTTCCCCTATGACCCGAATGTTTAGCATATGATAACCTAACCGACGCTTTTCTGCAATCACTCTTATAACCAATTGCATTTAGCCGAACGATTTTGTATATTATTGACCCTTTAGGCTGGTGTGTCATAACTATATAAGATGATAGCAGATATTTCAATGTGATCCACGTCACATTGGAGTGGAATAAAGCCGGTTTCGAGTTTATATCAGGCTATCATTAAAATAAATCATCAACGAGTAAATGAAATGGGTTTATCCGTCTGTGGATTCAGTCACAAAACAGCATCATTAGAAGACAGGGAAATCTTTCAACTGGGCCGTTCTGAACTACCTGAGGCTTGCGCTGCTTATAGAGAAATCGCCCAATGTGAAGAGACGGTAGTCGTTGCCACCTGCAACCGGGTTGAATTTTATCAGTTCACGCGTGACAAGACCGATCACCTGAAAGCTGTTATAGAATTCTACAAAAGTCGCGGTATATCTGAGGTTGATAAACTGCGTGAGATTAGCTATTGCCATCACAAAACCACTACTGCACGGCACATCTTCCGCGTTTCCGCCGGTCTTGAATCCATGGTGTTAGGTGAAGATCAGGTATTTCATCAACTTAAGGAAGCGTATAGCGCAGCTTGTTCAGTTGATGGGCCGGGCAAGATACTGCACAAACTCTTTCACCTGGCTTTTCAGGTGGGAAAGCAAATCCGTGCGGAAACGAACGTGGGTTCAGGACCCCGCAGTGTACCTGGCGCGGCGCTGGAGATGTTGAGAAACAGGATGGATGGAGGTACACCTCGCGCTGCTCTGGTAATCGGCGTCAATGAAATGACCGAAATCATCCTTGATGGTTTAGCCAGATGGGGCATACCAACTTATCTCGCCAACAGAACAGCGGATAAAGCCAATAAGCTGGCAGCTCCCTTTAAAGCAAAAACCCTCACATTGGATAATATTACCAGTGTTATCGGGGAAGTTGACGCGGTCTTTTCGGCTACTTCGGCGCCCGGAATAATCGTGAAAGAAGAATATTTTGATGATTTGGACGGCGATAATGTGCCTGTTTATCTAATAGATCTCGCCATACCTCGAGATATAGATCCTGCCTTAGGCGATCTTCCCGGGATGGTCATTTTGGATCTGCAGGATATGAAGCGGTTTCTGGATCACATAGAGCAAGTACGGGCTGAAGACGTTCCTCTGGCTGAAAAGATGATAGAGGAACAGGTTTCGGCGTATTCGATCTGGCGAACCAAACTTAAGCAGGAAACTCTTCTACTGGAAGTCCATAGGGATTTGAATAAAATGCGGAAGGTGGAATTGGAACGTTTTAAAGATGGATTCAGGTTAAGCGAGCACCGGGCGCTGGATGCATTCTCTCAATCATTGGTTAAAAACTTCATGCGAATTCTACCGGAAGTACTGGAAGTGGATGAAACGTCCGATAAGAAGACGAAATCTTAAAGGAAAAATCCCAGGACATATTTACCAGATACAAACAGAAGTACGCACGTTAATAAGACTTTGATAGCTCTTGCCGGAATGTAACGCTGCAGTCTGGCGCCCGTGTACATCCCCGCTGCCCCTCCTATACCGAACATAAACCCCAACAACCAATCCGGTGAAATTGACAGACCGCTGGCGGAAAAGTAGGGTGATATGACTGTGTAGATAATCGCCCCTGCAACAGAAGATATAAACGTTCCTAAAAGTGCAGCTCCTGCGATAGTGTGCACTGGAAGTCTGAACATCGCTACCAATAATGGGGCCATGATAGCTCCGCCGCCGATGCCGTAAATCCCTCCGACGACGCCCACTAACAAGCTTAAACCACCAATTGTCAGAGTAGATGCTGTATAGCTCTCACCATTGAATACGTAGCCCAACTTTTTTAGATTAATATAAGGATCCGTGATTTCAAAATCCCCTTTTTTGAGTGATGGATTTTTGCTCTCTTTGCGAAATATGTCCTTCCCCAATCTCACTCCAATATAGAGAAGCACCAGACCGGCGAACAACTTGAATGTGCCAGGATCAGGAAGGTATTTAATCCGTATAATAGCGCCAATAAATATTCCGGGCAAATACGCTATTGCCATGGTGATAACCAACGGCCAGACTATGCGCTTTTCGCGATAATAGCGGAGCACTCCGCTGGGGATGGCTACAATGTTATAAATCATATTGGTGGGACTCACTGCCGGGCTGGTGAATCCTAAGACGCTTATCTGGAAGGGCAATAGCAGAAAAGCGCCGGACACGCCGCCCATTGAGGTGAGCGTTGAAATAACGAACATCACGGCTATAGGCAGCCACCAGTAGGTCTCAACGCCGCTTATGGGGAAGTGAATCATATACGGTTTGATTATCTGAGAGTGTTGAAGAGATATGTTTTTCCGTCATTGCGAGGAATCCGTCAGCCGACGGATGACGAAGCAATCTCTTTATATTCAACGGGTTATGAGATTGCTTTGCCCCAATAAATTGGGGCTCGTCCCGTAGGGACTCCAATGGAGCAATGACTTTCGGGGATTATTACAGTAGTATCAATTATATTATTATCCGCTCAGGGCGGAGGGTTTGATGTCAATGGTCTTTTCAGCGAACAGGGCAAACTTCAGCCAGCGGAAACCGAAGCGCAGGAGTTCTTCATCGTCAACCATTATTTTGTCGATCAATCCCTCTTCAAGGTCGAAACGCTGCAGAAATGTACTCTCTTTGATGAAATACCTGAACTTGTCCAGATTGTAACAAGCCATGTGGAAGAGTTCCATGCGGGGTACGTCCAACTGTTTGCCTTGCGTAAAATAGTCGTGCAGGGTGATCTCTTTATATAGTTTACCGAATTCATCGAAGGCTTCCAGACCTTGATCGGTGCGCCACTGCCCGATAGTCCATTCGGTGTCCCCCTCAGCGAATCCTTTACAGACGTCCTCCTTCAGGATGAAGTAGAAATCTTCATCAGAATCGTTCTCACCTTCCTTGGGAGAAGCGAGACCTACGGGATAATAGCGGCAAGCCCAGGGGCGGTCTTCGTAAATGGTGCACCCCTCCGAACCGACGAAATGGCACGTTTTTCCCTCGTTATCCTGCATTTTCAGCAGGATAACCGGATAGTTCTGGTTTTTGTCTATCGGAGTTATGGTATAATTATCCAGAAATTCTTCCGAAGATATTCCCAGCCGGTTCTTCATGCGAAGTATATCGTAGGGCGTCAGGAATATGTTGACGTCGCCGCAGCATTCGTTGAAGCAGGACACGCCCGGTCGGCAGTTGAACTTGAAGGTATCATCGGCTGTCAACCGAGGATATTCTTCCAGGATAGCTCTCTTAAGGTTTTCTATCTCTCGCATCTATTCTTCCTCATCATTTGAAGTTACAATACGGCTACGAATGGCGGTGTCAGACCAGACCGGCAGAGGGCCTGATTGTCCCGTTGCGGGATCCAGGCGATAGCGGTAGGATGCCTTAACTTCGTATTTCTCCATCATGTGATCCCAGCCTTTTATAAAGTAGGGACAATCGTCACTGAAGCAGGCGTACTGTATGTTAGCACCCCACGATGATTCTGCTGGTGGCAGCCATTTTAACAGCCTCGCTCCACAGTGTGGGCAGGTTGGTTTTTCGTTGTTTTGCATGATCATGTAATTTACTACTAATCTTTAGATTTTTCAAGGGGATTGTGGGATTTAAGCTTTACACTTGGTTGTATGGAACATTCCATGCTGCTAGTTAAAAACAGCCATTCTATGCACCGGACTGAAGTTCCGGTGCTCACTCTTTAGATCTAATTGACTAAAGTCAATAAGCAATATTTCTCTTAGTCACTTTAGTGACTTGGATTTAAAACCTGAGCACCCGAAATTCATTCGGGTGTGATACCTGGATGTTTATTTGTGCATTCCCCTACTCCCACCACTCCCCAATAAAATAAATCGAACTGTCATCGGATGAAAAAACCGCTTTATGACACAAAAATTCCGGGGGGAAATATGTTGGTGTTACATTCCGGTAGTCAGAACCATCAGCATTCATCATGTATATATCATACTGCCCGGTTGTGCCAATGGCAGCAACGATAAACACGAGTTCAGAACCATCATGCGACCAGCTCTGCAAGCCCTGTGAATATCCCGTATTGGTGAGTTGAATTTCATTTGAACCGTCTGTGTCGATGGTGAAAATTTCGTAATTTCCGTGTACGCTGCTGTCATCCACCAGCCGTTCGAAGACGATTTTGGTCCCATCCGGGTGGAAGCGGGGGTCGTAATCGCCGAAGGGCAAGTTGGCGTTACCCCACTGTCCCGCGTTGGGCGGATCGGTGATCTGGGTAGGATTCGATCCATCGTCATCCATCATCCAGATCTGGCTGTCCTGCGTGTAGGTGATTTTATCATTCAACCAGTCTATATCTGCATCGTGAGAACCGGAATCGTATAGCAGTGATACTCCGGTTCCGTCTGAGTTCATCAGGTAAATATCCAGAGTAGCACCGGGCCAGGATAGATAGGCTATCTGTGAATCATCAGGTGACCAACTGGGGTAGGTATCCATGTGATTATTTTGGTTTAGTCTTTCGAAGTTACTTCCATCGATGTCAACTGTGCAAATCTCCTCATAATGCATGCTATCCCCGTCAATTCTATGCGCAAAGGCGAATCTTGTCCCGTCGTTACTGAGCCGTAAACCGACCATCTGTTGGGTGGAGCTGTATAAGAGCTGTACCTCTTCAGAGGCGCGGTTTAGCGAATAGATACCCCAGCGCTCTTCATGCGGCACAATCAGATTCGAGGATTCTGTGGCGCTCTCCTTCGTACATCCGGATATAAAAATCAGGCAGATGAACAGACCTGAGATCAGAATTGCACGGTTGTCTCTATTCATCAGGGTCATTCTCCGTTAACAGCGAATAAAGTTCCGGTCTTCTGTCGTTGAAGGCATGATTTCTGGGTGTGATCATCTTATCTCTGGCAAGGCTTATATTCATATCAACCACACCGACTTCCTCTTCTGACGATGAAGCCTGAATCAAAACTTTGCCTTTCGGATCAGCTATGGTAGAGAGACCGGTAAAGGTCAGATTTCCTTCAGTGCCGATCCTGTTGGCAGTAATGATATAAATCCGATTGGTGAGTGCATGAACTGGTATCGCTTTCTGGCACAATCCTGGTATCACTAAGTTGGATGGGTGGCAGACCAGATCAGCGCCCTTGAGAGCCAGTACACGCCAGACCTCCGGGAATATCCAGTCGAAACAGATCAGTATGCCCAAACGGCATTCGCCGATATCGAAAACTGGGAGTCCCAAATCTCCGGGCAGGAAAATATCCGGTTCGTCCCAGAAGAGATGCGTTTTGCGGTACTTGCCAATAATCCCTTCCGGTCCGGTCAGGATGGCAGTATTGTAGAGTCGTTCACCATCCCGTTCGTTCACGCCTGCTACAATGTGGATCCCTCGCTCTCGCGCCTCAGTCTGTATGAAATCGCAGAATTTTCCCTTAGGGATTTCTTCTGATAATTCCCAGGCCTGTTCTTTCGATTCGAAATTGTAACCGGAATTCGATAGCTCCGGAAGGACTACGAGATCAGCGCCTTCGCATTGGTTGATAAGACGTTTGATTTTCTCTATCGATGCGTCGGGATCGCCGAGGACGGGGGAGAATTGAATGAAACCTATATTCATAACATGATCCTAAAGAAAACAAACCCCCGAACGGCTTACCGCCGTCCGGAGGTGTTTTTTTCTCACTTTCGTGAAAGGGAAATGTTACATGGATTCGTGAATATATTTCACGGGACGCTTGGTCATTACCCATTCACCATTCTTCCAGGTGCAGTTGGCGAAAGCCAGCCAATCATCCTTCATACCCGGGGTATCGGAACGGAAGTAGTATCCGGGCCAGCGGGTTTCCTGACGGAAGAGGATGGTGCGTATGTGGGCTTCAGCCTGCCACATTCTGTGAACGTTTTCCCAGCAGCGCATCAGTTCATGAAGATCTGGAGCAGCTAATTTCTCTGCGTCTTCACGCAGGAAGTCCAGGAGATACAGCCCTCTTTCTAACAGAGCTTTTGAAGTTTTGAACTGACTCGATACACCACCTGCGTATTCATCCATGATCTTCTGCAGACGGAACATAAACATCTTGGGCAGAATGTATTCCGGATGAATTGTGTCATCGGAACTGTAGCCCTTATGCTTAGCAAAGGTATCCAGCGGAGCTAAAATCTTCGCCTTCAGATCATCGACTACGGATTGATCGACAGTCGGTTCTGCAGGATTATCGACGCAGTAGGCAATAGCCGCTTTGGCAGCGATACGACCTTCTGCGTGCGAACCTGACGAGAATTTGTGTGAAGATGCGCCAGAAGCATCACCAGCACAGAAGATACCGGGGACGGTAGCCATGTGAGCATAACCCCAGAAATATTCGTCCTTGGTTTCGGGAGTCTGCAGATCTTCGGGACCACTGACCCAGGCGCCGGAAGCGCCGGAGTGCGAACCGATGAAGTACGGTTCAGCAGCCGCGATTTCCGATTTTGCTTCTTCCGGAGCGACATTCATGCCTGCCCACAGGATAGCCTGGGAAATGGTCATGTCTAAGAAATCTTCCCATGCTTCCGATTCCAATTCCTTCATCTTCTTTTTGTAGCCCTTGGGATCTTCTTTATATTTGTCTGCGATGTTGGCGATAGCTTCTTCAGTTCTCATGAAGATAGGTCCTTTGCCTTCCATGACGTCCAGCAACATCAGCCAGTTACGCAGGTTGGCAGGAACCGGTTTTACCTTGCCGTACGGCTGCCAGTTTTGCAGTTCATCAGCGCGGGTCTGCATGTAGTTCTCATCGAGACCGTTGGTGGCGCGTGATTTAAACAACAGGAACCAGGCGCCGACGGGACCGTAGGCATCCTTGAAGCGTACCGGGATGAAGCGTACTTCCTGGCAGGTCATTTCGCAACCAGCCTTGAGAGTGAAGTATGCGCTTGAGCCGGAGTTCCAGGGTGGATACCACGCACGACCCAGACCTTCGCCGGATGAACGAGGCTTGAAGACGTGAACAGCGCCGCCCAATGCCACTAAGACTGACTTGGCTTTGAACACGTAGAAAACGTTCTCACGCACTGAGAAACCGACAGCGCCGACACACTTGTCACCGTTCATCAGTGGTTCGGTGATGAATATACGCTCATAGATGTTGTCCATGCCCAGAGCGTTCTTGGCTGCTTCAGCAACGACGACCTTGTAGGATTCGCCGTTGATCATGAGCTGCCAACGACCTTCATGGACGTATTTACCTTCTTCGTCTGTCCAGATGGGGAGACCCCATTTTTCGAACAGGTGAACTGAGGAATCAACGTGACGGGCAATGCTGGCAACCAGGTCTTCACGGGTGATTCCCATCAGGTCGTTACGGACGTAATCGAGGTAGTCCCTCATTGTATTTTCGCCGTCTTTCAACCCGACGTACTGATTGATAGCGGAAAGACCCATGGCAACTGCGCCGGAACGGTCAACCGCTGCTTTATCGACTAAAGTGACTTTCAGGCCGTTTTTCTTAGCCCAGTAAGCCGCCTCAACTGCCGCACCACAAGCCGCCATTCCGCCGCCGATGATCAGAAGGTCAGTTGAGACTTCTTTTGTCTGGAAATCTGCCACTGTAATTCTCCTTTTTGGTTAATGACTGTTTACTTCAACGACGGAATTGAATCCATTCCTGAGGAACCTGGTTCGGTGAATAAAACCGGTGACTTGAGGTCTTCTGTGCCGGTGTCGAACCCACCATCCGGAACCGCTTTGCCCTCTTCAGTAGTGCGGATCGGGAATTTGAAACGTTTTAACGTGCCATTGCGGAATTTAACCGTCCACATGATGGAATCTGTTCCGCGCAAAGGGGTCACCGCTGCACCCAGTGGCACAAAGTCGGCATAACCGCGCACCTCAACAGCTTGAGTCGGGCAAATTTTAACGCAATTGTAGCATTCCCAACACATCTCTGGTTCGCAGTTGTATGCCTTCATGAGGTCTTTATCTAAGACCATCAGATCGTTGGGACAAATATGCTGGCATGCCGTTTTGTCCAGCGCCTTGCACCCATCGCATTTTTCGTTGATGACGAAACTAGGCATTCTAATCCTCCTGTAAAGGTAAGATCTGGGTCGCTTAAGTTCTTAGCGACTGCTTTTTATATTGTATTGTTTTCTATTTCTTCTTGGTTTCGCCGGTGGCGTAACCGTGGACTTTAACTTCCACTTTCTCTTCCAGGCTGGCGTAGTACTCTACCAGATGCTTCAGAACTTCCGGACGACTGAATTCCGCAGGAATCTCATCGATCTTGTTCTCTGAAAGCAGACTGCGCAGCATGGTTCCGGACAGGAACAGCCTGTCGCCCTTTTCGGTATGAGGACAGGTCTTCATGGAAGCCATGCCATTGCACTTGTAGCACCAGAAAGTCCAATCGATGGGCAGGGGCTTCAATTCCAAGGCGCCATCCCACAACTTATAGAAGATTTCCTGTGCATCGAAGGGACCATAATATTCACCGACACCCGCGTGATCACGACCAACGATGAGGTGTGTACAACCGAAGTTCTGGCGGAAGACTGCGTGCAGCAGAGCTTCACGCGGCCCAGCATAGCGCATATCCAAGGGATAACCACCCTGAATGACGCGATCTGAGATGAAGTAGTTGTCAACTAAGGTCTGGATGCACTTTACGCGGACGTCTGCAGGGATGTCACCCGGCTTCAACCCACCGATTAATTGGTGGATATACAGACCATCGCCAACTTCCAGGGCGATTTTTGCCAGGTATTCATGGCTGCGGTGCATGGGGTTACGAAGCTGCAGCGCGGCGATGTTCTTCCAGCCCTTTTCGGCAAACATCTTGCGGCTCTCGGCAGGACGCTGATAGAGGCCTTTGAATTCGGTCGGGAAGATGCCTTCGGAAAGAACCTTGACTGGTCCACCCAAATTGACGTCTTTCTGGTTCATTACCATCTTCACACCCGGATGCTCAGTATCCGTAGTGGTGAAAACGTTTCTGCATTCAAATTCCTTGTCAATGGAATATTTCTCATTAACGGTCATGGTGCCCATGATCTCGTTGTCTTCAGAATTCACCAGGGCAACGTCCGAACCGATTGATATGCCATCGGCTACGTCCTTGTCGGTGGACAAGGTGATAGGAATAGGCCAGAAAATGCCGTTCGACATCTTCATGTCAGCACAGACACTTTTCCAATCGGCTTCACCCATAAATCCACTTAAGGGAGTAAATCCGCCAATTCCCAACATGATCAAATCGCCGACTTCCCGGGAAGAGATCATCACTTTCGGTAAAGTCTCGGCACGTTTAAGTTCTTCAGCCCGCTGGGCGCCTTCCAGAAGCAGAATCTTCAGTTCATCTGCGCCATGTGGCGGGATAAGTTTATTGGTCGCCATTACTTGATCCTTCTATTAGTTAAATTGCTTTTATTGTAGATTCAGAGGTAAAAAGATATTATTCACAAACTCTTTATAAACAGCAGTTAAAAGCAAATTTTTCAATATATTACAAAGGGTCTGTGAATATAATAACAATATTACTAAATGTCAAGCCTTACTTGTATATTTTTTTAAAATATTTTTGTATTTTAAGTAGAGGCAGAACCATGACTTGCAGCCCGAAAAAGGGATAACCCGGACTGCAAGAGTCATTATTTTAAAGATCGAGAGAAATGATGGATACCACGCACTTAGGCTTTAGGGTTGTTACTTGATCAACAACCGACTTTTTTCTAAAAGCCCTTATAGGGGTTAGGTCCGGCGGCATCGACATCGTCCATGAAATTATTCAACACTTCAGGGACTTTCTTCCATTCACTCAAGGCAAGTTCAGTGATCTGGACTCTCTCTTCTTCTAAGACAAGCTGCTTCAGTTTCTCCCGGACATTCTCCATTCTGGTATTGGCCAGTTCGCTGCCCTTGACAAAGTGGCACTGATAATCATCACCATGTTTACACCCGATAAGGATGGCACCATCGATGCCCACCGACAGAGCGTCGGCAATCCAGACGATGTTCATGGAACCCAGACAGCGCAGTGGAATTATGCGCACAAACGGGCTGATTTTCAACCGATGTGCAGCAGCGATATCCAGTGATGGAATCGCATCATTTTCGCACATGAATGCCAGAGCACGCGGTTTTTCGTCCTCTTCATCGGGAACTTCTAGTGACTTGATCATCTCGCCTATAATATGCACTGAATAATCTTTGAAGCTGACGATGCGTTCCGGACAAGCGCCCATGCAGATACCACAGCGGCGGCAACGGTTGGGATGGGGCTCCGGTGTGCCTTTTTCATCCTCATCCAGAGTGCCAAAGGGACATTCTTCGGTGCATCGCTTACACTGGGTACAGCGCTGCAGGAAGAAATCAGGAAAGGTTTCATCTCCAGCGCGGGGATGAACGGCTTGACCTTTGGCGGTCAGTTCCAGAGCCTGGATCGCTTTCAAACCAGCGCCATACGCGTCATTGTCAGCAGAAGCTAAATCCATGGGAGCGCGCACCGCTCCGGCAGCATAGATACCGGTTCTCAGAGTTTCATACGGAAAACAGATGTAATGCGAGTCTGGAAAACCGTACTTGAGCGTGGGCAAATCCGTCCCTTTACGATAGGTAAGATTCAGAATTCTGGCTCCGGCCTCGGCAGAAGCGCCCGTATTTGCATCTTCTTTATCCTCACTATCAGCAGGATTATCATCAGATAGTGCTTCAGCAGTTTCAGTTTCTCCCTCAGTCAAGTCTTCCACCTTGGTCGTGGGAACCATGCCGGAAGCGAGCACCAGCATATCCGCCTGAACGATCACGTTTTCACCGAAGAGAGTGTCTTCCAATTCTATTTCAACGCCATCACCGGCGGTACTGTCCACACGTACCACTTCGCCTTTGGTCAGACAGACGCCTTCGTTTTCCTGAACGTTTTTGTAGAATTCCTCGTATTGACCCGGTGAACGGATGTCCTTATAGAGAATATAAACAAGAGTATCAGGATAAGCTTCCTTGATGTAAGTAGCTTGTTTCAGAGATACCCGGCAACATACAGCGCTGCAGTATGGAAGATGATCCTGGTCGCGTGAACCAGCACACTGGATGAACGCCACGCTTTTAGGAACCTGCCCGTCAGATGGTCTCTTGATGCCACCATTAGACGTCATCTCTTCGACCTGAACGTTGGTAACAACGTTGGATTTACCGTAACCCAGATGGCCCAACTTTTCAGGATCGTAAGGTTTCCATCCACTGGCTAAAACGATGGAGCCGATTTTAAACTTAACTCCATCCGAAGCGCCTTCAAGTTCAACCTCAAATTTGCCCGGTTCACCCTCTATCTTCTTTATAGTACTGGACTTGTATATCGTAATCTTATCGTGAGCTTCAACCTGCGAGATGAGTTCATCGACGCCTGAATCAGCAAGGTCTTTATAGGGTGCTTGCTTGGGGAAGACCTTGGTGAATTTCCTGGCCCAGCCACCCAGATTATCTTCCTTTTCCACGATGACGACGTCGTAGCTCAGATTCGCTGTTGATAGTGCTGTGCGCATACCACTCATGCCGCCACCAACAACTAAGACGGTTTTATCAATTTCTTCGATGTTGGCTTCCGGTAGTTCAGTCGCGCGCATTCTGGCAGCACTCATGCGCAGGTAATCTTCCGCAGCCATCTGTGTATCTTCGTCGTTCGGTTCTAATATCCAGGCGACATGTTCACGCAGGACGCAGCGGTCTGCCATAGCGCCATTATCAAAGGTGAATTCCTTGGTCTTTACCCGCGGGGAGCAACCAGCAATAATCACGCGATTCAGCTCTTCAGATTTAATATCGTCCTGGATCATCTTGAGAGCGTCGGTCGCGCAGAGCTTTTCGTGAGTTTTACAAACCGGAATTTTCAGCTCGTCGGTGCAGAGTTTCTCTAATGCTTCTATGTCAACGGATTTCCCGATATCGCATCCGGTGCAGATATAAGCGCCTAATTTAGTCTCTACTGCCATCGATTAACTCCTATTCATCATTTGTAAGGCTTTCAGCACCGAACCAGTTGCATCCTGCACACTGGCAGCTACGTCAAAAGGTCGGCTTGCTACGCCAGCTCCAACAACACCGGATGAAGTATCAGAGCTCAAGAAACCCCAGTCATCCATTATAGCATCTACCGGTGGTTTGCATTCAACCGAATTGGGAACCATTCCTGTCGCCAGCACTACCATGTCCATTTCCATTTCGGTGATTTTGCCGGTTAGAGTGTTTTCAGCGGCAACGATTAAGTTCTTACTGCCAGATACTTCCCGGACTTCAGCAACTTTGCCCCGATGGAAGAAGATTTTCTCATCCTCATCAGTACTGGCGTAGAAATCCTCTAAGCGTCCCGGTGTGCGCACGTCAATATAGAAGATGTGGATTTCAGCCTCCGGATGCTGTTCACGAACGTAGTTCGCCTGCTTGATGGAAGCAGCACAGCAGACCGCAGAACAGTACGGTAGATGATTTTCATCACGGGATCCGGCACACTGAACGAAACCGATTTTCTTGATCTCTGCATTGTCAGAAGGCCGTTGAATTTTGCCTTGTGTTGGACCATCAGCAGAAGCCAGACGTTCGAAGATGACATTGGTGACGACGTTATCGTGCTTACCGAAGCCTAAGTTGTCTATCTTAGCGGCATCGTATGGCTGCCAGCCGGTAGCCCAGATGATGGCAGCAGCTTTGACCTTTACAGTCTCCGGCTTCATATCTAAGTCGAAAATATCAGTCTTACAGCCTTTTGCCCAGGATTTGAACTTATCGTCATTAACCACGCTGGGATCAACTGCATATATTGATGGATAAGCCATCTGGGGCAAATAGACTGCCTTGTGCATGTCTATTCCGAAGTTATCCTGATTAGGAACTTCTATCGGACACGCTTCAACGTATTCGTCAAAGTCCGGGCTGTCATCCTTAACATAACGCGGTTCGACTTTCAGGGTGATTTCAAAATCACCGGGCTTGCCCGTAACCTCTTCCACGGTCGTCAAGGTCATTATCTTGACTTGGTCATTAAAGCGGAGTCGCTTGAAGTTAATTTCCAGTCCACAAAGGGGCGGGCAGAGTTTGGGGAAGTATTGGTTCATCTTCGCCACGCGCCCGCCAAGGAAGGGTTCTTTTTCCACTAAGACGGCGGATTTACCTATTTCCGAGGCTTCAATTGCGGCTGTTATTCCGGCTATCCCGCCACCAACCACCAGGATATCGGCGGTGATCTGGTCGCCGTTGCCTGATATCTCCATTATTGCATCACTCCATCTATATCAGATGTTTTAGTAAACTTTAAATTCATAATTTGCGAGGCTTGTCTATGCCATTGCTCTTAGCATATATCAAAGCCAGAGTTCTATAGAACATGTGCCCGAATTTCGAGTACGGTGCGTACCACAACAGGAAGAACACCAGGACTAAGTGAGCGTAGTAGTCGAAGTAGGCTAAGATAGGAATTTCTATAATTCTCAATATCCACGCAAGCATTCCCGTGAGCGCCACTGATGTAATTACTATTAAGAAAAGCCAGTCGTGGTAATCGCTCTTGCCCGCGTCATCATCACCGGACATACGGAGCCTGATGAGTAACCATCCGCCGATCAGCATAGCCACTCCACCAGCTATCCCGAAGAGTTTTATCGGGTTGGGGAATTCAACCGGGCTGGGGATATACCAGGGGCTGCCCATCCATTTTATGATGGTCGTGAACAAGAAGTTAAGAGCTGTAGCTGTCAGAGCGCCTATGAAACCATAGAACATCAACATGTGCCCCAGATATCGCGATTTTTCAGATTCACATTGGTTAAACTTTTTATGCGTTCCCAGTTCAGTAAAGGTGGCAATCACGGCAGGAATAAAGCCGGGACCTTTCGCGTCGGGGTCATTACTTTTCAAACCCTTCCAGAAGCGCAATAAACTAAAGGCTATAAAAAAGAAAACCAGGATATTACCGGTAACGAAGATGGCATCCAGCATACCGTGCGGAAATGGTATCGCGTAATCAACCTCTCCTGTGAAATGGAAAAGGTAACCAAAATTCCCACTGGAGCTGCTTAATAGCACAGCGAAAATTATTAACATAGGCACGAGAAAGAGCGCAGGCAAGGCAGCTTTGTTCGCCAGGGCTTTTCCCATAAAAGACGGGAAGGAGAAATGTTTAAACGAGAATGATCGCAGGGCAGCGAAAACGTCACCGGGCTTCGCTTCCCGGGGACAGTAGGTTGAACAATCGTTGCATTGATGGCACATCCACAGACTGGGATCAGCCAACAGTTGATCTTTCAATCCCCATTGCGTCAATACCATCTGCTTGCGTGGAAAGGCGTGGTTCTCCGAGGCTAAGTTACATACAACCGAACAGGTAGCACACTGGTAGCACTTCTTCAGCGAATCCCCACCGGCTGCCTTTATCTGCCGGATGAATTCGATGTCGGGTTGAAGGATGGTTGCGTTTGCCATAGTTGTGATCTCCCCAAAGTGGTAAAGGTGATCACCCTTTATGTTATTGGTATCGTTGAGTACTTAAGATTGTAGAAATCCGACTCCACCGCCCATGTAACGAACGTCATCGAAGCCATTCTCGTGGAGTATGCGCACTGCCTCAGACGAACGAGTTCCCCGCTGGCATATAATCGCTAAAGGCTCTCCCCTGGGGACCTCTTCAATGCGCTTGCGAAGACTCGTCAAAGGGATGCTTAACAAAGACGTATAGGGAAATTGCAGGGGACTTTCCTTAATTTCGTATTCTTCACGGACGTCAATCAGCGTGAAATCACCGGCGGAATCTTCAATCGTCCGTGGTGAAACGGCTGTGATGCCTTCTTCAACTGAGGCTATCCCCGCGTAACTTAAGAAATGAAGCGGGTTAAGAGCGTTATCATAAGGTGGCGCATAAGCATGTTCAAACTCCCTTATCTCTTTCAGCGTCATCGCCGATTTGATCATTTGTGAGGCTGAGTTCACGAGTTTAACGGTTTCCCCTTTTCCGGCAGCTTGAACGCCCAAAAGTTGAAGTGACTTCAGGTCAAATACCATTTTCGCGCTTACCAAATCATGTTCAGGGTAATAATGCGATCTATCGGTGAACACACCCCAGGATTCACCAACCTTTAAACCAGCTTCTGATGCTGTTTCTGCAGTAATTCCTGTCGCGGCAACGTTAATATCGAATACCTTGAGACAGAGCGTTCCGCATACCGGTCCGAATCTGTCTTCCCTCTCAGCGATAGTGTTGGCAGCGACTCGTCCCATACGATTAGCCAGAGACCCCAAAGGCAGATGGCGTTGTTGTTTCGTTACGGCATCGACAACTTCAACGCAGTCCCCGACGGCGAAAACGTCAGGAGCGCCGGTGCGCATCATTAAATCGACTACGATACCTCCTGCCGTACCTATCTCGATGCCTGCATTCTTCGCCAATTCAACGCGAGGGGTAACACCGGCTGCAATTATAACTCTATCGAACCCTTCGATGGACAGCCCTGAATCGGTATCGATTCGCAGTTTATCAACGGAACTTTCAATTCCCGTAACATCTGTATTTAAGAACAGTTCCACATCCTGGCGTTTCAGTTCAGTCTCGATAATAGCTGAAATTTCAGGATCCAGCATCCCCGGAAGAACGCTCGGTTCAATCTCGAATAGAACCGTTTCCAACCCCCAGAGTGCTCGAAAAGATTCACATAATTCACAGCCAACGAACCCGGCGCCTATAATGGCTACCTTTTCCAGCTCTCCCCGGTTGGCTGCCTGGCGGAGTTCAATAACATCCTCAGGACGCGTGAAAGTGAAGACTCCCGGCAGATCAATCCCTGAGATAACCGGTTTCACCGGATGAGCGCCCGTAGCCAGTACCAATATATCGTAGGAATAATCAGCTTTCTTATCGTTTCTAAGTTCAGTCGCCTTGACAGTTTTTCTTTCCGGATTTATCACATCCACCCGAATACCGGTAAGAACTGTTACATCCTTGACGCTCTTGAAGTATTCCGGAGTTTTCTCTACGTCATAAGCGGTTGTCAGCAACTGTCTGAAATCATCGATATCAGCGGACAGGAAATAGGGAAACCCGCAGGCAGCGTAGGATATATATTGCCCCTCTTCCAGAACCGTAACTTCGGCTTTAGGAAGAAGCCTTCTGACGCGGCAGGCGGCTTTTAGTCCGGCAGCAGAAGCGCCGATAACGAGGATTTTCATTAAATAGTTTACTCTAAAATTGTAAGAATTTCAGTGCTGAAAAGGTTGTATGGCTTTGGATTTTCAAGCACGGTAGCGATTCGTGTCCACCTGCTTTCGCAATGTCAATGCAACTTTGTACAGAACCGTAACGATTAGAGCGCCCAGGCCCCAGACGCCCAATGTTATCATGCTTTCGATGAAGGTGGGAGTGTAGGGAAACACTCCATGTGAGGGATTAGGGGTAAACCCAGCCACAATCATACCCATCCCCTTGTCGATCCAGAGGGAGAAGAACACGAATATACATGCCAGAGCTAATAACCCTTCCTTCATGCGGAATTTAGGGACTACCAGTAGTATTACAGATAGCACGCCCAGGCATGCTGACAACCACATCCAGGGGACTAAATTGGTGTGCAGGATACCTTCTGCATCAACCATTCCGAAGAACATATATTTAAAGTGATCTAAGTGCTCCGGAATCCCGCTGTACATGGCGGTAAAGACTTCCATCAAGATCAGAAATACATTTATGAGCATGGCATAGGTCACGATAACCGCCAGCTTCTGTATCGGCTCACGCCCCACGTCGAATTTGGTGTACTTGCGCAGGATGAGGCAGAAGATTATCAGCAGTGCCGGACCAGCGGAAAAAGCGGACGCTAAGAATCGCGGCGCCAAAACTGCCGTCATCCAGAATGGTCTTGCTGCTAAACCAGAATACAGAAAAGCGGTTACGGTATGGATACTCACAGCCCAGGGTATGGAAATAATTATAATTGGTTTGATCCATTTCGGCGGCGCTATTCCTTTCTTTTCTGCGCCTAAAACGGTCCAACTGATGAGCAGGTTAAGTACCAAATATCCGAAGAGTACTACGGTGTCCCAGAACATCAATGAGTTCGGGCTGGGATGGAGGAACACATTGAGTATGCGGAATGGCTGACCCATATCCACGAAGATGAAAGTCATGCACATGACGCATGAAGCTATCGCTAAGAATTCACCCAGTATGGTAATTTTGCCGAATTTCTTGTAATTATGGATGTAGTAAGGCAGAACTACCATCACTGCAGATGCGGCTACACCCACCATAAAAGTGAACTGCGCGATGTAGAGTCCCCAGGATACGTCGCGGCTAAGTCCGGTGACGGTTAATCCTTCAGTGAACTGTTTCAGATATGCCAGAGTGCCCACGCCGACAATGGCTAACAGTATAATGACTAAAGTCCAGTAAGCTTTTCCGCCTTGAAGCGCTTTTTCGATCATCCGAACCTCTATATGATATAATATACTTGGGGTTGAGTCCCGAGTCCGGGTTTCCGGCGAATGGTGAATTTGTCATGCATTATCTGCCTGATGGGGTCATCAGGATTGTCCAAATCACCTAAAGTCATGCAATTATAAGGGCAAGCTTCCACGCAGGAGGGCCAGAGACCGCGCGCCAGCCTCTCTTCACACAGGGTGCATTTCTCGACAACACCTTTAGTGCGTGTCGGAAAATCCGCTTGTAGTTTCCTTCCATTCTCAGCGAAAAACTCCTTTGGTTCTCTGTAGTTAAAGCTGCGGGAACCATAGGGGCAGGCGGCGATGCAATAGCGGCAGCCGATGCATCTATGCCAGTCCATCATGACAATACCGTCCTCTTTCCGTTTCCAGGTAGCATTTGTCGGGCATACTTTAACGCAGGCGGGATTATCACAATGATTGCACAGAAGCAGCGCATTGCTATGCTTGAGGTGTTCGGATAAGTAATTATGATCTGTTTCGTGGAAAGCATGACCGAAATGTTCCTTCCATATCCACTTGATCTCATCCTTGGGATTGGGAAAATCAGGAACGTTGTGACTTACATGGCAGGCTTCTATGCAGGCGTTGCATTCGGGATGTTCCCTGCAGGTTTTCAGGTCAACAACCATCGCCCAACGAGTGGCATTTTCCGGTGGGTGAGCAGGCCTGCACGTGAGGCAGGATCCTGAGCATGCAGACGTTCCTGCAGCAGATTCATATGTTTCCTCTGATGCGAGCACCTTAATGGGCGGGTTTACTGCCAATCCCAGTGCAGAAAGACCAGCGAACTTGACGAATTTTCTCCTATCTACGCCCATCAGTTATCCTCCTCGCGTTCGACATGTATAGCCAAATCCGTATCTCTGATTTCCGTGGGTGCTATATGACAATCCCAGCAATATGGTGAAACCGAGGCGTAATTATGGCACCTGTCGCAGAAGTTCTCCTTGTTGGAATGGCAATCCATGCAGGTATTGGAAAGGCTCTTCTCGATTAGCTTTCCATCAGGTCCTGTGGTGAAACGATCTCCACGCCGCACGACGTCGTCACGCCACTGATTAAGAAGATCCATGTGGAAAGGTCTCATGTACTCCCTGGACTTAACGCATTTATCACCTGCTTTGGGAAGGATCTCCAATTCAGGAACGCCCACTTCGCATTTATTCAACGCGAACAGGTTGTAGCTTATGGGGATTGTGACGATCAGTACGAAGATGATCAAACCGATTATTATATATTTGCTGTCAAACATCTTCGCTCTCCTCCTTTGCAGCGTACGGTTCACCTCGCAAATCGGTCTTGCGCTCCTCTTCGCCGGTCATTATCAGAGCATTCCCGACCATTTCATGGACGCCTCCCACCTGCACGGGTGGCGCCCAAAAATCGCATAAGGCTGGTAGAGTAGCCTTATCGATGGCGCACATGCACAGGAGAATATTAACGTTGTTCTCATCACGAACGTATCTAACCGCGCTTCCTCGTGGCAGACCGCCTCGCAGGCGCATCTCCAGATTTTCATCTGTGCCCAGTCCCGCGCCGCTGCCGCAGCAGAAGGTGTGCTCCCTGATAGTATTCTCCGGCATTTCCGCGAAATTATTGCAGCAATTTTCCAAAATATAGCGTGGTTCATCCAACAGCCCCATAGCTCGCGAAGGATTGCATGAATCATGATATGTGGGCGTCCAGTGATCGTTACGGCTGGGATCTAATTTGATCTTCCCATTTTTTATCAGATCCGCAGTGAATTCCGCTATGTGAACCATCTTTGTCGAAGCTGCGTTCTCGAATACCGTGCCGGTGATGGGCGACTTGGGCATTTCCAGATTACCCTGTTCACCCTGCATAGTGCACATATATTGATGATAAACCCGCCACATGTGACCGCATTCGCCACCCAATATCCACTTTACCCCCAGTCTCTTGGCTTCAGCGTAGGTCTTTGCGTTTAGACGCTTTATCATGTCGTGGGAATGGAATAGCCCAAAGTTTCCACCCTCAGATGCATATGTACTGAAGGTGTAATCAAGCCCAATCTCCTTGAAAAGCATCATGTAACCGAGCAGCGTGAAGTAGTGTGGTTCTCCGAAATAGTCCGCAGAGGGAGTAATAAACAGGATTTCAGCACCTTTTTTATTAATAGGCACTTCCACATCCATATTTATAATCTCTTTAAGATCATCAGCAGCGAACTCGATACTATCTACAAAACCGTGTGGCTGTATTCCCAAATGGTTGCCAGTCCTGAAACAATTGGATATCGGCGTAGCTATCCAATCAATCGAAATCCCAACCTCAGCCATCAATTCGCGAACGATCATGGTGATTTCAGCGGTGTCTATGCCGTAAGGGCAGTAAACGGAACAGCGGCGGCATTCGGTGCATTGATAAAAGTAGTAGAACCACTCTTTCAAGACCGGAAGTGTCAACTCGCGGGCGCCGACCATTTTTCCCATTAGTTTACCGGCTAAGGTGTATTCCTTGCGGTAAATGGAACGTAATAGTTCAGCACGTAAAACCGGCATGTTTTTAGGATCACCCGAACCGATGAAAAAATGGCATTTATCAGCGCATGCGCCACAGCGCACGCAGATATCCATAAATACCCGCAGTGTGCGGAAGCGTTCTAGTCGTTGGCGCAGACCATCTAAGATTATCTCCTGCCAGTTTTCCGGTAACTGCCAGTCCTCATCGGTGGGCGCCCACTTGGTTTCGGGGCGAGGCAGATCCAGATATTTCAGGGACTTCACCACGCCGGAATAACACCAGTTTCCCCTCTTCGCCTCGAAGTCAATGGAAGGGTCTTTCCAATCCCGGTGTGTCGGTGTGTGTTTTATTTTCAGCAGGTTTTCTGCTTTTAGTTCTTTTTCCGAAGACATAGTTACTTTTTCTCCTCCTCCGGATCTCTATCCAGCGGTAGTCCAGCGCCTCTCATCACTTCCCGGAACTCGTCCTCGTATTCTTCGTATGGGTGCAACTTAACGTCATAGTTCCAGGGATTAACGTGTTGTTTCATGCGATTGTTGTTCGCCAGATTTCGGGTCGGACTCAAGAAAACACCCGCCATGTGCATCAGCTTGCTGAAGGGGAAGTAAGCCAAAAGGCAACTCACCAGGAACAGGTGCAGGAAGAACAATGACCCGATGCCATCCGGTATTACTGGCTGCAGCGATAGGAGCCCTACAGTTAATTCCTTTACTCCGATCAAGTCCACTTTGGTGAAATGGCGCATTAGGAAGCCGGTGGTGCCGATGGCTAACAACAGCAGCAGTGGGAAATAATCTCCGGCAAGTGAGATGTACCTTATTTTGGAATCCGCCAGTCGTCGCAGCAAAAGGTAACTTACCGCCGCCAGAAAGACCATGTCAGTGAGATAGAATATGGGCAAGCCTACCTGGAAGAAACCATCCAGATTCTGTATCCAGATTACGAATTGTGGCGTAGGATCTACGAAGAAACGAAAGTGGCGCAGAAGAATGACTAAGAAAGTATAATGAAACGCCATCCCCGCCATCCACAGAAACTTCGTTGAGGCATATACTACCTTTGAACCTTCTTTGATCTCCATGCGTGTATTGCGGAAGAGCGACCGGAAAAACAGTATTTCCAGTATCATGCGTCCAATGACGCTGATCGTATTAGAAGGACTTTCTAAGTTGTCATTCTTTATCCAGGGCAGTGATTTTGCCTGACCGCAGGTGGTGGGAATGCGAAAAGGGACCGGAGATTTCGCCCACTTCAGTACCTTCATGATTATTCCAATTATAAAGGTAACTAACGCGATATAGGGCAGCACAATTCCGAAGAGGGGCTGTAAGCCGTTTACCTGACTCCCGAAAAGTCCCACCAAAGTTAGAATGACAACCAAAATGAGGGAATACCATAACGTCATCAGGCATTTCCTCCTTTTCTGTTAAATCTGTATGAGATCGCAGCTAGCAGTTTCCTACCCTCCTCCTGAGTCTGATGGTTCCAGGGGTTTTGCGTTCATTATGGTATAGGTCTGCGATTTAATCTCACGAATTTTTATCTGGAAGAGCGTCTCACGTGCATTACAGTAACTATCGAATACAATAAGCGTCATCTTATCAATTCTGGTTTCGATATTATGCAGCTCATGATGAAGCTCTTTAGCCTCAATATCTTCCTTTAACTCTGCTCTGACTGCATCTTTAAACTTCAGAACAAATCCGATTGCCTGAGCCGGTGAAAGCTCTTGAACGGAACGAACCTTGATGAATTCTTCTAAAGAAGTAGTGAGAACCGGCATATCATCCGCTACGACAGTTTGAAAAACTTCTTCCGTTGTCCTTTCGATCAAGTGCCCGACTGGATTGGCAAAACGGTCTTTTTGATTTTTAAAAAAAGCCCTGGAATCTTTAGGGTAAGTATCAACAATCTGGTCACGCCACCGTCGCAAAATGGACGTTTTCTTCTCTTTAAGGATTTCGATAATTTGCATGGCGGCTGTATGAATCTACAATTGAATTTGAATTGATGTAATACCCGCCTCCTCCAGACTATTTCTCTGGTGGAGGCGGGATAATAACATTACACACAGCCGGTAGGCTTGGGAAGCCCGGCTACTTTACATGCACCTTTAGCCGGTCCGGAGGGGAACATATCATAGATTTCTTTCAGTGTGAAACCAGACTGTTTGCAAAGCTTGCGGATCATGGGGGCAATACCAAACTGCTGGTAGTAATCACGCAGGTAGTTAACGACTTTCCAGTGATCATCAGTTAAATCGTCAACCGCTTCTGTACTAGCAAGTGCGAGAGCTACACTCTCATTCCATGCTTCCGGTTCTTCCATGAAGCCATCTTCATCGACTTCGATTTTTACCTCTTTCCATTCGAATGTTGCCACGGTAAATTCCTCCTAAGGTGTTTATTACCGTAATCTATTTGTTTGTTAGTGCATTTCTATAAAACCAGATGGACACTGCTCTTCACATTTTTTACAACCGTTGCAGAAGTCCATTTTAAACGTGTAGATTTCACCCTTTATAAAAGGTTTTTTAATGGCGCCGTCCTGACAGAAGGACCAGCATTGACCACAGTCGAAGCAATAACCGCAGGACATACAACGGGCAGCTTCTTCTGCAGCCTGTTCATCAGTAAATGTACTGGCTATTTCAGCGTCTCCATCTTTCAGGCGGGTTTCTGGATCTAAGTGCAGCGCCTCATTGCGAGCCTTCTCTTCATAGTATGACAGAAGCATTTTCTCATGCTTGATGATCTTCTTTTCATTTTCCTCTTCGAAAGGAAGTCCGCGCAGTTCGCGATGGATGGTTTCAGCGGCTCTGCGTCCCTGGTAAATGGCGATGGTAACCAATCCTAAGTCTAATGCATCACCTCCGGCATAAATGTTGTCAATCATACTATGACCGAATTCATCCGCTTTGATCCAATCCCGCCCTTCGCGTAGATTTTCAAATCCGGTGAAATCCGGTTCCTGGCTGATGGCAGCTACGACTGTCGAGCATTCCATTTCGTATGTATCACCTTCTATGGGAACGGGACGGCGGCGACCTGAATCGTCAGGTTCACCTAATTCCATCCGCTGACAGACCATGCCGGTAACCTTACCGTTGCTGCGAATAAGTTCAGCCGGAGCAGCTAACAATACCAGATCGACGCCTTCTTCTTCAGCGCCCGTTATCTCCTCTTCGATAGCCGGCATTTCAACGCGGGTACGGCGGTATAGGATAGTAACTTTAGCGCCGATTCTGCGGGAGACGCGAGCGGCGTCAACGGCAGTATCACCGCCACCGATAACCACCACATGATCACCAACCTCAATTGACTCACCGCGATTGGCTTTGTTCAAGAATTCAGTTCCCGTCCAGAGGTTGGATGCATCTTCACCTTCAAGTCCCAACTTCTTGCCCTGGTGAGCGCCGATCCCTACAAAAATAGCCTTATACTCTTTTTGCAGATCTTCATAAGGGATATCCTTGCCGACAGCAGTGTCGGTTTTCAGTTCGACACCCAGATCTAAAATGCGCTGATTTTCAGCGTCAAGAACTTCGCGCGGTAAACGATAGGCGGGAATTCCATAACGCAGCATACCCCCAGCTTTGGGAAAGGCTTCGAATACAGTTACCGGATACCCTCGTTTCGCTAGTTGATAGGCGCAGGACATGCCGGCGGGACCAGAACCGATGACGGCGATCTTTTCAGAGTATGACTCCTCTGACTTTTTATATTGAAGTTTGTTCTTCAGAGCGAAGTCACCGACATATCTTTCCATACTGTTGATGGCAACGGGACCTTCTTTCTCGCCTCGATTACAGCCGGTTTCACAAGGGTGCGGGCAAACACGACCGCATATAGACGGATAAGGTGTGGTTTCGGAGAATATTTCAAACGCCTTGGTCAGTGATTCATCTATGGTGCGATTATGTTTTTCCGATAGGAGAATAGTCGTTAAAACACTGCGTATATCGTTCTGACTGGGACATGTATCTAAGCAGGGCGGCCGTTTTTCCACGTGAACTGGCCGTAGCGACGAAGTCTCAACCGCTGAACCGCCGCCTGCGAAACTTCTAATTTTCTTCTTTTTCTTCTTTACGACTTTCGGTGACATATCTATTTCCTGTTTTTATTTCTTGAAGCTAAATCAACCAAGTTGCCTGCCCATTGCGGAACACCCGCCGCGTGAATGTGCAGGTAACTCGCCAGCACATTTTTATAGATTAAACCATCCCGCTGGCTGAAGCAGCCCTGGCCACGTTTGACCGAAAATATACTCCCAACCGGATCCTGTCCGGATTTTACCCGGCTGTAGTGAAACTCGTGCCCGCATATTTTCGTCCGCAAAGGAAAATACGGATTATCAGAATCAACTTCAACTTCCATGTAACCATGCCCCTGCGGACGTGGTGTAATCTCTAAATCTACCGGGAAAATATTAGCGAATGAATAAGTCTTCTTTTCATACTCAATAGATCTACAGAGGAAAATCAATCCTCCGCATTCAGCATATATAGGAAGCCCTGCAGATGCATGCTTCCGGACCGATTCCAGCAATGATCGATTTTGGGAAAGCTGTACGGCATGCGTTTCCGGGAACCCGCCACCAATGTACAATCCATCACAGTCAGGTAAGGATTGACTTTCCAAAGAAGAAATCGGGATTAATTCCGCACCAGCACCCTGCAATGCTTCTAAGTTATCCTGGTAATAAAATGTAAAAGAAGAATCGTAAAAATAAGCGATGCGGGCTTTCCCTGAAGGAATTACTGCGGGTGTTTCCGGGGAATATCTATTATCAAGAGCGGGGATTTCCTCTGCAAACTTTCCAATACGATCAATATCGACATTATCTTCGATAATACGCCTGATTTCGTCATTTAATCCCGAAATCTGAGCATGTTCCTCAGGGGTAACCAGCCCTAAATGTCTCCCGGGCAAAAGGTGGTCACTTTTGATACGAGGAATAGCGCCTACTACGGGAATACCACAGATTTCCTCGATAGATCTTCTGACGATATCTTCATGCCTGGAACCACCAATGCGATTTATTATCACACCGGCAATCTTCACATCGGGGTCTAATTTAAGAAAGCCTAAAACGACAGCCGCTGCTGAACGCGTAACCTTGGTAACATTCAGAACCAGTACAACCGGCGTTTTCAATAATTTAGCCAATTCTGCAGTGCTGTGTGTTCCTCTGCTGTCAAAACCGTCAAAGAGCCCTCGATTGCCTTCAATCAAGTTTATTCCATCATGAAGGCAGTTTCGGTGGAAAGAGTGCAAAACTCCTTCCGCCCCCATCATATAGGTATCAAGGTTTCGTGTCTTAAATCCTGAAACGTAACTCAGCCAGGCGGCATCTATGTAATCCGGTCCTTTTTTAAAAGTGGCGACTTTATATCCACGATGTCTCCATGAAGCGCACAGCCCCATGGAGACAAAGGTTTTACCGGAATCACCACCTGTACCGGCTATGATGATACGCGCAGCGTTAGGTGTTGTAACCATTCAGGATAAGGCAGGCACATCTACGACTCTAATTAGTCGTTTGCTGCACCCTCTCTATGTGGAAGTTCAATATAACTTCCACCGAAATAGGTGTAAACACACCTTTCTGATTCGATAAGTTGCCTGATCGCTGTTTTGCACATTTTCTTGTCAGCGCCTCTGTCAGCGAAGGCTTCGACTATCGTTTTGGTCAAATCTATCGGCTTCAACTTGCGCATGCCGGTGGCTTCCTTGACCAAATCAAACATGGCGTCAGCGATTTCTTCTACAGTTATGTCGGCCATCTATAGCCTCTTTAGTAGGTTAAATGAGTAGAACGTTTGTACGTCAGACCAGCGTGCTTGAAGTCGTCGATGTGGACTTTTTCAAATTCGATGCCGGTCATCTGGAAGAACTTGGGCCAACCGATACGCTCGATCCATTCGCCGATGCGTTCATATTTGCGGGCGTTATCTTTCCAGACGTCCACTATGTTTATAATTGCTTCCACGACCTCTGGCCAACGAGGTGGATTGTTCTCAATGTACGGTACGGCCAACTTGGAGAACATCGGTTCATGGCGTGCATTGGAAACTTTACCGCCCACCCATAGTGATACGCCGTCATTCAGTGCGTTATTAAGTGGTAAAGCAGGACAGACGGTGTAACAGTTAGCGCAGAACATGCAGCGGTCTTCGTCAATCTCAACAGATTTCTTGCCATTCACTTCGGCAGGTTTGATCGCTGCTGTGGGGCACGAAGCCACCACGTTGGGAATTTCACACTGCTTAGGCAGAATTTCATGGTTGGTAGCCGGCGGACGACGGTGAATACCCAGGATGGCTATATCTGAGCAGTGCACTGCGCCGCACATATTCAGGCAGCATGCCAGAGCAATCCTGCATTTGGCTGGCAGGTCTGAGTTTTCAAAATGCTGAATGACGCCATCCATGACCGCCTTGACGATGCCGGATGCGTCGGTCGCTGCAGAGTGGCAGTGAATCCACCCCTGGGTATGCACGATACTGGTGATACCAGGACCGGTTCCACCGACAGGATGCCCGATGCTTTTTAGATCAGCGATCAAAGCGTCAACTTTGCTTTCATCTGTGAACATGAATTCGATATTGTGACGGCTGGTGAAGCGGAGGTGACCGTCGCAGTATTTGTCAGCCAGATCGCAGATCATGCGTATTTTCTGGATGCTCATCAAACGAGAACCGCCAGCACGAACGGTGATAACAGAATCACCTGTTTCAGAGACGTGCTTCAGTACACCTGTGCGCAGTTGCTCGTGATACTTCCATTTACCGTAGTTGGCCTTAATCACCGGAGGTAGAAATTGCTCATAGTGTGGTGGGCCTATATCAGTGATTCTTTCTGTGTCAGCCATTATTTATACTCCTTAATGGGTAATTCTTAATTTAGTTAGTGGGTTAATAACCTAAACTGCTAAGATGCAGCTATTCAGCATCGGCTTCCTCTTCCTCATCGTCTTCATCACCCTCTTCGAAGTATTCTTCGTAGAAGACGTAGGGATTCTCACGAGGAAATGCCACCATCTCCGCAGTAGGCTCAACTCCGATCTCTTCTAAGAAGTTTCCCATACCCATACGTTGGATGAATTCGCCTATTCTCTCACGGTTCTTGCCTTCTTCGCACCACAGGTCCCAGATCTCTTCAACGAGATCTTTGATTTCCTGGTAGGGAGGCTCCATTTTGATAAAGGGGATCAGAACTGATGAAAGCAGGGCGCCTTCGATGATCGGTGCTTTAGAACCGATCAGAATGCAAGCACCGGTATCAGTCCCCGGGCGTAGCGCCTTGGGCATCACGTTGATGCAGTGCATACAGTGACGGCAGTAGCTATTGTCGATGGATAGCTCTTTACCATCCCAGGCCATACATTTCGCTGGACAGAGTTCAACGATCTCTTTCTGGACGTCAACACCGTTGGAAGCATATTCGGTGACAGCTGCCTTGTCCATGCGGATGTCATCACGCCAGGTACCGATGAAGGAAAGGTCAGCGCGTGCTACAGCGGCTACACAATCATTCGGGCATCCGGAAAACTTGAACTTGAACTTATAAGGGAACGCCGGACGGTGCAGTTCGTCCTGAAATGCCATGGTGAAATCATAGCAGGCTCCCATGGTATCGTAGCAAGCCCATTCGCAGCGGCTCTGTCCTAAACAGCAGGATGGCGTACGAACGTCGGAACCCGATCCACCAATGTCGAAACCCTCTTTGGCCAATTCCTGGAAGGTCGGTTCCAGTTCATCTGTAGTTGTTCCCAACAGAATGATATCGCCTGTGGAACCGTGCATGTTGGTCAAGCCGGAACCATGTTCATCCCAGATGTCGCAGATTTTGCGCAGAGCCTCGGTGGTGTAATACCAACCGGAAGGCTGGTTGATGCGCATAGTATGGAAGTGAGAAATGTTGGGGTATTTCTCCGGTAAGTCATTGTACCGACCGATAACACCGCCACCGTAACCTAGAACGCCCACGATTCCGCCGTGCTTCCAGTGACAGATCTTCTCTACATACGATTGTTCTAACAATCCTAAGAGATCTTTAGAAGCAGCATTCTCCTTTGCAGCCATTTTTATTTCGGTCACAAAGCTGGGCCAGGGTCCTGATTCCAGCTCGTCCAATAGTGGCGTTTTTGGAAAATCGTCCGCCATATTCTCTCCTTAAAGCTAAAGGTATTGTGATTTATGTTGTTTTTTTATTATCAACCGTAAGTGTTACATTAACAACCTTATAGTGGTGTTAATCGGGGAAATAAAGTGAAAATAGCCCGTAATTAAGTGTGATTAAGTCTTTTCTTCACAATTTAGTTGTTATAAATATAGCAAACTGGAGAATCTATGTCAAGCAAATAAGTGAAAAAATTCTCTTCGCAATTTTGGAGATGCAGGTAACTAATTGCGACACCGTATCAAGTAGCTGAAAAAACAGGTTTTCGCTCGTGATAATCTTGTTAATAAGAGCTATAATTTTAGCTCATCTATTGCCTCCGTTACCGCTTCCATTGTACGCTTTATCATCGTATCATTGTGCTGGATAGAGAAGAACCAGGCTTCGTAGGGAGAAGGCGGGAGGTAGATGCCTCGGGTGAGCATTCCCTGAAAGAATTTCCTGAATGCAGAGTCATTGCAATCTTTAGCGGATAAAAAATCGGTAACAACGGTCTGTGAAAAGAAGACGGTCAATAATCCCGGTGCGGTGTTGATCTGCACTTCCATATCTGCACTGGTGAATACTTCCAAAAGGGATTCTGCCAACCGTTCGGTATTTCTCCTGATTGTATCGTAAAACCCCTCTTCTTCCAGCTCCCGCAGTGTAGCGATACCTGCCGCTACCGATATCGGGTTTCCGGATAATGTGCCCGCCTGATAAACCTCACCCAACGGAGCTAACTTTTCCATGACGTCCTTTCTACCGCCCACCGCGCCGATGGGCAGACCGCCTCCGATGATTTTGCCTAAACAGACAAGATCAGGGATGACGTCCAGATATTGTGAAGCTCCACCCCTGGCGACGCGAAATCCAGTAATCACCTCATCGAAGACCAACAGCGCACTGTGTTTTCGGGTAATCTCTCGCAAACCTTCCAGAAAACCATCATGGGGCAGAACCACGCCCATATTCGCCGCAATAGGTTCGACTATTACGCCCGCAATTTGGTCACCTTTCCGGCGAAAAAAGTCTTCCACCATGTCTATATTATTATACGGAAGTGAGAGGGTATTCTCGGTAATGCTTCCCGGAACTCCCGCTGATGCCGGTAAACCCCCGGTCGCCAAGCCCGATCCAGCTGCGACCAGGAAGCCGTCACTGTGCCCGTGATAGCAGCCGTCGAATTTGACGATGATCTCCCGTCCGGTGTACCCGCGAACAATCCTCGCTGCCGTCATGACCGCTTCCGTACCTGAATTTACCAGCCGCAGTTTTTCGATATGAGGCATCTTAAGCTTGACCAACTGGGCTAGTTCCGTCTCCGCTTCGGTGGGAGCGCCAAAGGAAGTTCCTTTATCCGCCGCAACTTTAACCGCCTCGACTACCGCCGGGTGAGCGTGCCCTAATATCATCGGTCCCCAGGATAACACGTAATCAATGTATTCGTTACCATCAATGTCATAGATGTAGGCACCTTCGCCTCGTTCGATAAAGGGCGGATCACCGTCAACTGAACCGTATGCCCGCACGGGAGAATTAACTCCGCCCGGTATGGCTCTTTTCGCCTGCACAAAGGCAGCTTGGGATTTTGTTTGGGTTTTCATGGATAATCAATTGTAGGTTGGGTTAAGCGTAGCGAACCCAACAATTCATTTAAAGCTAGCCCGCTTTAGCAGGGTTTTATTTATCCGTAGCCCAGTGCTTCAGCGCTGGGTGTAATTACTGGATTCCGCATCAAGTACGGAATGACATTATTGAGACACGTTGCGACGGGTGGCATGCTTCTGGCTCGAAGAGACGAAGCATGTTCCCCCATTTCCTTTGCCGCCGAATCCCCGTACTCTGCTGGGATGCCCCACAGCCCCGCTGTGGGAAAGCGGGGAGGTCGGACATTCTTGTCTGACCATGCTGATAATAATTTCATAATCGGGATCACCTGCGCCTGTGGTTTCCCTGATCCTCGTGGCATAACCAGTTGTACCAGGCTCTGCCTTCTTGAGAGATTCGCCCTGCTAAAAGCTTAATCCGGCATTCTGGCAAAATAGGTGCTGAACATATCCTCACCGTCAGATTCTGTCCAGATGTAATAGCCGCGGCTCTTGGCAACATCCAGCAGAGGCGCGGGTAAAAACGGTGTAATCAGGCGGTATGATTCATCATCCGACAGTTTGTCCAGGTCTTCCATGACCTTAGTTAGGGGGTGCCCACCCGATTCAATCAGGGAACGGGCATCGAAGGTTTCTTTCAGTTTGGTTTTATCCACCCAGGCGGGTTTATCATTCATTTTAACTGCCTCATCTATTTCAGTTTCAGATATTTCACCCACTCCGGCAGTGGTGCGCAGAGTGTTTATCAACTTTGCCAGCGGAACGTCACCGATTTGCGCTGCCTGACGGAGATTGGCAACCTTGGCAATGGTCTTGCGCAGTATAGGGTTGCGCAATTTCCCGAAAGCGGGCGCCATCTCGATCAAGGTCTCTTCCAGTTCAGGATAATTCTTCAACAGATCGCTGATGCGGGTTTCCGGCGTTATGTCTTTGGATCTGGAAGTGCTCATATCAATCACCCTCCCTGTCATATTTCAGCAGTCGGCGTTCGCCCTGAAGTGCACGTTTCTCAGTCAGATCCTGGGATACTTCCAGAGTGCCCAGATATTCTCCTTGAGGGCTGCGCAGCGCGTAATATTCAATTAGGATAAACTTACCTCCCATTTCGATCCAGAATGATGCTTTGTCCTGCCGTCCGTTTTTGAAATCATCCAGAATCTGCTGAACTATATTGACAGAAGAGGGCGGATGACATAACTGTACCTTTCTGCCCAGGATCGCTCGGTTGCGGGCGAATATCCGTTCCTGCCCTTGCGAAAAGTATCTGACGGTATCGTCTTTGTCCACGAAGGTAACATCAAAAGGGATGGTATTTAAGATAGCCAAAAGCTCCTTGGTTGAGAACCCACCGCTGGGAAAGGTTATTCTGTCGTCAGGTTGAGTTGTCTCCGTTTCGACGCTTATGCCTTCAGGACTCCAGACGTCCTCAGGATCGAACAGGCAGTAGCCGATCTCATCGCTCTGACGGTATATATCGTACCATTCCCTATCGTCTAATTCGTCCATACACATGGGCAGCAGGATCTCTTCTTCCTTGGAGATCATCTCTTCGACTGCCTTCGATGCTGGTTTCAAGAGTAATTCCACTACGGATTTAGCTTCATCCGCTTTGATCTCGGTTACGCTGGAAAAAGCCTCCTGAGCGGTTTTCAACAGTCCGCGAGTCTCATCATGTTTACCCCACATCACGGTAGGGGGACCGGTGATATCCTTCTTTTCCAGAAAGGGGAAAAGCAGGTTCTCTTTCTTGACATAGTGCTTTTCCACATCCATCAAGCTGTTGAAATGCGCATGAATTTTAAGGAAAATATCTGCGGCATCGTCATCATCCTTCTTATCTCCAAGTTCGCTATAGAGACCATCAAGAGATGCATTCACACTTGCTAATGCTTTATTTTCCTGCTTGAAGGTGTGAACCGGATGCCCGGGAGGCGGGGTTTTCGCTCCTGCCTGGCTGATGGCGCCTTTAAGGGCTTCGGTGTGTATATCACAGAGTTTAAGCACTTCAGTTTCCGGCAGTCCTTCGGAAATCAGTTCCTGCTCAACTTCGACTACGGTGTTGTAGGGTATTTCCCCCAACAAACGCACTAACTGCGTCCGCACCGCATCCGGAGCAACTCCTTCGTGAAGCTGCAGGATCATATGTTTTAACAATTCCTTGCGTTTCTGTTCGTTATTGATAAGTTCGCTCATTGTATATCTCCGATTGTATTTTTAAGTCTATATATATACGGAAATGTGTTGGTACTTTTTGACTGAATAGCCTTATATCGCCAGGAAATGTCTAAAGAACTCCGGTGGAGAATTCCCAGGCTAATTTTATGCTAATCCGCTCAAGCGGGATAACATTGGTTCTGTGTTCTGTTACTTAAGTAAAACAACCTTCTTTGTGGTTTTTTCTTTACTGTCAGATACTCTAACTATGTAGATACCGGAACTATAACTGATCCCCGTATCTGCCTTTCCATCCCAAGTGACTTTGCTTACCCCGTTCGCCAATTTAAACTCACGAACAATTTCACCTCTTAAATTGTAGATTTTCAGTGTTTTATACCCTGATCTTAGAGATTCGATCTCGAATGTCACTTCTGCGTTAAATGGATTGGGATAAGCTCTCAAAAAAAGCAGTGAACTCGGAACAGAGGGATATTGCTGCGGGAAAATTCCCACAGACTGATGATATGATGTATCACCAAGTATCACGTGGATCCTCCCCCAGAGGTTTCCTGTATAGAACTGATTATAACCCTGCTCGCCAACAATTAAATCATCAATTGAGTCATTATTTATATCACCTGCATTGCAGGCACCTGATCCCAATCCTGCATCTATATTACTCTGATAATACTCAGCATCCAAGAGTGTATCTGGATCAGCACCACCAAGATAAACATATATTTGACCCGCCATAAAAATATTCCAGCTATTCGCTGACACAATATCCTGCCATCCGTCACCGTTTATGTCCATACCAAAAATACCATTTCCAGTACCTAAGCCTGGGTTCCCTGAGTCGGGGAAAATAAAATCAGGTTGGTCATCCATATTTTCTGAAACTAGATACACATATACAGCTGACAAGTATTCAGATGATAAATTATTTGAACCCCCCACCACAATGTCCTTTTGGCCGTTACTGTCGAAATCTATCGCATCAACTGACTTACCTAACCAGGCATATTCATGGTCACCATAAACGATTAAGTTTGCTAATGTATCCGGTTGAACCCCTCCATAGTAAATAGCCATAATACCAGCTTTTTCTTGTGCCTGGGGACCTTGGCAATACGAATCCACCATCACAAAATCGTCATAACCATCTTCGTTAATGTCACCTAACAATGCAGCATCTCCTCCTATCCTCGTGAAATATTCACTTGCACTAATCTCCCAATCTGGAATAGAATCTAGTATGTCACCACCATAAAAGACACTTAATCTACCTTTTATCAGTTCAGGACTCTGATTAATCAAGTATTCGCTATCTAGAATCAGAAAGTCATTTCCTCCATCACCATTGAAATCGCCAACACTTATTCCGGAACTACCAAAGTATGAATAGTCGTTCTCTCCTCCATCAAGAACTAAATCAGGAATACTATCCAATACTCCGCCACCAAAATATACATAGACAATTTGGTGATCAATCGGCACATCAGATATCCATGCTCCAACAGCAAAATCTTCACCTTCATCTGCATTAATATCACCTATATTAAATAGGTTCATTCCAAACCAAAAAACGCTATCACTCGGACTGGGAATGCGTAATCTGGGGATTGTATCAGGTTCTTCACTTCCAAAATAAACAAAAGCCTCTTCGTTCCAGGTGCCAACCAGGAAATCATTTAGACCATCGCCATTGATGTCGCCTAATGGTGCGCATGCCGTTCCTAATCCTGTAGAGTCCGTTTCACCGGTGTCTATCCACCAGGCTTCAAGTTGTTGTACTTGCGCAAGAGCTGGCAGCGATGCTATGAGAAGGAATATGGTCAGAATTATCTGTTTCATTGTGTTCTCTGGTTCCTGAGATATTCTATCAGTCAAGGTTTATCACGTAATTCAAAAAAATCCCAGAGAGGACAATACATATTCTCTGCTGTCGGGTCTCCGCACCCGACAGTCGTGTAGGTTGGCATGCTTCTGGATCGCCACAGGCGAGATGAAGCATGTTCTAGATTGTAATCTCGTTGCAGGGGTGGCCGGGACAGCTTCCCCAAAGGGGCTGACGAAGTCAGGATGTCCCGGTTACAACCTAATATTCCTCATATTCCCCTTGCTTTTCCCTGCTATTTGTTGTATATTATATACAAGGGTACTTACTTGTTGCATAACCTGTGTCGCAGAGTCCCCGCACTCTGCGGTTATTCTGAGTGGCATCAGACACCCCTGTCTGACGCATTACAACCATCCCCCACCCCGTCAATAATGTCGCCACCTAAAAATCACCCACGCAATTCATGCAGGAATCACTGCACAAAGATGTCGGACAAAACTGACCGCCACCATTTGTCCGCCAGTTATGTCGTTTTTTTAATGGGTGGCATGCTTCCGGCTCGCCATAGGCGAGACGAAGCATGTTCACTCCAGAATTTATTCCATTCCATAATCTTTCCTGGCACTCTCCTGGGATACCTTGCCGTCACGGAGGTCATCTTTTAGAAGCTCTGGATCGCGTTCCTGAGGATCACCGTAACCACCAGCGCCGGGACAGCGCAGAGAGATGACGTCACCCTTCTTTAGTTTCATGAGACCCTTGGAAGGAATCTGCTCTTCTTCAGGTGTATCGGGATTGATAATCAGCTTGCCGGGTAAACCATCCTTACCGCCGAACACGCCCCAGGGCGGGAATTTCTGACGATCAGCATAGCGGCTGAAGGTGATATCATTGGCAAGCATACGGATATCGCGGCGGGGGGATAGGGCTCCGCGATATTTTCCAGCACCGCCGGAATCGGGGATCAGTTCATACCGTTCGATACGGACGGGGTGTTCCAGTTCGGCAGCTTCGATGGGAGTGTTCATGAAGCGCGCTAAATGGGAATCCTGACCATCTCGGCCGTCCTTCATGGCGCGAGCGCCGGCTCCGCCACCCTGAATGTCGATATAGACGAAGCGCTTGTTGTTCTTAGGATTAACACCGGAAAAACCACAGGTGGTGATCTGCCCGTGCGACCCAGCAGTCACCTGCTGAGGAAGAGCCTGGGACAATGCTTTCAGCATGGCTTCGGCGATCTTCTGGGAAGTGTTGGTACGAGCGGCGACTGCTCCGGGCATGCGGGGGTTAACGACCAGACCCTCTTCAACCTCAATTTCAAAAGGACGATAACAGCCGGAATTGGGCGGCACGTGAGGATCGATGACACAAATCAGGGCGTAATAAACCGCTGCATGTGTAGTAGCTATAGGGCAGTTGGTGTTGCCTCGCACCTGCAGGTCAGTGCCCTTAAAATCAACGATAGCGGAATCGCCCTTTTTGTGCACGTTCACCTGGATTTTGATAGGATCATCAGAAACACCATCATCATCCACGTAGTCAATTCCGGTGTAAGTGCCATCGGGTATCTTCTTCAAACCGTCACGGATGCGGGATTCGCTGTAATTCTGCAGCATTTGGGAACATTCCCGTACAGTATCGACGCCGTACTTATCAAATATCTCCTTCATGCGGCGCACACCCACGAAACCGGATGCCGCCTGAGCTTTTATATCACCGATGGTTTTATCGGGCACGCGGATGTTATTGGCGATGATGCCGAAGATCTCCTTATCTGGCTCGCCTTTTTTATAGAGCTTGACCATAGGCAGACGTAGACCTTCCATGAAGATTTCGGTCAGTCCACCAGCGACGCCCCCGGCAGCAGCGCCTCCCATGTCGGTATGGTGAGCGATGGAACCGACGAACCCGACCACGCGATCTCCGTAACGCACCGGCGCGAAGGTCTGAATGTCCATTATATGTTGTCCACCCTGGTAGGGATCGTTAGCGATGATGATGTCTCCGTCGTGGAGATCGTCTTCGGGGAATTCCTGCAGGAGGCGTTCCATGGTGATTTCGAAGCCGGTCAGAAGCATGGGAGCGTGGTGAGCCTGCGCCAGGGTCTTGCCGTTACCATCGAAGACAGCGCAGGTGATGTCCATGATCTCCTTGATGATGGTAGAGCGCGAAGTACGCACCATAGTGTAGCCCATTTCGTCGGCGATCTGTTCTAAGGCATAACGGATCACCTGCATGGTGATGGGATCGGAGGTTGGCATGGTTTCCTCTGGATTCGGTTTTATAGCGGGTCGATCCGCTATGTCTTTGTTTTAAGGATAGAGATAAATAAAAATGCTAGGTAAAAAAGAGCAATTACCATGAAAATTAGTACACCTATGATAAAATAAAGACAATAACACTTTATCCACAGTGCGATTAAGGAAAATGAGATTATTAATGCTGAAATGAGAATACTAAGTCGCACCTTTTTTATAAGAGCCAATGAATCTATTGGATTAGACCGCAGAATAGATAGCGCAGATTCTGTATGATACTTTACCTTTGAATATTCTTCCTCCTCCAGTCTTCCTATTTCTCTTAGTTTTTCGGCACTGAGATTGATATCAGATACAATTAAAAATAACATTACATTAGTAAGATTCTCAAACTTGAGATCGGTAGTATCACTGACTAAATCTTGCCCAATTCTACTTATGAGGTTAGATTTCGAATTGGTAATTTCTAGATATTCATAAATCAGATACCCCCACTCTCTTAGATAACCTATGGCAGCACTTCTACTAATGTCCTCTATTCTCCGGATGTCACCTATTCTGAGACTAGCCGCAACACCAATTATGGCAAATATCGCAGCAAACACCTGTGCGCTGGCGGAGAAGAAATAACGGTAGGTATCTGCATCAATAGCGAAACAGGAAACTGTATCAGTTACTGTGGTTAATGTGTCTGGTGTCATAATATCTCAATCCCCCACCGCGTAGGGGTCGGTCTTGCGCCGACCCTTTTTTTATATCATGAAATTCTGATTTACATAAACATAATCAGGATCGCATTCCTGAGATGTTAATCCCTCTTTCACTGGATTCTCTAAAACATACTGAAATTTCTCTTTAAAATCCCGATCATCGCGAATGATATGGTCGTAATAATATCGCTGCCAGAATGATTTCTCAACGTTGTGTTCTTTGCGGAAATAATGGTAAACATTGGACTTATAATTTCTGACAAAATCTCCGATTGGGCGTTCGCCTGGGTTATGTATAATAATATGGATATGATCCGGCATGACACAGATAGCGATAAGATCCAGACCAATTAAATCTGAATTGTCAATGGCTGTTTTATTGATAATAGACCGTTTTAGAGAATTATCAAAAACCTGTTGTTTACCTTTTGTAGAAATCGTCAAAAAATAGGTGGCATTGCATGAATAATCAAAGCCGGGCAGACGAAGGCTATTGGGTCTGCGTGGTGAAATATTGTTTTTCATCTTTCTATAGCGGGTCGGCGCAAGACCGACCCCTACGCGGTTAACGTTCCTTTTTTGTCGGGGTCAGACGACCCCGATTACCGATTTGAATTCGGGTCGGCGTCCCGAAGGGATCCCTATGGGACAAGACCAACCGCTACGCGGCTGATTATTTCTGATATGTGATTTCCCCCCCCACCGCACTCAACGCCGCCGTGACCGGTGAACAGAGGTACGTCTCCCCCGCTCCCTGTTTGCCGCGGAAGTTGCGGTTAGAGGTGGACAATTGCACTTCGCCTTTGCCGGTCATGCCCACCTGACCGGAAGCGCAGCCTCCACAACCGGCGGCAGTAACGATAGCTCCGGCTGCAAAAAGAATGTTCAACAAACCCTCATCCAACATCTGCTGGTAAACCTGACGAGTGGCGGGAACCACTTTCATCATCACACCCGGGGCGATCTTTTTATCTTTCAGGATATCTGCTGCGGCGCGGATATCTTCAATACGCCCATTGGTACAGGAACCCAAGAAAACAGAATGGATTTTCTTTCCTGCAACTTCCCTGACTGGTACCACGTTATCAGGGCTGGGGGGACAGGCGATCTGAGGTTCAAGGTTGGAGACATCGATCTCTATGGTATCTTCGTAGTTGGCGTCGGCATCAGGGATAACCGGTTCGATATTATCTCTGCCGCTGTGTTTCTGACAATAATCTATGATTTCTTGAGATGGTTTGATGAAATAGCTGATAGCTCCGGTCTCAGTAGCCATGGATGCCAGGGTAATTCGTCCTGACAGATCCAAAGCATCGACAGCTTCGCCTTCGATTTCGACAGCTTTGCCAAGTGCGCCAGATGAACCCAAAGTACCCACTAACTTGAGGGTCAGATCGCGGGGGGTGCAGTTCGATGGCAATTTACCCTGAAATACGACTTTCATGGAAGGAGGCACTTCGAACCAGGTTTTGCCCGCCTTGAATATAAAAGCCACATCCTGATCTCCCATACCCTGTCCAAAAGCGCCGATTGCTCCCATAATATTGAAATGACTGTCGGTGCCGACACCGGTAGCACCGGGCCAGACCAGCCCCTCTTCGATAGCAGTGTGAGTGCCGATACCGCGATCGACGTCGAACACCTTGATGCACTGTTCCTGCGCAAAGGTGCGGCAAATATGCTGGTTTTCAGCGTAGCCGATGGTGTTGGCGGGTGCGTTGGTATCGAAGGTGAAGAAGGTGCGGTCCAGATCGCCGATGGGATCATCGGGATAGTTATCCTGCAGGTTGCCGACTACGTTAGCGCCACCGAAATCGCGGGCTGACCTGTAGTCTATATCCATCCAGACGATGTCGCCGGGACGTCCGTTTCCACCGCCGTGTGCGGCGATTATTTTTTCGATTACTGTTTGGGGCATGGTGTGTATGATCTGTTTGGTTTTGTGTTTATAGATTTATTGTCGGGCTGAGGGGCCAGCCCGACTACGGGGTTCGTACTGTTCGTGCGTAGCCCGCAGTCGGGGTTGTTACACATATCCACATCCGCAGTCGGGGACGCTACGCATGTTCACATCCGTAGTCGGGGTCGCCCCACGTTTTTACCACCGTAGTCGGGGTCGCCCCTGACCCCGACTCCTATGAAAATTTATCTCGATCTGTCATTCTCTGAGGATTAGCCGATGAATAAGCGAACAATTCTGGTGTTTCAGTTAATCCTTCTTTTACTGGGTTATTCCAAATATAATCACATTTCGAGCAATATTCGCTCTCATCTCGTATCGCTCTTTCGTGGTATTCGTCCAGCCAGATCTTACGACCTGAAATACCCTGAGATCTGTTTATCAAGCGTGCAACAGATTTCTTAAATTCCTGCATGCAATATCCCAGAGATTTTAAGGGTAAAACAATCAGATGGACATGATCTGGCATAACCACATATTCGGGCACGAACCAGATTCCTCTTTTGGGTGAATAAGCTTTGGCATTTGTTTCTCCACTGTCGGGATCAGGGGCGACCCCGACTACGGAATATGGATCGACGCAAGGGCGACTCCGACTACGGGATACGGGTCGACACAAGGTCCCCGAAAGGGCAGGCGACCCCTACGCGTTTAGAGTCGGTATTCCCAAAGGAACAGATGACCCCACCTATGGAATCTCAGAATCAATACTTCGAGAACCAACCGCGGATTCTCTCGTAGTTTATATTTACGGTCAGATCATAGCGGGTTTCGTATTTCATCTGGAGATCGGTGCCGGGCTGGTGTTGGCGAGCGGCGCCCAATCGCAGCCATTCAGGACCTATCCCAACACCATGATACACATAATCTGAGCGTTCCTTATGATCTCGCGACCAACCGATGCGACCACTGATCAAACCGAAAACCGAGAGCTCAATTCCCGCTCGAGAAACCCAGGCGCCTTCATTGCTTTTACCACTCCACGCTTGAAAGAACGCCTCCGTAGCCGTTTTATAACCACCCAATTCGTTGCGTTCGACCAGGAGTTTCTGTGCCTGTGCAACGGCGCGCAAGTCCAACCAGCGGCTTTCGAAAGCGCCCCACATGAAGTCAGCTCGGAAAGCTTGAGGTAACATCTCGATATCGATAGATTGTTCGAATTCTACTTTTCCGCCCATATTCTGAAAAGCCACAGCTACTGTAAACCCACGGGGGAAAGGATTACCAAATTTCGTTTTGAGATCAGAATCTTTATAGCGCGGATTCCCGATAGTTGATCCGGGCAGAATGCGATAATAGACCAATCCCAGATCAAATGCCATTTTGTAGGTGCGGGTAAACGCCTGGTTAACGGGGATGAAGTTGGCTTTGTGGGTAGCTAAGATTTTTATACCAAATCCGTAGGTCAGATTCAGCTTTTTGTGCACTCTGCCGGAGAGAACTAAAGATGATATCTCTTCGGGAGGCAGATCAGAGCCGTCAATTCCTTTGCGAGACAGATAGCTGAAACCGATGTGACCGAATTCCGTCTTGCCTGCTGCCGTTATAGCAAGGTAATCGTACCCGGGGGCGAAATAAGGGTAAGAATTGATGAATACGGATCCGGATATGTTGGAAGATAACATCTGGGCGGCAGGATTATACAATCCACTGTAGGATTCACCGACTAAAGTTCCGCATCCTCCCATTCCGATGGCGCGTGCGCCGGTATTCAGCAGCAGCAGTCTTCCAGCTGGATTTATCTCCATCGCGTGCAGATTAAACGGCAGTAAACACAGGATGATATATAACAGACGACGTATCACGAAATCTCCCTTGGGGCAGGACCGTCATATTCGAACGGTAACGGTCCCATTTTGCGCATGGGTTTTTCCCGTGTCCATTCTTCGAACACGTGAGCGACCAAACCGGGCACCCGGCTGATAATGAAGAACCCCTTACCCAACCGCCAATCGAATCCCATTTCACTGATAACAGCGGCAATAGCGCCGTCAACGTTCAGGGGAAGGTTTCTTCCTGAGGTCTTTTCCAGTTCATCCTGAATAGCGACTGCGAGTTCGATGATTCTACCTTTATAGCCGATGCGTTCAGCTATTTCCAGCAGTTTAATAGTGCGGGGATCACGTTTGTGAATGCGGTGTCCGTATCCGGGCATGCGCTTTTTCTTCTCTTTATATTCAACCACAAGCTCCTTAGCCAGTTCCTCTGGTGTCCCATCTTTAGCAGTCCATTCCTGCAGGATGAAGGCGCATTTCTCTATGGCTCCACCGTGAGAATCGCCGATAGTCATCACTCCTGCTGCTACCGCAGCGTTCAAGGAATTACCACCGGAAAAGATAGTGCGCGCAGCCAGATTTGAAGGCGGCGTAGGGCCATGATCGATAGATGAAACCAGCATGGCCTCCATCATGCGGCGCTGTTGATTGTCCGGCAGTTCGCCGCGAAGTATCAGGTAAACAACGTCAGCGAAGGACAGATGTTCCATTAAATCGGCTATGTCGTACCCGCGAACGCGTATCTGTCCGCCGGCAATATCGGTAATTGCCGTTTTCCAGGTCTGTTCTGACATGATTATCTCGCTATATAGATATATTTTTATATTTACTGCTCAAAATAAGAAAAAAGAGATCGAATTGCAAGTAGATTTCGAGGGTTCATCCGGCACGGGATTCAGGATTCGGGATTCAAGGGTCAGAAGTCAGGAGTCAGCAGGGTGCCAGGAGGTGGCCAGACCCTTTCCCGAAGGGACCCTTAGTGGCAGGGTCGGGTTTCATTTAAAAAGATAAACCTGACTTTGAAGAGCCAGGTCATCCGTCCGTGGCAAAAGTATTGTAGGTTGGGTTAAGACGCCAAAGGCGGATGTAACCCAACAATTCGTGACGTTCGTGGTGTTGGGTTATGCTTCGCTAACCCAACCTACTTAGCTAATAGAAAAGCCCCGACTAAGGGGTTTTTCTTTGTTACTGCTTGCCGCATTATTTAAGCAAAATCATCTTTCGTGTAACTGTGAAATCGTCACTTTCCAGGCGGCAGAAGTAAATACCTGAGGGCAGTCCGGTTGCTTCAAAGATTATTTCATGATATCCTGATTTCTTGAAACCATCTATCAGTTCATACACCTGACATCCTTTGATATCAAAGATTCCCAGATTGACATGACCAGCGATCTGCAGTTCGAAAGAAATCGTCGTATTAGGATTGAAAGGATTAGGATAGTTCTGCAATAATGCCGTAGATGTTGGATAACCAGTATCATTCTTTTCGGGCTTAATCCCCAAAGCACCAGCAGCACCATTTCCTCCATAAATCCCCATATCATTTGTAATCGTACCCAAGGATGGGAACAATGCCATACCGAGATTCCAGGGATCTTCCGGATCATAGTAATCTGCTGCTGGATTTCCAGCATCGATGCATGGTGAACTTACCTGCAGATTTAGGTCGAGGTTTAGTAAGTCGGTGAACTGAGGATCAAGGTAAATATTGGAAAGATCATCGCAGGGATCCCCATTTGCGTTGATGCCTGTTATCGTCCCTAAAGATGCAGGCACTGAACCATGGAAATCGCCTCCGGAATTATCATAGAAGTTACAGAATTGCACTTCTGCTGATGACCCGTCGAAATATATAGCACCAGCGGACTCAGAGGCTGAATTACTGCAGAAGACGCAGTTCATAAAAATAGAATTCTGTGAGGAAGCGAGATAGCAGCCTCCGCCCTTGAGGGTTCCGTTATTATTAACGACAGCGCAGTTCTCCAGAACTGGTTCTGAATAGTCACTATAGATTCCACCGCCGAAGTAGTAGCATATGTTATCCGAAATAGTGCAATTTTTGAAGATGGGACTTGAGTCCCAGCGCACCATTATTCCACCACCGTAATCCCCAGCGCTGTTATTGCTGATAATTGTATTAAGTATTAGTGGATTGGCACCATGTTCGACTGTGATGCCACCACCGTCATAGGTAGCACTATTGTTGGTAATGATGGAATTTATGATAGTGGGACTGCCACCGTAATTAATACTGATACCTCCAGCGTAGTCGTTGGAAGTATTTCCGGCAATCACACAGTTGCTTATAGTAGGACTGCAGGCACGACAGCGGATCCCGCCGCCATTAGGTCCTCAACCAACGCAGGTAGAATAATTTTCAACGATGTAACAATGAGTAATAGTGGGATCGGATACCTGACACCATATACCGGCACCGCTGCTGCTATATCCATTGCGGATCACGAAACCGGCTAACACAGCCGCCGATGTTTCCTCGTTATTAAACGTAACCACACTTCCGCTGGAATCGCCATCGATGATAGTTTGGCTAATATAAGAGGTATCGCCGCTGACCAAGAAGAGGCTTCCTATGACCAGGTCTTTCCCATCGTAATCGATGTTTTCAGTGTAGGTCCCCGGCTGGACCAATATGGTATCGCCAACGATAGCGTTATCAATCGCAACCTGTATAGTGTCATAATCTACAGGTACGTTTATGATTGTAGCAGAAGCAAAACCTGCGTATGCGAGTATTCCTATAATCAGATGTGATAGTTTTTTCATCATTGTTTCTCTTTCGATTTATTTCTTAATGCGGTTATAATCGGAACTCAATCAGTACCCCTTCGCTCCCCCCTCAACTCTCGAATCGGTACCGCCATAGATCAATCCAGTTTCCAGATCGATTAAGATCGCCTGCGCTGCTGACCAACTACCTCCAAAACGAACCTTATGACCGCGCAATATCAGGTTCTGGATGACGTCGTAGGGAATGCCGCTTTCTAAGTAGATGCGATCAGGCAGCCACTGATGGTGTATGCGGGGTGCATCGACCGCCGCCTGAATGGTCATTTCATGATCGATGACGTTTAAGATCACCTGCAGGACGGTGGTGATTATGCGCGGTCCTCCCGGAGAACCGAGGATCATAAACGGCGCGCCGTCATAAAAGACGAAGGTGGGCGTCATGGACGACAAGGGGCGTTTGCTCGGAGTAATTGCGTTTGCTTCAGCGCCTAACAGACCGAAATAATTCGGCACACCCGGCTGGGAGGAAAAATCATCCATTTCATTGTTGAGAAAAATTCCCGTACCCGGTATCACATAACCGGATCCAAACCCCATGTTTATGGTGGCGGTCATCGCCACCATGTTACCCCACTGATCCAGCACGGAAAAATGAGTGGTCTGCTTGCCGCCGGGAAAAGTCTCCTCATCCTGGCTGTACGGCAACGGATCGCCCTCACTCAAGACCTTCGCAGCCTGAAATCTGAAGATCGTATTGCTCAGGCTGTCGGCATAAGCTTTTGAAAGAAGTCCCGCCAGAGGAATATCCGCAAAATCGGGATCACCCATGAACACTGAACGGTCAGCAAAAGCGAATTTCATCGCTTCAGCCATGAGGTGAATGGTTTCGGAGGAATTGTGTCCTAAGTAACCCAAATCGTAACGTTCCAGTATGTTGAGCATCTGTATCAGATGTGCTCCTCCAGAGCTGGGCGGAGGCATGGAATAAATCGAAAACCCATGGTAAGTGCCCATTACCGGTTCGCGAATAGCCGTAGAATATTCTTTCAGATCCTTTAGCGTGATCAACCCCTTTTCCTTCTTCATAGCGTGTACAATCTTGCTGGCAATTTCGTCATGGTAAAAAGCCTCTTTGCCTTCGTCTGCTATTATGCGGTAGGTATTGGCTAAGTCATACTGAATCAACCGTTCGCCCAGTCCTAAAAGCGTGCTGTCAGCGTGGAAGAGAATGTCAAAGGTGGAAGGGAAACGAATAAGCTTGTTACGATGGTGTTCCAGAACCCGGATGTAGGTCTGAGATAGTTCAAATCCGGTATCAGCTAGAGCGATAGCTGGTTCCATTACCTGTCCTAAGCTCATGGTGCCGTATTCATCCAGCAATTGCGAAAGACCTTTCAGGTGCCCCGGCACTGCACCCGCCAGAACGCCAATTACGGAAAGTTCAGGTATAATCTGGTCTGTCTGCTTATCCACATACATGTCTTCCCTGGCGGCAAGAGGCGCTTTCTCTCTGGCGTCCATGACGATCGTTTCCCAGCTATCAACCAGGTGCAACAACGTAAAACTGCCGCCGCCAATTCCCGATGAATAACCTTCCACTACGCCCAATGCAAAGGCGGTAGCTACCGCCGCATCCACCGCGTTACCGCCGCTTTTTAGAATGTCCAGTCCTATCTGGGATGCCAGCGGGTGAGCGGATACCACCATGCCGCTATCCGCCCATACCGGTCGGGGCGCGGCAGCTTGAAGGGGTGATGTGTGAATAACGGTAAGTACGGCTGCAACAGCCAGTATTATAACGTTTCTGGTAAAGTTCATATTCAAGTCCAGTATTTAGGGATGATTTTCTAATAAATATAGCAAATATGGTTGACAAAGGCAAGCGATTAGTTAGGGGAGTGGAAAAGGCAATCTCGCCTCCTGCCCAATTTTCTCCAGGCTCAGGCAGAAAAAAAAATGGTTCTTGACTTTGCACTTATAATTTGTTATATTGTAGCTGCAAACAATTAGGATATGACCAGTTATGAGAAAATGATAGAGACAGGGCTTAACCTCGCTGTTCTCAACTGTTACAATCCAGCTATAAAGCTAAAAGGAGCCTCCGCATGAGAAGACTAAAGTTTCTTATGATGTTATCAACTGTCATAGTGTTTATTTCAAGCACGGTAACGTATGCGCAAACGCAGATCAGCGGTCCACAATCTGGAACGTTAGGACCTGGCACCTACGAGGTAATTGGGGATATTCAGGTTCTCAACGGCACCACCCTGAATATCATCCCGAGAACTACCTTTGAACATTCCGGGAATTACACCTGGGAAATAACAGGTCAGTTAAACGCTGAAGGTGCTGAAGGCGACAGCATTTACTTCATACGCCAAAATCCCATCGAAGATCATCGCTGGGGAGGTATAAGGTTTTTCTATGGAGCGACTAATTTCAGCACGATTGACTACTGCGTTATCGATCACTGCTATCATGACTGGACGGTGTTTCTGAATGTCGGCGCTGGCCTTTACGTTGAAGCGGTTGATCTAACAGTCAGCAATAGCAGAATCTCGAACTGTCTGAACGTCTGGGACGGTGGTGGGATTTACGCTTTCGCTGCCAATATAGTGATTGAAAACTGCCTCATAACAGGAAACAGCACAGAGGGTGAAGTCAATGCCGGTGGTATATTTCTGATGAATAGTGACGGCGCTATCGTGCGTAACTGCGTCATAGCTGACAACACCTCTGCAAGCACGTGAGATACTTGTGGTGGCGGAGGGATCCGCTGTGAGAATTCCGACGCAGAAATCTCACACAATCAGATATACGACAATGTTTCAGCCATGCACGGTGGAGGTGTGTTAGCAGAGAGTTGTGCACCCGACCTGATCAACAATACTATAACTCAGAACCAAGCCGATCCGTTTTTCCCCGATGCGAGAGGCGGCGGGATTCGCGCTAATCCTGGTGCAATGTTCGTCGGCGCTAACAACATAATATATAATAACACCGGTTTCGGGGACCCTGAATATTCCGGTAATGTGAATCTGAATTACAGTTGCTGTTCGGTTGTCCTCAGCGGGACTGGCAATATCACAAATAATCCCAGGTTTGTGGATCCCGCAACTGATGATTTCAACCTGCAGTCAAGTTCACCTTGCATCGATACCGGTGATCCTTTGAGTCCCAACGATCCCGATGGAACCAGAGCGGATATGGGCGCGCTTTACTTCGATCAAACTGCCTATCCCAGCTGGACCATAAACGCCTGGTTAAACGGTGGTTCCCCGGTTCCTCCCGGTGGCGGTAACCTCCTCTGGGGTGTTTACGCAGAGAATACCAGCGGCCAGGTGCTAAACGGTGATATCTGGGTGGCTTTCGAATATGAAGGTGGTCTTCCGACTATACTGCTAAGTAGAGCGCTGGTCAACTACCAGCCGGGCTGGGCGGTAAATCGTCCTGACAATTGGTACCCGGTTCCCCCCGACTGGCCGGGTGGTAACTACATGTGGTATGTGCGCACCGGTGATCTGGATCCGTACGTGGTCTGGGAAGAAGGCGGTTTTGCCTGGTTCAAAGACGGTGTAGCTGATGGCGGTTATGATTTCACCAATAACTTGCCCACTTCCGGATACTCAGATCCGTTCGATGAGATCATCAGCGGTACTGCTGAGCTGTTTGTGCCGGAATCCTTCGAAGTCATCGGCGCTTACCCTAATCCCTTCAACCCTTCGACAGTTATCAGCTATCACTTGCCAGATGCAAGTCTGGTTCATATGATGGTGTATGACTTATCAGGTCGCAAGGTCGCAGATCTGGTCAACGGCTGGCGGGATGCGGGTGTGCATGAAGTTACGTTTGATGGTTCTGGTCTGGCTTCCGGTTTATACATTTACCGCCTAACGACCGGAGACCACACGGCTTCCGGTAAAATGATACTGGTGAAATAACGCCATAAAACGATCAACGGTTGTAGGGGCGGACCTCTGTGTCCGCCCTTTCACAGTTGTGTCAGGTCCTGTCAGTCAGCCGACTGATGTGACTTGACATCTTTTTTTTCTGAGTATAGCGTCAGGCCTCCGCTTCGCTAAGGACCCCGAAGGCAAACCTGACCCAACAGGTAATAAGCGGGTTGACACAAGGTTCCCGACGGATGTGATCTGACGCTTTAAAAATCTCACTTTTTTTCCTCACCCCCTTGACATTGGCTGAATAATTCACTATATTACAAAAAGCAGTTTCCAATTATCTATAATTATCGACGAGGAGGCTTATCATGAGTAAGTTGAATATTCATACAGTGGTTGCCATTCTCCTGTTAATGTTCACCGTTGGCTTATGTAATGCTCAGTATGTAGTCACCATCCAGTATGATGATGGCAATTCGGCTTACTATTCTGGCCGTCCCCAGCCCGGAGATACCTGCGGAGTATGGTTCGAACCGCCTTCCGATTGTCAGATTCTCTCGGGTTTATTTCAGTTCAATGATGGAATGGGTGGAGATGCACTTGTGTATATCTGGGAAATGGCGGACGATTTCGACCCGGAAAACTACTACGACAACGACGAGGTAGGTTGGCCCTGGGGTCCCCAAGGGTCTGCCCCCTCACCTCTGGGGAATATTCTGGCAGGTCCTATTCCCTATACTTTCGATGATGGGGGTGATTGGCAGGAGATCACTCTTGCCGATTACGGCTACCCACCGGAAACGCTGGACGTTGGTATGGATCCCTTCTTTATAGGGTATGTGTTGATGGGCACCGGCGCTCAAGCCTATTATCCTTCCATATTAGGCGATGCTGGAGATGATAGACCCTACCACAGCCTGTGCTGGCTGACAGAACCCTCGGGAATGTACGCGGGTGAATCCGGCTGGTGGGCTTACGGGATAGACTGGATGCTCCGCGCAACTGTGGATGTCTATGGCGATCCTCCGCCTATTATAGAAGGTTTAGAAGATCCTCCAGATACCTATATTGCCGGACCATATACCACTACAGCAACTATCACTGATATGGATAGCACGGGGATACCCGGATCAGGGCAAATTGTCGAAGCGCGTCTCATATATTCTGTGGATGGAGGTTCAGAACAGACGGTAATAATGGTCAACACCATCGGAGATACCTATGTAGGAGATATTCCCTCAGTCTCTGTTGGTTCTCTGATCAACTTCCGGGTTGAAGCTGAAGACAATGGAGGGCGTTTAGCTATTGCTCCTGGTCCCGGAGGTTACAACTTCACCTATCTCCAACCCAGCGGAGCTACGATTTTACTGGTCAACGACTCGGGAAATACAGACGGGGAGTCGTTCTACATGAACGCCCTTGAGGGCGCAGGCTACGCATACGATTACTGGTACATTGATCCCGATGACCTGTACGATATGGGCTACCCCGGAGATGATGTAATAAATACCAGTATTTACAGTACGGTTATCTGGTTTAACGGGCCAGCTTGGATAGGTTCCCTGCCGGATAACGACGCTGACCTGTCCCATGATCCTGTTGCCAACTTCATGGATGACGGCGGCAGTTTCTTCCTGTCCAGTTCAGATTATTTAGGCGGCGCCTTCAATCCCGACGTCTGGAGCGAATTCGATGCCATTCCCGGAACCTTCATGTACGAATACCTGAAGGTGGCTGATGGTTGGTCAGATTCACACATAAACTCGGGAACGGGCCAATCCCAGGACACGCTCTACTTCGGCATTGCAGGGGATCCGATCTCTGGCGACCTTACCGCTGGTCTTTACAACCATCCCGATCCCAACTACAACGACTACTGCAATCCCGTAACCGGCGCAGAAACCTGCTTCCTGACTGAAATTAACAGCGAATCGGCGGGTATCCGCTACAGTGGAGACTACTTAATGGTCTTCCTCCCCTGGGTGCTGGAAGCTTGTGATGATCTCAACTTGGCTCAGACCGTATTGCAAAATTTCATGAATCTGGTCGCAACTTCTATAGATATTCAGGAAGGATCCCGTTACGGTATTTTTGGAGAAACTCCTCATCCCGTCCTGGCAGAAATAACCGATCCGGTCGGCATTGCCAGCGCTTCAATCTATCTGAGCTGGGACGGTGGCGCCTACTACTCCCGTCTCATGACCTATGTTGGGAATGATCAGTACAGTTTCACCTTCAATCCGCCACCTGGTTGGTCAACCCTCGAATATTACATCGAAGCGATTAACAACCAAGCTCAGATAGCCGAATCCTCCGTTTATGAGTGCTGGACTACTGGCTTGGAATATCTTCAGGACGCGAACTTGCTCTATTGCTCTGACCAGTTGTACGCATCCGGTAACTATGACACCACTATTACAAACGTGTTAGATGCTATGACCTATGTGATCTACCAGATCTGGGATGTGGATGAATATGGCACCCCTGACTACTGGACGGTTTTAAGTAATTATCCTCACTGTATATGGGTTGGTTTCGGGGATTGGGATGAAGCAGTTTTTCCCATGAACAGTATTGACAATCCCTTTAGCCACTATCTGGAGAATGGCGGCGATTTTCTCTTCTCTTCTGAAGAGATGATGGGAAGCTGGACTTTGTGGACAGATTACACCTTCACAGCGGGTGAGATTGCCTATGACTGGCTGGGAGTAGAACATGTCCAACATGACCTCTGCTATGATATGATCTATCTGACAGATCCGGTCGATCCGGTCTGTCAGGGTATGACAAGTCCTATCAATCTGGAAGACCTTGATCCGGGGATCCCACATTATGAAGATATCATAACGCCGCGATATCAGAATGCACCGACAATGTTCATCTACGATAATGAGACAGCCGGCCTTCGGGATGATGATGAATCCCATAACATGATACACCTGTGCTTCTGCCTTTTTAGACTACCTCCGGATCAAATGAACATCTTCATCCCCAACGTGTTCGAATACTTTGTGGGCAACATAAGTCCGCTTACCGTTACACTCACTCCCTATAATCCTCCTATACAAATTCCCGCTACTGGTGGCAGATTCGATTTCAACATTGCTATCACCAACAATTCACCTTCCGCCCTGACTTTCGATGCCTGGACTATGGTGACCCTGCCTAACGGCATGCCATACGGTCCTCTCCTGGGTCCCATAAATCTGACTCTTCCCGCCGGGATTACCATTGAACGGGATAGATCGCAGATTGTGCCTGCAACCGCACCTGCGGGCGTATACAGTTACTTCGCCTATGTTGGTGATTACCCCTCGGTAATTGATTATCAGGATGAATTCGACTTCGAAAAGCTAACCACAGGAGATGGTACACCGTATAGTGAATGGGAGAACAGTGGTGAGAGCTTCGATCCCTGGCTGGCAACTTCGGAAGTTGAGATCCCTGATAGCTACGCTTTGCTTCCTGCTTACCCCAACCCCTTCAACCCGGTAGCCAACTTGACTTTCGCTCTGCCGGAAGCCGCCAAAGTGAACCTGAATGTCTATGACATCTCAGGTCGCCTGGTTGCAGAACTGGTCAACGGCTGGCGGGATGCGGGTATCCATCATGTAAACTTCAATGCAGAAAATATGGCTTCAGGAATCTACATCACCAGAATAGAGGCGGGCGGTTTCGCCGCATCACAGAAGATGGTGCTGGTGAAGTAGTTTCGAGTTGCGAGTTTCGTGTTTCGAGTTAAGCGCTTCCGTAAGGGGGCGCTTTTTATATGCCTACCACAACTGTCATTCCGGGCTGGCGGAACAGTGCCTTACGCAGCATTCAATCCCTCCAGAAATGGGGGGATTTTTTATGTGTAAAAAACGATTTTTTTACATTTCCGGTTGGCGACAGATTTGACGCAGGCGATTTGATTCTTCAGCACAAAAACGACAGAAATTTTGACTCCCCCGCACGAAATTTAAAATTACGACATATTTGTCGTTTTCAGGGGTTATGTGATTGGTTTTCAGTTGGTTTAGGTTGTCAGTCATATTTGTCGCCAATGACAGATGTGTCGTTGTCAAGAAGATGAGAATGGGAGTGAGAAAGGGGAGGATAGATGGAGTGAAAGTTGTAGATATTCGTAGTATTTGGGAGTTGTTTGTGGTTATATATATAATATACAACAATATTGGGCGGAATGCAAGGGGGAAGTGGGATTTATGGGGTTCAGGGTTCGGGATTCAGGGATCTGTGAATGGATGGGAAGATTTGTATAACACTTTGAACACCTCTGGATTCCCGCGTGCGCGGGAATGACAGTCTTGGAAGCGTGAGATTGCTTCGTCCCTTCGGTCCTCGCAATGACGGTTCGTGGGCGCATGGGTTTGATTTTCAATCCTGAATGGGTGGATTTGTCTACACTTTGGACTTCTCTGGATTCCCGCATACGCAGGAATCCAGAGAACAAACAAAAAGCACCAACCTACCTGGACATCGAACGATATTCCCACAGCAGAGCTGTGGGGCACCAAAATGTTGGGTTGTCCCGTAGGGATGGCTACGCCGCGCTGTGCTTAACCCAACCTACTGAATACTAACTTTAGAATGAGGGCAATGTCATTCTGGCTTGTCCAGAATCTGACATTGCCCTGCTGTCAGATTCCCGAGGCGCTTCGCTTCCGGGAATGACAGCTTCAGGTTTTTCCACAAAATATCTCCCCTCTTGACTTTTGCATATTTATTTAGTATATTGATTATTATCACTCTTTTCCAGTCTGAAAATTTGCAATTTGCATTTTGCAATTGGAGGTTACCATGCGATACGGAATATTATTACTCTTATTACCTGCCCTGCTCATCTTCTTACCCACTGGGGCAGATGCCACCTGGCCTACTACACTGGAAGAAAACCTACCGATAGCGGCTGGACCAACTGTCGCAGCCATGTACCCAACCGCTTTGCCCTATACCAATGGAAGCACTTTAGTCATATCATATCAGGCAGATGTTTACAATTCTTACCAGATTGTTGATAAATATGGTGTTGTTAGCGACCCACAGCCCTTAGTTGATTTTTATCACCTGGTAACTCCAGATAATCCCAAAGCGATAGTAGACGGCTTCGGAGGTGCGATCGCGACCTGGAGAATTGAGTACTTCGCGGATTCTGCTGGCATATGGGCACAGCGGATAGATGCCTATGGTAATCGCTTGTGGGGAAATAATGGGCTGAGAATATTCGATGAGGATCAAACGGATTATAGTATAAGTTCGGACAATGCGGGCGGATTGCTGGTTAGCTATGAGAGGGACGGTAACATTTGGGCTCAACACGTTGACTCTACAGGTCAGATTCTATGGGATCAACCCTACGGGATTCCAGTGAGCAACTCCCACTATCAACAGGATAAACCTGAGATTACGCATGATGGCAATGGCGGCGCCTACATAACCTGGGTAGATTGCAGACCTCCTTTCGGTTATGATGGGGCTACCTTCATACAGAAATTGGATGCTGCGGGGAACATTGTTTGGACTCCCAACGGTATATATGTGGATAATTACAATTGGTTACATAAAGTGATTCCTGATGGCCAGGGTGGCGTCATCGTGAACGTTGGAGGCGGGTATGCCGGTCATGTCATACGCATAGATCCCGATGGTGATTTTCTCTGGAGGCGTCAAGAGGTTACCAATGACATGCTAGCTCAGATAGTCGAAGGAGATTCTATCTATTTTTATATAGGATTCGAGGATTATCATGATAATGTTGTCGCCCAAAAGATGGATATACAATATGGGAATACCTACTGGCCTGTCTTTGGTAGTAATGCAGGTGCGCAAATGGAGTTGGTTGATCTTTCATCCAAGTGTATATGGGATTTCCGTTATGAATATCCTTATTTTTATGGAGTATTCAAAATGGGTGATGGCCCGCCAGATAGCGATCATTGGCTTTATGCTCAGAAACTGGACTCATCGGGCAACTGCTGTTGGGATAGTAATGGTGTGGCTTTAAGCCATTTCTACGGGGGAGATTTTTACGCCCTGGAAGTCGCAAGTTGCGCACCTGATCCCTATGGGGGAGTTGTAGGTGTTTGCCAAATTCAAAGCGTAACTTACGACCATGACACCTATGCCAAACGATGTTCAAACGATGGAACTTTAGGCGGACCATTCCAAAGTAAGGAATTGCCTACCATGAAAGTGCAACTCACAGGTCTTTCTGAAAGCAGATTACAGTTTAACATACTGGAAGCAGGTATTGTTCATATAGATCTTTATAACCTCTTAGGACAACACGTAAAAACCATCCAGAACAGTTACCTCCAATCAGGCACGCACACCGCTCACATAGACCAGTCTTCACTCTCCTCCGGTATCTACTTCCTGAGACTACACACCCCCACCGGCAGCCAAGTGGCTAAGATGGTGGTGGTGAAGTAGAATTATGAATAATGGGCGTTCTCGCTTGGAGGGAACGCTCTTTTATCTCATCCCCGCTAACCTATCCACCAGCTCCTCAAAATTAATCCCCGCTTCTGCGGCAGCTTTGGGAACCAGACTGGTAGCAGTCATCCCCGGGATGGTGTTCACCTCCAGGCAGAACAGATCGCCATCATCGGTCATGCGGAAATCCACCCGGCTGTAATGCCGGCATCCCAGCGCCTGATGTGCTTTCAACCCATACTCCTGCAAGCGTTCTATTTCCTCTTCAGAGACCGGCGCCGGGCACAGATAATCGGTTTGCCCCTTGGTGTATTTGGATAGGTAATCGTACACTCCCCCGTGCGGGCGAATTTCTATAGGCGACAGCGCTTCATCCCCCAAAACGGTGACCGTCAATTCCTTTCCAGCTATGAACGGTTCGATCATAATATCGTAATTGAGTTCTTTAATCCCCTTAAGCGCTTCTTCAATGCCTGACGCATCCTTCAGTATGAATAATCCCACTGCAGATCCCAAAGCATCCGGCTTGATCACAGCAGGGAAACCGAAGGTTTCCTCGATCTTATCCTCTACCAAAGCGGGGTTTGCCTCATCTGAGGTGATGAGAATTTCATCCGGAGTTGGCACTCCGACCGCTCTGAACAGAGTTTTCGCCTTGGGTTTATTCATTGCCAGCGCCGATGCTAAGGAACCGCTGCCTACAAACGGGATCCCCACCATTTCCAAGCAAGCTTGCAGCCGCCCATCTTCACCCATGCCTCCGTGCAGCATGGGGAATACTATGTCAGGTTTCTGGCGATCCAGCGTTTCCATCAGAGCACCCAAACGCCTCGGCATAAACCGGGGGAGATCGGATAGTCCAGGAGGTTCCTCGCCGACGGTTTCATCAAATAGCGAAACTCGCGTTGGAACTATACGCACCGGATCGATCAGATCAACTTTATAAACTTCATGACCCTGGTTAGCCAGAGCACCGGCAACAGCTTCGCCCGACGTTAAGGAAACCCGTCTCTCTGCCGATTCGCCGCCCATTAGTACGATTATTTTCATTTTATTTATCTCGTTATATTCGTTTCAGAATATACTATTTATCTGACAGATATTCAACCTTTTTCGAGGGAAATGGTTTCTGTACATGAAATCTCCTTTAGCTTGCCTTATCCAAACATTGACCGCCAATATTTCACTTGCGAATTTCTGCGGGAATTGCTATCTTTGCGCATGATGGCTGACCAATCAAAAAAAATTACAACGATCCCTCTTCTCCTGGCAGGTTGTTTCTGTCTTCTCTGTGCTGTCTTGCTGTGGAAGAACATCGCCCTGCACTTCGCCCAAATCGAAGAGATCCTGCCATCGTTGCACATATCGAATCTCATTGCTGGGAAAACCATATTTTTCATATTCATAGTTTTTTGCTTGGGCTTAGCTATCTTTATTCTGACTAAAATCCCCTGGCGTCAGCTTTTACCGGATACTGGTAATAAAGTTCGTCTGGTTCTTTCCTTGGCTGCTTTTGGGATTACCTTCATGCCTCTGTTCTGGTTGAGATTTGGCGCTGCTGCCTGGTTGTTGACTGTCCTTCACGCCATTTCGCTGTTATTAGGTCTGGTTGGAATTATAGCACTCTCATCCTGGTTAGCACAGCGATTTCAGTTCTCTACCCATACTTTAAAAGGAAGCTGGTTGTATTCAAATCCCTGGTTTCCGGCAGCTTTTCTGCTGGGGTTGTCGCTCTATTTTTCCCATCACTGTTTCGCCAACATCCCTCACATTGAAGATTCCATAGCGCAGCTCTTGCAAGCGCGCATATTCGCCACAGGACAGATTACCTCAGAACCGTTTCTGCCTAAGGAATTCTTCTTCTTCGGTTTCATGTTGGATTTCGACCGGTGGTTTTCACAATATCCACCCGGACATCCTTTAATCCTGACGCTGGGCGTTCTGATTAAGATGCCCTACCTGATCAATCCTCTTTTAGGAGTTTTGAGCGTCATCCTGTGCTATTTCCTGCTGAAGTGGTCGATCGGGCAGAAGGAAGCTTCGTGGGGCGCCTGGGCGATGTGTCTGTCTCCCTTTGTAATCTTCATGAGTTCCGAATTCATGAACCACTCCACTACTTTAGTAACCTCCCTATTGGGATGGGTTGCCCTGTACAAGATTACAGACCGGAGAAAGATATGGTCAATTATCGCCGGACTGGCATTCGGTTACTGCGCTGCCACCAGACCTCTGGAAGGGGTTATTTTAGCTCTTATAGGTGGTTGCTACGTTCTCTCGACCGATGGTAAATTGCAGTTTAAATCCATCCTAAATGCTGTTCCTTATACGCTGGGTTTCTTGGCTGCAGTTTCCCTCTATTTCATCCATAATTCCTTAACCACAGGTCATCCTTTGACCACCGGTTATCAGTTGAGTTGGGGCGGAACAGGGGTTGGATTGGGAGAGGTCAATTGGGGACCTCCACATACACTTAGTTACGGAATAATAAATACTTTCATGTCCATCGCTGGCTTCAATGTTTACCTGTTTGAAATACCCCTACCGGCGCTGCTGGGAATCTTCATCTGGGCTGCATGGGGGAAGAGGTTGACCAACTGGGATAAGGTGATGTTAGCTGTGTTGATTTTAATACCTATAGGTTATCTATTCTACTACTTTCACGATTTCTGTTTCGGACCCCGCTACTACTATGTGTTAGTTCCCCAGGTATTGTATTTCACCATAAAAGGAATATGCATTATATATAATAGGATGGTTCAAGGACTGGCGATACCGCACCAAAAGGTTCGTTCAGGACTGATCTGGGCGGGGATAATTCTTCTGGTTTTACAGTTTTCGATAGCCATACCGTATCGTTCTTCTGTATATGCGGATAACTACTGGGGCACCGATGATGGACCCATGCGGGAAGCTCGCCGCCTGGATCTGAAAAACGCGGTAGTCTTCATCGAAAATCAGCCCTGGGAAGTTCTCCAGACCAAACTGCACCATCTTGGCTATAATATGGGTGACGCTCACAAGTTAATGTTTTTAGTTACTCTGGAAGGGTTAAATAAAGTACTGACGGAAATGGGATACCGAGGCGAAGATAGCTGGGAAGCAGAAGTGAACCTGATAGAATTAAATAAGCGAATCTATATCTGGAATGATAGACACATAGATGCAGGCAATCCCCCCATCGATCCCTGGGCAGTGGAAGGCAACTATACCTATTTTTCCAACGGCGTCCTGCATCAGGATCCCACAGACCGAAACCCGGAAGTGATTCTTGTCAGAGACTTAGGTGATCACAATAATAAATTGCTGGAACAGTTCCCTGGCAGGAAAACATATCGCTATGCTTACGATCCCGAAGTCGGGCGGTTTCGCATATTGCCTTTAAGATTGTGATGATTGGTGTTGGTGGCTTCCAGGAGCTATGAATTGTTGGGTTATTGATCCCCCCTTGCTCCCCCCTTGAAAAAAGGGTGGCATGTGTAAGCCCGCTTGTTACCTTTCATAGTCGGGATTACCTGTGCTGCTGACTCTCAGCAGTAAACAGTCACTCCTCAGAATAAATTCTGAGGCTGAAACTAATCAAGATCACTGAAGTGATCGTTATCCGTTGCGGTAAGCTTTTCCCTCTTAGTCTTGTTCCTTAAAGGCTGCGTCCTGACGGTTTTATTAAAAAGGCTAACCTCACGGTCAGCCTTTTTGTCTTCCATCATCTAGAATTGCCTCACCTATAACAGTTCCCAATCAATGAAGCCGGGCTTTACATTGGTCATGGCATTTACTATCAGTTCCACCAGACCGGCATAGTACAGACCCGATTTTTCTTTGGCGCCGTAATAATCGAACAGGTCGCGAATCTGTCCCTTGCAGTTGGAACAGGGCGCACATACGTATTTGGGCTGTTCTGGTCCGGGTTCTTCATCCGCGAAAGCATTGAGAATCTGCTCTAACTTCTTTCTACCGCTGACTTGCAGCCGCCAGTCCATGAAATTGTTCTGTGACATGATAGCCCAGCCACTGCCGCCGCCGCAGCAGTAATTACGCACTCCATGCGGGTGCATTTCCCGAAAGCGGGGAGCAATATAGCGCAGCACTTTCCTTTGAGGCTCCACCACACCCATAGAACGCACCAAGTTGCAGGGATCGTGCAGAGTCACAGGGAAATCATTTCTGGAAGGATCCAGATCCAACTTGCCGCTGAAAACGATGTGTTCCATCAGCGTCATAGCTGATTCCCGGGGTATCGCCTGCGTAATGCGGTCTCCTATAACGCCCATAGCCTTGCTTTCGTGACCGCATTCACCCATTACAATCTTTTTCACCTTAAGTTTCTTAGCGATTTCGTAGTGTTTCATGGCAATACGGGCTAACTGCACGTCTTCGTAAAACAACCCGTAATTTACCCCGTCATAACCGACCAGGTCGCTCGATAGCGTCCACGATATCCCCGCCTCTTGTAGGATCAGAGCAAAAGCGCCAGGATTATCGGGCCATGCTAAGAACTCACCAGCATTATGGATCAAGAGGACGTCAGCTCCTTCCTTGTCCCAAACGGTTTCTACCTTAAGACCGGTGCGGTCTTCCATATCCTCGTCAATGAATTCGCAGTTATCCTTTACCACGATGGGGTTCATACCGGTGCTCGATCCCACTTCTAACTGCTGTACAGTCCCCTTTTCATGAAGATCTTTGGCAGCCAATCCCAATTCGGAACTTGCTAATTTGCGAATTTCCCGTGATAACATCCCGTTATCGACCCCGATGGGACAGCTTTGAGCGCAACGCCGGCATAGCGTACAACGATAGGAAAGCTCAATCAGCCTTGAAATCAGCGTCCAGTTGAGCTCTATATCGCCATTGTTGAACTTCTCCCACCAGCTACCACCCTTGACGTACTTAAAATACAGACGGCGCAGGATTTCCGATCTATAGGTAGGTCGATAGATTTCATTATATCCACTGGCTTCGTATATGGGGCAATCATCGATACAAGTCTGGCAGCGGGCACAGTGTTCCATGGATAGTATCAGCGGCTGCAGGAATGTCCAGTTGTTTTCTGGGGTAAATAGTTTTTCCAAACCGGAAATAAACTGTTTCACCAGCCGGTCTTCTTCTTCCTTCGACTTGGGCTTAGGAATGTTGACAACCATAGTGTCATCTAAGGTCGCCTCAAATTTCTGCCGGGCGTCTTCACTTAATTGTTTAAAGCCGGGTTGGTCTTCCAATTTATCATAAGGAGGCGGCAGAGGGTACAAATCTTCCGGTGCAACGTGAGCTAACTGTTCAGAAGGCGTGCTGAAGTCCTTGAAGCTTAAACTTTTACCTGCCATTATTTCTCCTCCTTCTCTTTTTTGGGTACTGGACTGGTGGCAATGTCCACCCAGTTCTTCTTGCCGTCAGCGCCGACGTGAGGCGCACTCCAGGTTACTACCTGTTCGAGTTGCGGATTAATTTTATCTTGCAATGGATCACCCGGAAGGTTTGTCTCATCCTCCCAGCGCACACTGTGATAAGTGAAGTACTTCGTGAAGAAGTGGGTCATGTGTGTGAAGGGGAGATAAAACATGAAGACCAGACTGAAACCGATGAACAAGTATGCTGTCACAGGAAGTGAAGGCATCACCGATGGCGCTACCAACCCGCGGAAAAATCCGGAACTGTTGGCAATGACATTCGGATCGCTTGACAACCACAGAATACCGGTAACGTATATGGCTCCCAGCATGAACAGGTTGAGGAAATGACTCGGTGTGCTGAATTTTGCCAGACCTGAGTCCGCGATCCTGAGTATGATCATATACACCGCTCCAATCACTCCTAACACGCATCCTATCCAGCCTATGACATAGGTAACTGGGACCAGGAAAGCTAACTCTACATTTGCCATACTTAGTAGGCCCATTGCCGCTAACAGCACGGTATTACCGATCAGAAGATACAGCCCGAAATGTAACGGGAACGTTCCGAACCACATCTTCCTGTTATATTCCCAGATTGCCTTTAAGAACAAAATCTCAGGTATCATTACCTTCAATTCACCCAAGTAATCCTTGTGGCGTTCCTTCGTCCACCAGTCTAACTCCTCAAGGATGGATCCGCCATACTTAGCCTTACCTTTTTCATGAGGAACTGGATATAATTCCCAGCGTAAATGCACCGGCATCTTAGCGATGCGTATGGCTCTGGCTGCTATAGCCACCACAAACACCGCAAAAGTCAAGTATGCCAATAGATGCAGAATTCCCATTGTTATTTTCCTTCTATTTGATATTGTTTCTGATTATTTCGTGTCAGGTTTTTCTAAAGCTTAGTGAATTCGTTAATTTGTCATTCTGTCTGAAGGACTCCCAAGGAGAGCCCCAATTTATTGGAGTGAAGAATCTCTTATGCATATTTGCGTGAGTTCCTTCGCTACGCTCAGGATGACAGAATGGTTAGTTCGTTCTACTTGCCAGCTTCCGGATTCTGAATGTTTCTCAATACCTCTTTCATGTCTTCCGTACAGTAAGCGCCGAAGCGGTAAACTTCACACTTTCTGCAGGACCAGTCTTCACAACCATTCTGTTCATTGTGAAGTACCCAGCAGGGTCGTTCAGAATCCCGCAAAGCGGGACAGTCCTTATTTTTTTCCCTGTCGCAATCTTTGAATTCCCAGCAGGGCAGAAGCGCCCATAATCTTAAGAGACCTTCTAAGTTCAAGCCCCGCTTCTTTATCAAATGCTGGATCATCTGTATTCGCCCTAAGTCTTCAATGCAGAGCATGCGCACATTTCCAGCCGTGCGGTGATATATGATCAATCCCGCAGATTCGTACTTGCGCAAAGCAGAATCGGACAAACCTGTAATCCTGGCTGCGGCACTAATCGTTATAGCTGGATCCAGCGTGTCAATTCCTCCGCTAGGAGCGTGATCTTTTAACCAGCGCTGGAGATTGGTATCAACTGTATCACCCGGTAGTTCCACAACTCTTCTCTTGTTTTTGCCTGGATTTAATAAGATAATAAAGTTGCACTTTTAAATCAAGGTATTTGTGAAAAAAATATCCAGCAACGCTGGATTACAGGAAGGTATAAGTTGTAAACGGCTAATTACTCCCATCAATAGTGTAAGTTCCCTCAACCAGTTGCCAGTTGTTGCCTGCAGCCAGAGGAAACACGCCTTCACCTTCGTATATTGTGAATGCTTCCAGAACCATACTCAGGGAACCTGAAGAACTGAGTATCTGGGTCATCGCCACTAATCCGATATTTTCTGCCAGGATCATACTTCCTATCAGTTCACCGGTTATAGAATCAGATATGCTATATATAAATGAATTAAATATACCGGCAGGAACAGACACATTAGACAAATCTTCCACTATAAACTTCGCAGGATACCCGTACAACCCGTACCATTCTGTTCCAACTTGAGGATTAGCAGGACTGAAAATTGCGTTGATCTCCACGGGATCACCACCGATTTCCTCGTAGCCTTTCAAGTAAACGGTATCATCTTCGAATAGAAAATACTGAATCTCAGCGAGTACTCCATTTTCGTAGTAATTACTCTGGAAGCATATCTGGTTAAAGATGGTAGTATGACCTACTATGCTGAAGGTTCTCTGGAGAGGAGGAGCGTCCAGAGGTTGCGATAAATCATCGCCGGTATCACAACCTATCAGCAGTAGAAAGATTGTAGCGAATATAATTATAGGCAACCCGTGTGTATGACAACAGAATTTTGTCTTACAACTTGTATATCTAAAGCCATTCCACATCTACCGAAATTCCTTCCTGCACTTGCCGGCTGCCGCCCGGGACGAATATGAATCCGTTTGTGCCTTTGATCGATGATAATCTGCCTGAACTGTAATTCTGCACCGCTTGGGCTAATAGTTGTCCATCCTTGCGTTTCAAGTGTGCTCCAATCACCTGAAACCTGTCTCCTTTAACGGAAAATGATTCGGTTAAAATGGCTCGTTCCCGCGTGCTTGATGTATCCTTCGCCATCAGCTTATCGATGAGGCGTTTGCCGTACAATTGAAAGGTAACTGCCACCGAAACTGGATTGCCAGGTAAAGCTAACAACCACGATCTTCCGATCCTGGCAACAAGTGCGGGTTTTCCCGGTTTCACGAAGACCTTATGGAAGAGCAGATCACCACCCAACCTCTTAACGACGTCGGGGATGTAATCGAAATTGCCCATCGAAACAGCGCCGGAAGTTATCACTACATCGTATTCACTGCAGAGCCTGGTTATAATCGGAATAAGTTTGTCTATGTCATCCGGTGAAGGTGAGTGAAGGTATATGTCTCTGAATCCCTGCGCTTCCAATAGCGCCTTTAACGTGACGTCATTGGAATTATAAATCTGTCCGTCCCCCAAAGATTCACCCGGTGAAATGATCTCAGAACCGGTAGCCATGACAGCTACTTTCGGATGAGGATATACGCTTATCTCTCGCAGTCCCAAACTCGCGCATATTCCTGCATCCAATGTGGTTAATTCATATCTCTCCGAAAAGATAACCGTACCTGCTTTTATATCATTACCGGCCGGGCGTACGTGATCGCCTTCACCAGGCATCTGCATGAGACGAACGAAATCACCGGTAAACTCCAATTCTTCGACTTTGATAACCGTATCGGCACCGGCAGGCAGCGCTGCTCCGGTCATTATGCGAAAAGCGTGACCAGCTTGCAGCGGTTCTTGAACTGGTTTTCCCGCAGGAATCGTTCCCTGTATAGTGAGTTCTATGGGAAATGATTTACCCTGTAGATGCTCATGCGCAACCGCAATTCCATCCATCGCCGAAGAGGCGAAATCAGGCACGTCAAACTTAGCGGTTATCTCTTCGGCAAGAGCACAGCCTATCGCCTGAGTTAAAGCTACTTCCCTCGCCTCAAGCGGTTCGACAGCCCGGTCTATTTTCGTTAGTGCTTCTTCTAAACTGATCATTTTCTACCGTTCAACCCTAATCGGATCACCCACCTGTACTTTGCCCCCTTCTATTACTTTTGCAAATATCCCTTCCCGCGGCATGATACAATCTCCCACCACCTCAAAAATCTCACATCCGTGATGACATTCCTTACCGATTTGGATTATCTCAAGTTTGACTAATTTCCCTAAAGACAGTATCGTTCCCACGTCAATATTTAAGAAATCCAATCCCCTTGTAGTAATATTCTCAGCAAAATCACCGGGTTTTATGATGAGATCAGTCTGGTCTAACTTATCGAAACTCTCATATGGTAACAGGCTCACCTGCCGCTCTGTCTTCCCGTGTGCATCACCGATGATACCCTTACTGAGGCTCAATTCGATCTCAGGTACGTTCTCCTTCTTCGTGCCTTTCTGAGACGAAATGGAAAGACGATAGACTACGGGCGTATCATTCATCTGGATTCCTCTGCCAGTGTCCGCTGCGTCCGCCTTCTTTTCTCAGCAATTTTATCTCTTCGATCACCATGCCTTTATCGACTGCCTTGCCCATATCGTAAAGTGTCAACGCCGCTACGGAAACTGCTGTAAGCGCTTCCATCTCCACGCCTGTACGAGAATAAGTACGGACTTCGGCTTCTACCAAAATCAGGTCAGGAGTTTCCAGTTGTATTTCCACGTTAACATGTGTGATGGGGAGAGGGTGACAGAGGGGAATCAAATCTGATGTGCGCTTAGCCGCCTGAATTCCCGCAATTTTCGCTGTTGTTAAAGCATCGCCTTTGCCCAAATCATTATTGGCTAACTTCTGCCATAGTTCCGAATTGACTCGCAAACGAGCGCAAGCCCTGGCTCGCCGGTCGGTTTGGTCTTTTTCCCCCACGTCAACCATCCTGATCTTGCCCTTCTTATCTAAATGTGTAAAATCTGGCATAACTTGCTTTGAATTTATCTCTATGGATCAGGTTTTTCATCACGTAACAATTGGATTGCATGCGGCAAAGCTGGCAGGATAGTCTCTAAATTCTCCAGGCTCCCTTTGGGACTGCCCGGGAGATTGACAATCAGTGTAGTCTGATTAAATCCCGCAACTGCCCGCGAAAGCATCGCATGGGGCGTTATCCGGGATGATTCCCTGCGCATCGCCTCTTCCAGGCCGGGAACGCGTTTTTCGATAACCTGCAGCGTAGCTTCCGGCGTTACGTCTCTGGGAGAAAGACCGGTTCCACCCGACGTCAGAATCAGATCGAACTGATTGGATTCGACTTTCTCTTTAAGCCAGCTTGCTATCACCTCAAGATCGTCCGGAACGATTTCAGGATCTACTACTTCCCAATCCAACCCTCGCAATTTGTCAACAATTAACGACCCGCTCTTATCCAGCCTCTCACCGGAAAAAGCCCGATCACTGCAGATTAGAATCGCTGCCCGATACACTGAATCTGTCTTGTCTGGAAACATATTTAGTAACCACCGCTACCTCAGCACAAACCCAATATAAACAAAAATAGCACCTATTTCAACAGATAAGTGCTGCATAATACTTGCGATAAATTACTCTGCGCTTTGTCCAACCTGCGGACTTTGAGATCTTTTCCCGTAGGGACTCCTATGGAGCGCTACGCTCAGGATGACGGAATGGACTGATAGTGTCATTCTGAGCAAGCTGAAGGCGCAGTGAAGAATCTCATCAAACAGTAAACGGCGGGTGGCCGGGACAGCTTGTGGCGAAGCCACCCCTTTGGGGATGTCCCGGTTCGTCACGGTCAACGTACCCTACTTCATCTTCGACAACCGCTTCAGCATTCTGGAGCTTCGCGACGTCGCACAGGCGCTGCACCCCCTTGATTTGAACGCTTTCACAATCCTGCGTCCTATATAAATCCCCGCAATAAGCACCGCCACCCCCACTACTGTCCATTGTAATGTCATATACGCCTCACTAACCCAATCCTAAGAACGAACCGATCTGAACGGTTGCAAAAGCTATCAGCCAGGCCAGAGTAGTCTGGTATCCAACCGAGAAGGCCGTCCACCCTAAACTCCCGGATTCCCGCCATATCGCCACGATTACCGCCATGCAGGGGCTGTATATCAGTACGAACAGCATGAAAGCTAATGCAGCTAATGGCGTTATGCCTGTATTTCGCAGCGCATTGGAAAGCACGCTCCCCTCTCCAATGTCCTCTTCATCACCAACTTCGAAGAGGATGCCCATTGTGGATACAACGACTTCCTTTGCTACCAGCCCGGTAACCAGAGCTACACCCATCTGCCAGTTGAATCCCAGCGGATCCAAAACAGGTGCTAAGGACTTCCCGATCTCTCCGATGTACGATTCTGCTGCTGGCGGTGTCTCGCCGCCAGTACGGGGGAAAGCTCCCAAGAACCATACGATAACCGAAGCAGCTAATATCACCGTTCCCATCTTCTTCAAGTACTGCGATGACCTGTCCCACATATGGCGCAAGCTGGTCCAGGCTGTGGGCATGCGGTAGGGCGGGAGTTCCATGACAAACGGAGCTCCTTTTGCCCGAAATAGAGTCATGGAGAATATTTTCCCCGCTAAAATTGCCATCAGAACTCCGAAAATGTACAGCCCGAAAATCACATTACCCGCGTGAGCAGCAAAGAAAGTCCCTGCAAAGAGTAGATACACGGGAAGCCGCGCTGAGCAACTCATCAAGGGTGCTATTAATATGGTAAGCAGCCGGTCTCGCCTGCTTTCCAGAGTCCGCGTTGCCATTATCGCAGGAACTGTACAACCGAAGCCCATGATCAGGGGAATAAATGATTTGCCGTGCAACCCCAGTGAATGCATCAGCTTGTCCATAAGGAATGCAGCCCTTGCCATATATCCGCTGTCTTCCAATATTGATATACCTAAAAACAAGATCATTATATTGGGCAGGAAAACCAGCACACCGCCCACACCACCGATTATCCCGTCGACAACCAGTTCACTAAGCGGTCCTTGAGGCAGCGAGGAAGACAGAGATGTGGACAACCATCCGACGCCGATCTCGATCCATTCCATCGGATAAGCCCCAAAAGTAAACGTTCCCTGAAATAACAGCCAGAGAAAGAGGAGGAAGAGGGGCATCCCCCAGAAACGGTGCGTTAAAACGCTATCGATCTTTTCGGAAAGTTCCTGCTTACCGATACCGGTACGCTTTACCGTTTCCTGCAAAGCACCTGCAATGAACCCGTAGCGCCGGTCGGTTATCACCTCTTCGACGCCTTCCGGGTAGAGTTTTTCCAGCCGTAGGGTAGCTCCTAAATATTGCTCGTGAAATCCCTGATCGGATAGAAGCTTCGGCGTCAACCTGGTCATGGCGTCATTATCGCCCTCCAGTACGCGCAACGCCATCCACCGAGCTGGTACTTTCCCTTCTGTTTCAGAAGATATCTTTTCTGTTATCCCGTTTATTTCCTCCTCAAATTCGCGCCCGTAGTTGACCTGAATATCCCGCTTATCGGTCTCATTTTGTATGCCAACCTCACGGATTGTCGCCAGTAATTTGCGGATGCCGTACCCCTTCGATCCGATCGTGGGCACCACTTTGCACCCGAACAATTGACCCAAGAGTTCAGTATCTACATCCAGTCCTTTCCCTTTTAGTTCATCGTACATGTTCAGGGCTATCAACAGAGGAACGCCCAGCTCGATTAGCTGTACTGTCAGGTAGAGATTTCTTTCTAAGTTGGAGCCATCAACAACCTGTACAACTACGTCAGGGTTTTCATTGAACAGATAATTACGGACAACTACTTCTTCGATGGAAAAGGCGGTGAGGCTGTAAGTACCGGGGAGATCGGTGATACGGAAGGTGGTATCTTGATGGGTTTTGATGCCCTCTTTCTTTTCCACAGTTACGCCGGGCCAATTGCCAACGTGCTGGTGAGCCCCAGTTAGTGCATTGAAGAGGGTGGTCTTACCTGAATTAGGGTTGCCGATAAGTGCAACCTGCAGAGTCTGACCTTCTTTTCGCCCTTGGCTTTTATGTGTCAGGATGGTTTTGGCTTCACCACGATTCTGCGAGCTTCCGCCACCCTTAATGCTATGTGGTAACCTTTTATTTCGCATTCCAGAGGATCTTTCAGAGGTGCATACTTGACTATACGCATTTCAGTGCCTGAGAGAATACCCATTTCCAGGAGACGTTTCCGGATGGGACCGCCACCTGCTATACGCTGAACGGTAACTGTATCTTCCGCGCTACATTCGCTGAGCAGATACTCCCCTTCAGCATCTAGCTGCCCGAAACGGAAACCCCTGCGGCAGAATTCGTCGTCGAACTCCTGTCCAGAGGCACCCACCAGGTGAGCTTCGGGATTCCCCCGTTTACAGTCAGCATTTTTTCTGCGCCAGAAACGCTGCATATCAGTTGTTAAGCTTAAAAGAAGCGTAAAGCCGCAAATTAATATTGCGACTGCGTCTAAATATAATAAATAAAAACGCCCGAGTCAAGCCTTTTTTTTAAATCATACCGCGAGTGGCAAAATATAAGGTAGGCGGTTCCGTAGCGATTTCATTCGTCTGAACCGTAGATTCCACAGATTATACTGATTATTCCAAGACCGACTTCTACTACTATCCAATCACCTATTTCATCCCGCCTGGGGGTGACACCCCTCTTGAGAAAAGGGAGATACACGCGAAGGGGCTTTATCAAAAGCACTTGAGCTTAGTGTTATTGCGGGACGCTATACGCTGTTGGGAGAGTAAAAATCCCCGGCTGTAAAACCGGGAATTGGGTTATCTTTGTAGTTTAAATTGGTCGTGAATTCACCTCTAACTCAGGTGAGACTAACGGTTAGACACGACGAAATACTTTCGCTATTGACCACCGGAGGTTGAGATACCAATCTTTGGTAGCTCAGGCGGTCCCCACTCGTATCCTTGCTGTGAAAATCCCGTGTCGCCCCCTTCTACTTCGTTGATAGGACGCACCATTCTCTTAATTAAATGGACGATCCTATCGAACAAGTAATGGGTTTTACTGATATTTTTATCAGGTGAATCAAGCACCATTACTTCTTCAGTTTGCTTTTTCTGGTCGGGTAAGGACATTTTTGCTTGTGGAGCAGTAGTGATGATGAATGCCATTACTATAGCCATAATTACGGCACTTCTGTGGTTCATAATTTTCTTTTTCATGATTATATCTCCTCTGTTGATTTACTGATTTGACGATCTGCCAGTCCAAAATAGAAAGCGAAGGGCTTTGCATTATAATGGCTGGCATTTTGGCTTTCTGCCTCTCCCTCTTTTTTAATGAAGGCACAAACCTCACTAAATACAATTTTGGCGCATGCCTCGGTCAAGTGGTACCAGTGAGTTCTTGCTGCTGAGGGTGAATCAGGATCTCCAAAGCGTGTGTTGATCACATTGAGAACTGTTTGTGCTAAAGGAATGTTAACGTTAAAACCTGGAGAGATAACACTACCAAAAAAGAAATTGTATTCTTTGGTAACTGCACCAATCTCTTTGCATTCTTGTTCATATGCATTGCCGGTTCCTTCTATGATTTCATTTACTGCCTTTTGAAGTTTCACTGCAGCTTCAGGCTTCATGGTGAATACATTATAGAGAGGATCAATGATTGAGTGGTTAAAAGCATCAACATGTTCAAGTACACCTAACATCCGGGCATAAAAGTCAGTCATATCGAACATACTTATGTGCTGACTTTTAGATTTGTAGTATTTAGTATCACCTTCACCGTATGAAGAAATTTGATTTTTCTTTTCCATATCTTGTAAGAACACTTTTAGGGTCCGTTTTTGGAGGTCACGTGCCCCGTGCATGAGGTAGGAAACCTCGCTCAAAATACCATCCAAGGTCTGGTCCTTTCGGGTTAAAACCACAGCTATTTCTTTCCGGATCTTACGAATATTAAGAGATCCATTGTCATTGTTTCTGAATCCCCGGCTCTTGTTTAATGACCTTTCTACATTACGAATCGAAATACCTAAGTCCGTTCCTGTTGCCATCTTAGCAATTGATGCTGGCTTGCCATCATGCCTCTGATGGCATACATCGACCATGGCAATTTTACACAAATCCTTGATTTCCCCAACATTGTTGAACCCTCTGTCCAGACTCCACTCACAAACACTTTGGAAGAGGCCGAATAATAGTTCCGCATCTGAATCATTTACCTGCATGACTTCCTCCGTTCTGATTATTATTTTGTGTCTGGTTTCAATATAGTATAAAGAATTCATTAAGTCAAGCGTCATTTTTGACGCAAAGATCAGGAGTATCCTTCTAAAGTCATATTATTGCAGTTATTTCGTAGAATATGTCTGTTTTCATCTCATTGGAAAACGAATATTTTGCGAATAAAAAAGCCAATCCAGCCGATGGGATTGGTAGTTTTCGCCTTGATCTGTGCAGTTTCTTTCATATTAATTCGGAATTGCTGTGAACCCATGTGCTGCTTTGCTAAACACAATGAAGAATGGTTTAGTTTGCTCTTCTGATGATGCCTGAACCGCACTCGATACTTTCTCATCAATAAATTCTATGACTTGCGAATAGACCAATTCTGCGTTCTGAGGTGATAGGTAATACCAGTGCGTGCGAGCCATCGATGGTGATTTTGGATCGATGGAACGCAACCATAGTACTTCCAATATGAGTTTTGATAAGTGACTATCCTCGTTGGTATTAAGATGAGAGGCACTCCCAAAACCGTAATAGAAGGGTTTACGGTCTTCACACTGTTCACTTGTCTTTTCCAGCTCAGTACCAATTTTAATAAGGCGCATATTGATTAATTTCTGTATTCTTTTCGCTTCAGTGGGTGTTGAATTAAATGAAACAATACAGGGTTCACTATCGATATTAAAATATGCCTCCATAAACGCAGCCATTCCCAGCATCTTTGCCGACTTGTCCCGCAAATTCACAAGGCTAATTTGATTCTCAAGGAGTTCGTATTTAACCGTTCGTGATGTTTCGATCTTGGTTACTATATTGCTACTAATCAGCCCATTTAAGATTGATTTAATTGCCTTTAGTTGTAATGACTCGGGGGCATGAATCAGATATGAAACCTCTCTATGAATGTCTTCTAAGGTTTTTGGGCCAGCAGTTAGTTTGGCTAACACAATTCGGAGAACTTGTGGAATTCGGATTAATCTATCACTTACATCATTCAGGTCATCAATCTCGTTAAGTCCCCTCTGTACAGTCCGTAGCGATAACCCCAAATCCATCACAGACGCTATTTGCGCCACGGTTGGTGGTTTATCCTTATGCTTATCCATGCATACGTCAATCATAGCTAATTTTGTCAAGTTTTTCATAGCGGAGATATCCGTATATCCTTTCTCCAGAGCCCACTCACAGATACTTTTTAATAGGCCATAGATAAGTTCCGTATCGTTATCACGGATTTGCATGGGGAAGTCCTCTGAATTAGACTACAATAGAATTATTGAATAAAATATCACTATCAGAAATCTGTTTTATATTTTACGTGTTGCGTCGGGTGCCGGTTCCCCGCCGTATCGGGGAAGAGTGACCTGATGCCTACAATCAACTACATAGTCGTGGTCGTCCTCAACCCCGACTGTGGGGTTAGGACGAAAAAGGGCGGGGGAAACACCCCCGCCCTACGGTTTGTAAGTTGCAGCTTGAATCTACTTCAGCAGCATCATCTTGCCGCTGGCTGTAAATTCACCGGCTTTTAGACGGTAGATATACATACCCGAAGCCAATCCCGATCCATCGAAGGTGACTTCGTGCATACCAGCATCCCGCCAGCCGTTGACCAGTTCAGCCACATGGCGGCCGGAGAGGTCATAAACTATAAGATTCACCTGACCTGCCTCTGGTAAGGCAAAGTTAATGGTGGTAGTGGGGTTGAAGGGGTTGGGGTGGTTTTTCACAATAGCTTGTCCAGCAGGTATTACAGGAGCATATTCCCAGTTAACATCATCAAACGGTTCCCCAAAGCAGAACCACTGATCTATCAGTTCCCCATCGCCAGTGGTTAGTTTCTCAAGCTCGAATGAATCAGAATCCCATGGATCTGTAGGATGGGCTCCAATCCACCCCTGGTAGGTGTAAGTTCCTGCGGGAGCGTTAGTAGGAACGTTTTGGGTGCGATCACGATTGAGAGAACTGCCGGGTTGTACAGTGATGGAAGCAGGCCCTACTAAAGGACCGTAGAGACTGCCATCCGGTAAAAGCACATTACACCAGACATCGCATGTAACCGTATCCAGTCCTAAGTTAGATACCTCAATATTGTAATCGAAGCTGCCGCCTGAGGCGGGTATTACAATTGGGAGAGAAACAGGTGTCAGAACGATCTCCAAATCGCTGGGTACACCTTCGCCAATGCATTCCAGGTGATAGATGGGAATGGCAGCACCGTTAAATGCCATCTCATCGTAATAGATTGAATCTTGCACACCCGGTGTAAACCTGACCGTCACTTGCACCGAATCTCCCGGAGCAATAAGCCCAGAAGGAACACCTGACATTAAGCTGAATTCTGGTACGAATCCACCAACTGTCTCAATCTCGCCAGAAGATTGACCTAAATTGATAAAAGTAACCGTTATTTCTTCGTATGAACCTACTGTCACCAAACCGAAATCCAGTGAATTCTGGGAAGCGACCAGGTTAGCACCGTTCCCCGGATCAAACGGCATCCAGCCGCGGTCGTTACGACTTCCATCCGGGTCGTTGTACATGGGGTCAGGGTGTCCCTGGTTAATGCAATGAGAGGTAGGAAGGAGAAAACCGGTAATTAGATCGAATTGGGGATCTTCAATGCGGTTACCATCGGTTGTTGGGGGAGTAGCAGGATCAAAATATTCATTGAATCCCCATAAAGTATTGTATCTCACCTCAATCGTGTTGGTAATATCCCATTCAATCCCATAGCCTTCCCATTCTTCATAGTAAATAATGTTGTTTAGGATAGTCCCGCCCCCATTTTTAATCCCAACAGCAGAGCTACTGGATCCTTCTAAGTGAATGGTATTATTGATGACATTACCACTGTTGATGGGATAGTCATATATCCCACTAGGCATCCTGTGGGTTCCCAGTGTCCATGAATAGATAAAATTATTCTCTTTTAATCCGGTACATTTATAGATTCCTGATGCATGAGAAGCGAGGAACCACGGTGAACCACCAGGACTATTATCAGATTTTGAGTAGATTGTATTACTTTCTATCTGAGTGTTACATTCATACAATCCAAAGGCATAGGCCATTGACCCAACCGAGTAATTAGAATTTGTAGCGAAACTTTGTAAAACGCAAGTCTCTATTATTCCACCTAGATTCGATATAGCAAATGCATTTGCAGATACTACAGGATAGCTGGTTGCACAGTAAACTCTAATTTCACATGAGGATACTAATATGTTTTCTGCGCTTCCATTTTCTCCGCTAATCGCAACGATAGATAACTCACCAGCAATATTAGCACAATATTGATCCATTTCACAAATCGAATGTCCCGATCCACTCAAGCTAATTCTACCTAAGAGGTCGAAATTTACGAGAGAATCTGTGTCAATATCACTCCCTTCAAGGACTAGGTGCAGGTAGTTTTCCGGTGTAACCGTCATATCCACCCTCATGGGCGGTGTGCCCAATACTTCTAACCGCCCTGCTGCTCGGAATTCAGTCCAGGTATCTACCCAATCCACATCTACACCCGGCATTATCGTCAGAGTTTCCCCTGCAGGTATCCAGGTATCACCGACCAGATTATAGGGATTTCCAGAAGGATCCCAGGTGCCTGAAACCGGCCCGGAGATGTCCGTGGCTAACCCTGAGCTAGTTATTACGAACACCGCCAACAGGATGAGTCTTGTATTGTTCATGATAACCTCCGCAATTACAATGAACTATAGAACTTGTACTGTAATATAGGAACAAATAAGCAAAAAGTCAAGCCCTATTATTTTTAGAGGGGAAAATCGAAAAAAAGTGGGTGGCCTGTCCCGACTCAACAGGATGGACCCTTATACTTACAGTGCTTATCTGGTGTTATATTATCGAATCAATTAAACACCAAATGTTTCCTTGATTGATTAACAGATAATTCGTACATTTGCAGTTAAATGGCACATCCTTTGCGAAAACTCTAATAATCGCATATGTCAATACGTTTCAAGCTTATACATCGCAGTTAGAGTAGCGAAATAATACATAAAGCGATCTAAATGAATGTGGACTGTATGAACAAATATCCATATTCTGGGAGCGCCTTGTTTACTTATCTTACAAAGGGTTGATAAAATGAAAAGAACGTTAAAAATTCTTCTGCCCGTATTGGTGTTCTTCTTTTTGGTAGTGAACGCCCAGGCGGAAGATCAGGGTTTCTTGAGATTTCCTGATACTGGTAATGGTAATGTAGTATTCACCTCCGAAGGCGATCTCTGGGTCGCTCCGCTGGAAGGCGGCAATGCCTACCGTCTGACCATCCACGATGGCGGGGAACGGTATGGCAAGTTTTCACCGGATGGTCAATTGATAGCGTATAGCGCTCAATATGACGGCAATCAGGATGTCTATATTATCCCTATTTCCGGTGGAGAACCGAAGCGCTTGACCTTCCATCCCTGGGGTGAGGGCGTAGTTGACTGGACTGAAGGTGGCGAGATCATGTTCAGGTCCAGATCCTATTCCGGTCAGCACGAATATAACATTTTTACCATATCTCCGGATGGTGGTTTTCCTGAAAAGATAGAACTGCCCAAAGCTGCTCTGGCATCCTTTGAACGCAACAGCAAGAGGATAGCCTACCAGGAGATCTTCCGCAATAATGCCACCTGGAAGCGGTACAAGGGCGGATTGAACGACCGCATCTGGGTCGCTGATCTGGAGAAGAATAAATACGCAAAGAAACCGATTTCGACGTATTTAGGTCACAATTCTTATCCTATGTGGGTCGGCGACCGTATTTATTTCCTCTGTGATTCCACCGGCAGGAAGAACATCTGGTCTATGAAGCCTGATGGTTCGGATCAGAAACAGCACACTTTCCACAAGAAATGGGATGCACGCTGGCCCAGTTATGGGGATGGCTACATCGTCTATCAACTGAAGATGGATATCTGGAAGTATAACATAGCTACCGGCAAATATAGCAAAATCGACATTCAACTGCCGTCAGAAAGGCTGCGCACACGCAACCGCATAATCAAACCCGCTGATTACATCACCGGATTTGATCTCAATGAAGATGGGAAGTGGATGGTAATATCAGCGCGCGGTCAGCTCTTCAGCGTACCCACCAAAAGCCGTGAGACCATCATCCGCCACTTGACGCCGGATTTCAAAGCGAGAGCTAAATACCCCTTCTTTCTGGATAAGAAGGTAGTTGCTTTAACCGACGTTACCGGCGAAGACGAATTCTTCGAGTTCGATCCCTTTAAAAAGGAGGAGACCAAACAGCTTTCCAAAGGAAATAAAGTCTGGCGCTATGCTGGATATCCATCACCTGATGGTGAATGGATCGCTTACAGCGACGGCGATCTTACGCTGTGGATCATGAATGTAGAATCCGGTAAGAAACGAAAGGTAGCAACTTCCGATGTATGGGAACTCAGGAATTTCGAATGGTCTCCGGATAGTAGGTATCTGGCGTATAGTGATTATGTGAACCATGTCATCCAGAGCGTCCATATATACGATATAGAGACCAAGGAGGATCGCATCGTCACCGATCCCTTATACAGCAGCTATTATCCCACCTGGGATCCCAACGGTAAATATCTCTACTTCTTAAGTGAAACGAACTTCGAACCCAATCGCGGTGATTACGGAGCTCAGTTTATTTACGATCAAAAAGATAAGCTCTACATGTATCTTTTAGCTGAAGATACCCGGAGTCCCTTCGCTTCCGATACTACCCTCCTGTGGGCGCCTGAACCTGAAGAGGAAGAAGAGGATGAAGAGAAGAAGGAGGAAGAGGAGAAGGAAGAGAAAGATGATGGAGACGATGAAGAGAAGGAAGAAGAGGAAGAACTTGAAGTCGTCATAGATTGGGAAGGTCTGCAGGATAGAAGAGTAGAAATTCCTGTTGATCCCGGCCGCTATTGGGGCTTAAGAGCTGCCGAAGACATGCTTTACTATCTCTCCCGCGAAGATGACGACATCACTCTTAACCTGTATAAGCTGGAAGACCGCGAACAATATTCCGTGATGAGCGATATCAGGTCGTTCGATATATCCGATGACGGCGAAGTCGTGGTGGTATATGATGGAAGCAGTTTCGTGAAGATGAGCGCTGGAGCTACGGACGCTCCTAAAGGTGAAGGTGATGATGATCCTCACGTCAAATTGGGTGGCTGGAGTGTTACCTTGAATCCAAGAGAGGAATGGAAGCAGATGTTCCGTGAGGGTTGGCGCATCCAGCGTGATTTCTTCTACGATCCTGATATGCACGGAGTTGACTGGTCCGACGTCCTGAAGCAGTACGAAGGGTTAATTGACCGCATATCCACCCGCAGTGAACTGAACGATTTGATCGGCGAGATGATCGGGGAATTAAATGCCGGGCATGCTTATGTTTTCGGAGGTGATCTATACCGTCCTAAGTCTGTCAATGTAGGCTTACTAGGCGCCGATTTCAGCAGGGATGCAGAAACCGGATTCTTCCGTATCGAAAAGATTTACGCTCCTGATAAGTCATTCCCTGATTGGAATTCGCCATTAGTAAAATCGGGTGTCAATGCCAAAGTCGGGGAATACCTGATAGCTATTGACGATGTCCCCACCAATTCAGTTGACAACTACCTGGAATTACTGCAGAATAAGGCTAACCGGGACGTTATACTGACCTTTAACGACAAACCTCAAAAGGAAGGCTCCCGCGATGTAATCATGCAAACGGTTAGCGGTGAGTACGATATGCGCTACTGGGATTGGGTTAAAGAGCGTCGTGAGTACGTGGAAGAGGCTTCCGATGGAGAGATAGGCTACGTCCATCTGTCCGATATGGGTTATGATGGATTGTGGCAGTTCGGGCATGAGTTCTACGCACAATATGATAAGAAGGCGATGATCTTAGACGTGCGTTTCAATGGAGGTGGTAATATCGCACCCATGCTGCTGTCGCAGTTAAACAGGACTTTATGGTCGGTGGGACGCTCGCGTCATGGTGGAGTCTTCACCACGCCTGATGCGGCTTTTTATGGGCACTATGCCATACTCTGTAATGCTCAAACCGGTTCGGATGGTGAGACTTTCACTCAGGGAGCAAAACTCCTGGATTTGGGTCCCGTATTCGGCAAGCGAACCTGGGGCGGCTGGGTCGGCATCAGAGCTGACAAGCCGTTGAATGACCGCGTCTGGTTTACCGTTCCCGAATTCTCCGGTTGGGGCGCAATCGGTGAAGAGAAGGGCAAATGGCTGATTGAAGGTCCGGGCGTCTATCCTGACCATGACATAGAGAATGACCCCGGTGCCTTGCTGCAAGGCAAAGACCCGCAGATGGATGCTGCCATTGACTATCTGATCAAGAAAATGAAGGAAGAACCCCGGGAATACCCCAAAGAACCACGTATTCCCAAGAAGGAGGTAAATTTCTGATAGTGGTTTAGTTGTATAAAAGAGTCTCATGTCGGGGTCAGAGGCGACCCCGACTACGGGGTTATAAAAACGTCAGGTCTCATCCCGCCGGAGCGGGACAGGACCTGACGTAACATAAAATGACCGCGTCTGGTTTACCGTCCCTGAATTTTCCGGCTGGGGCGCTATCGGTGAAGAGAAAGGGGAATGGTTGATAGAAGGTCCGGGCGTCTATCCTGACCATGACATAGAGAACGATCCCGGCGCACTGCTAGAAGGCAAAGACCCGCAGATGGATGCTGCTCTTGACTATCTGATCAAGAAGATGAAGGAAGATCCCCGGGAATACCCCAAAGAACCACGTATTCCTAAGAAGGAAGTCAATTTCTGATAGTAGTGGTCTTCCTTTGACATAGCGTAAAAAGAGCGGTGTTAATGCCGCTCTTTTTCGTTTATTTTATCCTTATAGCTATCTCTAATGCGGAAATCTCTAAAACCGCGCATCATAGGTCAGGCGAAAACCCTCAAAAGGTTGCACCGGACGGCAGACGCCGGAGGTGCATTTCAGACCGCCGCGCTCGCGTCCGTAGAAGAGCATCAGTCGGTGATTGCGTTTGACGTCAGCGGCAATCTCAACCCCCATCCAGTTATCTCCTTCAGTATCAGAATGCAGCGATGACTGTTCATAGGAAAAATTGACGCTACCCCAGGATGCCCGCGATAAAGTAAGTGCGAACCACTGTTCGTTGTGGCTCTCACCAAGCTCCTTGTCATCCACCCACATGCTTTCCAGGTCTCCGGTTACACTCCAGAGATTGCTGAAACTGTAAATGGCTTCTGCCAGTGTAGCCGTCTTTCTCTGCCAGAAGAGCGAACGCGCTTCTTCATTCTGACCGGCGGCGATTTTAAGGGTGAGATCGGGTCTGGGGTATATTTCACTCTCTAAGAACAGTTCCCAGAAAGGATTGAAATCTTCCTTCAATGACGGTATTAGCGACCCCCCATCATGTTTACTCGATCTATTGAAGTTCAAAGTCAGGAAAACCATATCTGACGGGGAGGCGGATACGTCAATTTCGAATCCGATCTGGTCATCAAGTAAGGGCAGGTGGGGATGCTGTGAAAGCAGGTGGGTGGTGTATTCTCTCTGAGCAATTGGCGGCGTCTGGAAGGGATTGTCAGCACCGAACTGGTAGTATTTATAACCCACCTGGGCAGCTAAGCCCATGAAGGAGGTTCCCAGGGAAACGTAAGTGCCTTCGCCATCAGGTATATCGCCATTGTCCGGACGGCGCTGTGCGTATTCTCCGAAAAAGGAAATGGGACCAATATCAAGACCCGCATAAACTTCCGGCATGAAGTATTTCTGGTAGAAGAGCCCTTCCTGGTGTACCAGACTGGCTCCGAACTGCATATTGCGTCGGGGTCTATATTCCAGGTTAGCGCCCGCCACGTTCTCCATTTCCACTAAATAACCGGCACGGCTCTGCCCATAAATGGCTTTGAAGCGCAGAGCTTTGGATTTGTAGGAAACCTTGCCACCCCGTAAGCTGGAATCAAAATAAAGATCCCGGTTCTCGAAGAGGTTAAGCGCCAGACCCTTGCCAAAAGTCTCGGTGACGTCACCTGCCCACACTTCCCACTTCTTGTACTTCCATTGGGCATATATCTTATCGTCAAAACGGCGTTTTTCCTCCAGGCCGTAGATTACGCCATCCACATCGGACGGTTGAAGTTCCAGCAAACGCAATCCTAACCTGAGTCGTTTTCCAACCGGGAGTTTCTTGAACAGGACTTCAGCAGTCAAAAGCCCTTCAATGTAGCGCCTGTCGGTGAGGTTATCCGGAAAGGGGGATGAAATTCTGGGATCGACTTCCTGACCTTCATCCCAGCGGAACTTAAGACTACCCTGGAAATCAGCTGCCTGGATGGTGGATGTGAGGAGGATTATCGAAACGATAATCAGGGGGATTAAACTATTATTTTTAGTTAAACTTGCTGTGAGAAAATCTCTACTCACCGGAAGTCTCCAGGTTCAGAAGCTCGCGGATTTTTCCTTCCAGCACCTTCTCGTCACCGGGATTGTAGCCCTGGTGAGTTTCCACTATGTTACCATCTTCATCGATAAGTACCTGGTAAGGCAGTGAACTCCCCTGGAACAATCCCAGCACTTCATTATTGGGATCCAGGAGCACGGTAAAGGTGTATCTCTTCGATTTAACGTACGGTTTGATTTTCGACTGGCTTTTAGGCGAATCTTCACTGATGGTCACCAGGATGAAACCCTCTTCTCCATATCTTTCATGCAGTTCCTGAAGGTGAGGAAGTTCATGTTTACAGGGCGTACACCAGGTAGCCCAGAAGTTCAACAGGATGGGACCTTCACCTAAATAGTCTTCCAGGCTGAACAATTCGCCATCTATGTCTTCCAATGTGAAATCGGATGCCTCTTTGGCTATACCGACCTGTGTAATTGTAACAATCAGGGCCAATCCCAGGATTGATGATAACAACCCGCGCATGTGCATCTCCATAGTAGGTCAGATTATTTCAGTTTCAAGGTCTTCAGAGTCTCTACCGATTGACCGTTATCTATTCGTATGAAGTAGAGGGCAGCAGCCTGATCAACGCCAGCATCGTCCCGTCCATTCCAGGTGAAGCGGTGGTTCCCGGGCGGCACTAAACCTTCAAACAGACTTCTCACTTCCTGTCCCAGCAGGTTGAATACGCTGATCTTGACGTCCTCAAGTCTGGCGTTTCTGAAGCTGAAGGAAGTCTCAGGGTTAAACGGGTTAGGGAAAGCAGGGGTTAGGGCGAAATCGATTGGTGTATCCAGTGAAGTTTCACCTTCTATACCAGCACCGAAATGAGCCAGGATATCGATTACTACAGTATTAGCAGGGGACAGTTCTGGATAAGCAGTAAGTACAACCCCTCCCATATCCGGCGGCGGTTCGTTGGGTGTGATGTGAACCGTAAATAGCGTATCCCAAAGTGCTGGTAAAAATAAAGTATCGCTGAAAACCCAAGGCGGATAACATTGTGCTTCAGAACACCAGAAATAGGCCCAGTCGCCTATACCAGTGGTGTCAATTTCCACAACAAAGTTGTAATCATCGTTTGATGTGTTTGTTAACAAAGCCTCGAAATAGTTCTCAACACCAGCCACAGCCGGTTGAGTCGGGTCTTCGCAAATGAAGGTGAAGTTCTGGGCATTGACAGAGCATACGATTAAAGACAATGCCAGAATCAACGCAGATGCTGTTTTGGTTAGCATGATGAACCTCTTGATTTTTAGTATATTTCAATTACAGATGATCTCTTTATTCTCTGATTATAAGATTTATTAATATATAATATCGTCGAATATTTCGGTGAGTTCGCTGTAGGTGATTTCTCCAAGGTGAGCTATAATATCACCGCCTGGACCAATGACTATGTTAGTAGGAAAACTGGTGATCGAATAATTCATTGTAACTATGGCACTGTAATCTAAAAGCAGGTTGAAATGAATGTTTAAACCATCTCTGACGCCTTTTACATCCTCTAAAGTATCTCCAAACATGTAGTCGATGCCCAACACCCGGACGCCTTGAGAGGCGTATTCAGTATAAATTTCATCGATTATAGGGAACTCCTCCATGCATGGTTGACAGTCGCTGAAGAAAAAAGTCAGAAGAACTATGTATCCTCTGTACTCGTGCAGGCTTCTTTGGACGTCGAAGTCATCTTGAAGGGTAAAGTCGAAGGCGATATCCCCAACCTGGCTGCCAGCAACACCCGCTTCCAGTACAAAATCCGCCTGAACAGTATCGTCCGGTGAGATGGTTAAGGTAATTAGTGATGGTTCCAGAGTTTTATATCCATCCATAAAAGCTGATATAGTCCGCTGACCGGAATTAGCGTCTGAAAACAGATTTGGCGTCACAACACTAAGGCTCCTCCGATCCACCAGAATTGTCACTCCGTTGGGATTGGAAGAAGCATTCAGAAAACCATCGGGAGCCGGCGTCAGGGTAAACGTTGCATAAGACGTCTCATTTCTGTCAACATTTATCTGAAATTCGCTATCATAATAGTCTTCTGATTCTACAAGTAGAGTATGTCCACCAATATCTATATTCTCGAGTAAATATGGAATGGGTTCAGCACGCTCAACACCGTCAAGATATATTCTTCCCCCAGATATCTCCATTCCCGACTGATCGAACGCCGAGACGTATATATTCCCCACCGGTGGCAGTTCCGATTGGATAATTTCGCAGCCGGATAGCAGGATGCTCCCAATCACAAGCAGGATGAGCAGTGCTGCGAGGCTTCTATTTCGGGGTGTACAGGTCATAAGGGTTAAGGTAGTGGCTAATATATATACGAATATAATTTAATAAAAATAGATAGCATAAACAATCAATATTTTGGCTGGGAGTTATTACCAAAAGCGTCAGGTCACACCTCCCGCCCAAGCGGAAGCCAAGACCTGACGCAACGAGGAAATCCTTTGTCGGGGTCAGGGGCGACCCCGACTATAAGTCTTTGCGGGGGGAAACACCCCCCGGACTAATGTAGGGGCAGTCAAGTAGGGTAGGCTAAGTCCCGATTTATCGGGACGCAGGCTACCTTAATAGAAGTGGTGGACTGCGTCAGTCAGCTAACTGACTTAGTCCCCCCTACTTTTTCCTTTTCACTTTTTACTTGAGTAACACCATCTTCCGCGTGTCACTGAAACTTCCCGCTTCCATGCGGATAAGGTATATCCCGGAAGCCAACCCTTGCCCAGAGAATGTTACTTCGTGGATTCCAGCATCTCTCCAGCCGTTGACCAGTTCTGTAACCATACGACCTGAAATGTCGTAAACCTTCACGTTGACCAGACCAGCAAATGGTAGCTGATAGCTGAGAACTGTATTGGGATTGAAGGGGTTGGGGTAGTTCTGTCCCATGCTGTAGTGATCCGGCAATGTATTCGAAGCTACAGGTTCTATGCCAGTTACTACGGATCCAGTGGTGAATTTGACCGTGAAGTCATCTTCCAAGGGAATAGCCAGGCTGTCGTACTCGTTGTTGTAGAGGTACTGCAGTCCGATGGCTCCCTCTTCATTCTCTATCCCCACCGTACACCCATCTAATATATTGCTGAGGCTATTGTAATACACGATAATTTCACCATCTCCGGTGGTGGATGGATAGTATGCCGGATCGAGCAGTACGAGCTGGTATGTCTCCATCTCTGTGGTAGAATACATGTGCGGCATCTGATACCATTCCACGATGAAGCGGTGGTTGTCGGTATCGTGATAGTAGCTGACCTGCCCGCCGGATAGTAGATCCATTTCATCCCAGAAGACAGCGATCAGGCGGTTGGGCGGCAGAGCATCAGGTATGGGCAGGTTCTGCGGAAAGAAGACGGAAGTTGTATCGAATGATACCCAGCCGTTGGCATGCACGGTTATGCGATCGTATTCCGTGCCGTAAAAGCCGAAATTGTACGGCAGCATGACCTGGGTGAAGGGCAAAGGATCAAAGTTCAGTTCAGTTCCGTTGCCACCTGCTAAAGGTGCGATTTCCAGCCACTCATAGTCAGGTGCATCCAGGCCGTCGTATTCGTCATAAGCATAGTAGCCATACGCATCAGGTCCACTGGGTACGTAACGTGAATCACCCACTGCGATGGTAAACTCATCGGAGCCTATATATCCTCCGGTGGTGGTAATCATCAGAGTGAACTTCACGGAATCCTCCATGGGGAAAGTCGAATCGGCATGGACGTCCGCAAACGTAATCGTCCCCAGCGAATCAGACTGAAGCAGATTCAACGAACCGCTGTTCTGAGGGATGGTAATCAGAGGAGAATCACCCTCTATGTAAACGCTAGCGTCAGAGGCATCACCGGTGCCGTCATTGTAGAAGGTGACCTGGAGATCCGCAGTTTCACCGGGATCCAGATGGTTATTATCATTTCCGGTGACATCATCGATGAAAAAGTCGTAGTATTGGATCTGAGGCGCATGGGCAGTCAGAGAGAACTGCGACAGCCAGGTGCTGTCCCCGTTAGTAGCTGTCAAATTGAAATCCACCTGATGCAGATCGGGTATATTGCCAACTGTACCGATTTCGAAGGCATCATCAGCGGTTGCGGTTGATAGACTGGGTATGTTGGGGTACACTTCCAGGCTGTCTATCAATTCGATAAAGGGATCATCACTGGAGATGTTGGCATCAATGTTTATCGCTGTTTGCGTGCCGAAGTTTTTCAATTCGACGGATAGCAGACAATTTTCCCCTAAATCCAGTTGCTGGTTGTTGTTTCCGCTGGGATCGGATAAGGTCAAATCTTCGAATAAGACGTAATTTATCTGATCGGTCAGCACCTCAATTTCGCCGGTATAGCGGAAGTGATTTTGCAGTGTCGCTGTGACGACGATATTGTCACCCGGCGTGCGCGGAGTAATACTGATTACCTGCGGCATACCAGTCGCCTCCGCAACACCGACGATTTCTTCACCGACACTCAGACCGATGATAGCTCCAGCATCGGCAGAAACGTTGACTTCGGTGATCTCCGCACTTATGGTACGCGGGTGCAGAACAGTCAGCTCCTGGGGAACCTGAGAATATAAAGTAGTGAAGGCATCCCCGAAGTGGTGCAGCAAGTGGTAAGTAACCGTTTTACTCCACCCATTTGAGACCCAACCCGAAGCACTCAGATAATACTTGCCGGAGGCATTGCCGAAACAGGTACGCAGTTCCGGCGATCCGGTTGAATCTGAACCGTATCCGGGATCGAAATCGGGCCACATGCTGTCGTAAACACCCCACTGGTAAGTGTCGTTCACGAAAGAATACGACACTTCACTGGCGGCGTTTAAACCTAACGCTCCATGTTCCATGTTGTAAAATGCTTCAGCGAAACAATCACCCGATACGCTGAAGTTACCGGTACAGCAATTGGTGGAAAACACGAAGGGGAGCATGTCATTGTACAGCCCGGATAGGTTGCCGATATAGTAAGCAGGATCACCCCAGCCTGTGACACTGCCGTGATCTCTATGTTGCACCAGAAAAGCGCCGCTGTTGATGGCGCTATTGATTCCTGTGGCACTACCAGTCCAGTTGGTTAAGTATGATGGATCTTCCGGGATATAGTTAAGTCCTAATGGACCGAAATAGTCTACTATCATTCCGGTATTCGGGTTGGTGGACCAATACGGTAAAGGACCAGAATAACCAGCGTATTGCCTGACAGGGTCCATACTCAACTCGTTGGAAAGGTACCCGTAGATCACCTCACAGCAGAGAATGAACCAGCGATCATCCTGCCAGCCGCCCGCAATTAAGGGGTGTTCATAGAAACCGGGATCGGTGGGTGGATTTCGTTCGAAATCCAGCACCTTGCCTACCATGGTCTCCAGGTCGTCGCCATCATTGGCAGGAATGCGGCTGATAGCCATGTCTGGAAGGTTGTTAGCGGTCATGTCTACGTACATGTTGTCGGAAACGCAGTAATCGTCCCACTCGGGTGAAGTAATCGGATTTTGACCGCCAGAATTCTCGTGGTCACCCAAAAGCAAAACAGCCACAGGTGCAGGATCCCAGGTCCAGTATGCAGTTATGAGGTAGTTATATATATTCTGCCAGGTGTTTCCACCCAGTTCGGTCAAAGTTACGATTCCCGTAGAAATCCCCTGTTGGATCCTCCACTGTTTGATGGAATCCGCCCAGGCGATGAATTCTGGATCGTCAGGTGTGATTATCACGTATTCGACGTTATCTTCATCCGTTGGGTTAGTTTGATCATAGTTCACCTGAGGCAGAGAAGCATAATTGAGCAGGTGCTGGCGCAAGATTGGTTCCCAGTAACGGCTGCGCAGCCTGTCTTCCCCAAAGTGCCCATTTCCACCACGGAATTTTACACTGACCTTTATATCACGGTAAACCACCAGTTCTTTAGTAACGGGGTTATACTGAAATGGCGTGATTCCCAGTATAATGCAGTCAACGCCGCGTATATTCCGGGTTTCGGATAACAGAACCGGCGCTTCAGGATAGTAAGCATCCTGGTTGTAAATGTCCGGGTTTTTTATGTAAACCGGCGGTGAATCATCTGTTTCTGCTGGTATAGGGGCTGAGGGAATTATATCCAGATTCTTGAAAATCTCTGTACGATAGTCAACGATTTCCACATAAGCTGAAGCCCCTTGCGGGATGGCTATATAGCGCCCTGATCCGGGGAGGTTGGGCGTTCCCGCATCGGTGGGGAGATGGACCCCCGGTATATGCACCATTTGCATCGTACTTCCGTTTATCTCCATATCCAGGATAGCCATCTCTGTGATGGAAAAGATGACTTCGACACCTGCACCGTCTTGTGATAGGAGGTTAAAGCCTGAATTACCCCAGGCGTTATCGAAGGTGACGATTTCAGCATCGGCTGTGGTAAGCATCATCAGGCTTGCCATTACAATGACCAAAGTACATCCGATATTTGTCAGACCGAAGGACGCCCGTGTTTCACTGATCATGATATCTTCCCTGTTGTTTAAATTTGAGTTGAGTATGTGGCGAAACTGTATCTGAATATGCTTCTGATACTTTTACAGCTATATCAATTTAATAAATATATTCAGGTGTGTCAAGCGATATTTTTTGCGTAAAAGGAGATGATAGTAAGATGGTAACTTATTTTATAGGTGAAGTGGTGGACAAATCAGGCGAAGAACTGATACTGCGAAACTGGTTACTTGGAGAGAAAACAGGCTGCCTCAGTTGAGACAGCCCGTTTTTGTTTATGTTATGTTTGGATTACTTCACTAAGATCATTTTTTGAGCTTGTTCGAAATTGGCAGTCTTGATCTTGTAGAAGTAAATGCCTGAAGCAAATTGAGCCCCATCCCAACTGACAGAATGGTAACCTGCATTCAGGTTTCGGTCAACTAACTTAGCGACTTCCTGTCCCATCAGGTTGTAGATGGTCAGTTCAACCTTGGTATTTTCAGGAATGGCGAAGCGAATCTGCGTCACCGGGTTGAACGGGTTGGGGAAGTTCTGCTGCAGTTCGTAGGTTAGAGGTTGAACAACCTTGTTCTCCGGTTCTACGCCTGTACCGGGATTATTCCCGAAGTAGTCGAGAACGTTGGAGAGGAAGGTTTCAGTGTTGTCTGTATCCATCATGAACAGACAGAAACCAAGCGCTATTGAATTATGCTGGTCAACATCATCCCTGTGACCGCATGGATCACCTACCGCAGTCCCTGGTGAAGTGAAGAAGAGACCCTCAGTAGCCGTAGGATTGGTGGTAATATAGTAGTCCGACCAGTTGCCAACACCAGGATCGTACCCGCTTAATTCCAGTGGAACGGTTAAACCGGCACATATCGGATCGGCAGTTATTTGAAGGGAACTATAGCTCACGTCACTGGTCACTCCACCAATGTGCAGCCAGTCATAAGCGAAGTTACCCGTAGCGAAATTCACACTGCCCCAGACATATCCAATCATCTCTTCAGATGAGTAGAGCAGGTTCTTGCCCTGGCGAAGGAAGTTGGTGAAAGGGTTGTCCACTGTATTCGGTGGGAATACGGAAGCCTCATAGTCTCCGAATCCTACCCAGAAGCAGTTATCGTAATTGGACAGGACCGTCCAATAGTCAGGTGCTCCGTTTTCATCAACATCCCAGATGTCGTAGGTAACTGCTAAGGCGTCTAATGCATCGGTGATCGTGGAGTCGTAATCAATTGAAGAGTACAATTGATCAGAGCAGAACAACACATCAGCACCAGTACCGGTGAAGGTTGTCGTCCAGCACTCATAATGAGGCGTTGACATGGGATTACCCAGGAGGTCTTCCGCGGTGAGCCAGTATTCCAGTGAGGTAGTGATTGGTTGTGGGAATGAGAATGTGTATTGGTCGCCTCCTGCCGAGACCAGTGAAGCCTCAAAGTTAATGGTGCCATCCTTGATTCCGTGTATCATGGCATCGGTAACACCATCACCGTCGGTTATCGTTGCCAGTATATCCTGCGGCATAGTTCCCTCTATACCGTAACGGGACCCCTCTACCAGTTTGACTGTACCTTCACCAAACCAGTTGAGAGTATTCACCAGAATTCCTTCAGCTACATTATAACTGACCAGATCTTCCAGTACCCATGCCAAAAAGACCATTTTGTAGGGGCCGTCATAGCGAGTGGCAGCGGATTCGTCGTCCTCTGTCCAGAAACATGTTGTAGCAGGTGATACAGGCCAAGCCCAGTCGTTGTAGTTAGGATCGGGACTATCTTTGATAAACGTGCCGAACCAATCACCGGAAACCGGATCTCCGTCAACTCCTGTGTACATGGTGTCCACTGTAGTTGCATCCGACCAACCATCAGCCACCCATAGATAATCGTACATGAACCAGCCTGGTTCAGCAGTGAATTCCGTCCAGTGACCAGAACCGCCGAAAGCTCCACCTAAGTAATCAGAACTGGAGAAGAAGAAGCTTCCTCCGTCGTCCATGAAGTTGGCGACCGGATCTTCTGTAAGATCGTCTTCATTCAGCGGTAGACTACCTGAATTGGCTGTGCCGTTGAACCATACGATGGAATTGTAGTTTGTGGTATTAACTACGTCATCACCCGGGTAACCCTGATCATCCGGACTGCCACCATCTATTAACCAGTAATCGTAATCATACCCATTGCTTGCGAGAGCATTTGTGTAAACGATTCCATCATATCTTCCGCCAGTATCATTAACCAGCAGGATTTTAGCACCGCTGGGCTCTAGATAACTGAAGTTGTAGCCACCGGGACCTGGAGCCAACGCCGGGTGACCGGTGTTATCTTCGGCTTCCACCCGGAAGTTGATCATGGAGCCAACTGCTTGAGCGGGGATTTCGCCGCTGTATTCGTCTCCTACATTAGTCATGGCAACCGTCTGTTCATCGCCTCCATCAACCGAGTATATCAGGTTGGCAAAATCTACAACGCCAGGATCACCACCGGCAATCTGGTCGGTGATTGTAGCGGTGATTTCATAGGGCCCGGCTGTGTAAGTATCGGGTGGATCTACTATCCCTACAATAACAGGTGGGGGGTCACCGTACATATCGACGTCAGTTCTGATCAGCCAGTCAATGCCGTATGCCCACCAGCCGGACTCGCCTACATAATTTCCACCTGGAGTTGTAAGCCAGCACAAGCTGTGGTAGGGGTGGTCATCTGCGGCGTCACCCAGTATTGAAGGGTAATAGGGTTCGCCACCGCCACCCAGAAGAACATACCCGACGAAGAATGGATCAGTGCCGATATCAAGCGCATCCGGCGGGTAACCCCAATCTTCAAAAACAACTACCTGGGGGTTTCCTGAATTGTCAAATGGGTAGGTGATCGGACCTGCCAGGATTTCCCCAAGTGGAGATGGCGCTGAATTTCCAGAGCCCCAGGGCCAGCCCGGTTCGTTATTATCGTAGTAATCGGCAGGATCGAAACCATCCGCCATTGCCCAGATGAATAACTGAGCATCGCCTCCCATACCATCATTGAAGTTAAATTCAGTACTGATGATTTTACTCTCGGTAGGTGGTTCGAACCACACGCCGCACGTGTCACCGGGCAGAGGACGGCCGGAATAATAAGCCGAGGTGCCGTCATCATATTGAATGGTGAAGATGATTTGTGAGTGCGCTGTCAGCGCCATTACCATCATCAAGCCGCCCAGCAGGGCTAAAGTGAGAATTTTTTTGTACATAACTCCTCCTGTCATGAGTTTATATTTGTTATTAACTGTATTTGCGATTTCGCCGGAGGCGAAGTTTTCCCCCGAAACTAAATTTGAGATCTAAAGAGGATTACCCCCAGACCCTCAGGCGTCCATCGCTTTTTGCTTAGAATTCTATCAAGCTATTGATGTGATCTATCAGTTCAAACAGGTAACCGGCAAAGTCATCTATGTAAACGTAACTGACGTCGAACTGCAGGTCCTCTTCCAATTGCGTTCCTGCTTCAGGTATAACCTGTATGCGGTTTTCGTCATATATGACATCGTAGGAAACATCATAGGTCGTACCCGGTGGCACAATCTCAGTGTAACTATGAACCCCTAAATTGACGGGCTGCAGGTACCAAGTAGTGTCCTGTTCACCTTCAACCATAACCAATTCGATGATTTCATTGGCGATATCGGTACCATATATCTGAAGTTGATCGTTCACAAATCCCGTGTCTACTACAGTTAATTCAGTTTCTGAACTCTCAAATTCCTGCAGGTAGAAGTAATTCTGAGCGTTAATCAGATGCAGTGTTTCCGAACCGAAACCGGGATCGTGTTCCGTTGGGGCGTAGCCTTCACCCATGAGATTGAAGACTTCAGTAGCCATATCAATGGATTCCTGCGCCAGCCCCAGCAGTTCCTCTTGGCTGCCTTCGCCCGATATTTCCAGCACTGAGCGTTCGATGGTGGCGGAAAGGCTTAATCCCGCATAAGCGTCCGCCAATAGATCAGGCTGCGCACCGGAATCCGCCAGGGTAACAGTGAAGGAGAACTGAATGCCGGCATCGGAGAAATCGGTTAAACGCACTGCGCACCATCCCAGACCGTTATAAGCGGGGAGATAGAAAGCGTTGCGCTGATTTGCTTCGATGAAATAGACCTGGGCAGTTTCAAAGTCATTATCTGCGTATGCTGCCCAGCCGGACGTCATCAGGTCGTCAATGCTGGTCCAAGCTATGGGTATGTTTTCGCTCTGGTCTTCACAAGCGCTGAGGAAGACCCCCAGAAGCAGCAAGCTGATTCCGGTTAAGATAATTTTTGTGTTCAATGCTTTCATTCCAGAACTCCTGGCTGTTTTAATGCCTCTATTTCAGGAGCATCATTTTACGATATAAAGTTCCTTCTTCAGCCTGCAGGCGCAGGAAGTAAACGCCGCTAGAGAAGTTATCCGCATTCCACCGTATTACGTGGTGACCGGCTTCATAGCGGCCTTCGAACAGGCGTGTTACCAGTTTACCCATTACATTGAAGATATCAACGTCCACATTCTGCGAACGGGTCAGTTCAAATTGAATTTTAGTAGCCGGGTTGAAGGGATTGGGATAGTTCTGACCCAGACCGAACCTGTAAGGCATTTCTGGCGTCATGTCTTCCAAAGGTCCAGCGAAGACCTGGAACTGTCCAAATTTCCAACTGTAGGTCTTTAGTAAACCTTCGCTCAATGATGTGCCGCCCACATACACCCAGGTATCGCCTTCAGCACGATATACACCGACGTCAGAGTTACCGGCAAGCGTTGCGTTATATGGAATCTCGACTTCAATAGGTACAGATAGGCCTAAGCTGGTGGAACCTGCGGATAAAATCGGACCGACTGCTGTGTGCGAAGGATCCGGATCGGCGAAGACAGACCAGCCCGATCCTGCTGGTGCGGGGTTGTCGGGATACTGAGATAAGCTCAAGAGGATAATATGATCGTCATCCATCGCCATGGGCGGGATGGCGACACTCACACCTGATTGCAGAATGCGGATCGTTCCGCCAGTTAATCCTTCTATGCAGTCTATCGATACCGGTAAGGGAGCGGATGCTTTTTCATTTCCATTGGCATCTTCACAGTAAGCTGTAAATTCAAGGTTGGCAGGGAATTCAATCTCCTCTAAATGTTGGGCGATATGATAGATGAAATCCGACGCCTGCTGATTTGAGTAGAACACATCCTGATCGAGTGTTATCAGGGTGTCTCCTCCGGTTTCAGTGGAAATTCCTCCGGTGATGTCAACTTCAGGCCCTTCCAGTTCAGTCAGACCTATCGATTCTACACGGTATAACTGCCCACCATCGGGGAACAGTCTTTCCTGCGTGAAGGAATATACATCGATGTAATGTTCATCTATCGGATTCTGGGCAACTGTCAGGTTTAGGTAAGGAGGTGGCTCCATGTCGTCACCGAAGACATAGCATCCTGGAGCATCGCCTGAGTTAGATGTACAGATTGTCAATACGCGCATATTATTGGGTGGGTCAAAAGTTCCGAGCAATTGAAGTTCAACAGGCAGAGTTAGCTCGCCCTTTTGTTTCAGGGTATCCGTCGGTATTTGCATGAATGTAACAATATCTACTAGATCCGACGGGGTTGAAGGATAGAAAGTAGAAGTATCAGAGAGGAGGAGGTAGAAACTGTAACTATTTCTATCATCCCCGTTTACTTTTACTTCTGTGATGGGATGGTCAGGGTTGAAATAACCCTGGGGGAATGTTAGATCCTGTATTTGAAAAGCGCGTCCACTCCAGAAGGGGATGTTGAAATCGTATGGAGGAGGGGGCACTGCGGAGTAGTACCAGTTTTTATCCGAAGCGGAAATTTTTGTATCAACGGCGTCATAACCGTATTTGCCTCCAAAGAATGTGGTGTCAGATATATCCAGTGCACTGGCGATAATGAAATCTTCGAAGTAGGATGCGAAAATGGGAGTATAATCAGTGGTATCGTTTTCTGGAACTGTTCCACCGCCTTGTAGGTGAATCAAAAGTCCCAGACCAGAAGTGCCGTGATAGGGGGATGTGGCGATATCCGCGATTGTGTGTGTTGTCTGACTCCCGTTTATATCGTCGGGGAAGACCTGTTCGTAAAGATATAACATCAACAGGAATGCGTGAAGATGCTCTACATCAATGTTTTTGTCACCCCAGGCTGTTAGTTCGTTGTCGAGGGGGAAAGTTATTGTCCCAGTAGCCACGGGGTAACCGGCAACGTGTTGGCTGAGGGATGCCAGACCGCCGGTGATCCACTGCTCTTCATCGAAATCCTGGTTCCAGTTAATCAGGGAGAACATCTGATTGCAGGCAGCGGCTCCGGCTTCGTTAATCCACAGTGGGTCAGTATCTAAGTAGAACATCTCCGCCTGGTTACTCTGTGCAAAAAACAGGCGAGAATATTCATTGTAACCGTCGTAATGTCCGCTGATATAGGTGCCATCACCGGTGCCTAGGTAATATTGGTCATCAATGTTCAGGAACAATATGACGACGCGGCTATCGCCATCTATGTCATCTACAGAAGACGAAGGCGGCAGGGACCCCCACCAGTCCTGACTGGTTTCATAGATTCCCTTGGTGGGATCAGCCGGTATCTCGTCTTCAAACTGGTCTAAGAAGATAGCCAGTTGATTTTCAGTTCCGTTCTTATTAATCAGACCTAAGTTGGACGAACTGAAATCGATACCATCATCTGACCATTGAAATCCACCCATATACCCACCGGTGAAGATGTAGTCATCATGCCCGAAAGCGACAGTTCTGACGTCCACATTTAAGCTATCGGAACCATCGTTGTTGTAAACGTAGCCAGACAACATAGTCCATTCACCGTGAGGATCAGCGGCTGAATAGAGTCCTCCAGTTGTGGCAAAATAGTAGGTGTCGGCTTTCTTGGTTATCTTATATATGAGCGTGTCATCATGACTGCTTTGGATTACTTCCAGAGATGATGAATAAACATCAGTGATATCACCGACAAACCGGTAGGAAGTCAGACCTCCATCCTCGGTGCCAAGCCAAACTGTGGTGGTATCGCCGTCCTTTTCAGCGTAAAGAGCCTGCCCTGTAAACTGACTGTAACCGAAGGTAATGAGGTTATTTAGATTCAACGTGAGGTAATCCACCGTTGGTGGTGTCGAACCAGTCGGGTAGTAAGATATCAGCGAGTCCGCTAGTGTTGCCACCAAACCATAACTCACCTCATCGACCAAGGTCGCCCAGTATATATCATTAACTGTATCTATTACCGTTATGTTCTGTCCGGGTGTTATGGTTAACCCCTTAGTTGTAGCGTTCTCAACAAGTAGATAGAAGATCGCACCGGTATTCGTCTGAGTGGTGTCGTCACTGATACCGATCTCTCCACCCAGTGGTTTCCAGGATGCTATAATCTCTGAATTGGCGCTCGTTCCCAACGGACGAGGCGTTCCGTAGAACAACCCTTTTGCTGAACAGGTAAAAAGCAGGTCATCATCTGGAAGGTAGGCTAGAGCATAGGCAGGTGCAGATTCCCATGATGCGCCTTCCCCCGGCGGTAAGCCACCCCAGAGATCTTTCCAACGGTTAGCGTTGCGGGTCATGAACACACCGTCTTCAGTAGCACACCACAAAGTTCTTGTATCGACAGGATGCCCCAAAATATCATAAACGGGTGGTTTAATTTCGTCGTCAGGTTCGATGGGGATACCGGTAGCGCGCAATTTGAAAGTATCACCTTCGGCAGTACTCCAGAAAGGACCAAATTCAGTGCCAACCCATATTGTATCGGCTGTCTCTCCGTATTCCGCTCGGGAAAACAGGCAGTTCATCAGGGCACGGTGGTTATAGTTGGTGGAATCGAACGATTGGTAATTACCATTACCATCTTCACGTGGAAGACCGCCAACCGCCAGTTCCCAGTTCATACCGCCGTCAGCGCTCTTGAAGACTCCGCCATTTGCAGCTACAAAGATAATGGCTGGGTCATCAAATGTGGCTGTAATATCGTTGATGTAGGCATCTTCCGTGAATAGGTAGGAGTTGTCCCCTTTCATCTGGCAGGTAGCAGAGAGAGGATAATATCCCTGGAAGAAACCCTGGGCGTAAGCCCAGAACAGCTTAGTGTCACCAACTGAAAAGGTGTCAGCATCAACTTGCCCTGTGGTTGAGTATCCTGCCGGATAGCGGTTCGAAGGAATTCCATTCCCTGCCCAAGCTGAAGTAATACTCAGAGCAATTAAGCTAATGGCTGTGATTGTGATCAACACCTTCAAGCTGAGTCTGGCTTTTGCTGATCGTGCGGATTTGCGCGGTCGAATAAACCATTGATGAGCAGTCATCATAAACTCCCTGACCGGAAAGAAGTGTGCCATATCAAATCCTTCTATACTTTGTAACTCCAGTTGCTGGAGTTAGAAGTTAAACCGAAGTGACATTCGGTGTACATTATCCAAGATGGTATAGTTTGAGAAGGCGTAGTCTATGCCTAGTTGATATCCAGACATCGGTGTAGAAATGCCCGCACCTAAATTCAACCCTGCAGTGTCGTGCCGGAGGATGTAACCTCCACGTAGGAATGCCGTTTCAAAGTAGGCATATTCAGCACCCAAATGAATTCTTTCCAAATTATCAGATGGATGGACAGCGTCAATAGCTACAGAAAGACGTTGATTTGACGTCTTAAACGGATCCATTGCTACACCGAATGAGAACTCAATCGGCAGATCAAATGGAAGGTATTCCGATTGTTCCGAAAGTGGAACTCCATTATCGAAGTCCTGATAGGTATCAGGAAGGTTGAACTTACTGCCGAAATTACGGATACTCATGCCCAGTTGTAGTGACTGAAAACCGGTATCGTACAGCAATCCGACGTCCACACTGAATACTGAAGTCGCACTTACCCAGAGGTCTTCGTGAATCCAACGCGCGTTACCGCCAATGGCGAACTTATCGGTAAGTCGGCGGGCGTAAGACAGACCTATAGCGAAATCGGAAACGGAGAATGTTTCACCGCTGGTACCTTGCTGGTCATCAGAGGTAGTTACGTCCATTTCACCAGAATCCAGATAGATGAAGTGAGCGCCGAATACACCATATGGACCGAAATTATGAGCTAACGCTGCGCCGTAAAGGTTGATATCCACAAACCAGGGAGCGTAATTGGCGATAAAGCTGGATCCTTCTACGAACACCAACCCCGCAGGATTGCCGAAGGTAGCTCCGGCATCGTTGCTGAATGCCATGCTGGCGCTTCCCATGGCGACCGAACGCGCATCCAGATCGATCTTCAAGAAATTCGCGCCCATGGTTCCTACCTTGGCAAATTCCTGTCCCTGGGCTGAAAGTGCCAGACCGAAAAGCAGAACAATTATGGAGGCTTTACGAAGCATGATCTATCTCCTTATCACATTCCCGAATGCACACGGGAAAGTTATCAGCGTGCTATGACGAATTTCCCCATTATCTTTTCGCTGTTCGTTTCGATTACATAAAGATAAAGACCCGAAACGACAGATTGTGTATTTTTAGAAAGCAGATCCCAAGCCTCAGAATCGGTGCCATCGATGTGATCTAAAGTTTGCACTATGTCACCTGAAAGCGTGAGCAAGGTAATTTTGCAGGATGGTGGTAGATTGATAAAGCGGATGATGCTTTCATAGCGCGCTTCAAAGAGGTTCGTCCCACGATAGGGGTTTGGTACCACTTTAACCTGCGAGAGATCAGTATATGCTGTTGATCCACCTGCTGATCCACCCTGTGGATCCTGACCTTCCTCAGTGCCCGCGAAAATCTGGGGATATACTGGCATGGGGGCTCCACTGGAAGGATCTTTCAGGTAGTTAGCACGAGCGGATTCCTGCGACAGGAATTCCGCTGAAGTTGGCGTAGCTGGTTTATAGGTATCGTAGCTGACAACGGCATAATAGTAAGGCACATTGTTGACTGGACGTTCAAAGTCAGTTCCCCAGGGGGTTACACCACCTGTATCGACAAAGGAGTGCCCTACAGGATCCAGGTCTATCTTTGCGCCGAGGTTTAAAGTATCCCCTTCCGTTGTGATAACGTAAACTAAGCTGTCGGTTAAATTATCACAAGCGTAAATCAGAGACCATCCCGTGGGAGCATAAGGTGCTCGATACACCTTATAACCTTCAAAATCGGACACTCCCAGCAGTGGATCAGGTTCAAATTCAGCATGATTATCCCATGCTAAGCGGACGCCACTCTCTATGCCGGTATAGTTGAGATTAGGTATGGGTGGAGGCACGGGTAGAACCCAATGGTCATCTTCGACAGAATTGGATGGTTCAGCCGGGCTGCTGTTGGTGCTGCCTGCGTAATAAGCGACCATTGCCTGATCAGCGGAATAGCGAACGCCTTTTAAGCCCTGTCCCATGCAGAAAGCGTAAACGAAACGCAGGGTATCATAAGGTGCGAATGAAAAGGGACCAGAAGAGGTCAACCAGCGGTAATCGAAGGTCGGCGCTCCGATTTCACGCGGATTGGGTATGAACTGAAAACCCATGCCGGCAGAGTGTGTGGCTGACATGTATTCATATTTCTCGTCATCATTTCCAGGATCACTATTCCAGTTCCACCACTGATGGACATAGGGGCGTGGTAGAGTATCTTCAGGAGCTGTATTATAAGGTTCATGTGGTGTGTATATCAGGCGACCACCAGTCCAGCCGTCACAAGGAATGGGAAGACCCCTTTCACCTGTGTCATTTCCCTGCACTGCGTTGTTATCGCCGTCGTATATCATGGACATGTTGCGGCTGATCAACCAGCCGTGCAGTTCTTCAAGAGTTGCCGCATCGACTATAGGCTGACCCTCAAGTGCACCAGTCTGTCCTAAGATGACAGGACCGTTATCATCCAGGTATATCTGGTATTCGTCGTAAATTCCGTCCGGTTCAATCTGGCCGGGATCGTAATTAGGGTTGTCGGGATTGGACCAGCCGTAAGGGATTCCCCATTCGTCATATCCATCAATGCCGTCATCATCAAGGTCCATAGGATCGACGATATCCATGAGATCGGTGTCCGAATCATCTCCGTCCCAGCCGTCGTAATCAACATTGTCATCGATGTGCGGTTCGGTAGCATCCAATCCAGCAACGTCATTGTCAAATACCCAGGCAGCGTAGAAATTGGGCAGGAAGCCGACATCACCCGTGTTGACGATCTCATATTCTATACCTATGAATTCGTAGTACTCGGGCATAGACCAGGATAGACCGCGTTGAAGAACCTTTATGCCCAGGGGTTCGTGTGTCGCTGTCGGGTAAAAATCGTCGTAGATGACATAAGAGTCCTGGATGGATTTATCGGGTCCTAAAAATGCCGGATCTTCGCCGATGCCCGCTGAATGGAATTCGTAGTCTCCATAATCTGCATGGGAAACGCGCTTTTTACCCTGTACCAAAGCGCCCACCCAAAAGCGGCCTTCCCAGACGTAGTCATTTCCAGAACCTCCTGGCCAACTGGCTGAAGGAAGGTTGGCATCAGGGTCACCGTACCTGCCGAAGTTGGAGATAGCCGTCCAGATGTTACTGACGTCCATAACGAGATTCTGGTCATTGGCAGAATCACCTGTGATCTGCCTGGTAGGACCAACTTTTCCGGTTACCGGCGTCGATCTGGCGAACACGGACGAGGCTATGATGATTCCACAGAGGATAAGAACAGCCCAGCGAGTCATTTTACTCTCCATTCTGTTATGCGTTCAGGCTGATTGTGAGATACTTCAAGATGACGAACTGTTAAAATTCCATGCCGACGCCCAGACGGATTAACCTCCTGGCTCCGTAAACGGTGGGATTATCGTAAGCCCCGTCAGCATCGTAGATGCGATTACCGCTGGCATCCACCTGCAAAGCGTACCATTCTTCGTCATCTATATCGTAAATGTTTACTTTATCGAAGAGATTACGAACTTCAATAAAGAATTTAGTGTAAAGGTTATTCCAGTAGAAGCCCTTATCGACGATCATATCCAGATTCACGGTGTAGGGCATTCTTTCAGTGTTTTCGTACTTCCATTTATCCTGATCCCGGGTCGGTGGACTCCAGGGCATTCCGCTGCCGTAACCTAAAATGAAGTTAAAACCCAAGTTATCCGTGTGAGGTATGCCGAAGAACTGTTCATCATTCAAAGTGCGCAGATCTAAGTTAGCCGATACTGTATGACGTTGATCCCAATCGAGATACGTCTCGGTCGTGGGGACGTTATTGCCTTCCCAGATTGTCACGTAATCAGCGGTAGGTGATGAATTCTTACCACGAGCGAACGAATATGTGTAGGTCAACGTCCCGGACATATAACTGATACGCGGGCGGATTAAGGTTACTTCGAAGCCTCGGACATTGCCGTAATCAGTATTTTGGTATATTCCGTACCAGTTGGATGCCGAATAGTAGATCTGCTGGGTATCGGTCAGTCCGGTGATATCCTTGAAGAAACCGGTTACGTTCAGTACCAGGTCGTCGGCGAACTGATGCTTGATACCCAATTCATAAGAGGTTGTCTGTTCCGGCTCTAAGTTGGCGTTACCCATCCGGGGGAAAGCTCCGTAAAGCTGGAAGGTGATGTTTTCAAACAGATAATTCAGCCTAGGCACCTGGAAATAGTGCCCGTAGTTGAAGTAGAGTACGTCTCTGTCCGTTATCGGATGTGATATACCCAATCGAGGTGACCAGGCATATTTTGCGGGTACGGAAGTCGGGTTCTTGATCTCGCCGCCCACAGTATAATCAAGGACCGGATCGGTTATATCGGAAGGATAGTAGTCGTAGTTGGCGTTAAAGTAGTCAAAACGAATCCCCGCGTTGACGATCAAACCTTCAAATTCCATCTTATCTTGTACATAGGTGGCAAATGAGTGCGGAAAAACAGAGTAATCCTCACCATAGATATTGCCGCCTGAAGCAGCATCGACGTCGTACACCATGATATCATAATACGTAGCTTCGACACCGGCTTTTAACTGGTGGTGGGGATTTACCTGGCTAGTTATGTGATACTGCATGTTGTAGGAATAGCTCTCATCTTCATGCCAGCGATCCCGGTGATAAGTATTACCGACTCCGTAATCGAAGAAGCCGTCATCGTCTTTTTCACCTACACCGAACATGGGCAATTCAGTCATAGGTATCCAGTTCGCCTGGTCGCCTATTTCCGAAGCGTCCACATACCCGTTATGGTTTTCATCTACGTACAGATCGTGATCGGGACCGTAAATCAGGTAATCCCATAACCCGTTACCGTTTAAGTCTTCATTGGCATCGAACCTGCCGTCACCGTCCATATCTTCAGTAGTGGTTATGCCGTCGTTCTCGCCTAAATCGCCGGTGAACGGGAGTCCATCTAAGCCCAGATCGTAACCGTAATCCGGTATTCCATCGTGGTTGGAGTCCAGTTCGAAGTCGAAAGAACCGTTACCGTTTAAGTCCTCGGTCAAATCGAGTACTCCATTGCCGTTGTAGTCTTCACCAGCATCTAAAATATTATTGCCATTCAAGTCCTCACCATGATCGAAGCGGCCATCGCCGTCCGAATCTTCGTTGGTGTTTTCCAGGATGTTCCACTTCAGGTAAGTTCTCTGCTCATTTAGTCTAACTTCGTAAAAGGTCTTCTGGTTGAGGGTATGGGTGAGGGTTACGCCAAACTGATTGTTGCGCGCGATAAATTCGGGTGTGTTATCCAGCATGTTATAAGAATCCATGCTGCCGTTGGCGTTTAAGTCTTCACTGTCCAGTATCCCGTTTCCGTTGAGATCATTGAATTCGGCATTGGTGTCTTTAATCCCATCGTTATCGGTATCTATCCAGACTTCTTCGTAAGTGCCGTTATTATTGTAATCAACCCATTCGCTATCCATTTGACCGTTTCCATACCAGGGGTTGCCGCTGCCGTCAACCAGCAGGGGATTTTGAGCCTGGCTGAAATCGGAATTCAGGTCTTCGAAGCTATTGCGCCTGTATAAGTTGTAATCATAAGTTCCACGATCGAACACCGTGTAATCGTTCATGTAAACAGTGCCGTTTGCGGTAAGCTTAATTTTTGGAGTGACATTGTAGGTCAGCTTTCCGGTCATGGTCAGAGGTTGCTGGTCATCATTGGGAAACCGCCCTTTGTCGGATTCCCATTCACCGGAAAGGTAGAAACGCAGGTCTTTTACATAGGGAACCGGACCGCCGAAGGAACCTTCCACGTTCCAGAGTTGTTCATGCCAGGGATCGGTGCGGTAACCACTAAAATCGGAAGTTTTCATGCGAAATGCGCCGCTGTACCTGGGACCACCCTCTTTCAGAATCATATTGATAATTCCGGACTGGGCTGATCCATATTCCGCTCCGAAACCACCCGTCTGAACTGAAACTTCTTCCAGAGCCATCTCAGGAATATCTCCGTCAAAAGCGCCGGTTACAGGATCGGCTACCAGGGCACCATCGATCATGAAGGCTACTTCTCGGTTACGGCCACCGCGGATATGCAGACTACCATCCTCTTCCACCGCTCCGGCAGTCAAGGTCAGGATGTCCTCCATATCGTCAATTGGCATTAAAGCCAGCGCCGCAGCGGAAGTGGTCATGCGGCTGCCAGTAACGTCCGGTTCGATCAATGGTCTTTCTGCCACCACTACAACTACTTCGCCCACGTCCAGGATAGTAGCTTCCAGTTCAAAATTGATGCGGGTTGTTAAATCGGTCTGTACCAGAACGTTCTGGACACTCATGTCCTTATAACCCACCATCGTGGCGCGTAGAACGTAACGTCCGGGAGGAATTATAAGGATGAAATACTGCCCATCCAGGTCTGTCGTGGCACCAAGTGTAGTGCCTTCGATTACAACGTTTACGGCTGGTAAGGGTTCACCAGAATCCTTATCCACCACGCGCCCGGCTATCTTGCCGTTTGTGGCAGCCATGGCAGAATAGACGGAAGTGATGATTATCAGCGCGACTACTACCCATTTGATCGTGTATTTCATGATACCACCTCTCGAGCTCACAACCTCAGGCAGAGACCGTTTACCAGTTAATTCGGTCCGATCCGTTTTAGTTTGCTTTTGTCTCAATCTTAGTTAGCAGAGCAATAGCTGTAACTACTCGATATAGAAACGAAAGTTTTTGTCGTAGTGAAGTCTGGTAATTATTAATACGAGCTTTTTGCAATGGGGAGATCCGAACGAACAATTCAACCTGTAGCGGTGCTGTTGTGTGCTTTTCAAAATGCAACACCCCTCAAACAGTACCCAAGCTTAAATTGAAATACGCATATACGGAAGAGGAATTCTGCCCCATAATTACCCTTGCGTCACTCCGCATATACAGGTTCTTGCAATCAAGATAACAGATTTTCAGTTAAAGTCAAGTAAAAAGATAGACAATTTTACATTAACTTTCTGCTTAATTGTGTTTAAGAAAAGGTTAATTTTGGGTGTTTTTAAGTAGTTCAGATCATCCGTCGGCTGACGTACAGGCGGGACCCGGCGAGTGGCCCGATCCCTTTAGGTCGGGTTTCATCTAAAAAAACAGAAATAATTAGGAGAGATCTGGCTCTGATGGACATTGACTAATTATTTTTGCATTTACCAAGCCACCCCAGAATAAATTCTGGGGCTCAAACTAACCAAGATCACTGAAGTGATCGTCCTGTTATTAATGTCTTTAGACATTTCGTCCAGTTTCAGCCCCAGACTTTAGTCTGGGGTAACGGGTGGCTACTTAATTAGTTAAAAGCCATAAGCAACTGGGAATGCTTCCCCTATCTTGAGAGATGAAACGGCTTAAATTTCACAACAATGATTTGAGAAAACTGATTTCTTTATCCCATTCTAATATTTTATCCTGCATCGTAGACCATGCTTCAGAGCCCCCATCTATTAACCTTTGGTTTTCTGATATTTCTACTTTCAATGTGATAATTTCTGCTAGTATTCGTTCTTTTGACCACGTTCTTGCTTCTTTTTCCCAAGAATCCATTTTACTTTCCTCTTTTTTATTATTTTGCTTTTAGATATCCCCAGATATGTGTGGATTTAGAAATAGATTTTATCTAAATTCTTTTTAAATAATAAACCAAAAATCCTTAAAAATCAAGGCTTTTTTACATTGGATTTTTCACCTTATCTGAGGTGGCATGGACCACTCTATTCTACTACTAAACAAGCGGCAGGGTGACCCGATCCCTATTAAGGTCGGGTTTCATCTATAATAACCGTTGTGTCAGGTCCTTAGCGAAGCGGAGACCTGACGCAACGGGGAGGCGCCCCACAGCCCTGTGGCGAAGCCACTCCTTCGGGGCTGTGGGAAAGAACCTAAAATCCCTTGACTTCAATTCGATTTATTGCTACATTCAGAGATTAAAATCAGAAATAGTGAAGTTGGGCAGGTTTGTAATAGAAGAGTGAAATTATGAATGCAGAAAAAAAGGATAACTCTGGCTTGAGCAGGCGTGATTTTCTGCGCCATTCAGCAACGGGAGCCGCCATGGTGATGACCGCTCCGCCAATAGCAGCATTGATGATGCAGAGCAAGGATGCACTGGCAAAGGCTGTGGCATCATCTGAAGCACAGTTGGACAAGAAGACCATCAGCAAACTCCTGGAGATAGCCCTATCGCAGGGCGGTGAGTTCTCCGAAGTTTACATCCAGTATACTATCAACAGTTCCCTACAATTGGAAGAGGAACGCATTCGTCAGGCAAATTACGGGATAGTTCAGGGTGTGGGAATCCGCGTCTTAAACGGTGCCCAGACAGGTTATGGCTATTCGGATGACTTCAGCTTTGACAGCTTGGAAAGCGCGGCTAAAGTGGCGGCATTTATCGCCAATCAGCCGGATTCTGCTAAGCATCCAGCTAAGATTGTGCCCCGCAACTACGCCAACGTCAATCCCATCGGCATATATCCTGACCAGGTCGCAGTCAAACAGAAGACCGACCTCCTCTACCGTGCCAATGATGTAGCACGTAGTAACGATAAACGGATCATTCAGGTGGACGCATCCTTTGCCGATTCGGTATCCATGTTCACAATTGCCAATTCCGAAGGGCTCTACACCACTGATGAGAGAGTTCTCTTCCGCATGAATGTGAGCGTTATCGCCGAAGAGAACGATCGCCGGGAGCGCGGTTATCACGGCGGCGGCGGTCGCTTGGGATTTAACCACTTCGAAACCCTGACACCGGAGATATTGGCAAATGAAGCGGTACGGCAGGCTACGGTGCTTTTGGATGCCGTCGATGCTCCTGCAGGTCCCAACGAAGTTGTATTAGGAAACGGCTGGGCTGGCATTCTGTTACACGAAGCTATCGGACACGGTTTAGAAGCTGATTTCAACCGCAAGAAGACGTCCCTTTATACAGGTCGCATCGGCGAAAAGGTCGCCTCGGAATTGTGCACTGTAATAGATGAAGGTAACATTCCCAATCGGAGGGGATCGCTCACTGTGGATGACGAGGGAACCCCCACCCGCAAGAACGTTCTGATTGAAGACGGGATACTCCGCAGCTACATGGTGGATCGCTTAAACGGCAAATTGATGAATATGGAACTGACCGGAAGCGGACGCCGCCAGTCGTTCAAACATTATCCCATGCCCCGTATGACCAACACCTACATGATGCCCGGCGAATCTACTCCGGAAGAGATCATCTCTTCTGTGGAAAAGGGATTTTATGCCAAATCATTCGGTGGTGGGCAGGTGGATATTTCCAACGGTAATTTTGTCTTCAACGTCACTGAAGGCTATCTGATCGAAAACGGTAAGGTAACGGCTCCCGTAAAGGGCGCAACCTTGATCGGTATCGGTCCGGAAGTGCTGACCAAGGTCGTTATGGTCGGCAACGATTTCTCCCTTGATCAGGGAATAGGTAATTGTGGCAAGAACGGACAGAGCGTCCCCGTCGGTGTGGGTCAGCCGCACGTGAAGATATCGGAAATCACAGTCGGCGGCACCGCTGTTGCGGGCGCTTCGATGACGGGATAGCCTGGAGTAAGAAAAAACATCTTTAACAGTAATCAAGCAAGGTAGAATCATGACAATACAAGAAGCTGCAAAATACACCGTTGAGAGGGCGATGAAATCCGGGGCGGACCAGGCGGACGTCTATTTGGAGAGTGGACGAGAATCCACCGTTACCGTGCGCATGGGAGAATTGGAAACGCTGAAACAAGCTACTTCAAAAGGTTTGGGACTGCGCGTTTTTACCGGCAACCGTCTGGGCTTTGCCTATACATCTGATTTCAGCAAGAAGAGCTTGAAGGCTTTCGCCAAGCGCACAGTGGAGATGGCAGAAGAGATTACCTCTGATCCGCACAATGTGCTGCCTGACTCGACCAAGAAGGACGCATATCCTGATCTGGGTTTATACGACTCGAAAATTGCCGAGATCCCTATTGACTGGAAGATAAAAACAGCCAAGAAGATGGAAGAGACCACTTTCGCTTATGATAAGCGCATAGTCAATTCCAGTGGCGCCAGTGTTTACGACGGTGAATTGGAAGCCGTAATAGCCAATTCGTTAGGTATCTTCCACACTTATAAAACCAGTAGCTGCACTTTGGTCTGCAGCCCGATCGCGGAAGAGAATGGCAAGAAGGAATCCAATTACTGGTACACCAGCAAGCGTTTCTTTGAAGATTTGGAAAGTGCGGAAGAAGTTGCTGAGAAAGCCGCGTTCCGTGCTATTCGCATGCTCAACCCAACCAAGCCAAAAACTCAGGTGGTGCCAGTCGTCTTTGATCCGCAGATGGCTGCTTCCTTCATAGGTATCATATTTTACGCTCTCAATGGCGAGAGTATATTGAAGCGTTCCAGCTTTATGGTGGACAAATTGAATGAAAAGGTCGCATCCGGTAAATTTACCATGATAGATGATCCTCTAATGAAAAGAGGCATCGGATCGCAGCCTATCGATGATGAGGGCGTTCCCACCAACACTAAAACGGTTATCGATGCCGGGAAATTGAAGTACTACTTCTACAACGCCTATTCCGCTCACAAAGCTGGTAAAAAGCCGACCGGCAATGCCCGGCGCGGGTATAGTTCCACCCCGTCAGTCGGTGCCTGGAACCTGTACTTGAAGGCTGGTGAAATGGCCCCGGAAGAGATCATCAAATCTGTGGATAACGGCTTATACCTTACCCGTACGATGGGCTGGGGCGTAAATATGGTGAACGGAGATATATCGCGTGGCGCCAGCGGTTTGTGGATAGAGAACGGCGAGTTGACACACTCAATCGGGGAAGCCACTATCGCGGGCAATCTCCTGGGAATGCTGAAAAATGTCAGTATGGTAGGGAATGATTTAGAATTCCGCAGCTCACGTGCTGCCCCCACCATAAAAATAGATGATGTAACTGTATCGGGGACTTGATGGTTCGATATATACGATTCATTTCTCTGGCTATTCTGATTTACGCGTCCGTCAGTGCGCAGCAGAACATCCCTGAACCTCGGGGGTACGTCAACGATTTTGCCTCTGTCCTGAACGTTGTTTCCGGACGCAATATCGAGGCGCTCTGCCGGGAATTGGAGCAGAAGACCGGCGCACAGATGGTGTTGGTAACACTGTCGTCTCTAAACGGTGGAGAAATTCACGATACCGCCAGCCGCCTGTTTGAAACCTGGGGAATAGGTCAGAAAGGCAAAGATAATGGCGTCCTGATGCTGGATGCCATCGAAGAACGGCGTATATGGATAGAGATCGGCTACGGCTTAGAAGGGATCCTTCCCGATGGCCGCGTGGGTGAAATTCGAGACCGTTACGTGATCCCATATTTACAGGAGGGTGACCGGAGTTCTGCCTATCTCTCCGGTTTGGCTGCGATTGCTTCAGTGATAGCTGCTGACGCCGGAGTTGAACTCACCGGCACTGCTCCTCCTGCGCCTATGCGGAGAACTTCCCGCACCAACCGCGGTTTGGGTGGGATCATTCCCATTATTGTCATAATGGCGATGATGGCACTAATGGGGCGCAGACGTGGAGCTTCCGGGTGGTGGCTCCTCCCCTTATTCCTGTTTGGCGGCGGGGGCTTTGGAGGCCGTGGCGGATTCGGCGGTGGATCCTTCGGTGGAGGTTTCGGTGGTTTCGGTGGCGGACTTTCCGGCGGAGGAGGAGCCGGTGGCGGCTATTGATAATATAAAAAGAAGAACGGTATTGATTTAAGGGTCTTGCATGAGTGAATCCTTACACTTAGTTTTGCTCCTGATTGTTCTTCTTCTTGGGGGACTATTCTTATTCACCGATCTGGACAGGTACGACTACTGGGGTGATGAATCCCTGACCTTTCCCAAGGGGGAGACTTTCGCTGACGTCTTGAAGTATTCCAAGCTCGTTCCCAGTCAGGTTCACCCTCCGCTGTACAACTTTCTCCAGTTCACCTGGAACAAGCTCTTTCCCAGAAGCGATATTTCTGCAAATCGTTTTCTATATGCTCTTTTCGGGTTCGTCAGCATCGGATTGGTTTACCTCTTGGGGAAGGAACTCTTCTCAAAAAAGATAGGCTTGGCTGCCAGCCTCTTGGTTGCCACCAGTCCTTATTTCATCGAATATTCACGCATGGTGCGCTACTATCCCTTGACAGCCATGCTCGCCCTGTTAACTATTTACACCTTCGTACGGTATCAGAAATCCGGAAGGTGGGTGGATTGGTCCTGGTTTACTATTAGCGGCGTATTCCTGATTTATGAAGATTATTTAGGCTGGACAGTTTTACTGGTTTTATATTTGTATCTTTTTATCAATTGGAAGGTGAATAAAGAAAGACTAATACGCTGGCTATTAGCCGCGCTTGTCATGTTTGCCCTTTTTTCACCCTGGGTGCCGGTATTGTTGTCTCAGATTGGACGTGAATCAAATCCCTACCCTGAACTTGCGCAACAGGCTATCGAACAAGCGCCGCGTTTAGCTCAGAAGGGCGTGGGTCTGCGCAGTATGATCTTTAACGACGTAATGAAGATCGGTTATTTGGGCAATGTCTTCACCATTGGCGAGACGACCTATCCCTGGCGCTGGGTAGTTACCGTTCCCGTTTATCTGTCATTTTTGCTTCTTTTTATAATTGCGCTGGTGAGGTCCAGAAACCCGGCTGAGAAAAACGCGCGTTTTATGATCTTTATTACTCTTTTCGCCCTGGTCATACTTATTATCTTAAGCGACATATACGGCGTATTCTCATCGCGCATGTTTCAATTTCCTACAAAGGCCATGTTTCTATTGCCGCTCTTTTTATTGTTAATGGTAAAATCGTGGGATTATTTGCAAAAAACCAGCGCACAATTGGTTGTAGGCGTAATTCTCATCGGCGGCAACCTGTATGGAGTTAATAACTATTTCAGTGGTCAGCAGTTTTTAAATCCCAAGTTTTTAGTCCCCTGGCGCCAGATAACAGGTGATCTGGAGAAAATCGCACAGCCGGAAGATCTGATCTTAAACGATGAAGAGGCTTTTATCTATACACCCATTGTGGGTGAAAAGAAGGTCGAGAAATTCGGTTTGGTGGACGCTCTTGAAAAGGTGGAAAAAACCTTTCATGAACGCGGTCCTATGAACGTTTTTCTCACCATCAGGTACCGGGGAGATGAACAGATAACCATGGAAGGCTTAAAGGTGCTGGCGAAACTGGAAGATCGTTATCCTCTGGTGGATAAATTGTGTTATACGCCCACAGACCGTGAAGCGGTTCCTTACTGGAAGCGATTTTTAGGCAGGGAACTTAAACCCCATCTGTTGGAAGTTTACCAGTTTCGAGTAGAAAAAGCGTATGAGTCTGAAACAGAACCTGTAATGGAGTAATAATATGACACCCAAGAGAGATCCATTAAAAATTGCCTCAGGATTCGCCGATGCTTTAAAAGGTGCTTTCGGGAATGAATTACAGTCGGTACTGCTGGTGGGATCAGCGGTGCGAGGTGATTTCATCCCGGGAAAATCTGATATCAATACGCTTGTCATCTTAACTCCTGACGGTATGGATTGGTTGGAGAAGGCTTATCCTGTCCTGCGGACCTGGCAACGTAAGGGTTTAGCCGTACCGCATTTCATGATGCCCGATGCAGTGACCAACGCACTTGATTCGTATCCACTGGAATTTCTGGATTTCAAGACTTTCCATAAAGTTATCGTGGGTCCGGATATAATGGCGGAAGTGGATATACCGGCGAAGCCGCTGCGCCTTCAGATTGAAAGAGAACTTCGGGGGAAGTTGTTTCTCTTTCGCCAGGTTTTTGCTTCTGAAGCTGGTCACAGCAAGCAGTTACGAATAGTACTGACGCGTTCAGTCTCAGTGTTCACGCCTGTCTTTCAGGGGATACTGGAACTGGGGAAACAAACCATTCCGGTTGACCGTCATGATCTTTTCAGAGAAGCCGCCGCTTTCGCCGGATTTTCCGAAAGGGTTTTTCTTCAACTACTGGACATTCGGGATGGCAAAGGTTCCAAGAACCTGAAAGTTGTATTTAAGGATCTGATAAAAGAGATCGGCCCCATCGTACAGTGGATCGATGGATTCGACGCCAAATAAATGGGGGGATTAACCAGGGGGACTATCCTTCTTTAACCTGTCTCCGGGTAATCCTTAAAATTCGAGGAATACCACCTGCCCAAAAGAAGGTAAATATCATGCTGCAAGTCATTCAGGATTTCAAGAGCGGACAGATCCGCCTGGTGGACGTGCCTCCGCCTACGGTTTCTATCGGTATGGTTCTGGTTAGAACACACGCATCTGCTATCAGCGTGGGAACTGAGCGTGCGACTGCTGACGTGGGACGAAAGAGTCTGATTGGTAAGGCTAAGGCGCGCCCTGACCAGGTTAAAAAGGTGCTGGATAACGTCAAGCGCGAAGGCGTTATGACCACGGTCAAGAAGGTTAAGAGTAAGTTAGAAGACTGGAAACAGATGGGGTACAGCAGTGCTGGAGTAGTGTTATCTGTAGGTGCAGGCGTCGATGACCTAAAACCCGGTATGCGGGTTGCCTGTGGTGGCGCTGAGTACGCCGTTCACAGTGAAGCGGTGCTGGTGCCTCGCAATCTCTGCGTTCCTATCACGGATGAGGTAGCTTTTGAAGATGCTGCATTCACGACGATCTCTTCGATAGCACTGCAGGGGATTCGTAAGGCTGAAGTACGCCTGGGAGATAATGTTATTGTTATGGGGTTGGGACTGTTAGGTCTTATCGCCACCTCCCTGTTGAAAGCAAGCGGCGCTAATGTCTTGGGATTGGATATCAGAGAAGGCAGCTTGGAATGGGCCCAGAAGATGGGCGCTGACCGGACTGCGCTTTTAGGCAGGGATGATCCCAAAGAAGCTGTACTTTCCTGGACAGATGGAAGGGGCGCTGATTCGGCCATCCTCACTGTGGCAACTCAATCGGCAGAACCGATGCAGACTGCCCCGCACCTGCTGCGCGACAGAGGCAGAATCGTGCTGGTTGGCGTCGCCGGTCTGGAACTGGAACGGGAACCCTTCTACATGGGTGACCTGGAACTGCACTTCTCGCGGTCGTACGGTCCCGGACGTTACGATACTCAGTATGAAGAGAAGGGGATCGATTATCCCATCGGATACGTGCGCTGGACTGAGCGTCGGAATATGGAAGCCGTAGTTGATTTAATGGCGCAGGGTAAATTCCGACCTTCAGAACTGATTACGCACCATTACAAACTTCAGGATGCGGTGAGCGCATACGACGCCATTTTGTCAGGGGAGGAAAGCCCCATCGGCGTTCTGCTGGACTATTCTCAGGAACCCGATCTGTCCACTCACATTCAGATAAAATCCAGACCACCCGTGAAGAAGCTGGGGATTGGACTGATCGGCGCAGGAAGTTTCGCCAGGAGTTTTGTACTGCCTGAAGTGGCAAAATGCGGGGATGCAGAACTGCGCATGGTAGCTGATGCGCGCGGGCACACCGCCAGAATGATTGCGGAGAAATATGAGATACCCGAAATTACCACTGATGCACAAAAGGTGCTGGAAGATGACAGCGTCAACTTAGTTTTCATACTGACCCGCCATGATACTCATGGACCGTTTGCATTAGAGGCGCTGCGCCGCGGAAAGATGGTTTACGTGGAAAAACCGCTGGTGCGCACGCCGGAAGAATTGGCAGAACTGCGCGATGTTCTAAAAAAGGCCTCGGCACCCTGGTTTATGACCGGATTTAACCGCGTTTTTTCACCGCATGCAGATTTCCTAAAAGAACATTTCAGAGGTGGTACTACCTTCCCCCTGTTTCGCATAAATGCCGGTCTGCTTCCCGGCGATCACTGGCTGAAGGACAGCGAACTTGGCGGCGGAAGATGGATCGGTGAAGGCTGTCATTTCCTCCATTTTGCCATAAACTGGATGAACGCTGAACCTCAGTCATTCAAAGCTGTCGGAATTCCAGTGCAGGGTGATCAGCCAGATGAAAACTTGAACGTGCTGTTGGACTTCGGTCAGAAGGGCACGTTCAACCTGTTATACACATCACGAGGAGCCGCTCAATATTCCAAAGAACACCTGGAAATCTGGGGTGAAGGAAAAACTGCGGTGCTGGATGACTTCCGCACAACTACCGTATTTCCAGCTAAAAAGAGCTTTAAGACCCGCGGACAGGATAAAGGACATAGTGTGGAAATCCGCAAAACCCTGGAAGCGGCATTAGCGGGAACGCCGCCGCCTCTGGATATGGAAGAACAGATCGCCACACATGATTGGCTATTCAGGATCGCAGAGGAAATGCGCCGCGAATCCTGAGTATCACTGAGAAGAGAATAATTAAGAATAGGTACCCATCATGAAAAGAGGAACGATAATTCTCCTGGTCGTTTTAGGTGTAATAATCATCGGAGCATTTTCGATATATGGATTTGTTAAGAGCAGCTATAACGGTTTAGTAGCCGCTGATGAAGGGGTCAATGGCGCCTGGGCGCAGGTTGAAAACCAACTTCAGCGGAGATTCGACCTGATTCCTAACCTGGTTAAGACCGTCAAAGGCTACGCTGAACATGAAATGGAAGTCTTCACTCGCGTCACCGAGGCGCGTGCCAAGGTGGGCGGTGCTGGATCAATCGGTGAGAAGATGGGGGCTGAAAATAATCTTTCTAGTGCTCTTTCGAGGCTTCTGCTTGTAGTAGAAAACTATCCCCAATTAAAGGCGGACCAGAATTTCATCCGGTTGCAGGATGAGTTAGCCGGAACGGAGAACCGCATAGCGGTGGAGAGACGCCGGTACAACCAATCAGTGCAGATTTTTAACGTAATGATCAGAACCTTCCCGCGTAACATCATCGCCAATATGTTCGGTTTTGAGCGCGCCGAATTCTTCGAAGCGCCGGAAGCCGCTCAAGAAGCTCCGCAGGTTGAATTTTAGGTGATTCGATTTCTCTAATAGAAATGCGTAGTTACCGATCCAATCTTCAAATAGAAACAAAGCCTGATATATGGCATCGAGATTGATAACTTTAACCACTGATTTCGGTCTGGTGGACAGCTATGTGGCCGCCATGAAGGGTGTCATACTGTCCATTTCACCCGGCTGCCAGATCATAGATATCAGCCACGATATAGAACCGCAAAACATCCAACAGGCTGGCTTCGTCTTGGCTTCCGTGGTGGGGTATTATCCTGAAGGGACCATTCATGTAGCGGTCGTCGATCCCGGAGTGGGTACCGCAAGAGCCCTCTTAGCTGTGGAGATGGATGGGCATATCTACCTGGCACCGGATAATGGGCTCCTGGGAGTTCTGTATGAGAAAAGGTCAATATCAAAGATATGTAAAATAGAGAACAAATCACTGTACATGCCTGATGTCTCGCGCACTTTTCACGGACGGGACATTTTAGCGCCAGTTGCCGGTCATCTTGCCAATGGGCTTCCACTTGACGAAGTGGGCTCAGAAGTTACTAAATACAATAAAGGCGATTTTGTACATCCGATTATATCGCCGGACGCGATCAGGGGAAGTATCGTCTATCGCGATCATTTTGGAAATTTGATGACTAATATCTCTAAAAATGATCTTGAATCCTTTGATCCAGTTTTAGTAGAAGTGCAGACGGGTTATACTAAGATCAAAGGTCTGTGCCAATCATATAGCGATGTTGAAAAGGGTGAACTGCTCTGTTTGATCGGGTCCGCTGGCTATCTTGAAATTGCTCAGCGGGAAGGTTCCGCTTCCGATAAGTTGCGTTTCCCCATCGGCACAGAAGTGGAAGTAACCCTGAAAGCTTCCAGTTGATACTTCAAGGTTGCAGGGGAAAATAGATACCGATTACCACGAATTATAAACAGCCCTTCTAAGTGCAGAAAAATGCATGAAGAATTCGGCTGTTTTATGCGTATAATATATAAGAAAGATTTCAGGGCGGACTTTTTAAATATCGCAAAGGAGGGTAAAATGCGCGCTAAACACACCTACCTGATTTTGCTGTTAGTACCAGCACTCATTTACTCCACTGCTTTCGGTTCTGACACGAAACCGTTCGATAACTATCACGACATGACCGGTGATGAAGTCGTAAACCAACCAGTTACTCTGCCGCCATATCAGATACCGGCGTTAGACAACACGGCAGATTTAGTGGGCGATACTTCATTAGTGGGAACCACATGGTATGAGGGTCAGCACAACGGCACCATCGGAAGGATGATCGAACTGGATGATGCCGGTTATCTGCACTTTGCCTGGATGAATGGGGAGAATATGTATGCCACCAACAGACATATATATTACAACTACATCAATCCCACGGGAGTTCAGGGATTTCCTGGTACAGGATACCCGGTCGAATCTTCGACAAAAGCTGGGTATAATACTCTGGACGTTGATTTCGACAGCCGTGGTTTCCCCGCCTTCCATTGGACGAATCAAGTAGGGGGTGATTACATGACGGCAATAGCTGTTGACTTTTCCCCAACCACTGGCACTTTTGTAACGTATGAAGCGCCTCCGGTCGTCGGAGTACCTGAAATAATCTGGCCCCGCATGCAATTTGATAGTAACCAGTTCATACACATTCTTTCAACGGAGAATCCTGCATCAGGCTTGGCTGGTGATCCCCAGAGACATTACTACACGCGAGGTACCTACGATCCTATCCTCTATTCAATCAGTTACGAGCAGTTCGAAGAGGTTACCTGGACCATGACTATTGCGGGGGATGTTGCCACTTCTGACGTGTCTGACCGGATTGCCTTCGCCTGGACTTACTGCCGGGATGACGGATTTCCCACACCGGGCGGAGAATATTCCCAGCGCAACAATGACATTTACTACTTAATAGACGAAGACGGTGTAGATCCAAACTGGTCTCAAGCGATAAACCTGACTGATTTCCTGCCGCCGGACTTGAGTTTCCTGCCGGATACTACATTAGCGGATATGGATACAATTCGTGCATATACGGATCTGAGTGCCTTCTTCGATCAGGATGACTATCTCCACATAGCATTCACAACGCCTTCCTTCTTTGAACTTGAGGGTACAACGTACTGGCATGCTTCGCTCATTTGGCACTGGTCAGAACAGTATCCCGATGATTTCCACCTGATCCACGATGCCTTCGTTGACTGGGATTGGAACAACGTAGACTGCGGCGCCTGGAATGTAAAAGCGCAGAAACCCTCATTAGGGCAGGATCCTACTACAGGCTATCTTTACTGTACTTACCAGGTTTTCGATGTGGATACTTTAGCCCTCAGCCAGCCGGGATTCCCTTCAGGTGAAATCTATATATCAGTTTCCACGGACGGCGGTCAGAACTGGGCAGTAGGCACCAACATCACCAACACAATAACACCAACAGACGCTCACCCGGGGGACTGTCTTTCAGAAGGATGGCTCAGTATGGCTAAGAAGGTCGATGGGGAATGCCATATCCAGTACATACTGGATAGAGATGCTGGCAACGTAACGCAAACGGAAGGTACCTGGACCTTAAATGACGTAATCTATCACAACGTGCCGGTGGGTCTGATTTCTACGACGCCTCTGGTTCCCCAGGATATTCCCTTCCACGTAACACATGGTGGAACAGGCGTCGAACCGGATCCGTCGGTGCAGGTTTCCCCAATACAATTTACCCTCAGTCAGAACTATCCCAATCCCTTCAATCCTCTGACAGTTATTAGTTACGAGCTGCGGGTTGCGAGTTCAATTAACCTGACTATTTACGATATCAACGGGCAGAGAGTAGCTGATCTTGTCAACGGCCGGCAGAGTGCGGGCCTTCATGAAGTAACCTTCGATGCTTCTGATCTGTCGTCAGGCATCTACATCTATCGACTTGAAACGGAAGGTTATCAATCCAGTGGAAAGATGGTGTTGATGAAGTAAAAAGCTAAAAGGAAAAAGTAGGGGCATCCTCGCTTGCGCGGGATGCCCTTTTGTTTTAACTACTGGATTCCGAATCAAAGCTGGAATGGCACATACTCCAGCCATCCGGTTATCCCTGCCTGCCCCTTCGGGGCGAACGCAGGGATCCAGAGAAGTTAAAAGTTCTTGCTACTACTCCTATTCGGGACTGTCCTTAGATATACGTTTTTTTCGCTATACTATAAGTAAAGTCTCATATTATTGACCTTCCTCTCGCACAATCAGTTCTCTGGATTCCTGTGTACGAGTCTGTCCGAGAATATTTATTACCGGACATAACATAATCTCTTTGGAGATACGAATACTAAGATAGCGTGGATCAGCAATTCAATTGTTCTTTGAAAATCTGCTAATCTGATCCCATGCGGTCC